>NZ_JAWNEB010000001.1:0-1670710 GCF_034107265.1 Enterobacter sp. 168J2 | reverse complement strand
GTATTGCGGGTAATTATTGTTAAGTATTTCGAATTTCTATTATTAAATTTATTTAATATGGCTATGTTATAATTCCTTCCCCATTTTCGTTACAGGAAAATATGATGGATATCACACAGTGGCAGCAGCGCTTTGAATCCTGGCTAAAAGAACATCACGCGACCGACGACACCGCGCACGATGTGTCACATTTCCGTCGCGTCTGGATGACGGCGCAGAAAATCATGGTGCATCACCACGTCGACCCGCTGACGATCCTGACCGCCTGCTATTTTCACGACATCTTCAGCCTGCCGAAAAACCATCCTGAACGCAGCCAGTCGTCGCGCCTGGCGGCGCGCAGGACGCGGGACATTTTGCACCGCGATTTCCCCGACTTCCCGCCCGATCGCTATGCCGCCGTGGAGCACGCCATTGAGGCGCACAGTTTCAGCGCCGGCCTGACGCCGCACACGATTGAGGCCAAAATTGTCCAGGATGCAGATCGTCTTGAGGCGCTGGGGGCGATTGGCCTGGCGCGCGTGTTTGCCGTGTCAGGCGCGCTGGGGGTACCGCTTTTTAACGCGGACGATCCGTTTGCCGACGCGCGCCCGCTTGATGACCGGGCGTTTGCACTCGATCATTTTCAGACTAAGCTGCTGCGCTTGCCTGATACAATGCAAACCGACGTCGGGCGCGAGCTCGCACAGCACAACGCCGATTTTCTGATTCAGTTTATGGCGAAACTCAGTGCCGAATTACAGGGCGACTGCATCGGGCTGGATAGCCAGATTCAACACCGCTTCCGTCTCAGTTTGCGAAAGTGAACTGTGGTAATCTGTTTTCAGTCTTTATTGCCCGGTTAAAAGAATGCAGGAAAATCGATCAGTGACAGAGCCCGCGCCTGAGCAGGCTGAGAAGTCAACGGCAACGGTACAGGCATTGCTGCGCCAGCTGCTGGATATTTATGACGCTAAAACGCTGGCAAACCAGCTGGTGGCGCACGGCGAGAGCCACTGGAGCCCGGCCATCCTTAAGCGACTGCTGACCAGCGATCGGGCAGGGCGCCGCCTGAGCGAAGGCGAATTTCGTTATCTGCAAAATCTGCTTCCGCTGCCGCCTGCCGCGCACCCGAACTATGCCTTCCGCTTTATCGATCTGTTTGCCGGCATCGGTGGCATCCGGCACGGCTTTGAAGCTATCGGCGGTCAGTGCGTGTTTACCAGCGAGTGGAACAAACATGCGGTACGCACCTATAAAGCGAACTGGTACTGCGATCCGCATGAACATCATTTCAACGCCGATATCCGCGACGTTACCCTGAGCCACAAAAGCGGCGTCACGGATGAACGGGCCGCCGAGCACATTCGTCAGACGATTCCGGCACATGACGTGCTGCTGGCGGGCTTCCCGTGCCAGCCTTTCTCGCTGGCCGGCGTCTCCAAAAAGAATGCTCTTGGACGCGCCCACGGTTTCGCCTGCGATACGCAGGGAACGCTGTTTTTTGACGTGGCCCGAATCATTGACGCCCGTCGCCCGGCCATATTCGTGCTGGAAAACGTCAAGAACTTAAAGAGCCACGACGGTGGAAAGACCTTCCGCATTATCATGCAAACGCTGGACGAGCTGGGCTATGACGTGGCCGATTCCGCGGACATGGGCGCGGATGACCCGAAAATCATCGACGGGAAACACTTCCTGCCCCAGCATCGCGAACGCATTGTGCTGGTCGGTTTCCGCCGCGATCTCAATCTGAAGGGGGATTTCACCCTGCGGGATATTCCCTCCTTATACCCCGAGCGTCGTCCAACCATTGCCGACCTGCTGGAGCCGGTGGTCGACGCGAAATTTATTCTTACGCCGATCCTGTGGAAATACCTCTACCGCTATGCCAAAAAGCATCAGGCCAAAGGCAACGGCTTCGGGTTTGGCATGGTGAACCCATACGATCCGCACAGCGTGACCCGCACGTTGTCCGCTCGCTACTACAAAGACGGCGCGGAAATCCTTATCGACAGAGGCTGGGATAAAGCGCTGGGCGAGAAAGATTTCGACGATCCGCAAAACCAGCGTCACCGTCCGCGGCGCCTTACGCCGCGGGAGTGCGCCCGGCTGATGGGCTTTGAAACGCCGCAGGGCTACCGCTTCCGCATTCCGGTTTCAGACACCCAGGCTTATCGTCAGTTTGGTAACTCGGTGGTGGTGCCCGCGTTTGCGGCGGTGGCAAAACTGCTGGCTCCGCGCATCAAACAGGCGGTGGCGCTCCGCCAGGGTGAGGCCGTCAATGACGGACGTTCACGATAAGGCCACGCGCAGCAAAAACATGCGTGCCATCGGCACGCGTGACACCGCGATTGAAAAGCGTCTGGCCGGGCTGCTGACGCAGGCGGGCTTTGACTTTCGCGTGCAGGATCCCGCGCTTGCGGGTCGCCCGGATTTCGTCATCGACGCGTATCGGTGTATTATCTTCACCCACGGCTGTTTCTGGCATCATCACGACTGCTACCTGTTTAAAGTCCCGGCGACGCGCACCGATTTCTGGCTGGAGAAGATTGGCAAGAACGTTGAGCGCGACGCCCGGGATCTCGCCACGCTTGTCGCGCAGGGCTGGAGAGTGCTGATCGTTTGGGAGTGTGCGCTAAGAGGACGGTTAAAGCTGAACGATGCCGATCTGAGCGAACGGCTGGAAGAGTGGATCTGCGGCGGCGGTGAAACCGCGCAGATCGACACCCAGGGAATTCACGCGCTTACGGTTTCTCCACCTCACAAGGCGTAACAACAGGCTTTGCCGGCAGCAAATATTTGCCTAAAGTCACCAGTACGACGGCAAAAACAATCACCCCTAAAGCTAACCACTCAACCGGAGAGAGCGTTTCACCGCCAAGCCCGGTGCCGAGCAGCACGGCCACGACCGGGTTGACGTAGGCATAGCTGGTGGCAACCGCCGGAGAGACGTTGCGGATCAGGAACATGTAGGCGTTGATGGCGATGAGAGAGCCAAACAGCGCCAGGTAGCCTACCGCCAGGAAGCCCGACAGCGGCGGCAGGGAAGTCAGCTTCTCTCCCGTCAGGGCTGAGGCCAGCAGCAGCACAATCCCAGCCGCAAGCATCTCTATTGCCCCCGCCATCATGCCGGTCGGCAGTTCGATACGCGAACCGTATACGGAACCAAACGCCCAGCTCATCGAACCGATAAGGATAATCACAGCGCCCCACGGATTCCCGCTCAGGTTACCGCCGCTGTTGAGGAGAATAATGCCGGCAAGGCCGATGCCAATCCCCAGCCACTCCAGCTTGCGGGTGCGGATGCCGAAAAGACGGCTAAAGCAGAGGGTAAACAGCGGTACGGTAGCAACGACCACGGCGGCGATCCCAGACGGTACGTTCTGGTGCTCGGCAATGGTCACAAACCCATTCCCGACCGCCAGCAGCAGCAGGCCGATCAGAGCGGCGTTCAGCATTGGGCGAAGCGGAGGAAGCTTATGCCCGCGCAGCAGCAGGAAGGACAGCAGCAGCACGCCCGCCGAAAGGAAGCGAATGCCCGCCATCATCAGCGGCGGCCAGCTTTCCACGCCGATGCGAATGACAAAATAGGTTGAACCCCAGATGATATACAGCGAAAAAAGTGCCCCGATAAGCGGAAGCAGTTGCCGGAAACGCATAATCCCTCACGACGAAATAAAAAGGTCGCTGATAGTAAACGCGAAAACTATCGCGCTGGCGAGCCCTTTAATTGTGTAGGTGATGTGAAATTTTTGTTGACGAAAGGTGCCTGTTTCCGCGATTGCGCTTTTGCTCCATACTATTCACTTAATTACCAAAAAAAGAAGGATCACCATTTTGGCAGGAAGTAGCTTACTAACATTGCTGGATGATATTGCCACCCTACTGGATGATATTTCCGTGATGGGGAAACTGGCGGCGAAGAAAACCGCCGGGGTGCTGGGGGACGATCTCTCGCTTAACGCCCAACAGGTGAGCGGGGTACGGGCTAACCGCGAGCTGCCGGTGGTGTGGGGCGTGGCAAAAGGCTCGTTTCTGAATAAAGTGATCCTGGTGCCGCTGGCGCTGCTGATCAGCGCATTCATTCCCTGGGCCATCACGCCGCTGCTGATGATTGGCGGGGCATTTTTATGCTTCGAAGGGGTGGAGAAAGTTCTGCACTCCTTAAGCGCGCGCAAGCAGAAGGATACCCCGGAGGCGCGCCAGCAGCGCCTTGAAGCGCTGGCCGCGCAGGATCCGAAAGTCTTCGAGCGCGATAAAATCAAAGGCGCCATTCGCACCGACTTTATTCTTTCAGCAGAGATCGTTGCCATTACGCTGGGCATTGTCTCCGATGCGCCGCTGCTGAATCAGGTGCTGATTCTCTCCGGGATCGCCATTCTGGTTACGGTAGGCGTCTACGGCCTGGTCGGGCTGATCGTTAAGCTCGATGATATCGGCTACTGGCTGGAGGAGAAATCCAGCGCGGTGGCAAAAGGCATCGGCAAAAGCTTGCTGACGCTGGCGCCGTGGCTGATGAAGAGCCTGTCCGTGGTGGGCACCCTCGCGATGTTCCTCGTGGGCGGCGGTATTGTGGTCCACGGCATTGCTCCGCTGCATCATGCTATCGAACATTTCGCCTCGGCGCAGGGGGGCGTGGTGGCAGCGATTCTGCCGACGCTGCTTAATCTTGTGCTGGGCTTTATCGTTGGCGCTATCGTGGTGGCGGCGGTGAAACTGTTCGAAAAAATGCGCGGTACGGCGCACTAATTGTTACCTGTTGCGGTGTGCAAAAAGACCATTCCTCGTCTAAATTGAAACAGTTTCACCCTGATACAGGAGGCAGGTATGGTCTTTTTGGTCAGTGATGAAGTTAAGCCTAAGAAGGGCGGCCCGCGGATGATTGTCACCGGGTATTCCAGCGGAATGGTGGAGTGTCGGTGGCATGATGGCTATAGCATTAAGCGGGAAGCCTTTCGTGAAGATGAGCTTCAGCCCGGTGACGGACAGCGCAAGCACGATCAGGCTTAATCACATAACGCCCGGCATTGCCGGGCGTTTTTACCTGAAGTAGCGGGTGTAAAGCAGTAATCAGGGAGTGTGTGTGCAGCGCGATACCTTTGTTGTAAGACGATCTTTTCTGCAATGGCTGCATAAGCGTAGCAATCCGGGTTTGATTGTTAACCTCTGTTTTATCGTTGTTCTGGTGTTTTCCACTCTCCTGACCTGGCGTGAGGTGGTGGTCCTCGAAGAGGCGTATATCTCCAGCCAGCGTAATCATCTGGAAACCGTGGCCAGCTCGCTGGACAGGCAGCTGCAGTACAGCGTGGATAAAATGCTGTTATTTCGCCAGAGCATGCGCGATGCGCTACAGACGCCGCTGGCCTTCAATGTTTTGCATGATGCGGTGTCGCGCTTTAACGCTCTCCGCATGCGTCCCACCTGGCAGCTTGTTGTTGATAAAAATCGCACGCTTCCGATTAACGGCGTCTCGGATGCGTTTGTCGAAAAAACCTCGCTTCTGAACCGGGATGCTGAACGCATCAGCAATGAAATTTCAGCCGCGCTTGAGGTGGGATACCTGCTCAGGCTGGCGACGTCGAGCAGGCATAGCGAATCGCGAGTGATCTACGTTTCACGCGCCGGGTTTTATCTTTCGACGGACACGCTATCAGAGGCGACCAATATTATCCCCCGCTATTATCACCTGGTCACGCAGTCCTGGTTTACCCAGCAGTCGGAACGTAACAATCGCACCCGCGCGGTGCGCTGGTTTATCTCCACGCCGTCATCCTGGACCGGTGACGAGAGAACAATCACTGCCAGCGTCCCCATCTATTTCAATCGCTACTGGTATGGCGTGGTGGCGATGGATTTTTCGCTGAACACGATGCAACGCCTGCTGGCAGAGGCGACGGACGACCGGACGGAGGGGGAGTATCAGCTGTACGACTCCCGGCTCAATATGATTGCCTCCACTGAAAAGACTGATAAGCAGGTGAACCATTTCGATGAACGCGAAATCGCGCAGATTGCGCAGGCGATCGAGCACGATACTGGCGGGGGCATCCGCCTCGGCAGCCGGTTCATCAGCTGGCAGCGGCTCGATCACTTTGATGGCCTGGTTTTGCGTGTCCATACTCTTCAGGAAGGGGTACAGGGCGACTTCGGCAGCATCAGTATCGTGCTGGCATTACTGTGGGCGCTCTTTACCGCGATGCTGCTGATTTCGTGGCTGGTGATCCGCCGGATGGTCAGCAACATGTACACGCTGCAGCACTCGCTCAAATGGCAGGCCTGGCACGACCCGCTAACCCGCCTGAATAATCGCGGCGCGCTGTTCGAACGCGCGAAGTTGCTGGCGGAGAAGTGTCATCAACAGTCGCTGCCGTTCTCGGTAATTCAGTTAGATCTCGACCATTTTAAAAGCGTCAACGATCGGTTCGGTCACCAGGCCGGTGATAAGGTGCTTTCCCACTCGGCAGGGCTGATTGCCAGCGCGTTGCGTAAAAACGACGTGGCAGGACGCGTGGGCGGGGAAGAGTTTTGCATCGTCCTGCCGGGGCTCGGCCTCGAGGAGGCGAGAGGCGTGGCGGAGCGTATTCGCTGTCGAATCAACAGCAAGGAGATTCTGGTGAAGAAGAGCACGACCCTGCGCATCAGCGCGTCACTCGGCGTCAGCAGCGCGCAGGAAAGCCAAAACTACGATTTCGAACAGCTCCAGTCCGTCGCGGATGCCCGGTTATACAAAGCTAAGCAGGACGGACGTAACCGGGTCGTCTGGCACGGTCATGACAAAAAATGATCCAGCCCCTCCTGCCAGCCGAGCGGCCCCGCCTGCCGGGTGTGATAAACCCGGCTGGGGTTATCGTCCCGTAACGTGATACCCTGGCGGTTGATGCCCTTAATCACCACCGCGTAGTCCACGCTGTCCAGCAGCGGCGCGTCGTTCGGCCCGTCGCCGAGCCCCAGGGTGGCGGGTTCAATATTTTCCTTTTCACGGTACTGCGCGACCAGCCAGTTAGCCGCAACGTCCTTACCGCAGCCGGCATCGAGAATATGCCAGAAACGGGCTCCCTGCAGGCATTTCAGCCCGCGTTGCGCCAGCGCCGCTTCAAACCGGGCCATGGCTTCGTCGGAATCACGCCAGATGAGGGTGACGGACGCGTCGTGCTTGCGGGCAAGCGCCGCCCGGTAGCGGGTCATCCCCGTCCATTCGCTGATGACGCGTTCGTCCACGTCGTCAAAGGTGGTGAATTTGAAGCCCGCCTGCTGGCGGATTTGCTCAATAAGCGGATGAATCTCCCGGTGCGTCATGCCGTTGACGTGGCGCTGACCCATTTCCCAGCGCACGTCAGGCTGAATCACCGCGCCGTTCTCAGCGATAAACGGTAGCCCTTCCAGACCCAGATCCTGCTGAATATCCAGCATCTCTGCCGCGCTCTTGCTGCTGCAAAGGATCACAGGTACCTGGTTATCCTGCAGTTTATCCAGCCACGGCATCGCGGGTTGCCACTCATAGGTATGAATATCCAGCAGCGATCCATCCAGATCGGAAAAAATCAGCAGGGGACTTCGGAGTGAAAGCATAGTAACTCCCAAAAACGAATAAGCCTTAATCTAAGAATATTCCTAAAAAATTATCCGAGCTTAAACCGGATTAAGGAGAACCGATCCAACCAAACCCGCATTCGGCGTATGTTGTTGCTCATAACCAAAACGATTATGTAAAAAATATTATATTCGCCGTAAGAATATATGCTTGTCATGCAAAATCGTTGGGGATAGTGTTGTTTGTACATCAGATTTCCTGGTGTAACGAATTTTCAAGTGCTTCTTGCATAAGCAAGTTTTGATCCCGGCCATCCCCATGACCGGGATTTTTTTCGTGCTAACGATTTGCTTCAGACACGCTAAAGTCGTGAATATCAAGCTCGAAGGCCTCCGCCAGCTCGCGGTAGGTGTGATAATCCCTCCCGTTAACAATGACGTGGTCCGAACCATCGTCCGTGCGGCGGACTTCTGACTCACTGATCTCATTGATGGCGGCCAGCAGGGCATCGACATCCACCTCGACCTCGCGTTTGATGGTGTCGCTGTACTCTTTATCGGTCTTCATTACGGGACTCCTCTTTCAACCTACAAACGTGTCCAGGGTTAAGTATAGCTTGTGCATAAAAACGCCATTCACGCCGTGCGGCGGTGTGTGTTTTTGCGTTTTGTTCTACACTGGCTCAAAACCAGAGGAGGAATGTATGAAGGTCAACGATCGGGTAACCGTTAAAACGGACGGTGGGCCGCGCCGCCCGGGGGTGGTGCTGGCAATTGAAGAGTTTAGTGAAGGCACAATGTACCTGGTCTCACTGGAAGACTACCCGCTCGGCATCTGGTTTTTTAACGAACTGGGGCATCCGGACGGCATTTTTGTTGAGAAAGCGGAGTAGTACGGCGTCGGGTGGCATTGCGCATGCCCGACAACGTCCGCAAAAGCAAAAATCTCTGGCCAGGCCAGAGATCAAAGGTAGGGTGCAAAGGGGTTTAAGCCACTAACGCATGTTGACGAAAATCCCGTTCGTCACATTATCGGTCAGACGTACCACGTGATAGATCACTTGCTTATTATGCGTTTTAATTTTCCTTTTAATATTTCCTTTGTGTGACGAAACGGTTTTCGCTTTAATATTCATCTGGTCAGAGATCTGAATAGTTCCTTGTCCCGCCATCCACATTCGCAGCATACTTGATTCAGTCCTGCTTAATGAAAGGGTGGGTAAGTTAACCGCTCCTACATTTTTAACTTCTTTATTCAAATAATCACCCAAAATGTCATCCAGCGACTCGGGTTTAATCGACTTAGAACTAATCAATAAATTTTTACGGACCAACAAATACTCATCGAAATGGATATTCGCGATCGCCATAAAAACAATAAACAGGGTTTTTGGATGCTGATTAATGATTTGCTTAATGTGCTGACTGTTGGCTGGATCGTGAATGAAACAGTCCTCATTAATAAACACCACGCCTGGTTTGAGTTCGTCACAAGCGGCTGCGAGTTCTTCAACGGTGTGTGCATCGTTGATGTCTCTCTTTCTTACCCCTCTGCTTGCCAGGTACCCGGTTAACCCTAGCCGGGTGTAGCTGCATAAATCCATAATGATCGTTGACATGGCATACCCTCACTCAATGCGTAACGATAATTCACCATCTGCCTGAGAGCTCAAAACAGCCATACGGGATGGAAAAAAATAATAAACCTGTGAGCATGACAAAGACTTTCAGGCGGACTCACTATCCCGTAAAGTTACGTATAATTTGCCAGGAATCTTCTTAAAGTAAAGTAAATATTAAGTATTGTGAGGTGGTTAGAAACATTTAAACCGCGTCAGATATATCCTGGAAGATGTTTTTCGCGTTTTATTTTAGGAATATCCTCAGAAAGACAATAGCGACCGTGAGGACTATTATTTACGAGGCAATTCGCTGACAATATCCGCTAACAGATTGAATATCTCGCCGAATAAATGTTCACAGAAGGGGGCGATAAGGGGCATCAGTAATGACATTAATAAAATTCCGACCGTCAACGTCAGCGGAAAACCAATCACAAACACCGAGAGCTGCGGTGCCATTCTGTTCAGTAAGCCTAATGCCAGGTTGACGGTGAGCAGCAGCGTGATGATCGGCAGAGCCAGCATCAGACCGTTGAGGAAGATCAGCCCCGCCGCGCGGGTAAGCGCGAGGAAGGCGTTGCTGTTGACCGGGTTATCACCGATCGGCAGCGTATGGAAAGTATCCACCAGCATGGAGATGAGCCACAGATGACCGTTGAGCGACAGAAACAGCAGCATGGCGAGCAGATCGATGATGCGCGCCAGCACCGGCATGTTGAGATGGCTGCCGGGATCGACAAACGTGGCGAACGATAGCCCCATCTGCAGTCCAATCAGCTCACCGGCCGTGCGCACGGCGGCGAAGGCGAGCTGCATGGTAAAGCCCACGGCGACGCCAATCATCACCTGCTGTAAAGCGACCCATATTGCGTTAGCCGAGAAGATGGGAATATTCACGGGCGGCAGGGAAGGGGCGACAATAATGGTGATGATAATGCCCAGCCCCACCTTAACGCGCTTGGGGATCGCTTTCTCGCTGAGAATGGGGGCGGTGGAGATCAGCGCCAGAATGCGCAGCATCGGCCAGAAATAGACGCCGAGCCACTGAACCCACTGGTCGCTGGTGAAGTGCAGCATCGTCAGGTCAGCCGATGATGTACGGCAGGTTGGTAAACAGGTTGCGCATATAGTCCAGCAGCAGGTTCAGCATCCACGGTCCGGCCACGATAATCGCCACGAACACGGCAATGATTTTCGGGATGAACGACAGCGTCATTTCGTTAATCTGCGTGGCGGCCTGAAGAATACTGATAATCAGGCCGGTAACCAGCGCGACAAGCAGCAGCGGCGCGGCAACGGCAATCGCGATTTTCATCGCTTCCGTGCCCATCATCATGACCGATTCGGGTGTCATTGCCGTTCCTTAACTGTAAAAACTCTGCGCCAGCGAGCTGACCAGCAGCTGCCAGCCGTCGACCAGCACAAAAAGCATGATCTTAAAGGGCAGGGCAATGGTGGCGGGCGGCACCATCATCATCCCGAGCGCCATCAGGACGCTGGCGATCACCAGGTCGATAATCAGGAACGGAATAAAAATGGTAAAGCCAATCTGGAACGCGGTTTTCAGCTCGCTGGTGACATAGGCCGGCAGCAGAATGCGCATCGGTACCGCTTCCGGCCCCTGCAGCTCGCCGGTGTTGGACAGGCGGGCAAAGAGGGCCAGGTCCGCTTCGCGCGTCTGGCGCAGCATAAATTCCCGCAGCGGCTGCGCGCCTTTTTCCAGCGCCTCCTGCATCGAGATTTTATCTTCGCTGAACGGCTGGTAGGCGTCGGTATAAATCTTATCGATCACCGGCGACATGATGAAAAAGGTTAAAAACAGCGCCAGCCCCAGAAGCACCTGGTTTGGCGGCGCCGAAGGGGTGCCCAGCGCGTTACGCAGCAGACCAAAGACGATGATGATGCGGGTGAAGCTGGTCATCATCAGCAGGATGGCCGGAATAAAGGTCAGCGAGGTGATGAAGACCAGCGTCTGAACCGGGAGCGACCAGCTCTGGCCGCCACCCGCAATCGGCGTGGAGACCAGACCGGGCAGCTGCGCATAAACCGCAGGAGCAAACAGGCCAATGCCCGCAAGCGTAAGGGATAACAAACGGCGCATCAGGATCTCCCGGAACGCTTAAGCAAACTCTTCATGACGGACTGAAAATCCGCAGGGGCTTGTGCGCGCTCGTCCACCGTGACCGGGGCAGGCGGCAGTTTATGTAATACGTTGATGTTTGAGCCGGTTACGCCCAGAACCAGACGTGCATCTTCTACATCGACGATGACCACGCGTTCGCGCGGCCCAAGCGTGGTGCTGGCGCTGACCTTCAGGCCGCGGGTGCCGGCAGTTTTACCCGCCAGGCCAAAACGCTTTGCCAGCCAGGCGGCGATAAGAATAAAGGCAATAATACCGAACAACGCCCCGCTCACCTGGAGCAGCGGGGAGCCGGGTACGGCGGACGGCTGTGATATTGTTGCCTGGGTTTTCATACTTAACGGCTCAGACGACGCATGCGTTCAGACGGGGTAATGATGTCGGTGATGCGCACGCCGTATTTGTCGGCTACCACCACCACTTCACCCTGGGCAATCAGATAACCGTTGATCAGAATATCCAGCGGCTCGCCGGCCAGGCCGTCAAGGGCCACAACTGAACCCTGCGTGAGGCGCAGCAGCTCTTTAATGGTCATCCGGGTGCGTCCCAGTTCAACGGTCAGCTTAACCGGGATGTCCATAATCAGGTCGATGTCCTGCAGCGTGCCGCTGACGTCGCCGCCGCCGAGCTGCTGGAATACCGCGTCCGCCGCGCTTTTCGTCGGAGTCGTTTTTTGCTCGTTTAACGCGTCAGCCCACAGATCGTCCAGTGCTCCGCTGTTTTCATCGGACGGATTGTTCATGTCACTCATTTGGGCTGTTCCTCATTCAGCGAATTCAAAATCGGGTTGATCAAGTGCTCAACGCGTAACGCATACTGACCGTTAATCGTGCCGTACTGGCTTGTAAGTACCGGGACACCATCCACGTGGGCAATAATGCGGTCGGGTTTGTCTATCGGCAAAACGTCGCCGGGTTGTAATTTCAGGATCTGGGATAACCGCATCGAGATGTCGGCAAAGTTTGCCACCAGCTCCAGCTGCGAGTGCTGCACCTGGCGCACCAGGTTTTCACGCCAGTTCTGATCTTCGTTGCGTGAGTTCTCCAGCGGCGGGTTAACCAGCAGCTCGCGCAGCGGTTCAATCATGCTGAACGGCAGGCAGATGTTGAACTCACCGGTCAGGTTACCGATCTCCACGTGGAACGGCGTATTGACGACGATATCGTTCGGGGAGGTGGTGATATTGGTAAATTTCACCTGCATCTCGGAACGGACGTACTCCACTTCCAGCGGGTTAATCGCTTTCCACGCGTCGCTGTAGGACTCCAGCGCCAGCTTCAGCATGCGGTTAATGACGCGCTGCTCGGTGTGGGTAAATTCACGACCTTCCACTTTGGTCGGAAAACGCCCGTCGCCGCCGAACAGGTTATCCACCGCGATGAACACCAGGCTTGGGGAGAACACCACCAGACCGGTGCCGCGCAGCGGCTTCAGATGAATCAGGTTAAGGTTGGTTGGCACCGGCAGGTTGCGGGCAAACTCATGATACGGCTGAATGCGGATCGCACCGACCGTGATATCCGGGCTACGACGCAGCAGGTTAAACAGCCCCATACGGAACTGACGTGCAAAACGTTCGTTAATGATCTCCAGCGCCTGCAGACGTTCACGGACGACGCGACGCTGGGTATTGGGATCGTAAGGACGAATATTATCGTCGCCGGTGAGACCCGGTTGCGGGTCGTCACTCTTATCGCTGTCGCCGTTAAGCAGCGCGTCGATTTCTGCCTGAGAAAGAATACTGTCGCCCATGTCGTTACCGCAGAATAAAGGCTGTGTACAGAACGTCAGTGACTTCCTGCTTAGGTTGACCGTTTACCAGCGGGGTGGCCAGCGTCTGCTTGATGGCGTCGACCAGCTTTTGCTTACCCACGTCGGTAGCCAGCGCGGAGGCGTCCTGACGAGAAAACAGCAGGAGAAGGCGGCTACGCACTTCCGGCAGATAATCGTTCAGGCGCGCGCGGGTCGCTTCGTCCTTCAGGCGCAGCGTAATACCGACATACAGCACGCGATCCGCATCACCGAGGTTAACGGTGAAGGTGTCCAGAGGGAAAAAGACCGGCGCCGGCGGTGGGGCAGGTTCGGCTTTGGCCGCAGCGGTTGAAGGTTCCTGCTGCATACGCCAGTAACTATAGCCCGCGGTAGCGCAGGCGGCGAGCGTGATCAACACCAGCAGCGGGATCCAGATGGAACGCTTGCTTTTTTTGGTGATAGCGGAGTCTGTCATCTGATACGAGCTTCCTGTTTCGGTACAGCTTAATAAGGTGATTATCCCGTGTCCTGCCGTCGTCAAAGCGTGGAAAAGACGGGGATAATCACGCTACCTCTGGCGTTTAGGCGAAGATGTCTACGGCGCCGTTACCGCGCGCCGCGGATTGCAGGGCGGCGGGGGTCGGCAGGAGCTCATCGCTCTCTTCATTAAAACCGCCGTGCTGGCCGGAACGCGAGGCATGGTGCTGCTGGGATGAAGACTGCTGCTGCCCGGCAAAGCTCTCGCTGCTAACGCTGCTCTGAGAAAGCTGAATGCCGTTTTCCGCCAGCGAGGTCCGCAGGACCGGCAGCGCGGCTTCCAGCGCCGCGCGCACGTGGCTGTGCGCTGAGACCATCTGCAGCTGTGCCTGGTTATCGTCCAGCTTCAGCGAGATTTGTACCTGGCCCAGATCTTCCGGGTGCAGGCGCAGCTCCGCCGTCTGCTGGCCCTGCTTAGTGAACAGGGTGATGTGCTGGCTCAGGGACTGCTGCCATTCGTGGGTGCCCAGAGGCTGGCTTAACACCGGCGCGGTGGCAACGGTGGCGGCAGGCTGGCTGGCCGCATGGCTGGACATAATCGGTGCCAGGGTAGCGGTCGGCGAAGAGGACGAGGAAGAACTGGCGAACTCCTGCTTCTCTGCGGCTGCGGCCACGACCGGTGTGGCAGGCGCGTTGGCGGCGAGATCCGGGCCGTTGTTCTTCGCCTGGCTCTGATAGGACGCAGAAAGCTGCGCTTTATCATGGCTTCCCGCAGGCGCGTTCAGGTACGGCTGTCCCGCACCGTTTTGCGAAAGCGTTGCTGAACTCAGCGTCGAGGTTGCGGAAACGCCGTCGCTGCCAGCCGCACGAGAGGCGGTAGTCTGCTGGTGCGGCAGCATCGCCATCAGCGCGCTTAATCCGGCCAGCTCTTCTTCGCTCAGCTCGGTTTTACCGTCATCTTTGCCGCTGGCCGCGGTGAGCGTCTTCAGCGCGTCGCCCTTTGACAGCGGCACCAGCCCGGAAACCAGGGTTTCAAGGGGCGCGGACTCCGACGTTTCAACGCCATTCAGCGCAGGCTGACGCGCGAGCAGGTCGGCAATTTTGGCCTGCAGAGCGGTATCGCCTTTGGCCTCCTGCGCGACTTTCGACAGCTTGCTGCCGGCGGCTTTCAGGTCTGCCAGGGTGAGCGGCGCATCGTTGCCCTTGCCCGTTGCGTCCGTCAGGGCGCCCGCCAGCAGGGAGAGAAAGTCCTGTGCACCCTCGGTGCCTTTCCCTGTTTGCATCCCGCCTGACAGGTCGCTGTCGCTCATCAGCAGTTGTTGCAGTGTGATCATTCCGGTTTCCTCATTGATGCGCGCTGGGCAAACTCATCCATTTTTTTCTGATCCAGGCGGTTTTCCGCCAGGGTTGAGGCTGCAATCTGCCGGTCCTGTAAGGTCTGCCAGGCCTGCAGCCGCTGTTTTTTTTCGCGCCAGAAATTCAGCGCGGTATCGACTTTTTGGGTCCACTGGCTGAGCTGCTGGCGGTGCTGCTCTATCGCCTTCTCGAGCGTCTGGATAAACTGCTGATAGTTAATCCAGCGCTGGCTGCCAATGCCCTGCGTCATATCGGTATTGAGGTTGGTGCGATATTCATGCTGATAGTCGATTAACATCTTCAACTGTTCTTCAGCCTGCTGGCACCCGCGTCGCATTGCGCCAAGCTGCAATGCGGCATCATCAACTTCTTTCTCAGCCAGATCTTTCAGCGTTGATAACGCGCTGTTTTGCGCCATGACCTTCGCCCTCCACCTGTGTTACACCTGCGGGAAAATCAGCTCCAGCGCCTGGATTGAATCTTCCCAGTCGGCACGCTCAAAAATGCCCTGTTGTAAAAATGCCTCCAGCTGCGGCCACAGGCTAATCGCCTTGTCGAGCATCGGGTCGCTGCCTTTGGCATACGCCCCCACGCTGACCAGATCGCGGTTGCGCTGGAAGCTGGAAAGCAGTTGTTTAAAGTTACGCACGCGGGCGTAGTGCTTCTCGGTTATCAGCGCCGTCATTGCGCGGCTGATGGACGCTTCAATATCAATCGCCGGGTAGTGTCCGGCTTCGGCCAGGCGGCGCGACAGCACGATATGGCCGTCAAGGATCGCGCGTGCGGAGTCGGCAATCGGGTCCTGCTGGTCGTCGCCCTCGGTCAGTACCGTATAGAAGGCTGTGATAGAGCCGCCGCCGCTGATGCCGTTCCCCGCACGCTCGACCAGCGCCGGAAGTTTGGCGAAGACCGAAGGCGGGTAGCCTTTGGTGGCCGGCGGCTCGCCGATAGCCAGCGCGATTTCACGCTGCGCCATCGCGTAGCGGGTGAGGGAATCCATGATCAGCAGCACGTGCTTGCCGCGGTCACGAAAATCTTCGGCGATACGGGTGGCGTAGGCGGCACCCTGCATACGCAGCAGCGGCGAAACGTCCGCCGGCGCGGCGATAACCACCGAGCGGGCGCGGCCTTCCGCACCCAGAATGTTTTCAATAAAGTCTTTTACTTCGCGACCACGCTCGCCGATAAGCCCCACGACGATCACGTCGGCCTGGGTATAGCGCGCCATCATGCCGAGCAGGACGGATTTCCCCACGCCTGACCCGGCGAACAGGCCCATGCGCTGCCCGCGCCCCACGGTGAGCAGGGCGTTGATCGGGCGCACGCCGGTATCCAGCACGTGCTCAATAGGGGTACGCTGCAGGGGGTTGAACGGCTGGGTGATCAGCGCGCCGGTTTCGGTGGTGTCCGGCGCGGGCAGCCCGTCGAGCGGCTTCCCGCTACCGTCCAGAACGCGGCCGAGCAGGGCAGGGCCAAGCGGCAGCTGTTTCCCGCTTTGCAGCCCGTCGCCGCTGATGTTTTTCGCGTAGACGCGCGCGCCGGGCAGAATGCCTTCCACCTCTTCAAGCGGCATCAGGAACAGGCGCTGGCCGTTAAACCCGACCACTTCGCTTTCCACTTCACGCGTTTCCTGCCCATCCTGACGCTCAATGACGCAGGTTGCCCCCAGCGGAAGCTGCAGGCCGGTGGCCTCCAGTACCAGACCGGTGGCGCGCGTCAGACGCCCATAACGACGAACGGACGGCAGTTGCGCCATCTTCGTTTCAAAGTTGTCGAGCGTGGTGAGCCAGCGGGTGAGGCGCGCGGTCATCAGACGACTCCCGGTGCCGCCAGGCGGCACAGTTCCTGCCAGCGGGTGGCGACGCTGGCGTCCAGATCGCCTTCATCGGCAGAGACTTTGCATCCGCCGTGGTGTAACGACGGGTCGCCGCGCAGACGCCAGCCGTGCAGGCTAAGCGTTGCGCCCAGGCTCTCTTCAACGCGCTGCAGATCGTCCGGGTGGACGCGCAGCTGCGGTTTGCCGCTGAACAGCGGCTCCTGCTGAAGCAGACCCTGAATTTGTTTGATCAGCGCGGTGTTATCCACCACCGGCGTCTGGCCGATAACCTGACGCGCCGCCTCCAGCGCCATCTGCATCAGGCGCGAGGCAATCACGCTGTCCAGCGCGTCCAGCGTGTGCTGAAATTCGCTGACCAGCTGCTGCATGCGGGCATGGATCGGCGCCTGCTGCTGGCGCGCCTGATCGATGCCGTGCTCCAGCCCTTTCGCCAGACCTTCCTGATACCCGAGATCGTGACCCTTCTGGCGGCCCTCGTTCAGACCGGCGTTATAGCCCTGCTCGTGCGCCTGCATTTGCAGCTGCGCCAGCATCTGCGCCTGCTGCTCCTCTTCGCTCAGCTCGGGCTGTTCGGCTTCCGGGTCAAGCTCCTCGGCCGCTACTACGGCCGGGGTGAACTCTGAAAGGGGAGGGGCCAGATCGTCCGGCGTCCAGCGCTTCCACGACAGCTCGTTAGACATAGGTGTCGTCTCCGCTGCCAATCACCATCTCGCCGGTTTCCGCCAGACGACGAACAATAAGCAGGATCGCTTTCTGCTCGTTTTCCACCTGAGACAGACGCACCGGGCCGCGGTTGGCAAGGTCGTCGCGCAGGATATCCGCCGCACGCTGGGACATGTTGCGCAGGAACTTCTCGCGCAGCGGCTGCTCGGCGCCCTTGAGGGCGATAAGCAGCGACTCGGAGTCCACTTCCTGGAGCAGGCGCTGGATGCTGCGGTCGTCCACTTCGACCAGGTTTTCGAACAGGAACATCTCGTCGATGATTTTCTGCGCCAGCTCGCCGTCGAATTCGCGAACCGCCGTAATGACTGCCTCTTCCTGCTGCGTTTTCATCAGGTTGATGATCTCCGCCGCCGTTCTCACGCCGCCCATTTTGCTGCGCTTGAGGTTCTGACCGTCGAGAAGGTTGTTCAGCACTTCGGTCAGCTCCGCCAGCGCGGCCGGCTGGACGCCGCCGAAGGTCGCGATACGCAGCATCACGTCGTGACGCAGACGCTCCTCGAACAGGGCCAGAATATCCGCCGCCTGGCCACGTTTGAGGTGAACCAGGATGGTGGCGATAATCTGCGGGTGCTCGTCGCGAATAAGGTCGGCGGCACTCTGCGGCTCCATAAAGTTGAGCGTTTCGATCCCGCTGGCGGTATCGCGCGTTTCCAGAATATCTTCCAGCAGGCTGGCCGCGCGCTCTTCGCCCAGCGCCTTGACCAGCACGGAGCGCAGGTAGTCGTTGGCGTTGACGTTGAGCGCCGCAAACTGTTCGGCTTCCTGCTCAAATTCCGACAGCACTTCGGTCAGCTGCTTGTTGGAGATCTGACGCACGTTGGCCATGGCCGCGCTGAGAATTTGCACTTCGCGCTGGGAGAGGTGCTTGAACACCTCTGCCGCGCGGTCTTCGCCAATGGTCATCAGCAGGATGACGCTTTTATCGGTGCCCGTAAGCGTATTACTCATGTTCGTTACCCATCCACTGGCGGATGACCAGCGCCACGACGCGCGGATCGTTATCTGACATTTCGCGAATGCGCTGGCTCATTACCTCTGCGCCCATGCGCTGGTTAGCACGACGCTGCTGCATCTGTTCATCTTTACTGAGGCGTACTTCAACCGCTTCTTCCACTTCCTGACGCGCGCTCATCTGCTCGCGAGCCGCTTTTTCGGCTTCAGCACGGCGCTGAAGCTGCGGACGAACGCCCTTACGCCACAGCAGCCACGCGACAATCAGCACCAGCAGCCAGCGTCCTGCGGACATCAGCTGGTCGATAAACGCCTGCTGTTGCCAGAACGGCAGCTCGCCGCCGGTCTCTTCAACCGCGTTGAACGGCGAGTTGACCACGTTGAGGGTATCGCCGCGCTTCTCGGAGTAGCCCATCGCTTCGCGGGTCAGGTTTTCAATCTGCTTCATCTGCTCGGCGGTTAACGGCAACGGTTTGCCGTCCGGCAGGGTTTTGTAGTTCACCACCACCGCAACGGAAAGACGCTGAATATCGCCCACGTTCAGCTTAGTGTGGCGAATGGTCCGGTCCACTTCATAGTTCGTGGTTTCGTTACGGCTGCTGGAGCGCGGACCGGCGTTACTGGTCGTTGAGGTGGTCTGCTGATTGTTTTGCTGACCGTTCTGCTGATTGGCCGGCGGCGTGGAAATCGGCGCCGCGTTAGCCGGAGCAGGCTGGTTAGAGAGCGCGCCCGGCACCCCGCCAGGGTAGGCCCCGCCGACCTGTTCGCTGGAGTTGATCTGGCGTGAGCGCATTACCGCCTGAGCCGCATCGCCGTTCGGGCTGTATTGCTCTTCGGTTTGTTCTTTATTAGAGAAGTCAATCTGCGCGGTCACCTGGGCGTGAACGTTGCTGTTGCCCACCACCGGGCCGAGGATCGCTTCGATACGGCGCTGAAGACGGCTTTCCACGTCGGCGGCGTATTTCAGCTGCGCGTCGTTCAGGTCACGCCCGGCGGTATTGGATTGGGTCAGCAGGTGTCCGCTTTGGTCCACCAGCGTCACGTTACCCGGCGGCAGGCCGGCGACGGCGCTGGAGACGAGATGCGTCACCGCGCTGATTTGCCCTTCGTCCAGCGCGCGGCCAGGTTCGAGGTTCACGGTAACGGAAGCCGAAGGGGATTTCTGTTCACGAACGAATAAAGAGGGTTTAGGCATCGCCAGGTGCACGCGGGCACTCTTCACCGGGCCTAACGTTTCAATGGTGCGGGCCAGCTCGCCTTCCAGCGCACGCTGGTAGTTAACCTGCTCGCTGAACTGGCTGATGCCGAACTTTTCCTGGTCCAGCAGCTCAAAGCCGACCGCGCCGCCCTTTGGCAGGCCCTGCTGTGCCAGACGCAGACGCAGCTCGTGCACCTTATCCGCCGGTACCTCCAGCGCACCGCCATTATCGGCAAAGCGATACGGGATGTTCATCTGGGTAAGCTGGGTGACGATGGCGCCGCCATCCTGATCGGAAAGGTTGCTGTAGAGCGTGCGGTAATCAGGGCTTTTCGCCCATAAAACCATCGCTACAAGGATCGCAATTGCGGCAGCGCCTGCCACGATCAACGGGATTTTAGGATTCGCGCGAAGGCGGTTCATCCACTCAAGTGATTTATTTTGTGGCGCTGTCGATGCTGTTGCACTCATTGCGCACCTCTTAAATCCTGGTGGTTTACGTTATTCGTGTAGAGAAACAAAACTGACTCCCGGGTCGGCAAACACGACAAAAGTTCCATATTGATGGCCCTGCCATTATTTGACGATTCCGGATTTTCTATGCGTCAAATAACCTGGTTTTTTCACGCTATTTACCGCCATTATCTTATTGACAAGCTGTTAGTCTTGACCGCGTAAAAAACCATCCAGGGGAGAGTCATGGCTATACAGGGCATTGAAGGGGTAATCAGTCAGTTGCAGGCAACGGCGATGACGGCCCGTAATCAGAATGTGGCAGAACAACAGCCGACCATCAGCTTTGCGGGGCAACTGCACGCCGCTCTTGACCGTATCAGCGATACCCAGACCGCTGCGCGTACGCAGGCGGAGAAGTTCACCCTCGGCGAGCCGGGCGTGGCGCTGAATGATGTGATGACCGATTTGCAAAAAGCCTCGGTTTCTATCCAGATGGGGATCCAGGTGCGTAACAAGCTGGTGTCGGCTTATCAGGAAGTGATGGGGATGCAGGTTTAGGTTATCTAACCTAATGATATTTATTATTAATAATCATCCGATCCCACAGCGTGGGGCATGGATGGGGCAAACTCACTCAATTTCTGGTTGAGGATAAGTACCTGGTCCTGGTTATTTTTAGCCATTCAGAATCCCTATACCCGGTAAACCATTTGCGCGCCGCATTGCTGCCTCCTGTGACTGGTTGTAAGACCCGACTGCGTAATGATGGCAGGCACGGGTTATCATTGTTCCTGATTGTAGGGTTATACCCAATTACTGGGTACGATTAAAAGCAGCAATTGCACACCTTCCCGATGCGTCATCGTCACGTCTGAAAACTTGGATACAGCTTTCAAAAAATAATGGTTGAGATATTTCCCATTACAATCATAGGAATATTAGTGGAACTGAGAAGAATTTCGCTGGCACGCATGTCATGAGCCCCAAATATGGGGCTGATCTGATAATAAATGGACAAAAATTCATTCGGGAACGCATGATTGAACTGAGATTCTATGGGGATGATGGCGTTCTATGTATCACGGTGATAATTACCTCCATTATAGTGAATTATTTTATCTGGTTAAACGCTATCATTTTTTGAATGACGCACATTGTGAACTATTTAGCTATGAAACAATACGCTCTGGGTTGTTTCTGTCTATCCATGATATGATTTTCTTTGAAAGGTTAATTGATGGAATCTCAATGAGATTGAATGAAATCCAGGCTATTGCAATTGAGCAGGTTGTCATAATGGCTAAGGTATAAAATCCATTCATTGAAATACTTGGGAAATATGTGTTAATTATTTCTATAAAAATGAAATGCCACATGTAAAGAGAAAATGAAATATCCCCGAGTATAATTAGGGGCTTGTATTTTGCTGTCGTGAAACTTGCTTCCATTAAAGTCATTGATACGACAATGATAAATGCCATACCCCCCCAACCTAAAGGGCCGTGGTCATTGTGTTTTGTTGTAAATATTAATGCTGTAGTAACAATTACGGTTGAAATTAGCAAAACGTTTAAAACTGTTCCCTTGTATCTCAATAGTGCAGGTAAAATATTTATATATATAATATATGAAGTTATGCCATACACAAAGTCAATGTATATAGGTGATGAAATAAGAGTGATGAAGTCATTTTTGATATAGTTTGTATTTACGCCATTGAGTGTTGGAGTGGCGCTCATTAATTGTGAAGAGAAAACCATTGTCAAGATTATGGATGAGCATAATATAGCCCTATACTTGTGGGATATAATCATGGCAGCAAGAAAAATAATATAAAAAGAAATCTCGTAAGTTAATGTCCATGCTATTGCAAGTACATTGTATCCAAAGAAAGGAGCCCCAGCATGATAATCGATTTGGAGAGGTGCGATTGACCATATAAACCACGCGTCTAAGCCGGTTGATCCCTTTTTGATTGTCAAAAATATAAAGTAAATTGACACTGTTAAGATCAATAGTGGATAGATTCTAAAAAATCTTCTAACAAAAAACTTAAGTGGATAAAAATATTCCTTTTTTTGAGTTGCAAAGCAGATTATAAATCCACTAATTACAAAGAATAAATCTACACCAAAAGCTCCATTAACAAACAGTAAATCCCCAAGATTTGACTGAACGTATGTGTTGTTAACATAGCCTCTTAAATGGAACAGAACCACGAATAAAGCCGCAATTCCCCTTAAGTAATGAATGCTTTTGACCATATCGATGTCCTTCATATAAGTAGGGATACTTTTTTACGTAATACTTCAAAAAGAATGGCGTTCTGGATAACGCCATTTCCGAATATACCAGTAAAACTGCAAGGTGATTATTTAAATTCTAAATAATTGCTTGACAGTATTTTTACTGGATCAGTAGTGTACATTCCGATATTGATTTTATTTATTTCTGATAAATCTAACTTTCCTGCATCACTATAAGTATACCAATCACTCCCTACTTTAATCGCCTTAACGATAGTATCCATGTTTATGTTATCATTGTTTTTTAAAGTAACATGAGAAAAAATGGCGGTGTTATTCATCAAATAATCATTTATGTTACCCGAGATACGATATATAAGCTTATTTTTCCCTGATAATTTATCAGTATAAAAATAAATCGATTTCAATGTTATGTCTTCATGTAATTTTGCATTAACGTCTCTCTTGGGAAGTGAGTCAATAATTGAGTAATCGAAATTAATTGGCTCTTCAGTGATTTTATCTACTTTAAAATAATTAAACATATATGAGTTCTTAAAAGTAGGGAAACCATCTGATTTTTTTAAAAGTCGGTTTAGGTAAAAGTCAGGTATTACGATCTCTTTTTTTCCTTCGTTGATTTGCTGTGTTAACATTGCCATGCGTATTGCATCTTGCTTTGACGCTCTAATATTGGAATAGGAAATTAAGCCGTAAGAGGGTACAAAGTAAGTCATAGCGAACACAATGACAATGCCAAATATCGAGTTTTTATATATTTTTTCATTTGAAAAGTTAGCAGAGTAAATTAAAAAAGAAAGGGTTATTAAAAACATAAATAAGGCACCAATACCAGCTCTTTCAGGCATGTATGGTGAAGCAACAAATGCAAGGTCACATAATATCCCACCAATGAAAAATGCTAGTGCACAAATTAATGAACCCCTAGATTCTATTTTGAGTAGTCCAAATGAAAGTGCAATGAAAATGATGATTAGAAATATTGGCCATAAGCTATTCAGCGCTGCAGGCAGTCTTTCAAATAAATGTAGATCAAGTTTTTCTATTAATGTTAATGAGTGCCAATCTTTAAAATAAGACGATCTGATGGCAGAGCCTGGACTGAATAAAAGCACCGCAGAGCCTAAGAAAATCCCAATTAAATAGGGTGCCGATAGTTTAAAGCGGTTAAAACAAATAGAATATGACACTGTCAGTATCGTTGCGACAATGCACGTGTTTTCGTTTGAGCAACCTGCTAAAAAACCAACTAAAATCGCCCCAGAATAACTAAGTAATGTATGTGGTTTTCTTTGTCGAGCGAGAATAACGAAAAATAAAGATATGTAAAATATAGGCCATAAATAGTTCGATGCGCCAACAAACCAGAAAAAAGTTTCACCAAGCGCTGGATTTGATATCCAAAGAGCTAAAAAGATAATTACTATCGAAATGGCGCTTGGTTTTGGCTTGCCATCAAATAAAGCAGATGGTATCGCTGCAATAAGATAAACGCTGGCAACTAGCGCAGCAGCTGTCAAAGATTGATAAATATCATGATTGACATATTTGAGCATATATGAGCTAAATATGTTAGTAATTAGCCTCCCGCTCCAGACTAAATAATGACCAATTTGCTCCTGCAGGCTGGCATGAAAATAATAATAATAATCATCTGACAATACTGGTGTGTGTAAGTATGGCACCAACATAAGTAAAAAAATAACACTTAGAACTAACAGATTATTTTTGGAAATCATTTTTCTTTATTCCGTTTTAAACAATAGCGTGGTCTTTTTTTGGTTTCGATATAGATGCGTCCTATATATTCACCTAAAACACCAATGCCGATTAATTGAACGCCGCCGATAAACAGGATGGATACCAATAGAGATGTGTACCCTTTTATCGGATTGCCTATAATTAATGTTTGCAAAGTCATCCATGCGCCGTATAAGAATGAAATAGATGCAATTATGAAGCCAATATACGTCCAAACCCTTAACGGGAAAGTAGAGAAACTTGTTATTCCCTCAAGTGCAAGGTTCCACAGTTTCCAGCCGTTAAATTTAGTGCTGCCAGCAACGCGCTTAGCGCGTGCATACTCCACGACATCAGTACGCCCGCCAACCCAACTCAGCACGCCCTTCATGAACAAGTTGCGCTCTGGCATGAGCTGAATATTTTCCACGACCTCGCGGGACATCAGACGGAAGTCTCCAACATTCTCTTCGATTTGCGGATTGCTGATTTTGTTATGTAGCTTATAAAACCACTCAGCGGTCTTGCGCTTCAGACGGCCATCTGTAGAGCGATCGGAGCGTTTGGCAAGCACCATATCTGCTCCGGCCTGCCACTTCTCTATCAGATATGGAATGACTTCAATAGGGTCCTGCAGGTCAACATCAATCGGAATAATAGCTTCTCCGCTAGCGTGATCCAGACCTGCGAACAGCGCAGGTTCTTTACCAAAGTTGCGAGTGAAGGACAGCGGAACTACAAGCCGATCGGCAAGAGCAAGTGCGTTAATAATTGATTCTGTACTATCTTTGCTGCCGTCATTAATGAACACTATCTCGACTTCATGTTGCTTAAGCTCTTCAAATTCCCGCACGGCTTTGTAGAAAATCGGAATTGCATCCTCTTCATTAAAAACTGGAACGACCAGTGAAATTTTCATTTAGCATCCCTGAATACAACGAACTTTGAATATACAAACCCACACACCAGACTGATGGCGGAGAACATGATTAATGTGATGACAGGAGCCATGCCTGATTTGTCTGCACACCAGCCAAAAGCGGCACTCAATGAGCCCATAAAACATACGTAAAGCATGTAGCGAATGGTTGTTGTGGAAGATTTAAAAGTGAATTTGGCATTGGCGAAGAAGCTGAACGACACAGCGACAACGAATCCGGCAAAGTTGCCAAGCGCCTGCCCTGTGTGGAATGCGTATATGCATGCAGCAAAGACGGCCCAGTGAATTAGCGTGTTTATTACACCTATTGATGTGTACCTGACGAATAACTTGAACATTTTATAAATCAGTAAATTCAGAAAAGTCTGAAGTGTAGCATCTGGCATTCACTTGATCGACCCTCATGTTTAACTGCGCAGCGTATTTATACAGTTGATTTTATGAATGATCATGCCACGCACTGCAGACATACACACCGTCTTCGTTGCGGCAGTAGAGCTCACCACTCATCTGCTTTCGTGGCCGTGAGCTGCGTCCAACCGTCCAGCTCATTCCAATGGACAGCACGTACTCGATGATCATGAAGGTCGACCAAGCCTTTGTTGATTATGAAAAATGTCCGCTCATAACATTTATATACAGTTCTAAGACCTGTCGATCTTCGCTGGCAGCCTCAGCGCTTTAATGCCACAATATTTTTTTCTTCGAATGCAGGAAAGATGATGAAAAAAATAGCAATTGCTGGCGCGCTGCTGGCACTGACCGGGTGCGTTCAGGTCGATAACTATAATGACGTGATCAAGCATCCCGTCCCGGCGAACCTGGCGGGATACTGGCAGTCGAAAGGGCCGCAGAGCAGTCTGGTCAGCCCTGAAGCGATTGCCACGCTGGTGGTGACGGAAGAGGGCGATACGCTGGACTGCCGCCAGTGGCAGCGCGTGATTGCCGTGCCGGGTAAGATCATGCTGCGCTCAGACAGTTATTACAACGTCACGCGCAAGCTGGATATCTATCCGCTGGATCGCGACGGCGCTACGCTTGAGTATGACGGGATGGAGCTGCAAAAGGTTGACCGCCCAACGGTGGAATGTGCTGATTACCTGAGCAAAAACCCGCTGGAGAGTAAGCTGCCCTAAGGGTAAACGCAAAACGGCAACCTCGTTGCCGTTTTTGGTGTTTGCGCCCTCTCCCACAGGGAGAGGGACGGGGTGAGGGCATCAGGCCGCACGTTTCCCGTTCTACAACGCATCCTCAATCACCCACACGCTTACGCTTCCCCCTTTACAGGTAAAGGTACCTTCGCCATCCGCCGCGGTGGTGACCGTTTCTTCGCGATTGCCGAGGAAATCACGCCACGTTTTGTTGCCGTAGTTTTCCCCCAGGCAAATTACCTTCTCGCCGTCGTCGCCGTTCGACATCACCACCACGCAGCCGGGATCGTCCTCGGTTCCGCTGCGGCTGAAGGCGATGCAGTTTGGATGGTCAAAAAACAACGTCTGCACGCCGTGGGCAAAGCGCTGACGGGCGAGGATCAGTTCGTGAAGCTGCTCAATGACCGGCATGTCGATGTGATAGGTCTCACCGTTGCCTCCCGTATCGTCATAGCTTGCGCCGAACAGATCCGGGTAGAAAACGCTCGGCACGCCGTTTTCCCGCAGCAGGATCAGCGCGTACGCCAGCGGTTTAAACCAGGCTTCGACCGGCGCTTCCAGCGCCTGCAGAGGCTGCGTGTCATGGTTAGCGACGAGAGTGACCGCATGGAACGGGTCGGCCTCCACCAGCGTGCCGGTGAAGATCTGGCTCATGTCGTAATCCCGACCCTGGCGTGACGCCTCGTGGAATTTCATCTGCAGCGGGGCATCAAACAGCATGGTTTTACCCTCGACCTGGTCAATATAGGCCTGCAGTTTATCCACCTCGTGGGACCAGTATTCCGCTACGATAAACAACGGCTGTTCGGCGACTTCCTGAACGTGCTCAATCCACTCTTTGTAAAACCAGGCGGGAATATGCTTGACGGCGTCCAGACGAAAACCGTCGCAGCGCGTCTGTTCCATGACCCAGCGGGCCCAGTATTTTATTTCCTCGGTGACGGCGTGATTGCGAAAGTCGATGTTTTCGCCCATCAGGTAATCGAAGTTACCCATCTCATCATCAACCTGGTCGTTCCAGCCTTCGCCGGTGTAGTCGTTGACGATTTTAAAGATCCCGTCTTCATCCGGGTTTTCAATATGGTCGACGCCGCTGAAGCATTTGTAATCCCAGATGAACTGCGAATATTGCCCGGCGCGGGCAGGGAAGGTGTAGCGTGTCCACGCTTCACACTCGACGATCTCATCATTGATTTGCGTGCGATCCTGCTCGTTCACGCGCTGAACGCGGACGGGCTCTTTCTCATCAGCCCCCATTTTGTGGTTAACCACCACGTCCAGCAGTACGGCAATGTCGTTGCTTTTCAGGGCGTCGATGGCCTCCAGCAGCTGCGCTTTATCGCCATATTTCGTGGCGATGCTGCCTTTCTGATCAAACTCGCCGAGGTCAAACAGATCGTAAGAGTCATAGCCAACCGAATACCCGCCGGAAGCCCCTTTATAGGCGGGCGGCAGCCAGATCATGTTGATGCCGATTTCATTAAGATTGGGGGCTAACGCCGTGACTTCTCGCCACAATTCACCGCCAGCGGGGTAATACCAGTGAAAGCATTGTAACAGGGTGGGGTTTTTCATCGTCCGTGCTCCAGAAGCCATATGGCAGACTTCTGGAGTATGGATGAAGAAATCATAATTGTGTGTCGCGGGTAACACTTTCTGGATAAAGAATATTCCCTGACAGCTTTCCATAGGTAGATGTGATGGATTGCTGTTTGCCGGTCTGATCGATGAGATTACGCAGTTCGTCCATCCGCACTTTCAGCAGCGCCTTTAACGTATTCTCATTGTCGAGGATCATTTCCAACAGCGCACGCGCTTGCTCAACCTGAGCCGGGGGGCATGACATGATGGGCGTTTGCGAAATCCTCTCCACCAGTTGAACGTAATGCATTTCCTGCTCAATAAGCGCATCCCATTGACCAGAATGTGCGAGATTTAGCATAGCAATGCTCTGAGCATGTAACGCCTGCCAGTGGCTAAGCGCTGCGCTGGGATTATTCATCAAAATTATCCTGAAATAGAGGACGCATTGGGGCCGATTTGCTTCCACGCATCCGCAATGTTGTTTAATAAACCCTCGACTTCAACAATTGCGTCTACGTCATTACTGACGTTCGCCAGTAATAAACGTCGAACCATATATTCGTACAAGGAGGCAAGATTGCTGGACAGCTCGCTCTCAACCTCCATGTTCAGTCCTGCTTTTAAACCGTTGTCAATGATGTTAATGGCTTTCGATAACGCTTCGCCTTTTTCACGAATTTGTCCGGCTTCAATGAACAAACGCGCGCGGACGAGGGCGCTATGCGCCCCGTCGAACAACATGACAATCAGCTGGTGTGGACTGGCATTCATAACTGCGCTTTCTACTCCTATCTGCTGATAGGATTGAACACCAGAGGTCTTATACATATCCACTCCTGAAGGCTACGACTATTTTTGTGAGAACTGTTGGGTCAGATAGTTGGCCGTACTGGTCATTTTGGTGACTAATACGTCCAGGCTGGTGAACTGCGCTTTGTAACGGGCCATGGTGGCATCAATAGAGGCTTCCATAGAGTCGTAACGTTCGCCCAGGGTTTTCAGCGTTTTGTTGATACCGTCTTTCGCGTTCTGGATCACGCCCGCGCTGCCGGTGCTGGTGCTGAGCATGGTGGTAAGCGTGTTGTTCATCTGGGTCGCCAGACCGGTTTTCTTTCCGTCACCGATAAAGTACTGCTGTACGGCGGTCGGGTTGTCGGTCAGCGCTTTTTTCAGCTTATCGGTATCCACTTTGAGGTTACCGACCGTACCGTCTGCGCCTTTGACTGGATCCTGGGTAATCCCCAGCTGAGCCATGATCTGAACGGAGCCGGCCTGAACTTCGGTCAGCAGACCGCGCAGCTGGGACTGGATCCCGCGCACGTTTGCATCACCCACCAGCGCGCCGTTGCTGGTGGACTGACCGCCTGCACCCGCGTCGACCGCGACATATTTGGTCAGGCTGTTAATGGTGGACTGCAGCGAGTTATACGCGGTTACCCAGTCCGTTACGGCTTTTTGGTTTGCATCCGTGGCGCGCGTCACTTCCAGCATTTCATCCGCTTTACTTTCGGCCTTCACGGTGAAGGTCATCCCCGGCAGCGCATCGGAGATGGTGTTCGATTGACGCTCAATCTTGATGTCGTTCACAACGACAATCGCGTTCTGGGCCGCGGTATTTACCGCCAGCGCGCCGGTTTTGGCGGTTGAGTCGTAGCCGATTACGCTTTGCAGCTTGTCGTCCCCGGTGACGCTGATGGTCATCTCGCCATCCGTACCGGTGGTTTTCGAGGAGAGCATCAGGCGGTAATCGCCGTCTTTCGCCTTGATGACGCTGGCGGTGACGTTGCCGTTCGCTTTATTGATAGCGCTGGCGATCCCGGCAAGCGAGGTATCGCCATCGGCCAGGTTCACCTCTAAAGGCGTTTTTGTCCCCGGCTGGGTAATCGTAATTTTACGCGTCGTGCCGGTCGTATCGCCCAGCAGTTCCGTGTTGGTGGCATACGAACCCGTCGTGAGCGCCTGTGCTTTTGCCACCTGGTTGACGTTAACCACATAAGAGCCGACGGATGCGTCTGCGGTCGTGGTTGCCGTAAAGGCCGTGTTGGTGCTGCTTACGGCGGTTGAGTTCCATGTGGTCGCTTTACCCAGCGCAGCGGTCGCAGTCTGCAGCGAGGTCATGGCACTCTGCAGCTTGCCGTACGCGCTTAACTGTGCGTTATACGTTGATTGCTGGGTAGTAATCGTCGTCAGCTTGGTTCGTTCTGCTGCATCCAACTGATTATATAATTCCCCGAGTCCTGCAGAACCTATCCCGAGGTTACTGATAGTAGCCATGCATATTTTCCTTAAATACGAAAGTAGTTCAGGACTCTTATCGGCCTCGAATAGTAAAAGTTTACGATGGTGAGAAAAAAATAATCCAAAGAATAGGCATGTCCTGGCGCGTTAAATGAAACGATTGCGCTTAGGGACGGTTTTTAGTGCGCCAATAACACAGATAAGTGTGTGCCTTTTTTGGCATATTCCGCGTAATAAAAAGCCGTAAATAATAACCTTATGACGAACCTTAATTGATTTTTTAAAATAAAATCATTAATAATCATGGAGTTGTAATTTTTTCGAAATTGATTCTAAAGTCTTTTCGGGACCCGTCGATAACCTTGTTGACGGTGAGAGACGCTGTGAGTGTTAGGCACCGGACCTAAAACCCAATTTTTGAAGGAAAGAAAATTATGGCAGTTATCAATACTAACCTGTTGTCCCTGACTACTCAGAACAACCTGAACAAATCTCAGTCTTCTCTGGGCACTGCTATTGAGCGTCTGTCTTCAGGTCTGCGTATCAACAGCGCGAAAGACGATGCCGCTGGCCAGGCGATTGCAAACCGCATGACCTCCCAGATCAAAGGCATGAACCAGGCAGCGCGTAACGCCAACGACGGTATCTCCATGGCGCAGACTGCTGAAGGTTCCCTGAACGAAATCAACAGCAACCTGCAGCGCATTCGTGAACTGGCTGTTCAGGCAACAAACGGTACTAATAGCCCGACTGACCTGGCCTCTCTGCAGGACGAAGTTAAAGCTCGTCTGGATGAAATCGGCCGCGTTGCCAGCAAAACTGACTTCAACGGCATCAAACTGCTTGACGGCACTGCAGGTACTGCTGGTGTGGTTAAAATTCAGGTTGGCGTAAACGATGGTGACACTATCAACCTGGATCTGACTACTGCTAAAGCAGACACGGCTACTCTGGGTGTTGCAGCTATCGACCTGAAAAACCTGGCTGGTACTGAATTGAAAACTATCGACGATGCTATCGCTAAAGTTGATACCGCTCGTTCCGGTCTGGGTGCTGTGCAGAACCGCTTCACTTCTGCAATCAACAACCTGAACAACACCTCTAACAACCTGTCTGCTGCTCAGTCCCGTATCCAGGACGCTGACTACGCAACTGAAGTTTCCAACATGTCCCGCGCGCAGATCCTGCAGCAGGCTGGTACTTCTGTTCTGGCTCAGGCAAACCAGGTTCCACAGACCGTTCTGTCTCTGCTGCGTTAATTTTACGCATCAAGCCCCGCTTCGGCGGGGTTTTTTTGTCTCTGAATTTTGAGGATCCGCCCGTGAAACAGATCGTTATTACCCAGCCTAAACTGGTCGCAGATTTTTCCTGTGTCGGTGGGGAATGCCGTGAACATTGTTGTCAGGGCTGGACCATCGCGTTTGATAAATCCTCCGTTAATCGCTATCTGAACAGTAAAAATGCCGCCATTCGTCACACGGCGAAAACGGCGATAAAAGTCACAAAAAAACAGTATGGCAACTGGGGCGAAGTGATTTTCCATACGGAAAGTAAAAATTGCCCGTTTATGGATACGGAAAAGCTCTGTTCTATTCATAGCGCCATGGGTGCCCAGGCGTTAAGCCCAACCTGTTCGACGTTCCCGCGGACAAACCGGGTCTATAAAAATGAAATTGAAAAATCACTTAATCTCTCGTGCCCGGAAGTGACTCGTCTGCTGTTGAACGATCGGGCGTCGATGTCGATGATGGAATCGATCAGCGTTCAGCAGGACGTGAATAATGCGCCAGCGATGGATTTGAAGGCTAAGGTCATCAATCTCTTCTGCCAGAACCTGTTCAGCGTTGAGGCGGTTAGCGTTGAAGAACAAGTTTATGCCGTGGTGAAATTCCTGATGGTGGCTGAAAAGCTTGAAAACCTGGAAGAGAATATCAGCACGCTCGAAACGGTTTATTATTCGCTGGTGAACGAGCTGGTAAGCGGTAAAATCAAGACGGAGTTAGGCGGGTTTAATCAGAACTACAGCCTGAAATTCGCATTAATCTCTCTCATCCAAAGCTACTTTACGAAGAAAGCGACGGCCCGCGGCGGCGCCGTATTAAACCGTTATTTTGACCAGCTTTATAAACAGTTTGAATCTGTCGATGACACCGTTTCGGCAGAAAAGGTCATGGAAAACATCGAGTCCGTCTGGCGCGATGTGGCGGGCGGTTACCTGACGGAAAACGATCACCTGTTTAAGAACTTTTTTAAATACAAGCTCTGGGAGCAGGGCTTCCCGCAGAGCAATGGCCGCAGCATGTTGAATAATCTCTATTTAATCGTCGCGGAGTTCTATTTCCTCAAATCGCTGCTTGCCGGTCAGGCCATCGCGGCGGGGAAAATTGAACAAGACAATATTATTGACGTTATTTACAGTTTCCACTCCCTGAGCCAGCATAATCAGGAAGCAGGAAAGCTCTTTCATCAACATATAGATAGCGTCAAATTGGGCGACGATATCTCATTGCTGCAACTGTTAATTTAGCCAGAAAAGTTGCCCCTCCTGCGGGCAACCTCAGAATAACCTCACTTTATCCCCCTTTTTCATCCAATTGAACGCCCTGCAGAATCGGATAATCATGCCGATAACTCAACTAACGCAGGGCTGTTTATCGTGAATTCACTCTATACCGCTGAAGGTGTAATGGATAAACACTCGCTGTGGCAGCGTTATGTCCCGCTGGTGCGTCACGAAGCATTGCGCCTCCAGGTGCGCTTGCCGGCGAGCGTGGAACTTGACGATCTGCTACAGGCGGGCGGTATCGGGTTATTGAATGCAGTTGACCGATACGACGCTCTGCAAGGAACGGCATTTACGACTTACGCAGTTCAGCGTATTCGTGGTGCGATGCTGGACGAGCTGCGCAGCCGCGACTGGGTGCCGCGCAGCGTTCGCCGCAACGCGCGCGAAGTGGCGCATGCGATGGGGCAGCTGGAACAGGAACTGGGACGCAACGCAACGGAAACCGAAGTGGCGGAACGTCTTGGCATTGCTGTTGAAGAGTATCGTCAGATGTTGCTCGATACCAATAATAGCCAACTCTTCTCCTATGACGAGTGGCGCGAAGAGCATGGCGATAGCATCGAGCTGGTGACGGACGAGCACCAGCAGGAAAACCCGTTACACCATTTAATGGAAGGGAATTTACGCCAGCGCGTAATGGAAGCGATTGAAGCTCTGCCTGAGCGCGAACAGCTGGTGTTGACCCTTTATTACCAGGAAGAGCTGAATCTTAAAGAGATTGGCGCGGTTCTGGAGGTGGGGGAGTCGCGGGTTAGCCAGCTGCACAGCCAGGCCATTAAACGCTTACGAACCAAGCTGGGTAAGTTATAGGTGATCCAATCACCCGAAAAATGCCGCACAACGTATTGACAACCAGGAGTTATCATGACGGTGCAGCAATCTAAAAGACGGCCTTTAAGCCGCTACCTGAAAGACTTTAAACACAGCCAGACGCATTGCGCCCACTGTAACAAATTACTCGATCGTATCACGCTGGTTCGCCGCGGCGAGATCGTGAATAAAATCGCAATCTCTCGCCTCGACACGTTAATGGATGAAGCCGCGTGGCTCGAAGAGCAAAAAGAGTGGGTGGCGCTTTGCCGTTTCTGTGGCGATCTCCACTGCAAAGAGCAAAGCGACTTCTTCGATATCATCGGCTTCAAACAATTCCTGTTTGAACAAACGGAGATGAGCCACGGCACCGTGCGCGAATATGTGGTTCGCCTGCGCCGCCTTGGGCAGCATCTGACCGTTAACAATATCTCTCGCGATCTGCTCAAGACCGGTTATCTGGATGAAAATCTCGAGCCGTGGCTGCCTGCAACCAGCACCAACAACTACCGTATTGCGCTGCGCAAGTATGCGCAATATAAGGTACAAATGCCGGGTTCCGTGAAGCAGAAAGCGCTCGCCGGAACAACTTCTGATATATATTAAAAAAGAATAAGATGTAGCGCAGTCGCCTTTGACGTTGCAGGCGATTTCTCTACACTACGTAAAAATTCCACTATATCGGGGTATTTATGAAATTTGCACTTCTGGGTCGTCAGGCGCTGATGGGAGTTATGGCCGTCGCGCTGGTTGCGGGCATGAGCGTAAAAACGTTCGCCGCAGAAAACCTGCTGAATAAAGTAAAAGAGCGCGGTACGCTGCTGGTCGGGCTGGAAGGAACTTATCCTCCGTTCAGCTTCCAGGGTGATGACGGCAAGCTGACCGGTTTTGAAGTGGAATTTGCAGAAGAGCTGGCAAAACACCTCGGCGTTAAAGCCTCCCTGAAACCGACCAAATGGGACGGTATGCTGGCCTCGCTGGATTCAAAACGCATTGACGTGGTGATTAACCAGGTGACCATTTCTGACGAGCGTAAGAAGAAGTATGACTTCTCCACGCCGTACACCGTGTCCGGTATTCAGGCGCTGGTGAAGAAAGGTAACGAAGGCTCCATTAAAACGGCTGCCGATCTGAAAGGCAAAAAAGTCGGCGTCGGTCTGGGAACCAACTACGAAGAGTGGCTGCGCCAGAACGTTCAGGGCGTGGATATCCGCACCTATGATGATGACCCGACGAAATATCAGGATCTGCGCGTAGGCCGTATCGACGCCATTCTGGTTGACCGTCTGGCGGCGCTGGATCTGGTTAAGAAAACCAACAACACCCTCGCGGTCGCCGGTGATGCGTTCTCTCGTCAGGAATCCGGCGTGGCCGTCCGTAAAGGCAACGAGGATCTGGTGAAAGCCATTGACTCCGCGATTGCTGACATGCAGAAAGACGGCAGCCTGAAGGCGCTGTCTGAGAAGTGGTTCGGGGCGGACGTCACCAAGTAAGTTGGTGACGTGAAAAAAAGGCGCTTTTAAAAGCGCCTTTTTTATTTCTTACGCGTCTGCGTGCATAATGAAAAATATCACATTTTGTCTGAGTTACCGGAGAATCCATGTCACTACAGAATTTAACGCGCTTTCCCCGTCTGGAGTTTATCGGCGCGCCGACGCCGCTCGAGTACCTGCCGCGATTTTCTGATTATCTGGGACGCGATATTTTCATTAAGCGCGATGACTTGACGCCGATGGCGATGGGCGGCAATAAGCTGCGCAAGCTGGAGTTTCTCGCGGCTGACGCGCTGCGCGAAGGCGCGGATACGCTGATCACCGCCGGGGCCATTCAGTCCAACCACGTTCGTCAGACGGCGGCCGTGGCGGCAAAGCTCGGACTTCACTGCGTGGCCCTGCTGGAAAATCCGATTGGCACGCGAGCGGAAAACTATCTGTCCAACGGGAACCGTCTGCTGCTGGATCTGTTTAACGTGCAGGTGGAGATGGTTGATGCGTTGACCGACCCGACCGCACAGCTCGACGATCTGGCCACGCGCCTGGAAGCGCAGGGTTTCCGTCCCTACGTCATTCCCGTCGGTGGTTCGAATGCGCTGGGCGCGCTGGGCTATGTGGAAAGCGCGCTGGAAATCGCCCAGCAGTGCGAAGGGGCGGTGAGCCTCTCGTCTGTGGTGGTTGCCTCCGGAAGTGCGGGCACCCATGCCGGGCTGGCGGTGGGGCTGGAACAACTGCTGCCGGAGGTCGAGCTGATTGGCGTAACGGTGTCCCGCAGCGTCGCGGACCAGAAGCCAAAAGTAGTGGCTCTGCAACAGGCGGTGGCAGACCAGCTGGAGTTGAAGGCAAAGGCTGATATTCTGCTCTGGGATGACTATTTTGCGCCGGGTTACGGCACGCCTAATGAAGAGGGAATGGAAGCCGTTAAGCTGCTGGCGCGCCTTGAGGGTATACTGCTCGATCCGGTCTATACGGGTAAAGCGATGGCCGGGCTTATCGATGGCATTGCGCAGAAACGCTTTAAGGATGAAGGGCCGATTTTATTTGTGCACACCGGCGGGGCGCCCGCGCTGTTTGCTTATCATCCTCATGTCTAAAAATCAGGTCGAAAAATAATAATGCAAGAAAGTATTCAACTGGTTATTGATTCTCTGCCGTTCCTGCTGAAAGGTGCGGTATTTACGTTACAGCTGAGTATCGGCGGGATGTTCTTCGGGCTGGTGCTGGGCTTTGTACTGGCCTTAATGCGCATGTCGCCCATTCTGCCGGTACGCTGGCTGGCGCGCTTTTATATCTCCGTGTTTCGCGGTACGCCGCTCATCGCTCAGCTCTTTATGATCTACTACGGCTTACCGCAGTTCGGCATCGAGCTGGATCCGATCCCGGCGGCGATGATTGGCCTGTCGCTTAACACGGCGGCCTATACCTCCGAAACCCTGCGCGCGGCGATCTCGTCGATTGATAAAGGCCAGTGGGAAGCGGCGGCCAGTATCGGGATGACGCCGTGGCAGACGCTGCGTCGCGCCATTCTGCCGCAGGCGGCGCGGGTGGCGTTGCCGCCGCTCAGCAACAGCTTCATCAGCCTGGTGAAAGATACCTCTCTGGCGGCAACCATTCAGGTGCCTGAGCTGTTCCGTCAGGCGCAGCTCATTACCTCGCGCACCCTTGAAGTTTTCACCATGTATCTGGCCGCCTCGCTGATTTACTGGGTGATGGCGACGGTGTTGTCCGCGCTGCAAAACTACTTTGAAAACCAGCTTAACCGCCAGGAGCGTGATCCAAAATGAGTGCTATCGACGTTAAAAACCTGGTGAAAAAATTCCACGGGCAAACGGTGCTCCACGGGATCGACCTGGAAGTTGAGCAGGGCGAAGTCGTGGCGATTATTGGTCCGAGCGGGTCGGGGAAAACCACGCTGCTGCGCAGTATCAACCTGCTTGAACAGCCGGAAGGGGGCACTATTCGGGTTGGGGAGATAACGATTGATACCGGTAAATCCATCAGCCAGCAGAAAGGGTTGATTCGCCGCCTGCGTCAGCATGTTGGCTTTGTGTTCCAGAGCTTCAATCTTTTCCCGCACCGCACGGTGCTGGAAAATATTATTGAAGGGCCGGTCATCGTAAAAGGTGAGCCGAAAGAGGAAGCGACAGCGCGCGCGCGTGAACTGCTCGCTAAAGTCGGGCTGGCAGGGAAAGAGACCAGCTACCCGCGCCGCCTGTCGGGCGGGCAGCAGCAGCGCGTGGCCATTGCGCGGGCGCTGGCGATGCGTCCTGACGTGATCCTGTTTGATGAACCGACCTCCGCGCTCGATCCCGAGCTGGTGGGAGAGGTGCTGAATACCATCCGCCAGCTGGCGCAGGAAAAACGCACCATGGTCATCGTGACCCATGAAATGAGCTTTGCGCGCGACGTGGCGGACAGAGCCATCTTTATGGACCAGGGGCGGATTGTGGAGCAGGGACCGGCGAAAAGCCTGTTTGCTAACCCTCAGCAGCCGCGAACCCGTCAGTTCCTGGAAAAATTCCTCATGCAGTAGCATTTTTGCACTAATTTGCTCCAGAAAGTTCTTCTGGAGCAAATTATCCTCGCTATTCGCCTTAAACGGTGTTCTTTTATTCCACCCAAACAGAATAAACCTTATCCATTGCGCAGTTAATTGTGCTGTTGCCGATATTTTGTAGTTGAAAATAAGTTTTATGTGTTAGGTTATATTCACCATAATAATGATTATCTTTTCAGAGGCTTCTTTTAGTAAGTATGAAGGATTCAGACTTTTTCACCTGGCGACGGGATTGCTCCCTCCGGTTTCAGGAATTGACCTGTGCCGCCGAGGTATATCATGAACTTCAGCGACAAACTCAGGCGCTGGAATTCGATTATTACGCACTCTGTGTGCGCCATCCGGTGCCGTTTACGCGGCCTAAAATTGCTGTGCATACCACTTATCCACAACAGTGGCAGGCGCAATATCAGTCAGAGAACTATTTCACCATCGATCCGGTGCTCAAGCCCGAGAATTTCATTCAGGGGCATTTACCCTGGACGGACGAATTATTTGCGGATGCTCAGGAATTATGGAGCAGCGCGCAGGGCTTCGGTTTACGTTCGGGAATAACGCAGTGTCTGATGCTGCCTAATCATGCGCTCGGCTTCCTTTCGGTTTCCCGTACTAGCGCACAGGAAGGACCGTTTTCCAGCGAGGAAATAGAGCTGCGGCTGCAGATGCTGGTGCAAATGGCATTAACCGCGCTGTTGCGTTTTGAAGATGAGATGGTTATGCCGCCTGAGATGAAATTCAGCAAACGCGAACGAGAAATTCTGAAATGGACTGCGGAAGGGAAGACGTCTGCGGAAATAGCGATCATTCTCTCTATTTCAGAGAATACGGTTAACTTCCATCAGAAGAATATGCAGAAAAAATTTAATGCGCCAAACAAGACGCAGATTGCCTGTTATGCGGCGGCTACGGGACTGATCTGATTAGAGAGTACGTTCTGCGTGACAGACGAGTGGACGGCTGAATGCACTGCATCCAGCCGTTTTTTGTTACTGGCGGTACGCTTGTTTGATTTGCTTAACGGTGTTAGCAAATACGGCCGATTCCGCCTGGTCTTCCATCTGCGCGATTTGTTTTTCCATTTTAATGATCACACGACCAGCATCAGCCTGGCCCATCGCCTGCAGCATCAGCGTTAGCAGCGCTTTCAGGCAGTTTACTTCCTGTGCCAGTTCCTGGTTATTTTCCGCAGTGGCAAATTCAGGTGTGCTCATTTATTTTCCTCATTATTAAACGGCGCTAAAGCGCGACGACGAAAGTCAAGGCGGCGGAGTATACCACAAGCTGCAGCAAAAAATGCAGCGGTTGTTTTTCGTACTTTTACGCCGGTGTTTATTTGCGTAAACAGAGCCAGCCGGTAAACTGGCGCTCAGGTTCGGCTATTAATTGTTTGCGCCCGGTTTACTTGCCGTTAATTATTGTTACAAAAATTTGAGAACCGTTTTTTCGCGAGGAAAACGTGCAAGTTTTTTGTAACTTTTTGAATACAGATGCTTAAAAAAAGCCGCAAAAGCTCTGATGGCAAGGGCTCTCTTTCCATGGACTGTAAGGGCTAATTTCCAAAAACGAGAGCAAAATCGAATAGCCGATTTTTTAACGTTTTAATCTTGTCATGAAAACCGTTAATATAAGCCAAATTATCACTCAGTAGCGTTATCCCTATTCTGGAGACATTTCCTTTGATCAACGTCCTTCTTGTTGATGACCACGAACTGGTGCGCGCAGGGATACGACGCATTCTTGAAGATATTAAAGGTATTAAAGTTGCCGGTGAGGCGTGCTGTGGGGAAGATGCCGTAAAATGGTGCCGCACAAACTCGGCCGATGTGGTGCTGATGGATATGAACATGCCCGGTATCGGTGGCCTTGAGGCAACGCGCAAAATCGCGCGTACCTTTGTTGATACGAAAGTCATCATGCTGACCGTGCATACTGAAAACCCGCTTCCCGCGAAGGTGATGCAGGCGGGAGCAGCCGGTTACCTGAGCAAAGGCGCCGCACCTCAGGAAGTCGTCAATGCTATCCGTTCTGTATTTGCCGGGCAGCGTTACATTGCCTCTGACATTGCGCAGCAGATGGCGCTGAGCCAGATCGAACCCGAGAAAACGGAATCACCGTTTGCCAGTTTGTCTGAGCGTGAATTGCAGATTATGCTGATGATCACCAAGGGTCAGAAAGTGAATGAGATCTCAGAGCAGCTGAATCTCAGCCCGAAAACGGTCAACAGCTATCGTTATCGTATGTTCAGTAAATTGAACATTCATGGTGATGTTGAACTGACTCATCTGGCCATCCGGCACGGTTTATGTAACGCGGAGACGTTGTTAAGTCAGTGAGTGATGTATTCGATTCAAAAGCATTTCTGAAAACCGTAACCAGCCAGCCAGGCGTCTATCGGATGTATGACGCTGGCGGTACGGTTATCTATGTGGGGAAGGCCAAAGATCTCAAAAAACGTCTTTCCAGCTATTTCCGCAGCAACCTTGCCTCCCGTAAGACCGAAGCGCTGGTCTCACTCATTCAAAATATTGATGTCACCGTGACGCATACCGAGACGGAAGCGCTGCTGCTTGAGCACAACTATATTAAGCTCTACCAGCCGCGCTATAACGTGCTACTGCGGGACGACAAGTCCTATCCGTTTATCTTTCTGAGTGGCGACACCCATCCGCGTCTCGCGATGCACCGTGGCGCAAAACATGCGAAGGGTGAATATTTCGGCCCTTTCCCGAACGGCTATGCCGTGCGGGAAACGCTGGCACTGCTGCAAAAAATCTTCCCGATCCGCCAGTGTGAAAACAGCGTTTACCGCAACCGCTCGCGCCCGTGTCTGCAGTACCAGATTGGGCGCTGCCTTGGCCCCTGTGTTGCCGGGCTGGTCAGTGAAGACGAGTATGCGCAGCAGGTGGAATATGTACGCCTGTTCTTAGCTGGCAAAGACGATCAGGTCTTAACCCAGCTGATCGCCCGGATGGAAAAAGCCAGCGCCGCGCTTGAGTTTGAAGAGGCTGCGCGGATCCGCGACCAAATCCAGGCGGTGCGCAGAGTCACTGAGAAACAGTTTGTCTCGAATACCGGCGACGATCTCGACGTTATCGGCGTGGCCTTCGACGCCGGCATGGCCTGCGTGCACGTGCTGTTTATTCGCCAGGGCAAAGTGCTCGGCAGCCGCAGCTATTTTCCGAAGGTGCCTGGCGGCACCGAGCTGGGAGAAGTGGTGGAAACGTTTGTCGGTCAGTTCTATCTGCAGGGCAGCCAGATGCGTACGCTGCCTTCTGAGATCCTGCTCGATTTTAATCTTGACGATAAAACCCTGCTGGCCGACTCGCTTTCCGAACTGGCCGGGCGTCGGGTCAATGTTCAAACCAAACCGCGCGGCGACCGTGCACGTTACCTGAAGCTGGCGCGGACCAACGCGGCGACGGCGCTCACCACTAAGCTGTCCCAGCAATCGACGGTCAGCCAGCGTTTAACCGCGCTGGCGACGCTCCTGAAGCTGCCGGAAGTGAAGCGTATGGAATGTTTTGATATCAGCCATACGATGGGTGAGCAGACGGTGGCGTCCTGCGTGGTGTTTGACGCCAACGGCCCGCTGCGCGCCGAATATCGCCGCTATAACATCACCGGCATCACGCCGGGTGACGACTATGCCGCCATGAATCAGGTGCTGCGTCGCCGCTACGGTAAAGCGATTGAAGAGAGCAAGATCCCGGACGTGATCCTTATCGACGGCGGGAAAGGGCAGCTAGGCCAGGCGAAAGCGGTATTCGAGTCGCTCGACGTTGAGTGGGACAAAAACCATCCGCTTTTGTTAGGCGTGGCAAAAGGGGCCGATCGTAAAGCGGGCCTGGAAACGCTGTTTTTTGAGCCGGAAGGTGAGGGCTTCAGCCTGCCGCCGGACTCCCCGGCGCTGCACGTCATCCAGCATATTCGCGATGAGTCGCACGACCATGCCATCAGCGGCCACCGCAAAAAACGGGCGAAGGTCAAAAATACGAGCACGCTTGAGACTATTGAGGGCGTGGGGCCAAAACGCCGCCAGATGCTGCTGAAGTATATGGGCGGATTGCAAGGATTACTCAACGCCAGCATGGAGGAAATTGCAAAAGTGCCGGGTATTTCGCAAGGGCTGGCAGAAAAGATCTACTACTCGTTGAAACATTGAGGGCTCTGTAGCAACATAGAGCTAAATTTTACTGACAACAAATAGTTACCGTCACTATGCAATATAATATCCCTACGTTGCTCACTCTCTTTCGTGTTGTACTCATTCCGTTCTTTGTGCTGGCATTTTACCTGCCGGTCGTCTGGGCACCGTTTGCCTGCGCATTGATCTTCCTTATCGCAGCGGTAACTGACTGGTTTGATGGCTATCTGGCGCGCCGCTGGAACCAGAGCACCCGTTTCGGCGCGTTTCTCGATCCGGTAGCGGATAAAGTGATGGTCGCTATCGCGATGGTGCTGGTGGCTGAGCACTATCATACCTGGTGGGTGACGCTGCCCGCCGCAACGATGATCGGCCGTGAGATCATCATCTCTGCGCTGCGTGAGTGGATGGCGGAGCTGGGGAAACGCAGCAGCGTGGCGGTGTCCTGGATTGGTAAAGTGAAAACCACCGCGCAGATGGCCTCGCTGGTCTGGATGCTCTGGCGCCCGAACGCCTGGGTAGAGTGGGCTGGGATCGGTCTCCTGTGGGTGGCGGCAGTGCTGACGCTGTGGTCAATGCTGCAATATTTGAACGCTGCGCGCGGGGATTTGCTTGATCAGTGATCGTTTCGCCGTAATTTTCAGCAAACGATCCAGACAAGCAAAAAATAACGTTGACTCATAACGTCATATCAGTAGAATGCAACGCATCGAACGGCGGCACAGCAAGCCGGACGATAGTGAAATCAAGCGGTTAGCACTAAGCTTGATGACATGCGGGAATAGCTCAGTTGGTAGAGCACGACCTTGCCAAGGTCGGGGTCGCGAGTTCGAGTCTCGTTTCCCGCTCCAGATTAAAGACATGCGCAACAGCGGGTGTCAGTTTGAAAAGTTTTACGGCGCGTTAGCAAAGCGGTTATGTAGCGGATTGCAAATCCGTCTAGTCCGGTTCGACTCCGGAACGCGCCTCCACTTTCTTCCCGAGCCCGGATGGTGGAATCGGTAGACACAAGGGATTTAAAATCCCTCGGCGTTCGCGCTGTGTGGGTTCAAGTCCCACTCCGGGTACCATGGGAAACAAAGAATAATCAAAGCAATAAGCAGTGTCGTGAAACCACCGAAAGGTGGTTTTTTTGTGCCTGAAGTCTATCTTTCCACTTTCAATCCAATGACCCTGTGCGGTCGTTATAAAACAGTGGGCGGATTAACCGCCCTTGATTACGCTGTCACACGCTCATTCCATGCATCTGAGTATTGGACGTTTCCGTCACAATACTTCCAGGTAATACGCTCATAGCGGAGTTGTATACCTTCATTATGATTGTGTATCTGAAGCGCTGGCTCTTTGCAGTTATGCATGACGGGGTTAATACTGACTACCCTGACGTTTTCAAGCAGCATGTTAAAGTATTCAACCTCTTGTCCCGCATGGTTAATTTTATACCACTTGATCTCAGCACTTTTTAGCGTCTGGCCAGTGGCAACTGCTTTGTAGAGATACGGACTTGAACTATCAAACTCTTTTTCTATTACGAGCGGTGCGTGTAGGCGCGTACCCGTTATTTTACCTGTCCCATTATCGGTTGGTATTAATAATCCGTGACTAAATGAAAGGACTTCAATGCTTCCTTCACGATCCTGTATATCAACTGATCCTTTGATATCCGCGCCGCCGTCGTCCTTAAGCCAGAGATAAGCCGGAATAGCCATTTTCAACACTCCTTTTTGGTGGGTAAAAGGTTATTAACAGCTAAAACGGGTTTGTATGTAATACAGATTGTGTTATCGATGAGATTAAGCAAATAGCATTACCTATTGATATAAATAATAAAATTAATATATTGATCTCAAACAGTACACTGCGTAGTCGTTGCCCTTATGTTGCTGGTTTTGCCAGGTCAAAGGAATTAACGATGGCATGCATACCGATTTACCCGCCCCGTGGGCTGGAGATTTTGCGGGAACACATCAGGCTTGCCAGGGCGCGGCGCGAAGTGCAGGATATGGCCACCCCACTTACATATATCTGGTTTTATCAGCGAGTCAAAAACGGCGGGCCGTGGGATTACAAACAAAAAAATCGACTGTGGGCTGATTTTGGTAACTTTCATTTTGGCGCAGTGGGTTATGCAGCATGCATTCCCGCAAAAATTCTACATATGGCCGCTGGCGCAGCACAGTGGAAAGCGGGCACATCACGAGAAGAATGGGGAAATTTCATGCAAGGTCCCCCGTTCGGCGATGACCCGATTGATCAGTTCTGGATAAAACAGGGAATTGACTATGCTAAACAGCATCACTTTTAGAGTGCTGCATTGGATCGTCACTCTAATCATGGTCGTTGTGATCGCTGGGTACTGTTATTTACAGCATATCGAGCGTTTAACGGTGCGTGACAAACTTTATGAGGTTCGCCAGCTCACACCGCGAACATGGTTATACATTACTGAATACGCTGAGCCTGACATGACCACGGGCTACATTTACCGTTATTTTTTAGCGAGCAAGGTTGACGGCGATCCGCTGGTGGCTCTCGAAAAACAGAATATCGCCCCGACACTCACAACAAATACTCCGCAGGCAAAGGTTGATGGGATCGGCAATAACATCTCTTTCACTGTTCACGGGACCATATATGACTTTACTAGCTCTGCATTTTTTTATGATGCAGAGGGAACAGCAGTTGCACCGTCAGTCGACTTAACCGCCCGAGGTGAAGGTTGGGATAAAGGAAAATTCAAAAGATAAACAGTGGCGGGCGATCTGTCGGGGTTGACGTCGAAAACCAGCTTCCGCCAGTCACACCCCACCCAAATACGCCTTCCTCACCTCCTGATTTCCCAGCAGCTCCTCGCCGCTGCCGCTCAACCGGATCTGCCCGTTAACCATCACATACCCGCGATCGGAAAGCTTCAGCGCGTGGTGCGCGTTCTGCTCCACCAGAAAGATGGTCATGCCGTTGCGGGCCAGTTCGCGCAGCGTCTGGAAGATCTGCTTCACCACTATCGGCGCTAAGCCCAGGCTCGGTTCATCCAGCAACAGCAGCCTGGGACGGCTCATCAGCGCCCGGGCGATCGCCAGCATCTGCTGTTCTCCGCCGGACATGGTCATCGCGCGCTGCTTGCGTCGCTCCTTGAGGCGAGGGAACAGGTCGAACATGGTTTGCATATCTTCAGCCGCAAACTGGTTGCCAATGGGGATGGTCCCCATCAGCAGGTTCTCTTCAACGGTCATATCCGGGAAGACGCGCCGGCCTTCAGGCGCCTGCGCAATGCCGCTGGACGCGACGTAGTGGGTGGATTGATGGCTGATGTCGTCACCGCTGAACAAAATCTGACCGCTGCGGATGCGCGGCTGGCCAAAGATAGACATCAGCAATGTCGATTTACCCGCGCCGTTCGCGCCAATCAGCGCCACGGTCTCACCCTTATTGACCTCCAGGGAGACCTGCTTCAGCGCCTGAATGGCGCCGTAAAACACATCCACCTCGCGAAATGCCAGCAGCGGTTCGGTCATAGGGTCACCTCGCTTTCGTCCGTGCCCAGGTAGGCGGCGATCACTTTTTCATCATGCTGAATTTGTTCGGGTTTGCCTCTGGCAATCACGTCACCGTGGTCGAGCACGATAATGTCGTCCGAAATCTCCATCACCATCCCCATATCATGTTCAATCAGTAAGACCGTGATGTCATGACGATCCCGAAGAAAACGAATAATGCTGCTCAGCTTATACGTTTCGACCGGGTTAAGCCCGGCGGCGGGCTCATCCAGACAGATCATTTCCGGCCCGGTACACATTGCCCGCGCGATCTCCAGACGCCGCTGCTGCCCGTACGACATCTCACCCGCCAGGCGATTAGCGCACTCCACCAGATCCACCACTTCCAGCCAGTAGAAGGCCCTGTCCAGGGCGTCGCTTTCCGCCCGCCGATATGCCGGCGTGTTTAAGATCCCGGCGAGCAGATTGCGGTTAACGCGCATATGCTGCGCGACCAGCAGGTTTTCCACGACCGACATCTCGCGAAAAAGGCGGATGTTCTGGAATGTGCGAGCCAGCCCGGCGCGGTTGACCAGGTGCGTTCCGCCAAACATTTTGTAGAACAGGCGCTGCCCGAACTGCGCGGGGTTAATCCAGTCGCCCGGCTGGAATTTTTGTCCGAGGACCTGAATAACGTTGGTCGTTTTAGTGCGGGTAGAAAATAAAATATTGCCGCCGGAGGCCTTATAGAAGCCGGTCAGGCAGTTAAACACGGTTGTTTTTCCCGCTCCGTTTGGCCCGATAAGGGCGGTAATGGAGCCGCGCTGCACGTCCAGATTCACGTCGTTAAGCGCCTTAATCCCGCCGAAGTGCATCATCAGATGCTCAACGCGCAATATCGTCCCGTTCATGGCGCCACGCCCTTACGCACGGCAAACCCGCTGCGGTTAATGCGGATCAGGCCGCGTGGACGCCAGATCATCATCACCACCATCAGCATGCCAAACAGCAGGACACGGTACTCGGCAAAACTGCGCAGCAGCTCCGGCGTGACCGTAAGCACAAAGGCGGCCAGCACCACGCCAAGCGTCGAGCCCATGCCGCCCAGCACCACGATGGCGAGGATCAGCGCGGATTCAAAGAAGGTAAAGGAGGTCGGATTCACGAACCCCTGATAGGTGGCGAAGAACACCCCGGCAATGCCGGCGGTCGACGCCCCCAGCGTAAAGGCGGAGAGCTTCACCAGGACGTGATTCAACCCCATCGAGCGGCAGGCAATTTCGTCTTCACGCAGGGCTTCCCACGCCCGGCCAATCGGCATCCGCGTCAGGCGGTGCTTGACGTAGAGCACCAGCATCACCACCAGAAACAGCACGGTATAGATAAAGATAAACTTCATGTTCGGGTTGTAGGTCAGGTGGAAAAATTCGTGGAAGGGCACGCCGCCTTCTTTCGCGCGTCGTCCAAATTCCAGGCCGAAAAAGGTAGGGGGAGGGGCCGACACGCCGTTTGGCCCCCCGGTGAAGGTCAGCCAGTTGTTCAGGATCAGGCGAATAATCTCCCCGAACCCGAGGGTGACGATCGCCAGATAGTCGCCGTGCATGCGCAGTACCGGGAAACCGAGCAGGGCACCGGCGGCGGCGGCCATGATTGCCGCCAGCGGCAGCATGCTCCAGAAGCCTAGGCCGAGATACTGGTATCCCAGCGCCAGACCGTACGCGCCAATCGCGTAGAAGGCAACGTACCCCAGGTCCAGCAGGCCTGCCAGCCCCACGACGATGTTCAGCCCCAGACCGAGAAGCACGTAGATCAGCCCGAGAATGGCGACGGTCAGGACATATTTAGTGGCGACAAACGGAAAGCAAACCGCAAGGGTAATCACCAGAGGAATAATCCAGCGCATGCGGCTTTTATATTCCGGTGGCCGAACGTAGACGCCCGCGCTATCGGCTTCGAAGCGCGCCTGGAAACGGGCGCCCACGGCGGTACCTAAAAAGGCGCTCAACAGAAAACGCCCGAGCATGACGATGCCAACCATCCAGGCCAGCCGCTGTCCGGCGAAGTTAAAGCTGTACCCGTCCAGCACCACGCCCGCAATGGGGCCGAAGATTATCAGCGCAATCAGTCCGGAAAAAATCGCGTCCAGAATGCAGCGCTTAAGCGAAAAACCGTGTGATGTCATCAGTCTCTCCCTCACACTTTGGCTACGACCGGGCGCCCGAGCAGCCCCTGGGGCCGGAAAATCAGGATCATGACCAGCAGGCCAAACGAGAAGACATCTTTATAGTCCGAGTTCACCATGCCCGAGAACTGGGCTTCCGCGACGCCAAGGATAAGGCCACCCAGCATGGCGCCGGGGAGGGAACCGATGCCCCCCAGCACCGCCGCCGTAAAGGCCTTAATGCCAATCACAAACCCGACGTAGAAATCAAAGGTGCCGTAATTCATGGTGATGAGCACCCCCGCCAGGCCGGCCATCGCCGCGCCGATAACAAAGACCAGCGAAATAATTCGGTCGGTGTTAATGCCCAGAATGGAGGCCATCTTCCGATCCTGCTGTACCGCGCGGCACATCCGCCCCAGCCGGGTATGGTTGATTATCCAGGTGAGCACCAGCATGCCGGCAAACGAGGCGAGCAGAATAAACACTTTGGTGTAGGTTATCTGCACGAACCCGTCGCCAAGATGCAGGCGAATCACGCCGTCGAGCATGGTCGGCACCCCTTGCTGGCGCGGACCCTGGCTCAGCTGGGCGTAGTTTTGCAGGATAAGGGACATCCCGATGGCGGAGATAAGCGGCGCCAGGCGCGTGGAGTTTCGCAGCGGCCTGTAGGCGATACGCTCGATAGTCCAGCCGTACACGCCGGTTACCGCGATGGTGAACACCAGCGTACCCAGAATCAGCAGGGGGAAGGACTCAAGCCCGAAGAAAGAGAGCAGCGCCAGGCCAATGGCGCAGAGATAGGCGGAAATCATATACACTTCGCCGTGGGCGAAATTGATCATCCCGATAATGCCGTACACCATGGTGTAGCCGATGGCGATCAGGCCGTAGACGGAGCCCAGCGTTAAGCCATTGACTAACTGCTGCAGGAAGAATGTACTCATCTTAGCGCGCTCGTTTTATAGGCTGCGCGAGGCGCGCAGCCTGATGTTTATTACGCGCCGACGGGCAAGCCCGCCGACGTTGAGCGTGACTCCATCCCGTTACTGCACTTCCTTATATTTTCCCTTGTCGTCCCACTGGTAAACCACGTAGTCAGACACTTTCAGGTCGCCTTTGCTGTCCCAGGCTTTTTTGCCCATCACCGTGTCGACGGAATTGGCTTTCAGCCACTCGCTGGCTTTAGCGGAGTCCTTGCCGCCGGTTGCCTTGAAGGCTGCGGCAATGGCCTGTACGGAGGCATAGGAGTAGAGGGTGTAACCTTCCGGCTCGAATTTACCGGCGCGGAATTTGTCGATAACCGCTTTACCATCCGGGATCAGGCGCGGATCTTTACCGAAGGTCATGTAAATGCCGTTGGTGTATTGCGGGCCGCCCGCCGCCGTCACCATCTCTTCGTTGACGATGCAGTCGCCGGAGAAGAATTTCGCCTGCACCCCCTGTTCACGCATCTGGCGAACCAGCGGGCCGGCTTCCGGGTGACAGCCGCCGAAGAACACCACGTCAGGTTTTTGCGCGCCGATCTTGGTCACCAGCGCGTTAAAGTCTTTTTCTCCGCGGGATAAACCTTCGTACATCACATCCTTGACCCCGCGCTTCGCCAACGCCGCTTTGGTGGCGTCTGCCAGCCCCTGTCCATAGGTGTCTTTATCGTGAATGATGACTACGCGTTTGGCTTTCAGCTTGTCGATGATGAAGTCGCTTGCGACCTGGCCCTGCTGATCATCGCGGCCGCACATGCGGAACATGTCGCTCATGCCGCGTTCGGTGATCTGCGGGTTAGTTGAGCCGGGGGTAATCGCGATGATGCCTGCGTCGCTATACACCTCGGAGGCGGGCATGGTGGAAGAGGAGCAGAAATGGCCGACCACGGCGTTGACCTTATCCTGGTCGACCAGGCGGTTGGCGACGGCCACGGCCTGCTTAGGCTCGCAGGCGTCATCCCCCTGAACCAGTTTGATCTTCTCACCGTTAATACCGCCTGCGGCGTTAATGTCTTCGGCGGCCTGCGTTGCGCCGTGCCAGTACTGATCGCCGTAGGTGGCATTAGGGCCCGTGAACGGTCCGGCGACACCAATCACGATATCTGCCCGGGCGGAAAACGCCGTCACCAGACAGCCGGCCAGCACAAGAGAAACAGGAGTTCTGATAAATTTCAGCGACATTATTATGTTCCTTAGCAAAGAGGTTTTTGCACCACGGCGTAAGCCTGAACGCCCAGGGCGCAGCTAATCCAAAAACACGAGCAAGAACAAAATGCACTAAACGAACGGCATCCTGCGTGATACGGCGAGGTTTCCATGCGCAGCGTCGCGCGAAGAACAGCAAGCAAAAACGTTGCCAGAATGGTTAACCCCTTGACGGGGTTATGACATGTTTGAGTATAGAGCGCCGCGTTATCCCGCCCTGCGGCAGGAGAAGAAATTACAGCGGAGATCACACAACGTTAACAATAAAGCCCATAAGTTGTGCAACGGTCACGATTTGCACACTTTTGCAGCAATAAAGACCTAAACTTCAGCCAGGGCAGGCGTGCGATCTGTGGTAGGATCCTTTCCTTTTTATCAGGAGTGTCCGCGATGACGGAAGGTCCATTAAATGAAAGCGAAATGGCGTGGCTGGAAGAGACGTTAATGTCTTACGGTCACGACGATGCGTCCGTGATTGACGTGTCCGAGCTGGACGGCATGCTTACCGCAGTGCTTTCCGGCCCTGTTGTCGTTGAGCCAGATGCCTGGCTGGTGGCGGTTTGGGGCGGAGATAAGTACATCCCGCGCTGGAAAAACGATCGCGAGATGAACCGTTTTATCGATCTCTGCTTTAAGCATATGAACGACATTGCCGAGCGCCTGAGCGAGTACCCGGATCAGTTTGAGCCGCTGTTCGGCTATAACGACGTTGACGGTGAGAGTTACACCGTGGTGGAAGAGTGGTGCTATGGCTACATGCGCGGCGTGGCGCTGACGGACTGGTCAGCCCTGCCGGAAGCCCTGAAGGCCGATCTCGACGTGATAGCCCTGCACGGAACGGAAGAGAACAGCGAGAAGCTGGATGAACTGTCCGAAGAGGAGTATATCGCCAGCATTGAGCGCATCCAGCCTGCGGCCCTGCGCTTATACAACTACTGGGTGGAGAACCCGCAGCAGCCGGAAGCGAAGAAGCCTGTCGTGAACGGCACGAAGGTGGGGCGTAACGATCCGTGTCCTTGCGGCAGCGGGAAGAAGTTTAAGAGCTGCTGCCTGCACTGATAAAAAAGGGGCTGACGATAGCCCCTTTTTTATTTAACCCACTTCCGGCAGCATTCCGGCTGCTATCAGCACCTGCACCAGAATAATCATCACCCCGCAGCCAAACACAACGCACAGCAGCGGTTTTCCCCCCGCGACGCGATATCCTTGCTGAGGATGCTGCTGACGGCTTTTCCACGCCAGCAGGGAAGGGAGCAGCAGGGCCAGGACCGAGAGCGCCACCCCCGCGTAGCCCAGCGCCATCACAAACCCGCGAGGGTAAAACAGCGCAAACGCCAGCGGTGGCAGGAAGGTGATGGCTCCGGTCTGCAACCGCCCGGCGGCGGTATTGCGGCGCTGGAACAGGTCGGCCAGGTAATCGAACAGGCCGAGCGCTACGCCCAGGAACGAGGTCGCCAGCGCCAGGTCGGCGAACAGATGAACCGCCAGCTCCACGTGCGGCGAGGTGACCACCTCGCGCAGAGACATTAGGAAACCGTTGAGGCCAGCGTGCTGCGCCATCAGCCCGACGAAGGTGGAAGAGTCAATGCTGCCCAGCGTCACCAGCTGCCAGAAAATGTAGGCGATCAGCGGAATGGCGCTGCCGATAATAAACACGCGACGCAGCTTGCGGACATCGCCGTTCATATAGCTGACGATGCTCGGCACGCTGCCGTGGAAGCCAAACGAGGTGAAAATGACCGGAATGGCGGAAAGCGCCAGCCCTTGCTCCAGCGGCAGCGTCAGGAGGTTCACCTTGTGCACGTGCGGTGCCAGCAGCGCCAGCATGACAACCAGAAACAGGATTTTTGCGCTGAAGAGAAAGCGGTTAAACAGATCGACCAGCGAGGTCCCCACGCAGACCACGCCGCCGCCGATGAGCGCAAAGAAGATGGCACCCGTTGCAGGGGTAATGTCTGAGCCAAACCAGTCGTTGACGCTGGAGGCGATAAGCTCCCCGGCACCGCTGATATACGCGGCCGTGAGGGCGTACATCAGGAACATCATGCTAAAGCCGGTGATCCACTGGCCGTAGCGTCCCAGGTAGCGCGCCGCAAGCGAACCCAGCCCGGTATCGGCAGGCACGTGCTGGTAAACCTCAAGCAGCAGCAGTGCGGTGTAGCACATTAATGCCCAGATCGTGCCAAGCAGCAGCAGGGTCATTCCAAATCCCACTCCCGCGGCAGCCAGAGGCATTGCCAGCATTCCTGCGCCAATCGTCGTTCCGGCGACGATAAAAATACTTCCCAGGGTTCTGTTTTTCACGCTTTCCTCTACAACGACGCTTAACCGCAACAAAATCTGCGGCGCAGAGTAAGGCAAAAGCGGTAATTCGTCAAACCACTGTTACAAGGGGTGTAATGAAAGATTTACGTATTGCGCTACCGCCAATCCTGAGTGGGGCGACGACCAGGCGTGACGTAAAAAAGGCGTACGGGGAATAAAATGCGTGTTTTGAGGCGTGGGGAAGGTAAATAAACGCGGTGCCGGAAACCGGCACCGCGCTGATATTAATTCTGCGTATCGAGAGTCGAGAGTTCTTTATCAATAAAGTAAAGACCTTCGCCGGATTTACCTACCAGCGACAATTTATCCAGCACGGATTTAAACAGCTTCTCTTCTTCGTGTTGTTCAGCGACGTACCACTGCAGGAAATTAAAGGTTGGATAATCCTGGCCGATCATTGCCGCATGAACCAGTTCGTTAATTTTTTGGGTGATCAGCTGCTCGTGCTCGTAGGTGGCGCGGAACAGTTCGTCGAGAGAATTATATTCAGCAAAAGGCGATGCCACGTTCTCGATGCGCGGCAGGCTGCCCGTATCGGTCAGATAATCGAACAGGCGCTGCATGTGGGTCATCTCTTCCTGAGCGTGACGACGCAGAAACGCGGCTGCACCTTCAAAGCTGTGATAGCTGCACCAGGCGCTCATCTGCTGGTAGAGAAGGGATGAATAGAGCTCAAGGTTCATTTGTGCATTGAGCTTGTCGATCATTTCAGTTTTCAGCATGGTGGCGCTCCGGATTATTATTACGAGTTCATAATAAGCGACACTATAATTTGTTATTTAATTATTTGCAAAACGTAAAATTAAATATTTATTTGTTCAAAATACGAATGGGAATAAAACGCATTGGCGATATTTATTTTTATTAATGCGAATTATTTTTGTTCTTAGTTAAATAAAGCGCCAGCAAACGCTGGCAGCTTTGATTAATACCAGGGATTATTTGCCTTAGGGTTAACGGCATACCCCATGCACTTATACTGGATAGTAACGCTTTCGTTCAGGCACAACGAGCCGCTTGTCAGGGTGCAGGTTTTGACGGGCTGCCCGTAGGCAGAGGCGGTGGCATAGCCCATGTTCTGACAGGCTTTTACCGCGGTACCGTTATTAACATATTCATCGGACCAGGCGTTTTGCAGCAGTGCCTGGCCATAGTCGAGGCGGACAATGCCGTTCGGCGCGTCCAGGCTGCTGATTTCCGCCTGGCGATTAACGCTGCATCCCGCGAGCAGCAGGACTGTAGCGGCTACGATGGCTCTTTTCATGGTTCGCTCTGAGTGGATGGAAATACGTTATCGTACCCGCAGATGCCCGCTGCAATGCCAGGAATAGCCGGACGATCTACCCTCACTCTTTGCAACGGACGACGTAGATCCTGCCCGTCACAAAATTGTGAGCGCGCATTTGGTTTTTTAAAACCATATTTCATTTACTTTGAAAGTCTGTTCATTTGATGCCAGGATGAACGGGTACAGGTATCCATGGCGGGAGCGCCCGCAGCGCATTCGGGAGAGATAAATGAAAATTGCACTGATGATGGAAAACAGCCAGGCGGCTAAAAACCCAGTCATATTAAAAGAGCTGAAAACGGTAGCCGATGAAAAAGGGTTCCCGGTTTACAACGTGGGTATGAGCGACGAAAACGATCATCACCTGACCTACATCCACCTGGGCATTATGGCGAGCATTTTGCTGAATGCGAAAGCGGTGGATTTCGTTGTCACCGGCTGCGGCACCGGACAGGGGGCGCTGATGTCGTTAAACATCCACCCTGGCGTGATTTGCGGCTACTGCATCGATCCCGCAGACGCGTTTCTCTTCGCGCAAATCAATAACGGCAATGCGCTCTCGCTGCCTTTTGCCAAAGGGTTTGGCTGGGGAGCGGAGCTAAACGTTCGCTTTATCTTTGAAAAGGCGTTTACCGGCCGTAAAGGGGAGGGTTATCCACCAGAGCGTAAAGAGCCGCAGGTGCGTAACGCCGGTATTCTGAACCAGGTAAAAGCGGCCGTGGTGAAAGATAACTATCTGGACTCGCTGCGCGCCATCGATCCTGAGCTGGTGAAGACCGCTGTTTCCGGCCCGCGTTTCCAGCAGTGCTTCTTTGAAAATTGCCAGGATAAGGCGATCGAGGATTTTGTTCGCGGTATGGTAGGTTAATGCGTATTGCGCGGTTTAAATTGTGATACGCATCACAAAAATGTTGATTTTTGTGATGGCGGTCATATTATAGGCACATTGACTATAAAGTTGTATAACAAGTTAATGGAGCTTCACAATGAAACTGCGCAAAATCCTCAAAAGCATGTGGGCCAATTACTGCCGCACCTTCAAAGACGTGCCGCCGGGCGCCATGTTCTGATAAAAAAACCTGCTTCGGCAGGTTTTTTTATGTCCTGCGGCAATGAAGGGCAGATGTCACGGGCCACGTTTTGATACTATGGCGGCCTTTGAATAAGGAGAAAGCCCCCATGTCACAAAACCTGAACGCCGATCAGGAACTGGTCTCTGACGTAGTCGCCTGCCAGCTGGTTATTAAGCAAATTCTTGATGTTCTGGACGTGATTGCACCGGTTGAAGTGCGCGAGAAGATGTCCACCCAGTTGAAAAACATCGATTTTGCCAGCCATCCTGCCGCTGCCGATCCGGTTACGCTTCGCGCGATCCAGAAAGCCATCGCGCTGATTGAGCTGCGCTTCACCCCGCAGGGCGAGTCTCATTAAAATTGCAAACGGGCGACCGCGCGTGTCGCCCGTTGACGCGGTTAAAAGAAGGTCTGCACCAGCAGGTAGCTCGCCGCGCAGGCGCAGCTTACGCCAATTAGCCCCGGCAGAATAAAGCTGTGGTTAATGATGAATTTGCCGATGCGGGTTGTTCCCGAGCGGTCAAAGCCGATGCAGGCTAAATCGCTCGGGTAGGTCGGCAGGACAAAATAGCCGTAGGACGCCGGAAAGAAGGCGATCAGCATTTTTGGATCGATACCCAGCATCAATCCCATCGGCGCCACGGCCGTCAGGGCCGCCGCCTGGCTGTTTACCAGCTTCGACACCAGGAAAAGCACGATGGCATACGTCCACGGATGGCTTTTAACCACGCCTTCCAGCGCCAGCTTTAACTCATCGAGGTGCGCCTGGAAAAAGGTATCGCTCATCCACGCCACCCCGAACACCGAGAAGATCGCCACCATCCCGGCCTTGAATACCGCACCGTTTGAGATGGCGGAGGCATTGACCTTGCAGGCCATCAGCATCACGGCACCGGCAATAAGCATCATCATCTGAATGACGAGGTTCATCGACAGCGCCGTCATTTTGCCTTTCAGCTCGAAGGCGGGGCGCAGTTCGGGGAAGGCCCCGAGCAGGACTACCACCGCAATACCGGCAAAGAAAATCCATGTCGACCAGTAGGCCTGCTTAGGAAAACGCTGGTTCATTAACGTCTCCGTGCCGCCATAGATAAACTCGCGCTGTTTAGGGTCTTTCAGTTTCTCCTGAAACTCCGCGTCGTCAGCTAAATCTTTCCCGCGGCGTAAACTCCACAGGGCCGCAATTGCGACGCCGAAAAGCGAAGCGGGAACCGACACGGCGAGGATTTCCAGGATCCCCCACGCGTGCCCAATCCCATGCTGTGCGGCCAGGATGGATACCAGCGACACAACGGCGACGGAAACCGGAGATGCGGTGATCGCCATCTGGGATGCCACCGATGCCACCGCCATTGGGCGTTCCGGGCGGATCCCTTTTTTCAGGGCGATATCCGCAATGATGGGGAACATGGTGTAGACCACATGCCCGGTGCCGCACAGAAAGGTCAGCGTCCAGGTCGTAAAAGGGGCGAGAAGCGTGATGTGCTGCGGGTGTTTGCGCAGCAGGCGTTCAGCAAACTGCATCATGACGTTGAGGCCACCCGCCGTCTGCAGGGTGGCGGCACAGCCAATCACCGCGAGAATGGTCAACATGACGTCAACCGGAGGCTTGCCGGGCTGGAGCCCAAAGACAAAACACAAAATAAAAAGGCCAATCCCGCTGATTAACCCAAGCCCCATGCCGCCGAAACGTGTTCCCGTCAGCAGGCAGAGGAGAATGACAACAAACTCAATGGTGATCATGCTTTTCCCTCGTCAATGATTATGTAATTAAATAAATCATTACATGTTGTAGGGGTAATCATTGAGAGCGAGATCTGATTTGTTAAATTTCAGCAAAAGCAGAGGGTTGGAGAGGTAGAAAGGAACCTGCCCCCCTGAACCAGGGCAAGGGCAGGTTTAAACGCTTAGTGGTGCTGCACCGTCACAAGATCGAGCAGGTGGCGGTCGGCTTGCTCCGGGCATAAACCGGCCTGTCGCGCATTGTGGATCTCATCCGCCAGCGTTTTCAGCAGCACGCCGTCCTGCTGCTGTTCTTTATCCATGTCGCGTAAAAATTTAAGGGTGATGACGTCATGCTGTGCTCGGGCTTCATCGGCCAGCTTGTTGAGCGTCGTGCAGCGCTGCTCATGCTCTTCCAGCGTTTTCTGAAACAGTTCTTCCAGAGAAGAGTAATTTTCGTTGATCCCATCGAGGGCTTTAACAACCGGGTTAGCCCCCGCGGCCTTCAGGAAGTTAAAGACGCGCATCATATGGGTGACGTTGCTTTGTGCCTGTGAACGAAAGAACGTGGCAGAGCCCGTGAGGCTTTTTTCGGAACACCATGCACTTAAGTGAAGGTGCAGGTTCGAGGCGTAGAACTCAAGGTTCATCTGCGCGTTAAGTTTTTGCATCATCGTTTGGGTAGCCATACTCATATCCTTATAGACTGTGGGACGCGATGTCCGCTGCTTAACCTGACAGCCAGGCAAATACGAAGAAAAACAGAATTGCAATTTTTGCAGTGACTAAAGTCGATCGAAAATTCACTTCCTGTGTTCGATATAAATAAGCATACCTTTGTCTCTGGATTAAGAAAACTCTTAATTAGGCTGTGTTTACCATACATTACAAACTTTAATATAGTACAAAAATACAAATATATAGCCATCAAGTGGAATTTTATTAAAACGTTGATATTAAAGGATAAATGTCTTTCCTGGTGTGCTGGTTTCCTTTCGTGAACATTTAGCCTGAATAATGCTCTGTGAGAAAAATAAAAACAGATTATTCCTTTCAAATATATGATGCGTTGCTAAATTTGCGCCAAATCAATTTTAACGGAATAACCCTTTTTCATGACTCTTTTGTTTTTTTGATGAAAAGCATGAATCCCGTTCAGGGGGTAACCGCAGCGCCATCTGCCGTAAGGGTATCAGGGATTTCTTAGCTAATCTTATGGATAATTCTGCTCAGCCTGCTTTCATTTGTCTGACAATTCCGGCCTTTTTTATGTCATTTTTCGCTGAATTTATGTACGCAATTACTGTAATTCTGCGGTGTGATGCGGCTCTCTTATGGATGATTAATTTCCCGCTAAAACTATCACCAGCAATAACGCTTATGACGAGGTAAGCGCTAATGCCTTGTTTTAAGTCCGATTAAATAAGAAGCACGCAAATCTTCCCTACAGAAAAGAATGCTAAAGCTGGAGTTTACCATGCACAAATTTACTAAAGCGCTGGCGGCCATCGGTCTGGCTGCCGTTATGTCACAATCCGCTATCGCTGAGAATTTAAAACTCGGTTTTTTGGTAAAACAGCCGGAAGAACCCTGGTTCCAGACCGAGTGGAAATTCGCTGATAAAGCCGGAAAAGATTTAGGTTTTGAGGTGATTAAAATCGCCGTGCCGGACGGTGAGAAAACGCTGAACGCCATCGACAGCCTGGCGGCCAGCGGCGCGAAAGGCTTTGTTATTTGTACTCCGGACCCAAAACTCGGGTCAGCAATTGCGGCGAAAGCCCGCGGTTACGACATGAAGGTTATTGCGGTTGACGATCAGTTCGTTAACGCCAAAGGCAAACCGATGGACAGCGTACCGCTGGTCATGATGGCGGCGACCAAAATCGGTGAACGTCAGGGGCAGGAGCTTTATAAAGAGATGCAGAAACGCGGCTGGGATGTGAAAGAGACCGCCGTCATGGCCATCACCGCGGACGAGCTGGACACGGCGCGTCGTCGTACGACCGGTTCAATGGACGCGCTGAAAGCGGCCGGCTTCCCGGAAAAACAGATCTATAAAGTGCCAACCAAATCTAACGATATCCCGGGCGCTTTCGACGCTGCGAACTCAATGCTGGTCCAGCATCCGGAGGTCAAACACTGGCTGGTGGTCGGCATGAACGACAACACCGTGCTGGGCGGCGTGCGCGCAACGGAAGGTCAGGGCTTCAAGGCGCCTGACGTGATCGGCATCGGCATCAACGGCGTGGATGCGGTGAGCGAGCTGTCCAAGGCGCAGGCCACCGGCTTCTACGGCTCTCTGCTGCCAAGCCCGGACGTTCACGGCTACAAATCCAGCGAAATGCTCTACAACTGGGTAACCAAAGGGGCTGAACCGCCGAAATTTACCGAAGTGACCGACGTGGTGCTGATTACCCGCGACAACTTCAAAGAGGAACTGGCGAAAAAAGGACTGGGCGGTAAGTAATACGCTGTGATTGTGCCCCTTACTCGCCGTAAGGGGCCAGACGTACACACTACAGGAATCACGGAGTCGTTATGCAACAGTCTAATCCGTATCTCTCTTTTCGCGGCATCGGGAAAACGTTCCCCGGTGTTAACGCGCTGACCGATATCAGCTTCGACTGCTATGCCGGCCAGGTTCATGCCCTGATGGGGGAAAACGGAGCGGGGAAATCCACGCTGTTAAAAATCCTCAGCGGCAACTACGCGCCAACAACCGGCACGCTGGCCATTCGCGGTGAAGAGGTGGCCTTTGCCGATACCACGGCGGCGCTCAACGCCGGTGTCGCTATTATCTATCAGGAACTGCACCTCATCCCTGAGATGACCGTGGCCGAAAACATCTATTTAGGGCAGCTTCCGCACAAAAGCGGCGTGGTGAATCGTTCGCTACTTAATTATGAAGCGGGGCTGCAGCTTAAGCATCTGGGTCTGGACGTCGATCCCCAGACGCCGCTGAAATACCTCTCCATCGGCCAGTGGCAGATGGTTGAAATTGCCAAGGCGCTGGCGCGTAACGCCAGAGTTATTGCCTTTGATGAACCCACCAGTTCGCTCTCCGCGCGTGAAATCGAAAACCTGTTCCGCGTGATCCGCGAGCTGCGTCAGGAAGGCCGCACCATTTTGTACGTCTCGCACCGCATGGAGGAGATTTTTGCCCTGAGCGATGCCATCACCGTCTTTAAAGATGGGCGCTATGTGCGCACCTTCACCGATATGCAGCAGGTTAACCATGACCAGCTTGTTCAGGCGATGGTCGGGCGCGATCTGGGCGATATCTATCACTGGAAACCGCGCGAGTACGGCCCCGAGCGCCTGCGTCTGGACAACGTTAAAGCGCCGGGCGTGCGAACGCCGGTTTCGCTATCCGTACGCAGCGGTGAGATCGTCGGGCTGTTTGGTCTGGTGGGGGCGGGGCGCAGCGAGCTGATGAAAGGGCTGTTCGGCGGTACCCGCATTACCGCAGGGCAGGTCTCTATTGACGGCGAGCAGGTGGATATCCGGAAACCTGCCCATGCGATCGGGGCCGGGATGATGCTCTGCCCGGAAGACCGCAAGGCGGAGGGGATCATTCCGGTGCATTCGGTGCGCGACAACATCAACATTTCTGCCCGCCGTAAGTTTATTCGCGCGGGGTGCCTGATTAACGACGGCTGGGAGTCGAGCAACGCCGACCATCATATTCGCTCGCTGAATATCAAAACGCCGGGACCGGAACAGCTGATTATGAATCTGTCAGGCGGGAACCAGCAGAAAGCCATTTTAGGCCGCTGGCTGTCGGAGGATATGAAGGTCATTTTGCTGGACGAGCCGACGCGCGGTATCGATGTGGGCGCAAAACACGAGATTTACAACGTGATCTATGAACTGGCAAAACGCGGCGTGGCGGTGCTGTTCGCCTCCAGCGATCTGCCTGAGGTGCTTGGCGTTGCCGACCGCATTGTAGTGATGCGCGAAGGCGAAATCGCCGGTGAATTACTTCATGAACAGGCGAATGAACAACAGGCGTTGAACCTCGCCATGCCTAAAGTCAGCCAGGCAGTCGCCTGAGTAAGGAGTTAATGATGTCCTCTGTTACTACATCCGGAGCGCCGAAGTCGGCTTTCAGCTTTGGCCGTATCTGGGATCAGTACGGCATGCTGGTGGTCTTTGCCGCACTCTTCATCGCCTGTGCGATCTTCGTGCCTAACTTTGCCACCTTCATTAATATGAAAGGGCTGGGGCTGGCTATTTCCATGTCCGGCATGGTGGCCTGCGGCATGCTCTTCTGTCTGGCCTCCGGTGATTTCGACCTGTCGGTGGCCTCGGTTATCGCCTGCGCGGGCGTCACCACGGCGGTGGTGATCAACATGACGGAAAGCCTGTGGATTGGCGTTTTTGCCGGTCTGTTGCTCGGCGTGATCAGCGGTCTGGTGAACGGTTTTGTTATCGCGCGCCTGAAGATTAACGCCCTGATTACCACGCTTGCGACGATGCAGATAGTCCGCGGTCTGGCCTATATCATCTCCGACGGTAAAGCGGTGGGGATTGAAGACGAGCGCTTCTTTACGCTGGGCTACGCCAACTGGCTGGGCCTGCCGGCGCCTATCTGGCTCACCGTGGCCTGCCTGATCCTGTTCGGCTTCCTGCTGAACCGCACCACCTTTGGCCGTAACACGCTGGCGATCGGCGGTAATGAAGAAGCTGCGCGGCTGGCAGGGGTGCCGGTCGTACGCACCAAGATTATTATCTTCGTGCTCTCCGGGCTGGTCTCCGCCGCTGCCGGGATTATTCTGGCCTCGCGTATGACCAGCGGACAGCCGATGACCTCCATCGGTTATGAGCTGATCGTCATTTCAGCCTGCGTTTTAGGGGGCGTTTCCCTCAAGGGCGGCATCGGAAAAATCTCATATGTGGTGGCGGGCATCTTGATTTTGGGCACGGTGGAGAACGCCATGAACCTGCTGAATATTTCGCCGTTCTCTCAGTACGTCGTGCGTGGCCTGATCCTGCTGGCAGCCGTGATTTTCGACCGTTACAAGCAAAAAGCGAAGCGTACCGTGTAACCCCAGCGCTGACTTTTTATTGCTCAACTAATAACCATAGTTGACCCCTGAACCGCCTCGCCAGTTTTGCTGGCGGGGCGGTTGTCAAATGGCGAGGCCCATCACACTGTCTATACTTACATGGCTATGAAAGAGGTAAAGGCGTTTACCTCTCGTAAACCGTAAGGAGGATTAGGGTGGCTGACTTGTTAACCGCACCGCCTGTACTGCCCGGAAAATATGCTTTCTTTTTTGACCTCGACGGGACGCTCGCCGGGATCCAGCCGCATCCTGACGACGTGGTCGTACCGGATACGGTGCTAGAGAATTTGCAGCAGCTCTCCAGACTGAACGAGGGCGCATTGGCATTGATTTCAGGGCGCTCAATGGCCGAGCTGGACGTGCTCGCCAGTCCTTACCACTTTCCGCTGGCCGGTGTACACGGAGCGGAGCGCCGCGATATCCATGATCAACTGCATGTTGTATCACTCCCCGATACCTTAATTCAGGCGTTACACGCTGAACTCTCCACGGCGCTGGCGTCGCTTCCGGGCACGGAACTGGAAGCGAAAGGCATGGCGTTCGCCTTGCACTATCGGCAGGCTCCGCACCACGAAGCGGCGATCTTTGCGATTGCCCGCAGCGTGGCCGATGCACATCCGCAGCTCGCGCTGCAGCCGGGGAAGTGCGTTGTTGAGATAAAACCTCAGGGCATTAATAAGGGGGCCGCTATTGCGGCGTTTATGGCGGAAGCGCCATTTAAGGGACGTACACCGGTATTTTTTGGCGATGACCTGACCGATGAGGCCGGGTTTCGCGTGGTGAAACAGGCCGGAGGGATCGCCGTCAAGGTGGGGCCTGGTGACACTGTCGCTGAATGGCGTCTGGCAAATGTCGCCGGCGTCTGGCAGTGGATTTCTGATATCGCTAACCAGCAACAACAACAAATAGCGCAAAACAAAGGGGGAAACCATTATGGGTCGCTTAGTCGTCGTCTCTAACCGAATCGCACCGCCTGATGATAAAAAAGCCAGTGCAGGTGGCCTGGCGGTAGGGGTATTAGGTGCCTTAAAAGCTGCTGGCGGGCTGTGGTTTGGCTGGAGCGGTGAAATCAATGAACAAGATAAACCGCTTAAAAAGGTGACGCGCGGAAACATTACGTGGGCTTCATTTGCGCTTAAAGAGAAAGACTATGACGAGTATTACTCGCAGTTCTCCAATGCCGTCCTGTGGCCTGCGTTTCACTATCGTCTTGACCTGGTGAAATTCCAGCGTGAATCCTTCGAGGGCTACTCGCGGGTGAATGCGATGCTGGCGGATAAACTGCTGCCTTTAATAGAGGAAGACGATATTTTATGGATCCACGATTATCATCTGCTCCCCTTCGCCAGAGAGCTGCGTAAAAGGGGAGTCAATAACCGAATTGGCTTCTTCCTGCACATTCCGTTCCCGACGCCGGAAATTTTCACCGCGCTGCCGCCGCATGAAGAACTGCTGGAGGCGCTGTGTGATTACGATCTGCTGGGCTTCCAGACCGAAAATGACCGTCTCGCGTTCCTGGACTCCGTGTCAGGCAAAACGCGCCTGGCGACCAGCGGCGGCAAAACTCATACGGCGTGGGGGAAAACCTTCCACACTGAGGTCTATCCGATTGGTATTGAACCCGACGAAATTGCGGAACAGGCCTCCGGCCCGCTGCCGCCGAAGCTGGCCCAGCTTAAGAATGAACTCAAGCACGTGAAGAATATCTTCTCGGTAGAGCGTCTGGATTATTCCAAAGGGCTGCCGGAACGCTTCCTGGCGTATGAAACGCTGCTGGATAAATACCCTCAGCACCACGGTAAAATCCGCTATACCCAGATCGCGCCAACGTCGCGCGGGGAAGTGCAGGCCTATCAGGATATTCGCCATCAGCTGGAGACAGAAGCGGGACGCATCAACGGGCGCTACGGCCAGCTGGGCTGGACGCCGCTCTTTTATCTGAATCAGCATTTTGACCGTAAGATCCTGATGAAGGTCTTCCGCTACGCCGACGTGGGGCTGGTTACGCCGCTGCGCGACGGGATGAACCTGGTGGCAAAAGAGTATGTGGCGGCTCAGGACCCGGCGGATCCGGGCGTGCTGGTGCTTTCCCAGTTTGCCGGGGCCGCGAATGAACTGACTTCCGCGCTGCTCGTGAATCCTTACGATCGGGATGACGTGGCTAACGCTCTTAACCGCGCGCTGACCATGCCGCTGACGGAGCGTATTTCCCGCCATGCCGAAATGATGGAGACGATCCGTAAAAACGATATTAATCACTGGCAGGCACGTTTTATTGAGGATCTACGCGAAATAGCCCCGCAAAGTCATGAAGGCGATCTGCAAAAAAAGATCGCGACCTTCCCTAAACTTGCCTGATATTCCTCTGGGGGGTTAAGACCCCCCAAGCGGCACTAACAGCACGTCCACCTGGCTTGAGGCGATAATAGATTTTGCCGCGCAGGTCGCTCGCGATATAAAGCTGTGGTTATGGTTCCCGCAAATCACTAAATCAATATTCTGCTTGCGGCACATATCAAGAATATGGGCATTCAGTTCCCCCGTCGCAATAACGGTTTCATGAACAGGGTAATCTGCTTTTTCGACAAGCTCTCGCAGAAACTGCTGCGTTTCTTCCTGCAATACCTCACGAATATCTTCCAGCATGGGGGCCGCCAGCTGATTGTACATCTCGGGTTCGGCCTCAAGGGTGATGAGGCTGATGCGCGCATTGTGGGGCCTGGCGATCGAAACGGCCCGGGCGATGAGCTGGTGGCTTTCGGGGGAAACGGCAACAGAAACAAGAAGATGGGAGTAACTCATGGCGCACTCCTTAAGATGTCTGACAGACAGCGTTACATCACCATTACCGCGAATTTCCTGGTTCCGCAAGAGTTGAATAAGACATTAGTGTGAAGCTTATCATAATTATTCATTAATTATTCTTATAAGAAGAATAACTAAAAAACGCGCCTAAATGAAAAAAATTAACAACTTAACGTAAGTCACACAATTCTGCCCTTTCGCTATTAAATGGTTTTAACAAGTTATAAACGCATTTCAAATGATTACGTGCAGAAACAATTTTTTTAGTCACCCCGCATAACTATATGTTTTATCGAGGTAATCAAAATGTGTCCCTGAGACACACGCGTTGTAAACGATTGCTGATGCTGCACGTACCGATAAAAGCACGTTGCGTGCCACTTTTGCTCACGCTTCTGCATGAGTATTCGTCGATTAAGAATACAAAACAGTGCTGATTGAGTAAAAAATGAGCAAATTAGAAGTCATACTGATGGATTTATGGGGCCTATTCACTTAAATTATGTGACGCAGATCACATTTTTTTTAAATTTGAGGGTGCCTGCATTGTATGTGGCAAATCTGACGAGTAGAGTTTGCGTCGAATTAGGAAAAATCTTAGTTATTTGTAAGAAACGATAAAACATGTAAGAGATGTAACCGAGTTGCATCCCATACGCGTTTGGATGAATACAAACCTAGATTCAACTATGCATTTAGCCTTTTCTTTTTTATACCGGGTGATTTCCCGGCGACATCACGGGGTGCGGTCTTTCCGCATAAAAATAATAGTTGGTTATTCGGGATGGGAACAATGCATACATCCGAGTTGCTAAAACATATCTATGACATCAATCTGTCATATTTACTGCTCGCGCAGCGTTTAATTAGTCAGGACAAAGCGTCCGCGATGTTTCGTCTGGGTATTAACGAAGAAATGGCAACCATGCTGGGCGGATTAACCCTCCCGCAGATGGTAAAACTGGCGGAAACGAATCAACTGGTGTGCCAGTTCCGTTTTGATAATCCGCAGACGATAACGCGTCTGACGCAGGAATCCCGCGTTGACGATCTGCAACAGATCCATACCGGTATCCTGCTCTCCACTCGCTTGCTTAGCGACATCAGCCAGCCTGATGACGCAGCCCGTAAGAAAAGGGCCTAGCAATGAGCGAAAAAAGCATTGTTCAGGAAGCGCGTGACATACAGCTGGCCATGGAGCTGATTACGCTGGGTGCTCGTTTACAAATGCTGGAAAGCGAGACTCAGCTGAGCCGTGGTCGCCTCATCAAACTGTATAAAGAGTTACGCGGTAGTCCCCCGCCGAAAGGCATGCTGCCGTTTTCTACGGACTGGTTTATGACCTGGGAGCAGAACATCCACGCTTCCATGTTCTGTAATGCCTGGCAGTATCTTCTCAAAACCGGTTTGTGCAGCGGCGTAGACGCCGTGATCAAAGCGTACAAACTTTACCTTGAACAATGCCCACAGCAGGAAGAAGGCCCTCTGCTGGCGCTGACCCGCGCATGGACGCTGGTGCGTTTTGTTGAGAGCGGAATGCTTGAACTGTCGCGCTGTAATTGCTGCGACGGCAATTTTATTACCCATGCTCATCAGCCTGCAGGCAGCTTCGCCTGTAGTTTATGTCAGCCGCCATCCCGCGCAGTAAAAAGACGTAAACTTTCCCGGGATGCTGCCGATATTATTCCACAACTGCTGGATGAACAGATCGAACAAGCTGTTTAACCCGAACGTGTGGGCAAGATTCCAGCAGCGGTAAGCCATTACCGCTGCTTTTTTTTACCCCGCAAACGGTAAACGCTGCGAGCTGGACGTCCTTGCCATAGTCACTAGCGGAAGGATGATGTCGTGCTTATCTTATTAGGTTACCTGGTAGTTCTCGGTACAGTTTTCGGCGGTTACATGATGACCGGCGGGCACCTTGGAGCACTCTATCAACCGGCTGAACTTATTATCATCGGCGGCGCAGGGGTAGGGGCTTTTATCGTTGGTAACAACGGTAAATCGATCAAGGGCACGTTAAAAGCAATTCCATTGCTGTTCCGTCGCTCGAAATACACCAAAAGCATGTATATGGATCTGCTGGCGCTGCTCTATCGCCTGATGGCGAAGTCGCGTCAGCAGGGGATGTTCTCGCTTGAGCGGGATATTGAAAACCCGAAAGAGAGCGAAATTTTTGCCAGCTATCCGCGCATTCTGGCGGACGCCATGATGCTGGATTTCATCGTCGACTATTTGCGACTCATCATCAGCGGCAATATGAACACCTTCGAAATCGAAGCGCTGATGGACGAAGAGATCGAAACCCACGAAAGCGAATCTGAAGTGCCGGCCAACAGCCTGGCGCTGGTGGGCGACTCCCTTCCGGCGTTTGGTATCGTGGCGGCGGTCATGGGGGTGGTACACGCCCTGGCCTCAGCGGATCGCCCGGCGGCCGAACTGGGCGCACTGATTGCCCATGCGATGGTGGGCACCTTCCTCGGTATTTTGCTGGCTTACGGTTTTATCTCTCCGCTGGCAAGCGTGCTGCGCCAGAAGAGCGCGGAAACCACCAAAATGATGCAGTGCGTGAAGATCACGCTGCTCTCTAACCTCAACGGTTACGCGCCACCGATCGCGGTTGAATTTGGCCGTAAAACGCTTTACTCCAGCGAGCGTCCGTCGTTTATCGAGCTTGAAGAACACGTTCGCGCGGTGAAAAACCCAAACCAACAGACGACAACTGAGGACGCATGAAAAACCAGTCCCATCCGATCGTCATCGTCAAAAAACGCAAGCACAAGGGCGGCGGACACGGTTCCCACGGCTCCTGGAAAATCGCGTACGCCGACTTTATGACCGCAATGATGGCGTTCTTTCTGGTGATGTGGCTGATCTCCATCTCCAGCCCGAAGGAGCTTATCCAGATTGCCGAATATTTCCGTACCCCGCTGGCGACGGCAGTGACCGGTGGGCAGCGTATCTCTAATAGCGAAAGCCCGATTCCTGGCGGCGGCGATGATTACACCCAGCAGAAGGGTGAGGTGAAAAAAGAGCCGAACATCGACGAGCTGAAAAGAAAGATGGAGCAGGCGCGTCTGAAAAAACTGCGTGGCGATCTCGACCAGCTGATTGAAGCGGACCCTAAACTGCGCGCGCTGCGTCCGCACCTGAAAATCGATCTGGTCCAGGAAGGGCTGCGTATTCAGATTATCGACAGCCAGAACCGCCCGATGTTTAAAACCGGGAGTGCGGAAGTTGAGCCCTACATGCGCGATATTCTGCGCGCGATTGCTCCGGTGCTGAACGGCATTCCTAACCGAATCAGCCTGTCGGGCCACACGGATGATTTCCCGTACGCCAGTGGGGAGAAGGGATACAGCAACTGGGAGCTTTCTGCCGATCGTGCCAACGCCTCGCGTCGCGAGCTGGTGGCAGGTGGGCTTGATGATGGCAAGGTACTGCGCGTGGTCGGCATGGCAGCAACCATGCGCGTCTCCGACCGCGGGCCGGATGACGCCATCAACCGTCGTATCAGTCTTTTAGTGCTGAACCAGCAGGCGGAGCAGGCCATCCTGCACGAAAACGCCGAAAGTCAGAATGAGTCACTGGACGATTTAAAACAGCCTGGGGCCGTCCCTGCGGCTGCCGTTCCAACATCGCCACCAGCCAATCCGAGGTGATAGCGTGAGCATGGATATTAGCGATTTTTACCAGACATTCTTTGATGAAGCCGACGAACTGTTGGCGGATATGGAGCAACATTTGCTCGATCTGGTGCCAGAAGCACCGGACTCCGAGCAGCTCAATGCCATCTTCCGTGCGGCGCATTCCATTAAAGGCGGAGCCGGAACGTTTGGATTTACCATCCTGCAGGAAACGACCCATTTAATGGAAAACCTGCTTGATGAAGCACGACGCGGTGAGATGCAGCTCAATACCGACATTATCAACCTGTTTTTGGAAACCAAAGATATTATGCAGGAACAGCTCGACGCCTATAAAAGTTCGGCAGAGCCTGATGCCGCCAGCTTTGAATACATCTGCAATGCGCTGCGCCAGCTCGCCCTGGAAGCAAAAGGTGAGGTCGCTGCAGCCGTTGTCCCTGCGGCAAAACTGAGCGTTGTCGATGCGGTTGCTGCTGAAGAGGGCGCGCCAGCCGCTGCGCAAGCGGGCAAACTGCGCGTTGTGCTGTCACGCCTGAAAGAGAGCGAAGTTAACCTGCTGGAAGAAGAGCTGGGTAACCTGGCAACGTTAAGTAATGTAGTGAAAGGCAAAGACAGCCTCGCGGCGACCCTCGATGACGGTATCAGTCAGGACGATATCGTGGCGGTGCTGTGCTTTGTCATTGAAGCCGACCAGATCGCCTTCGAAACGGAAACCGCAGCGGCAGAAGCGCCAGCTGCGCAAGAAGAGGTGGCCGTCGTCGCGCAGGCTGCGGCACCGGCTGTTGCGCCTGCGGCTCCGGTATTGAAAGCGGTGCCAAAAGAGGCCGCGGCACCTGGCCGTGGTGAAAAACCGGCCGCGCGCTCCAGCGAGTCCACCAGCATTCGCGTGGCCGTTGAGAAGGTTGACCAGCTGATTAACTTGGTGGGTGAACTGGTGATCACCCAGTCCATGCTGGCGCAGCGTTCTAACGAACTGGATCCGGTCACGCACGGCGATCTGATCACCAGCATGGGCCAGCTGCAGCGCAATGCCCGCGACCTGCAGGAGTCGGTGATGTCCATCCGCATGATGCCGATGGAATATGTCTTCAGCCGCTTCCCGCGCCTGGTGCGAGACCTTGCCAGCAAGCTGAATAAGCAGATTGAACTGACCCTGATGGGCAGCTCAACGGAGCTGGATAAGAGCCTGATCGAGCGCATCATCGACCCGTTAACGCACCTGGTGCGTAACAGCCTCGACCACGGTATCGAACTGCCGGAAAATCGCATTGCCGCCGGGAAATCCCCGGTCGGGAATCTGATTCTCTCGGCGGAACATCAGGGCGGGAACATCTGCATTGAAGTGACCGATGACGGCGCGGGCCTTAACCGCGAGCGCATCCTGGCGAAGGCCATTTCACAGGGGATGGCGGTGAATGAAAACATGACCGACGAAGAAGTGGGCATGCTGATCTTCGCGCCGGGCTTCTCGACCGCCGAGCAGGTGACGGACGTTTCCGGGCGCGGCGTCGGCATGGACGTGGTGAAACGTAACATCCAGGAGATGGGCGGCCACGTTGAGATCCAGTCTAAACAGGGCTCCGGCACCACCATTCGTATTCTGCTGCCGCTGACGCTGGCGATCCTCGACGGCATGTCGGTCAAAGTCGCAGACGAAGTCTTTATTCTGCCGCTGAACGCGGTGATGGAATCCCTCCAGCCGCGTGAAGAAGATCTGCATCCGCTGGCGGGCGGCGAGCGCGTGCTTGAGGTGCGCGGCGAGTACCTGCCGCTGGTCGAGCTGTGGAAAGTGTTCGAAGTGGACGGGGCGAAGACCGAGGCCACGCAGGGTATCGTGGTGATCCTGCAAAGCGCGGGCCGCCGCTACGCGCTGCTGGTCGATCAGCTGATTGGTCAGCACCAGGTGGTGGTGAAGAACCTCGAAAGCAACTACCGCAAGGTGCCGGGTATTTCTGCTGCCACCATTCTGGGGGATGGTAGCGTGGCGCTGATCGTCGACGTGTCGGCGCTTCAGGGATTAAATCGTGAACAACGTGTGGCGTACACAGCCGCCTGATTAAGTAGAAGGTAATAACATGACCGGTATGAGTAATGTAACGAAACTGGCGGGCGAGCCATCAGGGCAGGAGTTCCTGGTATTCACTTTGGGCGATGAGGAGTACGGCATCGATATCCTGAAAGTGCAGGAAATTCGTGGTTACGACCAGGTTACCCGCATCGCTAACACGCCAGCGTTTATTAAAGGCGTCACCAACCTGCGCGGCGTGATTGTGCCAATCGTGGATCTGCGCGTGAAGTTCAGCCAGGGCGACGTTGACTACAATGACAACACCGTGGTGATCGTCCTGAACCTGGGACAGCGCGTGGTGGGTATCGTGGTGGATGGCGTATCTGACGTCCTCTCGCTGACGTCTGACCAAATCCGCCCTGCGCCGGAGTTTGCGGTCACGCTGTCGACCGAATACCTGACCGGCCTGGGCGCGCTCGGCGAGCGTATGCTGATTCTGGTGAACATCGAGAAGCTGCTGAACAGCGAAGAGATGGCGCTGCTGGATATCGCGGCGAATCATGTAGCGTAGGTAAATGCAAAACGGCAACCAGGTTGCCGTTTTCGTGTTTGCTCCCTCTCCCCGTGGGAGAGGGCCGGGGTGAGGGCATCAGGCCTCACCCTTTTTCATGCCATTACGCTTCCTGCTTTACCAGCTCAGCTTCAGCTTCAGCTTCCGCTTCCCGCGCGCCTTCATTCTGCGAGAGCATCGCCGTCGCAATCCCGTTCCCCAGCACGTTAATCGCGGAACGGCCCATATCCAGGAAGTGGTCGATCCCCATCAGCAGCAGAATGCCCGCTACCGGAATGTTAAAGCTCGGGATCGTCGCGGCCAGCACCACCAGCGAAGAACGCGGCACGCCCGCAATCCCTTTCGACGCCAGCATCAGGGTCAACATCAGCACCGTTACCTCAGAGAAGCTCAGGTGAATGTTGTACGCCTGAGCGATAAACATCGAGGCGAAAGAGCAGTACACCATCGACCCCACCAGGTTGAAGGAGTAGCCAATCGGCAGGACGAAAGAGGCGATGTTGCGCGAGCAGCCAAAGCGCTCCAGCTGCTCCAGCGTTTTAGGGTAGGCCGCTTCAGAACTGCTGGTGGTGAACGCGACCAGCACCGGATCTTTCAGCATGCTGACCAGGCGAAACACCTCTTTTTTCAGCACCATGTAACCCACGGCCAGCAGCACCATGCAGGTTAGAAGGATGGCAACGTAGTAGCCGCCAATAAAGGAGGCGTAGTTCAACAGGATGCCCAGACCCTGCGTGGCAATGACGGAGGAGATCGCCGCGAAGATGGCCAGCGGCGCAACGTACATCACGTAACCCGTAACCTTCAGCATGATATGGGAAACCACATCCAGCGCGGCCACCAGCGGCGCGTTGAATTTCTGCCCCAGCGACGCGCCGCCGATGCCGAAGAACATCGAGAACACCACAATTTGCAGGATCTCATTGTTCGACATCGCCCCCGCGATGCTGGTGGGAATGGTGTGGGACAGGAACGCCTTCAGCGTCATCCCGCCCACGGCAAGACCGGTATCCACCGCCTCGGTTGGGATCGTCAGGTTCAGGCCGCTTCCCGGACGCTCCAGCGTGACGATAAACAGTCCGACCAGAATGGAGAGCACGGATGAGCTGATAAACCACACCATCGCTTTGCCGCCCACCCGGCCTATGGTGGAGGTCTCTCCCAGCTTCATAATGCCCACGGTCAGCGTGCTGAAGACCAGCGGCGCAATAACCATTTTGATCAGACGGAGGAAAATATCGGTCAGAAGGGTAATATTATCCGACCAGGCTTTGATGGCATCCGCAGATGCGTACTCGTGAATTGCCGCCCCTGAAAGAATACCCGCCAGCATGAATATCACGATGAAGAGTGTGAGTTTGTTTGCACTTGCCACGAAAAAAGACCCTCTATGCGCTTCAGATGTAACCCGCGCCGATACATATAAATTTTTTATTACTGCGCGGGAAAATATTCGGCACATAAATTGACGCAAAGCGTAGGGGGATACAACTCCTTTTTAATTTTTATTAATTTTGTTGTTAATGCCCGAACGATATATTGTGATCCTTATCACATTTTGATGGATATATCCTCAGTCAACGTGCAGGAATATTCCTTTTTTTTGTTTTAACCCATTGTTTTATATCTACAAACAAAGTTATCAGGACATGGGTTTTGCCTGCCATGCGCCGGGTGGTCGAAGCGATATCCGTAAACTAAATTCTCAATAACCCCCTCTGAGGAACGTTAAGCGGGGCTAACATCTTGAACGTTAAAAATAAAATGTCGCAAGGGAACGGAGACGTCTTCTGGAGGGTGGTAAATGAAAAGAAAACTCCTTTTGATCTGCGCAGGCACGTTGCTGACTGCGACAACAGCCCATCATGCGCTGGCCGTCACCAGCAACGGCACCATTGGCGCCACGCTGACGCTGACAAACGGTTGTCTGATTAACGGATCGCCCGCGCAAAGCGGCATTAACTTCGGGATACTCGATTTCGGTACCCATCCCGCAACGTTTTCCACCCTGACCACGCAGCTAACCGGCGCCAGCGGCGGAAATACCTTCACCATTCAATGCACGACCGCCAGCTATTCGGTGGCGATCACCGGCAACACCAACTCCACGGCACCTGGCACCGTTGTCGGCTCGCCGGGAACGCCCGCGCGCTATCTGGTAAACACGGCCAATACGGCGCAGGGCGTGGCTTATAGCCTGTACAGCGACAGTGGCTTCAACACCCTGATTGCCAATAACGCCGCGTTGCCTATCGCGTCCACGGCGGGGGGCGTTGACAGTTACACCCTTTACGGACGTATTACCGGCGGCGGTAACAGCGTAACGGTGGTACCAGGCACCTATACCGACACGATTAACGTCAGCGTAACCTATTAGATCTGCACTGCCATGAAGGCACCTTTTATAGGTCTGCGCAAAAGCGCAGAGGGACACGTGCAGCCTTTTTTCGCGCTGATCGTCGGGCTGCTGCTGCTCCCCACGGCGGGGGCGGTGACGTCGCAATCCTTTAAGGTCAGCGCGACCATTGTACCGGGGTGCGCAGTGGCTACCGGCAGCGGGGGGCTTCTCGGTACGCTGGATTTTGGCACCCATAACGGCGTGGCAAGCGCGCCGGTAAGCACCAGCTTTGTGCCGAACGGGGCCTTGTCCATCGCCTGCACGCCGGGCGTGGCGCTGAGTATGAGTATTAACGGCGGTCAGAATTATTCATCCGTTCGCCGAATGAAGCGCGCGAACGGGACGGAAATGGTCCCTTACCGGCTGTACAGCAGCAGTTCGCTGGCCGCGAACAGCGAAATCGGCGTTAACCAGGCGATACCGGTGACCTATACCAACAGCAATAACATCGCGCTGCCGCTATTTGGCGTGGCGCTATTGACCGGGTTTAGCCCGGCAGGAACCTATTCCGATCAGCTCACCGTGACCTTGTCATGGTAATAAAGGGAGAGAGGCAATGAAGCCATTTATCAGGCATTTGTGTCTGGCGAGCGCGTTGTCAGGCGTCGCGGCAGCCGGAGAGGCGCAGGCGGCGGCCACTATTCTGCTCTGGCCCATCGATCCCTGGCTTGCCGCAGATGCTAACGCTACGGAGCTGTGGATCCAGAACCAGGGGAACAGCGCAACGACCATGCAGGTGCGCATTGTGCGCTGGAAGCAGGAGGGGGGGTACGAACGCTACAGCGCGCAGCAGGACGTGGTCGCCAGCCCACCCATTGTCACCATCCAGAAAGGCAATAAGCAGCTGATTCGTCTTATTAAACAGGGCGCGGTTCCAGCGGGCGTCGAACAGGCCTACCGTATTATCGTGGATGAAATTCCGCAGCCTGACGGCAAAGACGCCCCCGCCATCGGCCTCAAATTACAGATGCGTTACTCCATTCCGCTGTTTGTCTACGGACAGGGGATCCCGATCCTGAAAGAGGGGGCGCATCACGCGCTGGTGGAGACCCGAAACCTGAGCTGGCGGGTGACGCAGGAGGGAGGACAACCTGCATTACAGGTGCGTAATCAGGGGGATGTGCACGTCAGGCTTAGCCAGGTGTCGCTGACGCAGGGGGGACAAAAACGCACCGTAGCGGAGGGGTTACTGGGGTACGTTCTGCCGGGCAGCACCCGCAGCTGGCCGATACCCGCTGGCGTTCGTCAGCCAGACCGGATGAGCGCGCAGATTAATGCCAGGGACGAACAATGGCAGTCGCCTCCCGTCAACTGAAGCCGGCAATGATGATGCTGCTTTGCGTCAGTACCACAGCCTGGGGCGATCCCGGCGACGACAGTTTGCCGCCGCCTCCCCAGGCACAGGCGGTAAATGATGAAGCGGTCTTTCAGCTTGCCCTCGTGCTCAACCACTACGACACAGGTCTGGTGGTACCCGTGACGCAGCGCAACGGCGCTTTCTTTATCTCCAGCGCCGATTTGCTGCGCGCGGGGCTTCCCCCGGAGCATGTGCCCGCCGGAGAGGTGAATCTCGCCTCACTGAGCCAGGTGCGCGTGGAGTACGACAGCGCCGGGCAGCGACTGCTGCTGACCCTTCCCCGGGACTGGGTCACCGCCCGGGTGACTCCCTTTAGCGCGCAAACGGCGCAGTCCAAACCGCACTACGGACGCGGGGCGCTGCTGAATTACGATCTTTACACCAACCACACGGAGCACGTTGGCGGCCAGGCGTCGCTCTGGCATGAGCTCCGCTACTTCGACGAGAACGGCTCGTTTTCCTCTACCGGGTACGCCCGGAAAAATTTCACTGGAAACGACGGCCAGCAGGAAGGGTATGTTCGCTATGACACCACGCTGCTGATAACGAATGAGGATGACGCGACCACCTGGAGCGCCGGAGACGTGATCGGCGATGCCCTGAGCTGGACCTCCAGCGTGCGGATAGGCGGTATCAGCTACGGACGCGATTTCTCCCTGCGCCCGGACCTGGTGACATGGCCGCTGCCCGAATTTTCGGGAGAGGCCGCGGTCCCCACCTCGGTGGATCTCTTCATCAACGGCTATCGATCCGGCTCGACTCAGCTTCAGCCGGGGCCTTTCACCCTGACCAATCTGCCCTATATCAACGGGGCGGGGGATGCGGTGCTGGTCACCACCGATGCGCTGGGACGCCAGGTGAGCACCACGCTGCCGTTTTACGTCACCAGCGATTTGCTTAAAACAGGGCTGAGCGACGGGGCCGTGACGCTCGGCAGCCTGCGCCGCAATTACGGCATCAGGAATTTTGACTACGGCCCGGCGGCAGGCAGCGGCTCGTATCGCTACGGGCTGACCGACTGGCTGACGCTGGAGGGCCACGCGGAAGGGGCAGAAGAGCTGGCGCTGGGCGGAGCGGGGACGGTGATAAAGCTGGGGCGGTTTGGCGTGGTGAATACCTCCTACTCACAAAGCCGCATGCGCGGAGACGACGGCGGGCAAATCAGCTGGGGCTATCAGTACAGCACCAGCGAATTTAGCGTCGCGACCCAGCACACCCGCCGCGATCGCGGCTTTGGCAATCTCGCTCTCTACGATCAGCCGACGGTGTATGACGAAAATGACCGGCCCATCGCCAGCTTTAGCCGCAATACCGACCAGTATTCTCTGACCTTCAATCTGGGACAGTACGGCAATATCGGCGCGGCCTGGATCGGCGTGGAGAGCTTTGACAGCCAGAAAACGGAACTGCTGAATCTCTCCTGGAGCCGCAATCTCTGGGGATCAAGCAGCATTTACCTGGCCGGCAGCCGGGACCAGCAGCGTGGGGACTGGACGGTCGCGCTGTCGCTGCAGGTGCCGCTGGGGGAACGCGACAGCGCTGCCGTCACCTTCGAAAACACCCCGGATGCAGGCAGCTCGCAGCGCATTAACTATAACCACTCTATGCCTTCTGACGGCGGGTTTAGCTGGAACGTGGCCTGGGCCAACCAGTCAAAATCCAGCGATTATCAGCAGGGTACGCTGGGCTGGCGCAATAACAATATCGAACTGCAGGGCGGCGGCTATGGCGAAAGGGACACTATGACCTGGTGGGGCGAGGCGATGGGCGCCATAGTCCTGATGGACGGCGAGCTGTTCGCGGCGAACAAAATCAACGATGCGTTTGTGGTGATCAGCACCGACGGCCATCCGGACGTGCCCGTCAGCTATGAGAACCAGCCCGTCGGCAAAACGAACAACAACGGCTACCTGCTGGTCAGCGGGGTGTCGGCCTATTATCCGGCAAGCTACCGGATCGATACGCTGAATCTGCCGGCGGACACCCGGCTGAAGGAGACGGAGCGGCGGATCGCCATTCGTCGTCACAGCGGATATCTGGTGGACTTCCCGATGGAGCAGGAGCGGGTGGCGAGCGTCATCCTGCACGATGCGCAGGGCCAGGCGATCCCGGTGGGAAGCCAGGTCCGACGCGCCTCGCGCAGCAATGCGGTGGTGGGGTATGACGGTATTGCCTGGCTGGAAAACCTCAGCGATGTCAACCCGCTTGAGGTGGTCACCCCTGGCGGAAAACGCTGCACGGCGACCCTGACCGTGGGGGCCAATCCGGAGCACAAGCTGCAAACCTACGGTCCGCTGATTTGTCGGGAGGGACCATGATGCGCCTGCTGCTGTTGACGCTGCTGCTGTTCTCCGGCGGCGGCTGGGCGGCGTGTACCGTCAGTACGGTTAATGCGTCGTTTGGCAGCGTCACCTCGTTTGCGTTGAGCGGGACCGGGGAAGTGCAAACCACCGGCACGCTGGTGGTGGCGTGTGACGCCGTGCTCAACGTGCTGACCAACGACTCGGTGACCCTCAACTACACCGCGGCGTCGGTATCTGGCAACAGCCGCGCGACCATGAAACGCACGGATAATGCCGCTATTACAGACGTGATCCCCACCCGGCTGTGCGGGTTATCCGGCTGCGCCAGCAGCAGCGAGGTGCAGATAAGTAAATCGTATACCTGGAGCGGGAATACCCTGCTGGGATTGCTCGGGTCAAAGCAGTACAACATTCCGCTCTATTTTCGCACCGTCCCCGGACAAAACGTGACTGCCGGGCCTTACCAGGTGCTGCTGAACTTTAGCATCAACTACAACGTCTGCGCCGTCGGCCTGGGAAGCCTGTGTACATCTCCCCAGTCGGGAACCGCAACGACCAGTATTCTGCTTAACATGACCGTCACCAACGACTGCAGCGCCATGACCACGCCGGACGTGAACTTTAACAGCGCGCCGCTGGTGCAAAGTTTTCCCACCGTTTCGCAGGCCATTGCCGTTACCTGTACCAAAGGCAGCACCTACACCATTGGCATTAATAACGGTGCCAATGCTCTCAATAATGTCCGCCGGATGGTAAGCGGCAGTAACTACCTGAGCTACGACATCTATAAAGAAGCCAGCGGCAACCGCTGGGGCGGCAGCGGCGCCGAGCGCTGGACCAGCGCGACGTCGTCCCAGATCAGTACCGACGGGTTGCTGCGCACCTACAACTATACCGCTAAGGTTCTGACCAATCAGGCCACGCCGCCCGCCGGCACCTACACCGATACGCTGATTGTTGACGTCGCGTTTTAACCCCGCGCTTTTCCCTTTCGCAAATGTAAAGTTCCTGTGGCCTGTGCCGATAACACCGTTAATAAATCTATGAGAAGGTGTTGTATGTTGAACCGTATCCGCGTTGTCACAATGCTGATGATGGTGCTGGTCATTTTCGCACTACTTCAGCTTATCTCCGGCGGGCTTTTTTTCTCGTCGTTAAAACAGAACCAGGACAGCTTCGCCGCCTCGAACGATCTCCGCCTTCAGCAGAGTGAGCTTACGTCAACGTGGGATCTGATGCTGCAAACGCGCATCAACCTGAGCCGCTCGTCCGCGCGCATGATGATGGATCCGAACAATCAGCAGAGCAGCGCGAAAACCGATCTGCTAAAAAATGCCCGGGCCACGCTGGCCGACGCGGGAAAACACTACGCCGCCTTCAAACAGATCGCACCGCAGCCCGCGATGGCGCAGGTAAGCCAGAACATTGATGAAAAATACAGCGCCTACTATGCCGGGCTGACGGAGCTGATCCAGTTCCTGGAGAGCGGCAACATGGATGCCTACTTCGCACAGCCCACGCAGGGGATGCAAAACGCACTCGGCGCGGCGCTGGGGGAATACGCGAAGGCCAGCGGCGATCTGTACCACTCGGCCTTTACTGAAAGCCAGAATGACTACCGCTTTGCGAAATGGCAGATGGCGGTGCTGGCCCTGGCCTTAGTCATTGTGCTGTTCGCTGTGTGGTACGGCATTCGCCATATCCTGCTGAACCCGCTTGGCCGCGTGATTGCCCATATTCGTGAGATTGCCTCTGGCGATCTGACCAAAACGCTGACCGTTTCCGGACGCAACGAGATCACCGAGCTGGCCAACAGCGTCGACCACATGCAGCGTTCATTGATCGAGACCGTCGCCAACGTGCGTAACGGATCCGAGGCTATTTATACCGGCACCAGCGAAATCGCGATGGGGAATAACGATCTCTCATCCCGTACCGAGCAGCAGGCGTCGGCGCTGGAGGAGACGGCCGCCAGCATGGAGCAGCTCACCGCAACCGTGAAGCAGAACGCCGATAACGCCCGCCAGGCGTCTCAGCTGGCGGAAAGCGCCTCCGAGACCGCACAGCGGGGCGGGCGCGTGGTGGATGGCGTAGTGAAAACCATGCACGAAATCGCCGACAGCTCGAAGAAAATCGCCGACATCATCAGCGTCATCGACGGCATTGCCTTCCAGACCAATATCCTGGCGCTCAACGCCGCCGTGGAAGCGGCGCGCGCGGGCGAGCAGGGGCGCGGGTTTGCGGTGGTGGCCGGGGAAGTGCGCAATCTGGCCAGCCGCAGCGCCAACGCGGCAAAAGAGATTAAAGCCCTTATTGAAGACTCCGTCTCCCGCGTGGATACCGGCTCGGTGCTGGTGGAAAGCGCCGGGGAGACCATGAATGACATCGTGAATGCCGTTACCCGCGTAACGGACATCATGGGTGAAATCGCCTCTGCGTCCGATGAGCAGAGTCGTGGTATCGACCAGGTTGCCCTGGCGGTATCGGAAATGGATCGCGTGACACAGCAAAACGCCGCGCTGGTGCAGGAGTCCGCTGCGGCGGCCGCTGCCCTGGAAGACCAGGCGAGCCGTCTGAAGATGGCCGTCTCGGCGTTTCGTCTCGCTTCACTCGCTGGAAGTACGGTCACGCCGCACGCGGTGTACCGCGCGCCAGCCGCCGACACGGCGGTCATCCGAACGCGTGCTGCAACGACCGGACAAGATGAAAACTGGGAAACATTTTGACTGACAATTAAACCGCGGCTGCTTGCCGCTTGATGGGAGCGTGGATGTTAAATCGTATTCGTATCTCGACCACACTGTTTTTGATTCTGATCCTTTGCGGTGTGTTGCAGGTTGGCAGTAACGGGTTGTCTTTTTGGGCGTTTCGCGATGGCTATCAGAATTTGCAGGACGTTGAGGCGAGTAATCAGCAGCGCTCCGCACTGGCACAAACGCGTGCCGTGCTGTTGCAGGCAAGCACTGCGCTGAACAAGGCAGGAACCTTAACCGCGCTCAGCTATCCGCCGGATGACATTAAGGCGCTGATGGCAACGGCGCGCGACAGCCTCAAGCAGGCAGACGCACAGTTTAAGGCCTTCACGGCGCAGGCGGCCGACAGCGAGAAAGAGAAAGCGCTGAAGGCGGCCATGAAAAAGAACTTTGAGCAGTGGTACAGCGATCTGGACCACCAGGCGACCTGGCTTGAGAACAACCAGCTTTCGGACTTTATGACCGCACCGGTTCAGGCGTCTCAGGCCGCGTTTGACGCCAGCTTTAACGCGTGGCAGCAGGACATTAACCGGTCTGTTCAGCGTGCAGGTGAAGCGAGCCGCACCAGCTATCACATGTCCGGCGTTATCTTTGCCGTCGTCGTGATCCTGGCGGGGCTGCTGACCGGCGGGGCGCTGCTCTGGGCGCGCAGAATGATTGTGCAGCCGCTGGCGATTATCAGCAGCCACTTCGACAGTATTGCGAAGGGGGATCTGGCGCGTCCGGTGGCGGTGTTTGGCAGGAACGAAATTTCGGCGATCTTCGCCAGCCTGAAGGCGATGCAGGGATCGCTGCGCGAAACGGTGAGTGATGTGCGCCAGGGCAGTTACGCCATGCATACCGGGATCTCAGAGATTGCGGCAGGCAATAACGATCTCTCATCCCGCACCGAGCAGCAGGCGGCGTCGCTGGCGCAGACGGCGGCCAGCATGGAGCAGCTGACCGCGACGGTAAGCCAGAACGCCGATAACGCGCGCCAGGCGTCTGACCTGTCAAAACAGGCGGCGATGACGGCGAAGAGAGGGGGCGATCAGGCTTCTCACGTGGCCAGCACCATGCAGGAGATTGCCGCCAGCTCGCAGAAGATCGGCGACATCATTAGCGTGATCGACGGTATTGCGTTCCAGACCAATATTCTGGCCCTGAACGCCGCCGTGGAAGCGGCGCGCGCCGGCGAGCAGGGGCGTGGGTTTGCGGTGGTGGCAGGTGAAGTGCGAAACCTGGCGAGCCGCAGCGCCAACGCGGCGAAAGAGATTAAGACCCTGATTGAAGAGTCGGTCTCTCGCGTCCAGCAGGGGTCAACGCTGGTGGATACGGCGGCGCACACCATGCACGAAATCGTCACCTCCGTGACGCGGGTCAACGACATCATGGGCGAGATTGCCTCGGCGTCGGACGAACAGCGTCGTGGCATTGAGCAGGTGGCTCAGGCCGTCAGCCAGATGGATCAGGTGACGCAACAGAACGCCTCGTTAGTTGAGGAAGCGGCAGCGGCAACCGATCAGCTGGCCAGCCAGGCGGATCGTCTCACCGGGCTGGTCGCGGTATTTAATGTGAAAGAGCACGTTGAAGCAGTAACAGAAGTCGGGCGGTCGCAGGCCGTGCCAGTTGTATCCTGAATGTAATTAAGAAGGCGCTATGACATCACCAATGCCCCCTGGGCAAACGTCATTATTGTTGCAGATGACACAGCGCCTCGCGCTGTCCGACGCGCATTTTCGTCGGATATGTCAGTTAATCTACCAGCGTGCGGGGATCGTGCTTGCGGATCATAAGCGGGACATGGTCTACAACCGGCTGGTGCGGCGCTTGCGTACGCTGGGGCTGGATGATTTTGGTCGCTATCTGAGCATGCTCGAAGCGAACCAGAACAGCGCGGAGTGGCAGGCTTTTATTAACTCGTTAACCACCAACCTGACGGCCTTTTTCCGTGAAGCCCACCACTTTCCGGTTCTGGCCGAGCACGCGCGGCGTCGCACCGGGGAGTATCGCGTCTGGAGTGCGGCCGCCTCGACGGGCGAAGAGCCGTACTCGCTGGCGATCACCCTTGCAGACACGCTGGGCATGGCGCCGGGGCGCTGGAAAGTCTACGCCAGCGATATCGACACCGAGGTGCTGGAGAAGGCGCGCAACGGCGTGTATCGCCAGGACGAGCTGAAAACGCTGTCGCCGCAGCAGCTGCAGCGTTACTTCATGCGCGGTACAGGGCCGCATGAAGGCCTGGTTCGCGTACGCCAGGAGCTGGCGAACTGCGTCGAATTCGCGCCCGTTAACCTGCTCGATAAGCAGTACAACGTGCCGGGGCCTTTCGACGCCATTTTTTGCCGTAACGTCATGATCTATTTTGATAAAACGACGCAACAGGACATTCTGCGTCGGTTTGTTCCGTTGCTCAAGCCTGACGGTTTACTGTTTGCCGGGCACTCGGAAAACTTCAGCAACCTCGCGCGTGAGTTTAGCCTGCGTGGGCAAACGGTATATGCGCTGAGTAAGGAAAAAGCATGAGTAAAATCAGGGTATTGTCCGTCGATGATTCAGCGCTGATGCGCCAGATCATGACTGAAATCATCAATAGCCACAGCGACATGGAGATGGTGGCTACTGCGCCAGATCCGCTGGTAGCGCGGGATTTAATTAAAAAATATAACCCCGACGTGCTAACGCTGGATGTCGAGATGCCGCGCATGGATGGCATCGATTTCCTGGAGAAATTGATGCGGCTGCGGCCCATGCCGGTGGTGATGGTCTCCTCCCTGACCGGGAAAGGATCGGAGATCACCCTGCGCGCGCTGGAGCTGGGGGCGGTGGATTTTGTCACCAAACCGCAGCTCGGCATTCGCGAGGGGATGCTGGCGTACAGCGAGATGATTGCCGAAAAAATTCGTACCGCATCGCGCGCGAAGCTCGCGGCCCACAAGCCGATGGCCGCGCCGGCAACCCTGAAGGCCGGACCGTTACTCAGCTCGGAAAAACTGCTGGTTATTGGGGCGTCAACCGGAGGAACAGAGGCAATTCGCCATGTACTCCAGCCATTGCCGCTTTCAAGTCCGGGTATTCTGATTACTCAGCATATGCCGCCAGGCTTTACCCGCTCGTTCGCCGAACGTCTGAACAAGCTGTGCCAGATCAGCGTGAAAGAGGCGGAAGACGGCGAGCGCGTGCTGCCGGGCCATGCGTATATCGCCCCGGGCGACAAGCATATGGAACTGGCGCGCAGCGGCGCTAACTATCAAATCAAAATTCATGACGGACCGCCGGTCAACCGGCACCGTCCGTCGGTGGATGTGCTGTTTCATTCGGTGGCGAAACATGCGGGGCGCAACGCCGTTGGGGTGATCCTGACGGGGATGGGCAACGACGGTGCCGCCGGAATGCTTGCAATGCACCAGGCTGGCGCCTGGACGATTGCGCAGAATGAAGCAAGTTGTGTGGTGTTCGGCATGCCGCGCGAGGCCATCAATATGGGTGGCGTGAGCGAAGTGGTCGATCTTAGCCAGGTAAGCCAGCAGATGCTGGCGAAAATCAGTGCCGGACAGGCAATACGTATTTGACTCAGGAGTATTATTTTATGGCGGATAAAGAGCTTAAGTTTTTGGTTGTGGATGACTTTTCCACCATGCGTCGCATTGTGCGCAACCTGCTGAAAGAGCTGGGCTTCAACAACGTTGAAGAAGCAGAGGACGGCGTGGATGCGCTGAACAAACTGCAGGCTGGCGGGTTTGGTTTCGTGATCTCCGACTGGAACATGCCGAACATGGACGGTCTGGAGCTGCTGAAAACGATTCGTGCGGACGCGGGCATGGCGTCTATGCCGGTGCTGATGGTCACTGCAGAAGCGAAAAAAGAGAACATCATTGCCGCTGCACAGGCGGGCGCAAGCGGCTATGTGGTGAAGCCATTCACCGCAGCGACCCTGGAAGAGAAGCTCGGTAAGATCTTCGAGAAACTCGGCATGTGAGGTGTTGGTGATGATGCAACCTGCAATGAAACCCGTTGAAGAACACTCGCCGAGCGACATCATCGTGCGCATCGGCAGCCTGACGCGCATGCTGCGTGACAGCCTGCGTGAACTGGGGCTGGATCAGGCCATTGCCGAAGCGGCGGAAGCGATCCCGGACGCCCGCGATCGTCTGGACTACGTTGTGCAGATGACCGCTCAGGCGGCTGAGCGTGCGCTGAACAGCGTTGAAGCGTCGCAGCCGCACCAGGATGCGATGGAAAAGGGCGCGAAAGCCCTGACCCAGCGCTGGGATGAGTGGTTCGAGAACCCCATCGAGCTGGCGGATGCCCGCGAGCTGGTCACCGACACCCGTCAGTTCCTGGGGGATGTGCCGGGCCACACCAGCTTCACCAACGCCCAGCTGCTCGACATCATGATGGCGCAGGATTTCCAGGACCTGACCGGTCAGGTTATCAAGCGCATGATGGATGTGATTCAGGAGATTGAGCGCCAGCTGCTGATGGTTTTGCTGGAGAACATCCCGGAACCGGCTGCCCGTCCAAAACGCGAGAACGAAAGCCTGCTCAATGGGCCGCAGCTCGACGCCAGCAAGGCGGGCGTGGTGGCAAGCCAGGACCAGGTGGACGACCTGCTGGACAGCCTCGGCTTCTGATAACTGTGATTACCCTCAGGTTGCGGCGTCAACCTGAGGGTGTTTCGGTTAGCGCAGATCCATTTTCACCGTCACGTTACCTTCAAAACTACCGGGTTGAGGTTTCTCATTGAGGGTGCTAACCGGTGTTGCTTTGATGCGTACAAGGCCATTTCCCTGCTCGTCTATTGTAACCGGGAACTCGTAGGTCCCATCCAGTGCAATGTTAAGATTGTCCTCATTATAAACTTTCACGCCAATATCCTCCCGGCCAACCATTTTGGCGATAACCGGGTCGCTACTGTCGACGACCCCCTGGTCTGCGGTGAGGGTAAGCTTGATTCTGTCGTCACTCCCTATGGCGTTATCGTCACAGTGGTAAGAGATATCGACATCTTTCAGCGTATAGCCTTTTGGTTGCTGCCCTTTTGCAACAAACTGGCTTGACACCAGTTCACCGAAATCGACCTCAATAGTACTGCCCTCGTTGATCGTACAGCTCAGCGGTGCAGAAATAGTCCCGCTTAACCAAATGTTAGAGACCAATTCTGCATCAGACGGGGCACAACTGCCGCTAATATAGATGCAGGCATAGTTCTGAACGACCAGGGTAGGAGGGAACGAGATGACCCCAAGAATAGGTTTCTTGATCAGAAAATTAGCCGCGATGACGTTCCATTTGAACATGCGTTTGGGACGGGGTTCGCCAGCAGGACGAGTATCGTTACTGCACACACTGGCAGTACCTTCTGTTGTTTTAATGTTTTCAACTTTTTTTTGCATGGAGGAACGAGGCGTCGGATACTGGAATACCTCTAGCTTCGTCAAATTAGCGCCGTCCGGAGAGTTAATGGCATCGCTGTAACCGGATACATGAATATCCAGTACGTCATTCAGATAGCCGTAACCACTGGCACCTGCACTTAATGGGCTTCCGGCCAACGTCATTTCCATAACGCTGGTGGACTCTTCCATATCACTGACGCAACTGCAGTTAGCCTCCATCTCTGCTCCATTACCGAGAAGGTGCATGTTGTCCACAATTTCACTCCCGGCAATGTTTTCTGCTGCACTCAGTTCACGTTCATAGCTAACGGTATAATCCTGAGGTGAGCTAAAGCAATTTTTTAGAACCGTCGAGGCATGAACAGAAAAGGACAACATGAGAGACACGACTGTCACTTTAACAAGAAGGGCAAGGGGCATTTTGAAGTTAGTTAACATGCTGTTGTTCCTGCTGACAAATAACTCGGGCATAGCGGATCCCCGTTGGGCCGGTTAACCCCTGCGATGAATTGAGGGAGATATGAGCGATACACTGCTGCTCAGTAGCGTTTCCCCAACTCACTTTCACCTGACTTTCCTCGCCAATTCCGGCGAGATAGAGTGTTCCGGTGTCATCAACGATCCCACTGATGTCGGACTGACTAACGCTGGCAATAGCACCAAAAGGAACGTTTCGGCCGTCAGGACGCGTGAGGGTGACCAACGCACGATAGCCAACGTGGGCATCAAAGCTCGCTACGACCGCAGCACTGCGTGAGGGGATGACCGTAATGGCGGTTTCGCTTGTATCAACATCTTCCTGAAGGCTAGTGGTATCAATGCGGATACGGTTTTCCTGGTAGGGAGTAAGTGACGGAATGACCGCATTTCCCTGCCAGTCCGTCTGAATACCGCGCTGGTTCTTAAAGCGAACCCCTTCGGCACCCTCGGCATTGACGATGGCAAATTGATTGCCTAATGGCTGAGCAAGCGTGACGCCGTGGGGATGTGCAACAACGGCACCACTAACACCGTAATTGAACTGCTGAGTGTTGTCTGAAGAATAGTAGTAGCCCACATTCAGGTTGGCGTAACGCGAACGATAACTGCTATAAACGCTACTGGTGTCCTCTCCGTCGTGATTAGAACGACTCTGCTGAAGTGAATAGCTCATACGCTCATCGTCTAGCAGCGTTCCATTAATACCTAAATTTTGGCGGGTGTAACCATGCCTGGTATTGCTGATGGTGTAGTTGCTCCAGGCGCGCGGAAGCCATCTACTTAACGGCATACTGATGCCAAAAGAAACCATTCTGTCGGCACTGTCATCATTGTTTTTACTGTAGGTGTAGGCCATATGCATGCTGATACCATCTACAACCGTATTAAATCCGGCTGAGAGGTTACGTTCCTTCAGCGAGGTCCCCCAGTAATCCTGTTGATAGCCGTTCAGATAAACGCTGCTGCCGAATACATTCTGGCTAATGCTGGCCTGGATGCGGTTGCGTTTGTTATAGCGGTATAGCCAGTTGTCTTCGTTGTCATCATATTTTTGCGTGGCATCGGCGAAGCTATAATATCCGCTGGTAGAATAGCGATAACTGGCCAGGGTGAAATTGGTGCCCGTGGTATCAACTTTACCGGAGTACAGTAGGCGATAGGATTGCCCCGTACTCTCGTCATTATTATCGAGACGGGTTTTTGCCATCGTCACATCTGCTGAAAGTGAGCCTAATGGACCCAAAGCGATGCCCGCGCCACTGTTGAGCGCCTGATAATCTTCAGATGCGGTCAATCCTCCGAACAGCGTGACGGTATTATTAAGGCCGTAAATAACGCTTCCCTGTACAAACAGCGGCTCTTTTTGATCGCTCCCGCTGTCAGCACGATACCGTGCCGCTGTGAATTCATACTTCAGATGGCCTGGCCGCTGCATTACCGCGATGCTTGAGTAAGGCTGGGTGAAATGGTGTTCGCTACCATCGGCTTCTTTTATCGTTACCTCCAGGTCCCCGCTATTGGTTGTAGAGTAAAGATCGTTTATTTCGAATGCCCCGGGAGCCACGTTTTGCTGATAAATGAGATAACCGTTTTGCCGTACCGAGACTTCGGCATTCGAGCTTGCGATGCCGCGAATCACGGGCGCAAATCCACGTTGGCTGTAGGGCAGCATCTCTTCATCAGACACCAGATTGACCCCGCGATATTGCAGACTGTCAAATACCTCACCGCGAGTGCTGTTTTCACCCGCTGTGAACTGAGCTCTTAGAACGTCAATATCATGCTGGAGAAAGGTGCTTATGGAATCCCAGCTCGAAGCATCTTCCGTATTATTCCATGTTGAATAATTGCGCAACCGCCATCCGCCAAGATTGGCACCGCTTCGCAAATTGAGGTACTGGCTGGAAGTCGCATTCTTTGCGCTGTCTTTGTGCTGAGAGCCCGAAAAAGCATAATCTGCGAACATCACCGGGACGCCATCATTCCACCGGGAAGGAGCGATAAAGTCTGGGCTGTCGCTTAGTAATGCCGCCTGCGGAATACTCAAATTGAGCGTCATTTCGCTAAAATCGAGTGATGATGATGCGAACGGGATAAAGTCAGACAAAGGCTTTGTCAGTGGCGTTTGCCCCTCCAGCTTCGCCAGTGAGGGGTATTTGTCTACATCGACTCCCCATTGACGCAGCATGTCAGGTGATATTTGCGCGATGAGTTCACCTGTATCGCTACTTTTATAGGTAATGTCTTGATCGCGCAGCCGCATCGTGTTGATACGTATATGCGATGAATAGCGGCCAGGAAGTTGGCTATTTTCTTTAGAAAAGAGCGAAAGGTCGATATCTTGCTGTGTGAGTGCATCGCCCTCAAGCGAGGAAGGCGAAAAAAGATATTCACGTGCGTAGATATTACCGGAGCTCAGCAGCAACGCTCCGCTGATGCAGCAGATTACAGGCGCACTTGGTACGTTGTATTTATCGTGGAATAGACGTAATCCCTTAGTCATATTATCGTTTTATTCCTGAACCAATGTGGAGGTGTATTGATCTGAGGCATTTCCATAGTCGGTGATGCAGCGCCAGCTCACGCGGTTTCCTGCGATATTTTTTGGAAGGTCAACGGAGATCGCGGAAGCGGGGGCTACCATATCGGCCTTTTCAACCTTTGCGTTGCCTACATATAAGCTGTCAAACGTACTGTAGTACGCACCCTCGTTGATCACCTGCAGCTCATTGTTTTGCCGCTTAAAATGCAGGTTTTTACAGGTTTCTCCTTGCGTTCCTTTTAAACCATCTGGCCGCCAGAAAAGCTTCAGCCGCGTTTTATAGATCAACAGCATAACATTTTTATCGCTGTCCTCTTTTGCCGTCGCTGGAATGGTTCGAATATTCATGTAGAAAATACTTTCACGGTCGTCTGGCAATACGGTGCCATTCCATGCGATGCGAAGACTTTGTTCTTTTTGAGGATCGAGACGGAAAAGCGGTGGGGTAATGATGAAGGGGCCGCGCGTTTTACCGTCACCCGTATCCGTCCATGACTGTACCAGCCAGGGCAGAGCGTTGTCCTTGTTCACCAGTGGCAGGGCAATCTCTTTTTTGTCCGCATTATAAATGATGCGTGTGCGTCCAATCTGAATACCCGCCGCATGACTAATTGAACTCAAGCTGAACATAAGACAGAAAAATATGTGCGGTAGTTTGCGCATAAAAAAAGCCTGCAATCATTGACTCATAAATTAACGGTAATAGCCCTGTTTTTGAGCTATTACCGGCGTTTTCTTTCCAGGTAAATGCGCCTGAAAAATGTTTAATAAGAGAATGCGTTAATTGCTGATATTAACGATAAAGAATATTCACGGTTAGATCGGCATCTGCCGCCCCCGGCTCAACAGTCGCCGCAAAGGATTTGTAGCGTGCTGTGAAGTCTGCATGAATTTGATCGTCTTTTATCGTCGGCAATGTGATCTTGACCTGCTCTTCACTGCCGTCGAAAGCAATGAATTTTGTTGCATCACCGGCAGGACTTACAGCGATACCAATTCCTGTTGCGGCTTTTTCACCCTCGGTGGTGATCTTGCTGACATCCAGCAAAGTCGTTGAACCTGTTAGAGTTGTTTGACCATTAAATGTTAACTGTACAGCAGGGAGGCCATCACTTTTAAGCGGGCAATTTGCGAGCGTGATAGTAAAATCCATAAGATCGGTTTCTTTACCGACTTCAGTAAATACCGATTTTGGATACGTCCCTAAAGGCACAGTACTGTCTGTACCATTATCACCTTCAATGGTACAGCTAGGTTCGATAATTTGACCCGTGAAGTGAATCGTCCCTGCGTTCATTTCGGCAGCAAAAGTACCCATCGAAATGGTGGCAAGCACAACACCTGCAATAATGTTATTTTTGAAGTCCATCTGCAAAATTTCCTGAGTTTAAAAATATAGGGCATGCAATTTGAGGGGGAGGTCAAATTACGCCGTTCCGAAGTATAGCGGGTAATTTTCCTTAGGTAAGCGCAGGGCAAAATACATATTATATATGATAATGCTCGTGTGGATTTTTGTAAATTAATGAGACTTATATGATAAATATCCCTGACTTATTAAATTTACATAGATTTAGCACTTTGATAATCCAATAATTAAAAAAAATGGCGTTTTGTGAGAATTCTTTTCTGAATATTAAGCCTCACAGGTCATAATTAATTTTTGCTAAGTTCATTTTCAATAAAAAATCATGCTAAAAAACGGCTTTTTGGAGCCGATCGATCATTATTCCTCCATTCTTCCTCTTTGCTTGTGCTTAGCCTGGCTTTGAACTGGATAAAAGAACGCGGTTATAGGGCTTTTTCAGCCCATTGATGAGGCAGGGGACTGGCATGATACCCGTGACGTAATGGGCTGAGCATGCATTGTGGCAGAAGAGAACGACGACAAAACGGAAGCCCCCACACCCCACCGACTTGAAAAAGCGCGTGAGGAAGGGCAGATCCCCCGATCCCGAGAATTGACCTCCCTGCTGATCCTTATCGTTGGGGTGTGCATTATCTGGTGGGGCGGGGAGTCGCTCGCCCGCAAGCTGGCGGGGATGCTCTCCACCGGCTTACGTTTTGACCACAGCATGGTCAACGACCCGAATTTAATCCTCAGCCAGATTATTCAGCTGATAAAAGGGGCCATGGTTGCGCTGCTCCCCCTGATTACCGGCGTGGTGCTGGTGGCGCTGGTCTCCCCGGTGATGCTGGGCGGGCTGGTCTTTAGCGGAAAATCGCTGCAACCCAAATTTTCGAAGCTGAACCCGCTCCCGGGCATTGCGAAAATGTTCTCGGCGCAAACCGGGGCCGAGCTGCTCAAGGCCATTCTCAAATCGGTGCTGATGGGCAGTTCCGCAGGTTTTTTTCTCTGGTACCACTGGCCCGAAATGATGCGCCTTATCAGCGAGTCGCCCCTTACCGCGATGAGCAATGCGCTGAACCTGGTCGGGCTTTGCGCGCTGCTGGTGGTGCTCAGCATTATTCCGATGGTGGGTTTTGACGTTATCTTCCAGCTTTATTCCCACTTCAAGAAACTGCGAATGTCGCGTCAGGACATTCGCGACGAATATAAGCAGATGGAAGGTGACCCGCACGTGAAGGGGCGCATCCGCCAGATGCAGCGTGCCGCCGCCCGTCGCCGCATGATGGAAGATGTGCCGAAGGCGGACGTCATCGTTACCAACCCGACGCACTATTCCGTGGCGCTGCGCTATGACGAAAACAAAATGAGCGCGCCGAAAGTGGTGGCGAAAGGGGCGGGGCTGATTGCACTGCGCATCCGGGAAATCGGCACCGAAAACCGCGTGCCGATCCTGGAGGCGCCTCCGCTGGCGCGCGCCCTCTACCGCCACGCGGATATCGGACAACAGATCCCTGGACAGCTCTACGCCGCGGTGGCGGAAGTGCTGGCCTGGGTATGGCAGTTGAAGCGCTGGCGTCTGGCCGGCGGTCAACGGCCCGTCAAACCTGAGAACCTTCCGGTGCCTGCCGCGCTGGATTTTATGAACGAGAAGGACACTGATGGCTAATCTGGTGGCAATGTTGCGCCTGCCCGGCAACCTGAAATCGACCCAATGGCAGATCCTTGCCGGGCCGATCCTCATCCTGTTGATTCTGTCGATGATGGTACTGCCGCTCCCGGCGTTCATCCTCGATCTGCTTTTCACCTTCAATATTGCGCTGTCCATTATGGTGCTGCTGGTGGCGATGTTCACCCAGCGCACCCTGGAGTTCGCCGCGTTCCCGACCATTCTGCTGTTTACCACCCTGCTGCGACTGGCGCTGAACGTGGCCTCCACGCGTATCATCCTGATGGAAGGCCACACCGGTGCGGCAGCGGCGGGTAAGGTGGTCGAGGCCTTCGGCCACTTCCTGGTGGGCGGGAACTTCGCTATCGGTATCGTGGTGTTCGTTATCCTCGTTATCATCAACTTTATGGTTATCACCAAAGGTGCGGGGCGTATCGCGGAAGTGGGCGCGCGCTTTGTGCTGGACGGGATGCCGGGCAAGCAGATGGCGATCGATGCCGATCTGAACGCCGGGCTTATCGCCGAAGATGAAGCGAAAAAGCGCCGCGCGGAAGTGACCCAGGAGGCGGACTTCTACGGCTCGATGGACGGTGCGAGTAAGTTTGTGCGCGGCGATGCCATCGCGGGCATCCTGATCATGGTGATTAACGTGGTCGGCGGCCTGCTGGTGGGGGTACTGCAGCACGGTATGGACATGGGCCGCGCGGCGGAGAGCTATACGCTGCTGACCATTGGTGACGGTCTGGTCGCCCAGATCCCGGCGCTGGTTATCTCCACTGCGGCGGGTGTTATCGTGACCCGCGTCAGTACCGATCAGGACGTTGGCGAACAGATGGTGGGCCAGCTCTTCAGTAACCCGCGCGTCATGCTGCTGGCGGCTGCGGTGCTCGGGCTGCTCGGGCTGGTGCCGGGGATGCCAAACCTCGTGTTCCTGCTGTTTACGGCGGGGCTGCTGGGGCTGGCCTGGTGGATGCGTGGCCGTGAGACCAAACCGGCTGCGGATCCGGTTCCGGTAAAAATGCCGGAGAACACCCAGGCCGTAGAGGCGACCTGGAACGACGTTCAGCTGGAAGATTCCCTGGGAATGGAGGTCGGGTATCGCCTGATCCCGATGGTGGATTTCCAGCAGGATGGCGAGCTGCTTGGGCGCATCCGCAGTATCCGTAAAAAATTCGCCCAGGACATGGGCTTCCTGCCGCCGGTGGTTCACATCAAGGACAATATGGACCTGCCGCCCGCGCGCTACCGCATTCTGATGAAGGGTGTGGAAATTGGCAGCGGCGATGCCTATCCGGGCCGCTGGCTGGCTATTAACCCTGGCACTGCAGCAGGCACGCTGCCGGGCGAGCAAACCGTCGATCCGGCCTTTGGCCTGGCGGCAATCTGGATCGAAAGCGCGCTGAAAGAGCAGGCGCAAATTCAGGGTTATACGGTTGTCGAAGCCAGTACCGTGGTGGCAACACACCTTAATCATCTGATTGGTCAATTCTCGGCAGAGCTGTTTGGCCGTCAGGAAGCGCAGCAGCTTCTCGACCGCGTAACGCAGGAGATGCCGAAGCTGACGGAAGACCTGGTGCCGGGCGTGTTGACGTTAACCACGCTGCACAAGGTGCTGCAAAACCTGCTCGAGGAAAAAGTGCCGATCCGCGATATGCGTACCATTCTGGAAACCCTTGCCGAGCACGCGCCGCTGCAGAGCGATCCGCACGAGCTGACGGCGGTGGTGCGCGTGGCGCTGGGGCGGGCGATCACCCAGCAGTGGTTCCCGGGAACCGGCGAAGTCCAGGTAATTGGCCTCGATACGCCGCTTGAGCGCCTGCTGCTGCAGGCTCTGCAGGGCGGCGGCGGCCTGGAGCCAGGCCTGGCGGATCGTCTGCTGGAGCAGACCCAGGAGGCGCTGGCGCGTCAGGAGATGCTGGGCGCGCCGCCGGTGCTGCTGGTCAACCACGCGCTGCGCCCGCTGCTGTCACGCTTCCTGCGCCGCAGCCTGAACCAGCTGGTTGTGCTGTCGAATCTGGAACTGTCGGATAACCGCCATATCCGCATGACGGCGACGATTGGAGGAAAATGATGGGTAAATGGCTATGGATTTTGCTCTTCCCGCTGACGGCTCAGGCTGCCGGAGAAGGGAGCTGGCAGGCAAGCAGCATGGGCGTGACCCTGAGCAACCGCGGTGTCGCCATGTCTTCTGGTCCGCTGTCGCCTTCTGAAACGGTTTCTGGCCTGATGGGGATGGTGGTGTGGAACTACAGGCTGATTGGCCCAACGCCAGCCGGCCTTCGGGTGCGCCTCTGCACACAGAGCCGCTGCACGGAAATCGACGGCGAAAATGGCACAACGCAGGCGTTCAACGGCGTGCCGGCCGTTGAACCTTTGCGTTTTATCTGGGAAGTGCCGGGCGGGGGACGCTTAATGCCGGCGCTGAAGGTGCAGAGCAATTCTGTCATCGTGAACTACCGCTAACCGCCTGCCTTTTCACCAGCCGTCAGGCAATTCTGATGGCTGGCTCGCAAAATTGACCTCACCTTTTGATGCAATAGAAACACTGTTTTATAAATCAGTGACACGCGTGACGATACTCTTTGCATTTTTGCCATTCACCCTCTTTGTGATGGCAGAAACAGAAAGGTATGAAGAAGTCGATGCATTTACTGTAGCCGTGTAAAAACTCCCGGATGAGGTTTGCTTACAGGGAGTCTCCTAAAATTGATTAGGGTTGACGGCAATGAAAACACGTAAAATTGGACTCGCAAATTACCTTGCTTACGGGTCAGGCGATTTTCTCGGGGCGGGTACTACCGCCCTGACGGCGGCCTGGCTTTTGTATTTTTATACCACCTTCTGTGGACTCACACCGATTGAAGCAACCTTCATCTTTGCCGCTGCGAGGGTGCTGGATGCCGTTGTCAGCCCGTTAATGGGTTTTTTGACGGATAATTTCGGTACAACCCGGCTTGGGAAGCGCTTTGGTCGCCGTAAGTTCTTTATCCTGCTGGGTATTCCGTGCGTGTTCAGCTACTCGTTGATGTGGGTGGGGGACATGAATTTCTGGTACTACCTGCTGACCTATCTGGTGTTTGATATTGTCTACACCATGATTCTGGTGCCTTACGAGACGCTGGTGCCGGAAATGACCGACGACTTCAAACAGAAAACCAAGTTTTCCGGGGCGCGTATTTCTATGGCGCAAATGTCCGCCATTCTGGCCTCCTTCCTGCCGGGGATCCTGCTCACGCAATTCGGGAAAGACAACGCCGTCTCGTTCTTTTACGCAAGCCTGGTCTTCTCCGTGCTGTGCGCGCTGATGCTGACCTTTGTCTGGTTCTTTACCTGGGAGCGCCCGCGTGAGGAGTGGTCTGAAGCGGCGCTGCGTGCCGAAGAAGAGAAGAAGAAGCTGACGCTGGGCCAGAGCATAAATCGTCTGTTTGTCGAATTAAGCTCGACGCTGCGCATCAAGATTTTCCGCCAGCATCTTGGGATGTACCTCGGCGGCTACATCGCGCAGGACGTATTTAACGCAGTCTTTACCTACTACGTGGTGTTTGTGCTGATGCAGGAAGCGTCAATGGCGTCCAACCTGCTCGGCACGATGGCTATCTTCCAGTTCCTCGCCGTGATCGGGATGATCCCGCTGTGTATTCGCTTCGGGCCAGCGCCGTCCTACCGCATGGTGGTGGTGCTGTTTGGCCTGGCCTCTATTTCTTACGCCGTACTCTATTATGCGGGACTGAGCGATATCTATTCTCTGCTTCTGCTGGTTTCTGCCATTGCCGGCCTCGGCCGCGGCGGTATCAACTACGTACCGTGGAATACCTATACCTATATTGCTGACGTGGATGAAGCGATCACCGGCCAGCGCCGCGAAGGGATTTTCGCCGGCATCATGACCCTGACCCGTAAGGCATCTCAGGCCGGTGCGGTGATGCTGGTGGGCATCGTGATGCAAATGTCCGGCTTTGTCAGCGGTCAGAAGGTACAGCCTGCGGAAGTGAGCCACACCATTCTGATGATCCTGAGCGTGGGCACCATCCTGGTGCTGTTCTGCGGCTTCCTCGTTTCCCTGCGCTTCAAGCTCAATTTGCAGACCCACAGCACGCTGCGCGAGGAGACCGCGAAAATGCGTGAATCTGGTCATGCGATGCCGGAGTCAGCGACGCCACACGCCCGCGCCACCGTCGAGATGCTGGCCGGTATGCCTTATGAATCACTGTGGGGCAATAACAACATCGGCTATCTGAACCGCAATAAGCCAGCGGCACCTTCGCTGAAGGATCGCGCGATACTCAATTCGACATACAACAGAGGTTAAGATGATGAAAGTTTGGCCTGTCAAACATAGCCCGTTATTGCGCCAGCCCGAACGCTTTATTGCCAGGGATGAGCTGAAATCGCTGATTCAAAAGGTGACGCACAACCTGGTCAATATCCACGACAAAACGGGGGAGTTTTTGCTGCGGCTGGACGACGGACGCGTGATCGACACCAAAGGCTGGGCCGGATGGGAGTGGACGCACGGCGTCGGGTTGTATGGTATCTGGCAGTACTACTGCCAGACCGGCGACGAAGGGATGCGTAACATTATCGACAGCTGGTTTACCGACCGCTTTGCGGAAGGCGCCACCACCAAAAACGTCAATACCATGTCGCCGTTCCTGACGCTGGCCTATCGCTACGAAGAGACCAAAAACCCGGCCTGGCTGCCGTGGCTGGAAAGCTGGGCGGAGTGGGCGATGACCGAAATGCCGCGCACCGAACACGGCGGCATGCAGCACATCACGCTGGCGGAAGAGAACCATCAGCAGATGTGGGACGATACGCTGATGATGACGGTGCTGCCGCTGGCAAAAATCGGCAAGCTGCTCAACAAACCGGAGTACGTTGAAGAGGCGGTGTATCAGTTCCTGCTGCACGTGCAGAACCTGATGGACCGGGAGACCGGGCTGTGGTTCCACGGCTGGAATTACGACGGCAACCATAACTTTGCCAATGCCCGCTGGGCGCGCGGCAACAGCTGGCTCACCATCGTGATCCCCGACTTCCTCGAACTGGTTGATCTGCCTGAAAACAACGCCGTGCGCCGCTACCTGGCGCAGGTATTGAATGCGCAGATTGCCGCGCTGGCGAAATGTCAGGACGAGAGCGGCCTGTGGCATACGCTGCTGGACGATCCGAACTCGTACCTGGAGGCATCCGCTACGGCCGGGTTTGCCTACGGGATCCTGAAAGCGGTGAGGAAGCGCTACGTTGAGCCTGAATATGCTGACGTTGCTGAAAAAGCGATTCGCGGCATCGTGAAAAATATCTCGCCGGAAGGGGAGTTGCTGCAAACGTCGTTCGGTACGGGCATGGGCAGCGATCTTGAGTTCTATCGCCAGATCCCGCTGACGTCTATGCCGTACGGACAGGCGATGGCGATTCTGTGTCTGACGGAGTATTTGCGGAAATACTTCTGATAATAAAAAACCCGGCGACTGCCGGGTTTTTTGTATTACATACGTTCTACGGTCTCGATACCCAGGGTATCCAGACCCAGCTTCAGGGTCTTCGCCGTCAGCTGAGCCAGCTTCAGGCGGCTGTTGCGCACCGATTCGTTTTCTGCCGACAGGATAGGGCAGTGCTCGTAGAAGCCGGAGAACAGACCCGCCAGATCGTACAGATAAGCACACATCACGTGCGGCGTCCCGTCACGCGCGACAACCGTCAGCGTCTCTTCGAACTGCAGCAGACGCGCCGCCAGCTGCGCTTCGCGATCTTCCGTAATGGTCACACTCGCATTCGCCAGCACGCTTTCATCAATGTTCGCCTTACGGAACACGGAGAGCACGCGGGTATAGGCGTACTGCATGTACGGCGCCGTGTTGCCTTCAAACGCCAGCATGTTGTCCCAGTCGAAGATATAGTCGGTGGTGCGGTTCTTGGACAGATCCGCGTATTTCACCGCGCCGATACCGACGGCGTTAGCCAATTTTTCCAGCTCGTCAGCAGGCATGTCCGGGTTCTTCTCGGCCACCAGACGGCGGGCGCGTTCCAGCGCTTCGTCCAGCAGATCGGAAAGCTTCACGGTGCCGCCCGCGCGGGTTTTGAACGGCTTGCCGTCTTTACCCAGCATCATGCCGAACATGTGGTGTTCCAGCGGCACGCAGTCCGGCACGTAACCGGCTTTACGCACGATAGTCCACGCCTGCATCAGGTGCTGGTGCTGACGGGAGTCGATGTAGTACAGCACGCGGTCGGCGTGCAGGGTTTCGTAACGGTATTTCGCGCAGGCGATATCGGTAGTGGTGTAGAGATAGCCGCCATCCTTTTTCTGGATAATCACGCCCATCGGTTCGCCTTCCTTGTTTTTGTACTCATCAAGGAACACCACCGTTGCGCCTTCGCTCTCCACCGCCAGGTTTTTGGCTTTCAGGTCCGCCACAATGCCGGGCAGCATCGGGTTATACAGGCTTTCACCCATCACGTCGTCTCGTGTCAGGGTCACGTTCAGACGGTTGTAGGTAAGCTGGTTCTGGGACATGGTGATGTCAACCAGCTTGCGCCACATCTCGAGGAAGTATTGATCGCCGCCCTGCAGCTTCACCACGTAGCTACGCGCGCGCTCGGCAAAGGCTTCGTCTTCGTCGTAGTGTTTTTTGGCTTCGCGGTAGAACCCTTCCAGATCCGCCAGCGCCATCTCGCCCGCGTTTTCCTGCTGCTGTTTTTCCAGGTAAGCAATCAGCATGCCGAACTGGGTGCCCCAGTCGCCCACGTGGTTCGCACGGATCACCTTGTGACCGAGGAACTCAAGGGTGCGCACCGCGGCGTCACCGATGATGGTGGAGCGCAGGTGGCCTACGTGCATCTCCTTCGCCACGTTCGGGGCAGAGTAGTCGACCACCACGGTCTGCGCTTCCGGCTGGGAAACGCCCAGACGGTCAGACTTCAGCGCCGCGTCAACGTGGCTCGCCAGGAATGCAGGCTCAAGGAAAATATTGATAAAGCCCGGACCGGCAATTTCGGTTTTGCTGGCAATGCCGGAGAGATCCAGATGCGTCAGTACCTGCTCAGCGAGCTGTCGCGGCGGCATGCCCAGTTTTTTAGCCACTGCCATCACGCCATTAGCCTGATAGTCGCCAAACTGTACTTTCGCTGACTGACGAACCTGCGGTTCGCAATCCGCAGGCGCGCCTGCGGCAATCAGTGCCTGACTGACTTTTTCGGAGAGAAGAGCCTGAATATTCACCTGGATACCTTACGTTTTTGATGCGGGCTTACAACCGCCCGCGCCAGTTAAAGAATTTAGGGCGGGAGTATACTGCAAATGCCTTCTGGCGTCAGCATTGCGGGGCCTGAAGATTGCTCAGAATCCAGGCTAAGAAAGCGTGCATAACCATGCAGTCATAAAAAGCCGGATTCTGCGGTTGGTCAAAACGGGGCAACGGAGTAAATTAGCGGCTTTGCGACACGAAAAGAGACTGACTTATGGCGAACTGGCAATCCATTGACGAACTGCATGATATTTCCGCAGATTTACCGCGCTTCACAAAGGCGTTCACAGAACTTGCCACCCGTCTTGGTCTGGATATCGCGCCGCTTGAGGCGGATCACATTTCGTTGCGCTGTCACCAGAACGCCACCGCCGAGCGCTGGCGTCGCGGGTTTGAACAGTGCGGCGAGCTGCTCTCTGAGAACATCATCAATGGACGCCCCATTTGCCTTTTTAAGCTGCATGAACCGGTGAACGTGGCGCACTGGCAGTTCACCGTGGTTGAACTGCCGTGGCCGGGCGAGAAACGCTATCCGCACGAAGGGTGGGAGCATATTGAAATCGTCCTTCCGGGTGAGCCGGAAACGTTGAACGCGCGCGCCCTGGCCCTGCTGTCAGACGACGGGTTAAGCAAGCCAGGGATTTTTGTGAAGACGAGTTCACCCAAAGGCGAGCGCGAGCGTCTGCCTAACCCGACGCTGGCCGTGACGGACGGGCAGGTGACCGTGAAATTTCATCCCTGGACCATTGAGCAGATCGTTGCCAGCGAAGCCTGAGAGTTGTGACTCGTCGCCAGGACCCGAACCGAGAGGCGTGCCATGATGGCGCGTTAAGCTGATTTTAAGGAGAAGCAGATGGCGTTGCTGGAGATTTGTTGTTACAGCGTGGAGTGTGCCGTAACGGCGCAAAAGATGGGAGCGGACCGTATTGAACTGTGCGCTGCCCCGAAAGAAGGGGGGTTAACGCCTTCATACGGCGTGTTGAAGTCTGCCCGCCAGGCGGTCACCATTCCGGTACATCCGATTATTCGTCCTCGCGGCGGCGATTTTTGTTACACGGCGGGCGAGTTCAGTGCCATGCTTGAAGATATCGCCCTTGTTCGTGACCTGGGTTTCCCCGGCCTGGTGACCGGCCTGCTTGATGAAGACGGACATATCGATCTGCCGCGCATGCGCCAGGTGATGGATGCCGCAAAAGGAATGGCCGTCACGTTTCACCGTGCGTTTGATATGTGCAAAGATCCCCTGCAAGCGTTTGATACGCTTGCCGAACTTGGCGTGGCGCGCGTCCTGACATCGGGGCAGCAGTCTTCGGCTGAAAAAGGACTGCAATTAATTACGGAACTAAAAGCACATTCCGGTGTTCCAATAATAATGGCGGGTGCGGGAGTCCGTGCCAGCAATCTGGAACGGTTTTTAAACGCCGGGGTGGAAGAGCTTCACAGCTCTGCGGGTAAATGGATACCTTCACCCATGCGTTATCGCAATACAGGGCTGTCAATGTCGACGGATGCTGAAGCGGATGAGTATTCGCGCTACGGCGTAGAGGGAGAGTCGGTTGCGGAAATGAAGTCGCTGATTGAGCGCCATCACGTGTAGCAACGTACCGATTTTTACCGCGCATCATGTCGCCCAATATGATGCTTGCTTGTACCAGGCCCCTGCCAATTACACAGGGGCCTTTTTTTATCTATGCCCCTCTCCCCAAAGGGGCGAGGGTGAAAAGACCGCACCGTGCAGTCCCCTCTCCCCTGTGGGAGAGGGTTAGGGTGAGGGGTAAAACTACGGCTTGGTCGCAATCAGCACCGCACGCATCGGTGCAGGATAGCCTTCAACGGTTTTGCTGTGGTCGGCCGGGTCGAGGAACTGCTCCAGCGATTCGGTGATCATCCAGTCGGTGCGGCGCTGCTCTTGGATAGACGTCACGCAGACGTCTGCAATGCGCACGTCCACAAACCCGCATTTCTCCAGCCAGTTTTTCAGCGCCAGCGCGGACGGGATGAAGTAAACGTTGCGCATCTGCGCGTAGCGATCGCCCGGCACCAGCACGGCATGTTCATCGCCTTCAATCACCAGCGTTTCCAGCACCAGCTCGCCGCCGCTGACCAGCTGATCTTTGAGCTGCCACAGGTGTTCAAGCGGGGAACGACGGTGATACAGCACGCCCATGGAGAAGACGGTATCAAAGGCTTTCAGGGCCGGGAGCTGCTCTATGCCCAGCGGCAGCAGGTGCGCGCGCTGGTCGTTGCCGAGCAGTTTTCGCACCGCTTCAAACTGGCACAGGAAGAGCTGCATCGGGTCGATGCCGACCGCCAGATGCGCGCCAGCGCCAATCATGCGCCACATGTGGTAACCGCTGCCGCAGCCTACGTCCAGAATGGTGCGCCCGGTCAGGTCGGAAAGGTGCGGCAGAACGCGATCCCACTTCCAGTCTGAGCGCCACTCGGTATTGATGTTCACGCCGTACAGCGAAAACGGCCCTTTGCGCCACGGCATTAAATTTCGCATCAGCGTTTCGATGCGGTTGATCTGCCCGGCCGGGAGCGGCTCTGCGCTTTCCGCCGTCACGCTGTGCAATAAGTCCAGACGATGCGGCGTCAGTTCCGGCAGATACTCCACGGCATTTGACCACTGCTTTAACAGGCCGTGCTGCTGGTCGCGCTGCCAGGCGGCAATCTGCGCCGGCAGGGTCTCCAGCCAGTGGGAAAGATGATTTTTAGCAATCAGCTGATAAAAGTTGCTGAATTCAATCATGCGGCATCCCCGGCTTTTAGCGCCACCAGAGAGCCAAAGTTAAAGCACTGGAACCACAGTTCGCTGTGCTCAAACCCGGCTTTGTGCAGGCGCGCTTTATGGGTTTCCACGGAGTCCGTCAGCATTACGTTTTCCAGCATGCTGCGCTTCTGGCTGATCTCCAGCTCGCTGTAGCCGTTCGCCCGTTTGAAATCGTGGTGCATGTTGAACAGCAGCTCGCCTACTTTGGCATCCTCAAAGCTGAATTTCTCAGACAGCACCAGCGCGCCGCCGGGATTCAGCCCCTGATAAATTTTGTCCAGCAGCAGCTGGCGGTCTTCAGGCACCAGGAACTGCAGGGTAAAATTCAGCACCACCATCGAGGCGTTGTTAATCTCGATCTCACGGATATCGCCTTCCACCACGTCCACCGGAACGGGCGCTTTGTACGCGTCAATATGGCGACGGCAGCGTTCCACCATGGCCGGGGAGTTATCGACGGCAATGATTCGGCAGCCATCGTGGTGAATGTTACGACGTACCGACAGCGTTGCCGCGCCGAGCGAGCAGCCCAGGTCGTAGACCTGCGTGCCGGGTTGAACGAAGCGCTCAGCCAGCATACCGATCATTGAGATAATATTGGAATAACCGGGAACAGAGCGCTGGATCATATCCGGGAAGACTTCGGCTACCCGTTCATCGAAGGTCCAGTCGCCCAGGCTGGCGATAGGCGCGGAAAAAAGCGTGTCGCGATCTGACATAACGTAAAAATCCGGGAAAAATAAAGTGGCGTATTGTGCGCTAATGGAGTGAGAAAACCAACTCCCACGGCATATACCACAGGTTAGCCAGCACCATCAGCAAAAGCGAACACCAGGTCGCGCTCATGCCGGAACGACGCCAGCGGAATAAACGGTGGTGAAAGCCGTAATAATGCATTAACCGGCCGGCAATCAGCATCAGGCCACAAATATGCACCATCCAGGTTTCCGCGCCATTCATCTCCATAAACAGCAGCAGGATGAGGGCCACGGGAATGTATTCCACCGCATTACCGTGAATGCGGATAGCGCTTTGCAGTTCGGAGAAACCGCCGTCGCCGTAAGAGACGCGGTACTGCATCCTCAGGCGCACAACATCAAATGAAAATTTAATCAGCAGTAATGCACCTAACACCGCATACAGCGCGCTGACCATACTAACTCCCTGTTTTTGGCAGATGGCACTTCACTATGATAGGGGGTGATATCAGAAAAGAGAAGATTGTTGTGGGATGGAAGGGGCGCTGCCCACGGACGGCACCGCAGCCTGCAAGGCCTGCCACAGAGCATCGACCAGTTCGGGCGCCTGAGCGATATCCGGCGTATGCAAAAAGAGGTACGGCGTGGTGGTGTGCTCCCAGTTCGCGAGTTTTTGCAGCCAGACGGCGAACATCGCCTGATTTTGCTGCATATTGTCGCTGCCGATAAACCGAACCATCGGGTTCTGCGCGGTCACGATGGCGTGAACCGGCACTTTCGGTTTTTTACGCTGAGCTTCAACGATGGCCTCGTTATGCGGTACCGCACTGTGCACCGGGCGACTGTCAAGGATCACGCGGTTAACGGAACGATCCAGCAGGCCGCGGTTGAGCGCTTTCTCGGCTTCGCCCTTCGCAAAGAACTCCTGGTGCCGGACTTCAACGCCGTAGGTGAAGTCGCGGGGCAGGGCATCGAGGAACTGCCACAGCGCGGTCAGGTCGCGCGGGCCAAAGGTGGCGGGAAGCTGGAGCCAGTATTGCCCGATGCGGTTAGCCAGCGGCGACATGCGCGTGAAAAATTCTTCCGTTAAGTCCCCGCAGTTGCGCAGCGCGGCCTGGTGGGAGATGGTCGCCGGAAACTTAAAGCAGAAGCGGAAATCGTCCGTCGTTTGCTCCCGCCAGCGTTCGACAATCTCCGGGCGGGGCAGGGCGTACAGCGTGGTGTTACCCTCGACGCAGTTGAAGTGTCGGGCATACTCTTCAAGGCTGGTAATGCCCAGGCGCACCCATTTCGGGTGCGACCACTGGGGCAGGCCCACGTACATCATAGCGCGCTTAAAATCTCATCCGTGCTGCGCACGCGTCCGATGCGCGGGAAGATATGGATCATGCTGCCCTGATGCTGTTCCGCGGAGGCCGCGCTGCAGGCATCTTCGGCAATCACCAGGTTAAAGCCCAGCTCCCAGGCGTTACGGGCGGTGGATTCCACGCCGATGTTGGTGGATATGCCGCACAGAATAAGGGTGTCGATACCGCGGCGGCGGAGCTGCAGCTCAAGGTCGGTCCCGTAGAAGGCGCCCCACTGGCGTTTGGTCACTTCGATATCGCTGTCGCGCTTTCCGAGCGACACAGGGTACGTCCACCAGTTTTCCGGCAGGGCATGCGCGGGCGCCTGGGCATCAACGGGCTGTTTTAACGCCTCGGCGAAATCAGCGGACCAGCCGACGCGCACCATGACCACAGGGGCACCGCTGGCGCGGCATTTCTCGGCCAGGCGAGCGGCGCGGCTGACGACTTCATCCGCTGCGTGTGGGCCACCGGCGAAGGGTAGGATCCCTTCCTGTAAATCAATCACCACAAGCGCGGTTTTGCGGGCATCAAGTGTTAACATCGTCACTCCAGGTAAATTAATCACTTCCGTAACACCTTACGACGTGATGACCTGTTATCGGTCGGATAATTTTGTTAATTTTTGTGAGAATGCGCAATAAGAGTGCAGCAAACGACCGTCTGGCGGTGGTTCGCTCTTATCGTCCGGCGGAATTTCCAGTATAATAGCCGCCTTTTTTCATCCAGTTGTGACATACAGAAAGCTGCGACATAGTAGCCTGCATACCAGGCGACATTTAGCCTGCGGCTAATTAAGGGATATCTCATGCGTACAGAATATTGCGGGCAGCTGCGTCAGTCCCACGTCGGACAGCAGGTCACCCTGTGTGGTTGGGTCAACCGTCGTCGTGATCTTGGTAGCCTTATCTTTATCGATATGCGCGACCGTGAAGGTATCGTTCAGGTGTTCTTCGACCCGGATCGCGCAGAAGCGCTGAAGCTGGCTTCTGAACTGCGTAATGAGTTCTGCATTCAGGTCACCGGCACCGTGCGTGCGCGTGACGAGAAAAACGTTAACGCCGACATGGCGACGGGCGCTATCGAAGTGCTGGCCTCCGATCTGGTTATCATCAACCGTGCTGAAGCGCTGCCGCTGGACTCCAACCACGTCAACACTGAAGAAGCGCGTCTGAAATACCGCTACCTGGATCTGCGTCGTCCGGAAATGGCCCAGCGCCTGAAAACCCGTGCGAAAATCACCAGCCTGGTGCGTCGCTTTATGGATGACCACGGTTTCCTCGATATCGAAACCCCGATGCTGACCAAAGCCACGCCGGAAGGCGCGCGCGATTACCTGGTGCCATCCCGCGTTCATAAAGGCAAATTCTACGCGCTGCCGCAGTCACCGCAGCTGTTCAAACAGCTGCTGATGATGTCCGGCTTCGATCGCTATTATCAAATCGTTAAGTGCTTCCGCGATGAAGACCTGCGCGCTGACCGTCAGCCAGAATTTACCCAGATCGACGTGGAAACTTCCTTCATGACCGCCGAACAGGTGCGTGAGGTGATGGAAGCTCTGGTGCGTAGCCTGTGGAACGACGTGAAAGGCGTTGAGCTGGGCGATTTCCCGATCATGACCTTCGCCGAAGCGGAACGTCGCTACGGCTCCGACAAGCCAGACCTGCGTAACCCGATGGAGCTGGTGGACGTGGCAGACCTGGTGAAAGCCGTTGAGTTCGCGGTATTCGCGGGCCCGGCTAACGATCCGAAAGGCCGCGTGGCTGCCCTGCGCGTGCCGGGCGGCGCGGCGCTGAGCCGTAAGCAGATTGATGACTACGGCAACTTTATTAAGATCTACGGCGCGAAAGGCCTGGCCTATATTAAAGTGACCGAGCGCGCGAAAGGTCTGGAAGGGATCACCAGCCCGGTAGCGAAGTTCCTGAACGCGGACATCGTGGAAGCGATCCTTGAGCGCACCGGTGCGCAGGACGGCGACATGATCTTCTTCGGCGCAGACAACAAGAAAGTCGTTGCGGATGCGATGGGCGCGCTGCGTCTGAAGCTCGGCAAAGACCTGAACCTGACCGACGAAACCAAATGGGCGCCGCTGTGGGTTATCGACTTCCCAATGTTTGAAGACGACGGTGAAGGCGGCCTGACCGCAATGCACCACCCGTTCACCTCGCCAAAAGACATGACGGCGGCAGAGCTGAAAGCGGCACCGGAAGATGCGGTTGCGAATGCCTACGACATGGTCATCAACGGCTACGAAGTGGGCGGCGGTTCCGTGCGTATTCACAGCGGTGACATGCAGCAGACCGTGTTCGGCATTCTGGGCATTAACGAGCAGGAGCAGCGCGAGAAGTTTGGCTTCCTGCTGGACGCGCTGAAATACGGCACGCCGCCGCACGCGGGTCTGGCCTTCGGTCTTGACCGTCTGACCATGCTGCTGACCGGCACCGATAACATTCGTGATGTTATTGCCTTCCCGAAAACCACTGCCGCAGCGTGTCTGATGACCGAAGCGCCAAGCTTTGCCAACCCGGCAGCGCTGGCCGAGCTGGGCATTGAAGTGGTGAAGAAGGAAGAGAAAAACTGATATGGCATATAAGCTTCCCGTTTCTGTCCTGGTGGTCATTTATGCAGAAGACACGAAGCGGGTGCTGATGTTGCAGCGGCGCGACGATCCTGATTTCTGGCAGTCGGTTACCGGCAGCCTGGAAGAGGGGGAGACCGCGCCGCAGGCCGCCGCGCGTGAAGTAAAGGAAGAGGTCACCATTGATGTTGCTCATGAGCAACTGACCCTGAAGGACTGTCAGCGCACGGTGGAGTTTGAAATTTTTAGCCATTTACGTCATCGCTATGCGCCGGGCATTGAGCGCAACACGGAGTCGTGGTTCTGTCTCGCGCTCCCCCATGAGCGGGAGATCGTGTTTACCGAACACCTGAACTACCGCTGGGTGAACGCGGCGGATGCCGCCGCACTGACCAAGTCGTGGAGCAACCGGCAGGCGATTGAAGAATTTGTAATTAACGCGGCCTGAGAAGGCGCGATTTTTGGAGAACTTTTTATGGCAGGTCATAGTAAGTGGGCCAACACCAAACACCGCAAAGCGGCACAGGATGCCAAGCGCGGTAAGATCTTTACCAAAATTATTCGTGAGCTGGTGACAGCGGCACGTCTGGGCGGCGGCGATCCGGCCTCTAACCCGCGCCTGCGCGCGGCGGTGGATAAAGCCCTGTCCAACAACATGACGCGTGACACCCTGAACCGTGCGATTGCACGTGGCGTGGGCGGTGATGAAGACGCGAACATGGAAACCATCATTTATGAAGGTTACGGCCCTGGCGGTACTGCGGTGATGGTTGAATGTCTGTCTGACAACCGTAACCGTACCGTTGCAGAAGTGCGCCACGCGTTCACCAAAACCGGTGGCAACCTGGGCACTGACGGTTCCGTAGCTTACCTGTTCAGCAAAAAAGGCGTCATCTCCTTCGAGAAAGGCGACGAAGATGCGATCATGGAAGCGGCGCTGGAAGCGGGTGCGGAAGACGTGGTGACCTACGATGATGGCGCCATTGACGTCTACACCGCGTGGGAAGAGATGGGCGCCGTGCGCGATGCGCTGGAAGCTGCGGGCCTGAAAGCGGATAACGCCGAAGTCTCCATGATCCCGTCCACCAAAGCGGATATGGATGCGGAAACCGCACCGAAACTGCTGCGTCTGATCGACATGCTCGAAGACTGCGACGACGTGCAGGAAGTGTACCACAACGGTGAAATCTCTGATGAGGTTGCAGCGACTCTCTGATGAGAGCCTGTAAACCGTTTACGGGAGACGCGTGATGTCGATTATCCTCGGGATTGACCCCGGCTCACGCGTCACCGGCTATGGCGTTATCCGTCAGGTGGGACGCCAGCTGACCTACCTCGGCAGTGGATGTATTCGCACCAAAGTGGACGATCTGCCGTCGCGCCTGAAGCTCATCTATGCGGGCGTGTCGGAGATTATCACTCAGTTCCAGCCGGACTATTTCGCCATCGAGCAGGTCTTTATGGCGAAGAACGCGGACTCGGCGCTGAAGCTCGGTCAGGCGCGCGGGGTGGCGATTGTAGCCGCCGTGAACCAGGATCTCCCGGTGTTCGAATACGCCGCGCGTCAGGTTAAGCAGACGGTGGTGGGGATTGGTAGCGCGGAGAAGAGCCAGGTGCAGCACATGGTGCGCACCCTTCTGAAGCTTCCCGCGAACCCGCAGGCCGACGCCGCCGATGCGCTGGCGATTGCGATTACCCACTGTCACGTCAGCCAGAACGCGATGCAAATGAGCGAGTCGCGGCTCAATCTGGCGCGAGGCAGGTTACGATAATCAGAAATCAGGCTGGATGTTTATCCAGCCTTTTTTTATTATGTCGGCAGTTAATTTCTTCCAGAACGCAGGAGCGTCACGTGATAGGCAGACTCAGAGGCATCATCATTGAAAAACAACCCCCGTTAGTGCTGCTGGAAGTGGGGGGCGTGGGCTATGAAGTCCATATGCCGATGACCTGCTTCTACGAGCTGCCGGACGCGGGCAAAGAGGCGATTGTCTTTACCCAGTTTGTGGTGCGTGAAGATGCTCAGCTGCTGTACGGCTTTAACAACAAGCAGGAACGCACCCTGTTCCGCGAGCTGATTAAAACCAACGGTGTGGGGCCGAAGCTGGCGCTGGCGATTTTGTCCGGCATGTCCGCTCCGCAGTTTGTGAATGCCGTTGAGCGCGAAGATCCCGCGGCGCTGATTAAGCTTCCGGGCATCGGTAAGAAAACCGCCGAACGTCTGATCGTCGAAATGAAAGACCGCTTTAAAGGTCTTCACGGCGATCTGTTCACCCCGGCCGCCGATTTGGTTCTGACTGCTCCTGGTGCGCCTGCCTCTGATGATGACGCCGAGCAGGAAGCGGTTGCCGCGCTGGTGGCGCTGGGCTATAAACCTCAGGAGGCCAGCCGGATGGTGAGCAAAATTGCTAAACCGGACGCCAGCAGTGAAACCCTGATTCGTGAAGCGCTGCGCGCTGCATTGTGAGGTAAAGGATGATTGAAGCAGATCGCCTGGTATCGGCAGGCACCCTTCAGGCAGAAGACGTGGTGGATCGTGCGATCCGCCCGAAGCTGCTTGATGAGTACATCGGCCAGCCGCAGGTTCGTTCCCAGATGGAGATTTTCATCCAGGCGGCAAAGCTGCGCGGCGATGCACTCGATCACCTGCTGATTTTTGGCCCGCCGGGGTTAGGGAAAACCACCCTGGCGAATATCGTCGCCAACGAAATGGGCGTGAATCTGCGCACCACCTCCGGCCCGGTGCTGGAGAAAGCGGGCGATCTGGCGGCGATGCTGACCAACCTTGAACCGCATGACGTGCTGTTTATTGACGAAATCCACCGCCTGTCGCCCATAGTGGAAGAGGTGCTCTATCCGGCGATGGAAGATTACCAGCTAGATATCATGATCGGCGAAGGCCCGGCCGCGCGCTCCATCAAAATCGATCTGCCGCCGTTTACCCTGATTGGCGCCACGACGCGCGCCGGGTCGTTAACCTCTCCACTGCGGGATCGCTTCGGTATTGTACAGCGTCTGGAGTTTTATCAGGTGCCGGACCTCCAGCATATCGTTGGCCGCAGCGCGCGCTACATGGGGCTGGATATGAGTGAAGAGGGTGCATTTGAGGTGGCGAAGCGCTCCCGTGGGACGCCGCGTATTGCCAACCGCCTGCTGCGTCGCGTGCGTGACTTCGCCGAGGTGAAGCACGATGGTACCATATCGGCAGAGATTGCCGCCCAGGCGCTGGATATGCTGAACGTCGATGCCGAAGGCTTTGACTATATGGACCGCAAGCTGCTGCTGGCGGTGCTGGATAAGTTCTTTGGCGGACCGGTTGGCCTGGATAACCTGGCGGCGGCAATCGGCGAGGAGCGCGAGACCATTGAGGACGTGCTGGAGCCGTATCTGATCCAGCAGGGCTTCTTACAGCGCACGCCGCGTGGCCGAATGGCGACGGTGCGGGCGTGGAATCATTTCGGCATTACGCCACCGGCAATGCCGTAATCCATTGTTCCCTCTCCCTGTGGGAGAGGGCCAGGGTGAGGGCATCAGCGCCCTCGATGTTAATTTGCGGTCTTCTTCATCATACTAAAAATAAACAGCACCGCTGCACACAACACCACCGACGGCCCCGCCGGCGTGTCATAAAACGCCGAGAAGGTTAACCCGCCCGTTACCGCAATCATCCCGATAATCACGGCCACACCGGCCATCTGCTCTGGCGTACGGGCAAAGCGACGCGCCGTGGCGGCAGGGATGATCAGCAGCGACGTGATAATCAGCGCGCCGACGAACTTCATCGCCACACCGATGGTTAACGCCGTCACCAGCATCAGCAGCAGCTTCACGCGCTGCAGCTTCACGCCGTCGACGAAGGCCAGATCCGGGCTGACGGTCATTGCCAGTAAATTCCGCCACTGCCACAGCAGAATACCCAGCACCACCGCTACGCCAGTGGCGATAGCGATAAGATCTTCCGGCGTCACGGCCAGCAGATCGCCGAACAGGTAGGCCATCAGGTCAACGCGGATATTCGACATCAGGCTAACAACGACCAGACCCAGCGACAGCGCGCTGTGCGCCATGATGCCAAGCAGCGTATCAATGGCGAGGTGAGGGCGCTTCTCCAGCCAGACCAGACCGGCCGCCAGCAGCAGCGTGACCACAACCACCGCGTAGAAGGGATTCACATCCAGCAGCAAACCAAAGGCAACGCCCAGCAGCGACGCGTGCGCCAGGGTATCACCGAAGTAAGACATTCTGCGCCACACCACAAACGAGCCGAGTGGACCCGCGGCGCAGGCAAGCATAACCCCGGCCAGCCAGCCGGGCAGTAACAGTTCAATCATGAGTGTCCATTTCCCCGACGCAGAACGATTCGTCCCTGCAAATCATGGCGGTGATTATGATGATGGCGATAAATGCCAAGCTGCTCAGCGCCGCGAGGGCCGAACATGGAGATAAATTCCGGGTGCATTGAGACCACTTCAGGCGTGCCGGAACAGCAAATGTGATGGTTAAGACACAGCACTTCGTCAGTTTTCGCCATCACCAGATGCAGGTCGTGGGAGACCATCAGCACGGCGCAGTTCAGTTCGCGGCGCAGCTGGTCTATCAAATCATAAAGCGCGACCTGACCATTGACGTCCACGCCCTGGGTTGGCTCATCCAGCACCAGCAGCTGCGGGCTGCTCAATAGCGCACGGGCCAGCAAAACGCGCTGCGTCTCGCCGCCGGACAGTTTCTGCAGCGGCGCGTCGATAAGATGCCCCGCCTGCACGCGCTTCAGCGCCGGAAGAATATCGGCTTTTCGCGTGCCGGGACGCAGACGCAGGAACCGACTTACCGTCAGCGGCAGGGTGGCGTCCAGATGTAATTTTTGCGGCACATAGCCGATCCGCAATTTTTCCTCGCGCGTGATTACACCTTCATCCGGTGTAACCAGACCCAGCACCACGCGCACCAGAGTGGATTTACCTGCGCCATTGGGGCCGAGCAGCGTTAAAATTTTGCCGGGCTTCAAATCCAGCGACACGTCAGAGAGGACGCGGCGCTGGCCAAAGGAGACCGAAATATTGTCGAGAGAAACCAGAGTCGTCATGTCAATTTAAGCTTGAAGAAGTCAACGAATGTTATAATATCACATTCCACGCATTCACTACGATGAACAGTCGCATTATGTTACATAAAAATACGCTTCTTTTCGCAGCATTATCCACCGCCCTTTGGGGAACAACCGCACAAGATGTTAACGCTGCCGTTGTCGCTTCGCTTAAACCGCTTGGATTCATCGCGTCGGCCATTGCCGATGGGGTAACGGAAACCCAGGTTCTGCTCCCTGACGGGGCTTCAGAGCATGACTATTCGCTGCGCCCGTCTGATGTAAAACGCTTACAAAACGCAGACTTAGTTGTCTGGATTGGTCCGGAGATGGAAGCGTTTATGCAGAAGTCCGCCAAACAGATCCCAGGCGAAAAACAGGTCGCGATTGCCGGGCTGTCCGGCGTGAAACCGCTGCTGATGAAAGGGGCGGATGATGACGCTGACGAACACGACCATCACGCTGCAGAGGGTGAAAAAGGTGATGGAGATCACCATCACGGCGAGTACAACATGCATCTCTGGCTATCCCCAGAGATAGCGCGGCTTTCAGCGGTTGCAATCCATGGCAAATTAGTGGAACTTATGCCGCAAAGTCGAGCCAAACTAGACGCCAACCTGAAGGATTTTGAGGCACAATTAGCCGCAACCGATAAGCAGGTAGGTAATGAGCTCGCACCGTTGAAAGGAAAAGGGTATTTCGTTTTTCATGACGCCTACGGCTACTACGAAAAACACTACGGCCTGACCCCGCTTGGGCACTTTACCGTCAACCCTGAAATTCAACCTGGTGCGCAGCGTTTACATGAAATCAGAACACAGTTGGTTGAGCAGAAAGCGACATGCGTTTTTGCTGAGCCACAGTTCAGGCCAGCGGTCGTAGAAGCCGTGGCCAGGGGAACATCCGTGCGCATGGGAACCCTTGACCCGCTAGGTACGAATATCCAGTTGAGCAAAGCGAGCTACTCGCAGTTCCTCAGCCAACTGGCGAACCAGTATGCGAGCTGCCTGAAAGGAGATTAACGAGGAAGTGAATACGTGCAACAGATAGCCCGCTCTGTCGCCCTGGCATTTAACAATCTGCCTCGACCCCACCGCGTTATGCTGGGGTCGCTTACAGTTCTCACCTTAGCGGTCGCCGTCTGGCGGCCCTATGTTTACCACCCGAGTTCTGCCCCGATCATAAAAACCATCGAGCTTGAAAAGAGCGAGATCCGATCTTTGCTACCTGAAGCCAGCGAGCCTATCGACCAGGCCGCTCAGGAAGATGAAGCTATCCCTCAGGATGAACTGGACGATAAAACCGAGAACGAAGCGGGGATCCACGAATACGTTGTCTCTACCGGTGACACGCTGAGCAGCGTGCTTAACCAGTACGGTATCGACATGGGCAATATCAGCCAGCTGGCCGCTGCGGATAAAGACCTGCGTAACCTGAAAATCGGGCAACAGCTCTCCTGGACATTAACGGCGGATGGCGATCTTCAGCGCTTGACCTGGGAAATGTCCCGCCGCGAAACCCGCACCTACGACCGCACTGCAAACGGTTTCAAAATGACCAGCGAAATGCAGAAAGGCGACTGGGTGAACAGCGTGATGAAAGGCACCGTCGGCGGAAGTTTTGTTTCCAGCGCCCGTGATGCGGGCCTGACCAGCGGTGAAATCAGCGCGGTGATCAAAGCCATGCAGTGGCAGATGGATTTCCGTAAGCTCAAGAAAGGCGACGAGTTTTCCGTCCTGATGTCCCGCGAAATGCTGGACGGCAAGCGCGAGCAAAGCCAGCTGCTGGGGGTGCGTCTGCGCTCCGAGGGCAAAGATTACTACGCCATTCGCGCTGAAGACGGCAAGTTCTATGACCGCAGCGGTACGGGTCTTGCGAAAGGCTTCCTGCGTTTCCCGACGGCGAAACAGTTCCGCGTCTCCTCTAACTTCAACCCGCGTCGTCTGAACCCGGTTACCGGGCGCGTTGCGCCTCACCGCGGGGTAGACTTCGCGATGCCGCAGGGCACGCCGGTGCTGTCCGTTGGCGATGGCGAAGTGGTGATGGCAAAACGCAGCGGTGCAGCGGGTTATTACGTGGCCATCCGTCACGGTCGCACCTACACCACCCGCTATATGCACCTGCGCAAGCTGCTGGTCAAACCGGGGCAGAAAGTGAAACGCGGTGACCGTATCGCGCTCTCCGGCAACACCGGCCGCTCTACTGGCCCACACCTGCACTATGAAGTGTGGATCAACCAGCAGGCCGTGAACCCGCTGACGGCCAAACTGCCGCGCACCGAAGGCCTGACAGGTAAAGATCGTTCCGATTACCTGGCGCAGGCGAGAGAGGTGATACCGCAGCTGAGCTTAAACTAAGTTCTCTGTTTGTGAAAAAAGCCGGTGTCAGTATGCGCCGGCTTTTTCTTTTGTGCGCGGGCGACTGCCTCGCTACACTATCTGAATAATTTTTTGCGTCACCAGACCCTGGAACCAGCATGGAAACAAAAAAAAATAATATTGAATACATTCCCGAGTTTGAAAAATCCTTTCGACACCCGCGCAACTGGGGCGCCTGGCTGGGGGTTTACACCTTTGCGGGCATCGCTATGCTGCCTGCCGCACTGCGCGATCCCGTCCTGGGCAAAATAGGCCGTCTGGCCGGGCGCTTAGGTAAAAGCGCGCGTCGTCGTGCGCAGATTAACCTCTATTACTGTTTTCCTGAAAAAAGCGATGCCGAGCGCGAGGCCATCATCGACGCGATGTATACCACCGCACCGCAGGCCATGGCGATGATGGCGGAGCTGGCGCTGAAAGGACCGGAAAAAATCATCGCTCGCGTTGACTGGAAAGGGCTGGAAATCATTGAAGAAATGCGTCGCAATGACGAGAAGGTCATTTTCCTCGTGCCGCACGGCTGGGGCGTCGACATTCCGGCGATGCTGATGGCCTCTCAGGGCCAGAAGATGGCGGCGATGTTCCATAACCAGGGCAATAAAATCTACGATTTTGTCTGGAATACGGTACGCCGTCGTTTTGGCGGGCGTTTGCATGCGCGTAACGACGGCATCAAGCCGTTTATTCAGTCGGTGCGTCAGGGGTACTGGGGCTACTATCTGCCGGATCAGGACCACGGGCCCGAGCACAGCGAGTTTGTCGACTTCTTTGCGACCTACAAAGCCACGCTTCCCGCGATTGGCCGCCTGATGAAGGTCTGCCGCGCCCGCGTGATCCCGCTCTTCCCGGTTTATGACGGTAAAAAGCATCGTTTGAGCATCGAAGTCCGTCCGCCGATGGACGACCTGCTGACCGCGGACGATCGCACCATCGCGCGTCGCATGAATGAAGAGGTAGAGCTGCTGGTGGGGCCGCATACCGAACAGTACACGTGGATACTGAAGCTGCTGAAAACACGGAAGCCGGGAGAGACGGAGCCCTATAAGCGTAAAGAGCTTTACCCGAGGAAATAGAAAACCTTCACCCCTCACCCTGTCCCTCTCCCCTTAGGGGAGAGGGGATCGCATATATACCGTTATTATTCGACTGTAAGCACGCGGGTGGTATTGGTTGAGCCGATGGTGCTCATCACGTCACCCTGCGTCACGATGACGATATCACCAGACACCAGGTAACCTTTATCGCGCAGCAGGTTTACGGCATCGTGCGCCGCGGCTACGCCGTCATTGGTGCTGTCGAAGTGTACCGGGGTCACACCGCGGTACAGCGCCGTCAGGTTCAGCGTACGCTCGTGGCGGGACATGGCGAAAATCGGCAGGCCGGAGCTGATGCGAGAGGTCATCAGCGCGGTGCGGCCAGATTCGGTCATGGTGATGATCGCCGTAACGCCTTTCAGATGGTTAGCCGCGTACATGGCGGACATCGCAATCGCTTCTTCCACGTTGTCGAACTGGATATCCAGGCGGTGCTTGGAGACGTTAATGCTTGGGATCTTCTCCGCGCCCAGGCAAACGCGCGCCATTGCGGCCACGGTTTCTGCCGGATACTGGCCCGCCGCGGTTTCCGCTGACAGCATCACCGCATCGGTACCGTCCAGCACGGCGTTCGCGACGTCCATGACTTCCGCACGGGTTGGCATTGGGTTGGTGATCATGGATTCCATCATCTGGGTGGCGGTGATCACCGCGCGGTTCAGCTGACGTGCGCGACGAATCAGCGCTTTCTGGATACCGACCAGCTCAGGGTCGCCGATTTCCACGCCCAGATCGCCACGGGCAACCATCACCACGTCAGAGGCGAGGATCACATCGTCCATCGCATCCTGATCGCACACGGCTTCCGCGCGTTCAACCTTAGCGACGATTTTGGCATCACAGCCTGCGTCACGGGCCAGACGGCGCGCATAGTTCAGATCTTCGCCACAGCGCGGGAAGGAGACCGCCAGGTAGTCAACGCCGATCTGGGCCGCCGTGACGATATCCGCTTTGTCTTTGTCGGTCAGGGCTTCCGCAGAGAGGCCGCCGCCCAGTTTGTTGATGCCTTTGTTGTTGGAGAGCGGGCCGCCGACGGTGACTTCAGTGAACACTTTCATCCCCTGAACTTCCAGCACCTTCAGCTGGACGCGACCGTCGTCGAGCAGCAGGATATCGCCAGGCACCACGTCAGCCGGCAGGCCTTTATAGTCGATCCCAACTTTCTCTTTATCGCCTTCGCCTTTGCCGAGGTTGGCATCCAGCAGGAATTTGTCGCCGATATTGAGGAAAACTTTACCTTCTTTGAAGGTTGATACACGAATTTTTGGACCCTGCAGGTCGCCGAGGATAGCGACGTGGCGGCCCAGCTTAGCGGCGATCTCACGCACTTTATCGGCACGCAATTTATGGTCTTCTGGCGTACCGTGAGAAAAGTTCATACGCACCACGTTGGCGCCAGCGGCGATAATTTTTTCAAGGTTATTATCGCGATCGGTGGCCGGGCCTAAGGTGGTTACGATCTTGGTTCTGCGAAGCCTTCTGGACATGTAATACTCCGTTGACTGAAACAACTTTGGTGTTGCGTGAACATTGAATCGGCCTTCATCTGCCGCAAGGCAGCAAAGAGGGGACCGAATGCCGAAAATCATTACATCGTAATTATTGGTTACGTCTTCGTTATCTACTTCAGGGAACATCGCTCTTTATAAGCAATTCTTTATCAAAACGCGATTCCTTCAGCGCTTCCTTGACTCGCTTCAAGTTATCCCGGAATTTTGCGCCGCGGCGTAAGGTAAATCCGGTCGCCAGCACGTCGATTACCGTGAGCTGCGCCAGACGGGACACCATTGGCATATACATGTCGGTATCCTCAGGCACGTCCAGGGTAATGGCGAGAGTCGCCTCCCGCGCCAGCGGCGTGCCGGCGGTGGTGAGGGCGATCACCATGGCATCGTTTTCACGAGCCAGCTGCGCCAGCTCAACCTGGCTTTTGGTGCGGCCAGTGTGCGAAATCAGTACCACGACGTCATCCTCACTGCAATTCATACAGCTCATGCGTTGCAGCACAATGTCATCGGAATAAATTACCGGCACGTTAAAGCGGAAGAATTTATTCATGGCGTCGTGCGCCACGGCGGCTGACGAGCCAAGACCGAAGAAGGCAATGCGTTTGGCCTGGGTAAGTAAATCCACCGCGCGGTTCACGGAACTCATATCCAGACTTTGACGAACGTGGTCGAGCGTGGCCATGGCCGACTCAAATATTTTTGCCGTATAGGCATCTACGCTGTCGTCTTCATCCACATTACGATTAACATAGGGGGTACCGTTTGCCAGACTTTGTGCCAGATGCAGTTTAAAATCAGGAAAGCCGCGCGTTTCCAGGCTGCGGCAGAAGCGGTTGACCGTCGGTTCACTGACGCCCGCTTCCTGAGCCAGAGCGGCGATGCTTGAATGAATCGCCTGAGCGGGCGCGGCCAGAATGACTTCAGCCACTTTTCGCTCGGATTTGCTAAGGTGTTCCAGCTGATACTGGATTTTTTCAAGCATGTTCATTGTTAACAAGGCGCTCATGGGGGTGGAAACGATTTCACGCATTGATGAAATCTTGATTCGATTAGCCGATATTACCCCTGTGGCTTCCCTAAAGGGTAACAGTCGACAAGATAATGTTGTTGTTTTTTTTCATTACTTGATCGATGTCGGGTTTTGCTATGACCCTGTTGCGCAAATTATCGACGGCCGTTGCGTCATTACGTCGCCATAATCGGCTGAATGGCGAAAAATCGCCGTATCGCACGAGACGATAAGCGCTAATGGTTTCGGGAATGACGTAAAAGCAGTACAGTGCATTGTAATAAAATTACAACGATACCTGGCAGAAGCACCAGGTGATCCAACTGAGGAGAATGACATGGCGGTAACGCAAACAGCCCAGGCATGTGACCTGGTCATTTTCGGCGCGAAAGGCGATCTTGCACGCCGAAAATTGCTGCCTTCCCTGTATCAACTGGAGAAAGCGGGCCAAATTCATCCGGATACGCGTATCCTGGGTGTAGGGCGCGCCGACTGGGACAAGGACGCTTATACCAAAGTCGTCCGCGAGGCGCTCGAAACTTTCATGAAGGAAAAAATTGATGAAAGTTTGTGGGATACCCTCAGCGGTCGTCTCGATTTCTGTAACCTGGACGTCAATGACGTCAGCGCGTTTTCCCGTCTGGGTGCCATGCTGGATCAGAAAAACCGTGTCACCATTAACTATTTCGCCATGCCGCCAAGCACCTTTGGCGCCATCTGCAAAGGTTTGGGCGAAGCCAAACTGAACGCCAAGCCGGCGCGCGTGGTGATGGAGAAGCCGCTGGGTACGTCGCTGGCAACCTCGCGTGAAATCAACGACCAGGTGGGCGAGTTCTTTGAAGAGTGCCAGGTCTACCGTATCGACCACTATCTCGGTAAAGAGACGGTACTGAACCTGCTGGCGCTGCGTTTCGCTAACTCCCTGTTTGTGAACAACTGGGACAACCGTACCATCGACCACGTGGAGATTACCGTGGCGGAAGAGGTGGGGATTGAAGGTCGCTGGGGTTACTTTGACCAGGCCGGCCAGATGCGCGACATGATCCAGAACCACCTGCTGCAAATACTGTGCATGATTGCCATGTCTCCACCGTCTGACCTGACGGCTGACAGCATCCGCGACGCTAAAGTTAAAGTGCTGAAGTCGCTGCGCCGCATCGACCGCTCCAACGTGCGCGAGAAGACCGTGCGCGGCCAGTACACCGCCGGGTTTGCGCAAGGCAAAAAAGTGCCGGGCTATCTGGAAGAAGAGGGCGCGAACAAGACCAGCAACACCGAGACCTTTGTGGCGATCCGCGTGGATATCGACGACTGGCGCTGGGCGGGCGTACCGTTCTACCTGCGTACCGGTAAACGTCTGCCGGCGAAGTGTTCCGAAGTTGTCGTCTACTTCAAAAATCCGGAACTGAACCTGTTCAAAGAATCCTGGCAGGAACTGCCGCAGAACAAGCTGACCATACGTCTGCAGCCGGACGAAGGGGTGGATATCCAGATCCTCAACAAAGTGCCGGGCCTGGATCATAAGCACAACCTGCAGACCACCAAGCTGGATCTGAGCTACTCCGAAACCTTTAACCAGACGCACCTTGCGGATGCTTACGAGCGTCTGCTGCTGGAAACCATGCGCGGTATCCAGGCGCTGTTCGTGCGTCGCGACGAAGTGGAAGAGGCGTGGAAATGGGTCGACTCCATCACCGAAGCCTGGGCTGCCGATCAGGATGCGCCAAAACCGTATCAGGCGGGTACCTGGGGGCCAGTTGCGTCGGTGGCGATGATCACCCGCGATGGCCGCTCCTGGAACGAGTTTGAGTAGGATAATCCGCTAGCCCGAAAGTGTTATTTTACCGGTAACATGATCTAACACAGCTAGTGGCACAATTTTTATACTTTTAAGCTCCGCGTGGATTCACCCGCGGAGCTTTTTTTATTACACTGCCGGAAGTGATTTTGCCCCTGAGCTCCGGACAGCAAGCGTTTCAGCGTTGTTAACAACCGCCAGCGACTTTGTAAACTCCCGAGCCCGGACAGATAAATTAAAGGAGCTTTTATGAATCCTGTATTGTTACGCGTAACACAACGCATTATCGAGCGCTCGAAAGAGACCCGTTCGGCCTACCTCGCCCGCATTGAACAGGCGAAAAGCAACACCGTTCACCGCTCCCAGCTGGCCTGCGGTAACCTGGCTCACGGTTTCGCCGCCTGCCAGCCCGATGACAAAGCCTCCCTGAAAAGCATGTTGCGTAACAATATCGCTATTATCACGTCCTATAACGATATGCTCTCCGCACACCAGCCGTATGAGGTCTATCCCAATATCATTCGTAAAGCGTTGCACAGCGTGAACGCGGTGGGTCAGGTGGCGGGCGGCGTGCCGGCGATGTGTGACGGCGTGACGCAGGGGCAGGATGGTATGGAGCTGTCGCTGCTGAGCCGCGAAGTGATTGCGATGTCTGCGGCGGTGGGCCTGTCACACAACATGTTTGATGGCGCGCTGTATCTCGGCGTATGCGACAAAATCGTCCCGGGCCTGGTGATGGCGGCGCTGTCGTTTGGTCATCTGCCTGCGATTTTCGTGCCGTCCGGCCCGATGGCCAGCGGTCTGCCGAATAAAGAAAAAGTGCGTATCCGCCAGCTGTATGCGGAAGGCAAAGCCGATCGTCAGGCGCTGCTGGAAGCCGAAGCCGCGTCCTACCATGCGCCGGGCACCTGTACGTTCTACGGTACGGCCAACACCAACCAGATGGTGGTGGAGTTTATGGGGATGCAGCTTCCGGGCTCGTCCTTCATCCAGCCGGACGCGCCGCTGCGCCAGGCGTTGACCGAGGCCGCGGCCCGTCAGGTGACGCGTCTGACCGGAAACGGCAATGAATGGATGCCGATGGGCAAAATGGTCGACGAAAAAGTGATCGTCAACGGTATCGTCGCCCTGCTGGCGACCGGCGGTTCAACTAACCACACCATGCACCTGGTGGCCATGGCGCGCGCGGCGGGCATTCTGATTCACTGGGATGACTTCTCCGACATCTCCTCCGTTGTACCGCTGATGGCGCGCCTGTACCCGAACGGTCCGGCGGACATCAACCACTTCCAGGCCGCGGGCGGCGTCCCGCTGCTGATGCGCGAGCTGCTGAAAGGCGGTCTGCTGCATGAAGACGTGAACACCGTAGCCGGATTTGGCCTGCAGCGCTACACCCAGGAGCCGTGGCTGAACAACGGCGAGCTGGACTGGCGCGACGGGGCAACCGCGTCTCTTGATCCGCAGGTGATTGCCACTATCGACAAACCGTTCTCCCACCACGGCGGTACCAAAGTGCTGAGCGGCAACCTTGGCCGCGCGGTAATGAAGACCTCTGCCGTGCCGGAAGAGAACCAGGTTATCGAAGCCCCGGCGGTAGTGTTTGAAAGCCAGCACGACGTGCTGCCTGCCTTCGACGCCGGTCTGCTTGATAAAGACTGCGTGGTGGTGGTGCGTCATCAGGGGCCAAAAGCGAACGGCATGCCAGAATTACATAAACTTATGCCACCACTTGGTGTATTATTGGACCGCCGTTTCAAAATTGCGTTAGTGACCGATGGCCGCCTGTCAGGCGCATCCGGCAAAGTGCCTTCCGCCATCCACGTCACGCCTGAAGCCTACGACGGCGGCTTGCTGGCGAAAGTGCGTGACGGCGACATGATCCGCGTGAACGGCCAGACAGGCGAGTTAACTCTGTTGGTGGACGACGCAGAGCTGGCGGCACGTCAGCCCCATATTCCTGACCTGAGCGCATCGCGCGTGGGGACCGGACGCGAAATGTTCAGCGCGCTGCGTGAGAAGCTCTCCGGTGCGGAGCAGGGCGCAACCTGTATTACGTTTTAAGACGACTTGACTTTAACGATCTGGCGAGAGAGAACTCTGATGAAAAACTGGAAAACAAGTGCAGAAGCAATCCTGACCACTGGCCCTGTCGTGCCGGTTATCGTGGTAAACAAGCTGGAGCACGCTGTGCCGATGGCGAAAGCGCTGGTTGCGGGCGGCGTTCGCGTTCTGGAAGTGACCCTGCGTACCGCCTGCGCGATGGATGCCATCCGCGCCATCGCTAAAGAAGTGCCGGACGCCATCATCGGTGCGGGTACCGTTCTCAACGCGCAGCAGCTGGCGGAAGTGACCGAAGCCGGCGCACAGTTTGCCATCAGCCCGGGCCTGACCGAGCCGCTGCTGAAGGCCGCGACCGAAGGCACCATTCCTTTGATCCCGGGCATCAGCACCGTTTCTGAACTGATGCTGGGCATGGACTACGGTCTGAAAGAGTTCAAATTCTTCCCGGCAGAAGCAAACGGCGGCACCAAAGCGCTGCAGGCGATTGCGGGTCCCTTCTCTCAGGTACGCTTCTGCCCGACGGGCGGTATCTCCCCGGCTAACTACCGCGACTACCTGGCGCTGAAAAGCGTGCTGTGCATCGGCGGTTCATGGCTGGTTCCGGCGGATGCGCTGGAAGCGGGCGACTGGGATCGCATCACGAAACTGGCTCGTGAAGCGGTTGAAGGCGCGAAGCAGTAAGCCATTCGCAGCATGAAAAACGGGCCTTTCGGCCCGTTTTTTTATCCTGCTACCTGAACGTTCGCTGCCGCCGCTTTTGCTCTTGCTACGGCCTCGTCAACGTTATCCCCGGTGGCTAACGCCACGCCCAGGCGACGCGTACCGTCGATCTCCGGCTTGCCGAACAGACGGACCTGCAGGCCCGCGCCAACCGCGCCTTCGACGTTATCAAACGTCACATTCTGGCTTGTCAACCGCGGCAGGAGCACCGCCGACGCCGCCGGGCCGTACTGGCGTATGCCGCCAACCGGCAGGCCGAGGAAGGCGCGCACGTGCAGGGCGAACTCCGAGAGATCCTGCGAAATGAGCGTGATCATACCGGTGTCGTGCGGGCGAGGAGAGACTTCGCTGAAGATCACTTCGTCACCGCAGACGAACAGCTCCACGCCGAACAGGCCGTAACCGCCCAGGGCCAGAACGGTCTTACGGGCAATCTCCCGGGCACGCTCCAGCGCCAGGGGGCTCATCTGCTGCGGCTGCCAGGATTCGCGGTAATCGCCATCTTCCTGTCGGTGACCGATCGGGTCGCAGAAATGGACGCCGTCCACGGCGCTGACGGTGAGCAGGGTGATTTCGAAATCAAACTTCACCACGCCTTCAACAATGACGCGACCGGCACCGGCACGGCCACCCTGTTGCGCATAATCCCACGCGCTGTCCAGCGTACTGCTGTCGCGAATAAAGCTCTGACCTTTACCGGAAGAGCTCATCACCGGCTTAATGATGCACGGGTAGCCAATCTCTTCAACGGCCTGCAGGAATGCGGCTTTGTCACCCGCAAAACGGTAGCCTGAGGTAGGCAGCCCCAGCTCCTCCGCCGCCAGGCGGCGAATGCCTTCACGGTTCATGGTCAGCTTTGCCGCTTTGGCGCAGGGCACCACGCGCTGGCCTTCCTGCTCAAGGGCGATCAGCGTATCGGTTGCGATAGCTTCAATTTCCGGCACGACAAAATCCGGTTTCTCTCGTGCAATGAGCGTACGCAGGGCATCACCGTCCAGCATGTTAATCACATAAGAACGATGGGCGACGTGCATGGCGGGCGCGTCGGCGTAGCGGTCTACGGCAATCACCTCCACCCCTAAACGCTGACATTCAATGGCGACTTCTTTACCCAGTTCGCCCGATCCCAACAGCATTACGCGCGTCGCCGCAGGTCGCAGCGCGGTTCCTAAACGAGTCATAACATTCCCCCTGAAAAAGATGCGCGCAGTATAAACGAAAACGTTTGCGTCTGTCTTGCGCAGGGCAAAAGGGCAGACGAGAAATTTGCGCTTCTTTAGCCTTAGCGGACATTTCCTGACGCCTGCTCGCTTACGCTGTGGAAAATGTTACCCGTTAAGCGAGGGAATCCATGTCAGGCTGGTTAAATCAACTGCAATCCATGTTAGGGCAGAAAACGTCAGGTTCCGGCGAGCAGGGGCTGAGCAAGCTACTGGTACCGGGGGCACTCGGTGGGCTGGCAGGGCTGCTGGTTGCCAATAAATCCTCACGTAAGCTGCTGGCAAAATACGGTACCGGCGCGCTGCTGGCCGGGGGCGGCGCAATCGCCGGCACCGTGCTGTGGAACAAATATAAGGACAGAGTGCGAGCGGCGCACCGCGATGAACCTCACTATGGGGAGCATACTTCTCCGCTGGATCTGCGCACGGAGCGGCTCATCCTTGCGCTGGTTTTCGCCGCCAAAAGCGACGGGCACATTGATGATAAAGAGAGAGCGGCTATCGAACAGCAGCTGCGCGAAGCCGGTGTTGAAGAGCAGGGCAGGACGCTGGTGGCGCAGGCCATTGAGCAGCCGCTCGATCCGCAGCGTCTGGCGCTAGGCGTAAAGAATGAAGAAGAGGCGCTGGAGCTCTATTTCCTCAGCTGTGCCGCCATTGATGTCGATCACTTTATGGAACGCAGCTATCTCAACGCCCTGGGCGATGCGCTGAAAATCCCTCAGGACGTACGCGAAGGAATAGAAAAAGATATCCGGGAGCAAAAACAGACGCTACAGGGCTAGCTATCGCCCCTCTGGTTATGTTTCGCTTGCATCATGCGCGGGTTTTGCCAACCTTATAGGGTGTAAAACTCAAAAGAATGATGACATGCCACCGAAAGCCCGACGTACTCCTTATGCGATCGTCACGCATGGCGATACGCGTATAGACAACTATTACTGGCTGCGGGACGATTCGCGTTCCCGGCCAGAGGTGCTCGACTACCTGCACGAAGAAAACGACTATGGCCGCAGGGTCATGGCCAGCCAGCAGGCGCTGCAGGACCAGCTGCTGAACGAAATGGTGCAGCGTATTCCCCAGCGCGATATCTCCGCGCCCTGGACCAAAAACGGCTATCGCTATCGCCATATCTACGAGCCGGGCAACGAGTATCCCATCTATCAGCGGCAGTCGGTATTAAGCGCCGAGTGGGATGAATGGGACATTCTGCTGGATGCGAACCAGCGCGCCGCCCACAGCGAGTTTTATACCCTGGGTGGTATGTCCATCTCCCCGGACAACACCATTATGGCGCTGGCGGAGGATTATCTCTCCCGGCGCCAGTACGGCCTGCGTTTTCGCAACCTGGAAACCGGCAACTGGTATCCGGAAATGCTGGAAAACGTCTCCCCGGATTTTGTCTGGGCGAACGATTCCGAGACGGTCTACTACGTCAAAAAGCACGCCTCCACGCTGCTGCCTTATCAGGTATGGCGCCATACTGTAGGCACGGACTCAGCCGATGACGAGCTGGTCTATGAAGAGAAAGACGAAACGTTTTATGTCAGCCTGCATAAAACCTCCTCGCGCCACTATGTGATTATCTTCCTCGCCAGCGCCACCACCTCGGAAGTGCTGCTCCTGGATGCCGAACTGCCTGACGCCCAGCCGCTCTGTTTCCTGCCGCGCCGCAAGGATCACGAGTACAGCCTGGATCACTTCCAGCACAGCTTTTATCTGCGTTCGAATCGTGAAGGCAAGAACTTTGGTCTGTACAAAACCAAGGTGCGCGACGAGCGCAAGTGGGAGGTGCTCATTCCCGCGCGGGATCAGGTGATGCTTGAAGGATTCACGCTGTTTACCGACTGGCTGGTGGTGGAGGAGCGCCAGCGGGGGCTGACCAGCATCCGGCAGATCAACCGTAAAACGCGTGAGGTGATAGGGATTGCGTTCGACGATCCGGCCTACGTCACGTGGATCGGCTTTAACCCGGAACCTGAATCATCCCGGCTGCGCTACGGCTACTCGTCCATGACCACGCCGGATACGCTCTTTGAACTGGATATGGATACCGGACAGCGCCAGGTGCTTAAGCAAACCGAAGTAAAGGGCTTTGATTCCGACAATTACCGCAGCGAACACCTGTGGGTCACCGCGCGCGATGGCGTGGAGGTGCCGGTCTCGCTCGTTTATCACAAGGCGCATTTCCAGAAGGGTAAAAATCCGATCCTGGTCTACGGCTACGGCTCCTATGGCTCCAGCATGGATGCCGACTTCAGCAGCAGCAGATTAAGCCTGCTCGACCGCGGCTTTGTTTTCGCCATTGCCCATATTCGCGGCGGCGGCGAGCTGGGGCAGCACTGGTATGAAGACGGGAAATTCCTGAAAAAGAAAAACACCTTCAACGACTATCTCGACGTCTGCGATGCGCTGATTGAGCAAGGCTATGGCGATCCTCAGCTCTGCTTCGGCATGGGCGGCAGCGCGGGGGGAATGCTGATGGGGGCCGTCATCAATCAGCGGCCCGATCGCTTTAAGGGCATTGTTGCGCAGGTACCGTTTGTCGATGTGGTTACCACCATGCTCGATGAGTCCATCCCTTTGACGACCGGGGAGTTTGAGGAGTGGGGCAACCCGCAGGATGAAACCTACTATCGCTATATGAAAGAGTACAGCCCGTACGACAACGTGGAAGCGAAAGCGTACCCGCACATGCTGGTGACGACCGGCTTGCACGATTCACAGGTGCAATACTGGGAACCGGCAAAATGGGTAGCAAAGCTGCGGGAGCTGAAAACCGATGATAACCTGCTGCTGCTCTGTACCGATATGGACTCCGGGCACGGGGGGAAATCCGGGCGATTCAAATCCTACGAAGGGGTGGCCCTGGAGTATGCCTTTTTGATTGGCCTGGCGCAGGATACGTTGCCAGGCCGCGCGCAGCGTTAAGCTTCGCCCAGATAGTGCTTCAGGGTTAAGCGCAGTTCCGGGCTCATTTTGTCGAGGTTGTTATACAGCCAGCGCAGATAGCCCGGATCTTTATCCGCAATATCCGATACCGCTCTCCCGCGGTATTTGCCGAAGGTGAACGTCGTCAGCAGCGCAGGGCGCCCGGTGATCGTTGCCATATCATCCGGCGTCCAGCCCGATGTATTCATAATATCTATGAGCAGCGCGGCGGTGATATAGCAGTCATACAGGGCGCGGTGATGGTGCAGCCCTTCCGGGGTTCTGACGCTGAGCTTGCGGGATTTATACAGCGCCATATTGCTGTATTTGATCCCCGGCCAGAGGCGACGCGCCAGCTTCATGGTACAAATCCACTCCCCGGGCATTTCGGGGAGTACCCGACGGTCAAAGCTGGCGTTGTGGGCAACGTACCATGGGCTGCCGTAGTAGTGCGGGATAACGTCTTCTATCCAGGGTTTATCCGCCACCATTGATTCTGTAATGCGATGGATAGCCATTGCCTGTGGGCTAATAGGACGATCGGGACGCACCAGATGGCTCATCGGGTTGACGATTTTTCCGTCAACCACGTCGACCGAGGCCACTTCTACAATTCCGCCCTGAAGATCGCAAGTTTCGGTATCAATGACGCGCAGCATGAAAATCTCCTGAGCTTAAAACGCTTAGCCTAAAGGAATGATATCGCCTTGCCAACCCTGTCCGTTGCGCGTGCCGGTCAACAGGAGCTCACCCTTATCGGCCCGAACGATCAGCTGGCCTTTTTCATCCCATAACGCGCTGCCCGCGCTGGCATTCGCCATTAATACCGCGATGGCATACCTGTGCGCAAAGCGCTGCAGAGTATTGATGGACTGTCGCCAGCGGTAGTCCCTCACCGACTGGCAGCTGGTGAAGAGCGTTGCCTGCGGATCAAGATTCGGGGAATCACTTTGCCCATCGATAATCGTGAGCTGTTTATCACCCGGCACCAGGCTGGCGCCGCTCCCCTGAGGGTAGCGCAGAATACGATCGCGAGAGGGGGTGAACAGCGCAAGGCCTTTCTGGCGCTGGCCGTTTCGTTCAACGGGAAGCCCTGCAATGAGGGTAATGCGGTAAAAATGGGCGGCGTCAAGCAATGGCTGTAGCCGATCGTCTTCGGGCGGGAGCGGCAATGCCGTCGCGCCCGGGCCGGTTAACGAGAGTTCCGGGAAAACCAGCAAATCGCACTGATGCTGTGCCGCTTCGGCAATAAAGTGGAGATGGTGCGCAACATGGTCATCTACGCTGTGGTGCTGCCCGCCATACTGGGCTGCCGCAATATTCCAATGTGACATCGTGACTTCCTTATACACAGAGTCGCAGGGATTAGAGAATACACCTAATTTAATCAGGGTTTTCTTATCCTGCCAGATTCCGCGTAAGGAAGTGTAACGAGTCGTTAAGCTTATTTAACTTTCGGCTCGTACGGCAAGCGGGAGAGGTTGACCGAGGCGAGACGGTGAGCAATTAACCTTTCGCGAAACCAGTCACGCAGATGTGCGGGCTGTTCTCGCTCTACCACTTCTGCCACGATAGGCATGTTGTAACGCTCTTTAAAGGCGACGCCAGCGGCAGCGAGATCGACATTTACTTTATCCATCTCGTCCTGAGGAAGGGCGGCCAGATTGATCTTCATTACCTTCTCCTTATTTTGCGGCGGCAACGTTACCGCGATTGCGCGACGATGACAAGCAGAGCGGGATGATCCTCGACTCGTTTATTATACAGCGTTATTCTTTAGCATACAGGCATAACAAAAAGGAATGATTGTGATGGGTTTATCCGCTTCCCGCGCGGTATGCGCACTGGTTTTTCTGGCCTCAACGGTAATCTCACCCTCCGTGCTGGCGCATGCGCATCTTAAGCAGCAGAGCCCGGCTGCTGACAGCCAGGTGGCACCACCGCAGGTGCTGACGCTGAATTTCTCCGAAGGCATTGAGCCCGGATTTAGCGGCGTCGTGGTGACGGATGCGCAAAAGCAGGTGATTAAAACCGGTACTGCTTCGCGAGACGAAAAGAACAAGGCGCAGCTGACCGTTCCGCTGGAACAGACGCTGGCGCCGGGGGCTTACCGGGTGGACTGGCACGTGGTTTCCGTCGACGGCCATAAAACCAAAGGCAGCTATCACTTCAGCGTGAAATAGCATGCTGGGACTGTTATACGTAGGATTGCGCTTTATCCATTTTGCGGCGCTGATGCTCGTGTTTGGCAACGCGCTTTACAGCGTCTGGTTTGCACCTTCCGGGCTGCACCGCCTGATGGCCAGGCGTTTCCAGCTCCAGCAGAGAGTGGCGTCCATCATCAGCCTGGCCGCTGCGATCCTGATGTTTATGCTTCAGGGCGGCTTAATGGGCAACGGCTGGGGCGATGTGTTTAACCCGCAAATCTGGCACAGCGTTCTGGGAACGCGGTTTGGCGGCGTCTGGCTGTGGCAAATTATCCTCGCTGCCATCACCGTTGCCGCCGCGTGGCTCGCGCCGCTGAAAGGCTCGCGGCTGCTGCTGCTCGCCATGGGTCAGCTTATCCTGCTGGCAGGGGTAGGGCATGCGGCGATGAACGACGGCCCGATGGGGGCGATACAGCGTCTGAATCATGCTGTTCACCTGCTGTGTGCCGCAACCTGGGTGGGGGGATTGCTGCCGCTGCTGTTCTGCATGCACCTGGCGAAAGGACGCTGGCAGAACGCGGCCATCTACACCATGATGCGTTTCTCGCGCGTGGGGCATTATGCCGTCGCGGGCGTGCTGCTCACCGGCGTAGTGAATGCGCTGCTGATTCTGGGCATCCATATTCCCTGGCAGGCTGGCTACGTGCAGTTTTTGTTGTTCAAATGTGCTCTCGTGGCGTTGATGGTGGCAATTGCGCTGGCAAATCGGTATTTTCTGGTGCCACGGTTCCGTCCGGATTCCGGGCGCGCACAACGGCTTTTTATCAGGATGACACAGGCAGAGGTGGTGCTGGGCGCGCTGGTTCTGGCAACGGTCAGTCTGTTTGCTACCTGGGAACCCTTCTGACAAGGTTAACTATTCAATGAAAAAGACAGTACTTTCACTCTTATTGCTGGCCTGCGCGGGAAGCGCCCTGGCGGCACCGCAGATAATCACCGTCAGCCGTTTTGAAGTGGGCAAAGATAAATGGGCCTTTAATCGCGAAGAGGTGATGCTGACCTGCCGTCCGGGCCATGCGCTGTATGCGATCAACCCGAGCACGCTGGTCCAGTACCCGCTAAACGATACCGCTGAGCAGCAGGTCACCAGCGGCAAGAGCAGCGGTCAGCCAATCAGCGTGATTCAGATTGATGACCCGGCCCACCCGGGGCAGAAGATGAGCCTGGCACCGTTTATCGAGCGTGCCGAAAAGCTCTGCTGACGTTCAGGTTTCCCATAAAAAACCGCAGATGCTCGCGAAAGCACTGCGGTTTTTTACTTTTAATGATGCTCTGACGCTTTTTTTCAGGCCACTTTTGCTGTGGACTGGAAAACCTGGCGTCGTCATCTATTCTTAAAAGGCAAGGCGACTTAGCCTGCATTAATGCCAACTTTTAGCGCACGGCTCTCTCCCAAGAGCCATTTCCCTGGACCGAATACAGGAATCGTATTCGGTCTCTTTTTATCTGTATAAAAGTGAATAACTTAACCCCATTATCTTCTTTATACAGCGCATACGTCCTTTGCGACTTCGTAAAACATAACACAACACAGCATGCGGAAGTCCAGCCCTTTTTGCCTGTTTTGTTAAATTTTTGTGAGTAGTCAGCGAAAGTCAGTGCTGTGCTTAAAAGCGGGACTTAACGGACGCCTCGATTTCATCAAGCAGTTCAAAGCGACGGCGGTATTCAGCGCGTTTTTTACTGGCTATCTCGTCAAGGGATTTGCGCTCCATCTGCAGCGGCAGCTGCCAGCAGAAGGCGGAGAGTTTTTTTCCGCCCAGAGAATCCCAGAATTCGTCATAGCTGGCGTGGAAATGACGGCCTTTGCTGAGGCGATAGCGTAGCGCGCGGAAAACGTGCCCCTCATCGCTGACGGCAAAAATGGCCCTGACAGATGACTGCGCTGCCAGTTGGAAAAGCACTTCCATCAGCACGCGCTTGGGAAACAGGCCATGGCAGGCGCGAGTTGCCTGTTTAATGGCATCTCGTGTTACGCAGCGACGAGGTCCCTGAAGTCCGCCAATAACCATAACGGGCTGACCATTGCTGCGGGCGACGCTAAAGGTCAGGCTGGCCAGAAGCGTATCCTCGTTGTCGCGCAGCCAGAGCGTGCTCTCACCTTCACGCTCGGCTTTGCCGGCTGAGGACGCATTAACCGTGTAGATCACGCCGTCTTTTGCATGGAACTGCACAACAGGTTGTTCCTGCGGGCCGGTCATAGCCTGGGCGAGACCGCTCTCCTTCAGGCTATCAATCCAGTGGTAATGGTTAACGATAGCGTCGGTGCGATCGGTTGCCGTCAGACCGCGCATCAGGTACTGCCGATGGGTCTTGCTGGGCAACGTAATTTGCGATGTCAGCAGTTTGTCGAAATCGTCACGGCCAGAGAGGGCTTCCAGCATACGGTGGGTGGAAGACCAAAATAGCAGGGAACGTAAAAGGAACTTCAGCCGGTATTCGCGTTTCCGCCAGATTGGCCCCGGGACGCGTTTGCCGTTCACCAGCTCGGAAATAATATTCGTGCGATGCGGGTAGAACACATCGTTATGTAGCTGTGTATTAGACACGTGAAGACCTCTCGTTTTTATTTCCCCTTATTCTAAGGAGCCAGTAAAAAGGGATTAATAGCGCGCGGATCTTTATTTCTCTTTGGTTTACCGTTTGTTTTACTTTGTAAGAACTGCGCCGGCCTTACTGCGCTTTTTACGGCGGCTATACTGTTAAAGGGAGGCCTTATGTATCAGCGAATCGAAGGTGGAGAGTGGCGTCACGTCTGGGTTGTCAGCGATATACACGGCTGTTACCAAAGGCTCATGGAGGAACTGAAACGTCGTCATTTCAATCCGTATGAGGATTTACTTATTTCCGTTGGCGATATGATCGATCGCGGTCCGGACAGCGTGAAATCGTTGCAGCTCATCAATGAGAAATGGTTTCGAGCCGTGCGGGGTAACCATGAGCAAATGGCAATAGATAGCCTGGATAATAATGATTTTGCGCTCTGGACAATGAATGGTGGAATGTGGTTTTCGCGGCTTGAGCATGAGGAGCAGCAGCGGGCGCGCTCGTTACTTAACGCCTGCCGGGAGTTACCGCATATTATCGAAATTACCTGCGCGAACGGGCTGAACGTTATTGCTCATGCTGATTACCCGACGGAGGAATACCGCTGGCAGAAACCGGTAAGCGCCCAGCGCGTGTTATGGGATCGCGACCGCCTGATGGGGTTTATGGTGGGCAAAGGGCGGGGAATTAGCGGGGCGGATCACTTCTGGTTCGGGCATACGCCCGTCGAAAGACGGTATGATTTCTCTAACCTGCACTATATTGATACGGGGGCGGTTTTTGACGGGTACTTTACGCTGGCACAGCTGCAGTAATAAATAACCCGCCTTCGGGCGGGTTCTCTTTAGGTCAGGCAAGGCGCAAGACCCAGGCATCGGTTTTACTATCGTAATGCTCACGGTAAAGAACAGAGTGTTCGCCATCAAGTATTGCCGGGACGCTGGTGTCCGCATCCCATGCATCAAGCTGCATGCACAAATCCGGGTCGGATTTGCAGGGAATACTTAACGTTCGATCGCCTTGTGCTTCGCCGCGCAGTTCTGCGTCGTCGATCTCAAAAGCGCCAATACGCACGCTGGTTTTCGTCATAGTGCTCTCCGGGTCGGTTGTCAAAATCTGGTATGACCAGTATGGGCATCCATTTTTGATCGTAGACAAGGAGAGCGAAATCGCCAGTAAAAAAATGCGCTTTTTTCAGGCGGTGCGATCGTTACCGGTAAACAGACGGCCATCGCGGACCAGCTCGCGTGGATAGCTGTTTTTAAGCCTTGAGCCTACCTTTTTGGCCAGCCCCAGCGGGTATCCCTGATAGGTCACCACCACTTCATCTGCGCAAGGCGAGGTGTCAGGATAAACATCGCGACCACGATACCACTCTTCAGCTTCCTGATGCGTCAGGGCGAAAGTATTCTCATGCCCGGCAAGCGCGATGACCGCCTCGTGCTGCCAGCGATACCCTTTGTTATGCACTTCCGCCAGGCGGATCCCGATGCGTGAAAAACGCACTTTGCCAATCAGCGGCTCAATATTCGCCGGGAAAAGCCAAATCTCTTTGTCACGCGTCCAGGGGCGCAGGCTTTCATCCCACTCCAGCCCAACCTTGCTGGCTGCGGCTTCAAGCTGCGCGACATCGCGGCCTTTAAGCGGTGCAAACGGGAAGGTGCCGACCTTGAATTTAGGTGCAGGCAGGGGAGCAACCGCCTGCGTTTTCCGCAGGCGCGCTACAAAGAACCCTTCGCAGTCGTAAATCTGCGGGAACACGTGGAGGAAACCTTCCGGCGTGACCGCCTCCTGTGCCGAGGAAAACAGATCGTTGAGCGGAAGGAACTCGACGGCATCCGGGTATTGCGCTTTCAGCCACAGGCAGACGTCTTCGTTTTCATCCCGGTTTAAGGTACACGTTGAATACACCAGCGTGCCGCCAGGGCGCAGGGCGTGGAACGCGCTGTCGATCAGCTCGCGCTGCGTGGCGGCGATCTCAAGATTGCTCTCCATGGACCAGTTCTTTAACGCGTCGGGATCTTTACGCACTACCCCTTCACCGGAGCAGGGGGCGTCCAGCAGGATGGCATCAAACATTTCCGGCAGGGCGGCGCCAAAGACGCGACCGTCGAAGTGCGTAAGTGCGACATTGTGAATACCGCAGCGGCTGATATTGGCATGCAGCACCTTCACGCGGCTGGCGGAAAACTCGTTGGCGAGGATCGCGCCGCGGTTGCCCATGCGCGCGGCAATCTGCGTGGTTTTCGAGCCTGGCGCAGCGGCGACATCCATCACCCGTTCAGGCACGTTGCCGTCGGCGAACAGGGCGGCAACCGGCAGCATCGAACTCGCTTCCTGAATATAAAACAGTCCGCTCAGATGTTCTGCGGTACTTCCCAGCGGCACGGCGTCTTCATCATCGCGCTCGATCCAGAATCCCTCTTCACACCACGGAACCGGCGTAAGCTGCCAGCCGTACGGAGAGACCAGCGTCAGAAAATCCTCTACGCTGATTTTCAGCGTGTTAACGCGGATGCTCCGGCGTAACGGACGCTGGCAGGCGGCGATAAAATCGTCCAGCGACAGATGAGAGGGAAGCGCCTCGCGCATGAGCGCCAGGAATTGTTCAGGAAGAAATACGGAGTTTTGAGCCACGGGCACACCACAGGGAAAAGTTCAGGTGCGCAGTGTAACATAAAGGCTCCGGTGCGTTGACACCGGAGCCTGTCAGATTAACGCGGCAGGGCTGTTCCCCATTCGCGCCACTCTTTCGGTTCGCTTTCCAGCAGCAGGAAGTGTTTACCCGACTGCGCTTTCGGCGCCAGCGGCGTTCCCGGCGGGGTGGCAAACGCAATACCGCCGCGGATGAACTGGTTGAAGGTACCGGTTTTCACCACGCCACCCGTCAGGCCAAAGTCCAGCGAATAGCCGGACGCCAGCCAGAACACCGAGTTATTACGCACCAGGTGCTGGTAACGCTCGCTGATGCGTAACGCCACCATCACGCGGTCGGAGAGCGTGCCGAGCGTGAGGCCCGTTACCGTACCCACCTCAATGCCGCGGAACAGCACCGGCGTACCGATGCCAAGCGAGCCCGCTTCCGGCACTTCCACCACAATGCTCAGGCCGTCAAGATAGCGCGAGTCGGTGATGGTGGCTTCCTGCAGCTCGAAATCACGACGGGCTTTGCCCTGGCCGGGCTCGACGTTAATGTACGGCTGCAGAATGGTGTCGAGATGCTCAACGCCTGCGGCCGAAATCTGCGGGGTCACCACCGAGAAGCGGGAACCCGAGCGGGCGAAGGTCTGCACATATTCCGGATAAAGCACCGCGGTGGCCTGCACCTCGTTACGCGAGGTGATCAGCGTCAGCTTCTGGATCTGCCCGATATCAATGCCCAGGTAGCGGATTGGCATGCCTTCAGCCAGCTTGCCGGCATCGAACGCATGCAGGGTAATCTGCCCACCCACGGCACGCGCGGCGGTTTCGGACGGGAAGAGGATCCGTTTATCGCCTTTGCGCAGGTTCGCGCCCGCGCCGCTGAGGTTATCGAAGCTGATCGCCCCGCGCAGCGCGCGTGAGAGCGGTGAGGCCTGCACGGTCAGGCCGTTGCCGTTAAGCTGCACCTTCGCGCCGCCCTCGGCCCAGAAGACGCTGTTTGGCGTCAGCAGCTTGCGATACTCCGGTTTGATATGCAGTTCGATATCAAACGCGTCGGCACGCGGGCGAACGGCGATCACCTCCCCAACCTCAAACTTGCGGTAGAGCACCACGGAGCCCGCCTGAACGTCCGGCAGCGTCTCGGCGCTTAAGGTCAGGGTAGTGGTTGGCAGATCGCTCAGGCTGTTTTCAATCGCTTTGTCCAGGTTGGCGTAGAGCGGGTAGCTGTCGCGAACGGGGCCTTTACTGCCCGGCAAAATGCGAATGCCGCCGTTAACCCATTCGCTGGCGCTGGCGCCGAGGAACTCCACGCCGTCCAGGCCCACCTTCACGTCGACGCGGCTGTTCACCACGAATTTACTATCGCCATGGACGAGGTTACTGTATTGCGGATCGATAGCCACCGAGAAGCTCACCCCATTTTCGGAGAGCGTTCGCTCCAGCACCTGACCTACCTGTACGCCGTGCAGAATCAGCGGCTGACCGGCCTCAATGCCGTAACTCTCGGGCGCATTCAGCGTAACCGTCACGACGCCCGGTTTTTGCAGCAGCGCTTTGTCCGCCGGGGCAATCACGAAGCTGTTGCTTGGCTTTCCTTCACCGGGGATCAGTTCAAAGGTATTTCCGGTCAGCAGCGCGCTGAGGCTGGCATCGTTCAGAGAGAGCTTCGGACTGCGCATCTCGATGCGCGTTTTCTCGCGCAGGAGATCGACCACGCTCGGATCGACCGTCATTTCGCCGGTCACCGAGCCGCCCGGGTTGAGCGTCATTTTGGTGAGCTGTCCGACCTGTAACCCCTGGTACATCAGCGGCGTTGAACCCGCTTTCAGCCCTTTGGCATCAGGCAGAACAAGCTTAACGATCACGCCACGCTGGCTGTGCGCCAGATCCGGGTATAAACCGAACGTGTCATCGGCCGTGGCAGGGCTTGAGTTTTCCGGGGAGTCAAAGGCAATGGCACCGTTCACCAGCGCGGCCAGGCTCTCAAGCTTCACTTTTGCGCCGCTCAGGCTGAGGTCGGCGTCCACGCCGGAGACATTCCAGAAGCGGCTGCCTTTTTTCACCAGATTGGTGAAGCGACGTTCGATCAGCACATCAATGGTTACGCCCTGTTTGTTTGGGTTGATGGTGTAATCGTACACGCGGCCAACCGGAATCTTGCGGAAGTAGACCAGAGAACCGCTGTTCAGCGAGCCCAAATCCGGTGCCTGAAGATGGATCATCAGATCGCCGTTATTGAGGCGGTATTTCGGCTGCGTATCCAGCGCGACAAAGTGATCCTGCGGTTCACCCTTGCCCGGCATCATGCCGATGTAGTTACCGCCAACCAGCGCATCCAGCCCGGACACGCCGGCCAGAGAGGCTTTCGGCGTTACCAGCCAGAACTGCGTTTCGCTGCGGAGGGCATCCTGCATGTCAGATTTAATACTGACCCGCACCTGAATCTTGTTAAGCCCTTTTCCAAGGGAGATGTCCTGAACCGTACCGACTTCTACCCCCTGAAAACGAACGGGGGTTCGCCCGGCGACGATGCCGTCGGCGGTCTGAAAATCAATGGTGACGGTACTGCCGCGATCTTCATAGCTCGTCCAGATAAGCCAGCCCGCAATCATCAGGGCGATGACGGGCAGCAACCAGAATGGCGAAATGCGGCGTTTAGTTTTAATTCTCGCTTCAGTCGGCGAAGCGGGGGTTTCCTGACTCATGTGCATCCCAAAGTAAGCGGCTATCCAGCCATTCCACAGCAAGAATAGTCAATATCACCGCAGAGCCGAAATAAAAAGCCGCGGGTCCCATAGTAAAAGCAAGAAGCTGGTCGCGATTGATCAGCGACATCATCAGCGAAATCACAAACAGATCCAGCATTGACCAGCGGCCAATCCAGGTGACGAATCGCAGAAGCAGAATACGGGTACGTAAACCTTGTTCACACTTAAAGTGAATGCTGACGAGCAGGGTAAACATCACTATCACTTTGGTAAAGGGAACCAGGATACTGGCAATAAAGACGATGGCCGCCACCCCAACGTTACTGTGCGCAAGGGAGATAATACCGGAAAGAATAGTATCTTCCTGACGGCCACCGTTCACGTAAATAATGGATATCGGCAGCATATTGGCCGGGATCAGAAATACCAGGGAGGCAATCAGCGCCGCCCAGCATTTTTGCAGGCTGTTGTTGCGTCGTAGCCTCAGCGGTATGTGGCAGCGCGGGCAGCGTCCACGCTTGTCGGGCAACCCAGTGTAATGGCATCCCAGACAGACGCGGAGGTTTTCATCCGGGCGGGTGGCAGGGCGCTGGGGGTAAAAACGTTCCCAAAGCTGCTCAACGTTCAGGTGGATCAGCGTCAGGATGCTGAGCAATACCAGGCAGATAAAGGCGAAAAGCCCGACGCCCGGCTGTAGAAAGGCATAGTCCTGCACCTTGATTGACGCCACGCCCACGCCCACCAGATAGATATCCAGCATGATCCACTCTTTAAGCTTTTCCAGCATCAGCAATACCGGACGCAGGTTCATCCCCAGGATGTTACCAAACCAGAGGTAGGCAATGGCGGCAACCAGCACCAGCGGCGCGCCGACAACGCAGAACAGCACCATGGCGGCGGTGAGGGGATCGCCCTGGCTCGTCATCTGCCAGATACCCTGCAGCACGTTGGCGTCAATGCGTACACCAAGCAGGTAAAGCTTCAGCAGCGGTTCGGTCCAGGCGAAGGGCATCAGCAGCAGCATGGTAACGGCCATGGCGGCAAGGCGGGTTAACGACCAGTCGCGGCCGTCACGAATTTTAGCGTCGCAGCGGGGACAAAAGGCGCTTTGGTGCGATTTCATCTTCGGCAACATAAAAAGCGTATCGCACTGGGGGCAACGCTGATAATGTGCACGAGGCAAAGCTTCGCTTACCGTATGGACAGTTATCTTTTTTGTCGGCGTAATTTTGGTTGTTTTTAAGGCCATCAGCTGCGCGCAAATAAGTATTGTTGAACGTTATATTAACTCATGAACGGATTCATCTTGAGCATGAGCGCATTTATTGCTTATTTTAATAGGCTATGCGGTAATTTTGTAAGACAACTAAGTGATTGAATAATGAACAAAACAGAATTCTACGCGGATCTGAACCGCGATTTTAAGGCATTGATGGCGGGTGAAACCAGCTTCTTAGCCACTCTGGCAAATACTAGCGCATTGCTGTTCGAACGGCTATCCGATGTGAACTGGGCTGGCTTTTATCTTCTGGAAGGTGAAACGCTGGTGCTGGGGCCGTTTCAGGGCAAACTGGCCTGCGTGCGCATTCCGGTAGGGCGCGGCGTATGCGGTACCGCGGTGGCCGAGAATCAGGTTCAGCGCGTGGAAGATGTTCATGCGTTTGACGGCCATATCGCCTGTGATGCTGCCAGCAATTCAGAAATCGTTCTGCCGCTGGTGGTAAAAAATCAGATTATTGGCGTTCTGGATATCGACAGTACGGTCTTCAGTCGCTTTACAACCGAGGACGAACAGGGGCTGCGCGAGCTGGTGGCGAATCTGGAAAACGTCCTCGCTGCAACCGATTATCAAAAATTCTTTGCGAGCGTCGCAGGATAATCAACGGATAACGTAGCATTTACTGATAGCGTCATTATAATGACGCCTGTTCATGCCTGCGCTTGTTGGCAACGTCCGTTGTAATCAGGAAATTTCATGGAAAATCAACCTAAGTTGAATAGCAGTAAAGAAGTTATCGCATTTCTGGCCGAGCGTTTCCCGCAGTGCTTCAGCGCGGAAGGCGAAGCTCGTCCCCTGAAAGTCGGTATCTTTCAGGATCTGGTGGCACGTGTTGAAGGGGAAATGAACCTCAGCAAAACTCAGCTGCGTTCTGCCTTACGTCTTTATACTTCGAGCTGGCGTTACCTGTACGGTATCAAACCGGGCGCGACCCGCGTGGATCTCGACGGCAACCCTTGCGGCGAGCTGGACGAGCAGCACGTTGAACACGCGCGTAAGCAGCTGGAAGAAGCCAAAGCGCGCGTTCAGGCACAACGTGCAGAACAGCAAGCGAAAAAACGCGAAGCCGCAGCGGCAAACGGCCAGGAAGAAGCGCCTCGTCGTGAGCGTAAACCACGCCCTGCGCCGCGTCGTCACGACAATAACGATCGCAAACCGCGTGCAGACAAACCAGCAGCGAAAGCCCCTCGCGCGCCTCGTGAAGAGCCGCGTCATACTCCGGTTTCTGACATTAACGCCCTGAGCGTGGGTCAGGCTCTGAAAGTAAAAGCGGGCAACAACGCAATGGACGCCACCGTACTGGAAATCACCAAAGATGGCGTTCGTGTACAGCTGACTTCTGGTATGTCAATGATTGTACGCGCAGAACACTTGTTGTTCTGAAACGGAGGCCAAGCCTGGCATGAACACTTTTTTTAAGCTCACCGCGCTGGCGGGCCTGTTTGCCATAACAGGTCACGCTTTCGCAGTGGACGATATCACGCGTGTTGATCAAATTCCGGTACTCAAGGAAGAGACGCAGCACGCGACGGTAAGCGAGCGTGTAACCTCTCGCTTTACCCGCTCGCACTATCGTCAGTTCGATCTCGATCAGGCCTTTTCGGCCAAAATCTTTGACCGCTATCTGAACTTGCTGGACTACAGCCATAACGTTTTGCTCGCCAGCGATGTCGAGCAGTTCGCTAAGCGCAAATCCGAGGTGGGTGATGAGCTGCGGTCAGGCAAGCTGGATCTGTTCTACGATCTCTACAACCTGTCGCAAAAGCGCCGCTTTGAACGCTATCAGTACGCGCTGAAAGTGCTGGAACGTCCGATGGACTTCACCGGCACCGACACCTTTAATCTCGATCGCAGCAAAGCGCCCTGGCCGAAAGACGAAGCCGAGCTGAACGCGCTGTGGGACGGAAAGGTCAAATACGACGAGCTGAGCCTCAAGCTGACCGGCAAAGATGAAAAAGAGATCCGCGACACGCTGACGCGTCGTTACAAATTTGCCATTCGTCGTCTGGCGCAGACCAACAGTGAGGATGTCTTCTCACTGGCGATGACCGCCTTTGCCCACGAAATCGATCCGCACACCAACTATCTTTCTCCACGCAATACCGAACAGTTTAATACCGAGATGAGCCTGTCTCTGGAAGGTATTGGCGCGGTGCTGCAGATGGACGATGACTACACGGTGATCAATTCCATGGTCGCGGGCGGCCCGGCGTCCAAAAGCAAAGCGATAAGCGTAGGCGATCGCATTGTGGGGGTAGGACAAACCGGTCAGAGCATGGTTGACGTCATTGGCTGGCGTCTGGACGATGTGGTTGCGCTGATCAAAGGTCCGAAAGGCAGCAAAGTTCGTCTGGAAATTCTGCCTGCCGGTAAAGGCACCAAAACCCGTATCGTGACCCTGACCCGCGAGCGTATCCGTCTGGAAGACCGCGCGGTGAAAATGTCGGTGAAAACCGTGGGTAAAGAGAAGGTGGGTGTCCTGGATATCCCTGGCTTCTACGTGGGGCTGACAGACGATGTAAAAGTTCAGCTGCAGAAACTTGAGAAGCAGAACGTGAGCAGCGTCATCATCGACCTGCGCACGAACGGTGGCGGTGCGCTGACCGAAGCGGTGTCGCTCTCAGGCCTGTTTATCCCGTCTGGCCCGGTGGTACAGGTGCGTGATAACAACGGTAAAGTTCGTGAAGATGCTGATAACGACGGCGTGGTCTATTACAAAGGCCCGCTGGTGGTCCTGGTTGACCGCTTCAGCGCGTCCGCATCTGAAATCTTTGCCGCTGCAATGCAGGACTATGGCCGCGCGCTGATCGTGGGTGAACCCACCTTTGGTAAAGGTACCGTTCAGCAGTATCGCTCGCTGAACCGTATTTACGATCAGATGCTGCGTCCGGAATGGCCTGCGTTGGGCTCTGTTCAGTACACCATTCAGAAGTTCTACCGCGTTAACGGCGGCAGTACGCAGCGTAAAGGCGTAACGCCGGATATCATGATGCCGACCGGCACGGAAGAGACCGAAACCGGCGAGAAGTTTGAAGATAACGCGTTGCCGTGGGACAGCATCAATGCTGCGACCTTCGTGAAGGCGGGGGATATGACGCAGTTTGGCCCTGAGCTGCTGAAAGCGCATAATGAACGCATCGCGAAAGATCCGGAATTCCAGTACATCATGAAGGACATTGCGCGTTTCAATGCCCTGAAGGATAAGCGGAATATTGTTTCTCTGAACTACGCTCAGCGTGAAAAAGAGAACAACGAGGATGATGCAACGCGTCTGGCGCGTATCAACGATCGCTTCAAGCGAGAAGGTAAGCCTCTGCTCAAGAAACTGGACGATCTGCCAAAAGATTACCAGGAGCCGGATCCATACCTGAACGAGACGGTGCATATCGCGCTCGACCTGGCGAATCTGGAAAAAGAGAAGCCTGCCGTACAGCCCGCTCCGGCAAAATAATCTCCCAACAGGCACAAGAAATTGTGCCTGTTTCTTTTTGTTCTGCATCCTTCCGTCAGGCTGATTTCCAATTGTGTAAAGTTGTGTCTTTCTGGTGACTTACGCCTACCGGATGCTTGAAAATAGCCGCAATACCCATACGATGTGGGTAATCGCATAGTGCGTTTTGTTAAACTGAGGTTAAAAGAAAATTATGATGCGAATCGCGCTCTTCCTGCTCACCAACCTGGCGGTGATGGTGGTTTTCGGGCTCGTGCTAAGCCTGACGGGAATTCAGTCGAGCAGCGTTCAGGGTCTGTTGATTATGGCGCTGCTGTTTGGTTTTGGTGGCTCTTTCATTTCCCTGCTGATGTCAAAGTGGATGGCGCTGAAATCCGTAGGCGGTGAGGTAATTGAACAGCCGCGTAACGATATGGAACAGTGGCTGATGAATACGGTGGCGCAGCAGTCTAAGCAGGCAGGCATTGCGATGCCGCAGGTTGCTATCTACCATGCCCCGGATATTAACGCGTTTGCTACGGGTGCCCGTCGTGATGCGTCTCTGGTTGCCGTGAGCACCGGATTGTTGCAGAACATGAGCCGTGACGAAGCCGAAGCGGTTATCGCGCACGAAATCAGCCATATTGCCAACGGTGACATGGTGACCATGACCCTGATCCAGGGCGTGGTGAACACCTTCGTTATCTTTATCTCCCGTATTCTGGCGCAGATTGCGGCTGGCTTCATGGGCGGCAACCGTGATGAAGGTGAAGAGAGCAACGGTAACCCGCTGATCTACTTTGCTGTATCGATGGTGCTGGAACTGGTGTTCGGTATCCTGGCGAGCATTATCACCATGTGGTTCTCTCGTCACCGTGAGTTCCACGCGGATGCCGGCTCTGCGAAGCTGGTAGGTCGTGAGAAGATGATTGCAGCCCTGCAGCGTCTGAAAACCAGCTACGAGCCGCAGGAAGCGAACAGCATGATGGCCTTCTGCATCAACGGCAAATCAAAGTCGCTGAGCGAGCTGTTTATGTCTCACCCGCCGCTGGATAAACGTATTGAAGCGCTGCGCAGTGGGGAATACCTGAAGTAACGCTAAGCGCTTAAATAAGCCGGGCTGGAGAAGACTCCGCCCGGCTTTTTTTATGCCTGAACGTCGGGTTGGGTTACGCGCAATCCGCTGACGATGGCCGCCAGGGTGGCAAGAACGCCTGCGGTGAGAAGCGCAACGTGGTTACCGTTTTGCCCGGCAAGGTTAAACATCAGGGCAACCAGCGCCGCCCCGGCGCTTTGCCCCAGCAGACGCGCGGTCCCCAGCATGCCGCTGGCACCTCCACTGCGGTGGCGCGGCGCCGCGGTAATAATGGTGTGGTTGTTGGGGGACTGAAACAGGCCAAACCCGGCACCGCACAGGATCATGCGCCAGATGATGTCCAGATCGGTTGGCGATGACGGAAGCAGCGCCAGCGCGAAAAGACCTGTTGCCATCACTGCGAGCCCCACCGCACCTAACAAACCGGCATGTACGCGTTCTATTAAATAACCGGCAAGCGGTGCCATCACCATCGTCGCCAGCGGCCAGGGGGTTAACAGCAGCCCGGTCTCCACTTCGGAACGTCCTATCACGCTTTGCAGAAAGAAGGGCAGTGAAACCAGAGCCAGCATCTGGGCGCAGAATGAGCAGACGGAGGTGCAGATGGAGAGCGAAAAGAGGGGAATTCGCAGCAGATCGACCGGCAGTAAGGGCACCGGCAGGGCAAGCTGGCGGCGAACAAAGAAGAAGCCGATCGCCAGCAGGGCAACAAGCTCCACGGCGGTAAGCATCAGGGATTGACCCTGCGCAAAACCGCTCAGGGCGGTAATCAGCAGACCAAAGGTGAGCGCATTCATCACCGCGCTTGCCACGTCAAAGCGCGGCATGCTGCTTTTCGGGCCGTTAGCGGGGAGAAAACGCAGGGCAAAGAAGATAGCCACGATACCCAGCGGCACGTTTATGGCGAACAGCCACTGCCAGGAGGCGACAGAAAGTATGGCTGCCGCAATGGTTGGCCCGGCGGCAGATGAGACCGCGACAATAAACGAGTTTATCCCCATGCCTCGCCCCAGATGACGCTGCGGATAGATCAGGCGGATTAGCGCCGTATTGACGCTCATCAGCGCCGCGCCGCCAAAACCTTGCGCGATGCGCGCCAGCGTCAGCGTATGCAGAGAGTCCGAAAGGGCGCACAGCAGTGATGTGAAGGTAAATACCACCAGCCCGCACTGATATACCCGACGGTAGCCGAACATATCGCCCAGAAAAGAGAAGGAGAGCAGGGAAACCACAATCGCAATCTGATAGGCGTTAACAATCCATATCGAACTGGCCGGGGAAGCATGCAGATCGGTGGCAATGGTGGGAAGGGCAACGTTCGCAATCGCGCCGTCAAGGACGGCCATTGAGATACCAATAATAATCGTAGCGATAGCGCCATACCGCTGGGGCAAAGGCAGTCCATCGGAAAGGTTCTTTTCCATCGGGGATAAATAGCTCAGAGTGAAATTATTCTCAGGGTAACTATTTTAGCATCGTTAACACCGTTTTATGTCGCAGATTTGTAACGAAGTAAACGCGGATTGATTGCAGGTAACATGACGGGAATTTATAATAAAAACCGGTTCTGATTTTTATAAAACACTCTCTATGAGGTGGTAAATGGCAATTGCGGATTTGGATAAACAGCCAGATTCTGTTTCTTCCGTGCTGAAGGTGTTTGGCATCTTACAGGCGCTCGGGGAAGAGCGTGAAATTGGTATCACAGAGTTGTCACAGCGCGTGATGATGTCAAAAAGCACCGTTTACCGCTTTTTGCAAACCATGAAATCACTGGGTTACGTTGCACAGGAAGGCGAATCTGAAAAATATTCTCTTACGCTGAAACTGTTTGAACTGGGTGCCCGGGCATTGCAAAACGTGGATCTGATCCGTAGCGCGGATATTCAGATGCGTGAGATCTCCCGCCTGACCAAAGAGACTATCCACCTGGGTGCGCTGGATGAAGACAGCATTGTTTACATCCATAAAATCGACTCCATGTATAACCTGCGCATGTATTCGCGCATTGGTCGTCGCAACCCGCTTTACAGCACGGCCATTGGTAAGGTTCTGCTGGCGTGGCGCGATCGTGAAGAAGTTAAACAGATCCTCAATGGCGTAGAGTACAAACGCAGCACTGAACGGACCATTACTAACACCGATGAGTTATTAACGGTGCTCGACAAGGTGCGTGAACAAGGGTACGGCGAAGATAACGAAGAGCAGGAAGAAGGGCTGCGCTGCATCGGCGTTCCGGTGTTTGACCGCTTTGGCGTCGTGATCGCGGGGTTGAGCATCTCTTTCCCCACGCTTCGCTTCTCGGAAGAGCGCCTGCACGAGTATGTGGCTATTCTGCATACCGCCGCGCGTAAGATTTCTGAACAGATGGGTTACCACGACTATCCGTTTTAACCCAGGCTAACATAAAAAACGCCGCATCTTTGCGGCGTTTTTTATTCGTCGTTAACGCTGTGGCTTAGCCATTATCAATCACGACGGAGGTCTTACGCAGTACCGGGCAGTTGGTTAACCCAATGATCCCGCTATCCGAATGGAGATACTGCGCCGTGCTGACTCCCTGTGCTGTTAAATACTTACATTGAATGCCTAACCCTGCGGCGTTTTCGGTGCTTCCCACCAGCACGCCATAACCCGTTAAAAGCAGGCCAATCCAGAGTATCGCCAGTGCAACAATTGTACGAATAATTAAGCGCATTATTACCTCTTTATCGTTGTTATCATGACGATAGCCTAAACGGTTTACGTAATGAAACAAGTGCAGGATTCTGAAAAGAGCCTGATGGCGCTACAGTTAGTCCTTGTTTAAGATAACCGTGATAACCTGGTCATATCAGGTCTTTAAACGGAGTGTGGAGTGAAAAAAATACGCTGGGTGATTCTGATTATCGTGCTGATAGCGTGCGTGGTGTTGTGGACGCAGACTATCAACGTGATGTGCGATCAGGATGTACAGTTTTTTAGCGGCGTTTGCGCAATCAATAAGTTTATTCCGTGGTAGCACGCATTTTTTCTTCAGGTGATTTCCTTCCTTCGCGCCAGTGGTAAAATAGACGTTTTTATTGAGGTGGTGAAATGGGTGAGTTACTGAATTCAGGGCTGCTAAATATGGCATCCCTGACGATCTCTTTGGTTGTTCTGCTGGTGGGGCTGGTCATTTGGTTTTTCGTAAACCGTGCCAGTTCACGTACCAACGAGCAGATCGAACTGCTTGAAGCGCTGCTTGAGCAGCAAAAGCGACAGAATGCGCTGTTGCGTCGTCTGTGCGAGGCTAACGAGCCGGAAGAGAAAGAAGTATCAAAAGAAGCGGTCGCTGAAGAGAACAACGATCAAGACGATTTTATTCGCCTGGTGGCTGAACGCTAATCGTATGATTCCGGGAGGTGGCTGTGGTCTGGAAAAATCCCTGGTATGACCCCTCCCTGAAGCATCACACCCCAAACGGTTTTCGTAACACCACTTCTGCAGGACACCAGCCTGGCGATCTTGACCGCTGGCGCAAAGAGCGTAAAGAAGCCGGCTTACCGAAGCCGCCCGCCCTCGGCTACGATGACTTTATCCGGCAGTGGTGGCAACCGGCCGATCTTCAACAACCGCAGGAGGATGGGGCGTGGTGGCTCGGACATGCGAGCATACTGCTGCAGCTGGACGGCAATATCCTTCTTACCGATCCCGTTTTTTCACGGCGTGCTTCTCCGCTCCCTTTCTTAGGGCCGCAGCGTAGAACGCCTCCGGCACTCTCTGTCGATCAACTGCACCAGCTTGACGCGGTCGTTATCTCGCATAACCATTACGATCATCTTGATGAATTCACCGTTCGCCATATTCTCAAACGCTTTCCCGACGTCAGCGTGTTTGTTCCTTTAGGCCTGGGCGGCTGGTTTCGTCGCCGGGGCGCAAAAAAGGTGGTTGAGCTCGACTGGTGGCAGAGTTTTACCTGGCAGGGGATGACATTAACCGCCGTACCGGCGCAGCACTGGAGTATGCGCACGCTCTGGAACCGCAATCGCTCATTGTGGTGCGGCTGGGTCTTTGAAGGGCGGCACCACCGGTTCTGGTTTAGTGGCGATACCGGCTATTCGCCCGAGCTGCTGTTGATACCGGAACGTCTGGGGAAAATTGATGCTGCAGCATTGCCCGTTGGCGCCTATGCTCCACGATGGTTTATGGCCGTACACCATATGGATCCTCAGTCTGCCGTTGCGCTGTGGCAGCAGTTAGGTTGCCCTCTGGCATTCCCTGTTCACTGGGGCGTGTTTGAGCTGGCGGATGAAGCGCTGGATGACCCCATAAAAGAATTAACTGACGCGCTGGACAGTGTAGCACCAGTTAATAATCCTTTCAGGATACTGAAAATTGGCGAATATTTATCCTTATAAACGAAGCGACAAATTGTTGCATATATTGTGTATGTATTCGGTGCCTGGAAAGTTTTATTTTTATCGAAACGTTTTGCTTGCCTTGTTTTGATGCAGAGTCATAAAAATTTCATTATTTTGGTGCATAACACTGTTTATTACCTGATGCATTTTAATACAGAAGGGTGCGGATTATTAACATCGCTTTTGGCTGAAACAATACGGTCACGTTACAATGATTTAAGCATAAGTTTTCACAATTTGTTCTAACTCAATCAACGCCGAAGATTTCTTTTCCCGTCTGCTGGACGCATTGTAATGATTGAGCTATGTTAAAAAAGTCTTAGATTACAGCGGCTGCGCAAGCAGCGTTGAGTCTGTGTAAGGGAGTATAGCCGTCTGTTTGTGAAGCGCATAATTGTGCAAATCCTTACAGACAGTGTTCGAATTTGTGCGGCGGATCGAGACATGTTTAAAAATGGCTTGCCATATTAAACATAGTGTGTGATAACACGTTTTGGGTCAAACGAGGTACAGTTCTGTTTATGTGTGGCATTTTCAGTAAAGAAGTCCTGAGTAAACACGTTGTCGTTGAATACCGCTTCTCTGCCGAACCTTATATTAGTGCCTCATGCAGTAATGTCTCAGTTTTATCTCAGTTAATGCCTGCGGGCTAAGAAAACACTCTAAGGAATTTTGCAAAATGGCAAAGATTAAAGGTCAAGTTAAGTGGTTCAACGAGTCTAAAGGTTTTGGTTTCATTACTCCTGCTGACGGCAGCAAAGACGTGTTCGTACACTTCTCTGCAATCCAGGGTAACGGCTTCAAAACTCTGGCTGAAGGCCAGAACGTTGAGTTCGAAATTCAGGACGGCCAGAAAGGCCCAGCTGCAGTTAACGTAACTGCTATCTGATCGAACCGCTGCTGACTGGGGCGCACAGCGCTTCACTCTCAGACATAAAGCCTCGCATCATGCGGGGCTTTTTTATTCCCTATCTTTCAAAATATTACTATCTTCCGTCTTGTTAGCAACTTGTTGCAAAGCTGCGAGGTTAGTATCACAGTTTCGCCTCCCTAAACGCATCTTTTCTCGTTAAATCAGAGCGTTGTTTAACAGTCCTGGGGTTCAGGTGAAGAAGAAATTGATATTAACCGCTGGCAATTTCACGCCGGCGCGTTTTGCGCTGCTCTGTTTCGCTATTTTCTGCAGTCTGGCCTTTTTACTTGGCCGCGTTGCCTGGCTACAAATCATCAAACCTGACAATCTGGTGAAGCAGGAAGATATGCGTTCCCTCCGTCAGCTGGCGATTGATGCGCCGCGTGGGATGATTATGGATCGTGAAGGGAGACCTCTGGCGGTCAGCGTGCCCGTCCGGGCCGTATGGGCCGATCCTAAAACGGTGCTGGCAAAAGGGGGCGTTGGTTTTGATGAACGCTGGCAGGCCCTGGCGAGCGCGCTGCATCTCTCGTTGAGCACCCTTTCATCACGGATTAACGCCAACCCCCAGGGGCGCTTCATCTACCTGGCGCGTCAGGTCGATCCTGCTCAGGCGAAGTGGATTGATAAGCTTAATCTGCCGGGGATTAATTTACGCGATGAATCCCGCCGCTTTTACCCGGCAGGCCACGTGGCGGCGAACCTGATTGGCTTTACCAATATTGACGGGCAGGGCATTGAAGGGGTGGAGAAAAGCTTCAATGCGCAGCTAACGGGAAAAGCGGGTGTCCGACAGGTCAGGGAGGATCGCTATGGTCGCGTGGTTGAAAACCTGACGGAAGTGGCGCCCACGCCGGCGCATAACATCCAGTTGAGTATTGACGAGCGTCTGCAAACCATTACCGAGGATGCGCTGGACAATGCCGTGGCCTGGAACAAGGCCGAGTCAGGGGCCTCCGTGTTAATTAATATCCCCACCGGGGAAATACTCGCTATGGCGAGCTATCCGGATTTCAACCCTAATAACCGGGAAGGCGCGACGATAAATGATTTTCGCAACCGGGCAATCAGCGATACGTTCGAGCCCGGTTCGACCGTCAAGCCGCTGGTGCTGATGACGGCCCTGCAGCAGGGGCTGGTCCAGCCGGACAGCGTCATTGATACCCACCCGTATACCCTTGACGGGCACCGTATCCGCGACGTGGGTTATTATCCTGAACTGACCATGACCGGGATCCTGCAAAAATCGAGCGACACCGGCGTATCCCGGCTCTCGCTGGCGATGCCTGTCCAGCATCTTATTGATACCTATCGAAACTTTGGGTTTGGCACCAACACGGGGCTGGGCTTGACGGGCGAAAGCGCCGGGCTGTTGCCACAGCGTAAATACTGGAGCCAGCTTGACCGCGCCACCTTTGCCTTTGGCTACGGCCTTATGGTCACGCCGCTTCAGCTGGCTCACGTCTACGCGACGATTGGCGGCTTCGGGCTTGAGCGTCCACTCTCCATCACCCGCATCGATCCCCCCGTTATCGGCCACCGCGTCATGCCGGAGGAGATCGCCCATGAAGTGGAGCACATGATGGAGAGCGTCGCGCTGCCCGGCGGCGGGGGCGTTAAGGCCGCCGTTCGCGACTATCGCGTGGCGGTGAAGACCGGGACGGCGAAGAAAATTGATGATAGCGGCAAATATGTCGATAAATACGTCGCCTATACCGCGGGCGTTGCGCCTGCCAGCGACCCGCGTTTCGCCCTGGTGGTGGTGATTAACGATCCTCAAAACGGGGCCTACTACGGCGGGGCGGTTTCCGCGCCGGTCTTCAGCGAAATCATGGGCAACGTGCTGCGCCTGGAGAATATCAAACCCGATGGCCTGCCTGCCGGTTCTGATCACCTTATCGTCATGCGGTGATCCAGCCGTTTTATAGCGGGGCGAATAGCGGTACACTTCGTCCTTTGGTTTATGTTCCGGAGTTGTCATGTCCTTCAGCTGTCCCCTTTGCCACGCGCCCCTGATGCGCACAGATAAAAGTTATGCCTGTCCGCAGGGACATCAGTTTGATATGGCGAAAGAAGGGTACGTGAATCTTCTTCCGGTGCAGCACAAGCGCTCCCGCGATCCGGGCGATAGCGCAGAGATGATGCAGGCGCGCAGGGCGTTTCTCGATGCCGGGCACTATCTGCCGCTGCGGGAGACGGTGGCGCAGATGCTGGGTGACATGCTGCCTGACTCCGCGTCCGCCATGCTTGATATCGGCTGCGGGGAAGGGTACTACACCGCACGGTTTGCGGATGTGGTGCATGAGAAGGGGGGAGTGACATTCGGTCTCGACGTGTCGAAAGTGGCGATCCGCGCGGCGGCTAAACGTTACGCTGGCGTGACGTTCTGCGTGGCATCCAGCCACCGGCTGCCGTTTGAGGATGCCAGTATGGACGCCGTTATCCGCATCTACGCGCCGTGTAAAGCAAACGAGCTGGCGCGCGTGGTGAAGCCCGGAGGCTGGGTGATAACAGTCACGCCGGGCCCGCGTCACCTGATGGAGCTGAAAGGGCTCATTTACGACGAGGTGCGCCTGCATGCCCCACACTCAGAACAGCTGACAGGCTTTACTCTGAAGCAGGAGCGCTCGGTGGCGTATGAAATGAATTTGAACGGGGAAGAAGCGGTAGCCCTGCTGCAGATGACGCCGTTCGCGTGGCGGGCAAAGCCGGAAGTATGGGATGCGCTAGCGGCGCGAACGACGTTTGGCTGCCAGACGGATTTCAGTATCCACGTCTGGCAGCGCGACGCTTAAGGCGCGAAGTGTGCCCAGAGGATCTGGGCACCAATGCCGATCAGCACAATACCGCCTAAGATTTCGGCGCGTTTACCCAGCAGCGGGCCGATAAACCGCCCGACCATCATGCCCAGCGTGGACATAATCAGCGTTGCACAGCCAATAGCCAGCGCGGTGGCGATAATGTTGACCTGCAGGAACGCCAGACCCACCCCGACGGCCATGGCGTCCAGGCTGGTGGCGATTGCCGTAGTGACCAGCAGCCAGAAGCCGTGGCGGTGCAGCGGCGCTTCATCTTCATCATCATTCCCGCGAAAACCTTCAATCACCATTCGGCCACCGAGAAACACCAGCAGGACGAAGGCAATCCAGTGGTTCCACTCCAGCACGAACTGGCTGGCGAGCATGCCTAAACCCCAGCCGATGAGCGGCGTCAGCGTTTCGATGGCACCAAAGATCAGACCGGTGCGCAGTGCTTCTGAGAATTTAGGTTTGTGGAGCGTGGCGCCTTTGCCGATGGAAGCCGCAAATGCGTCCATGGACATGCCAAAAGCGAGAAGGATCGTAGCGGAGATGTTCATAAGAGCGTCCAGACCGGGGATATCCATATGACACATCACTGCCCCCAGTAAACAGCAGTTGATGTATCTATGGTCTCGCCTGATCCCTTTTGCACGGTAAGCGTGCTGAAAGCGATCCGTACGCGCCACGTTTTTCAACGAGTATGTTGACACGTACATTTCCTGCGTGCAGGAAATCGGCTACTCCCCAACGACGGGCGCAACCTTAACATATTTTGAGAATATAAAACAACAACGAGAAAGGCTTAATTTATTCGCTTGTTTGATAACGATTTTCATTTAGGTTTATGCGTGAAAATATCGTTAATAAATATAAGTGAAAGAGGAGGGGAGATATAGCAACGGCTATATTCTTTGTGAAAGAATATCACAATATATAGCCGAGGTTATAATAATAACTCATTGAGTTTTAACGAGTAATTTGTAGATTTTCTCAAGGTCATCAATATTTTTGACCCGAATGAGCAGGCGGCGTTGTTCTAATTGCATCACTAACACGCCGTCTTCGGATAAATTCATCTCTTTAATGCGGTTATATTCTATCCATACGTTGGCGAAGAAGAATCCGTGTTTTTTAAAAATGAGCTTTGGCGAGCGGATCCAGAACAGGTAAATCGCCATTAATGCCAGCGCACATAATAACCATGTGGTTAATATTGCACCGTGGCTGGTCACGTTATTGTAAATCAGAATGACCACCAGGCCGGCGAAGATAAATGCATCAATGCGCCCTCGGCGCAAGAGGGGAAGGGTCAGCAGCGTCTCGCCGTGGCGGCGAGGCATAATGAACTCGTCGTAGATGGCATAAGCCAGAAGGGCAACAATAAACAAAACCAGTACGATGTCCGTAACAGTCATTCATCCTCCAGATAAAAAGACCGGGGGCAAGCCCCCGGTCGATAACGCAAAGTCTTACAGGCCCAGCAGGCCGACAGCGTAACCCGCGATACCGATGACGAAGAAGCCAACGATGATCCACAGCGGGTTCACTTTCTTACGCAGCAGCCACATACAGGCGAAGGTCAACAGCAGCGGCACCAGGCCAGGCATCAGCTGGTCCAGAATCGTCTGCACGGTGGTGACGCGGGTCTGACCATCCTGACCGGTGATGGTCGAAACCACCAGCGGGATGTTCACGTGCGTCCACTTGTTAACCAGCGCCCCCATCACAAACAGGCCGAGAATTGACGCCCCCTCGGTCAGTTTCTGCAGGAAGCCGCCGCCCATATCCTTAACGATGTCCACGCCCTTACGGTAGCCGTAGGCCACGCCGTAGTAACGGGTCAGCAGACGCACCGCGTTGAACAGGATAAAGAACAGCAGAGGCCCGAGCAGGCTGCCGCTCATCGCGATCCCGGCACCCAGGGCCGCGAAGACCGGACGAACGGTACCCCAGAAGATAGGGTCGCCCACGCCGGCCAGCGGACCCATCAGACCGACTTTGATACCGTTGATAGCACCATCGTCAATCTCCGCGCCGTTCGCACGCTGCTCTTCCATCGCCAGCGTCACGCCCAGAACTGGAGCCGCAACGTAAGGATGGGTGTTGAAGAATTCCAGGTGACGCTTAATCGCCTGACGGCGCGCTTCGTTGTTTTCCGGATACAGGCGTTTGATCGCCGGTACCATGGAGAAGCAGAAGCCCAGCGCCTGCATACGTTCGAAGTTCCATGAACCCTGAAACAGGTTAGAACGGATGAACACGCCACGAATATCACCCGGAGTGAGTTTTTTCTCGGTGGTAGTTTTTGTCATATCAACCATTTCGCTCACCTGTTAGTCCAGTTCGTTATCGAGATCGTTGTTACCAGCAGCCTGCGCTGGGGCACCCGCAACGCGGTTGTATTTCGGGCTGAGCTGGATGTAGAGAATCGCCATCACGGCACCAATCACGCCCAGAGCAACCAGGTTGAAGTTGGTGAATGCAGCGGTGACGAAGCCGAGGTAGAAGAACGGCATCAGGTAGCCTGCGCGCATCATGTTGATGACCATCGCGTAACCCACCACGACGATCATACCGCCCGCGATGTTCAGACCGCTGGTGACCACTTCAGGGATCGCGTTCAGCATGCCCTGAACTTCACTGGTGCCGACAGAGATCGCAACGATAACCGCCGGGATTGCGATACGCATCGCCTGCAGGAACAGGGACGACACGTGGATCCAGGAGAGCGCCGTGAGGTTGCCGTTTTCGGCCGCCTTATCCGCCGCGTGCTGGAAGGCCACGGTGATAGTACGAACGATGATGGTCAGCACCTGGCCTGCTGCGGCCAGAGGAATGGCCAGGGCGATACCTGCACCGATACTCTGATGACCGGCAATAACCAGAACGGTTGAGATGATAGAGGCCAGTGCGGCATCTGGCGCAACGGCTGCACCGATGTTCATCCAGCCCAGGGCGATCATTTCCAGCGTACCCCCGATGATGATACCGGTTTTCATATCACCCAGAACGGCACCAATCAACGTACAGGCCACCAGAGGACGGTGGAACTGAAATTCATCAAGTACGGATTCCATACCCGCAATACACGCGACGATGAACACCAGCACAATCTGAAGAGTGGTAATCTCCATTGTACTTCTCCTATAACATAAGCTTTATGTGAAAAACCGGCGCGGGCTTATTTCCCAACTTTACCGATCAAATCCATCATTTTCAGTTTCTGGTCAGTGGAAACCTTACGGGCTTCCAGCTCAATACCGCGGGCATTCAGCTTGTTGAACGCCTCGATATCTTTCGCATCGACTGAAATCGCGTTGTTGACCTGCGTTTTGCCCTGACGGAAAGCCATACCGCCGATGTTCACGGAGGTGATTTTCACGCCGCCTTCAACAATGCGCTCGACGTCTGTCGGGTTCGTAAACAGGAGCATCACGCGTTCACCCGCATATTTCGGGTTGTTGTAAACGCGGATCATCTTGGCGACATCCACCACGTGCGCGGTAACGCCCGGTGGTGCAACCTGAGTCAGAAGGGTTTTACGGACAGTGTCGGCGGCCACTTCGTCACTGACCACGATGATACGTTGTACGTTGGTCTCTTTGGTCCAGCGTGTCGCAACCTGTCCGTGAATCAGACGGTCATCAATACGCGCCAGACCGATGACCATGTAATCGTTCGGTCCCATCGGTTTTGCCGGTGCCGCTGCTTTCGGTGCCGCCGCAGCCGGGGCAGGGGCGGGTTTTTCAACCGGCTGAGCTTTCAGGGCTTTCACCCCTTCGCGACCGGTTTCAACGGCCAGCGCGACCAGCTCATCGAAGCTCGGGTTGTCGTCGCGCGCCATAAAGGTTTCCACCAGCATAGGAATGTTAACCCCGGCGACGACTTCATAATGCTCTTTATCGACGACAATACGGCTGGCAGCATTAAACGGACTGCCGCCCCATGTATCGACGAGAAACAGCACGCCTTTGCTGGTATCCAGCTTCGCGAGTTGAGCGTTGTACTTCTCAATCAGCGTCTCGGCATTTTCACCGGGAACGAAATCGATCCAGCCGACGTTTTCCTGCTCGCCCAACAGCATCTCTGCCGTTTTGAGTAGCTGCTCAGCAGCCCAACCATGTGTGCCTATGACAATAGCAATGGTCACTTGCTACCTCCTTTTATTATCATTAATACGCCTGCCGGACAGACGTACTGAGAATCGTATTGGCGAACCGAATCGATTCAGATAAGGGTTAGAGTTAAAAAACTAAGACTTCCGCGAATTATTTTAGACAGTGAAAAAATAATTTATGTGATGAAGATCCGTAATTTAGCTTTCCCGATCGAGAAAATTCTCAACACAAATTTAGTCTTATTACGTTTTTGCAAATGAACGTAAATCTTTGCTTAAAACCTATTGTCTCTGATATGTTTAGCCTCCGTTTAATTGTTCAGGAGTATAGGGCTACAGCCCACTATATGGACCGTCACCGACGTCAGTCATCTACCAGGCCATTCCGCGCCTTTTTCACCGGCGAACCACGCCACGTATCGACTCTGTCTGCCTCTTATTTGCCCACGTTGAGCGGGGCACCGTTTTGTCATTCCTTTAGCAGGAGCTTGTCATGGAATTCTTAATGGACCCGTCAATCTGGGTGGGACTGCTCACGCTGGTCGTACTGGAGATCGTTCTCGGTATTGATAACCTGGTGTTTATCGCCATCCTCGCGGACAAGCTCCCGCCAAAACAGCGTGATAAAGCACGTTTGATTGGCCTGTCGCTGGCGTTGATCATGCGACTGGGCTTGCTGTCCGTGATCTCGTGGATGGTCACGCTGACCAAACCGCTCTTCTCCGTGATGGACTACACCTTCTCCGGGCGTGATTTGATCATGCTGATCGGGGGGATATTCCTGCTGTTCAAAGCGACGACGGAGCTGCATGAACGGCTGGAGAACCGGCAGCACGATGATGGGCACGGTAAGGGCTACGCCAGCTTCTGGGTCGTGGTACTGCAAATCGTGGTGCTGGATGCGGTCTTCTCGCTGGATGCGGTCATTACCGCGGTCGGTATGGTGAACCACCTGCCGGTGATGATGGCGGCTGTCGTGATTGCGATGGCGGTGATGCTGCTGGCCTCGAAACCGCTGACGCGCTTCGTCAACCAGCATCCAACGGTGGTTGTGCTGTGTCTGAGCTTCCTGCTGATGATTGGTCTGAGCCTGGTGGCGGAAGGTTTCGGCTTCCATATTCCGAAAGGCTACCTGTACGCCGCGATTGGCTTCTCGATTCTGATCGAACTGTTCAACCAGATTGCGCGCCGTAACTTTATTAAGCAGCAGTCAAATCAGCCGCTGCGCGCCCGCACGGCGGACGCCATTCTGCGCCTGATGGGCGGGCGTCGCCAGGTAAACGTCCAGTCTGACTCCGAAAACCGTAACCCGGTGCCGGTCCCGGAAGGGGCGTTTGTGGAAGAGGAGCGCTACATGATTAATGGCGTCCTCTCCCTGGCCTCCCGCTCGCTGCGCGGCATCATGACGCCGCGCGGAGAAATTAGCTGGGTCGATGCGAACCTGAGCGTTGATGAAATTCGTCAGCAATTGCTCTCATCTCCGCACAGCCTGTTCCCGGTATGCCGCGGTGAGCTGGATGAAATCATCGGCGTCGTGCGGGCGAAAGAGATGCTGGTGGCGCTGGAAGAGGGCGTCAACGTGGAGGCCATCGCAGCTTCGTCGCCGGCGATTGTCGTGCCGGAAACGCTGGATCCGATCAACCTGCTGGGCGTATTGCGTCGCGCGCGCGGTAGCTTTGTTATCGTCACCAACGAGTTTGGTGTGGTACAGGGTCTGGTGACGCCGCTGGACGTGCTTGAAGCGATTGCCGGTGAATTCCCGGATGAAGACGAAACGCCTGAGATTGTGGCCGACGGCGAAGGCTGGCTGGTCAAAGGTGCGACCGACCTGCACGCGCTCTCGCATACGCTGGGGCTGGAAAACGTGGTTAACGATGAAGAAGACATCGCAACCGTGGCGGGGCTGGTTATCGCCGTAAACGGTCAGATCCCGCGCGTCGGGGATGTGATCGAGCTTCCTCCATTGCACATCACTATCGTTGAAGCTAACGACTACCGCGTCGATCTGGTCCGCATTGTTAAAGAACAGTCTGCACACGACGAAGATGAATAAGCCTGCTTAACGGGTACGATGTGCCCGTTACGATCTTCTGGCGGGGAAGATTTTCCCGCCAGCCATTGAGGCGTTACCACCGCGCCTGCTTCTCTCTCAACCCGTTCGCTATTTAGCCGCTGCCTGATGCCAGGCCGAGCGCGAGCAGCCGCGACCGTAAAAAGTGTAGTGGGGAAAGAAGAAGGAGACGAGAATGAAGGGAGAAATTCGCCCATCCGTTGCGGATGGGCGAAAGAGAGGATTAGTCGCACTGCACCTTAATGGCCAGACCGCCGCGCGAGGTCTCACGGTACTTCGCGTTCATGTCTTTGCCGGTTTCGTACATGGTTTCGATAACCTTATCCAGCGACACGCGTGGTTCGCTGGTACGGCGCATCGCCATGCGCGAGGCGTTAATCGCTTTGACGGAGGCAATCGCGTTACGCTCAATGCACGGCACCTGCACCTGGCCTGCGACCGGGTCACAGGTCAGACCGAGGTTATGTTCCATGCCAATTTCCGCCGCCACGCAAACCTGCTCAGGGCTTGCGCCCAGCAGCTCGGCCAGACCGGCCGCCGCCATGGAGCAGGCTACGCCCACTTCACCCTGACAGCCCACTTCAGCGCCTGAAATGGACGCGTTCATCTTGTACAGCGCGCCGATAGCGCCTGCCGCGAGGAAATAGCGGATATAGATATCCGGCGTCACAGGCTCGATAAAGTGATCGTAGTAGGCCAACACCGCCGGAACGATCCCGCACGCACCGTTGGTTGGCGCAGTCACGACACGCCCCCCCGCGGCGTTCTCTTCGTTAACCGCCAGAGCAAACATGTTGACCCAGTCGACCACGTTCATCGGGTCGTTAGAGAATTTGTCCGTGGTCACCAGCATACGGCGCAGGGCAGAGGCACGACGCGGCACGCGCAGTGGCCCAGGCAGCACGCCTTCGGTGTTCATCCCGCGATCGATACAGGCGCGCATGGTTTGCCACACGTTGGCAAAATAATCTTCGATCTCTTTTTTGCTGTGCAGCGCCAGCTCGTTCTGCATCACCATGCCGGACAGCGACAGGCCGGTCTCTTTGCAGTAGCCCAGCATCTCGGTGGCCGATTTGAACGGATAGGGCACGTTCACGTCGCCCGCGCTCTCTTTACCGAAATGCTCTTCGTCAACGATGAAGCCACCGCCGATGGAGTAGTAGGTTTTGCTGTAGATCTCTTTTTCGCCGCTCCAGGCGTGGATAGTCATGCCGTTTTCATGCAGCGGCAGGTTGTCGCTGCGAAAACGCATGCCGTCATCCGGCGGGAAATCCACTTCGTGCTGACCGTTAGCCAGCAGCAGGCGACCGCGCGCTTCAACGTCGCGGATGAATGCCGGGATGGCATCAATATCAACAGTGTCCGGCATATTGCCCGCCAGACCCATAATAATGGCGATATCGGTGTGGTGGCCTTTACCCGTTAATGACAGTGAACCGTAAACGTCTACGGCGACACGGGTAACGCTTTCCAGTAATCCTTTTTCGACCAGATCATCGACGAACTGTTTACCGGCCTTCATCGGCCCTACAGTGTGGGAAGAAGAAGGACCAATCCCCACTTTGAACATGTCGAATATACTAATCACTTTCACACTCCTGACAGGGTTACCGGGGTTCCAGTAACGATGTTATAACTGCGCATAGTGTAAGAGGGAACACCAACCTCGGCTTAACTATTCACATGAATTAAACTAATGGTTAACGATGGGTTTTGCTAATAGCGCGACGCGGATCGCAAACCTGCAAAAAAGGCTGGAATGTAAAGTATAGTCAAGGCTTCAGGCCGATTTGTAGCGCCAGTTCACGAATGATGCCCGCGGTCATGCCCCAGACAAAATAATGCTGATACCAGGACAACCACACTCGATGGTCATGCCCCCGGCGATGGATATCCAGGGGATGATAGCGGCTTAGCCGGAGCGCCTCTTCGAGCGGCATCTCAAACACCGCTGAGACTTCATCGACGCTGGCGTGATACTGAAGATTGGGGGGAATAATGCCGACCACCGGCGTGACCTGAAAGCCGGTCACGCTGTCGACCGGCGGCAGCACGCCGATGACCTCGACCCTTTCAGGCGGGATTGCCACCTCCTCCTGCGCCTCCCGCAGCGCGGCGGCAATCAGCGACGCGTCGGTGCTGTCCACCGCGCCTCCCGGGAAGGCCACCTGACCGGCGTGTTTGCGCATATGCGGCGAACGCTGAGTAAGCAGCAGGCCCGGCTGTTCCCGACGCACCACCGGGATCAGCACCGCCGCCTGACGTTCATTCAGCGAGGCGCGGTTGACCTGCGGCCGCAGCAGCTGAAAGCGCGACAGAAAATCATCCAGCGTCAGGTTCTCTTTCTCCACCGTTAGTTCTCCAGTTGCTTCAGGATGCGGTTCACCTTATCAAAGGTTTCCTGATATTCCGCCTCGACCTGGCTGTCCGCCACAATACCGCCGCCTGCAGAACAGTACAGATTGCCGCCGCAGGCCGTCAGCGTGCGAATGGTAATGCTGGTATCCATGGTGCCGCACAGGCTGATATAGCCGATGCTGCCGCACCAGGCGTTGCGGCGGTGCGGTTCCAGTTCGTCGATGATTTCCATGGCGCGAATTTTTGGCGCGCCGGTGATGGAGCCGCCCGGGAACGCGGCGCGGAGCAGATCGCAGGCGGTGCGAGAGGCGGGCAGGCGCGCGGTAATGGTGCTGACCAGATGATGTACCGCCGGGAAAGGCTCGACGACGAACAGCTCCGGCACGCGCACGCTGCCTGGTTCGGCGACCCGGCCAATATCGTTACGCATCAGGTCGACAATCATCAGGTTTTCGGCACGATCCTTCGGTGACGCGGCGAGTTTCTCCGCCTGCCGGCGATCGGCGTCGGGGTCCGCAATACGCGGTAATGTGCCTTTAATCGGGCGGGTCTGAATCGTACCTTCCGCCAGATGGATAAAGCGCTCCGGCGACAGGCTCAGTATTGCTCCCTGTTCGAGACGTACGAACGCGCTGAACGGCGCCCTGTTGCTGGCATTCAGACGGATAAACGCCTGCCACTCGTCTCCCTGGTATGCTGCCTGGAAGCGCTGGGCAAGGTTGACCTGATAGCAGTCGCCGCTTTGCAGATACGCCTGAACGCGCGCGAATTTTTCCGCGTATTCCGGCGCGGTCATGTTCGAGCGCCAGCCGGAGGTCAGGGTAAACGTCTCAGCTGGGGCAGGATGCTGCGCCTCAAGCCAGGCCAGACGCGCCTGCACGTCACCATGGCTCAGCAGGGAGACCGTTTTTTTCTGGTGGTCCACAATCAACGCCCAGTCGTACAGCCCCACGGCCATGTCCGGCAGGGAAATATCAGCCTGCGCATGCTCGGGCAGCGTCTCGAACCGGCGGCCCAAATCGTAGCCAAACAGCCCCAGCGCGCCCCCCTGGAAAGGCAGGTCCGGGGTCGGCGTAGCGGATAAGCCCAGCGCGTTGATTTCCTGCTGAAGCTTCATCAGCGGATCGTCCGTCGGCAGATCGTTGGTCGTCAGCGTCTTCAGCGGATCGGCCACCAGAATATCGAAGCGGCTGTAGGGGTGATCCGCATGGCCGGAGTGCAGCAGCATGGCAAAGGGAAGGTGGCTCAGTCGGGCAAACCAGAACTCAGCGGCGTCAGCGCGCCAGGGTAAGGTAACAACAGTGGGGAAGCGCATGTTCATGTATGGCATACTACCGGGCAGCGTGAAATAATTAGCGCGAATAATTTAGCAGGAGTTGACGATGTTTGCAGGTTTACCTTCTCTGAGCCATGAACAGCAGCAGAAAGCGGTTGAGCGAATTCAGGAACTGATGTCCCAGGGGATGAGCAGCGGACAGGCGATTTCCCAGGTGGCGGAGGAACTGCGCGCCACCCATACCGGCGAGCGGATCGTGGCGCGTTTTGAGGATGAAGATGAAGAGTAATCGGGCTTAAACCGCCGCGATAATCTTGATCTCAACCTTGTATTCCGGTTTCATCAGCGTGGCCTGTACGGTGCAGCGTACAGGCGCGTGACCCGCCACCACCCACGCATCCCAGGCTTTGTTCATCGCCGCGAAATCGTCTTTGTTTGCCAGGAAAATGGTCGCATCCAGAATGCGGGATTTGTCGCTGCCCTGTTTTTCCAGCACGGCATCAATCTGCGCCAGGGTATTCGCCGTCTGCTCGAACGCATCCGCGTCCAGATTTGACGGTACACCGGTGTAGTACAGCGTGTGGTTATGGATCACCACATCAGACCAGCGGGCTTCGGCATCAATGCGCACAATTGTCATAAACGTTTCCTCGTTATTTTTCGTCGTCAGGCGGCAAGACTGCCATATTGTTCTGCTGTCGTCACTATTTGGGGTGGCACAGGAGAGGATGGACTGACATAATCCCTGTGCAAAAATACAGTGAGAGAGCAACGTGGCAGACGATTTTTCCCCTGAAGGTCAATTAGCGCAGGCGATCCCCGGCTTCAAGCCTCGTGAGCCTCAGCGACAGATGGCGCACGCTGTTGCCCGCGCCATTGATAAGGCCCAGCCGCTGGTGGTTGAAGCCGGAACCGGCACGGGTAAGACCTATGCTTACCTTGCGCCGGCGCTGCGGGCGAAAAAGAAGGTGATTATTTCCACCGGATCGAAAGCGCTGCAGGATCAGCTCTACAGCCGCGATCTGCCTACCGTCGCAAAAGCGCTGAAATACAAAGGACGCCTGGCGCTGCTGAAAGGGCGATCGAACTACCTTTGCCTGGAGCGACTCGAACAGCAGGCGCTGGCGGGCGGCGATCTGCCGGTTCAAACCCTGAGCGACGTCATTATCCTGCGCGCCTGGGCGAACCAGACCGAAGAGGGCGATATCAGCACATGCGCGAGCGTGCCGGAAGACTCCCCGGCCTGGCCGCTGGTGACCAGCACTAACGACAACTGCCTCGGCAGCGACTGCCCGCTGTATAAAGACTGTTTTGTGGTGAAAGCGCGTAAAACTGCGATGGACGCAGACGTGGTAGTGGTGAACCACCACCTGTTCCTCGCGGACATGGTGGTTAAGGACAGCGGTTTCGGCGAGCTGATCCCGGAGGCGGATGTGATGATCTTCGATGAAGCCCATCAGCTGCCGGATATCGCCAGCCAGTATTTCGGCCAGTCGCTCTCCAGCCGCCAGCTTCAGGATCTGGCGAAAGATTTCACCATTGCCTACCGGACCGAACTCAAAGATACCCAGCAGCTGCAGAAGTGCGCCGACCGCCTGGCGCAAAGCGCGCAGGATTTCCGCTTGCAGCTTGGCGAGCCGGGCTATCGCGGCAACCTGCGCGAACTGCTGGCGGACAAAAATATCCAGCGCGCGCTGCTGCTGCTCGATGATGCCCTGGAACTCTGCTACGACGTGGCGAAGCTCTCCCTCGGACGTTCCGCCCTGCTTGATGCCGCCTTCGAGCGCGCCACGCTCTATCGCGGGCGGCTGAAACGGCTGAAAGAGATCAATCAGCCGGGGTACAGCTACTGGTATGAATGCACCTCCCGCCACTTTACCCTGGCGCTCACGCCGCTGACGGTGGCCGATAAATTCAAAGAGGTGATGGCGCAGAAGCCGGGAAGCTGGATCTTTACCTCCGCAACCCTGTCGGTAAATGACGATCTGCACCACTTCACCGAGCGCCTCGGCATTGAGCAGGCGGAATCACTGCTGCTGCCCAGCCCGTTTGACTACGAAAAGCAGGCGCTGCTGTGCGTGCCGCGCAATCTCCCGCTGCCGAACCAGCCGGGGGCGGCGCGGCATCTTGCGGCGATGCTCAAGCCGATGATTGAGGCCAACAACGGGCGCTGCTTTATGCTCTGCACCTCGCACGCCATGATGCGCGACCTCGCCGAGCAGTTTCGCGCCACCATGACCCTGCCGGTGCTGCTGCAGGGGGAAACCAGCAAAGGGCAGTTGCTTCAGCAGTTTGTCAGCGCCGGTAACGCCCTGCTGGTGGCGACCAGCAGCTTCTGGGAAGGGGTGGACGTGCGCGGCGACACGCTCTCGCTGGTGATCATCGATAAGCTGCCTTTCACGTCGCCGGACGATCCGCTGCTCAAGGCGCGTATGGAAGACTGCCGCCTGCGCGGGGGCGATCCGTTTGACGAGGTTCAGCTACCGGACGCGGTCATTACCCTGAAGCAGGGGGTAGGGCGTTTGATCCGCGACGTGACCGATCGCGGCGTGCTGGTCATTTGTGATAACCGGCTGGTCATGCGTCCTTACGGCGCAACCTTCCTCGCCAGCCTGCCGCCCGCCCCGCGTACGCGGGACATTAAACGCGCGGTGCGTTTCCTGGCAAACCCAACGGCGGAGTAATTCGCCCCGGAGTGTGCTAAGATGCGCGCCATTTTGTGACTGACCCTTGCGAGAGCGCGACGACTGATGCGAATTCTGGCTATTGATACCGCGACAGAGGCTTGCTCTGTTGCTCTGTTAAACGACGGTGCTGTTTCTGCTCATTTCGAAGAGTGCCCACGGGAACACACCCAGCGTATTCTGCCCCTGGTAAAAGCCATTTTAACCCAGGGCAACACCACCTTAACCGACCTCGACGCGCTGGCCTTTGGCCGCGGTCCCGGCAGCTTTACGGGCGTGCGCATTGGGATTGGCATTGCGCAGGGGCTGGCGCTGGGCGCTGACCTGCCAATGATCGGCGTCTCTACGCTTGCCACGATGGCCGAGGGAGCCTGGCGCATGACGGGCGCGACCCGCGTGCTGGCCGCTATTGACGCCCGCATGGGCGAAGTTTACTGGGCGGAATATACCCGCGATGAAAACGGCATCTGGCACGGTGAAGAGACGGAAGCGGTGCTTAAGCCTGAAGCCGTTACTGAACGCCTGAAGCAGCTGTCCGGCGAGTGGGCGACGGTCGGCACGGGCTGGCCGGCGTGGCCAGAGATGGCAAACGGCACCGGCGTGACGCTGGTGGACGGCAACATGCTCCTGCCTGCGGCAGAAGATATGCTCCCGATTGCCCGTCAGCTGCTTGCAGCAGGAAAAACCGTTGCCGTTGAACATGCGGAGCCGGTTTATTTGCGAAACACCGTCGCGTGGAAGAAACTTCCGGGCCGCGAGTGAATCTCAGTAACAGGAACTGAGAAAAAGGAGTCGCATCATGGCGGTTCAGACTAAAGTAGTACGCCTTTTTATGGCAGGCGCGGTTGCCATAGCACTGAGCGGTTGCGTAACCGTACCTGATGCGATCAAGGGCAGCAGCCCGACGCCACAGCAGGATCTGGTCCGGGTAATGAACGCGCCCGAGCTTTACGTCGGCCAGGAAGCGCGCTTCGGTGGCAAAGTGATCGACGTGCAGAACCAGCAGGGGAAAACCCGTCTGGAAATTGCCACGGTACCGCTCGACGGCGGCGCGCGTCCCGTACTCGGTGAAGCCTCTCGCGGGCGCATCTATGCCGACGTGAATGGCTTCCTCGACCCGGTCGATTTTCGCGGACAGCTGGTAACCGTTGTCGGGCCGATCACCGGTTCGGTGCAGGGCAAAATCGGCAACACGCCGTACAAGTTTATGACCATGCAGGTGAACGGCTATAAGCGCTGGCGTATCGCCCAGCAGGTGGTGATGCCGCCTCAGCCAATCGATCCGTGGATGTGGGGTCCACATCCTTATCGTTACGGTTATCCGGGATGGGGCTGGTATAATCCGGGCCCTGCGCAGGTTCAAACGATCGTAACTGAGTAACTTACTGTTATTATTAGGAAAGAGACAGCGGCTCAGCCGCTGTCTCTGTTTTTTTACGGATAAAACGAAAAAAAAGAGTGACGCGCTTCGCAACCTGCGATCTGAACAATTAATAAACTGGTACGCTGAGTTAATATAATGTTAACAAACTGTTTATTATCGGGGCTGTGATGACGACGAACACTCATTTCAGAGGTGATGCATTGCAAAAGGTTTGGCTTAACCGTTATCCCGCAGATGTGCCTGCGGAGATCAATCCTGACCGTTATCAATCCCTGGTGGAATTATTTGAGCACTCGGTAAGACGTTACGCAGACCAGCCCGCGTTTGTGAATATGGGCGAGGTGATGACGTTCCGTAAGCTTGAGGAACGTAGCCGGGCGTTTGCGGCTTATCTGCAGGAAGGGCTGGGGCTGCAAAAAGGGGATCGCGTCGCGCTGATGATGCCGAACCTGCTGCAATACCCGGTGGCGCTGTTCGGCATCCTGCGTGCCGGGATGATTGTCGTCAACGTCAACCCGCTTTACACGCCGCGCGAGCTGGAACACCAGCTGAACGACAGCGGCGCGGTGGCGATTGTCATTGTTTCCAACTTTGCCCACACGCTGGAAAAGGTGGTCGACAAGACTCAGGTGAAACACGTCATCCTGACGCGCATGGGCGATCAGCTTTCCACCGCCAAAGGGACGCTGGTTAACTTTGTCGTTAAATACGTCAAACGTCTGGTGCCCAAATACCACCTGCCGGATGCCATCTCCTTCCGCCGCGCGCTGCATGCGGGCTATCGCATGCAGTACGTCAAGCCGGAAGTGGTCTCAGAGGACCTGGCCTTCCTGCAATACACGGGCGGCACCACCGGCGTGGCCAAAGGGGCGATGCTGACCCACCGCAACATGCTGGCGAACCTCGAACAGGTCAATGCCACCTACGGGCCGCTGCTGCATCCGGGTAAAGAGCTGGTGATCACCGCGCTGCCGCTGTATCACATCTTCGCGCTGACCATGAACTGCCTGCTGTTTATCGAGCTGGGCGGGCAAAACGTATTGATCACCAACCCGCGCGATATCCCGGGGCTGGTGAAAGAGCTGGCAAAATACCCGTTTACCGCCATGACCGGGGTGAACACCCTGTTTAACGCGCTGCTCAACAACAAAGAGTTCCAGCAGCTCGATTTCTCCACGCTGCATCTCTCCGCGGGCGGCGGCATGCCGGTTCAGCAGGCGGTGGCCGAGCGCTGGGTGAAGCTAACCGGGCAATATCTGCTTGAAGGCTACGGCCTGACGGAGTGTGCGCCGCTGGTGAGCGTCAACCCGCATGACATCGACTACCACAGCGGCAGCATCGGCCTGCCGGTGCCGTCCACGGAAGCAAAGCTGGTGGATGATGAGGGTAACGAAGTGCCTCACGGCGAGCCGGGCGAGCTGTGCGTCAGAGGACCGCAGGTGATGCTGGGTTACTGGCAGCGCCCTGATGCGACCGACGAAATCCTCAAAGACGGCTGGCTGTACACCGGCGATATTGCGGTGATGGATGACGAAGGCTTCCTGCGCATCGTCGATCGCAAAAAAGATATGATTCTGGTCTCCGGCTTCAACGTCTATCCGAACGAAATCGAAGACGTGGTGATGCAGCACAGCGGCGTGCTGGAAGTGGCGGCGGTGGGCGTTCCTTCCGGCAGCAGCGGTGAAGCGGTGAAGATATTTGTGGTCAAGAAAGATCCTTCTCTTACCGAGGAAGCGCTGATAACGTTTTGTCGCCGTCAGCTGACGGGCTATAAAGTGCCGAAGCTGGTGGAATTCCGCGATGAGCTGCCGAAATCCAACGTCGGGAAGATATTACGACGAGAATTACGTGACGAAGCCCGTGCCAAAGTAGACAATAAGGCCTGAGCTTCACGTTAATCGCCCAGACGCCGGTTAAGCCGGCGTTTTTTATGGGCGCAAACAAAAGAGAATCCGATTTGAATTACCAGATGATCACGACCAACGACGAGCTGGCTTCGCTGTGCGAAGTGACGCGCGACTTTCCTGCCATCGCTCTGGATACCGAGTTTGTCCGTACTCGCACCTATTATCCACAGCTGGGTTTGATACAGATGTACGACGGTAAGCACGTCTCGCTGATCGACCCGCTCGGCATTACCGACTGGGCGCCGATGCGTGACCTGCTGCTGGATACTGCGGTAACGAAATACCTGCACGCGGGCAGTGAAGATCTGGAAGTCTTTCTGAACACCTTTGGCATCATGCCTCAGCCGCTGATTGATACGCAGATCCTCGCGGCGTTCAGCGGTCGTCCGCTGTCGTGGGGCTTTGCCGCCATGGTGGAGGAGTATACGGGCCTGACGCTGGATAAAAGTGAATCCCGTACCGACTGGCTGGCGCGCCCGCTTACCGAGCGTCAGCTGGAATATGCGGCGGCAGACGTGTTTTACCTGCTGCCGATTGCCGGACAGCTGATGAAAGAGGCGGAGGCCTCCGGCTGGCTGTCTGCCGCGCTGGACGAGTGCCGTATGACGCAGCAGCGTCGCCAGGAAGTGGTCGATCCGAAAGAGGCCTGGCGCGACATCAGCAACGCATGGCAGCTGCGTACGCGTCAGCTGGCCTGCCTGCAGCTGTTAGCCGACTGGCGCTTACGCAAAGCGCGCGAACGCGATTTGGCCGTTAACTTTGTGGTTCGCGAAGAGCATCTCTGGGCGGTCGCGCGCTATATGCCGGGCAGCCTGGGCGAACTGGACAGCATCGGGCTTTCGGGGAGCGAGATCCGCTTCCACGGTAAAACCCTGCTGGCGCTGGTCGCCAAAGCGCAGGCGCTGCCGGAAGAGGCGCTGCCTGAGCCGCTGCTGAATCTGATGGATATGCCGGGCTATCGCAAGGCTTTCAAGGACATCAAAGCGCTGGTGCAGGACGCCGCAACGGAAAGCAAGCTGAGTGCAGAACTGCTGGCGTCACGCAGGCAGATTAACCAGCTGCTGAACTGGCACTGGAAGCTGAAACCGCAGAATGGCGTGCCGGAACTGATGGCGGGCTGGCGCGGGGAATTGATGGCCGATCGCCTGAATACCTTGCTGGAAGGTTATCCGCGATAAAAATATGCCGGGCGATATACCCGGCATATTCCCCCGGTGGCGCTACGTCTGCCGGGGCGACGAACCACAACCGAATTAACGCGACTCTTCCGCTTCCGGAAGCGTCACGTTCAGCTCCAGAATCGAAATATCCCCGTCTTTTTGCTCCAGCTGCACCGTCACCATCTCCGGGTCAATCTGCACGTACTTACAGATCACTTCCAGGATGTCCTTGCGCAGCTGCGGCAGGTAGTGAGGCTCGGCGTCGCTACGACGACGCTCCGCAACGATAATTTGCAGACGTTCTTTTGCGATGTTGGCGGTGTTCTTTTTCCGCGAGAGAAAAAAGTCCAGTAATGCCATAACTTATCCTCCGAACAGGCGTTTGAGGAAACCTTTCTTCTCTTCTTCAATGAAGCGGAAAGGACGTTCTTCTCCCAGCAGACGGTCAACGGTATCGGCGTAAGCTTTACCTGCATCTGCCATTGTATCCAGGATCACGGGCTCGCCCTGGTTTGAAGCGCGCAGCACGGACTGATCTTCCGGGATGACGCCAACCAGTTTAATGCGCAGGATCTCCAGCACGTCTTCCATGCTCAGCATGTCACCTTTGTTTACGCGACCAGGGTTGTAACGGGTCAGCAGCAGGTGCTCTTTAATCGGGTCTTCGCCATTTTCCGCACGACGGGATTTGGAGGCGAGGATGCCGAGAATACGGTCTGAGTCACGCACGGAGGAGACTTCAGGGTTGGTGGTGATGATCGCTTCGTCAGCGAAGTAGAGCGCCATCAGGGCACCGGTTTCGATACCGGCAGGGGAGTCGCAGACAATGAAGTCGAACTCCATTTTTTTCAGCTCGTCGAGCACCTTTTCTACCCCTTCACGGGTCAGAGCGTCTTTGTCACGCGTCTGAGAGGCCGGGAGGATATAGAGGTTCTCGGTGCGCTTGTCTTTAATCAGCGCCTGGTTCAGCGTGGCATCGCCCTGAATGACGTTCACGAAGTCATACACGACGCGACGCTCACATCCCATGATGAGGTCGAGGTTACGCAGACCGATATCGAAGTCGATAACGACGGTTTTCTTTCCCTTCTGGGCCAAACCAGTAGCGATGGCCGCGCTGGAGGTGGTCTTGCCAACGCCTCCTTTACCCGAAGTAACAACAATAATGCGTGCCATAGAAATTCCTTGTTAAAAAGGGATTAATTCAACGGTTGAACGGTCAACGCGTCGTCTGCCAGAAGCAGGCGAGCCGCTTTGCCATAAAATTCGGCTGGGATCTTGTCGCTCAGCCAATATTCACCTGCGATGGACACCAGTTCCGCCGTCAGGTGAGTACAAAATATTTGCGCGTCCCGATCGCCACTTGCGCCTGCGAGCGCACGTCCACGCATCATACCGTAAACGTGAATATTGCCATCTGCAATCAGCTCTGCGCCAGCGCTGACGTGGCTTGTAACAATTAGATCACAGTTTGGTGCATAAATGCGCTGACCGGAACGAACCGGAACATCAATCATTCGCGTTTTTGTGACGGTAGTAACGTTTTGCGCCGCAGGAGGGGGCGTTTGCACGGCAACGGGTGCTGCACGTGGGGCTTTTTCTTTGCCCTCATTAAGAAGAGGCAGCCCCGCACGGTCGATTTCCGCTTTCAGCTCGGGATCTTTGCAGCCGCTGATGCCGACAATACGCAGCCCGGTCGAGGAGACGGCCTGCTGGAGACGTGTCCAGTTAACCGGCGCCTCAAGACCGCTGACGTTGATGACGACAGGGGCGTGCTTCAGAAAGGCGGGAGCCTGGGCGATTTTGTCTTCTAACGCCTGACGAATAACCTCGGGTTTTGCATCATGCAAATGTACCACTGATAAGGTGAAGCTACTGCCTTTAAGCTCGATGGGCGTGTTTGACATCCTGGCCTTACTCAATTTGCTATTAACCGCAACCATTCGCTGCGATATTCCGAAGAGTATCAGGCATGTTATAGTCAGGAGTATATTGAGGCAAGCAACCACCCATTAATTCAGAGTAAAAACATGTTTTGTGTGATCTACAGAAGTACAAGCCGTGACCAGACCTATCTTTATGTCGAAAAGAAAGACGATTTTTCACGCGTGCCGGAAGAATTAATGAAGAACTTTGGCCGACCACAGCTGGCGATGCTGCTGCCGCTGGACGGTCGTAAAAAGCTGGTGAATGCCGATCTGGAAAAAGTGAAAACGGCATTAGCCGAGCAGGGCTATTATTTACAGCTGCCACCGCCGCCTGAGAATTTATTAAAACAGCACCTCGAGGCGACCGGGAAAAAATAGTCTCAGCTGTTTTCGGGCATAACACATCAACCGATTAGGGGTCGAGCATGTATCAACATCATAACTGGCAAGGTGCATTACTGGATTATCCCGTCAGCAAAGTGGTCTGCGTGGGCAGCAACTATGCGAAGCATATTCAGGAGATGGGCAGCGCAACCCCAGAAGAGCCGGTCCTGTTTATTAAGCCCGAGACGGCGCTGTGCGATATCCGCCAGCCGCTGGCGCTGCCGCAGGGACTGGGGTCGGTGCATCACGAAGTGGAGCTTGCGGTGCTGATCGGCGCCACGCTGCGCCAGGCCTCCGAAGAGCATGTTGAGAAAGCGATTGCCGGCTACGGCGTGGCGCTGGATCTGACCCTGCGCGACGTGCAGGGCAAAATGAAGAAGGCGGGGCAGCCGTGGGAAAAAGCCAAAGGCTTTGATAATTCCTGCCCAATTTCGGGTTTTGTTCCGGTAAGCGAGTTTACTAATGACCCGCAGAACACCCCGCTCAGCCTGAAGGTTAACGGCGAGATCCGCCAGCAGGGCACCACGGCAGATATGATCCATAAGATCGTCCCGCTAATTGCCTACATGAGCCGTTTCTTCACCCTGAAGCCGGGCGATGTGATCCTCACCGGCACGCCGGAAGGCGTGGGCCCGCTCGCCAGCGGGGATGAGCTTGAGGTCGGTTTTAACGGCCTGTCGCTAAAAACCCGCGTGCTGTAACCGCATCTTGCCGCCTGAAGAGGGCGGCAAAACTTGCAACAACGTGCCAGACTCGTTATAAGGTGCGCTTTCTTTTGACGTGTGGACATCCTGATGAACGACATCCCTTTCTGGCAAAGCAAAACTCTCGACGACATGACCGACGCGGAATGGGAATCCCTGTGCGACGGCTGCGGACAGTGCTGCCTGCATAAGCTGATGGATGAGGACTCCGACGAGATCTATTTCACCAACGTCGCCTGCAGGCAGCTGAACATCAAAACCTGCCAGTGCCGCAACTATGAGCGTCGGTTTGAATTTGAGCCGGACTGCATCAAATTAACCCGTGAAAATCTGCCGACTTTTGAGTGGTTACCGCATACCTGCGCGTATCGTCTGCTGGCGGAAGGAAAAGATCTGCCGAACTGGCATCCGCTGCTGACGGGGTCGAAAGCGGCAATGCACGGCGAGCGCATTTCGGTGCGCCACATTGCGGTGAAAGAGTCCGAGGTGCGGGACTGGGAAGACCACATCATGAATCACCCTAATCGGTGATAATAAAAAACCCGCCGAGGCGGGTTTTTATTGGGGTGCGGCCTGATGCCCTCACCCCAACCCTCTCCCACGGGAGAGGGCGCAAAAACTAAAAACGGCAACTATCGTTGCCGTTTTGCTATTTACCTTCCGAACAGATCGCGCTTCTTCGGCTTGAACGGCTGGGCAATCAGCACCAGCAGCGCCACGACGAAGTAGGCCACAAAAATGCCCACCAGCCACTGCGGCATCTCCAGCGTCAGGAATTCCCATTGACGTACGGAGCAGTCACCGGAGGCGACAAACACCTGCGGCAGCCACTTATCCAGCGGCAGCCAGCTCGGGAAGCGGGCGGCGAAATCACAGGTCATAAACGGTGACGGATGCAGCTGCATCATGGTGTGCTGCCAGGAAAGCTCAATCCCTTTCCAGGCGCTGTACAGCCAGATTGCGATACCCACATAGCGCAACGGCGTTTTCGGGGCAATAGCGCCCACCAGGCCTGCACCCATAATGCCGAACAGCGCGCAGCGCTCGTAGATGCACAGCACGCAGGGCTTGAGTCCCATCACGTGCTGGAACCAGAGCGCAACCATTTCCAGCGCAAAGGCGGTCAGGGCCATCAACAACCACGCTCCGCGACCGCGGGAGCACTGGTTTAAAAATCTCAACATAATCATTTCCCTGGAACATGCTTAGAAAGCGCAGTGTAAACGAATTTTAATGCGCCGCAAGTATACCCGCTTGTAACAGCCATTGCGTACAGGGAACGAGAGTAATTTTGATGCACAGCAAACCAACAACGGTGAGTACCAGCGTGTACGGCAGCGCCATCCAGACCATTCTTCCATAAGAAAGTCGTATGAGCGGCGCCAGCGCCGAGGTCAGCAGGAAGAGAAATGCCGCCTGGCCGTTCGGTGTTGCAACGGAGGGCAGGTTTGTTCCGGTGTTGATGGCCACCGCCAGCAGTTCGAACTGCCCGGTGCTGACGATCCCTTGCTCCATCGCCGCTTTGGCCTCATTGATGTACACCGTCCCGACAAAGACGTTATCGGAAATAGAGGACAACAGACCGTTAAATAAATAGAACAGCGTAAGCTGCGAGTCCGGCGAGGCCTGGAGCACAAACGCGATAATCGGTGCGAAAAGGTGCTGATCGATAATCACCGCCACGACCGCAAAGAAGACCGCCAGCAGCGCGGTAAACGGCAGGGCTTCGGTAAAGGCTTTACCAATAGCATGCTCGTCCGTTACCCCGCTAAAGGTGGTCGCAAGAATAATGACCGAGAGGCCAATCAACCCGACTTCGGCAAGATGCAACGCCAGCGCGGCGATAAGCCAGATGCCGATGATCCCCTGCGCAATCAGACGCAGCGTCTCCTGGCGCGTACGCTGTTTGCGGCTCTGCTCGTCAAATTTATGCAGTTCATTGCGGACGGGCTCGGGCAGCTGTGCGCCGTAGCCGAACAGCCTGAATTTTTCGACCAGAATGCAGGTCGCTAACCCGCAGACCAGCACAGGCACGCTGACGGGGGCCATGCGCAGGAAAAATTCGCCAAAATGCCATTCAGCCGCTTTCGCGATAATCAGGTTTTGCGGCTCGCCCACCATGGTCATCACGCCGCCCAGCGCCGTACCGACCCCCGCGTGCATCATCAGGCTGCGCAGAAACGCGCGGAACTGTTCCAGCACGTCGCGGTTATGCGCCTCGACGTGGCTATCGTCCTGTAAATCTTCACTCGGGCGAGAGGAGGCCACGCGGTGATAAATGCCGTAAAATCCGACGGCGACGCTGATCACCACCGCGACAACGGTGAGCGCATCCAGGAAGGCCGACAGAAAGGCGGCGGCGAGGCAAAACGCCAGCGAGAGGATCGTTTTAGACGGAATGCTCAGCAGCAGACGGGTAAAGATAAACAGCAGAAGCTGTTTCATAAAGTAGATACCGGCCACCATAAAAATGAGCAGCAGGAGCACTTCAAGATTTGAGGCCAGCTCCGCTTTGACATGCTCTGCGGACGTCATGCCGATGACCACGGCCTCAAACGCCAGCAAACCGCCAGGCAGCAGGGGATAGCACTTCAGCGCCATGGCCAGGGTGAAGATAAACTCCGCTACCAGCAGCCACCCGGCGATAAACGGATTCACGCTAAAAATGATGGGATTAACGACCAGGAAAACCAGCAGTATCAGTTTGTACCAGTCAGGAGAATGACCTAAAAAATTGCGCCACAGCGCGCGCCCAAAAGAAATTTCCACAACAGACGTCCTTCCCGTCAAGTAAAACAAAACATCAGTATACGCAAAAATCGCGGCCCGGAGGCGGATAAGACCGCATTGTAAATTTCATAAAAATGAAACGGCGATCCCTCTTTTCTCACTTTGCCGCGCTACCTGCCGCTGCACGCCTCTGGTATGATGAGTCCAATTTGCAAAAGCTGTGTAATGGAAATCTCACTATGGTCATTAAGGCGCAGAGCCCGGCGGGTTTCGCGGAAGAGTACATCATTGAAAGCATCTGGAATAATCGTTTCCCTGCGGGGTCCATTCTTCCGGCTGAACGCGAACTCTCTGAACTGATTGGCGTCACTCGCACCACGCTGCGTGAAGTGCTTCAGCGACTGGCGCGCGATGGCTGGTTGACGATCCAGCACGGCAAGCCAACAAAGGTAAACAACTTCTGGGAAACCTCGGGGCTGAACATTCTTGAAACGCTGGCGCGCCTCGACCACGAAAGCGTTCCGCAGCTGATTGATAACCTGCTCTCCGTGCGCACCAACATCGCGACTATCTTTATTCGCACCGCTTTCCGTCAGCATCCTGAAGATGCGCTTGCGGTGCTGGCAAGCGCGAATGAAGTTGAAGATCACGCCGATGCTTTTGCCACCCTCGATTACAACGTGTTTCGCGGCCTGGCGTTTGCCTCCGGCAACCCGGTTTACGGCCTGATCCTCAACGGTATGAAAGGGCTCTATACCCGCATTGGTCGTCACTACTTCGCCAACCCTGAAGCCCGCAGCCTGGCGCTGGGCTTCTACCATAAGCTGAGCAAGCTCTGCACCGAAGGCCTGCACGATCAGGTTTATGAAACCGTGCGCCGATACGGCCACGACTCCGGCGAAATCTGGCACCGTATGCAGAAAACGCTGCCGGGTGATTTAGCGATTCAGAGCCGTTAAAAGAAAAACCTCTCAAGTGAGAGGTTTTTTTTCGTCGGGTGGTGCTTCGCTTACCGGGCCTAGAGCGTATTCAGCCGCGCCGGGCACCGATCCAGCAGCTCCACGCTGCCGTCCTCATTCTGCTGCTCCAGCTGCACGTCAAAGCCCCACAGGCGGTGCACGTGCTTCAGCACCTCTTTACGCCCTTTATCCAGCGGCGCGCGGTTGTGCGGGATATAGCGCAGCGTCAGGGAACGGTCGCCGCGCAGGTCCACGTTCCACACCTGAATATTGGGTTCAAGGTTGCTCAGGTTGTACTGGGAGGAGAGGCGGGAGCGGATCTCACGGTATCCCTCCTCGTTATGGATCGCGGAGATCTCCAGATAGTTGTTGCGGTCATCGTCCAGCACGGTGAAGAAGCGGAAATCACGCATGATCTTCGGCGACATGAACTGGCTGATAAAGCTCTCATCCTTAAAGTCGCGCATCGCAAAATGCAGCGTTTCCAGCCAGTCAGAACCGGCGATATCCGGGAACCAGTACTTATCCTCTTCCGTTGGCGACTGGCAGATGCGCTTAATATCCTGGAACATCGCAAACCCCAGCGCATACGGGTTAATCCCGCTGTACCACGGGCTGTTGTAGGGCGGCTGGAACACCACGTTAGTATGGCTGTGGAGGAATTCCATCATGAACCGCTCAGTGACTTTCCCCTCGTCATACAGATGGTTGAGGATGGTGTAGTGCCAGAAGGTCGCCCAGCCTTCGTTCATCACCTGGGTCTGTTTCTGCGGATAGAAATACTGGCTCACCTTACGCACGATGCGCAAAATCTCGCGCTGCCACGGCTCCAGCAGCGGGGCGTTCTTCTCCATAAAATAGAGCAGGTTTTCCTGCGGCTCGGACGGATAGCGACGCGCTTCGGCGATCGTTTTTTCCTCCTCGCGCTTCGGCAGGGTGCGCCACAGCATGTTCACCTGGCTCTGCAGATACTCCTCGCGGCTTTTCTGCCGGGCTTTCTCCTCCTGCAGAGAGATTTTCTGCGGGCGTTTATAGCGGTCCACGCCGTAGTTCATCAGCGCGTGGCAGGAGTCGAGCAGCTTCTCCACCTCGTCCACGCCGTAGCGCTCTTCGCAGTCGGTAATGTATTTTCGCGCGAAGATCAGGTAATCAACGATGGAGCTGGCGTCCGTCCAGCTGCGGAACAGATAGTTATTTTTAAAGAAGGAGTTATGCCCGTAGCAGGCGTGCGCCATCACCAGCGCCTGCATGGTAATGGTGTTCTCTTCCATCAGATAGGCGATACACGGGTTGGAGTTAATGACGATCTCATACGCCAGCCCCTGCTGGCCGTGCTTGTACAGCCGCTCCGTTTCAATGAATTTTTTACCAAACGACCAGTGCGGATAGTTGATCGGCATCCCGACGCTGGAGTAAGCGTCCATCATCTGTTCGGAGGTAATCACCTCAATCTGATGGGGATAGGTATCCAGGCGATACAGTTTTGCCACCCGGTCGATTTCGGCGAGGTAGACATCCAGCAGCTCGAAGGTCCAGTCGGGTCCATCGCTCAGACGTGTGTTGTCCTTGTTCAGGGAATCAATAGTAGCCATTAGCGCGCCCTCGTTGTGGGTGCTCTCTCTGTCTGGAGAGCCTCCTTTCAAGCATAGATCAACGTGTTAAAAAGCGTGCTGGCGCAGAAATTTTTTCTTTGCGATTTCCCGTTTTTGATACGGCAAAAAAAGCGCACTCTTCAGAATTTTATGCTGGTTAAAAATAAAGCTCAGCAGGAGATCCCAAATTACACCTTTCCCCTGATGCTGGGGGATGTGTGAGGCAAGTCACCATAAAAAAGTCGTATGTTGAATAATATTTTCAACTAGGTTATCAATCTGTAATTAGATGATTGTTCTTTTGCTCATTATGGAGTGGCTATGCGTGTTGTCATACTGGGAAGTGGTGTCGTTGGCGTAACCAGCGCCTGGTATTTAAGTCAGGCGGGACATGAGGTTACCGTTATCGATCGTGAATCCGGCCCGGCGCTTGAAACCAGTGCGGCAAACGCCGGTCAAATCTCTCCCGGCTATGCGGCCCCATGGGCGGCGCCCGGCGTGCCGCTGAAGGCGATCAAATGGATGTTCCAGCGCCACGCGCCGCTGGCCATCAGCCTTGACGGCACGCAGTTCCAGCTGAAGTGGATGTGGCAGATGCTGCGCAACTGCGACACCCGCCACTACATGGAAAACAAAGGGCGCATGGTGCGTCTGGCGGAATACAGCCGTGACTGCCTCAAAGCCCTGCGCGCATCGACGGGGATCGAGTACGAAGGCCGTCAGGGCGGCACGCTGCAGCTGTTCCGCACCGAGCAACAGTATGAAAACGCCACCCGCGATATCGCCGTGCTGGAAGATGCCGGCGTACCTTATCAGCTGCTTGAGGCCAGCCAGCTGGGCCAGGTTGAACCCGCGCTGGCCGAAGTGGCCCACAAGCTGACCGGCGGCCTGCGTCTGCCGAATGACGAAACCGGCGACTGTCAGCTCTTTACCCAGCGTCTGGCGCAGATGTGCGAGCAGGCGGGGGTGAAATTCCGCTTTAATACCTCTGTCGACAAGCTGCTGTCTGAAGGCGAAAAAATTTACGGCGTGAAGTGCGGCGACGAGGTGATCAAAGCCGATGCCTACGTGATGGCGTTTGGTTCCTACTCCACTGCCATGCTGAAAGGCATCCTCGATATTCCGGTCTACCCGCTCAAGGGCTACTCGCTCACCATCCCGGTGAAAGAGGAGAGCGGGGCGCCGGTGTCGACCATTCTGGATGAAACCTACAAAATCGCCATCACCCGCTTTGATAATCGTATTCGCGTCGGCGGCATGGCGGAGATTGTCGGCTTCAACACCGAACTGCTGCAGCCGCGTCGTGAAACGCTGGAGATGGTGGTGGGCGATCTCTTCCCGCGCGGCGGTTTTGTTGAGCAGGCGACGTTCTGGACCGGCCTTCGTCCGATGACCCCGGACGGCACGCCGATTGTCGGACGCACGCCGTTCAAAAACCTGTGGACCAATACGGGACACGGCACGCTCGGCTGGACGATGGCCTGCGGATCGGGCCAGCTGCTGAGCGACCTGATTTCCGGGCGCACGCCGGCAATTCCGTTTGACGATTTAAGCGCTGCGCGCTATCAATCAGGATTTACGCCATCGCGCCCTCAGCACCTGCACGGCGCGCATAACTAAGGAGCTGTCATGTCCCGTCCTGTTCTGGCTCAGCTGGATCTGCAGGCCCTGAAGGAAAACCTGCAAATTGTTCGCCGGGCAGCACCTGGTTCGCGCGTCTGGTCAGTCGTCAAGGCAAACGCCTACGGCCACGGTATTGACCGCATATGGAGCGCGCTCGGCGCGACCGACGGTTTTGCGTTACTGAATCTCGAAGAGGCCATCCTGCTGCGCGAGCGCGGCTGGAAAGGGCCTATTCTGCTGCTGGAGGGGTTCTTCCACGCGGACGATCTTCCGCTGCTGGATAAGTACCGGTTGACCACCAGCGTGCACAGCAACTGGCAGATTAAAGCCATTCAGGATGCGAAGCTCCACGCTCCGCTGGATATTTATCTCAAGGTGAACAGCGGCATGAACCGCCTGGGCTTCCAGCCCGAGCGGGTCCATACGGTCTGGCAGCAGCTGCGCGCCCTGAAAAACGTCGGCGAAATGACGCTGATGGCGCACTTTGCCGATGCGGAAAAACCGGACGGTATTGCTGATGCCATGGTCCGCATTGAGCAGGCGGCTGAAGGGCTCGATTGTCCGCGCTCCCTGTCGAACTCGGCGGCGACGCTTTGGCATCCTGAAGCCCACTATAACTGGGTACGTCCGGGGATTGTTCTGTACGGTGCATCACCCTCAGGCCAGTGGCAGGATATTGCCAACAGCGGCCTGAAGCCGGTCATGACCCTGCGCAGCGAGATCATCGGCGTGCAGACGCTGAAGATGGGCGATACGGTGGGCTACGGCAGCCGCTACCGGGCGAAGGGCGAGCAGCGTATCGGCATCGTCGCGGGCGGTTATGCTGACGGCTATCCGCGCATCGCGCCGACCGGCACGCCGGTCTGGGTGGATGGGGTGCGCACGGGCACGGTTGGCACCGTCTCAATGGATATGCTGGCGGTTGACCTGACGCCATGCCCGCAGGCGGGCATTGGTTCACCGGTCGAGCTGTGGGGCAACGAAATCAAAATTGATGACGTGGCGGCCGCGGCGGGAACGGTAGGGTATGAACTGATGTGCGCGCTGGCGCTGAGAGTGCCGGTTGTGACAGTGTAACTTGTACCTTTGCCGGGTGACGCGAAGCCGCCACCCGGCAAAAAAAACTACTCCGCGTCCTCTTCCATCGGCCTCAAACCGACCTTCCGCACCGCGTTATCTTCTTTTTCGGCAACCGTCCAGATCATCCCGGCAAACTCCACCTGGTCACCCACAACCGGCGCGGCGCCAAGCCGCTGCTGAATGATTTCGCCCAGCGTTTGCGGGTTATCGCCGTCTTCAGCACCTTCATCCAGGCCATAAATGAGCGCCACATCCGCAAATTTGGCGCTGGCTTCCAGAATAAAATCGCCGAAGAAACGCTGATCCAGCGCCACGGGAGGCGACTGGCTGAACAGCTTGCCCAGCGCGGGCAGGTCGCGCTCGCGGCCAATCACGCACAGAATATCCCCTTCGCGCAGGCGGGTGCTGCCGGTAGGGTGCAGCAGGACATTATCGCGAAACAGGGCGGCAATGCGCGTTTCGGCCGGCATGTGCAAATCGCGCAGCGAGGCTCCCACGCACCATTTGTCGGCGCTCAGCTGATAGACGAACTGCTCCCACGGGTTTTCCGGGTGAATATCCAGCCCCACGCGGGAGACCGGCCAGCCCACGGGCGGCACCACCACTTTGGCCTTTTTCGCCGCCCACCCGAGCGACGTGCCCTGGAACAGCAGGGAAATCAGCACCACGAAGAACGCCACGTTGAAGAACAGCCGCGCGTTGTCCAGACCGGCCATCATCGGGAACACCGCAAGGATAATCGGCACAGCGCCGCGCAGGCCGACCCAGCTGATAAAGACGCGCTCGCGCAGGTTAAAGCCGCGAAACGGCAGCAGGCCTGCAAACACGGAGAGCGGACGGGCGAAGAAGATCATCCACGCCGACAGCAGCAGCGCCGGAACGGCGATCGGCAGCAGGTCCGACGGCGTCACCAGCAGGCCCAGCACCAGGAACATGCCGATTTGCGCCAGCCACGCCAGGCCGTCGAAGTTTTGCAAAATGGCATGGCGGTTGCGAATAGGGCGGTTGCCCATCAGGAACCCGCAGAGGTAGACGGCGAGAATACCGCTGCCATCCAGCGCGGTGGTGACGGCAAAAATCAGGATCCCGCCGCTCAGCGCCAGCAGAGGGTAAAGCCCCGAGGGCAGAGAAATGCGGTTGATCGTCTGCTGTAGCAGGTATCCCCCCGCCAGGCCGATGACAATCCCCAGCCCGAACTGCTGCAGAATATGTAGGGCAAACATCCAGCTCAGGCCCGTCTCGTGCTGCTGGATCATCTCTATCAGCGTGATGGTCAGGAATACCGCCATCGGATCGTTACTGCCGGATTCAATCTCAAGCGTTGAGCCAACGCGTTCGTTAAGCCCTTTACCGCCAAGCAGGGAAAAGACCGCCGCCGCATCGGTAGAGCCAACGATTGCGCCAATCAGCAGGCCTTCCATCAGATCGAGATTGAAAAGCCAGGCGGCCATCATCCCGGTGAGGCCGGAGGTGATCAACACGCCGACGGTCGCCAGCGACAGCGCTGGCCCCAAGGCCACGCGGAAGGAGCTCGCCTGAGTGCGCATCCCTCCGTCGAGCAGGATCACCGCCAGCGCGAGGTTACTCACCATATAGGCGAAGGGATAGTTATCGAAGGGGATACCGCCGATGCCGTCCACGCCAGCCAGCATGCCGATGGCAAGGAAAATAACAAGAATGGGTATGCCGAGACGCGATGAAAATGAACTTAATAAAATACTGCTGGTTACAAGCACAGAACCCAAAATGAAAAGGCTGATTATCGCTGCGGCATCCAATGTTCTCTTACTCCCACCTCAATGTTAACGCTGTTACTAAAACCCTAACATATTAACAACGGTAACAGCGTTTTATTAAGGGGGTTTTTTATGCTTTTATGACCGGATGACCGCCGATCGTTAACCGACTGCCTGAAACATCGTGTGTCAGTGTCGCCTGCGCGCCCAGCGCAAGGGTAACGGTCTGCTGTTCATGACCAAAATCCAGACCGGTGATAACCGGAATATCCAGCCGCGAGCGGATAAAATCGACCATCGTTTCCAGGGTGTAACCCGAGTCATAGTCGTTCGGGGCAGAGCCGCTAAAGCTGCCGAGCACAATTGCGGACTGGCGATCGAGAATACCGGCATGATAAAGCTGCAATAGCATGCGCTCGACGCGGAAGGGATGTTCGTTAATATCTTCCAGCACCAGAATGCCGTCCTCGATTTGCGGCATCCACGGCGTGCCGATGAGCGAGACCAGCATCGCCAGGTTACCGCCCCACAGCTGGCCCTCACATTCCCAGTGCGGCCCATTCCCCTGCCATTCCACGCTGTAGGTGGGGTTGCGCAGCGCGCGCCAGAAATGCTCCACGGTGAACGCGTCCAGTTCCGGCGCGCCGAAGTTGCCGGCCAGCATCGGGCCGCTAAACGTGATGACGTTATGCAGCGCCAGCAGACCAAGCTGGATGGCGGTGAAATCGCTGTGGCCGCATATCAGCAGCGGATCCTGCTGCTGGCGCTGCGCCAGGCCCTGCCAGTCAATGCTCTCCAGCAGCCTGCTCGCACCGTAGCCGCCGCGCACCGCAAGGACTATTCGGTTTTCGCCCTTCAGGTTTACCAGGCTATTGATATCATTCAGCCTCTGCGCTTCCGTTCCGGCAAAACGCTGCTGGCGGCGGGGGATAATTGTCTGATTTTCTACCTGATGGCCGGAATCCAGTAAGCGCTGAACGCCCCGCTGCGCCGCGTCCTGGTTAATACAGTAGCCCGACGGCGCGATGAGATGAAACTGAGACATGGCAATTCCTTGCTGAATGAGAAACTAATTGTCTATATCATGCCGCGTATACGCTGCCTGCTTCAAGGGCGGCGCACCGCGATGACCGGCTATAAGGATAGATGACGTGAAATTGAGATGGTTTGCTTTTTTGATTGTGTTGCTGGCTGGCTGTAGTTCAAAACATGATTATCAAAACCCGCCCTGGAACCCGGAAGTGCCGGTGAAACGGGCCATGCAGTGGATGCCGATCAGTGAACAAGCCGGAAAGGCCTGGGGCGTCAGCCCGCGTCTGATCACCGCCATTATTGCGGTGGAGTCCGGCGGCAATCCCACGCTTGTCAGCAAATCCAACGCGGTGGGGCTGATGCAGCTGAAAGCGTCAACGGCGGGGAGAGAGGTCTACCGCTATATGGGCTGGAGCGGTCAGCCGTCGACCAGCGAGCTGAAGAACCCGGAACGCAACATTTCTATGGGTACCGCTTACCTGAGCATTCTGGAACATGGCGTGCTTAAGGGCATCGAGGACCCGGAAGTGATGCAATACGCGCTGGTGGTCTCGTACGTGAACGGCGCAGGGGCGCTGCTCAGAACCTTCTCCTCTGATCGCAAAGAGGCGATTGAGGAGATTAATGACATGGACAAAGATGAGTTCGTCGAGCATGTGGCGAAAAATCATCCGGCACCGCAGGCGCCTCGCTATATCTGGAAAGTACAGAAAGCGATGGATGCCATGTAATGCCGCAAACGGGCGGCGCTCGCTGCCCGACTTCTCTCAAAGTACCTTATTCGCACGTTCCCGTGCTTCCCGCTCCAGCGAATAGATAATGCGCTGCAGCTCGCGCTCCGCGCCTGGCCCGACGTTCAGGAAACGAAAGCTCAGCCGCGGCGAGGTAATCGTTTCATTTTTGCTGTCCACCACCGTGCGCTCGCTGATGGCGATCAGCTGTGCATCGAAATAAAAACGTCCCCAGCCCGCCATGTCCAGCTCAATTTGCGTGAACCGCATGCCTTCGACCAGGCCCTCCGGCTTCGGGGTATCCATCAGCGCGCCCATTCCGCCCAGTGACAGGTCAAAGAGACGGAAGCGGATCTCTTTTTTGTCCGGCATTTTGGCCTTACAAAAATAGGCAGGATGAAGCGGGGCGCTGATGCGAAAATATTCACGACGCTGAACAAACCAGAGGTTGGTGGGAAGGGGGGTAACAAAAGCCGGAAGTCCCTGGTATTCGCTCAGCTCCAGTCGCGGGAGGACAAACTCCACTTTGGCACCGTGGGTTTCGGCCATGACCACGATATTCTCTGCTTTCAGCGCCGCGCGGTTTTCATACTCCTGGCTGCCCAGGTCAATAACCAGCCGCTCCTGCGAGACGTCAAGGATTTTGCTGATGAACTGATTATTCGACCAGCTGATGCGCAGCGGCACTTCGCCTTTTTGCAGGTCGCGTAATACCCCTAATACAGCCAGCGGATTTTGCTTGAGGAACTGCTCACTGTAATGACTCACGCCGGATGGCTCCTTGATTAATGACAGACTGTCTTAGCGTTATCGGCAATCCACCCTCAAACTTAATACAAACCGGTGAGTTTTTTTTACCGTTGCCCGCAGGATAAGTCGGTGAGACGAAACTGGTTTTCCGGTGATGACCTATACTTAAGTTAGCTTTGCAGAAGGTTATCTGCACATGCGTTTAATCTGCAAGAGGGCATTGCTATGGGTATCATCGCCTGGATTATTTTTGGCCTTATTGCTGGCGCTATCGCAAAACTGATCATGCCGGGAAACGATGGCGGCGGCTTTATTTTGACCTGCGTACTCGGGGTCGTTGGTGCGGTTGTAGGTGGCTGGCTGGCGACGATGTTTGGTTTTGGTGGTGACATCAGTGGTTTCGACATGCACAGTTTCCTGATTGCTGTCGTGGGGGCCATTGTCGTGCTGGGCATATTCAGATTACTGCGACGAGCATAAAGTGACAGAACGGCTCTCTGCGGAGGGCCGTTTTTTTTGCCGCCATATTGATTTGCTAATCTAAATGATAATAATTGTCGTTCCGTATTGCATTTAACAACAAGACGACATTATGAACTCCTCACGTTTTAGGTTATGCGCCCTGGCGGGTGCCGTCACGCTGGCACTGCAGGTCCAGGCTTTCGCCGAAGAATCCACCATCGTCGTCACGGGCTCAGAGCAGGACAGCGCGCTGCCGGCCTGGACCAACAGCGCCACAAAATCGGCCGTTGCCGAAAGTAAAACGCCGCAGGTTATCAACACGCTCTCTGCGCCGGAAATTGAAAAGCGTCACGCGAACTCCGTGAATGAAATCCTGCGCTATGCCCCGGGCGTCTCAACCGAGGTGCGGGGTAACACCTCCTATATGAGCGAATACAAAATTCGTGGCTTTACCGTTGACCAGGAGTTCTACAACGGGCTGCAGCTGCCCTATAACGTCACCGGCAACACCAAGGCGCGCATCGATCCGCTGTTAATAGAGAGCGTCGATATCCTGAAAGGGCCTTCATCGGTGCTTTACGGCGGCGGTTCGCCGGGCGGGCTGGTAAATATTCAAAGTAAAAAGCCGCAGCGGGAAGCCCGAACCGAGGTCGGTTTTAACACCGGGAACCGTAATCTGAAAGAAGGCTACCTCGATTCGGCCGGACAAATTGCCGACAGCGACTGGAGTTACCGTCTGCTGGGCAAGGCGACGGAGAATGACGATCAGCCGCACACCAGCCGCTATGAAAATTACCTGGTCGCCCCGTCCGTTACCTGGCAACCCGACAGCAAAACCCGCCTCACCCTGGATGCGCTGGCGCAAAACTCCCCGAGCCTGACGCCGTCTAACCCGCTGCCGCTCGCTTATCTGCGTTCGAAATATGCCGATCGCCGGGATTACGCCGGAGATGAGTGGAGCGGGTTTAAGCAGCGCCAGTGGATGCTGGGCTACAGCTTCGAACACGAGTTCGACAGCGGCTGGGGCTTTAGCCAGAAAGCGCGCTATTTCGACGTCGATACCCACCAGAACAGCGTCTACGCGACGGGAACGGGAAGTGAGGTTTATCAGCTTAACCGCTTTGCCTATACCACCGATGAAGATCTTAAGAGCTTCAACATCGACAACCAGGTGACCAAAACCGTTGCGCTGGGCGGCTGGAAACACCATCTGCTGGCCGGGTTTGACTATCAGAAGCTAAACTCCCATTTCCACTACCGTTACGCGTCGACCACGCCGGGCATGGATATGCGTAATCCGGACTATTCGCAAATCCACGAAAGCGCGCTGGGGCTCTATACCGCCCAGAAAAACCGCCTCAGCTATCAGCAGAACGGGTACTACCTGCAGGATCGGGTGGAATTTGGCGGCTTAAATCTGCTGGGCAGCCTGCGATACGACGATTACCGATCCGTGACCACCGATTACCTGCAAAACGGCGATAAGGCCTGGGTATCGCAGGATCGCGTGACCAAACGCCTGGGGGCGCTTTATGCCTTCGAAAACGGTATTTCGCCGTTTATCAGCTATTCAGAAGGTTTTGCACCGGTGTCGCCGCAGGGAACGCTCACGGCGAAAGACGTCAAGCCGACCACCAGCAAGCAGGTAGAAGGCGGGGTAAAATATCTGCTGGCCGAGTATGCCACTACGTTTACCGCCTCGGTGTTTAACATCCGGCAGAAAAACGTCGTCACCTCCGACCCGGGCTTCCTGAACTATCGCCAGACCGGTGAAGTGGAATCCAAAGGCGCGGAGCTCTCCGCCATCAGCCGTCCGACGGACAACCTGACGCTGATTGCCAACTATGCCTACACCCACGCAATCAATACCGAAGATGATAAGTACCAGGGCAAGCGTCCAACCCAGGTGCCGGAGAATGCGTTTAACCTGTGGGGAGACTACACCTTCGAGAGCACGCCGCTGAAGGGGCTGATGCTGGGGGCAGGGGCGCGCTACACCGGCCCGATGGAGATTTCACCGTCTAACGATGCGGGTAAGCTGGGGGGCACCACGCAGTACGATCTGGCGGCCTCGTACCGGATGGGCGAAATTCTGCCTTCGCTGGCGGGGTTAACGCTTAAGGCGAGTATGCAGAACATCACCAACAAAGAGACGCTGACCTGCTACGACGCGACCAACTGCTGGATTGGGCGCGACAGGACGTATCAGCTAGGGGCGAGTTATAGCTTCTGAGGATCTAACCCTCTCCCCATTGGGGAGAGGGTTACCCCTTACTGTGCTGCGCTTTTCGCTGGCGCAGCCTCATCGTTCGCCGCAGGCTGATTTTCCGGCACGCTGTCGCACGGTTTCTCCTTAGGACAAACCAGATCCAGCATTTTCAACGTCACGCCGTTACTCCAGCCGAAACCATCCTGCAGCGGATATTCACCGCCGCCACCGCCGGTACCGGTAGAAGAGACATCATACTTCTCCACCAGCTTCTTCTCGCGGTCGTAAGTGTGCTGGACGTTCTTCAGGAAGCGCCAGGTTACGTCCATCGCCACCTTGTTCTGCCCGTAGTTCTGCAACCCTTCCGTGGCCACCCACTGCAGCGGCGCCCAGCCGTTTGGCGCATCCCACTGCTGGCCGCTGTTGATGGTGGTGGTGGCGATCCCGCCAGGCTTCAACAGGCGCGCGGAGGTGGCCGCAGCCACTTTATCGGCCCGATCCTGCGCCGCTGCCTTCACGTAGAGCGGGAAGAGCGCGGCGGCCGTGAGCTGGTTGCGCACCTTCTTGCTCTTGAGATCGTAATCGGCGTACCAGCCCTCTTTATCGTTCCACAGGTGGCGCTCAATGGCTTTTTGACGCGCGGTTGCTAATGCCTCGTATTTACTCGCCGCCGCGCTGTCGCCGGCCTCCTGGCCCGCTCGCGCGAGCAGTTTTTCCATTTTAAACATCAGGGCGTTCAGATCGACGGGCACAATGCTGGTGGTGCGGATAGTGCCGAGCTTTTGCGGGTCGTCCATCCAGCGGGAGCTAAAGTCCCAGCCCGAGGCCGCTGCGGAGCGCAGATCGCGGTAGATTTCCGTCGCAGGCCGGTTAGGGTTGCTCTTCGCCGTGGTGATATCGTCAAGCCAGGACTCCGGGCGCGGGGTATCGCGATCGTCCCAGTAGCGGTTGAGTACCGAACCGTCATCCAGCTTCACCACGCGCTGGTTAGCCTGCCCAGGCTGAAGGTTTTCTACACCCTCCATCCAGTAGGTGTACTCTTTTTCCATTTGTGGACGGTATTTTTTCAGCGCGTCTTTATCATGCGTCGCCAGCAGTTCCACCATCAAGGAGAAGAACGGCGGCTGGGAGCGGCTCAGGTAGTAGCTGCGGTTGCCGTTGGGGATATGGCCGAAGGTATCAATTTCCCAGGCGAAGTTATCCACCATATCGCTGATTTTGTCCCAGTGGCCGCTTTCGGCTAAGCCCAGCATGGTGAAATAGCTGTCCCAGTAGTAGATCTCGCGGAAGCGCCCGCCGGGCACCACGTAAGGTTTCGGTAACGGCAGCAGGGAATCCCACTTGTTGCTGGCTTTATCCGTGGTGCGCGTCAGCACAGGCCAAAGGTCGTCAATGTGTTCACGTAAGCTTTGTCCCGCAGGCGGCACATATTTTTCACCTTCCGCAGGCAGCGTGAAGTTCATCTCCACAAAGTGGCGCAGGTCAAAGCTGGTCTGGGTGTGCTGCATCCGATAATCTGCCAGAATCATCAGCGGGTCGCTTTTGGGAACGGCATCAGCAAAGGTTTTTTGATCGGGAAACAGTTTGGCACTCTGCACGTCGTTAAACAGAGGGCCAAGCAAAATATCGGGTGAATTTTTCTGGTAGGCTGGCTTTTCTTCAGCATAACCCATTGTTGCCACACCGAGCAGCGCGCCTCCCAGCGCGAGGTGCAAAAGAGCAGGGCGTAAAGTACGAGGTCTTATCATCGGTTCGTCTCCTGTATTCCTGAGCAGCGTGACCGCTGTTATCAATCACCTGAAAACCTTAGACGAATATCGCCCGCTTCGCGTGTTGAATATCCCATTTTGCGCAGAACCAGACAATTTACCGCTTCGCACGCCCTGTCCGGACGGATTTGTTGGGCAAATGGAATTGGAACAATTATATCTTTAAATAATCATATATATTTCGCATTAAAACATTGATGTGATTAATGGAATAAGAGTGTGAAGTAAAGGGTGTTTCTTCTGTTCATCGTGAGACGTTTTCTCCGCGGCGATCACACAAGTTAAAATTCATAATTCACTTATCAAAAAACATAATAGAACCCACAAGGCTATTTAGTCGAAATGGCGATGCTCAATATTTGCGTATTCACTTTTATAATCAGGATGGATTCTATGAAATTAAAAAAAGCGGTAATATTGATAAGTGCTTTCTATTCCGGCGCGCTTTTTGCAGCACAACCCTCGACGAACGTGGAAGAAAAACTGGCGCAACTGGAAGCGCAAATTCAGGCGCTTAAACAGCAGCAGGCGGCCGCCGCGCAGGCAGCACCCGCCGTTGTAGTGCAGTCGGAAGAGCCGGTGAACAAAGCCGAACCGCCAAAGCTGACGCTTTCAGGGTTTGGTGATATTAAATTTTATGGTGACGTTGAATTTAATATGGATGCCGCCAGTAAAACAGGCAGCTTAACGTCCGTTAAGCAAAGCGCTAATAGCGACTGGGCACCGGGAGATAAAGAACGCTGGGATATTAACGGGCGTATTTTATTAGGTTTTGACGGTTATCGTAAAATGGACAACGGCAATTTTGCCGGATTTTCCGTTCAGCCCCTCGGCGATCTCGTCGGGAAAATGTATCTCGATGATGCGGTATTCTTCTTCGGTTCCGAGAACGACTGGGAAATTAAAGTCGGACGTTTCGAAGCGTACGATATGTTCCCGCTCAATCAGGATACCTTTGTGGAATACTCAGGAAATACCGCAGACGATCTCTACAGCGACGGCTACGGCTATATCTACATGCTGAAAGAGGGGCGCGGGCGAACCGACAGCGGGGGTAACTTCCTGATGAGCAAAACGCTGGATAACTGGTATTTTGAGCTGAATACCCTGTTTAAAGACGGCAGCGATTTGTACGTCGACCAGCGTTATCACGGCGCAGAACTTGAGAATGATAAAAATGTGGCCTACGCGCGCCCGGTCATCTCGTGGCAGAACGGGCCGTTCTCCACCGCGGTCGCCATGGAGACCAACCTGGTGAACAACGCTTACGGCTACCGTGACGACGCAGGGCGCTGGGTCGATCAGTCCGACCGGACCGGCTACGGGTTTACCATGACCTGGGACGGGCTCAAAACCGATCCGCAGGACGGCGTGGTCATGAACCTGAACACGGCTTACCTGGACGCGACGGGCGAAACCGACTTTACCTCAGGCATCAATGCCCTCTGGCGCAATTTTGAGCTGGGTTATATCTACGCCCATAACGAAATCGACGAATTTAATACCTCGACCTTTGACGCAGAGTGCGAAAACGACTGCTGGATCACCGACCCGGGCGAGTACGACATTCATACCATCCATACGTCGTACCTGATCCCGAACGTCATGAAGATGAAAAACTTCAACATCTATCTCGGCGCGTATGCGTCCTGGGTCAACGCTTCCCCGAAAGAGGGCGATAAGAAAAACGACGATCGCTACGGTGGCCGCGTGCGCTTTAAATACTATTTCTGATGCCCGCCTGCTGGTCAGACCTCTTCCGGGGTCTGACCGGCTTCCCGCAGCGTGCCCGGCGCATGCCCAATGATGCGCTTAAAGGCCCGGCTAAACGCCGCCAGCGATCCATAGCCCAGCCTAAGTGCGACCGTTTCAATTGGCTGATTTTCGTGGCGAATGTACTGAATCGCCAGCCGCATTCTGAGTTCGCTGAGATATTTTGCCGGGGTCGTCCCCGTCGCGGCCAGAAACCGTTCGGCAAACACGGAGCGTGAGGTGCCCGCTTCTTTCGCCAGATCCGCCACGCTCCAGTTCAGGCCAGGCTGCTGGTGCATGGCGTAAATGGCCCTGCTCAGCCGCGGGTCGCGTAAGACCTGCACCCAGCCGGTGGCTTTCCCGCAGCCAGCCTCAACCCAGCCGCGGACGATCAGCGCCGCCACCACGTCAGCCAGCCGGGCCAGGATCCCGGCAAACCCAACCTGTCGCGTCATCGACTCGCGCTCCATCGCCGCCAGCAGCGGATGGATTTCCGGCCAGGTGGACATCAGTCGGCTGACCATCATCACCTCCGGCATTGCTTTGATCAGCGGCTGCATCCCGCCGAGCTCGAAATCCATACACCCGCTAAAGATGATGGTGTTCTCGCTCTCCAGACAGGGCTCGCAGGTAATCGCACAGACCGAGCCGCAGATAGGCTCGCTGGGAAAGGCGTTCACCGGAGTAATGGCTGCCTGCGCGTCAGAGAGCAGGGCATGGGAATTGCCGCCAGGAATAAACAGCGCGTCGCCGCTGCTCAGTTCAAACGTTGCGCCGCTGTCCATTCGGAGCAGGGCGTTTCCGTGGCTCACAAAATGGAACTGCGCCTTGCCGGGCGCCTGGTGGAACGCCACGCCAAACGGCGTGCTGGCTTCAATCCGTCGGTATTTCACGCCCGACAGGCGCATGCCGCGTAAAAGCTCGCTGATCAAATCGGGGGACTGTACGGTCATGGCGCAACTCCGGACGAATAATCAATAAGTGGAGATTATATGTCATAGATCGTCCACGGTGAACCCTCTATGCTTTTGCGACAGTTGTCACATTTTTATAACGGGAGAACAACAGATGAATTCATGTGTCGTGGCGAGAGAAGCCGTCGCGCCTGCCAGACCGGCATGGCGGGCCGTCTATTCACTGGGGCTGGGCGTGTTTGGTTTGATAACGGCAGAGTTCCTGCCAGCCAGTTTGCTGACGCCGATGGCCGCGAGCCTGGGCGTCAGCGAGGGCATGGCCGGGCAGGCCGTCACCGCTACCGCGCTGGTGGCGCTGGTCACCGGGCTGCTGATCACCCCGGCGACCAAAAGTATTGACCGCCGCTGGGTACTGATGTTTTTCTCCGTGCTGCAAATCATCTCCAGCCTGCTGGTGGCCTTTGCGCCCACGCTGCACGTCCTGCTGATGGGGCGCCTGCTGTTAGGGGTCGCCATTGGTGGCTTCTGGGCGATGTCAACGGCCACCACGATGCGCCTGGTTCCGGCGGATAAAGTGCCGAAAGCGCTGGCGGTGATCTTCTCCAGCGTGTCGATTGCCACCGTGGTTGCCGCCCCGCTGGGGAGCTATCTGGGCAGCCTGATCGGCTGGCGCAACGTCTTTGTGCTCTGCATTCTGCCGAGCGTACTGGCGCTGCTGTGGCAGATCTGGGTGCTGCCGTCCATGAAGCCCGAGAGCAGCGGTAGCCTCAGCACGTTGTTCCGCGTGCTGCGTCGACCGGGCATGATCGGCGGCATGCTGGCAACTATTCTGATCTTCAGCGGCCATTTCGCCTTTTTTACCTACCTGCGCCCGTTCCTGGAAACGGTGGGGCAGGCCAATGTTGAAACTATTTCACTGATCCTGCTGGGCTTTGGGCTGGCGAACTTTGTCGGTACTTCCGTTGCCGGACATCTTCTGGCACGTAATCTGCGCCTGACGCTGGCGCTGGTGCCGTTCGCCATGGGCATACTGGCGCTGACGATGGTGGCGTTTGGCCATCTGGCGATGCTGGACGGGTTCCTGGTGGCGCTGTGGGGCTTTGCGTTTGGTCTGGTTCCGGTGGGCTGGTCAACCTGGCTTGCCACCACCGTTCCGGATGAAGCCGAAAGTGCAGGGGGGCTGCTGGTGGCCTCAATCCAGCTGGCGATAAGCGCCGGTGCGGCAGGGGGCGGGGCGGTATTTGATCTTAACGGTGCCAGCGGCGTGTTTGCCGGCAGCGGGTTCCTGCTGGTGACGGCCATGGTGATTGTGTTGATGGGCGTGAAGGTCAAAGCGGAGTAATGTATGCCGGGTGAGCGCTTGCGCCACCCGGCATCAGACTTACAGCCCTTTCTTATCCATCAGCACCGCCAAATCCACCAGGCGGTTAGAGAAGCCCCACTCGTTGTCATACCACGCCAGGATCTTCACCATGTTTCCGCCAATCACCAGCGTGGAAAGCCCGTCGATAATGGAGGATCGCGGGTCGCCCTGGTAGTCGCTGGAGACCAGCGGTTCATCGCTATAGCCCAGGATCCCTTTCAGCGGCCCGCTGGCGGCCGCGTTGCGGAACGCCTCATTCACCTCTTCGGCGGTCACGCTACGGCTGAGCGTTACCGTCAAATCCACAATCGACACCACCGGCACCGGCACGCGCAGGGAGTACCCGGTCAGCTTGCCGTCCAGGGAGGGGATCACCTTGCCCAGCGCTTTCGCCGCGCCGCTGGAGTACGGCACAATCGACAGCGCCGCCGCGCGCGCGCCGCGCAGATCTTTCTCCGGCTGGTCGTGCAGCGCCTGGCTGTTGGTGTAGGCGTGCGTCGTGTTCATCAGACCATGCTCGATCCCGAACTGCTGATGCAGCACCTGAGCCGCCGGCGCCAGGCCGTTCGTGGTGCAGCTCCCGTTACTGACGACCACGTGCTGAGCCGGGTCGTACCGGTCGTGGTTCACCCCCATCACAACCGTCAGATCGTCATTCTTGCCGGGCGCCGAGATGATGACGCGCCTGGCGCCACCGTGCGTGACGTGCACCGCCGCTTTTTCCCGATCGGTAAAGAAGCCTGTGGCCTCAATCACCACGTCAACGCCGACATCGCGCCACGGGATATTTGCCGGATCCCGTTCGCTAAATACCACGATGCGCTGACCGTCCACCTGCAGCGCGCCGTCAGCCGCTTCAACGGGCGCAGGCAGTTTGCCCAGAAGGGAATCATATTTCAGCAGGTGGGCGAGGGTTTTACTGTCCGTCAGATCGTTAATGGCCACAATCTGAAGATCCGGGTTACCCAGCGCCGCGCGCAGGAAATTACGTCCGATACGGCCGAAACCGTTAATACCGATCTTAACCATGGTGCACTCCTTATCTCTGTTGTCTGGAGTCACTGTAGGCGTCGGGCCTGTTGGCGTAAACGACAAAAAAGGATCAGATTACGCCAGATTGCGGCAGTGGAAGCGCTGGCGGTACTCGCCTGGAGTGAGGTGGAGCTGTTTCTCAAATACGCGGCGCAGGTTGATGCTGGTGCCAAACCCGCTTTGCTCGGCAACGCGCTCAAGGGGATCGTGGGTTTGCTCAAGGAGCTGTCGGGCGGCGGCCAGACGCGCTTCGGTCACGTAGCGGGCAGGCGAGACGCCCGCGTCGCGGGTAAACACCCGGGTGAAATTGCGCGGGCTCATCGCCGCCTTTTCGGCCAGATTTTCCACGCACAGGTCGGCGGTGAGGTTCTGAAGGATCCAGGTTTGCAGCTCGCTGATGGGCCCCGATGCGCCAGCCTGCTGCAGGCTATAGCGGCTGAACTGCAGCTGTCCGCCGGGGCGGCGCAGATACATCACCATATCCTGCGCCACGTCGCGGGCGAGGGTAAATCCGTAGTCGTCTTCCACCAGCGCCAGGGTCAGATCGAACCCGGAACTTACGCCGCCGGAGGTCCAGATGGGGCCATCCTGAATATACAGCGGGCCGCCTTCGACGCGGATAGCCGGATACTGGGCCTGCATTGTCTCCAGCAGCCGCCAGTGGGTGGTCGCGCGGCGGCCGTTCAGCAAGCCGGTCTGGGCAAGCAGCATCGCGCCGCCGCAAATCGAGGCGATCCGCCGGGCGTGCGGCGCAGCGAGGTGCAGCCAGTCCACCACCGCCGTGCTCTCCTGCTCGTTCATCCCGCGTCCGGTGATGATAATAGTGTCCAGCGGTTCGCGCGGATCCAGCTCCGGCAGGCGATAGTCCGCCAGCAGGTTCAGGCCGGACTGGCCGTGGATCACCTGGTGGGGCTGCGTGGTGGCGATGATGATACGGTAGCGCGGCCGGGTAAGCCCTTCCGGATGCAGCCGGTTGGCCTGCATCAGAATATCGGCGATACCGGCGGCTTCAAACAGCATGCCGCCGTCGGGAACAATAATCAGGATCTTCTTCATGTCCTGAAAAGTACCTTTATTGCAAAATAAGTCAAGAGCCCCGATCCCGGCAAAGCAAAGCGATTTAAGTTCTTTGTCATTTCAGGCGTTATCCCCGATCGTCAGAGCATTGTCTCTGGCGAAACGGCGTCTGAAGGAATGCGTAAACGAAGCTCCCTCTATTTACATCCGCAGCAGCGCAATCACATCCACCGTCTTGCATCCGGGATGCTGTGGCGAAGCGAACTCCCCACGTGGCTGCTGATCGTTACCATTTATACCGGCTGGTTTACCACGCTAACGTTCTGGCAAACGCTCGGCCTGCTGCCCGCCACGCTGCTGCTTATCTGGTTTACCGCCTGGTATATGTCCCTGCAGCACGAGCTGATCCACGGGCACCCCACCCGTTTTGCCCGGCTTAACCAGCTGTTTGGCACGCTCCCGCTGGCGGTCTGGTATCCGTATGGCCTGTACCGGGATTCCCATCTGGCCCATCACCGTCACGATAGCCTGACCTTTCCGGCGGATGACCCGGAGTCGTACTATTTTACCGAGGCGAGCTGGGCGCGCTTTTCCCCGTGGCAGAAGCGTGCGATCCGGGCCCGAAATACCTTTGTCGGGCGGCTGGTGCTGGCACCGCTGCTGGATATCCTTCAGGCGCTGGGCGGCGCCGTGGCGGCGTTTCGTGGTTTTCACCTGCGGGCGATGGCGATGTGGCTGGTTCACGCTCTGCTGCTGGCGGCACTTTTCGCGTGGATGGCGCATCACGGCTTTTCACCCGTCTGGTTTGTGCTGGCGGTAAGCTATCCGGCGCTGGCGCTGACCAAAGTCCGCTCGTTTTACGAGCATCGGGCGGCGGACGATCCGCTCGCGCGCTCGGTCATTAACGAGGCCGGGCTAGTCTGGCGGGTGCTGTTTTTGAATCTCAACTACCATTCTATTCACCACGATTTACCGGGCGTTCCCTGGTACGGGTTGCCGACGATCTACCGGCAAAACCGGGAGGCGTACCGGCAGCGTAATCACGGCTTTGTGGTCCGGGGCTACGGTGAATGGCTACGCCAGTTCTGGACCCGGCCAGTGGAGGTCACCGTCCATCCCGGAAAACAACAGGAGGAGAGGCATGAGTAACCTGCTGGCGTTGCCCATGTACGCCGTGGATCGCGCCGATACCCGCGCGCTCTGGCTGGCGGTGCAGCGTCTGCTGGCCGCGCGCGGCGTGCCCGTCGATGGTGCTCCCGGCTGGCCGGAGTCAGACCTGCTGACCCACTGGCAGCAGCCTGCGCTTATCCTCAGCCAGACGTGCGGCTACCCGCTGGTGACGCAGCTCCCGGAGGTACAGGTGGTGGGCTGTTTTCACTACACGGCACCGGGCTGCGAGGGGAGCCAGTACCGCAGTTTTCTGGTAGCGCGCGCGGAAGATAGGCATCTCACGCTGGCGGATTTTCGCGGACGTCGGGCGGTCTGTAATTCGGTAGACTCGCAGTCCGGCTATAACGCGCTGCGAAAAAAGGTGGCTCCGCTGATTGTTGACGGGCCATTTTTCTCACAAACGTCCTTCAGCGGCAGCCACCGTCAGTCGCTGATTGACCTGCAGCGCGGGAAGAGCGATATCGCCGCCATCGACTGCGTGACCTGGGCGCTGCTGGCGCGTCATGAGCCGGAACGGCTAGCGGGTCTGGCGGCGTTCGATAGAACGCCGCTGACGCCTGGGCTGCCGTTAATCACGTCGCGACGCACGCCCCCCGAAATGCTCAGCGTCATTCGCGATGCGCTCCACGCGCTGGTCAGTTCACCGGAATACCGGGAGGTCTGCGCCGCGGCGCTGATCGGCGGTTTTAGCGCGGTGACGCGCCAGGCCTACGCCTCGTTGCTCGCGTGATAAATCGCCTGCGCGTCGGTAAAACAGCGCAGCGCCAGCGAAGAGACGGGTTTCTGCCTGCGCATAATCAGGCCGACGGGAGCCTCGATGTTCGCATCGGCGATGGGAACGATCCTGAAAGTGCCGTTCAGTTCTTCAAGCCCGTTGTTCAGCGGCATCACGGCGCAGCATACGCCGCTCTGAACCGCCTGAATGATCTGGTACGTGGAGTCGCTCTCAAAAACGGACGTCGGTTCGATGCCGGCAGCGTTAAAGCTGGCCTCCATATGCGCCCGGTAATGCATCCCTTTGGTCAGGAACCCCAGCGGAAAATCCGTCAGGTCGTGCCAGGTCAGCGCTTCCCGGCCGGGCTGGAAATGGCGGGTGTCGTGAAGCAGGCCCATCTTCGTTTTGGGAAGCTGGATAATGTCATACAGGCTGGTATCGATGCTGTTCAGGTAGCAAATTCCCAGCTCAAGCTGGTTGCGACTGACGCCGTCGGCAATCTGCGCCGAAGACATAGAATAGAGGCTGTATGTCAGCTCCGGATATTTTTGCGTCAGATGGCGGATGAAGATCATCGGATCCACGCTCGCCAGCGGCACCATCCCCAGACGTAATTCCCCCACCACCTGGCCTTTGCACAGCGCGGCTTCCGCCTGCAATCCGTCGTGCGCGGCAAGAAGCGCGCGCGCCCACGCCAGAATACGCTCGCCCTCCGGCGTAAACCCTTCAAAGCGCTGACCGCGCACGATCAGCACCAGCCCCAGCTCCTCTTCCAGGCTGCGGATGCGCATGGAGAGGGTCGGCTGGGTGATGTTGCACCGCGAGGCCGCTTTACCAAAGTGGCGGGTCTCGTCGAGCGCGAGTAAATATTTTAACTGTTTTATGTCCATCACTCTTCTCTGCGCGTGAAGCCTTACAGCATGCGGATCTCTTTCGAGCGCAGGGTAATGCGTACCGGAACCGATTTATACGACGGCGTACCGCTGTCCTTATCGAGATAATCGAGCGGCACCAGCACGTTGGCCTCCGGGTAATACGCGCCGACGGAGCCCGGGGCGATGTTGTACGCCACCACCGTAATATCCTCCAGACGCTGAGCGCTGCCGGGGAGGGCGGTTTCGATATCCACGCGGTCGCCGTGTTCCAGCCCTGACTGCGCCATATCCTCTTCGTTCATAAACAGCACGTCGCGGCGGCCAAAGACCCCGCGGTAGCGATCGTCCAGGGCGTAAATGGTGGTGTTGTACTGATCGTGGCTGCGCAGCGTGATCAGGCGCAGCACATGCTCGCCTTCACCGCTGGCGTTTTCCTTTACGCCGTCGAATACCGAGAACATCGCTTTGCCCGTCGCGGTCGGCCAGATGCGCTGCGTGGGCGGCAGCGGCATGCGGAAGCCGCCGGGAACGCGGATCCGCGCATTGTAGTTCTCAAAGCCAGGAATGGTCTGCTCGATCAGTTCGCGGATGCGGTCGTAATCCTCGACCAGCGTCAGCCAGTCCACGCGTGTCTCCGGCAGGGTCGCCTTCGCCAGACCAGCGACGATGGCAGGTTCCGAACGTAGCAGCGGCGAGGCGGGTTTCAGCTTGCCGGAAGAGGCATGCACCATCGACATGGAGTCTTCGACGGTGATGGACTGGCGGCCGGTGGCCTGCATATCCAGCTCCGTGCGGCCGAGGCACGGGAAAATAAAGGTCTCTTTGCCCACCAGCAGATGGGTACGGTTCAGCTTGGTCCCGACGTGCACGCTCAGATCCAGGGACCCCATCGCCGGGAAACCGTTCTCGTGATCGGGCATCGCAACCGCAAAGTTACCGCCGAGGCAAATGAGCGCTTTTGCGCGACCGTCGATCATGGCCTGCGTCGCCTGAACCGCATCGTGTCCGTGACGGGAAGGAGGCTCAAAGCCAAACACCTCTTTCAGGCGGTTCAGGAAGGCCGGGGCAGGCTTCTCGCTAATCCCGACGGTCCGGTTCCCCTGAACGTTAGAGTGGCCGCGCAGGGGGCAGATCCCCGCCCCGGGCTTGCCGATATTCCCGCGCAAAAGCAGCAGGTCAGCAATCAGGCGGACGTTCGCCGTGCCTTTATTGTGCTGGGTAATCCCCATTCCGTAAGTAATGATGGTGGCGTTTGATTTCGCATAGGCCTCGGCCACCTTTTTAAGCGCCGCCTGGCTGAGCCCGGACTCGCGCTCGATATCATCCCAGCGGGTCTGCGCGATATCGGCGGCAAAGTCCTCAATGCCCTGGGTGTGTTCGGCAATAAACGCGCGATCCAGCACGCCACCGCGTTCGGCCTCCATTTCCAGAAGATGTTTGGCAATGCCCTTCAGCGCGGCGGCATCGCCCCCGGCCTTCACCTGGAAATAGGTGGAGGCAATATCCGTAGAGCTATAGGTTGCCATTTCAATCACGCTTTGCGGGTCCGCAAAACGTTCGAGGGCGCGCTCGCGCAGCGGGTTAAAGACGATAATCGGCACGTTGCGGCGAGCCAGCTCGTGGAGGGTACCCATCATTCGCGGATGGTTGGTGCCGGGGTTATGGCCGATGGAGATCACCAGCTCGGTCTTGTCGAAATCGTCCAGCGAGACGGTGCCTTTCCCAATTCCGATGGAGCGCGGCAGGCCGACGCTGGTGGCCTCGTGACACATATTCGAGCAGTCCGGGAAATTATTGGTGCCGTACTCGCGGGCGAACAGCTGGAACAGATATGCCGCTTCGTTGGAGGCGCGCCCGGAGGTATAGAACTCGACCTGGTCCGGTTCGAGCCCGCGCAATATTTCCCCGATGCGTTGAAACGCTTCGTCCCAGTCGACGGGCCGGAAGGTATCGCTTGCCCGGTCGTAGCGCAGGGGATGCGTCAGACGACCGTAACCTTCCAGCTCAAAGTCCGATTTAGCCAGCAGCGAGGAGACGCTGTTTTCCGCCAGAAATGCGGGGATCACGCGTTTGCTGGTGGCTTCCCAGGTCACCGCTTTCGCGCCGTTCTCGCAGAACTGGAATGTCGATTTGTGCTCTTTATCGGGCCACGCGCAGCCGGGGCAGTCAAAACCGTCAGGCTGGTTGGTGCGCAGCAGCGTAGCGGGGGCTTCAAAGGTATCCATTTGAGTACGTACCGCAATGGCCGTCGCCTTCAACGCGCCCCAGCCGCCGGCAGGACCATCATAGTGTCTGATACCGGGAACTGAGCGTCTTTTCGTGTTCATACATACTCCTGACGTGTTTGGTCGCGCAACGGCTGGGTAATAAGCAAAAGCAATGACACGTAGGGATAGAAATCCATGCGGTCGAGTTACGGCTCTTGCCTTTAATTATATTTCATAACAATGAGTTAAAAGGATTAGTGCGTAACTATTTAAAGAAATTATAACGAATTTTTAGCATTTTAATAATAAATTGTATCTATCATCCGGTAGGCAGGATAGATAGCGTGGAGCGAGAAAGTATGTAGCGCAGGTAAAGTTTCGAATGAAAATGGCTGTCGCTCAAAAAATGGAAACTTCGCGGCTGACAGGTGCTGTAACAGCTTCGGCATTCGAAATAGTGGCGGGAAGGTTTACTGAGGCTTAATGATTAATGGAAATGTATAATGACTTACAGGGTAATTATCACAACACGAAATATAAGTTATTTTGAGCCGTGAAATTAAAGGTGCGCGGCGTAAGTAAAATAGCGATGCTGTTGTCAGGTAATGCAGGTATTATTAAAGTTACCCTGTTAGTGCAACAAATAATTCATCGTCGATATATTCTTCTGATATCACCAAAACGACAATTCTACTAATTATGGTAGTGGCGATAATAGCATTAATGCGTTAATGAAATCAGTTATCTTTTGTTTTTTCTGCTTTAATAACATTGGGTTATGTGGTTATAAGTTGATGAAATAAGTAGAACCAGGTCATTACGGGTTTTTTTATCAGATAAATCCTATAATGTTTCGACTGCTTCAATTACCACCACTTACGAGGCGGTAAATATTGAATTGAAGCAAAGCTCATGTAAACTTGTTTACCGTTTGTCAAAATATGTCAGGAAGACGCTGGGCCTTATTCTGAAGGGCTCGTGCGGTAGCTATGCCTTTAAATTAGTAACACACCGAAATTATCCTGACTATTTTAACAATAGCACCTAAGTCAAATTTCATCCCCTTATCTCCATCATCAAAATATCGCTACGGAAAAGCATATGAAAATGCGCGTACTGTTTTCACTTCTGTTTGTAATGGCGGTGGCGGGCTGTAAAGCGCCACAGAAACCGGCAATCACCGACGACACGATCGTGACCAGCCAGGTCAACGGTGTCACCCTGACCCACCGTCACGCCGTGGTGCCGCCAACGGAATTCACCCAGCTTAACGAGCCCTATCGCGCCATGTATCCGGCCTCCCTGATGAGCCGTCCTGATTTTGGCGGAAAGGTTATCCGTACGCTGGAAACCGGAAAAACCTATGTCGTGCTGGGGCAGGTTGAACACTACTGGATGGCGCTCGCCGATGAGGGGAACGACCAGCTGATTGGCTACGTCCCGATGCGTGCCGTTATCAAAGCCGACCAGTACGAAGCCACCGTTCGTAAACAGGCCATTCGTCCTAAGGCGCGTAAAAAAGCGACCTGCGTCGATGTGGATGGCAACAGCAAAGCCTGTAAAGACAGCGCTAACGGTACCTGGATCCTGAACTAAACGGCTTTCGTGGGCGTATTTTTATGAATAATAAAAAGTTTCATCGGCTGTGGTTAGTCTTTTACGCGGCGATTTTCGCCCTTGTCAGTGGTTGTACGTCGTCTTCACACAGCGACCCTTCCCGCTACAATCTGCAGTTTCAGGCTCATCCACAAATCAATGATTCTGCGCCACTTAAAGTCCGGGTGCTGTTGTTGAAATCCGATGCGGATTTCATGTCCAGCGACTTCTATTCCCTGCAGAACAACGCGTCAGCAACGCTTGGCGCGAATCTGCTGAACAGCGATGTTTTCTTCCTGATGCCGGGACAGCTCTCCAAAACCCTCAGCGGTCAGAGCGATCCCGAGGCGCGCTACATCGGCGTGATGGCGGAATATCAGAAGCTGGACGGTAAAAAATGGCGCGTTTCACTCCCGCTGCCTGTGCCAGGCGAAAATCATATCTACCAGTTCTGGAAATGGTCCGCGGATGAACTCCAGGCCAACGTTTTTCTCGACGTAAACGGCATTCGGGTCATCAGCCAGTAACGCGCTTCACAACAGGAAACACATCATCATGACCAAAGCAGAAAAGGTCGTCTGGACCGAAGGCATGTTCCTGCGTCCACACCATTTTCAGCGGACTGAAAGTTATCTGCTCAACCATGTTCGTGAGTGGGGTGCGCTGCAGCGTTCCTATCTCTGGGGCTTTCTCGACGTAGAACTGGACGAAGCGATGCTTCGCCAGGGCTGCATTGCCCTGAGCTACTGCAGCGGGTTACTGCCGGACGGCACCTTTTTCCAGGTACGCAACGGACGCAATGGTCCCGCGCCGCTAAAAATTCCTGACAATCTCACCAACGAAAAGGTGGTGCTCGCGCTGCCGGTTCGTCGCGGCGAGCGGGAAGAGGTGATTTTCAGCGAAGAGCCGGCCTCGCTGGCGCGCTTCGTCGCGTTTGAGCAGGAGGTGGAGGACGATAACGCCATGTCGGTGGGGGATGCCACCGTCCAGTTTGGCCGCCTGCGCCTGACGCTGATGCTGGAAAAAGACCTCACGGCAGAATGGACAGCCATCGGCGTGGCGTTTGTGACGGAAAAACGCAACGACAACCACGTGCGGCTGGACAACAGCTACATCCCGCCGATGCTGAACGCCAATAACAGCCCGCAGATCTACAGCATGATCAACGATCTGCACGGCCTGCTGGTGCAGCGTAGCCAGCAGATTGGCGGCCGCCTGCGCCAGCCTGGCCGCTTTAACACCTCCGAACTGATTGAATTTACGCTGCTCTCGCTGGTGAACCGTCATCTGGGCGAGGTTTCACATTTAAAAACGCTGCCGCTGCTGCACCCGGAAACCCTCTGGCGCAGCTGGCTGCCGTTTGCCACCGAACTCACGACCTGGACGTCGCAGCGCACCACCGAGAGCGTGCTGCCGATTTACGATCACGACGATCTGGCGAACTGCTTCAGCAAGCTGATGCTGATGCTGCGCCAGGGGCTGGCGCTGGTGATGGAAGATCACGCGATCCAGCTGCCGCTTAACGAGCGCTCGCATGGCCTGAACATCGCCACCGTTCCTGAAACCAGCATGGTGCGCGAATTTGGCTTCGTGCTGGCGGTGAAAGCCAACGTGCCTGGCGACCATCTGCAAACCCATTTCCCGGCGCAGATGAAAATCGCGCCGGTGTCGAAAATTCGCGATCTGGTTCAGCTTCAGCTACCGGGCATTATGCTGCGCGCCATGCCTGTCGCGCCGCCGCAGATCCCGTGGCATGCCGGCTACAGCTACTTCGAGCTGGAGAAGGGCAGCGAGCTGTGGCACGAGATGGATAAGTCCGGCGCATTCGCCCTGCATCTTGCGGGTGAATTCCCGGGGCTGGATATGGAGTTTTGGGCCATCCGTAGCCCGACAGAATAATAAAGCGAGCGCTTAATATGCAGGAACGACAGGACACCGGCAGTGATGCCGCGTTTACCGGAGCCAGTAGCAACAACCCGCTGGTGGCGGCCGCCAATCCGCTGCTCAATGCGATTCCGCAGATCCGTCATTCGGTATCACATGACGATCAGGTGGCGTTACGCCAGCGCCTGATTGATGAGATTCGCCGTTTTGAAGTCCGCTGTCAGCAGGCGGGGCTGCCCTACGAAGTGATCGTCGGGGCGCGCTACTGCCTGTGCACGGCGCTGGACGAGGCCGCCGCGCTTACCCCCTGGGGCAGCAGCGGCGTCTGGTCCAGCAATGGCCTGCTGGTGACGTTCCATAACGAAACCTGGGGCGGCGAGAAGTTCTTTCAGCTGCTGGCGCGCCTGTCGCAGAACCCGCGCGAGCATATTCTCCTGCTGGAGATGATCAACTACTGCCTGCTGCTCGGCTTCGAGGGGCGCTACCGGGTGCTGGACAATGGCCGTACCCAGCTTGAAACCATCAAGCAGCGGCTGTGGCAGATGATCCGCGGCGTGCGCGGCAGCTATCCGCCGCCGCTTTCTCCCCATCCGGAAGATCGCCCGGTGCTTCGCAAGCTGTGGCGGCCGATGGTTCCTCTGTGGGCCTGCGTGGCGCTGGCCGGGTTTATCGCCTGCCTGTTTTATATCGTGCTTAACTGGCGCCTTGGCGACAACACCAGCCCGGTGCTGGCGAAGATTTATCAGTCCCAGCTGCCGGAAACCACCATCCAGCAGCCGGCGCGCCAGCTGCCCGCGGTGCTTAACCTGCGCGGCTTCCTGAAGCCTGAAATCGAGGCGGGCCTGGTGGCGGTGAAAGACGAAGCGGATCGCAGCGTCGTGATCCTGAAGGGCGACGGGCTGTTTGCCTCCGCTTCGACCGTCGTGCGCGACCGCTATGAACCGGTCATCAACCGCATTGCGCAGGCGATGAACAACGTCAGCGGCAAAATTCTGGTGGTGGGCTACAGCGATAACGTGCCGATCCGCAGCGCGCGCTTTGCCTCTAATTACGAGCTCTCACTGGAACGCGCGCGATCCGTACAGAAAATGCTGCAGGGAAGCCTCTCTCAGCCCGGCCGTGTGAAGGCGGAAGGGCGGGGCGAGATTAACCCGGTAGCGCCGAACACGACGCCGGAAAACCGCGCCCGTAACCGCCGTGTGGAAATTACTCTGCTGGTGTCGCCTGAAAACACGCAGGCCGAGCTGAACGGATTGCCGCAAGGAAACTAAGGATGCTGACTACACTTCTTTCCATTCTGACCAACCGCATTCTGTGGAGCTTCCTCGGCGTAACGGCGCTGGCGGCGGTGATCTGGATGATTGGTCCGCTGTTGTCCATCGTGGACACCCGACCGCTCGAATCCGAACAGAACCGCATCATCAGTATCGCCGTGGTCTACCTGCTGTGGGCGCAGGGCCATATTCTGCCGCGTCTTTATAACGCCTGGCTGAACCGCAAGCTGATGGACAAGCTCAACGAGAACACCGCCAGCCCGGAGGCGGCGGATCCGCAGCAGCGCCTGAACAGCGAGGAGCAGATCCTCGCCAGCCGTTTTGATGAAGCCGCGCAGATGCTTAAAAAAGCGCACTTCAGCAAGGCGGGCCAGGGCGCCCAGTGGACGCAGCGCTTCAGCTCGCAATATCTCTATCAGTTGCCGTGGTACGTCATTATCGGCGCGCCGGGCTCCGGTAAAACCACGGCGCTGGTGAACTCCGGGCTGCAGTTCCCGCTGGCCGACCGTTTCGGTAAAACCGCGCTGCGCGGTATTGGCGGCACGCGCAACTGCGACTGGTGGTTCACCAACGAGGCCGTGCTGCTGGACACCGCGGGTCGCTATACCACACAGGAGAGCGAGCAGGCGCAGGATGCCGGTGAATGGCTGCAGTTCATGGGATTACTGCGCAAGTACCGTCGCCGCCAGCCGATCAACGGCGTTATCGTCACGATCAGCATTTCGGACCTGCTGACCCAGTCTGCCGAGGCGTCCCGCCAGCAGGCGGTGAACCTGCGCCAGCGCCTGTCCGAACTGCATGAACAGCTGGGTATCCGCTTCCCGGTGTACGTGATGGTGACCAAGGCCGACCTGCTCAAAGGCTTCCGCGCCTGGTTTGCCGACTACGATAAAGCGCAGCGCGACCAGATCTGGGGCTTTACGCTGCCGTGGGAGCAGACTAAACACGCCGATTACGACCTGATGGGCAACTTCCAGCAGGAGTTTTCTCTGCTCCAGCAGCGCCTTGATGCCGGGCTGCCGGAAACCATGCTCAAAGAGCATGATGCGAAAACCCGCGCCGAAGCGTATCTCTTCCCGCAGGAGTTCGCCGCGCTGCGTCCGCTGCTGGCGGACTACCTGAGCACGGTCTTCGCCCGCTCCAACTTCGAAACCGAGTTCTCGCCGCGCGGGATCTACTTCGCCAGCGGGACGCAGGAAGGCATGCCGTTCGACCGCGTAATGGGCGAACTAAACCGCGCGCTCTCCCTGCCGGAAGGGGCAGAGAGCGATAACTGGGATTCGGTCAGCAAAGAGGCGCCAATCCCGGGCGCGAAGGGCCAGAGCTTCTTCATCAAGAACCTACTGCAAAACGTTATTTTCCAGGAAGCCGGGATCGCCGGGGAAAACCGCTGGTGGGAGCTGCGCAACCGGGCGGTGATCTGGTCCGGCTACGCGGCGCTGCTGGCCCTGCTGGCGATCCTCGGCGGGCTGTGGCTGACCAGCTATGCCAAGAACAAAGCCTATCTGGAAGAGGTGGATGCGAAGGTGCCGCTGCTGGACCAGCAGAGCAAAGCGCTGCAAAACCAGCCGCAGCGTGACCTGTTCGATCTGCTGCCTCTGCTGAATGGCCTGGTGGACCTGCCGAAAAGCGACGCGTTTGATGTCAACGATCCGCCAGTCTCCCGCCGCATGGGGCTATACCGTGGGGATGACGTCAGCGATGCTTCCCAGTCCCTGTACCAGAAGGCGCTGGATCAGCTTCTGTTGCCTGCCGTTGCGATGCACATTACCACCTGGCTGCGCAACGACAACGGCAGCGACGTGGAGTATAGCTATGAGGCGCTGAAAGCCTATCAGATGCTCTATCAGCCGAAGCACTACGACGGTAAATTCCTGCACTCCTGGGTGATGCTCAACCTGCAGCGCAACCTGCCGCAAAACGTCACGAAGGCGCAGCTGCAGCAGCTCGAATGGCATCTCACCCAGCTGCTGGAGCCGAAAATTCAGGCCTCGCCGTACGCTCAGGACGAATCCCTGGTGGCGCGTGAAAGAGCGCTCATTAACCAGCAGCCGCTTTCAACCCGCGTATACGGTCGCCTGAAGCGCCTGCTGGAACATGACGACAACCTCAAGCCGGTCTCTCTTTCCGACCTGGGCGGGCCGCAGAGCGAGCTCGTGTTTTCCCGCAAAAGCGGCAAGCCGGTGAGCGAAGGCGTGCCGGGTCTTTATACGCCGGACGGTTACTGGAAAAGCTTTAACAGCCAGATTGACAGCGTGACGACCGCCCTGCATGAAGACGACGCCTGGGTGCTGGGCGCCGCGACCGCGCAGGAAGATAAACAGCAGATCGATAACGCCGTGCGCCAGCTCTACATGCGCGACTTTATTGCGAACTGGGATCGTTTTCTCGCCGACATCCAGCTAAACAACAGCGCCGATCTTTCCCAGCGCATCAACACCGCGCGCCTGCTCTCTGGCGCAAATTCGCCCCTGCGCCGTCTGGTGCAGAACCTGAGCCAGGTGCTGACGCTCTCCCGCGATGCCCCGGCACCGGAAGATGCCGGTAAAGCGCAGGCGCAGAGCAACCGCGCCACCCGCACGCTGGAAGCGCTGTTCAGCAATAATGACAATGCCCCGACGCATGCCGCCGCGATGACTCAGGCCCCGGAGCAGCTGGTGACGGACCACTACGCGCCGATGATTGAGCTGGCCCAGCCGCTGGAAAAGGGCGGCAAGACCATCGTCTTTGATGATTTTCTTAAGCAGGTAGACGAGCTTTATCGCTACCTGACCGCCGTGCAGGACGCCGCCAACAGCGGCATGCCGGCACCGGGCGGCGAGGCGATCAGCCGTCTGCAGGCCAGCGCCGGTCGTCTGCCGGGCGGGCTGCAAACCATGTTCAGCAACATGGCGGTGGGGGCCAGCAGCGATACCCAACGCCGCGATCTGGAAAACGTGCGCAAGCGCATTAACGTCGAAGTCGGCGGTTTCTGCCGTCAGGCAATTGCCGGTCGCTACCCGCTGGTGCGCAGCGCCAGCACCGAGGTGACGCCGGACGATCTCGCCCGCATGTTTGCGCCGGGTACCGGGCTGATGGACACCTTCTTTCGCGACAACCTGACCAACAAAGTGGATACCACGCAGGCGAACTGGCGCTTTATGCCGGGCATCGACGGTAAAACCCTGCCGGGCAGCGAAGGGCTGCTGAGGCCGTTCCAGCAGGCCCAGTCGATTCGCGACGCTTTCTTTGCTAACGGCGCAACCACGCCGTCTTTCAAGGTAACGGTTCGCACCGTGCGAATGGATAACACCATTCTGAACCTGACCCTGGACGTCGACGGCCAGCTGCTGCGATACAGCCACGGCCCGCAGGCCGTACAGATCATGAACTGGCCGGGGCCGGGCGGCACCAACCAGGTCCGTATGCAGCTGGGGCTGGCTAACGGCAGCACCGCGACGCTTACGACCAACGGCTCCTGGGCGCTTAACCGCTTTTTCGACAAAGCGAGCACCAGCCCGGGCGCGGGAAGCCTGAGCCGTCAGGCCACCTTCAACGTTGACGGACATCAGGTCACGCTGGAGTTCGCGCCAAACAGCATTCGCAACCCGTTCCAGCTTCCCCGTTTCTCATGCCCATAACCGCAAGGACAGCCGTATGACGAATACCCCTGCGATGAACCGCTACAGCTGGTATGGCAAATTACCCAGCGCCGGAGATTTCCTGCAGCGTCGCTTTCCTGACACCTTACAGCGCCAGTGGTCGCACTGGTTTCAGGTTGGCCTGCTGGCCTGGCAGCAGGAAGAGCAGCGCAGCGGCGAACGCCAGTTCACCAAAGCTCCGGTCTGGAACTTCGTCGTCCCGCCGATGCTGGGCAGCCAGATGATCCAGATGGGCTGCCTGCTGCCCGGCCGCGACAGCGTCGGCCGACAGTACCCGGTTTGCATTCAGCTGAGCTTCGCCCCGTCAGAATGGTCGACCAGCCTGCTCAGCCAGGCGGAGAGCTGGTATCAGCAAATTGGTCGTCTGGGGCTGCACGCGGTGCGCAACAGCTTTTCCGCCTCGCAGCTGGATGAGATGCTGATGTCCATTCCGGCGCCGCAGCCCGTCGAGCCGCAGAAGCGTTCCGACATCCTCGACGTGATTGGCTACGACGAGGATGGCCAAAGCACGCTGGGCTGGCCGCAGGCGGCAGAGTGTTTTGACCCGCTGCGTCAGACCAGCTACTGGTGGACCAACCGCTGCGACGGATACCCGCTGTACACCCACGTTCACAGCGGCAACTTCACCGGGCAGCTTTTCACCCTGCTGTTCGACCCGGCAGGGGGCGCCCGTCCGGGACGTCACGGTCTCTATCCGCCCATGTTTGAATAAGCAGGGAACGTATGAATATCGAAGAATTTCTCGCGCCAATAAGCTCCGACAAGCCCTGTGGCGACAATCTGGAATATGACGCTGACTTCCAGGCGATGAACCAGGCATGCCAGGGCAAAGCGGAACAGCAATTTGGCGACACCATCATTCCGGCAGAGCCTGCGGACTGGAACACGGTAGAAAAACTGGCCACCAGCCTGCTGAGCCGCACCAAAGATCTTCGCGTGATGCTGGCGTTAACCCACGCCTGGACCCGCCGTCGCGGCCTTGCGGGCTACGCGGACGGTCTGCTGCTGGTGCAGGAGGCGATCGCGCGCTACTGGGAGCCGCTCTATCCGCTGCTGGAAGAGTATGGCGAAACCGACCCGTTCTACCGCATTAACGCCCTGGCGGGGCTGAGCGATAAATCCGAGCTCACCGTCGCGGTACGTAACGCCTCGCTGCTGCGTTCAAACGGCGATGAAATTTCGCTGCGGGATGCCCAGGCGCTGCTGGACGGCAGTAAAACCGAGTGTCCGGACTATCCGGGCGGCCGTCCGCGGCTGATTGACGAGCTGGCCCGCGGCGACCAGCCGGGGACCGCGGCTGTCATTGTGATTAACGAGCGGCTGCTGGCCATCCGCGAGCTGCTTACCGGGCATCTCGGTGAAAGCGGCGTACCGGAAATGGAACAGCTGCTGAAGACCGTGGGACTGGTCGCCAGCGCCTGTCAGGTGACCGACATCAGCAAGCTGCTGCCGAACCGCGATGCGCAGGCTGAACAGCACGCTGAGCCGCAGCCTGCGGCAGCGCAGCCCGTTCAGCCGGTAACCGACTGGCGCAGCGTGCAGGTCACCAGCCGCGCCGACGCCCAGCTGATGCTGGAAAAAGCGAAGCAGTATTTTGCGCAGTACGAACCGAGCCACCCCGCGCCGCTGATGATTGAACGGGTGCAGCGGCTGTCAGAACTTAACTTCATGGACATTATTCGCGACCTGGCGCCAGACGGCGTTAACCAACTGGAAAACATCTTTGGACGCCGCGAATAACGCGTCCAGGCATTATGACGACAGGCATGGAGCCTGCCGTTTCACCTTCACCGCGCATCTTTGATGGAGAACATCATGGCAATGAGTAACAGTGGGCAGAAATTCATCGCACGTAACCGTGCCCCCCGCGTGCAGATCGAGTACGACGTAGAGATCTACGGTGCAGAACGTAAGATTCAGCTGCCGTTCGTGATGGGCGTTATGGCCGATCTGGTCGGCAAACCGGTAGAAAACCTGCCGGCCGTCGACGAGCGTAAATTCCTTGAAATCGACATCGACAACTTTGACGAACGCATGAAGGCGCTGAAGCCGCGCGTGGCGTTCCAGGTGGATAACACCCTTACCGGCGAAGGTAAGCTCAACGTGGATCTGACCTTCGACAGCATGGACGACTTCCTGCCGGACGCGGTGGCCCGCAAGGTTGAGCCGCTGAACAAGCTGCTGGAAGCCCGTACACAGCTCTCCAACCTGCTCACCTATATGGACGGCAAAAACGGCGCGGAAGAGCTTATCGCTAAAATTCTGCAGGATCCGACGCTGCTCAAATCTCTGAGCCAGCTGCCGAAAAATGACGACAGTGCGAAAGGTAGCGAGGAATAATCATGAGCAACCAGACTCAACAACATGAGCAGCAGGCGGGTCAGGCGTTCAGCCAGGATGAGTTCAGCGCGCTGCTGAACAAAGAGTTCCGCCCGAAAACCGATCAGGCGCGTTCCGCCGTGGAGAGCGCGGTCAAGACCCTGGCGCAGCAGGCGCTGGAAAATACCGTTACCTTCTCGAACGACACCTACCGCACCATTCAGAACCTGATCGCCGGTATCGACGAGCAGCTGTCGCAGCAGGTGAACCAGATTATTCACCACGAAGAGTTTCAGAAGCTGGAGAGCGCCTGGCGCGGTCTGAGCTACCTGGTGAACAATACAGAAACTGACGAGATGCTGAAGATCCGCTTTATGAGCATCTCCAAGCAGGAGCTTGGCCGCACCCTGAAACGCTTTAAGGGCGTGGGCTGGGACCAGAGCCCGATCTTCAAGAAAATCTACGAGCAGGAGTACGGTCAGTTCGGCGGCGAGCCGTTTGGCTGCATCGTGGGCGACTATTACTTCGACCACAGCCCGCAGGACGTTGAGCTGCTGGGCGAGATGGCGCGCATCGGCTCTGCGGCGCACTGTCCGTTCATCACCGGTACCGCACCGGGCGTAATGCAGATGGAGTCCTGGCAGGAGCTGGCTAACCCGCGCGACCTGACCAAGATCTTCCAGAACACCGAATACGCCGCCTGGCGTTCGCTGCGTGAATCCGAAGATGCCCGCTATCTGGGGCTGGTGATGCCGCGCTTCCTGTCGCGCCTGCCGTACGGCATTCGCACCAACCCGGTGGACAGCTTTGATTTCGAAGAGCAGACCGACGGCGCGAACCACAACAGCTACTCGTGGGCGAACGCGGCCTATGCGATGGCAGCGAACATCAACCGCTCCTTCAAAGAGTACGGCTGGTGCACCTCGATTCGCGGCGTGGAGTCCGGCGGGGCGGTGGAAAACCTGCCGTGCCACACCTTCCCGAGCGATGACGGCGGCGTGGACATGAAGTGCCCGACCGAGATCGCCATCAGCGACCGCCGCGAAGCCGAGCTTGCGAAAAACGGCTTTATGCCGCTGGTTCACCGCAAAAACTCCGACTTTGCGGCCTTTATTGGCGCGCAGTCTCTGCAAAAACCGGCCGAGTACCACGACCCGGATGCCACCGCCAACGCGCGTCTGGCCTCTCGTCTGCCGTACCTGTTCGCCTGCTGCCGCTTTGCTCACTACCTGAAGTGCATCGTGCGCGACAAAATCGGCTCCTTCCGCGAGCGCGAAGAGATGGAGCGCTGGCTGAACGACTGGGTGATGAACTACGTCGACGGCGACCCGGCTAACTCCTCTCAGGAGACCAAGTCCCGTAAACCGCTGGCGGCGGCGGAAGTGCAGGTGCAGGAGATCGAAGACAACCCGGGCTATTACGCCGCGAAGTTCTTCCTGCGTCCGCACTACCAGCTGGAAGGTCTGACCGTTTCTCTGCGTCTGGTTTCTAAACTGCCGTCGCTGAAGACGAAAGACGCGTGATGAAGGCACGGACAGCTCCCTCTCCCTTGAGGGAGAGGGCTGGGGTGAGGGGGAAAATACGGCTGCAGTGGTTGTTCAGTTTTCCTCAAAAATCTCTGTCCGTATGAAATCAAAAAATAATTCCCGGTAATGCAGGGTTTAGTAATTAAGACTTCACATTCTTTCCGTTCATTCAGGGGGAATGTAAGACTGTCAAATGACACGGGTCATTTGATATGAGGCAGAGGTAAAATATGGACGGTTTTATTCAGCCCCATGCTTTCCTGTTTGCCATATAAGTGCTTTTTCGAAAGCAATATTGTTCATCCACGAAGAGTAGATATTATGGCTATTGATATGTTTCTGAAGGTCGAGGGTGTTACGGGCGAATCTAAAGATTCTAACCACACCGGCTGGACTGATATTACCTCCTTCTCCTGGGGCGCTTCCCAGCCAGGTAATATGAGCGTTGGCGGTGGCGGCGGTGCCGGTAAAGTTAACTTTAACGACCTGCACGTTAACGCGCTGATCGACAAATCCACCACAGCTATTCTGAAACACTGCGCCAGCGGTAAACACCTGACTAAGGTTGAGCTGTCCGTATGTAAAGCGGGTGGCCAGCAGGTGGAATATTCCCGCATTACGCTGGAAGATGTGCTGGTGACTTCCGTTCAGTACACCGGTGCAGACAACGGCGATACCGTTGGTGTGACCTACGCATTCCAGGCTGCGAAAGTGAAACAGCAGTACTGGGAGCAGACCACGTCGGGTGGTAAAGGTGCTGAAAGCAGCGCTGGCTGGAATATCAAAGAAAACAAAGAAGCATAATAATAGTGGGCCCGAAAGGGCTCACTTTACCCTGAGCTTCTTATCAAGGAGAAACGAGATGTCTCATATGCGTCCTGCTTTTGGTGCCGCCTGGAACCGTTTCAGAGAAGTGAACGTAAACGTAGAACAGGTTGGCAAATTATTGGGTGGAAAAGTTCAGCATAATATCGACGCCGGTATCTTTAAAAATGCCTGCCCAATTCGTATGAGTTACGTTTTAAATTACTGTGGAATTCCAATTCCTTCTAACAGTAAATATGCGACAGTGACCGGAAACGACAAAAAGCGCTATATGTTCCGCGTTAAAGATATGATTGCATTTCTACCCACGGTGCTGGGCAATGCAGATATGTCGGTCTCTTCCCCCACGCCAGCGCAATTTGCAGGCAAGCAAGGCATTATCATCTTTACCGGGCATGGCTGGAGCGACGCAACCGGTCATGTAACACTCTGGAATGGTAATATTTGTTCTGATGACTGTCATTTCCTTGGTTCGCCTGGTAATGGTTCATTTATTCCTACCAACGCCACATTCTGGAGCCTGAAATGAAACGTTTACTGCTGTTCGTATTGGCATTAAATGCCTCTGTTGTTTATGCCCAAACGCTGCCTGCCGTCAGCGCTTTTTCTCAGCAACAAATTTTTGATAACTGGGTGCAAAATCGGTGCATCAGTAAGATCGCGGACAGTAAAAGTCTGAAAGATGATGCAGAGGCCAGCGCGGCCGCATGGCTTGAAGCAAGCGATCTGCCTGCTGAAAATTTTGAAAAAGCTGACAAGGTGATTGCAACTTTACTGAAAGAAAACGTGGGCGGTACTCAGTCGGGTCATTATCAGGTATTGAAGTGCAGTTTAATCGCCAACAGCGACGCGATTCGTCCGCTTAAAACCGCAAAATAGAAGCAACGGAAGCGGCCCCAAACGCCGCCGTTCTCGTCCCGAGAGCGGCAGCGTTTGAGCGCTAATCATACCAGCAGGAATACGCCATGCGATTCACGATTATTTCTACGAAACCCGGTCATCAGCCGCCGCAGAGCAGCTGTGATTTTTACGCCCCGGGCGGCACCATTGGGCGCGGTACGGATAACAATCTGGTATTGCCGGACAATGACCGCACCATCTCGCGTTTGCAGGCCATTGTCCACGTCGACGCCCAGGGCGAATGCCGCGTCACCAACCGTGGCAGCGTCACCCGCGTGGTATTAAATGATATTCCGCTGGAGCGGGGACGTCAGGTTGAACTCCAGGATGGCGACATCCTCGGTATTGATGACTACCGTATCGAAGTGACCGAACTGATCCACGATACGCAGCCGATAAGCCGTATGGCGGCCAGCATGCAGCAGCAGTCACGTCCGACAGCCGCACCCGCTGCGCCCGCAGCGCAAGCGAAGCCTGCTAACCCCGCGCCACGCGGTAAGGCGGAACCGACCGCCGTGCCGTCCGAAATCTGGGACAGCCTGATGCAGGAGTTCTCCATCTCCGACAGCATCTCCAGCAACCGCGCAAAACCCCAGCCTGCGGCCTCACAGGATCCGTTCTCCCAGCCCGCAGCGCCGGAGCGTAATGCCGAAGATCCGCTCGCGATGTTCAACGACAGCGATCCAACGCTTGAGCGTAAGAACGTCGACCCGGACACGCTGTTCAGCGACGAAGCTCTGTTCAAAAAAGAGAGCATTTTTGACGACGTGACGCCTTCCACGCTGGTGCCGCCGGTTGAGGGTCAACCCGCCCCTAAAGAAGACGCGGTGGACGAGCTTGACCCGCTGGCGCTGTTCGGTGGAAAGGCCAGCGCGCCAGCCGCGCGCAATGATGACCCGCTCGGGCTGTTGGGCGGGGCGCCGTTAACCCACCCGGATGACATTGCTGACGAAAAGCCAGCCCCAGCGCCTGAACCGGAGCAGGAAGAGGACGTCCTTGCCGATTCTCCGCTGTTCGCTCCAGAGCCGCAGGAATCGCCGCGTGAAGAAGAGCCCGCGCGGCCTGATTACGCAGGCTTCACCATGCCTACGCCGCAGGCCGTTGCGCGCAGCAGCGCTCAGGCACCGAAGGGGCGCCTGCGCATCGACCCGGTCAATAACGCGGCATCTCCAACCGCCAGCGCGAATAACGGCGAGAAGGGTGAAGTGCTGCAGGGCGAGCTGCTGCAGGCGCTGCTTGAAGGCATGGGCCTGAGCGAAATGCAGCCCGTTCCGCAGTTTGACCGGGAAAATATGCGTCAGCTGGGGCAGATTCTGGGCATGTTCTCGCAGGGGACCGTGGCGCTGCTCTCGTCTCGCTCCATCCTGAAACGCGGCGTAAAAGCCGATATGACCATGGTGCTGGACGATGCCAACAACCCGTTCAAGCTGTTGCCGACCGGAAAAACCGTCTTAATTCAGATGTTCGGCACCCCGATGCCGGGCTTTATGCCGCCGACCAAGTCGGTGCGCGACGCGCTGATCGACCTTCAGGCGCACCAGCTGGGGATGATCTCCGGTATCCGCGCCATCATCGCCGCGATGCTGCAGTCGTTTAACCCGGAACAGCTGGAGGAGCAGGCGAAGCAGAACGGCATGACCTCGCGTCTGGCGCTGCCGGGCAGCCGCAAGGCCGCCCTGTGGGACTATTTTGTTCGCAGCTATGGCGAAACGGCGGGCGAAATTGAGGATGACTTCCACACCCTGTTCGGCGAAGCCTTCCTTCATGCGTATGACATGGAGGTGAATCAGTACAAAGACTCACAGAGCGGATCGGAAGACAAATGAATATCGCAACCGCTTCTCTCTCCCGCCAGGGGACGCGCGCCAGCAACCAGGATCAGACGGGAGAAACCATAGGGGAACGTTCGGCCTGCTTTGTCGTCTGCGACGGCATTGCGGGTCTGCCCGGTGGTGAAGTCGCCGCGGAACTGGCCCGCAACAGCATTATCTCCCGCTTCGATGGCGACAAGCACCTCAACGCGCAGCATATCCGCGACTACGTGCAGACGGCGAACCGCACCATTCTGAGCGAACAGCAGGCCGTTCAGGACTATCGCCGGATGGGCACGACGCTGGTCAGCCTGTTCATTGACCGTGACTACGGGCTGGCGTACTGGGCGCATGCCGGCGACAGCCGCCTGTACCTGTTTCGCCGGGGATGGCTGTGGCACGTCACCACGGACCACAGCCTGGTGCAGCAGATGAAGGATGCCGGGCATCAGACGGACGATCTCAACAGCAACCTGCTTTATCTGGCGCTGGGAATTGAAAACGGCGGACCGGAAGCGAGCTACAGCGACGTGGTGCAGGTGGAAGACGGCGATGCCTTTTTACTCTGCACCGACGGGTTCTGGCACGGCGTCAGCGAAGAGCAAATGAAGCAGTCGCTGCACATGGTCAATACGCCGCAGGAGTGGCTGACCTTAATGAACCAAATCATTCAAAAGAATGGCGAACAGGAGGGGAATGCGCAGGATAACTATACCGCCCTGGCGGTATGGATGGGCAACCCTCAGGACACCACTTTGCTGCATACCCTATCTGACGCAGCACAATTTCTTCCCTGCGGAACTGATTAGACACACAAGGAACGATATGAAACTTTGGCTATCGGGTTTGGCACTTCTGGCGGTGACCTCCACCGCGCAGGCTGAGAATTTCCGCATCGTGCAGTCTCCTGCGCAGAAGCTGGATATCTGGATCGACAATATCAAAGACAACACTCCGCAGAGCTGGTGTAAGCCAGAGGTGGCGCTGCGCATTGTGGCGAACGGCAAGAAAGACGTCTCTGTGCTGGAAAACTTTGTGCCGCGTCTTGGTTCGCTGCTGGAACACCAGTGCAGCAAACTGAATAAACTCAGCTGGACGCTCAACGATCCCGAGGGGACAACGCTGGCGCAGGGCACGGCAGCCAAAGCGCAGGAATGGGCGCTGGTGGTGAAACAGCAGCAGGCTGCGCCTGCCGTCACCACGACCACTTCCAGCGGCGCGTTATTGCCTCCGGATCAGAACGTTGCCGCCCATACGGTTGCCGCGGACCGCACGCCGTGGCAGGAGTTTACTCTGCAGGACGGCTGCCACCTGCGCACCTTCTGGGAGGGCGGCGCGTCCGCTCCGGCGCTCTTTATTCCAGATTCTGACACCACCCGCTGCGGTAACGGCAGCTGGCTGAGCGGTCACACCGTTATCTCTCAGTCCCGCAACGGCGGTCAAAAAGAGATGGCGGTGACCTACATTCACGGCTTCCCGGTGATGGGGCTGAATCAGAGTGCCGATCCGGAAAACGCGCTTATCACCTCCGTTAACAAAGAGCGCATGGTATTCAGCACCCCTGATAGCGACCAGAGCTGGATGATCCTGCCTTACGACAGCACCCTGAACAGCTGGAAGAGCAACGGCACGGTGGCGGTAGAAATTTCCCGCGAAACCGCCAGCGACGATGCAAAGCTGCAGGCGCGTATTGCGGCGGTGAAGAAAACCTGGAGTGCCTGGGTCGCACCCGGCACTCAGCTGAATATCGTTCTGATTGATACCCTGCGCCCTCAGCTGCGCGATCCGGCAGTGGGCGCCTGGCGCGCGGCGAATTAAGGAATGGCTATGAATACGCTCTATCAACACCTGGCGGGTGAAACGCTCAACGACGCGCTGGCGCGCCTCGAAGCAGAAATCAAAGCCCGTCCGGCGGATGCCGACCTCCGCGCCGCGTTCGTGCAGTTTTTAACCCTCAGCGGCAACTGGACGCGCGCGCTGACCCAGCTGAAAAGCTGGCTGGCGCTGAAGCCGCAGGCGAAGCCGGCCGTCACGCTGCTGGAGCAGTCCATTCAGGGCGAGCTGCAGCGCGCGCAGGTGATGGCGGGGCAGGCGCGTCCGGCCATGCCTGAAGCCCAGTGGCCGTGGCTAACCACCCTGGCCGCAGCGCTGAACGAGGAGGGCGATCGAGCCCGGTCGCTGCGCCTTGAAGCGCTTGACCAGGCGCAGGCCACCCCCGGTCACGTCACCCTCGAAAACGATGAAACACAGGCATTTGACTGGCTGATGGACGGCGATGCCCGTCTCGGCCCGGTGTGCGAAACCATTGTGAACGGCCGTTATTTCTGGCTGCCGTTTAACGCTATCGCTGAGATCCGTTTCCAGGCCCCGGCGAGCGTGACCGACCTGGTCTGGCGTCACGCGCTGGTGCGCCTGACCGACGGTACGGAGCAGGTGTGTCAGATCCCGGCGCGTTACCCGTTTGCTGCCGAGGCTTCGGATGCGATCAAACTGGGCCGCACTACCGAGTGGCGCCCGCTCGACGAGGACGGCACCCTGTACGAAGGGATGGGCCAGAAAGCCTGGCTCAGCGAGCAAAGCGAAAGCCCGCTGCTGTCCTTAAGCCTCGTGTCGTTTGCGACGGATGGAGCCGATGAGTAATCCCGCTGGCGAAGGCGATCTGCTGCGCAGCGGCTGGCAAGCCCGCAGCAGGCAGGAAAAGGTGGGGGCGCGCGACAAAATGCAGCCGTCGCTGCTCGATCGCCTCACCGATAACGACCCGGAAAAAAAGCGCGAGCCGGCTAACAGCAACCTGATCACCCACGCTGCGCTGCGTCGTAACGTGCTGCGGGATCTGCAGTGGCTGTTTAACACCATCAATCACGATGCCTCCGGCGATTTGAGCGCCTTGCCGCACGTGAGCCGCTCGGTGATTAACTTTGGCGTCGCGCCGCTCGCCGGGAAGAGAATGTCGGATATTGAATGGCACGATATTCAGCGCAAGCTCACCGAGGCCATCATCAATTTCGAACCGCGCATTTTGCCCCAGGGGCTGCAGGTCCGCTGCGTGTCGGATACCTCCTCGCTGGATCTGCACAACGTGCTCTCCATCGAGATCAAAGGGCGCTTATGGTGTGTGCCGTACCCGCTGGAGTTTCTGTTTCGCACCGATGTCGATCTGGAAAACGGCCATTTTGAACTGAAAGATGCGGGGTAATCATGGAAAGTAAACTGCTCGAATATTACAACCGTGAGCTGGCCTACCTGCGCGAAATGGGGGCCGAGTTTGCCGAACGCTATCCGAAGGTCGCCGGGCGGCTGGGCATGCGCGGCATCGAAGTGGCGGACCCGTACACCGAACGCCTGATGGAAGGTTTCGCGTTTCTGACCTCTCGCGTGCAGATGAAAATGGACGCGGAGTTTCCGCGCTTCTCACAGCGTCTGCTGGAGATGATCGCGCCGAACTACCTTGCGCCCACGCCTTCAATGGCGATTGCGGAAATTGAGCCCGACAGCAGCCGCGGCGATCTGAGCAACGGCTTTATCGTGCCGCGCGGCACCATGATGGACAGCCTGGCGCTGAAGAAAACCGGCGTAACCTGCAGCTATACCACCGCGCACGAGGTTAATCTGCTGCCGCTGAAAATCGACAAAGTGGAACTTGGCGGCGTGCCCGCTGACCTGCCGCTGGCGCAGCTCGGCTTAAGCCAGCGGGGGATCAACAGCGCCCTGCGGATCCGCATTGCCTGCGACGGCCCGCAAAACCTCGGGCACCTGAATTTTGACCGGCTGGAGTTTTTCCTCAGCGGCCCGGACATTGAGGCGCTGAAGCTGCTGGAGCTGGTCATGGAGCACCACGCCGGGATTGTCTGTCAGACGGTCAGCCCGCAGCCGCAGCGACAGCTGCTGGCAACGGATGCGCTGCGTCAGGAGGGCTTTGCCCCGGACCAGGCGCTGCTCCCGGACGATCTGCGCAACTTTGACGGCTACCGTCTGCTGCAGGAGTATTTTGCCTTTCCGGCCCGCTTCCGCTTTATCAGCCTGAGCAGTCTGGGCGCGCTTATCCAGCGCTGTGAAAGCGAAAAAGCCTTCGATATTTTCATTCTGCTGGATAAGACGGATGAACAGCTGGAGCGCGTGGTCGACGCCAGCCATCTGGCGCTGCACTGCACGCCGGTCATCAACCTGTTCCCGAAGGTGGCGGCCCGGCAGAAGCTGAATGAAGGGCAGCATGAATACCATCTGGTGGTCGATAACATCCGCCCGCTGGACTACGAAATTTACGCGGTAAATAAAATATTTGGCAGCGCCGATGGCCAGCGCGACGACCAGACGTTTCGTCCTTTCTGGAGCACCTGGAGCGGCGACGCGGGCAACTACGGGGCCTATTTTTCCCTGCGCCGGGAACAGCGCGTGCTCTCTGAGCATGCCCTGCGCTACGGCACCCGTACCGGCTATATCGGCTCGGAGGTCTTTGTCTCGCTGGTGGATGAGCAGCATGCGCCGTGGCAGGAAAACCTGCGCTACATCTCCGCCGAGGTGCTCTGCACCAGCCGCGACCTGCCGCTGATGCTGCAGCAGGAGCTCGGGCAGTTCATTATGGCCGACTCCATGCCGGTGAAATCCCTGACTCTGCGCAAAGGCCCGACGCCGCCGCGTCCGGCGCTGTCGGAAGGGTTCAGCACCTGGCGGCTCATCAGCCAGCTGCAGATGAACTATCTCAGCCTGATGGACAGCGAGAATGAAGAGGGGGCGGCGGCGCTGCGCCAGCTGTTAGGGCTGTACGCCAATCTGGCCGAAACGCCGGTTGCGCGTCAGGTGGAGGGGGTTCGCCACTGCGTGCTGGAGCCGGTGCACCGCCGCGTGCCCGAGCCCGGCCCGGTCGTTTTCGCCCGCGGAATTGGCATCACCCTGACGGTGGACGAGCGTGCGTTTTCCGGCGCCAGCCCGTGGCTTTTCGGCAGCGTGATGGAGCGCCTCTTTGCCCGTCTGGTCTCCATCAACAGCTTTACGGAGTTCACTCTTAAAAGCCAGCAGCGCGGCGAGATAGGCTACTGGGCGCCGCGCATGGGTAAAAGGGCACTGGTATGAGTGACGCTGCCACCGCACCGCTGCGCGTGCATCGCCTGACGAAGCTGCCGGATACGTTCTGGCACGGGGTCCGCGAGACGCCCTGGCGCTACGATCTGTTTCAGCTGTTAAGGCGCATTGATGCCCAGGGCGGCGAGCGCTACCCGCTGGGACGCGCGCCGCTGCCGAAATTTGAGCCGCTGCGCATTGGCCAGCAGCCCTCCATGAGCTTTGCGCCGTCGACGCTGGCCCAGGTACGACAGCGCGAGGAAAGCGGGCTGCACGAGGTGTCGATCCTCAGCTTTGGCCTGTTTGGCCCGAACGGCCCGCTGCCGGTGCACATGACCGAGTACGCCCGCGAGCGTATTCATCATCACCAGGACACCAGCCTCAGCGCGTTTGCCGATCTGTTCCATCATCGCCTGGCGCTGCTGTTTTACCGCGCCTGGGCGGACGCACAGCCCGCCGTTTCCCTCGATCGCGCCGACAACAGGCGTTTTGAAGGCTACCTGGCGTCGCTGATCGGCATGGGGCAGCCGGGTCAGATGAACAAGGGCAGCCTGAGCGCCCATGCCCGCTTTACCCACGCCGGGCACCTGACCCGTCACGGGCGGGACCCGGAGGGGCTGGAGAAGATCCTGCGCAACTATTTTAAAGCGCCGGTTAAGCTGGTGAGCAACGTGCCGCAGTGGATGCCGCTCTCCGCGCGCGAGCAGGCGCAGCTGGGAGCAGGACGCCGCATCCCGCGCATGGGGGAATCCGCTTTTCTCGGCGTTGCGGTGCGAGACGTGCAGCATAAGTTTCGCATCGAGATTGGCCCGCTGAGCGCGCAGGAGTACAACCGTTTTCTGCCCGGCGAAGCGTGGGTCACCGAGCTGCGCGACTGGGTGCGCCAGTACGCGGGGATTGAGTTTGAATGGGAAACACGGGTGATCCTGCGTGAAGACGCGGTGCAGGGCACCACGCTCGGCGGCACCGGGCGATTAGGCTATAACACCTGGCTGGGGCATCAACCCCAGCCTGTCCCGCGTGGCGATCTGGTGTATCGCGCAGAGCGGTAATCCTTCCGTATACCGAATCATTGTTAATGGAAACTAACATGTCAGAAATTAGCCGTGCCGTGCTTTTCGGCAAACTGGATACGCTGTTATTTACCTCTCTGGAAAGCGCGACTGCCTTCTGCAAGCTGCGCGGCAACCCCTATGTTGAGCTGGTGCACTGGCTGCATCAGCTGATGCAGCAGCAGGATGGCGATCTGCAGCAGGTCATCCGCCATTTTGCCCTCGACGAACAGCAGCTGACGCGCGATATCGTGGCGGCGCTGGACGCCCTGCCGCGCGGCGCAAGTTCCGTTTCCGATCTCTCCGAACATATCGACAGCGCCGTGGAGCGCGCCTGGGTCTTCGGCTCGCTGAAGTTTGGCGTCAGCCGCATTCGCGGCGGCCATTTGCTGATCGGCATGCTGAAAACCTGGAACCTGGCGAACGTGCTGAAAAGCATTTCGGCGCAGTTCACCCGTCTTAACGTCGAAGTGCTGATTGAGCAGTTCGATGCCATTTGCGCCAACAGCAAAGAGACGCAGCAGGCCGCTGCCGCCGTCGACGCGCCCGCGGGTGCGGTACCAGCGGCGCAGGGTACGCTGGCCCAGTACGGCCAGGACCTGACCGCCCGCGCTCGCGACGGGAAGATTGACCCGGTTGTCGGGCGCGACGAGGAGATCCGCCAGATGGTGGATATCCTCATGCGCCGCCGCCAGAACAACCCGCTGCTGACCGGGGAAGCCGGGGTCGGGAAAACGGCGGTGGTGGAAGGGCTGGCGCTGCGTATCGCCGACGGCGACGTCCCGGAGCCGCTGCAAAATATCCAGCTGTGGCTGCTGGATATCGGCATGCTGCAGGCCGGCGCGGGCATGAAAGGCGAATTTGAAGCCCGTCTGCAGGCGCTCATTAACGAAGTCCAGTCCAGCGCCACGCCGATTATTCTGTTTATCGATGAGATCCACACCCTGATTGGCGCAGGCGGCCAGCAGGGTACCGGCGATGCGGCGAACCTGCTGAAGCCGGCCCTGGCGCGCGGTCAGCTGCGCACCATCGGCGCCACCACCTGGGCGGAATACAAAAAGTACATTGAGAAAGACCCGGCGCTGACCCGTCGTTTCCAGACGGTGCAGGTTCACGAGCCGGACGAAGCGAAAGCGATTCTGATGCTGCGCAGCACCGTGTCGCCGCTGGAGACGCACCACCAGGTCCTGCTGCTCGACGAAGCGGTCAGCGCGGCGGTGAAGCTGTCCCATCGCTACATTCCGGCGCGTCAGCTGCCGGACAAAGCCGTTGCGCTGCTCGACACCGCCTGCGCCCGCGTGGCCGTCAGCCAGAGCGCGCCGCCGGCGCAGCTGGAAGACTGCCTGCGCCATCTTGCCGCGCTGGAGGTGGAAATTGAGATCGCTGAACGTGAAGCCCGCGTCGGTGCCGGTGATGCCGATCGCGTAACGGCATTAACCACAGAGCGCGACGCGTATGAAACAAAACGCGAAGCCCTGTCCCGGCGCTGGGAAGAAGAGCGCAGCCTGGTGCAGGAGATTATCCGCCTGCGCGCCGCGCTGTTTGCGGCGGGCGAGGAAGAGACCGCTGAGCTGCGCAGCCAGCTGGCGGAGCAGCAGCAGGCGCTGAACGCCTTACAGGGTGACGAGCCGCTGCTGTTTGCGGCGGTAGATGAAAACGTGGTCGCCGCGGTGGTCTCTGACTGGACCGGGATCCCGCTGGGCCGGATGGTGAAAAACGAGATCGACGCGGTACTCAACCTCGCCGATACGCTGAACCAGCGCGTTATCGGCCAGCGTCACGGGCTGGATCTCATTGCCCGCCGCGTGAAAACCTCGCGGGCGAAGCTGGACGATCCGAACAAACCGGTGGGCGTATTTATGCTGTGCGGCCCGTCCGGCGTCGGGAAAACCGAAACCGCGCTGGCGCTGGCGGAATCCCTGTACGGCGGCGAGCAGAACGTTATCACCATCAACATGAGCGAGTTCCAGGAAGCGCACACCGTTTCCACCTTAAAAGGTGCGCCTCCGGGATACGTAGGGTATGGTGAAGGCGGCGTGTTAACCGAGGCCGTGCGCCGCCGCCCCTACAGCGTGGTTCTTCTGGACGAAATTGAAAAAGCGCACCCGGACGTACATGAGATTTTCTTCCAGGTCTTCGATAAGGGCTGGATGGAGGACGGCGAGGGGCGCCACATTGATTTCCGCAACACCATTATCATTCTGACGTCCAACGTGGGCACCGAGCTGATAAGCGCCATGTGCGCCGATCCGGAGCTGATGCCGGAGCCTGACGCGTTAAGCGGCGCGCTGCGCCAGCCGCTGCTGGAGGTATTCCCGCCGGCGCTGCTGGGCCGTCTGCTGGTGGTGCCGTACTACCCGCTCAGCGACGAGATGCTTGGGCAGATTGTTCGCCTGCAGCTCAAGCGCATTCAGCGTCGTCTGGAAGAGAATCACAGCATTGTTTCTGAGTTTGACGACAGCGTGGTGGAACAGATTGTTCAGCGCTGCACCGAGGTGGAGTCCGGCGGCCGCATGGTGGATGCTATCCTGACTAACACCCTGCTGCCTCAGATGAGCCAGATCTTACTTACTGCCAGCCGCAGCGACGAGCAGTTCCGACGTCTGCACGTCACCTGCGAGCAGGGCGAGTTTCACTGTCAGTTTGCCGCGTAATAATCATCAAGAGAACTGTAAAAGATGACGGATAATGATAACAATCGGACTGTCCCAAACGCGCTCCCGGTCGGGTACCGCTTCAACGAGTTTGAAATCAAAGAGGTGATCGGCGGCGGCGGTTTCGGCATTGTCTATCGCGCGTGGGATCATCAGCTCGAACGCACTATCGCTATCAAAGAATTTATGCCTTCCTCGCTCGCCGTGCGCGGCGACGACATGACCCTGGTGCTGCGCAGCGAGCGTTTTGGCAAAGCGTTTTCCGCGGGCCTGAACAGTTTCATCCAGGAAGCGCGTCTGCTGGCGCGTTTTAACCATCCGAACCTGCTGCACGTCCTGCGCTTCTGGGTGCAAAACGACACGGCCTACATGGGGACGCTGTTTTACAGCGGCACCACGCTTTCGCGCCTGCGCGAAGAAAAGCCGGAGCTGATCAACGAGGCCTGGATCCGCCGCACGCTGCCGATGCTGTTCGGCGCGATCAAAACCATCCACGACGAAGGCTATCTGCACCGCGATATCTCTCTGGATAACATTCAGATCCAGGATAACGGCCTGCCGGTGCTGCTCGATTTCGGCTCCGCGCGCCGCACCATCGGTAACCTCTCTGACGAAACGGAAACCATGCTGCGCCCCGGCTTTGCGCCGATTGAGCAGTACACCGACGACAACGAGAGCGAGCAGGGCCCGTGGACGGATATTTACGCCCTCGGCGCGGTGCTGCGTACCCTGATTGTGGGCTCTCCGCCGCCGGTCAGCGTGGTGCGCTCCATTCAGGACACCTGCAAACCGCTGGTTGAAATCATGCCGCAGGGCTACTCCATCCCGCTGCTGCAGGCCATCGATCGCGCGCTGGCGCTGCACATGGAGGATCGTCCGCAGTCTATCGACGAATTCGCCGCGCTGATTGAGATGCCGGTCGCCGGGATCAACGATGTGCTGACCGCCAAAAAGACCGGCACCATGCTGGTTCCGGTTGAGGAAGAGAAGCCGGCTTCGGCACTCGACTGGCGGCGTTACAAGATCCCGGGCATGGTTGCCGCGGGCGTGCTGGTGGGCGTTGTCGCCGGCGCGATGCTGTTCAGCGGCGGCAATGATGCGCCTGAGCAGGCTGCACAGGCCCCGTCAGAGACGCGTCCGACTGAAACCGCTGCGAACACGCCAGACGTGAAGCCAGAAGCGGCGAAGGCGAGCGAGCAGGCGGCGCAACAGACGCCACCGCCTGTCGAGAGCCCTGTTGCGCTGGTCTATATCCGTATCCAGGACGGTGAAACGCTGAAAGTGAACGGCGAGCCAAAAGCGCTGCGTCCGGCGACCAACGGCTATGCCTCGCTCAAGCTGCCAGCCGGTGAGGCGAAGATTGAACTGCAGGGCAACGGGAGAACGCGCAGCCAGACGCTGGATATCACCAAGCCGGGCACCTGGCTGGTGAATCCGTAGAATTACGCTCAGTCACAGATGCGAACCTCTTTTCTGAATCGCATAAGCTAGATGGAATAAAGATTATGCTCAACCGAATTACCGTTCAGCTCCCGGTGGAGGGGCTTCTGTTCTGGAAACTGACGGGCCGCGAGGCGATGTCCGAGTCGTTCGCGCTGACGCTGACCGTGCTCGGCACGGACGCGCGCATCGACCGCAGCAGGTTGCTCGGCCAGCCGGTCACGGTGACCATCCCGACGCAGAACCTGCTGACCTCCCGGTACATTAACGGCAAGATTACCCGCGTGGCGGTCAGCGCCGTTGAGCTGACGGGCACGCGCTATGCGGTGTACCAGCTGACGGTGGAGCCGGACCTGTGGCCGATGAAGCGCGACCGCAACCTGCGTATTTTCCAGGGGCAGACGGTGCCGCAGATTGTGAAAACCCTGCTGGGCGAGCACCAGGTTAACGTTGAGGATAAACTCACCGGCAGCTACCGGGTGTGGGACTACTGCGTGCAGTATCAGGAGTCGAGCCTGGACTTCATCAGCCGCCTGATGGAGCTGGAAGGGATTGCGTATCACTTCAGCCACGAGGCGGACAAGCACACTCTGGTGCTCACCGACGCCGCCACGCAGCATCAGCCGTTCAGCGGCTATGAGGTCATTCCCTACCACCAGACGCCGTCCGGCGGCAGTACGGATGAAGAGGGCATCAGCCAGTGGGCGCTGGAGGACAGCGTGACGCCGGGGATTTACAGCCTCGACGACTATGACTTCCGCAAGCCGAACGCGTGGCTGTTCCAGGCCCAGCAGAACCCGGCGTCGCCGAAGCCGGGGAGCATCGACGTGTACGACTGGCCGGGGCGCTTTGTGGACAAAGGGCACGGGGAGTTCTATGCCCGTATCCGTCAGGAGCGCTGGCAGGTTGAGCATCAGCAGATTCAGGCCACCGCCACGGCGGGGGGTATAGCGCCGGGGCACACCTTCACGTTAACCAACGCGCCGTTCTTCAGCGACAACGGCGAATATCTGGTGACGGCGGCGGGCTACCACTTCGAAGAGAACCGCTATGCGAGCGGCGAGGGGGAGACCATTCACCGCACCGATTTCACTGTCATCCCGTCGGCGGTGGTGTACCGTCCGGCGCAGTCCACGGCGTGGCCGCGCACCTACGGCCCGCAGACCGCGAAGGTGGTGGGGCCGAAGGGCGAGAGTATCTGGACGGACAAATACGGCCGGGTGAAGGTGAAATTCCACTGGGATCGGCTGGCGAAGGGGGATGACACTAGCTCCTGCTGGGTGCGCGTGTCGAGCGCGTGGGCGGGCCAGGGCTACGGCGGGGTGCAGATCCCGCGCGTCGGCGACGAGGTGGTGGTGGACTTTATCAACGGTGACCCGGACCGCCCGATTATAACCGGCCGCGTGTACAACGACGCGAGCATGCCGCCGTGGGCGCTGCCGGCTGCGGCGACGCAGATGGGCTTTATGAGCCGCTCGAAAGGGGGCTCCGTGGATAACGCCAACGCCCTGCGCTTTGAGGACAAGGCGGGTGCAGAGCAGGTGTGGATCCAGGCCGAACGCAACATGGACACCAGCGTTAAGAATGATGAAACGCACAGCGTCGGCGGGGCGCGCAGCCATTACGTGAAGAAAAATGAGCTGCATCGCGTGGAAGCGAATCAGACCCAGGCGGTGAAAGGCGGAACCGAGATCCTGACGGGGAAAGGCAAGCTGGATGCGGCGGTAGAGCAGTATGTCATTGCTTCCGGGACGAAGCTGCGGCTGGTCTCAGGTGAAAGCGCCATCGAGCTGAACGCTAACGGCAAGATTAACCTGATCGGCAAAGAGTTTAATTTCTTCGTGGAAGGGGATGGCTATATCACCACGGGCGGTAAGCTGCACCTGAATACCTCTGGCACCAAGCCGGGCACAACGGCACCGGGCTCGGGGCATAAAGGGGATATTGATGCGGCGGTGCAGGCGTATTTTGCGCCTGAACAAAGCAAGAAAGGGGCAGGAGCGTCTCCAGTGCCATCAGAGTCTGCAACGAAACCAGCACCTCAAGCAACAGTAAGTAATGCCACTTCAGCAACACCGACTCAAAGTGATGATAAGTTTTCAAAGATCTCTCCTATTATTTTCCAGAATGAAGGCGGGTACGTTAATGATCCTAACGACTCCGGGGGAGCTACCAATAAAGGAATTGCGTGGAAAACATGGCAGAAATATGCCAAGGAAGATCTTGGTGTTGAACCCACATTGGATAATCTAAAAAATTTAACCAATGAACAGGCTGAGACAATTTACCGTAAACGTTACTGGGAACCGTCTGGATTTAACAATCTTAATGATCCTAAACTCGCACTAATGTCTTATGATTGGACCATAACCTCCGGCGGAGCCGGTAAACAAATCCAAAAATTGCTGAACAATGAGTTTGGCCAGCAGCTAATTGCAGATGGGAAAATAGGGCCTAAGACTATAGAAGCAATGAACAGCGTAAGCGACTCAGCGAAACTTACGTCCAGAATAGCGGACATCCGTAAAGAATATTATGAAAACCTTGTGGTAAATAATTCTAAGAATGCTAAGTTTTTGACAGGTTGGTTAAATCGAGTTGATCGGTGTGCACAGGTGGCTTTGTAATGAATATAAAATTAGTAATGTTATTGATGGTTGCAGGTTTTAATAGTGGCCATGCAATCGCTAAAGATATGTTTTCTGGTCAGTGGAGCGGAGAGCAAAAAAATGAGTCTACACTCACTTTACGATTAAATCAAGTTGGTCAAAATGTGAATGGTAGTTATTGTTATGTTACTCAAAACGGTAACCGCATTGACTGTCCCCCAGATGATGAGAATAATCTAAAGGGTGTTATTGCTGAAAATCGAGCAAATGTGGAATTTAACTCTTCATTTGGTGGCGGAAAGGGACACGCGAAACTGGAAGTTGTTGGTGATAAAATGATCTGGACTTTAATTACACCGCCACAGAAAGGTGAATATTATGCTCCTCAGAATTATAAGCTAACAAAAATGTTAAAGTCGTCGACACCCGAAAAAAGAACTTTTGAAACCGAGAAATTCAATATTACTCTTGTAAATAAATGTGGTTCGTTTGAAATAGACTGCAATAGTATGTTTTATCTTGGGATTAGAAAAAGTGACAATAGTACAATTTCATTAGATGGGAAGACATTCAAAGATACGGCTGGCAAAGTAACTGGTTCTTTATTTAAGAATGGCGAAATTACCTATACAGTTACCTATAACCCATTGAAATTGGTAGTCAGTAAAGGTGGTCATGTTTTAGTTGATCAGCCAGGTCAATGGGTTAATAAATAGAATGTATTACTAAAAGGTCAGCATTCTCTGGCCTTTATTTTTCTGCCTTTACAGTCTTTAATATTAATCATCCCGAGTTCACTTATGAAATACACCCTCCAGGAAGGTTCGTTTTCCCTTTTTCCTGCTGCCTGGCAGGATAACAGCATGAACATTATTCGCGATGACGAAAGCGGGCTGTCCGTGGTGGTCAGCCGCGGCGTTATCCCGGACGGCAGCGACTACGAACAAGAGTTTCATCGCCAGTGGGACGTGCTGCGTCCTCAGATGGGTGAGATCGCCCAGAGCGAATTCCGGAGCGTAAAAGCCGGGCCTGATGGAAAAATTAACGGGCTGGAAGTCGAGACTACCTTTGACCGTAACGGACAGCGCCTGTGGCAAAAACAGCTTGCCGTGCAGACGCCGGGCAAACCGGTATTGATGATTTTTACCCTCTCGGCATTAAGAGCCTTCACCGAAGAGGACGAGGTGCGCTGGAGCGCGCTTAAGCAGAGTCTGACGCTAAACGACAACCGGAATGTGTAAGGCATGAGCGATAACAACGCGGCCCGTAAGGGCGACGAGATTATTCACTCCAGCATTTTTGCTGACATCACCAGCATTGTGGCTGAAGGTGCCGCCTATGCGGTGATCGGTGCGGCGGTAGGGCTGGCGGCTACGGCGGCCGCGCCTCTACTCGGTGCGGGTGCTGCCGCAGCGGGCGTGGCGGCGATTGGATCCAGCTGTCTGTTAAGCGGAATTATCGGTGGCGTGCTGGCGAACGTGGCGGGCATCACCGACGATATCAGCAACGCCGCGGAAGGGTTAGGCAACGCGCTTTTCCCGCCGTCGCCTGCGGGCAAAATCACTACCGGTTCGAATAACGTTCTGACCAACGCAATCCCTGCCGCGCGCGCGGCAGGGACGCTGACGCCCGCCGATACGCCGTCCCCTGAGCCGCAGTCGCCGGGCAGCTTTGCCGATTACGCGGGCATGCTGCTCTCCGCGGCCGGACAGTTTGGCAGCGAAATGTGGCAGCCGAGCGTGGCCTCTGCCGCAGCGGGGACCTCGCCGCTGGAAGAAGACAAGGTGGCGTGCGAAAAGCACTCCGGGCCGCAGTATCTGGCGGAAGGCTCTAAAAGCGTCTTTATCAACGGGCAGCCCGCGGTGCGCGCAAAAGATCGCACCACCTGTGAAGGCACCGTTTCCGACGATGTCTCCCCGAACGTGATCATCGGCGGGGAGACGCTCACGGTCCGCGATATCAAAAGCGGTAAAACGCCTGGCCTGGCGCTGGGGATGATTGCGCTCTCCCTGCTGCGCGGGCGTCCGGGCAAAATTCTCAAAAACATGCCCTGCGCGCTGGCGGCGGCCGGCGGCGGGATGCTGGCCGATATGGCGGTGAATGCCGTGTTTGGCTCCTCGCACCCGGTTCACGCCGCCACCGGCGTGAAGGTGCTGAATGACGACGACGAACTCGATTTCTCGCTGCCGGGGCGCTTCCCGCTTCGCTGGCAGCGCAGCTACAACAGCCTGACCACCCGCGAAGGGCTGTTCGGTCTGGGCTGGGCAACCACCTTTGACAGCTATCTGACGCTCGACGAAAACAATGCCACCTGGTTTGACGAAACCGGGCGCGAGCTGAGCTTCGAGCTGCCGCCTGTCGACCGCGCGTTTTACAGCATCAGCGAAGGCATTATTATCCGCCGCAATGAGAGCGGCGACGTGGCGATTGCCGACGATGACGGCGCGGTGTGGCGTCTGTATAAACCAACCCTGGCAAATCCCTCCATCCTGCGTCTGGCCTCACTCAGCGATGAATACGGCAACGCGCTGCTGACGGAGTGGGATGAGCACGGCAGGCTGGTCGGCCTGCACGACGAGCCGCGGGCAATCGACGTCACCCTTGGTTATGAGGATGAGCGTTTCCCGCAGCGCGTTACCGCTGCCAGCCATTTCGACGGCAACCAGACATGGCCGCTGATGCAGTGGGGCTACGACGCGCGCGGCCAGCTGGCGAGCGCGACGGATGCCTCCGGCGTGGTGACGCGTGAATACCGCTATAACGAGCACGGGCTGATGGTCTGGCACCGTCTGCCGGGCGGTCTGGAGAGCGAATACCGCTGGAAACAGTTCGATCACTGGCGCGTGGTGGAAAACCGCACCAGCACCGGCGACGGCTGCCGCTTTAGCTACGATTTAGCCGCCGGGCTGACGACCGTCGAGCACTACGACGGTCAGACGCGCCGCCACTACTGGAACGCGCAAAATCTGATTGTCCGCTACGTTGACGAGCGCGGTGAAAACTGGCGCTACGAGTGGGACGACAACGAGCTTCTGACGCGTCGCATCGATCCGCTCGGCAACGCCGTCACCTTCGTCTACGACGAAATGGGCAACCGGGTTCAGGAGACCGACGCCGACGGCAATGCCCGCACCACCGCCTGGCTGGAGCACCGCGCGCTCCCCTCGGCCATTATCGAAGCCGACGGCAGCGCCACCCGCTTCTGGTACGACGAACACCACGGACTGAAGCGCGTGGTGGACCCGATGGGGCAGACCACGCTACTGCGCCGAGACGAGTTCGGCCAGGTTGTTGAGGAGGTCGATGCCGCCGGAAACAGCCGCTACCAGGAGTACAACGAGGCCGGACAGATTGTGCGTGCGACGGACTGTTCCGGTCGTATTACCCGCTACCGCTATCATCCCCTGGGCTGGCTGGTGGTCGAGATTAGCGCCGACGGTGAAGAGACGCGTTACCGCTACGACGCCGCGGGGCGCCCTGTGCAGCTCGATCGTCCGGAAGGCTGGACGGAGTCGCTCAAATGGAACGAACGTGGCCTGCCGGTGAAGCATGCTGGCGCCGACGGAAAAGAAAGTGAGTTCAGATACGATGAGGCCGGGCGCTTAACCGCTACGCGCAATACTCAGGGCGAAGAGGTGCGCCGCCGCTGGGACAGCCGCGGACGTCTGCTTGCTCTTGAAAACGAAAACGGCGAAGCGTACCAGTTCCGCTGGGGCGCGGACTCTCTGCTGCTGGAAGAGGTGGGGCTCGATGGCGTGGCCTCGCAGTATCGCTACGACGCCTGCGGGCGCACGATTGCGCGCACGTTTGCCGCCGGCCATCCGGAGGCCATCACCCACGCCTTCGCCTGGAGCGCGAGCGGCCAGCTGGTCGCCCGCACCACGCCGGAAGGACAGACCCGCTACCATTACACTCCGTCCGGGCTGTTAAGCCGGATAGGGCTGCATCCGGCGCTTTCAGCCGACGCCTGGACCACCGAGGCAGAGCAGGAACTTGCCTTTGAGTATGACGCGCTTGGTCGCATCACGCGCGAAGCGGGCGAGCACGGAGAGCTGGCTTGGCAGTACGACGCGCTGGGTAACCGCACCTCCGTCACGCTGCCCGATGGCCGCGAGCTTAAGCAGTTTTACTACGGCAGCGGGCATCTGCTCGGCATTGCTCTTGATAAGCTGTCGGTCTCTGATTTTACCCGCGACGAGCTTCACCGCGAGACCAGCCGCACCCAGGGGCTGCTGACCACCCGCAGCGAATACGACCGCCTTGGCCGACTGCATCGCCGGGACGTTTTTACCGGCAACGCCCAGCGCCCGTCGCCGCGCCGCTGGTCCCGCCGCTGGGATTACGACTATCGCAATAACCTGGTGCGGGAAGAGCGGGACGATAATCCGTTCAGCTGGTACCGCTGGCAGTACGACAGCGCCGGGCGTCTGCTCGTTCAGGACGGCACGCTGCCTGGCCAGGAGCAGTGGCGCTGGGATGCGGCCGGTAACCCGCTGGAAGGTTCTGCTGAGAAGGTCACGCACAATCGTCTGACGCAGCTGAACGGCATTCGCTGGCGCTATGATATCCACGGCCGCACCGTGGAGAAGGACAACGGTCAGACCCGCTGGCACTACCGCTACGATGGCGAGCACCGCCTGACGGAGGTCATCAGCCAGCCGCGGGATCGCAACAGGCCGCAGACGCAGGTCAGCTTCCGCTACGATCCGCTCGGTCGGCGCGTCAGCAAAACGCGACGCCAGATGCTGGGCGGACAGCCAACCGGCAAGCCGGTCACCACCCGGTTTATCTGGGAAGGATTCCGCCTGCTGCAGGAGGTGCACGGGGATGTACCGCTCACCTACGTCTACAGCGATCAGGACAGCTACGATCCTCTGGCGCGTATTGACGGCGTAGATGCCCCGGAGATCTTCTGGTTCCACTGCCAGCCGAACGGCACGCCGGAGCGGATGACGGATATCGAAGGGCAGGTGCGCTGGGAAGGTGTGAACAGCGCCTGGGGCAAGCTGCTGCGGGAAAGCGAGACGCAGGTATCAGGATATTCTCAGAACCTGCGCATGCAGGGGCAATACCTGGACCGTGAGACAGGGCTGCACTACAATCTGTTCCGGTATTACGACCCGGACTGCGGAAGGTTTACGCAGCAGGATCCGATAGGTCTGGCGGGGGGGATAAACCTTTACCAGTATGCGCCGAATGCGCTGGGGTGGGTGGATCCGTGGGGGTTGACTCCTGAAGATCTGATTCGCTACCGCCCACACGATTCCCTTTCTGCTCAAAACGGAGCTCGAAGCTCTGCTATCTCTAGGGCATGGGTGCAAGAAAAAGCCTTATTGCAGGATGGTGGGGCTGGCACCAGGAATTGGACAGCGCATGAGAGAGATTTAATATTGAAGACTCCGAACAAGAGTCTTACCTCCGTGATGTCACGGGCAGGCTATACTGGGCATCATATCAACTCGGTAGAAGGCAATGGTACACTTGGTTCTAAATGGCAAGGTGATCCGAGGAATATTGTCTTTTTGAAAAATCATAACCATCCCGACAAGTTCAATGAGCATGTCCATGGTGATCAAGGACATAGAGGGAATACTAAAAACTCGACGCGCGGGCGCTTAATTGATAGAGAAAGAACACTAAAATCTAGACAACGATGTAAGCAATTATAGGGGGAAAGATGAACATAAAAAATGCAGTCCAAGACTTTGTTATCAAATTCAAAATGAATGATTTAAATATGGGAGAGATAGACTATGCAGACGATGAAAATGAAACTTCTTTTCCAGTGAATTTAAATGGCGAGATTCGTTTTTTTTATAGCCATTTGATTTTAAATGACCACCCAACATTTGATGGTACTTTCTTTATACAGATTGTTGAGTCCCAAGAGCTTAATGAAATGTTATCAGGCTGGCGAGTTCAAAATGACACGACCTGGCGCGATGAATATATAATATTTGCTGAACGAAATGGAGATGTTCTTTTTTGTGATACCCAAAGTATCACATCTCCTGTTTATGGTAGTGTTCAAAAAAGAAATTTCATTATTTCCAATTCGTTAGCCGACTTTTTGGATGCTTTTTGTTCTGCCATTGAGATAGAACAAAGTAAATATGATGGTGATGCTACAGATGATGATTTTAATTTCAGAGAGGACTTTCTGGAAGATATCGATTTAATGCTAAAAAGCAAGCTTAAGGATGTTGAGGCAGAAGGTTTTAAATATTTCTTTTTTGGTTAGTTAACAATCAAAACTCACTCTTTTAGAGACCTCCTTGCTTCTGAAGGCATTTATCGCTGATATTCCTTTTATATAGGCAAGGAGGTCTCTTTTCGGATGATAATGAATAAACATATGAAAAGCGTATGCTATAAATTCGATGAAAAAAGAGTTACATCCCCTGTTGCAAAAGGAATAGAGTTTCACGACAATCAAAAATACGCCGAGGCTTTAGAGCAATACCAAAAAGCCTGGCAAGCGCTTCCTGAGCCAAAGCTCGAATGGGAGCTCGCCAACTGGATCTCTGCCTGCATGTACAGCGCATATTTTGATCTCGCGGATTACGCTGAGGCAAAGAAATGGGGAGAGACAACATTACGGACACGTGGATCGGATATAGACACTGCACCCTTAATCGATCTCGGCATGGTCTGTTATGAGTTGAATCAATTCGAGGAAGCGTATAAATATTTTAACGATGCTTATAACTACGGCAAAGAACGTGCGTTTCAGGATAGACCTAAAAAATATCTGGAGTTCTATCTGCGCAAGAGGGGATAAGTTCGTTACTCTATAAAAAAATCCACGCCTAAGCGTGGATTTTTCCCATTCAAAACCAATCAAACGTTAAACAGGAAGTTCATCACATCGCCATCTTTAACGATGTAATCTTTCCCTTCCGCACGCATCTTGCCTGCTTCTTTCGCGCCTTGCTCACCCTTATAGGTGATGAAGTCTTCAAACGCGATAGTCTGCGCGCGAATAAAGCCTTTCTCGAAGTCGGTGTGGATCTTACCGGCCGCCTGAGGTGCAGTTGCACCCACAGGAATCGTCCACGCACGCACTTCTTTCACGCCAGCGGTGAAGTAGGTCTGCAGGTTCAGCAGCTCGTAGCCTGCACGGATCACGCGGTTCAGGCCCGGCTCTTCCAGACCCAGCTCGGCCATGAACTCTTCACGGTCGGCATCGTCCAGCTCGGCGATATCGGATTCAACGGCCGCGCAAACTGCCACAACCACAGAACCTTCAGCCGCTGCGATTTCACGCACTTTGTCCAGGTACGGGTTGTTCTCGAAACCGTCTTCGTTAACGTTGGCGATGTACATGGTTGGCTTCAGGGTCAGGAAGCTCAGGTATTTGATCGCCGCTTTGTCTTCTTCAGTCAGGTTTTTCAGCGCGCGCAGCATGCCCGCGTTTTCCAGCTGTGGCAGACATTTTTCCAGCGCAGCCAGTTCCGCTTTCGCGTCCTTGTCGCCGCCTTTGGCTTTCTTCTGCACGCGGTGAATGGCGCGTTCGCAGGTATCGAGGTCAGAGAGCGCCAGCTCGGTGTTAATGACGTCGATGTCGTCAGCCGGATCCACTTTATTGTTAACGTGGATGATGTTGTCGTTCTCGAAGCAGCGCACAACGTGGCCGATCGCTTCGGTTTCACGAATGTTGGTCAGGAACTGGTTACCCAGACCTTCGCCTTTGGAGGCGCCTTTTACCAGGCCCGCGATGTCCACGAATTCCATGGTGGTTGGCAGAATGCGCTGCGGCTTCACGATTTCCGCAAGCTGGTCCAAACGCGGATCCGGCATTGGCACCACGCCGGTGTTCGGTTCGATGGTACAGAACGGGAAGTTCGCCGCTTCGATACCCGCTTTGGTAAGCGCGTTAAACAGGGTGGATTTGCCCACGTTTGGCAGACCGACGATACCGCATTTGAATCCCATTTCTAAATCACCTTAATATCTTAATAATCAATCCGTTAACGATAACCGATTGATGAAAAGTAAATAACTACGCCTATTATACACGTAACCCGCATGACGCGCGGTAAAAAAGCCGTATCGGGCGGATTATTGCGCTTTGAAAGCGTGTAAGCGGTTTGTCGCTTTAGTTAAGCCATCTTTCAGCCATATTTCGGTGCAGCGCGCCGCTTCGTCTACCGCTTCGTCAATCAGTTTCTGCTCAGAAACCGGGGGCTTACCGAGAACGAAACCGACAACTTTGTTTTTATCGCCCGGATGGCCGATTCCCACGCGCAAACGGTGGAAATTCGGGTTATTGCCCAGCTTGCTGATGATGTCTTTAAGACCGTTGTGGCCGCCGTGCCCGCCGCCCAGCTTGAATTTTGCCACGCCGGGCGGGAGATCCAGCTCATCGTGAGCCACCAGAATTTCATCCGGATTGATGCGATAAAACGTTGCCATCGCCGCCACCGCTTTGCCGCTAAGGTTCATAAAGGTGGTGGGCACCAGCAGGCGAACATCCGCGCCAGCGAGGTTGATACGTGAGGTATAGCCGAAGAATTTTGGTTCTTCACGCAGGGGAGCACGTAACCGTTCAGCCAGCAGATCGACGTACCATGCCCCGGCGTTGTGGCGGGTTGCCGCATATTCTGCGCCCGGGTTGGCGAGGCCGACAATCAGTTTAATCGTCACGATTCAATTCCTAATGGGTTCCAGATCTGGCGCGTAGTTTACTGTCTGGCGCGCCGCTTGACAAAATTCTGCGATCTCCACAGCGGAATGCAAATAATTACTTATCTGAACAATTAGAATTTCAAGCTGTTCAAGGTGTTATTTGTAAATTTTTGTCTGGGAGTTATCTGTAATTGTGATCATTCACGCAACTCATAAAAGGGGCGTTGTCTATACTTTACACACAAGGATTAGGGGCTTTTCCCCTGACAACCCAAAGTTCCAGAGGTGACACATGAAACGCAAAAACGCTTCGTTACTCGGTAACGTGCTGATGGGGTTGGGGCTCTTCGTGATGGTAGTCGGCGTAGGTTATTCCATTTTAAACCAGCTGCCGCAGCTTGATCTCCCACAATACTTCGCGCATGGCGCGGTACTGAGCATCTTCCTCGGTGCGGTGTTGTGGCTCGCCGGGGCGCGCGTGAGCGGACATGAGGAAGTCTGCGATAAATACTGGTGGGTGCGCCACTACGACAAACGCTGTCGTCGCGACCAGCATAAGCACAGCTAGTGCCTGATTAAGAACATCGAAACGACTCCATCCGGAGTCGTTTTTTTTGCATAGCATATTGACCCTAACGTAACGTAAGGCTCCAGAGTGGTGGCACTGGCAAAGTAAAAAGGAGCAGTTATGTTGATTCAGGTGGGTGAGCTGGCGAAACGAGCCGGTATCACCGTGCGGACATTGCATCACTACGAGCAAACAGGGCTGTTGCTGCCTTCTGCCAGAAGCGCGGCAGGTTACCGGCTTTACAACCTGGCGGATGTCCAGCGTCTGCATATGATCCAGGCGCTGGCAAAAGCGGGGCTGGAACTTGCTGAAATCAGGGACTTTCTGGAAAAGGAGTCGCTGTCATTAAGCGAATTACTCGATGCGCAAATCACGCTGCTGGATAAACAGCTGCGCAGCATACACACGCTGCGCGACCGGCTGGTGGAGCTGCGTACCGGGCTTACCGACGATGCGACGCCGGATCTGGAATCCTGGCTACAGACTCTGGAGTTAATGAATATGTACGATCGCTGGTTTAGCAAAGAAGAGTTACAGCAGCTGCCGTTTGCGGTGCAAAAGGATGCGCTGGCGGCTATCTGGTCAGGGCTGGTGGCAGAGGCAAACGCGCTGCTGGAACAGGATATACCCGTAACTGACTCGCGGGCGATGGATCTGGCAACGCGCTGGATGGAACGCCTGGAGCAGGACACGGCGGGCAAGCCGGAGTTTCTCACCCGCCTGAACGAGATGCACAGCGTGGAGCCTCAAATGCGCGAGCAGACCGGCATCACGCCGGAGATGACCGATTACATCACGCGGGCGTTTGCGGAATCTAAGCTCAGCATCTGGGAGAAGTATCTCACTGCCGAAGAGATGGCCTTTACCCGGGTGCACTACTTTGACCGCATGATGGAGTGGCCGCCGCTGGTGGCGAAACTGCACCAGGCGCAGCGGGAAAATCGCGATCCTGCCTCGGAGGAGGCGCAAAAGCTGGCGGAAAACTGGCTGGCGTTGTTCCAGTCGTACGCAGGGACGAACCCTGAGACTCAGCAAAAGTTTCGCACAGCCATGCAGCAGGAGCCGCATCTGATGAAAGGCACGTGGATGACGCCTGCCGTGCTGGGATGGCTTCAGCAGGCGATCGGGGTAATGATGCAGAGACGTTTCTCTGCATCGGGTAACTCACAGATCCGCTAACGCGGCTTCGCGGTTAGGGTAGAAGGAGAGTCGGCCAGGGATTGGCTGTACGCCCGCGCGCGCCATGGTGCGCAGGGGCTGGAATTCCAGGTTGCTCACCCGCAGCTCGCAGCCTTCCGGCAGACGTGCAACGAAGCGCTGGAAGGCATCCAGACCGCCGGCATCCAGCACCGGAACGGCATCCCACTTCAGTACCACAATTCGTTTGCCCGCGATGCGGGACTCCAGTTCGCTAAAAAGACCTTCCGCCGCGGCGAAGAACAGCGGGCCAATCACGCGCAGAACCAGCACATCGTCAGGCACCTCAACGTTAACCGGAGAGAGGCGCGTCATCTGCGCGATGCGGCGCATAAACAGCAGGGAAGCGAGCACGATCCCGACGCTGATGGCGATAACCATATCGAACAGCACGGTCAGCGACATGCAGATCAGCATCACGATGATGTCGTCTTTCGGCGCGCGACGCAGAAGATTGACCACCTTATGCGCCTCGCTCATGTTCCAGGCCACCATCAGCAGCAGGGCGGCCATGGCGGAAAGCGGCAGCCATGAGAGCAGCGGAGCAAGGATCAGCAGCGCCAGAATCACCAGCAGGGAGTGGATGACCGCCGAAACGGGTGACGTTGCCCCCGCGCGCACGTTGGCCGCAGAACGGGCGATGGCTGCCGTTGCGGTAATACCGCCAAAGAACGGTGCGATGAGGTTGCCTAAGCCCTGACCGACCAGTTCGCTGTTGGCTTTGTGCTTAGTGCCGGTCATGCCGTCGAGCACCACGGCGCAGAGGAGAGATTCAATCGCCCCCAGCATCGCCATCGAGAACGCGGCGGGCAGCAGGGCGCGCAGCGAATCCCAGCTCAGTGTAAAAGTGGAGCCCGGCATGTCCCACGGCAGCACCAGCTGCGGCAATAGCTGCGGAATGCCGCTACCCTGCGAACCGTCCGCCAGAACATAGTGGAACTGCGAACCAATAGTCGCGACATGGCCGCCGAACATATTGACGATAGCCATCACCGCGCAGCCCAGCAGCAGCGCGGGCAGATGCCCCGGCAGGCGAATACCGAGGCGAGGCCAGACGATCAACGTCCCGAGCGTGACAATCCCGATGGCGGCGTCGCCCAGGTTGGCCGTCGGCAGCGCCATAAACAGCGCCCCCACTTTTTGCAGGTAGTGTTCCGGTACGTGTGGCATCTGCAGGCCGAGGAAATCCTTGATCTGCATGGTTCCGATGGTAATCCCAATCCCCGAGGTGAACCCGAGCGTGACGGAAAGGGGAATATATTCAATCAGGCGTCCAAACCGGGCCAGACCGAACAGAATTAAAAAGAGGCCGGACATCAGGGTGGCAACCAGCAGGCCTGCCAGACCAAACTGTTGTGAAACCGGGTAGAGGATCACCACGAAGGCGGCGGTCGGGCCGGAGACGCTGAAGCGCGAGCCGCCCGTCAGGGCAATAACTATCCCGGCAACGGCCGAGGTGTACAGACCGTACTGTGGCGCAACGCCGCTGCCAATGGCCAGCGCCATCGCCAGCGGGATGGCAATAATGCCGACGGTGATCCCGGCAATCAGGTCACGGATAAAGCGTGACGAAGTGTACTTTTCTTTCCAGCAGGCGTCGATGAGGGCGCGAAAGGGCAGAACATGTGAGGAGGCTACGTTTTTCACAATTATCTATCATCCGTATGCGCATCATCTGTCATGTGAATGGCAGGTGAAGGAGGCATTAATCATACAAATAAAACCCAGAGACAAAAAAACCCGCCGCAGCGGGTTTTTTGGCCGTGTTCGATTAGTGTTCGAACATTGCAGAGATGGATTCTTCGTTGCTGATACGACGAATCGCTTCGGCCAGCATCCCGGACAGGGTCAGGGTACGCACGTTTGGCAGTGCCTTGATCTCGTCGCTCAGTGGGATGGTATCGCATACCACAACTTCGTCAATGACGGAGTTGCGCAGGTTGTTCACGGCATTACCGGAGAAGATCGGGTGAGTCGCGTAAGCGAACACGCGCTTGGCACCACGCTCTTTCAGCGCTTCAGCGGCTTTACACAGCGTACCGCCGGTATCGATCATGTCGTCAACCAGCACGCAGTCGCGGCCAGCCACGTCACCGATGATGTGCATCACCTGAGAAACGTTAGCGCGCGGACGACGCTTGTCGATGATGGCCATGTCGGTATCGTTCAGCAGCTTAGCGATAGCACGGGCACGTACCACGCCGCCGATGTCCGGAGAAACCACGATTGGGTTGTCCAGGTTCAGCTGCAGCATGTCTTCCAGCAGGATTGGGCTGCCGAATACGTTATCAACCGGGACGTCGAAGAAGCCCTGGATCTGCTCTGCGTGCAGGTCAACGGTCAGGACGCGGTCAACGCCGACGCTGGACAGGAAGTCAGCGACAACTTTAGCGGTAATTGGCACACGCGCGGAACGGACGCGACGGTCCTGGCGGGCATAACCAAAGTAAGGGATTACAGCAGTGATACGGCCTGCGGAAGCGCGACGCAGGGCGTCGACCATAACAACCAGTTCCATCAGGTTGTCGTTCGTTGGAGCACAGGTGGACTGGATGATGAAAATATCACCACCGCGTACATTTTCGTTAATTTGTACGCTGACTTCGCCGTCGCTAAAGCGACCTACAGCGGCGTCGCCGAGGGAAGTGTACAGGCGGTTGGCAATACGTTGTGCTAGTTCCGGGGTGGCGTTACCAGCAAAAAGCTTCATATCAGGCACGAGAAGAACCTCAGGCATGCGTCCAGTGGTGGATAGCGTTCGCCGTAAACTGTGCGGGCCAGGCAAAGGCTATCCAGGCGGTGTATTAAAGAGCGCGATGCAACGTCTGGAACAGGGTGACGTTGTCACCGAAACTCAGTCTGCGCCAGAATGGCCTGCTGTAGGGGGGAGGTGTTCATCCCGCGCGCTACAAAACCATGCAGCCAATCCGGCGCTTGCTCAAGCACCTGACGAGCGGCGGATTCGGTGTCAAATTCAGCAAAGACACAGGCCCCTGTACCAGTCAGGCGCGACGGCGCGTATTCTAACAGCCAGGAAAGCACCGCATCAACCTCGCGAAAACGTTTTCTTGCGATATCCTCGCAATCGTTGCTGAATTCACAATTTAATAACGTTTCTATTGACCGAATCGGGGTATTTCTTTTCAGGTCAGGATCTTTAAAGATGACTGGAGTCGGAATGCTCACGCCGGGGTGGGCAACCAGATACCATTTTTCCGGCGGGTTGACCGGGGAGAGGATCTCGCCCACGCCCTCGGCAAAGGCCGCGTGGCCGCGAACAAACACAGGGACATCTGCGCCCAGCGTTAAGCCCAAACCAGCCAGTTCATCCGTCGACAGCCCGCAGCCCCAGAGGTGGTTCAGCGCAACCAGCACGGTGGCGGCATTGGATGATCCCCCGCCGAGACCGCCGCCCATCGGCAGACGCTTCTCGATGCGGATATCCGCCCCGCTTCCCGCCGGCAGACGGCCCGATTCCGCGGCGGCTTTCATCAGCAGGCGCGCGGCGCGGACGATCAGGTTGTCCTCATGCGCCACGCCGTCGACCGGCGTCAGCAGGCAAATCTGCCCATCCTGACGCGGCTCGATGGTAATCGTGTCGCCATAGTCAATAAACTGAAACAGCGTCTGCAGGGTGTGATACCCGTCAGCACGCTGGCCGGTGATGTATAAAAACAGGTTCAGTTTTGCCGGAGAAGGCCAGTGGGTCATCATTTAACGATCCAGTTGTCCATTTTCAGCTTGATGCGCTGGCTGCCCTGGGTCAGCTCCATGTTCGATGGCAGCGACGGTTTACTCTTGCTGTCATAGGCGCTGTACACCACTTTCCAGGTTTTGCCGTTCTGGGTGTAATTGACCTGGCTCAGACGGTACTGGTCGTCAAGCGTATAGTCGGTCGCTTCTCCCGGCAGGCCGAGGATCCACTGGCGCAGGCTGTTCAGCGGAATAGGCATCCCGGTCAGCTTGCCAATCATCTCTTCGGCATCGGTCGCCGTGTAGTGCTGGCCTTTATTATCGGTGATCTGCGCTTCGCCCGGTTTGGCGATAAGCTCCAGCTCGGTGCTGCCAAGCGGGTTCAGCAGCAGCAGGCGATAGTTGTCCTGCCCCGTTTGCTGCCAGAAGAAGCGGGCATAAACCTTTTGTTCGTCAGAGAGATACGCGAAGGCGCCGCGCGTCTGGTACTGCTTCAGGTTAAGGACGTCCTGCTGGTGCTGACGCCACTGCGGTGAATCAGGGCTTTTGCCCGGGCCTTTTGGTTGGGTGACAGTACAGGCGGTCAGAACCAGTGCCGCCAGCGGCAGCAGGCGAATCAGTCGGGTCATAATGAGGACAAATCCTTGAGATACGTTGCAGTTATAACTGTTAATGCTAGCGTCCCGCAGTGCTACCGTCTACGTTCAAATTATCTCAAAGCGTTGAGTAACCTATTACTCCGAAAGGAGGCGGTCTCTTTTATTGATCTCGCGCATCCTGTATGATGCGTCCTGCTAACCTTATTAACGCTGGTACTACTCCCGCTCAACATGACCCTATTAGCACTCGGCATAAACCACAAAACGGCCCCGGTTTCGCTGCGAGAACGCGTTACGTTTTCGCCGGATACGCTTGACCTGGCGCTGGACAGCCTGCTTGCCCAGCCGATGGTGCAGGGGGGCGTGGTGCTCTCGACGTGCAACCGTACCGAGCTGTATTTAAGCGTGGAAGAGCAGGATAACCTGCACGACGCGCTGATCCGCTGGCTATGCGACTACCACAATCTCAACGAAGACGAACTGCGTAACAGCCTGTACTGGCATCAGGATAACGATGCGGTCAGCCATCTGATGCGCGTCGCCAGCGGGCTGGATTCGCTGGTGCTCGGCGAGCCGCAGATTCTGGGGCAGGTGAAAAAAGCGTTTGCGGATTCGCAAAAAGGGCATCTCAAGGCCAGCGAGCTGGAGCGCATGTTCCAGAAGTCGTTCTCCGTGGCGAAGCGTGTGCGAACCGAAACCGACATTGGCGCCAGTGCGGTTTCTGTTGCTTTCGCAGCCTGTACCCTTGCACGTCAAATCTTTGAATCCCTTTCCACCGTCACCGTGATGCTGGTAGGCGCGGGCGAAACCATCGAGCTTGTGGCGCGCCATCTGCGCGAACATAAAGTGAAAAAGATGATTATCGCGAACCGCACCCGCGAACGCGCGCAGGTGCTGGCGGACGAGGTGGGTGCCGAAGTGGTTGCGCTGAGCGATGTTGATGAACGTCTGAAAGAGGCGGACATTATTATCAGCTCTACCGCCAGCCCGTTGCCGATCATCGGTAAAGGGATGGTGGAGCGTGCCCTGAAATCCCGCCGTAATCAGCCAATGCTGCTGGTGGATATCGCCGTTCCGCGCGATGTTGAGCCAGAGGTTGGCAAGCTGGCTAACGCCTACCTTTACAGCGTGGATGACCTGCAAAGCATCATTTCGCACAACCTCGCCCAGCGTAAAGCGGCGGCGGTGCAGGCGGAAACCATTGTTGAGCAGGAAACCAGCGAATTTATGGCCTGGCTGCGCGCGCAAAGCGTCAGCGAGACCATCCGCGAGTACCGCGGGCAGGCGGAGCAGGTGCGTGATGACCTGACTGCCAAAGCGTTAGCGGCCCTGGAACAGGGCGGCGACGCGCAGGCTATTATGCAGGATCTGGCGTGGAAGCTGACCAACCGCCTGATCCATGCACCAACCAAATCTCTTCAACAGGCTGCCCGTGACGGGGATGATGAACGCCTGACTATTCTGCGCAACAGCCTCGGGCTGGAATAGCGCCCTATACCCATTTTCTAAGACAAGGTGCACTTACGCCTATGAAGCCTTCTATCGTCGCTAAACTGGAAGCTCTGCACGAGCGCCATGAAGAAGTACAGGCGCTGCTCGGCGATGCCGGGACCATCGCGGACCAGGAACGTTTTCGCGCGCTTTCGCGTGAATATGCGCAGTTGAGTGATGTATCAAAATGCTTTACCGACTGGCGACAGGTTCAGGAAGACATTGAAACCGCGCAGATGATGCTCGACGATCCTGAGATGCGCGAGATGGCGCAGGAAGAATTGCAGGATGCAAAAGCCCGTTCCGAAGAGATGGAGCAGCAGCTTCAGGTGCTGCTCCTGCCGAAAGATCCGGACGACGAGCGTAACGCGTTTGTGGAAGTGCGCGCCGGTACCGGCGGTGACGAAGCAGCGCTCTTTGCCGGGGATCTGTTCCGCATGTACAGCCGCTACGCCGAATCGCGCCGCTGGCGCGTGGAGATCATGAGCGCCAACGAAGGCGAACACGGTGGCTACAAAGAGGTTATCGCTAAGATCAGCGGCGACGGCGTGTACGGCCGTCTGAAGTTTGAATCCGGCGGTCACCGCGTGCAGCGCGTGCCGGCTACGGAATCTCAGGGCCGCATTCACACCTCCGCCTGTACGGTGGCGGTGATGCCGGAGCTGCCGGAGGCGGAACTGCCGGATATCAACCCGGCGGATCTGCGCATTGACACCTTCCGCTCCTCCGGCGCGGGCGGTCAGCACGTTAACACCACCGACTCCGCTATCCGTATTACCCACCTGCCGACCGGCATCGTGGTGGAGTGTCAGGACGAACGTTCGCAGCATAAAAACAAAGCCAAAGCGTTGTCCGTGCTGGGCGCACGCATCCACGCGGCGGAAATGGCGAAGCGTCAGCAGGCGGAAGCCTCTACGCGTCGTAACCTGCTGGGTAGCGGCGATCGCAGCGACCGTAACCGCACCTACAACTTCCCGCAGGGCCGCGTGACCGACCACCGCATCAACCTGACCCTGTACCGTCTGGACGAGGTGATGGAAGGGAAGCTGGATATGCTGATTGAGCCTATCGTGCAGGAATACCAGGCCGACCAGCTGGCGGCGCTGTCCGAGCAGGAATAATGGATTTTCAGCGCTGGTTACGCGAGGCGGCCGGGGAGCTTTCCGAAAGCGAAAGCCCGAAGCGCGACGCCGAAATATTGCTGGAACATGTGACGGGTAAAGCCCGCACGTACCTGCTGGCTTTTGGTGAGACGCTGCTGACCGCCGAGCAGGAAGCACGGCTCGCCGCGCTGCTTGCCCGCCGTAAAAACGGTGAGCCGGTGGCGCACCTTGTCGGTGAGCGCGAGTTCTGGTCGCTACCGCTTTACGTCTCGGCGGCGACGCTGATCCCGCGTCCGGACACCGAGTGTCTGGTAGAGCAGGCGCTGGCGCGTTTACCCGCAGCGGCCTGCAGCATTCTCGATCTCGGAACGGGGACGGGGGCTATCGCGCTGGCGCTCGCCAGCGAGCGGCCTGACTGCGATGTGACGGCAGTGGATGTGATGCCCGACGCGGTGGCGCTGGCGCAGCGTAACGTTGAGCGTCTCGGGCTCGGCAACGTAACGGTGATGCAAAGCAGCTGGTTTGCCGCGCTGGAGAACCGCTCATTTGCGATGATTGTCAGCAATCCTCCTTACATTGACGAACTTGACCCGCACCTTGCGCAGGGAGACGTTCGCTTCGAACCGTTGACGGCGCTCGTGGCCGCCAATGCGGGATTAGCCGATCTTGATCACATTGTGACAACGTCACGGGAGCATTTGCTTCCCGGCGGCTGGCTGCTCGTGGAGCATGGCTGGACGCAGGGAGAATCCGTGCGGGAACTGTTTACCCAGGCAGGCTACGCCGCTGTCGAAACCTGCCGTGACTACGGCGGCAACGAACGCCTGACGCTGGGACAGTGGTCTTGAGTTCCGGGTATCTGCCATTTACTGATAAAGGCGTAAGGCTGACTGAAAGGCAGTTTGGCGTTATCATCTACATCGTTTTGAGTTTTATCGCGCCTGAGCGTCGTTGTTCGCTCAGTCGTTACTGGGGTAAGTCATGAGGTCCTTAGCCGATTTCGAATTTAATAAAGTGCCGCTTTGCGATGGCATGATCCTGATTTCGGAGATGATACGCGACGATTTTACGTCGCAGTACGTCTACGATGAGCTGGAGAATCTGGTCAGCCTGGCGCGTGAAGAGATCAATCAGGCGCGCCCGCAGGACTGGCAATTAGAGAAGCTTCTGGAGCTTTTCTACGGCGAATGGGGTTTCTGCGACACGCGTGGCGTGTATCGCCTGTCTGACGCATTATGGCTGGACCAGGTCTTAAAAAATCGTCAGGGCAGCGCCGTTGCGCTGGGCTCTATTTTGCTGTGGGTTGCGCACCGCCTGGATATTCCGCTGGTGCCGGTCATTTTCCCGACGCAGATGATCCTGCGCGCGGAGTGGCTGGACGGTGAGATGTGGCTCATTAATCCTTTTAACGGCGACACGCTGGATGAGCATACGCTGGACGTCTGGCTGAAGGGCAACATCAGCCCGGTGGCCGAGCTCTTTAACGAAGATCTCGACGAAGCCGACAACGCCGAAGTCATCCGCAAGCTGCTGGATACGCTGAAGTCAGCGCTGATGGAAGAGCGTCAGATGGAGCTGGCCCTGCGCGCCAGTGAAGTGCTGCTGCAGTTTAATCCGGAAGATCCGTACGAAATACGCGACCGCGGGCTTATCTATGCCCAGCTCGACTGCGAGCACGTGGCGCTGAACGATCTGAGCTATTTCGTCGAGCAGTGCCCGGAAGATCCGATTAGCGAAATGATTCGCGCGCAGATCAACGCGATCTCGCACAAACAAATTACACTGCATTAATCTTAATTCCGATTCACACCTGAATAAGGCGATCCTATGAAACAAAAAGTGGTTAGCATTGGTGATATCAAGGTAGCAAACGACCTGCCGTTCGTGCTGTTTGGCGGTATGAACGTGCTGGAATCCCGCGATCTCGCCATGCGTATCTGCGAGCACTACGTGACCGTGACCCAGAAGCTGGGCATTCCGTACGTGTTTAAAGCCTCTTTTGACAAAGCCAACCGCTCCTCCATCAACTCTTACCGCGGCCCGGGCCTGGAAGAGGGGATGAAAATTTTCCAGGAGCTGAAGCAGACGTTTGGCGTGAAAGTGATCACCGACGTGCATGAGTCCTGGCAGGCGCAGCCTGTGGCAGACGTGGTAGACGTAATCCAGCTTCCGGCTTTCCTGGCGCGTCAGACCGACCTGGTTGCCGCGATGGCGAAAACCGGTGCCGTAATCAACGTGAAAAAACCGCAGTTCGTGAGCCCTGGCCAGATGGGTAACATCGTTGATAAGTTTATCGAAGGCGGTAACGACAAGATCATTCTGTGCGACCGTGGCGCTAACTTCGGTTACGACAACCTGGTTGTTGACATGCTGGGCTTCAGCGTGATGAAGAACGTTTCTAACCAGTCTCCGGTGATCTTCGACGTGACCCACGCGCTGCAGTGCCGTGACCCGTTTGGTGCAGCCTCTGGCGGCCGTCGTGCCCAGGTGACCGAGCTGGCGCGCGCCGGTATGGCGACCGGCCTGGCAGGTCTGTTCATTGAAGCGCACCCGGATCCGGCTAACGCGAAGTGCGATGGTCCTTCCGCGCTGCCGCTGGATAAGCTGGAGCCGTTCCTGAAGCAGATCAAAGCGATTGACGATCTGGTGAAGAGCTTCGACGAGCTGGATACCAGCAACTAATAAAAAAACCCGCTTCGGCGGGTTTTTTTATATTTTCTCCCTCTCCCTGTGCGAGAGGGTTGGGGTGAGGGCATCAGGCCGCACCGGATCAATCTCACGCAAAGATCGTCATCAAATACGCCACAAACAGCGCCATATGCGCCGCGCCGTTCAGCACGTTAGTGCGGCCGGTGGAGAATGAAATCTGGCACAGCAGCAGCGAGGCCACCATCACAATCATCTCCGGCGCGCCCAGCGCAAACTGCAGATCGTTACCCGTCATAAAGGCAATCAGCGTCACCACCGGCACGGTGAGTGAAATGGTCGCCAGCACGGAGCCGAAGAACAGGTTCATTGCGCGCTGCACCTGATTGTTCAGCACCGCCTTCAGCGCGCCCAGCCCCTCAGGGGACAGGATCAGCAGCGCCACCAGGAAACCGGTAAAGGCCACCGGGGCGTTCAGCTCGGTTAACAGCGTCTCCAGCGGGTTGGCGTTCATCTTGGTGACCGCGATAACCGCAATCAGATGCACGATCAGCCAAACCGTGTGCCACGCGCTGCTGTGGGCCGACGGTTTACCGTGGTGCGGGTCATCGTCGTCGCTGTCATCTTCATGTTCGTAAACAAACAGGCTCTGGTGCGTTTTGGTCTGAATGAGCAGGAACACGCCGTACATGGCGGCGGAAATCAGCGCGACCAGCAGCGCCTGGCCGGTGGAGAAGTTTGCACCCGGCAGCGCCATCGGGAAGACCAGCACGATAATAGCCAGCGGGAAGAGGGCGATCAGATACTGTTTAATGCCGAAAAGATTCATGTACTGGGTCGCGAATTTGCGTCCGCCCAGTAACAGAGAGAAGCCCACCAGGCCACCCGTCACAATCATAATGATGGAGTAGAGCGTATCGCGCATCAGCGTCGGGGCGGCATCGCCGGTCGCCATCAGCGCGGAAATCAGGCTGACTTCGAGAATAACGACGGAAAGGCTGAGAATTAAAGAGCCATATGGCTCGCCCAGGCGGTGGGCTAATACGTCCGCATGGCGAACGACGCTAAACGCGCTGGTTAAAATGCCCACCAGAGCAAGAATATTGATACCAACCACCACTGGCAGTGACTGACTGCTTCCCCAGAAGAGCAGCACAGCCAGTGCCAGAACCGGGAAAATGAGAGACGTCTCCTTGTGGCGGGTCTTTACCGCCTCGTGTGTTGCTGTCATGTGCTTCTCCATCAATGCAGGTGCTTGTAATTATAGATAGATTTTGAGGTCATTAAACTAACAGAAATCTATTAAATACCCTTTATTTTTTACTTAATTTTACCCTTTATCTTAGTTTTCATCTTTAACGCCTATAATAAGATATCTCTTTTAAATAAATATTAAATAACAATAAATTATGAATTTAATTCGTTCATTATTTTCTGCCGGGTGGCACACCGGCGTATCGTCGTCCACACTTAACTCTTTAGGCAAAAGAGAGGTTAGTGATGCCATATAAAACGAAACGCGAATTACCCGATAACGTGAAAAACGTCCTGCCCGAACACGCGCAGGATATCTACAAAGAAGCGTTTAACAGCGCCTGGGATCAGTACAAAGATAAAGACGATCGGCGGGATGATGCCAGCCGGGAAGAGACGGCGCATAAGGTCGCCTGGGCCGCAGTAAAACATGACTATGAGAAAGGAGACGATGATAAATGGCATAAAAAGAAATAGCCGTGAAATTATTCGCTGCCTTCATTTTGACTTTTCAGGCGGTTGAACTTCCGTTGTATTGCAACTGGTCCGCTAATTGCTTATCGTAATTTGACTGCTGGCAAAATGACCAGCACAGAATGCCGGGAAGGCGAATTACAGATGTCGCAGGGAAGCATGCAGTGGCGGAGGTGAAAAGTGTTAACGCGTGATTTCTTAATGAAGGCAGATTGTAAGACGGCATTTGGCGCTATTGAGGAATCGCTTCTCTGGTCAGCTGAACAACGTGCGGCGTCGCTCGCTGCCACGCTTGCCTGCCGCCCGGATGATGGCCCGGTATGGATTTTTGGCTACGGTTCACTGATGTGGAACCCGGCTCTCGAATTTGTTGAATCGGCAACCGGCACGCTGCCTGGATGGCACCGCGCTTTTTGCCTGCGCCTGACGGCCGGACGCGGCAGCGCCTGTCAGCCAGGGCGCATGCTTGCACTGAAAGAGGGCGGACGCACCACGGGCGTCGCGTATCGTCTTCCGGATGCCACGCTCGAAGAGGAGCTGACGCTGCTCTGGAAGCGCGAGATGATCACCGGCTGCTATATGCCGAGCTGGTGCAAGCTGGAGCTTGACGACGGACGCACCGTTAACGCGCTGGTGTTTATTATGGATCCACGCCATCCGCTGTATGAAGCGGACACCCGCACGCAGGTGATTGCCCCGTTAATCGCCTCCGCCAGCGGGCCGCTGGGCACCAACGCGCAGTATCTCTTCTCCCTCGATCAGGAGCTGACCCGCCTCGGCATGCAGGACGATTGTCTGAATGAGCTGGTGGTAAAGGTGAAGGCGCTGCTGGAAGGGAACCCGCTCAACGGTACGCTGCGACCGGGTTTTGCCTGAGAATACGCCCGGCGAGCCGGGCGTTTAAATTACGCTGCCACGTAGCTGACCGAATGCTCCAGCGACTGGCTGTGGCTGTCGATAAGAACATCCCACGTGCCGGTATACGGCACGGTTAGCCAGGCCTTGTCATCCTGCACGGTCAGAATATCCGCCTGGGATTGCTTCTGTGCTTTCGCGCTCATAAGATGAATACGACAGCGCTCTGAGCAACGCACCACTACCGTATCCCCGCCAAACAGTTTCAAACTTGTTTTCACCAGTGCCATTTTTTACCCCGTCGATTTTGCCCATCCCGAGCGTGATGTTGTTCACAAAATACTCATTGCATAACACCAAAGCGGGGAGCGAGGGATGCTGATTTTGATCAAAAAATGGCATAACGTTTAAACAAAAATGACAAAATTCCTGAAACCTTTCAGCTGACGCGCGTTTACCCTGTTTAACGCGCGCCTGAAGAAAATTAAATGCGGAAATGGCCGGCGGTTTCAGCAAGGTCGCCCGCCTGGCTTTGCAGTGCGCTGGCGGCCGCGGCGGACTGCACCACCAGCTCGGCGTTCTGCTGCACCATTCTGTCGAGATGGGTCACCGCATGGTTGATCTCGTGAATGCCTTTCATCTGCTCGCTGGTGGCAATCGAGATTTCGCGCATGATGCCGGAGACGCTGCCGATGCTGGAGCGGATCTCATCCATGCTTTCCCCGGCCAGATGCACGTAGCGCGAGCCGGTGGCCACGCTGTCGGTGGTGGAGTCGATAAGCGATTTGATCTCTTTCGCCGCCTGGGCGCTGCGGCTGGCGAGGTTCCGCACTTCACCGGCGACCACGGCGAACCCGCGACCCTGCTCACCGGCACGCGCCGCCTCGACGGAGGCGTTCAGCGCCAGGATGTTGGTCTGGAAGGCGATGCCGTCGATCACGCTGGTGATATCGCCAATCTTAGCGGACGCTACTTCGATGGACTGCATGGTGCTGATGGCCTGCGAGACCACTTCGCCGCCGCGCGCTGCGGCCGCAGAGGCCTTGCTGGCCTGGTCGTTGGCTTCTGCTGCCGATTCATTCGACTGGGTGACGGAGGCGGTGATCTCCTCCACGGCGCTGGCGGTTTCGCGAAGGCTGGACGCCGCCTGCTCGGTACGGCCTGAAAGATCCTGGTTGCCTGCCGCAATCTCCTGCGCGGCGTTTTTCACCGAGGCGCTGGCGTCGCGGAGCTGAACCATCACCACCGAGAGCTTATCGCTGAAGGCGTTAAACGCCTGCGCAATTTGCGCCACTTCATCATCGCCGCTGTCCGGCAGGCGCTGGGACAGATCGTTGGTGCCGTTGGCAATGTTGTGCATTGCGTCGCGAATGTCGGACAGGCGCTTCAGCAACCGGGCAATCAGGACGTGAACAATGGCGCCGCTCAGGAGTGCGAGGATCACCAGGGAAATCGCCGACGCTTTCAGCAGGGAACGCATGCCGGAGGTGGCATCGCTGCTGTCGAGGGCGACGACCAGGAGCCAGTTCGTGCCCGGCACGGCTGAGGCGATAAAGGTTTTTTCCTCGTCATTCAGCGTTCCATCGACCGGGTTACCGCTCTTCAGCGCCGCAAGGTCGATGCCTTTGAGCGTCTCGGCAAACGGCTTCAGCGTCAGGGCCGGCTCGTTGGCGGCAATCACCGTGCCGTCGCTGTTCAGGAGCAACCCGCTGCTGGCAGGAGTAGGGTGGATCCCGCGCACGTTCGCCACCACGCTATCCATGGCGACGTCGCCCGCCACCACCGCTTTCAGAGCGCCATTCTCCTTCACCGGCACGGCAAAGGTTACCACCAGCTTCCCGGTTCCGGCATCAACGTAGGGTGCCGTTACAACCGGGCCGTCCGTGCTCACCACCTGCTGATACCAGGGACGAACGGTTGGGTCATAATCCGCCGGGACGCCTGTCGGGTCGGAGAATTTCGCCGTCTTGCTGGCGTAGCCCACGTAAACGTTGGTGAAGCCGCCCGCCTGGGCAAGCTGCTTAAACACCGGAACCGGATCGTCAGCCAGCGCAATGCTCTGCGCGGAGGCAATCACCGTCATTTTGCTTTTGACCCAGTCGGCAATCGCCATGTTGTGGCTGGCGCTGGTGCTGGTCAGAATATCGCGCTGGGACTGCTGGTTATCCTGGCGCGTGACCTGGAAGTTAATAACGGTATTGAGAAGAAGGGCGACGACGAGGCAGCCTGTCGTCGCGGCGATAATGCGTGCGCGAATGGATCTGAACATAAGTGAAATACCTGCTGTGTTGTTTCCATGCCTATCGGCAACCCCGCAGGTAAACTTGATGCTGAAACCGCGTCCATAAGAAAATAATATTTTTACGGGTTTATTATTAAAAAGTTAATACTTTATCCGCGGTCAGCGTCCATTCGGCGAGTTCAACCAGCGTACCGATTTCAACGCCATCGATCAGCGGCAGCCCGGTAATGCCGCGCCCGTCGGTGCAGGTCTTACAGAGTTTTACCGGCACGTCCTGCGCGGTCAGGATCTCCAGCATCTGCTGGATGTTGTAGCCTTCCGCCGGTTTTTGACCCTTCAGCCCGGCGGTCACGGCATCGGACATTAAAAATATCCGCAGTGCCAGGTCGCTCTCTTTATCGCGTAGCGCGATTGCCAGACGCAGGCTGTTGAAAAGGGATTCGCTGCCGTAGGCCGCACCGTTGGCGACGATCACAATCTTCTGCATGTTGACTCCTGTTCTTATAAAGGCACGAATATTGCTTAATTTCCCGGAGTTTCGCTGTCCGGGAGAGTAAGCATGACATTAATGGCCGGCATTTCGCCAGGTGCAACCGAATGGCTCCAGCGCGCAAGGCGGATGCGCCGGGAGCAGCTCAGCAGGCTGGCGCAGCTGAACGTGCTGGTGCACGGCATTAGCCAGCTGGTGCACATGCTCCAGTGCGAGCGCGGTGCATCCAACGTCTGGCTCTGCTCACAGGGTAAGCTCTATGCGCCTGAATGCAAAGCCAGCCGGGCGCTGGTGGACGAAAACCTTGCTGCACTGAACGACATCCTTGAAAAACAGTCCGTCTTTCCGGGAAGCGCCGTTTGCGAACGTATCGGCAATGCGCTGCTCACGCTGGAGACGCTTCCCGCGCTGCGCGACGGTGTAAATCGGCAAACGCTGACGGCGCCGCAGGCAATGGAGCACTACTCCCGCATGCTGCGCCACCTGCTCAGTATCGTACCGCAGCTTAATGACAGCATTGACGACCCGCAAATCGCGGGCCGTTTCGTCGCCCTTTATAGCCTGATGCAGGGGAAAGAGCTGGCGGGACAAGAGCGGGCCCTGGGGGCGATTGGCTTCACGCAGGGCTTTTTCGATGATGTCACCCGCCAGCGGCTGGTTGACCGCATTGACGGGCAGCAGGCCTGCTTTGAGATCTTTCTCTCCCACAGCCAGGCCGACGTGCAGACTACGTTTTCTCTTAACTGTCAGCCCGATCGCGAGACGGAGCAACTCCGGCGCGTGGCCTGTACCCGCCAGCCTGCCGCAGACAATGGCCATACCGCGCTCGCCTGGTTTGCGCTGCAAACGGCGCGGCTGGAGCATCTGCGCGCGCTGGAGGAGACGATCATCGCCGATCTGATGGTCGCGGTGGATGAGCGTATTCAGCGCGACGAGGCGTACCCGCTTCCTGGAGATGAACAGGACGATCCGCTGGCGCACTACCCGGATAAACCGCTGCTGACCCTGGTTCGCCAGCAGGCGCGTGAGATAGAGCAGCTTTCCCGCCAGCTCGCGTCGCTGCGCGATACGCTTGAGGAACGCAAAACCATTGATAAAGCCAAAAGCGTGCTAATGACCCACCAGAACATGAGTGAAGAACAGGCCTGGACGACGCTGCGCAAAATGGCAATGGACAAGAACCAGCGCATGGTCGATATCGCCCGCGCGCTGCTTACGGTGAAAAGCGTGTGGCAGGTAACACCAAAGGAGTAGCTGCACAATCAGCGGGCATTTTATGCCTGATTGAGGTGCGTGAACGCGGGCAAAACCCGGCTTCAGAGCCTGAAACGGGGTCTTCAAACCTGGCACTGGCTTTGCATTATTCAATTAACCATTTTTGACGGTGCGCCAACGGCGGTGCATCAGTCTTCGGGATAAAGGCGTCCAGCGGTGCTTCGGCACGGCGGGCGCTTTTTTTTGGCTTTTTTTTCGGGAGCGGTTATGGCGGATTTGTCGAGACGGCGATTTTTGCAGGCCAGCATGCTGGCGAGTGGCGCAGCGCTGTTACCGGGTGTTATGCAGGCTGCCTGGGCGGCTGGCTCAGATAAACCGGAACAGGAGACGGTGCGCGTCGGGTTTATCCCGCTGACCGACTGCGCGCCGGTGGTTATCGCAGCCCTGAAGGGCTTTGATAAAAAATACGGTATCACCCTCGTTCCCACCAAAGAGGCGAGCTGGGCGGCGGTGCGCGACAAGCTGGTGGCGGGAGAACTGGACGCCGCACACATTCTTTACGGTCTGCTGTACGGGCTGGAGCTGGGCATCGCCGGCAAGCCGCAGCAGATGGCGAACCTGATGACGCTCAATCAGAACGGCCAGGCCATCACGCTTTCAAGCGATCTGGCGGAGAAGGGCGTTCGCGACCTCGACGGGTTGAAAACGCTGATTGGGCAGCAGGCGCCGGGAACCTACACCTTCGCGCACACCTTCCCGACCGGGACGCACGCCATGTGGCTCTACTACTGGCTGGCCAGCGCGGGCATTAACCCCTTTGACGACGTGCGCACGGTGGTGGTGCCGCCGCCGCAGATGGTGATGAACATGCGCATTGGCAACATGGTGGGCTTCTGCGTCGGCGAGCCGTGGAACGCGCGGGCGATTAACGACCGGATCGGCTTTACCGCCGCCACGTCACAGTCCATCTGGGCCGACCATCCGGAAAAAATCCTCGGCACGCGCCGCGACTGGGTGGAGAAAAACCCGCACACCGCCCGGGCGCTGGTGAGCGCGGTGCTGGAGGCCGCGCGCTGGATCGAGGCGTCTCCGGAAAACAAACGTGAAACCGCGCAGATCCTCTCCCGCCGGGCGTGGCTCAACTGCAAGGAACAGTATCTCACCGGGCGCATGCTCGGCGAGTACGACAACGGACTGGGCCAGCGCTGGGAGGACGCGCACCCGATCCGCTTCTTCAACGAGGGAGCCGTCAGCTACCCGTATCTCTCCGACGGCATGTGGTTCTTAACCCAGTTCCGCCGCTGGGGCTTGCTCAAAGCCGCGCCGGACTATGCGGGCATTGCGCAGCGCATTAACCAGACCGCGGTCTGGCAGGATGCCGCCACCGCCGTCGGCGGCATGTCCACGCCGTCATCGCCGTACCGCAGCAGCACGCTGATGGACGGCACCGTCTGGAACGGCACCGATCCGGAAGGGTACGCCAGCCGTTTCGCCATTCACCGTAAAGGGGCCTGATTATGCCGCATCTGCAAAACACGAAACCACAAGAGACGACAGAGAGCGGGGAAGTGATTGTCCTGCCTCCGGTACAGGTTCGCCGCCGCACGCCCGCGCTTGCGCGCCGGATGAACGATTTTTTCCAGCGCGTTATCCCGGCGCTGCTCGGCCTCGGGCTGCTGGTGGTGCTCTGGCAGCTGGCGGCGATAAACAGTAAAGGCTTCCCGACGCCGCTCAGCACGCTCGATTCCGCCATTACCCTGTTTGCCGACCCGTTTTATCGCGACGGGCCTAACGATATGGGCATTGGCTGGAACGTGCTTGCCTCACTGCAACGCGTCGCCATTGGCTTTGGCCTGGCGGCGCTGGCGGGTATCCCGCTGGGCTTTTTGATTGGCCGCTTCACCTTTTTCGCCCGCATGTTTAACCCGCTGATTGCGCTTTTGCGCCCGGTCAGCCCGCTGGCCTGGCTGCCCATCGGCCTGCTGCTGTTCCAGAAGGCGGAGCCCGCGTCGAGCTGGACCATTTTTATCTGCTCTATCTGGCCGATGGTCATCAACACCGCCGAAGGCGTGCGCCGCATTCCGCAGGACTACCTCAACGTAGCCCGCGTATTGCAGCTTTCCGAGTGGACCATCATGCGCCGCATTCTCTTCCCGGCGGTGCTGCCCGCGGTGCTGACCGGGGTGCGCCTCTCCATCGGCATCGCCTGGCTGGTGATTGTCGCCGCCGAGATGCTCACCGGGGGGCTGGGCATCGGCTTCTGGATCTGGAACGAGTGGAACAACCTCAACGTCGAAAACATTCTCATCGCCATCGTCATCATCGGCGTGGTCGGGCTGCTGCTGGAGCAGGGGCTGATGCTGATCGCCCGTCGCTTTAGCTGGCAGGAAAAATAAGGAGCGAACATGAAACCATTAATTCAGGTCCAGGCCGTGAGCCAGCGTTTTTCCACCGCCAGCGGCGAGTTTCTGGCGCTGCAAAACGTCTCTTTTGATATCCACGAGGGCGAAACCGTGAGCCTTATCGGCCACTCCGGCTGCGGCAAATCGACGCTGCTTAACCTCATCGCCGGAATTACGCTGCCGACGGAAGGCGGGCTGATTTGCGACAACCGCGAAATCGCCGGGCCGGGGCCCGAGCGCGCGGTGGTGTTCCAGAACCATTCGCTGCTGCCGTGGCTCACCTGCTTCGACAACGTGGCCCTGGCGGTGGATCAAGTGTTCCGTCACACCATGAACAAGGCCGAGCGCAAAGAGTGGATTGAGCACAACCTCGACCGCGTGCAGATGGGCCACGCGCTGCACAAGCGTCCGGGGGAGATCTCCGGCGGCATGAAGCAGCGCGTCGGCATTGCCCGCGCGCTGGCGATGAAGCCGAAAGTGCTGCTGATGGATGAACCGTTCGGCGCGCTGGATGCACTGACGCGCGCCCATCTTCAGGACTCGGTGATGCAGATCCAGCAGGCGCTGAACACCACCATCGTGCTCATTACCCACGACGTGGACGAGGCGGTGCTGCTTTCCGATCGCGTGTTGATGATGACCAACGGCCCGGCGGCCACCGTCGGGGAGATCCTCCGCGTTGACCTGCCGCGCCCGCGCAACCGGGTGCAGCTGGCGGACGATAGCCGCTATCACCACATGCGCCAGCAGATCCTCCATTTCCTCTATGAAAAACAGCCGAAAGCGGCGTAACGAGGGGGCGTTGATGCGACTGGTCATTATCGGGAACGGCATGGCGGCAACCCGGCTGATTGCTTCGCTCACCGGGCGTGCTTCCGGTCGGTTCGCTATCACCGTTATCGGTGACGAGCCGGAGCATGCCTATAACCGCATCCAGCTTTCGCCGGTGCTGGGTGGCGAAAAAACGGCTGCGGACATCTGCCTTCAGGATGAAGACTGGTACCAGGAGCGCGGCGTGACGGTGCTCCGTGGCGAAAGGGCGATTGCCGTGGACGTGGACGCGCGGGAAGTGCAGACCACCGCCCGCACGCTGGGCTGGGATGCGCTGGTATTTGCCACCGGGTCAACGCCGTTTGTGCCGCCGATCCCCGGCGGCGAAGCGCCGCACGTGTTCACGTTCCGTACCCTGGAGGATACCCGCGCCATTCAGGCCATCACTGGTCCGGCGGTGGTGCTGGGGGGCGGCGTGCTCGGCGTAGAGACGGCGGCAGCGCTGGCGCGTTCAGGTGACAACGTCACGCTCGTTCACCGCGGCCCGTGGCTGATGGAGCAGCAGCTGGACCAGCAGGCGGGCGTGCTGCTGGAAGAGGCGCTGGCGGCGCGGGGCGTTAGCTGTGAACTCGCCTCCGGCATCACGGCGATTAACGGGGATAGCGTGACGCTGCTCAGCGGACGCCGCGTTGTCGCCGCGCGCGTGGTGCTGGCGACCGGCGTGCAGCCCAACGTCGCGCTGGCGCAGGCCAGCGGCATTCGCTGCGCGCGCGGCATCGTGGTGGATAGCCAGATGCGGACCTCCGCACCGGACGTCTACGCCATTGGCGAGTGCTGCGAAATTGACGGCCAGATCTTTGGCCTGGTCGCCCCCTGTATGGCGCAGGCGGATATCCTCGCCGCGCGGCTGGCGGGCGACACCGCCGCGCCGTTTGCCCTGACCAACAACGGCGTGCGCCTCAAGGTGACCGGCGTGGAGCTGTTCAGCCTCGGGCGCGCGGCGGAGCAGGAGGGCGATGCGGTCTGGAGTTCATGGGATCCGCTAACCCGTCACTATCGTCGTTTACTGATACATCAGGGTGCGCTGGCTGGCGCGCTGCTGATGGGCGACTGCCGCAGCGCGGCAACATTTACCGATTTACTGGCAACGGCTGCGCCCGCACGCGCGGACTGGCTGTTCGATCGTTTCACTACGCAACCGCAGGTTGCAGGACAGAACGCTATGACAAAACCTACTCTGGTGGTGGTTGGACACGGTATGGTCGGCCATCATTTTCTCGAAGACTGCGTTAACCGCAATCTGCATCAGCAGTATCAGATCGTCGTCTTTGGCGAGGAGCGCTATGCCGCCTATGACCGCGTGCATCTCTCGGAATATTTTGGCGGCCGCAGCGCGGAATCGCTCTCGCTGGTGGAGGGGGATTTCTTTGCCGATAACGGCATTGAGCTTCGCCTTTCGCAGCAGATCGTCGCTATCGATCGCGACGCGCGCGTGGTGCGTACCGCCAGCGGTCATGAGACCCACTGGGACAAGCTGGTGCTGGCGACCGGCTCGTACCCGTTCGTGCCGCCGGTACCGGGCAACGATCTGCCGGGCTGCTTTGTCTACCGCACCCTTGACGATCTGGACAGCATAGCGGCTCACGCGGCGGGCTCGCGACGCGGCGTGGTGATTGGCGGCGGCCTGCTCGGGCTGGAGGCCGCGAATGCCCTCAAGCAGCTCGGGCTTGAAACCCACGTGGTGGAGTTTGCGCCCAATCTGATGGCGGTGCAGCTTGATAATGACGGCGCGACGATGCTGCGCAGGAAAATTGAGGCGCTGGGCGTTGGCGTTCACACCAGTATAGCCACCACGGAAATTGCTGCTACGGACGACGGGCTGGTGCTGCGCTTCGCCGACGGTGAACAGCTGGAAACGGACATGGTGGTCTTCTCTGCGGGCATTCGTCCGCAGGATGCGCTGGCGCGCAGCGGCGGGCTGGCTGTCGGCGAGCGCGGCGGGATCTGCATTGACGACGGCTGCCGGACCTCCGATCCGAACGTGCTTGCCATCGGCGAGTGCGCCCTGTGGGAGGGGAAAATCTTTGGCCTGGTGGCGCCGGGCTACCAGATGGCGCGCGTGGCCGCCGCCGCGCTCGCGGGGGAAGATAAAACCTTCACCGGGGCAGATATGAGCACCAAGCTCAAGCTGCTCGGCGTGGACGTGGCCTCGTTTGGCGATGCTCACGGTCGCACGCCGGGGGCGCTAAGCTACCAGTGGACGCACGGTCCACAGCAAATCTACAAGAAAATCGTGGTCAGCCATGACGGCAAAACGCTGCTCGGCGGCGTGCTGGTGGGTGACGCCAGCGAATACGCCACGCTGGTGCAGATGATGCTTAACGGCATCAGCCTGCCGAAAGAGCCGGAAACGCTGATACTACCCGCGTTGTCAGGCAGCGCGCCGAAAGCGCTGGGCGTGGCGGCGCTGCCGGAAAGCGCGCAGATCTGTTCGTGTCATAACGTCAGCAAAGGCGATATCTGCCGGGCGGTGAGCGCGGGCGCAGCGGATATCGGCGCCGTCAAGCAGTGCACCAAAGCGGCGACCGGCTGCGGGGGCTGCAGCGCGCTGGTGAAGCAGGTGATGGAGTTCCAGCTTGCCGAGCAGGGCGTGGAGGTGAAAAAGGACATCTGCGAACACTTCCCGTACTCGCGGCAGGAGATTTACCATCTGGTGCGCGTCAACCATATCCGCACCTTTGACCAGCTTATCAGCCGCTACGGTCAGGGGCACGGGTGCGAAATCTGTAAGCCGCTGGTGGGGTCAGTGCTGGCCTCCTGCTGGAACGAGTATCTGCTGAAGCCGGCGCACCTGCCGCTGCAGGACACCAACGACCGCTACTTCGCCAATATTCAGAAGGACGGGACCTATTCCATCGTGCCGCGCATGCCCGCAGGGGAAGTGACCGCCGACGGGCTGATCGCCATCGGGCAGATTGCGAAACGCTACGGCCTGTACAGCAAAATCACCGGCGGGCAGCGTATCGACCTGTTTGGCGCCACCCTGGAACAGCTGCCGGAGATCTGGCAGGCGCTGGTGGAGGCCGGGTTTGAAACCGGGCACGCTTACGGAAAATCCCTGCGCACGGTGAAATCCTGCGTCGGGTCGACCTGGTGCCGCTACGGCGTCCAGGACTCCACCGGCCTTGCGGTCCGGCTGGAGCACCGCTACAAGGGCCTGCGCGCGCCGCATAAAATTAAAATGGCGGTTTCCGGCTGCACCCGAGAGTGCGCGGAGGCGCAGAGCAAAGACGTGGGGGTGATTGCCACGGACAAAGGCTGGAACCTCTATCTGTGCGGTAACGGCGGCATGAAGCCGCGCCATGCGGATCTTTTCGCCAGCGATCTGGATGACGAAACGCTGATCCGCACCGTCGACCGTTTCCTGATGTTCTACATCCGCACGGCGGATCGCCTGCAGCGCACCAGCACCTGGATGGACAACCTGGAGGGCGGCCTCGACTATCTGCGGGAAGTGATCCTAAACGACAGTCTCGGCATCGCCCACGAGCTGGAGCAGGAGATGGCCAGGGTGGTAGAGACGTACCAGTGCGAATGGCAAACCACGCTCAACGATCCTGACCGCCTGGCGCTGTTCCGCACCGCGGTGAACGTCACGCCGTCGGACGAAAGCAAGCGCTGGCAGGAAATCTGCGGCATTGAGGATATCCCGGAGCAGGCGGGCATCGGCGCGCGGCTTGGCCGCAAACCGATTGCGCTGTTCCGCTTTGGTCAAACCATTTATGCCCTGGACGACCTGGAGCCGGGCAGCCGCGCGAACGTGCTTTCGCGCGGCATTCTCGGCGATGCGGCGGGCGAACCGGTCGTTATCTCTCCGCTCTACAAGCAGCGCATTCGCCTGCGCGACGGCTGTCAGGTGGAGAACGGCGAACCCGCGGTGCGCGCCTGGCCGGTCAAAATTGAAAACGGCAAGGTGTGGGTCGGCAACGAAGAGCTGGTGATGCGCGCGGAGGCCTCATGACGGAAACCCGGACAACGTGCCCCTACTGCGGGGTCGGCTGCGGCGTGGTCGCGAGCGTGGAAGGTGGCGCGGTCAGCGTTCGGGGGGATGACACCCATCCTGCGAACTTTGGCCGCCTGTGCGTGAAAGGGTCGGCCCTGGGGGAGACGACGGGCTTGCAGGGACGATTGCTGCACCCCGTTGTCGACGGACTTGAGGTGGACTGGACGCAGGCGCTGAACGCGGCGGGCGAGCGGCTGCGGGAGATTATCGACACATGGGGGCCGCAGGCGGTGGCGTTTTACGCCTCCGGCCAGCTGTTAACCGAGGACTACTATGCCGCCAACAAGCTGATGAAAGGGTTTATCGGCGCGGCGAATATCGATACCAACTCCCGGCTCTGCATGTCGTCGGCGGTGGTGGGCTACAAGCGCGCCTTTGGCGAAGACGTGGTGCCGTGCGGCTACGAGGATGTGGAAAACAGCGATCTGGTGGTGCTGGCTGGCTCGAACGCGGCCTGGACGCATCCGGTGCTCTATCAGCGTCTGGTGCAGGCAAAGCACAACAACCCGCAGATGAAGGTGGTGGTGATTGACCCGCGTAAAACCGCCACCTGCGATATTGCCGACCTGCATCTGGCGCTTAAACCCGGCAGCGACGCCGGCCTGTTTGTGGGGTTGCTCAATCTGATTCAGGGCGAAGATGAGTGGCCAATTGCCCGCGTGGCGGCGTTTTGCGACCTGCCATCAGAGGACATTGGTATCTTTTACGACTGGTTTGTTACCGCGCCCCGTGCGATAACGCTCTACACCATGGGGATCAACCAGTCCTCCAGCGGCAGCGACAAGTGCAGCGCCATCATCAACGTTCATCTTGCCAGCGGGAAATTTAATCGTCCGGGCTGCGGCCCGTTTTCGCTGACCGGACAGCCAAACGCCATGGGCGGCCGGGAAGTCGGCGGGCTGGCGAACCAGCTGGCGGCGCATATGAGCTTCGAGCCGGACGATCTCTCGCGGGTGGCGCGTTTCTGGGGAACGGAACGGCTGGCGCAGACGCCGGGGCTGATGGCGGTGGAGCTGTTTGACGCCATCGCCCGCGGTGAGGTGAAGGCGGTATGGATTATGGGCACCAACCCTGCCGTGTCGCTGCCGGACAGCCACGCGGTGTGTCAGGCGCTGGCAGGCTGTCCGCTGGTGATTGTCTCTGAGGTGATGAAAGATACTGATACCAGCCGGTTTGCCCATATCCGTTTCCCGGCGCTGGGCTGGGGAGAGAAGGACGGCACGGTGACCAATTCCGAGCGGCGCATTTCGCGCCAGCGCGCGTTTCTGCCTGCGCCGGGCGAGGCGAAGCCGGACTGGTGGATCGTCTCTCAGGTTGCAAAACGGCTGGGCTACGGCGAGGCCTTTGCCTGGCAACATCCGCACGAGATTTTTTGCGAACATGCGGCGCTGACGGCGTTTGAAAATGACGGCTCGCGGGCATTGAACCTTCAGGAACTGGCAGGGCTAACCCGTGAAGCGTGGGTGACGCTTGAACCTTATCAGTGGCCGACGGGGGATTTTCCGCGCCGAAACGTTGTTCCCGTCAACCCTCTGCCGCACCGTGCTACTGTCACCGCATTATACCCGCTGATTCTTAACTCCGGCCGTATTCGCGACCAGTGGCACACCATGACCCGTACGGGGTACGTGCCCCGGCTGATGCAGCATATCGCGGAGCCGTTTGTTGAGGTTTGCGCCGCAGACGCCATTCGGTTTTCACTGTGCGACGGCCAGCTGGCGCGGATCGGCTCCCCGCGCGGCGTGATGGTGGCCAGAGTACGAATCAACGACGGAATACGGGAAGGCGAGGCGTTTGCTCCGATGCACTGGAACGCGGAGTTTGCCCGCCAGGGAAAGGTCAACGCGCTGGTGGAAGGGCGCGTCGATCCGGCTTCGGGCCAGCCGGAGAGTAAGCAAACCGCCGTCAGAATCATGCCCTGGCAGCCCGCCTGGCAGGGGGAGCTCTATGCCCGGGAATGGCCGGAAATGCCCTCTTCGGTTCACTGGTGGCGTAAAGCCTCGCGAATGACGATAGCGGGCGATAAGCCGCTGCTCTCGTGGGCCATGGACTATGCCAGCTGGCGGGGCTGGCAGCTGCAGGTTGCGCAAACCGGGGAACGCAGCAGCGTGCTGGCCTGGCACGAAGGCCATCTGATGCTCGGCTTCTGGGAAGGCACCGCTTTGCCCGAACTGGCGCACCCGGTGATAGAAGCCGCTTTTCAGTCGCCACCCTCGACGCCCGCAGAGCGCCATGCGCTGCTGAACGGGCAGGGCGTGGGGAAGGTTACAGATCCGGGGCGCATCATCTGCAGCTGTTTCAGCGTTGGAGAAAACGCGATACGAGAGGCGATTGCCGGAGGCTGCGGTTCCGTTACCGCGCTGGGGGCGACGCTACGGTGCGGCACGAACTGCGGTTCGTGCGTGCCTGAGCTCAAAACAATGTTTCAGGAAATTCCGGAAAATTCCCAGTAAAGCTGCAAAGAGGGAGAAATCGCGTTAAGGTACCTGGTGTTCTTACGTAAGCACCGGGTAATTCTTACGACATTGATGACTGTTTCTCCCCCTTTCCGAACGCTGGTTTTACTCTCCCTTGTTATTGCCGGAGCCGTTCACGGTGCGCCGAATTCCTTTATCCAGCAGGCACAAAATCCCTTTGATAATAACGGGGACAATCTGCCCGATCTCGGTATGGCAGCCCCCACCGGGGAGGGGGAAAAGCATCTCGCCGAAATGGCGAAAGCCTTTGGTGAAGCCAGTATGACCGACAACGGCCTGACCACGGGCGAGCAGGCGCGGCAGTTTGCCTTTGGTCAGGTGCGCGACGCGGTGAGCGGCGAGGTGAACCAGCAGATTGAATCCTGGCTGTCGCCCTGGGGGAATGCCAGCGTCAATCTGCTGGTGGATAACGACGGGAAGTTCAACGGCAGCAGCGGGAGCTGGTTTATCCCCTGGAACGATAACAACCGTTACCTGAGCTGGAGCCAGCTCGGCCTGACGCAGCAGACGGATGGCCTGGTCAGTAACGCCGGAATCGGCCAGCGCTGGGTGGCCGGAAAATGGCTGCTGGGCTACAACACCTTTTACGACAACCTGCTGGATGAGAACCTGCAGCGTGCCGGGCTGGGCGCGGAGGTGTGGGGAGAAAATCTGCGCCTGTCGGCTAACTACTATCAGCCTTTTGCCGGCTGGCGCGACAGCTCTGACGTCCAGGAGCAGCGCATGGCGCGGGGATATGACGTTACCGCCAAAGCCTGGCTGCCGTGGTTTCATCACCTGAACACCAGCGTCAGCGTCGAGCAGTATTTTGGCGACAACGTTGACCTCTTCAACAGCGGAACCGGGTATCACAACCCTGTGGCGGTTAATCTCGGGCTTAACTATACCCCCGTGCCGCTGGTGACGCTCACCGCCGCGCATAAGCAGGGCGAAAGCGGAGAGAGCCAGAACAACCTCGGGCTGAAGCTCAACTACCGCTTCGGCGTGCCGCTGGTTAAGCAGCTCTCCGCCGGGGAGGTCGCGGCCACGCGATCCCTGCGCGGTAGCCGCTATGATTCGCCGGAGCGCAACAGCCTGCCGGTGATGGAGTTCCGCCAGCGTAAAACGCTCTCCGTCTGGCTGGCAACCCCGCCGTGGGATCTGAAAGGGGGCGAAACCGTTATGCTGAAGCTGCAGGTTCGCAGCACCCACGGCATTCGTCAGATCCACTGGCAGGGCGATACCCAGGCATTGAGCCTGACGTCCCCGGGGAAAAGTGACAGCACCGACGGCTGGAGCGTAATTATGCCCGCCTGGAATGACGCTGAAGGGGCGACAAACCGCTGGCATCTTTCGGCAGTGGTGGAAGATGCGAAGGGCCAGCGCGTCTCGTCCAATGAGATCACGCTTGCTGTGGTGCAGCCGCTGGTCGCATTACCTGACGACGACCCGCGCTGGAAGCTGCTGCCGGATGAGTAATGCTTAGAAAATGCGTTCCTGATGGACCCACACCGCGGCTTCAACGCGGGATTTTAGCTTCATTTTCTTCAGCATATGCTTCACGTGCACTTTGACCGTGCTTTCGGTGATATCCAGGCGGCGGGCGATCATTTTGTTCGGCAGGCCTTGGGCAATCAGCTTCAGAATATCGCGCTCGCGCGGCGTTAACTGGCTGACGTCACGATCAGACGTGGCGCGGTTCGCCCGCAGGCTGGCGGCCAGCACCGGCGTCAGGGCCTCGCTCAGCACCATCTCGCCTGCGGCCGCCTGCTGCAGCGCCTTCAGCAGGTCTTCCGGCTCCATATCCTTCAGCAGATAGCCATCCGCGCCGCGCTTCAGCGCCGTGACCACGTCCTCTTCGTGGTTGGAAACGCTAAAGACCACCACGCGGCCGGAAAGGGATTTCTCGCGCAGCTTGTCGAGGGTTTCCAGACCGTTCATGCCGGGCATGTTGAGATCGAGCAGGATCAGATCCGGATCGAGGGATTCGGCAAGCTCAATACCCTGTTCACCGTTGCTGGCCTCGCCAACTACGGTAATGTCGGGTGCCATGCTGACCAGCTGTTTTACGCCAGTACGCAGCATCGGATGGTCGTCGATCAACAGGATGGATGCCGGTTCCTGATTAGTCATGGGTTTCTCCTTGAGCAGTTGTAAGCGGTTTTTCGGGAATAAAGGTGACCACAACTTCCGTGCCACCCGTCTCTCTCCGGCGAACCTGGCAATCACCGCGCAGGCTTTGGGCGCGGTCTCGCATAATGATTAAACCATAGTGGTTAGTGCGTTCGGCATTTTCCGGCACGCCGCGACCGTTGTCGTGAACCGTCAGCCTGACCTGGTTAGCGTGCTGGCTGACGGTGACCGTGACCGCCGTTGCTTCCGCGTGTTTGAGCACGTTGCTCAGCGCTTCGCGGGCGATTTGCAGCAGATGAATCGCCTGATGGGAAGGGACAAACCGCGGCGGCAGCTGGTAATCCAGCTTCACCGGGAAGCCCAGCCGGGCGCTAAATTCCTGGCAGCTGGATTCCAGCGCCGGGCGCAGGCCCGGCTCGGTCAGCTGCAGGCGGAAGGTAGTCAGCAGCTCGCGCAGCTGTACCCAGGAGGTGTTCAGCTCGTTGCGGATCTGGCTCAGCAGCTGCTTGTTGCTTTCCGGCATCTCCGCGTCCTGCATCTGCAGGCAGCTCACCTGCATTTTCATACAGGAGAGCGACTGGGCGATAGAGTCGTGAAGCTCGCGGGCAATGGTCGCGCGCTCTTCCATGACGATCAGCTGCTGCTGTTTTTCCTGATGCCTGTCGAGCGCCAGCGTAGCCGTTAGCTGTTCAACCAGGGTGTCCACCAGCTGCTGCTGGTCGTGGCTCAGATGACGTCCGGCTGGCAGGGTGGCCAGCAGAATACCGTACTGGGTGTGGCTGTCCGTCAGACGCCACTTCAGGGTGGTGCCGCCAGAAGCCTGCAGCGGCAGGCCGCGCGGGCAGAGGTGGCAGCCTTTATCATCGCAGGACATGTCGGACTGACAGGTAAACTCCTGATGATTATCCTCATCTTCCACATCGTAAACCCGCAGCTCCAGATCGTGCAGCAGGGTCAGATTTTGCAGGCCGTTCAGCACCGGCGAAAGGCGTTCACATAGCGGCACCTGCATGTGCAGCCGACGGTTGGCCTGCCACAGGAAGGAGAGGATCTCATTTTTTTGCTCCAGCCCGGCGGTTTTTTCCTGCACGCGCTGCTCCAGCACCGCGTAGCTTTCGGAGAGCTCCGCCGACATGGTGTTCAGCGCCTGGCCGAGCATGGCCATCTCGTTGCGGCCGCTGATGTGCGTGCGCTGGGTAAAATCTCTGTTCGTTACGGCGCGCGCCATCGCCAGCAGCTGTTTCCAGGGATTCAGCAGCCGAGCCCGCAGCCAGATAATGGTGAAGATCAGCAGCAGGCCCATAAACAGCGCCATCGCACGGTGTACCATCACCACCCGGTCGATGCGTAATTCGGTGGTTTGGTCGAAAGAGGAGACCAGTGCGTCAATGCGGGAGACGAAACCCGCTACGTCCTGCGCAACGGTTTCGGTGCTGCGCGCCTGTTTCAGGCCGGGTTCCAGCTGGGTGTGCCAGTAGCCCTGCAGGGCTTTAAGCTGGGACTGCTGGCCGGCGCGGATGGCGGCGTTTTCCAGTTCGGGGCTGAAGGCCGTGCGCTCCATTTCATCAATTAAGGGCCGATCGTCCTGCGTCAGAGGGACCGACGCCAGCAGGCGGTAACTCTGCATGCGTAGCGAACCTGCCTCGTTGATGGCATGTGCATTACCCTGTACCCCTTGTACCAGCCAGCCGGAAATCGCCATGCCGGTCACGCCAAGGGCGGTAGACAGCAAAACAATCAGGGCTAGCTGATTGACGAGAGTCAGCGGTGATAAACATCTTTTTAACATAGAGTTGCCGGGCTCCTGACGTGGCCTGCTTGCAGGAATGGCGCTATTCTGGTGCATACCCTGGAGTATACCCATACCAATAAAGGATTACCCCTAAATTGCCAACGGAGTATAGGTGAAGAGGCGGGGGTAGCAAGGAACCTTCAGTGCAGTGAAAAACCACGTCTTTTTTACCGAATTATTCTACTCACTTAGGATAACCTCTTTTTTTGCGCCGCAAATCCCCGCACTTTTCCTTTGATTTATATCAACTTACCGCCGCCCTAAAACCCTAATGTTTGCAGCATCATTCGAGAATCAGAGGTGTCTATGAGTCACTCATCCGCTCCCGAAAGGGAAAATGGTGCCGTTATTACAGACTGGCGTCCAGAGGATCCGGCGTTCTGGCAACAGCGCGGCCATCGTGTAGCAAGCCGAAATCTGTGGATTTCCGTTCCGTGCCTGCTTTTAGCGTTTTGCGTATGGATGTTGTTTAGCGCGGTCGCGGTAAACCTGCCGAAAGTAGGGTTTACGTTCACGACCGATCAGCTGTTTATGCTGACCGCGCTGCCGTCGCTTTCGGGCGCGCTGCTGCGTGTGCCTTACGCGTTTATGGTCCCGGTCTTCGGCGGCCGTCGCTGGACGGCGTTCAGTACGGGCATCATGATCGTCCCTTGCGTGTGGCTCGGCTTCGCGGTGCAGGATACCTCCACGCCGTTCAGCGTGTTCGTGATCATTTCCCTGCTGTGCGGTTTCGCGGGGGCGAACTTTGCCTCCAGCATGGCGAACATCAGCTTCTTCTTCCCGAAAGCGAAGCAGGGCGGCGCGCTGGGTATTAACGGCGGTCTGGGCAACATGGGCGTGAGCGTGATGCAGCTGATTGCGCCGCTGGCGATCTCTGTTTCTATTTTTGCCGCCTTCGGTGGCGGCGGCGTCGAGCAGGCGGATGGTTCTTCCCTCTACCTGCAGAACGCGGCGTGGATTTGGGTTCCGTTCCTGGTGGTCTTCACCCTGGCCGCATGGTTCTTTATGAATGACCTGTCTGCGTCGAAGGCATCCCTGAGCGAGCAGCTGCCGGTGCTGAAGCGTGGACACCTCTGGGTAATGGCGCTGCTGTATCTGGCTACCTTCGGTTCGTTTATCGGCTTCTCAGCGGGCTTTGCCATGCTGTCGAAAACCCAGTTCCCGGACGTGCAGATCCTGCAGTTCGCCTTCTTCGGCCCGTTCATTGGCGCACTGGCGCGTTCGCTGGGCGGCATGATCTCTGACCGTCTGGGCGGTACCCGCGTGACGCTGGTGAACTTTATTGTGATGGCGGTCTTCTGCGCGCTGCTGTTCCTGACGCTGCCTTCTGACGGGCAGGGCGGTAACTTCTTTGCCTTCTTCGGCGTGTTTATGGTGCTGTTCCTGACGGCCGGGCTGGGAAGTGCTTCCACCTTCCAGATGATCTCCGTGATCTTCCGCAAGCTGACGATGGATCGCGTGAAAGCGCAGGGCGGCAGCGAAGAGCAGGCCATGCGTGAAGCGGCGACGGATACGGCTGCGGCTCTGGGCTTTATCTCGGCGATTGGCGCAATCGGCGGCTTCTTTATTCCGAAAGCGTTCGGCATCTCGCTTGACCTGACCGGCTCTCCGGCCGGCGCCATGAAAGTCTTCCTCGTCTTCTATATCGCCTGCGTTGTGATTACGTGGCTGGTATATGGCCGTAATACCAAGAAAAATAAGTAAGTGTGATTATCCGTTTGCGCGGCCTTCGGGCCGCGTTTTTTTTAGACTGAATAATAGTTACAACATACTGAAAGCTTTTACGGCAGTCGCCTGCGGGTAACACTGTGATCGCCATCGCTTTGCAGGCATGTCTACCCCTTAATACCTGAGATGTTAGATTTTGCCGGGGTTATTGTACGATGAATCATAAATATCTTTATAAATCATTTATTTATTCGATTTAAAAATATACCGCTTTGGTGGTATTTGGTCTAACCCCTCCTTTTAAAGTCCCTCTTCGTCTTGATCGTTATCAATTCTCCCCCTCTTTCAGGGCGTTACCTTCGCTGCAAATCAGCAATGTCGATTTAGAGAGCCACAGGCTCCATACAGGAGATACCCGATGAGCAAATTTTTGGACCGGTTTCGCTACTTCAAACAGAAGGGTGAAACTTTTGCCGATGGGCACGGCCAGGTTCTGGATACCAACCGGGACTGGGAAGACGGTTACCGCCAGCGCTGGCAGCATGACAAAGTCGTCCGTTCTACCCACGGTGTAAACTGCACTGGCTCATGTAGCTGGAAGATTTTCGTTAAAAACGGTCTGGTGACCTGGGAAATGCAGCAGACCGACTATCCGCGCACCCGTCCGGATATGCCGAACCACGAACCGCGCGGCTGCCCGCGTGGCGCCAGCTACTCCTGGTATCTCTACAGCGCTAACCGCCTTAAATACCCGCTGATGCGCAAACGCCTGATGAAAATGTGGCGTGAGGCGAAAGTTCAGCACAGCGATCCGGTTGAGGCCTGGGCGTCCATCATTGAGGACGCCGACAAAGCGAAAAGCTTCAAGCAGGTTCGCGGTCGCGGTGGATTCGTTCGCTCTTCCTGGAAAGAGGTGAACGAGCTGATTGCCGCCTCTAACGTCTACACTGTCAAAACATACGGCCCTGACCGCGTGGCGGGCTTCTCGCCAATCCCGGCGATGTCGATGGTTTCCTACGCCTCCGGCGCGCGCTACCTGTCTCTTATCGGCGGTACCTGCCTGAGCTTCTACGACTGGTACTGCGACCTGCCGCCTGCCTCTCCGCAGACCTGGGGCGAGCAGACCGACGTGCCGGAATCCGCCGACTGGTACAACTCCAGCTACATCATCGCCTGGGGCTCTAACGTGCCGCAGACCCGTACCCCGGACGCGCACTTCTTTACTGAAGTCCGCTACAAGGGGACCAAAACCGTTGCGGTCACCCCGGACTACGCGGAAATCGCCAAGCTGTGCGACCTGTGGCTGGCACCGAAACAGGGTACCGATGCCGCGATGGCAATGGCGATGGGCCACGTCATGCTGCGTGAATTCCACCTCGACAAACCGAGCCAGTACTTCACCGACTACGTGCGTCGCTACACCGACATGCCGATGCTGGTGATGCTGGAAGAGCGTGAGGGCTACTATGCCGCGGGCCGCACGCTGCGCGCCGCCGATCTGGTGGACGCGCTGGGCCAGGAAAACAACCCTGAATGGAAAACCGTTGCCTATAACAGCAACGGCGAGTTGGTGGCGCCAAACGGCTCTATCGGCTTCCGCTGGGGCGAGAAGGGCAAGTGGAACCTTGAGCAGCGCAACGGCACCACCGGTGAAGAGACGGAGCTGCGTCTCAGCATGCTGGGCAGCCAGGACGAGATCGCCGAGGTTGGCTTCCCGTACTTTGGCGGTGAAGGCTCCGAGCACTTCAACAAGGTTGAACTGAAAAACGTGCTGATGCACAAGCTGCCGGTTAAGCGCCTGCAGCTGGCCGACGGCTCTACCGCGCTGGTCACTACGGTGTATGACCTGACCATGGCGAACTACGGGCTGGAGCGCGGTCTGAACGACGAAAACTGCGCAACCGGCTATGACGACGTGAAGGCCTATACTCCGGCCTGGGCGGAGCAGATCACCGGCGTACCGCGCGCGCAGATCGTTCGTATCGCCCGTGAGTTTGCGGAAAACGCCGACAAAACCCACGGTCGCTCCATGATCATCGTCGGCGCCGGTCTGAACCACTGGTATCACCTCGATATGAACTATCGCGGTCTGATCAACATGCTGATCTTCTGCGGCTGCGTCGGTCAGAGCGGCGGCGGCTGGGCGCACTACGTGGGCCAGGAAAAACTGCGTCCGCAGACCGGCTGGCAGCCGCTGGCGTTTGCCCTCGACTGGCAGCGTCCTGCACGCCACATGAACAGCACCTCCTACTTCTATAACCACTCCAGCCAGTGGCGCTATGAAACGGTGACCGCCCAGGAGCTGCTTTCGCCGATGGCGGATCAATCCCGCTACAGCGGCCACCTGATTGACTTCAACGTGCGCGCTGAGCGTATGGGCTGGCTGCCGTCTGCCCCGCAGCTGGGCACTAACCCGCTGCGCATTGCGGAAGCGGCGAAGCAGGCGGGGATGTCGCCGGTGGATTACACCGTCAAATCCCTGAAGGATGGCTCAATTCGCTTCGCGGCAGAACAGCCGGAAAACGGTAAAAACCATCCGCGTAACCTGTTCATCTGGCGCTCCAACCTGCTGGGCTCGTCCGGTAAAGGCCACGAGTACATGCTGAAATACCTGCTCGGTACCGAAAACGGTATTCAGGGTAAAGATCTCGGCAAGCAGGGCGGCGTGAAGCCGGAAGAGGTGGAATGGAAAGACAACGGTCTCGACGGCAAGCTGGATCTGGTGGTGACCCTCGACTTCCGTCTGTCCAGCACCTGCCTGTACTCCGACATCGTGCTGCCAACCGCCACCTGGTATGAAAAAGACGACATGAATACCTCGGACATGCATCCGTTTATTCATCCGCTGTCTGCAGCCGTTGACCCGGCGTGGGAATCAAAAAGCGACTGGGATATCTACAAAGACATCGCGAAGAAATTCTCTGAAGTCTGCGTAGGCCACCTGGGCAAAGAGACCGACGTGGTGACGTTGCCCATCCAGCACGACTCCGCCGCCGAACTGGCGCAGCCGCTGGACGTGAAGGACTGGAAAAAAGGCGAATGCGACCTGATCCCGGGCGTCACCGCGCCGCACATCATTCCGGTTGAACGCGACTACCCGGCAACCTACGAACGCTTTACCTCTATCGGCCCGCTGATGGAAAAAATCGGTAACGGCGGGAAGGGGATCGCCTGGAACACCCAGAGCGAAATGGATCTGCTGCGCAAGCTCAACTACACCAAAGCGGACGGCCCGGCCAAAGGCCAGCCAATGCTGAACACGGCGATTGATGCGGCAGAGATGATCCTGACCCTGGCCCCGGAAACCAACGGCCACGTGGCGGTGAAAGCCTGGGCGGCGCTGAGCGAATTTACCGGTCGCGACCATACGCATCTGGCGACGAATAAAGAGGAAGAGAAGATCCGCTTCCGCGATATTCAGGCCCAGCCGCGCAAGATTATCTCCAGCCCGACCTGGTCAGGACTTGAAGATGAGCACGTGTCCTACAACGCCGGCTACACCAACGTTCACGAGCTGATCCCGTGGCGTACCCTGTCCGGCCGTCAGTCGCTGTATCAGGATCACCAGTGGATGCGCGACTTCGGTGAAAGCCTGCTGGTGTATCGTCCGCCAATCGACACCCGCTCCGTGAAAGCGGTGATGGGCGCGAAATCCAACGGTAACCCGGAGAAGGCGCTGAACTTCCTGACGCCGCACCAGAAGTGGGGGATCCACTCCACCTACAGCGACAACCTGCTGATGCTGACGCTTTCGCGCGGCGGCCCGATCGTCTGGATGAGCGAAGCGGACGCCAAAGATCTGGGCATTGAAGATAACGACTGGATCGAAGTGTTTAACAGCAACGGCGCCCTGACGGCGCGTGCGGTGGTGAGCCAGCGCGTACCGGCCGGGATGACCATGATGTACCACGCGCAGGAACGTATCGTGAACCTGCCGGGGTCCGAGATCACCGAGCAGCGCGGCGGTATTCACAACTCCGTCACCCGTATTACGCCGAAGCCGACCCACATGATCGGTGGTTATGCGCAGCTGGCCTACGGCTTTAACTACTACGGCACCGTAGGATCGAACCGCGATGAGTTCGTGGTGGTACGTAAGATGAAGAACATTAACTGGTTGGATGGCGAAGGCAATGACCAGGTACAGGAGAGCGTAAAATGAAAATTCGTTCACAAGTCGGCATGGTGCTGAATCTTGATAAGTGCATCGGCTGCCACACCTGTTCAGTGACCTGTAAAAACGTCTGGACCAGCCGCGAAGGTATGGAGTACGCCTGGTTCAACAACGTGGAAAGCAAGCCGGGCACCGGCTTCCCGACCGACTGGGAAAACCAGGAGAAGTGGAAGGGCGGCTGGATCCGTAAAATCAACGGCAAGCTGCAGCCGCGCATGGGTAACCGCGCGATGCTGCTGGGTAAAATCTTCGCTAACCCGCACCTGCCGGGCATTGAGGATTATTACGAGCCGTTTGATTACGACTACCAGAACCTGCACAACGCGCCGGAAAGCAAACACCAGCCGATCGCCCGTCCTCGCTCGCTGATCACCGGGAAGCGCATGGACAAAATTACCAGCGGTCCAAACTGGGAAGAAATTCTGGGCGGCGAGTTCGAAAAGCGCGCGAAGGACCAGAACTTCGAGAACATGCAGAAGGCGATGTACGGCCAGTTCGAAAACACCTTCATGATGTATCTGCCGCGCCTGTGCGAGCACTGCCTCAACCCGGCGTGCGTCGCGACCTGCCCGAGCGGCGCCATCTACAAGCGTGAAGAAGACGGCATCGTGCTGATCGACCAGGACAAGTGCCGCGGCTGGCGTATGTGCATCACCGGCTGCCCGTACAAAAAAATCTACTTCAACTGGAAGAGCGGTAAGTCTGAGAAGTGCATCTTCTGCTACCCGCGCATCGAAGCCGGTATGCCGACCGTCTGCTCAGAGAGCTGCGTAGGCCGTATCCGCTACCTCGGCGTGCTGCTGTACGATGCTGACGCGATTGAGAATGCCGCAAGCACCGAGAACGAGAAAGATCTGTATCAGCGCCAGCTGGACGTGTTCCTCGATCCGAACGATCCGAAGGTGATTGAGCAGGCGCTGAAGGACGGCATTCCGCAGAGCGTGATTGACGCCGCGCAGCAGTCTCCGGTGTACAAAATGGCGATGGACTGGAAGCTGGCCCTCCCGCTGCACCCGGAATACCGCACGCTGCCGATGGTCTGGTACGTGCCGCCGCTGTCGCCAATTCAGTCTGCGGCGGACGCGGGCGAGCTGGGCAGCAACGGCATTCTGCCGGACGTGGAGAGCCTGCGTATCCCGGTTCAGTATCTGGCCAACCTGTTGACCGCAGGGGACACCCAGCCGGTGCTGCTGGCGCTGAAACGTATGCTGGCGATGCGCCACTTCAAACGTGCTGAAACCGTTGACGGCGTGAACGATACCCGCGCGCTGGAAGAGGTCGGCCTGACCGAAGCGCAGGCGCAGGAGATGTACCGCTACCTGGCAATTGCCAACTACGAAGACCGTTTCGTGGTGCCGAGCAGCCACCGCGAGCTGGCCCGCGAGGCCTTCCCGGAGAAAAATGGCTGTGGCTTTACCTTCGGTGACGGTTGCCACGGGTCCGACAGCAAATTCAACCTGTTCAACAGCCGCCGCATCGACGCCATGGATGTGACCAGCAAAACGGAGCCGCACCAATGATTGAACTCGTCATTGTTTCGCGTCTGCTCGAGTACCCGGATGCTGCGCTTGCGCAGCATCAGCAGGAACTCTTTGATGCACTCGCGTCATCTGCAAACCTTGACAAAGAGGACGCCCAGACGCTTGGCGTTTTCCTCCGCGATCTGTTAGCGCGCGACCTGCTGGATGCCCAGGCGGACTACAGCCAGCTGTTTGACCGCGGGCGCGCGACGTCGCTGCTGCTGTTTGAACACGTTCACGGGGAATCCCGCGACCGCGGTCAGGCGATGGTGGACCTGATGGCCCAGTACGAGCAGCACGGCCTGCAGCTCGACAGCCGCGAGCTGCCGGATCACCTGCCGCTGTACCTTGAGTATCTGGCGCAGTTGCCAAAAGAAGAGGCGCTGGGCGGTCTGCAGGACATCGCCCCGATTCTGGCGCTGCTCGGCGCGCGTCTTCAGCAGCGCGAGAGCCGCTATGCGGTGCTGTTCGACCTGCTGGTGAAGCTGGCTAACGCCTCTGTAGACAGTGAAAAAGTGGCGGAGAAAATCGCGGATGAAGCCCGCGACGATACCCCGCAGGCGCTGGACGCGGTCTGGGAAGAAGAGCATGTGAAATTCTTTGCTGACCAGAACTGCGGCGCGTCTGAAATCTCCGCTCACCAGCGTCGTTTTGCCGGCGCGGTTGCCCCGCAATATTTGAATATCTCTAACGGAGGACGGCACTAATGCACTTCCTGAATATGTTCTTCTTTGACATTTACCCGTATATCGCGGGCACCGTGTTCCTGGTGGGAAGCTGGCTGCGCTATGACTACGGCCAGTACACCTGGCGTGCTGCCTCCAGCCAGATGCTGGATCGTAAGGGGATGCACATCGCGTCTAACCTGTTCCACATCGGGATCCTGGGGATTTTCGCCGGTCACTTCCTGGGGATGCTGACCCCGCACTGGATGTACGAAGCGTGGCTGCCGATTGAGGTGAAGCAGAAGATGGCGATGATCGCCGGTGGTGCCTGCGGCGTGATGACCCTGGTAGGCGGCCTGCTGCTGCTGAAACGTCGTCTGTTCAGCCCGCGCGTGCGTGCGACCACCACCGCAGCGGACATCCTGATCCTCTCCCTGCTGATGGTGCAGTGCGCGCTGGGCCTGCTGACCATTCCGTTCTCGGCGCAGCATATGGACGGCAGCGAGATGATGAAGCTGGTGGGCTGGGCGCAGTCCGTGGTGACCTTCCACGGCGGAGCGTCTGAGCACCTGGACGGCGTGGCGTTTATCTTCCGCGTTCACCTTGTGCTGGGCATGACGCTGTTTGTGCTGTTCCCGTTCTCCCGTCTGGTGCACATCTGGAGCGCGCCGGTGGAGTACCTGACGCGCAAATACCAGATTGTGCGCGCCCGTCGCTAATTCAGCGTTTTGATACTAGCCCCGCATTCGCGGGGTTTTTTTTCGCCCCAGCCCAGGTTGTTGCCCGCCGCAGCAAACAGGATCAACGCGCCGCCCGCCAGCTGCGTCAGGTTCAGCGAGTGTCCGAACACCAGGTTATCGACAACAATCGCCACCACCGGATAGATAAATGACAGGGAGCCGGTAATGGGGGTAGGTAGCTTCTGAATCGCGCTATACAGCAGCTGGTACATAATGCCGGTATGGACGATGCCGAGCGTCAGCAGGATCGGCCAGGGAAAATCACCGGAAAATGACGGCAGGCTGGCAAACGGCAGAAGCATCACCACGCCCGTCAGCACCTGGATAAAGGCTATATGCTGCGGTGCGATGGTTTTCAGTTTGCGCGCAATGATTGCCGTTAGCGCGTAGAAGAAGGCCGCGGCCATAGCCAGACCGATACCCGCCAGCCATTCAGTGCCGTGGGCGCCGGTCAGCTCGCTGGAGAGCAATATCACCACACCGCCAAAGGCAAGGAACAGCCAGCCCCATTTCACCAGGCTGACGCGCTCGCCTAAAAACATCCCCATCAGAACCAGCATAAACGGCTGGGTGTTATAGACCACGGTAGAGAGGCCGATAGAGATGCGTTCATAGGCCGCGAAGAGCAGCAGCCAGTTCACGACTAAAGCCACGCCGCCGAGAATCGCCAGCAGCAGCGTGGTGCGGGTGAGGGGACTAAAGGGCTTTTGACTTACCCGGATAAAAATGAAAAGCGCCATTGCCCCAATAAGGCAGCGCCAGAACACCACTTCCGTTACCGGCAGGCCGCTGAGCAAAACAAACGCGCCGATAGAGCCGGAAATTAACATCGCCAGGCTCATCTGCCAGACGCCTTTATGGAAATCACGCATCATCCACCTCCTGATTGAATGACCCTATTGTCGAAAAACGCTGTCGGGTTTTACAGGGGTGATATAAGGTTGAAGGTGTTAACTGCTTTTTAAAATTAGGTGAAACGAGTGGAATACCTTATTGATGATATCGACCGGCAAATTTTAGCCTGCCTGGTTGAAGATGCGCGCATGTCTTTGAAGGTGCTCAGCGGCCGCATCGGCCTGACCTCCCCCAGCACGGCAGAACGTCTGAAGCGGCTGGAGGAGCGGGGCGTGATTCAGGGATATGGTGCACGGGTGAATCTCGCGGCGCTGGGGTATACGCTGCAGGCGCTGGTGCGCGTGCGGCCTTTGCCGGGGCTGTTGCATAAGGTGGATAAATACATTCAGGCGATGCCGGAGTGTATTGAGAGCGACAAGGTGACCGGGGAAGACTGCTTTGTGATTAGGCTGGTGGTGCGATCGATTGAGCAACTGGATGCGCTGCTGGACGGGCTGGCGGAGCATGCCCAGTGTAATACGTCGATTGTGAAAAGTTCGCCGGTAAAGCGCCGGTTGCCGCCGATGTAGATTTCGAACGCCGGATTCGGTTTAGTTTTATAATGATTTTTTGGATTATTCGGGAAATGATGGTGGTGGGGGAAGGATGACTCGGCGCGTTGCGCCTCGCCCTTCGGGTCGTTGCCTGCGGCAACGCTTTCTCGCTACGCTCGAATCGAACCTTAGTCGAAGCTTCTCATCCTTCCCCGTTACGGAAATGCATGATGCCCGGTGCGAACAGAAAGTTAAGAGTCGTTTGGAAATGATGGTGGTGGGGGAAGGATTCGAACCTTCGAAGTCGATGACGGCAGATTTACAGTCTGCTCCCTTTGGCCGCTCGGGAACCCCACCACGGGGTAATGCTTTTTTACTGGCCTGCTTCCTGCTGGAAGCGGGGCGCATCATATCAAATGAGACGCCCCTGTAAAGCATTCCTTTAGGGAAATGAAGCTGTTTGCCTGCTTTTTATCCGTAAAGGCGCAAAGCTAATCAATTCATTTTCCGAAAGATTAAAGAATGATAGTTCTGTTACCGTAGACAAAGACACGCTGCGCCAGCACCTGATACAGGGCACGACTCAACACGTTCTTCTCAACGTCACGTCCGGCGCGCATCATATCTTCTGCGGTGTAGGTGTGATCCACGTGAATCACGTCCTGCATGATGATTGGGCCTTCGTCCAGATTGTCATTAACGTAGTGCGCGGTGGCGCCGATGATCTTCACGCCGCGCTCGTACGCCTGGTGATAAGGACGCGCGCCAATAAAGGCCGGCAGGAACGAGTGGTGGATATTGATAATCTTGTTCGGGAAGCGGGCCACGAAGGAAGGCGTCAGCACGCGCATGTATTTCGCCAGCACCACGTAGTCCGGGTTATGCGCTTCAATGGCAGCAGCCATCAGGTTGTCGTGCTCTTCACGGGTATGGCCTTCATGGCTCACCAGCTCAAACGGAATATCAAAACGCTCAACCAGCGTGCGCAGGGTTTCGTGATTGCCGATAACGGCGGCGATTTCCACGTCCAGACCGCCGTAATTGGCTTTCATCAACAGATCGCCCAGGCAGTGAGCCTCTTTCGTCACCAGAATCACTATGCGACGACGGCCTGCAGGATTCAGCTCACGCACGGAGCCTTCCGGCAGCGCGCTGTCCAGATCGGCCAGCAGGGTGGTGTCGTTGAAAATGCCTTCCAGCTCGGTACGCATGAAGAAGCGACCGGTACGGTGGTCAACGAACTCGTTGTTCTGCACGATATTCAGTTCATGCTTGTAGCAAATATTGGTAATTCGTGCGATCAGCCCTTTTTGATCGGGACAGATAGTGCGCAGAACTTTACGTTGTAATGATTGCATCGCCGGGAAATCCTGTTTGTATTTGCGAAGTCTGGGTTGTCAGGCGTTACTGCCCGCAACACTTTTTGAATTTTTTTCCTGAACCACAAGGGCAGGGATCGTTACGACCAAACTGTGGACGCGTACCGTCAATATAATACCATTGCCCGCTTTCCTTTAAGAACCGGGAACGCTCGATAATGGCGCCGGGCCTTGCGTTCTCTGTAAAACGGGCAACAAAGCTGACAAAGCCTTCGTCGTCGTGGCTGCCTGGTGAGGATTCAAACACGGTAAGTCCAAGCCAGCGGGTGTTGGCGAACCCGGCTTCAATTTCCTGTCGGAAATCGGCGGCGTGGCAGGACGGGTGCCAGGTTTTTATCAGGTAGTCTGCGTCTTTGATCACAAAAGCAGTATACCGTGAACGCATGAGGTGTGACGGATCCGGTGCAACCTGATTGCCAGAAAGATATCGCTGGCAACATAGGCTATACTCCAGAGCGCTACCGCAAGGGCAGAGTTGAGACACGATTCTCTTCCTGGAACAAAAAATAAGGGCGTAAAACGCCTCGGGTAGCACTATGTTAACTGAGCAGTTGCGTTGACGCTATGTCAGGAATCCAGGGGAAGTAAAACAGGGCTAATGAGAAAGGTTAAAATTGGACTGGCGCTGGGATCAGGTGCAGCCCGGGGATGGTCTCATATCGGCGTGATTAATGCCTTAAACAAGATGGGCGTTGACGTTGATATCGTTGCAGGATGTTCAATAGGATCGCTTGTCGGCTCCGCCTACGCGTGCGGCAGGCTTCCGGATCTCGAAACCTGGGTGCGCTCCTTCAGCTATTGGGACGTGCTGCGTCTGATGGATCTCTCCTGGCAGCGCGGTGGGCTGTTGCGCGGTGAACGCGTCTTTAACCAGTTCCGCCGGGTGATGCCTCTCGAAGACTTTACTGACTGCCGGATGCCTTTTGGCGCCGTCGCAACCAATCTCAGCACAGGCCGTGAACTCTGGCTGACCGAAGGGGATATTCACCTTGCGGTGCGTGCTTCATGCAGTATCCCCGGGCTTATGGCCCCCGTGCCCCATAACGGTTACTGGCTTGTGGACGGTGGCGTCGTGAACCCGGTACCCATCTCTCTGACGCGTGCCATGGGGGCCGATATCGTCATCGCCGTGGATTTGCAGCACGATGCTCATCTGATGCAGCAAGACCTTATGCCGGTCAATCTCCAGAGCGAAGATGCCGAAGTCGAGAAGCTTGCCTGGCATGAGCGCCTGCGCGGAAGAATTGGTCGGCTGGCCGCACGACGCTCGGTTGCCGCACCGACGGCCATGGAAATCATGACCACCTCAATTCAGGTTCTTGAGAATCGCCTTAAACGTAACCGTATGGCAGGCGATCCTCCTGATATTCTTATTCAACCTTACTGTCCGCAAATCTCTACCCTTGATTTCCATCGGGCTGAGGCCGCCATCTCAGCGGGCTCGCTAGCCGTCGAAAAGAAAATAGACGAGTTGCTGCCGTTTGTGCGAACAGCACGTTAAGCACCTTTTTTTGACTACTTCAGCAAAATCTGACAGGCGATAGTGCCGATAGCATGCCACTATTTAGTAACTGTCAGCCAGGGGAGGAACCATGACGCAGCCATTGGCCGGAAAACACATTTTGATTGTTGAAGACGAGCCCGTTTTCCGATCGCTACTGGATTCGTGGTTATCCTCGCTGGGAGCAAACACTTTACTGGCTGAAGATGGTGTCGACGCGCTGGAAAAAATGACCGGTATTACGCCCGATCTGATGATTTGCGACATCGCGATGCCGCGAATGAATGGGCTGAAACTGGTCGAGCATCTGCGCAACGAGGGTGACCAGATGCCCATTCTGGTGATCTCCGCGACAGAGAATATGGCGGATATTGCCAAAGCATTACGTCTTGGCGTTCAGGATATTCTGCTGAAACCCGTCAAAGATCTGAACCGGTTACGTGAAACGGTATTAGCGTGCCTTTATCCGAATATGTTTAATTCCCGCGTTGAGGAAGAGGAGCGTCTTTTTCAGGACTGGGACGCGCTGGTGAGTAATCCGCCAGCGGCGGCGAAATTGCTGCAAGAGCTTCAGCCTCCCGTTCAGCAAACTATTTCCCACTGCCGCGTAAATTATCGTCAGCTGGTGGCGGCCGACCAGCCCGGGCTGGTGCTGGATATTGCACCACTGTCTGATTCGGACCTCGCATTTTATTCTCTGGACGTAACCCGTGCAGGGGATAATGGCGTATTAGCCGCGCTGTTACTTCGTGCGCTCTTTAATGGATTATTGCAGGAACAGTTATCGCATCAGGGACAACGGCTCCCTGAGTTAGGCAGTTTACTCAAACAGGTAAACCAGCTTTTTCGTCAGGCCAATTTACCCGGACAGTTCCCGCTGCTGGTTGGTTATTACCATAGCGGTTTAAAGAATCTTATCCTCGTTTCAGCAGGCCTCAACGCGTCACTGAATACCGGAGAACACCATATTCAGGTGAGTAACGGCGTGCCGCTAGGAACACTGGGAACGGCGTATCTCAATCAAATTAGCCACCGCTGTTCTTCCTGGCAGTGCCAAATTTGGGGTGCCGGGGGAAGGCTACGCTTAATGTTGTCCACGGAATAAGCAATTGGATCTTAATTTTAAGATTGCTTTACCTGTGTTTTCTCGGGAGTGCTACTATCGCTGCCCAGATTCATGCGTATTTGTCCTAATTGATCGGCAACGCGTTCTTTTCAGACCCGGACTGCGGGGCGAGGCTGATATACTCAACGCGTTATTTATTGCATAAAAGTTCAAAACTTGAACAGCTCAGGAGAATTTGAATGGCTGCCCTAAATTCGAAAGTCAGAAAGGCCGTCATCCCGGTAGCGGGATTGGGGACCAGGATGTTACCAGCAACTAAGGCGATTCCTAAAGAGATGCTGCCTCTGGTTGATAAGCCATTAATCCAGTATGTCGTTAATGAGTGTATTGCGGCCGGCATCACTGAAATTGTGCTGGTTACGCATTCATCTAAAAACTCTATCGAAAACCACTTCGATACAAGTTTTGAACTCGAAGCCATGCTGGAAAAACGCGTTAAGCGTCAGCTGTTAGAAGAAGTTCAGTCTATTTGCCCTCCGCACGTCACCATTATGCAGGTCCGTCAGGGGCTGGCTAAAGGTCTGGGCCACGCGGTTATGTGTGCACACCCGGTTGTGGGTGATGAGCCTGTCGCGGTTATTCTGCCTGACGTGATTCTGGATGAATATGAATCCGATCTTTCCCAGGATAACCTGGCTGAGATGATCCACCGCTTCGACGAAACGGGCTGCAGCCAGATCATGGTTGAGCCAGTTGAAGACGTGACCGCTTACGGTGTGGTTGACTGCAAGGGCGTGAACCTTGAGCCAGGCGAAAGCGTGCCAATGGTTGGTGTCGTAGAGAAGCCTAAAGCCGACGTAGCGCCGTCTAATCTGGCGGTGGTGGGTCGCTATGTCCTGAGTGCTGAAATCTGGCCTCTGCTGGCGAAAACGCCTCCAGGAGCAGGGGATGAAATCCAGCTGACGGATGCCATTGATATGCTGATCGAGAAAGAGACCGTTGAGGCTTACCACATGAAAGGTAAGAGCCATGACTGCGGTAATAAGCTCGGTTATATGCAGGCGTTCGTTGAATATGGCATTCGCCATAATACGCTGGGTGAAGAATTTAAAGGCTGGCTCAAAGAGAGTATGGGTATTAAGAAATAATCCAGGCGTAAATCTCTGAAACCGGTGTGGCTCTGCCCACCGGTTTTTTTATGCCCATAAAACGCCATGACCAGCCTGTTTGTAAGCAAAACTAAATAGGCGAATAACGCTTTATGACGGAGTGTAAGAGGATGTTTGTGATAAATTGCGGGCAAAAAAAATCCCACCAGAGGCGGGATTTTTCTGAATTCGGCGTGATTAATCCTTGATCAGGAAGTCATCCAGCTGTTTACCTTGCTCATCCATGGCTTTCTTGATTACAGCAGGAGTACGGCCCTGGCCGGTCCAGGTTTTAGTTTCGCCGTTCTCATCAACATAGCTATATTTAGCAGGACGGGCAGCGCGTTTTGCTTTGGTACCGGTTTTTGCAGCAGCCATGCTGTTCAGCAATTCATTTGGATCGATACCATCAGCAATCAGCATTTCACGATATTGCTGCAGTTTACGCGTACGCTCTTCGATTTCAGCAGCAGCAGCGCTTTCTTCTTCGCGACGTTCATTAACTACAACTTCTAATTTTTCCAGCATTTCTTCGAGCGTTTCAAGGGTACATTCTCTTGCCTGCGCACGAAGAGTACGGATGTTGTTCAGAATTTTAAGTGCTTCGCTCATTGTAGTAATCTCAAACTTATAATGGGGGGGGTTTGTTGACCTAATAATAGAGCCATAAATTCAGATGTGCAATAGCCAGGAATGTAAGGAATTCAAAAAATACTAAATAAAGCCGCTATTATTAATTACGCTAACTTAAATTTCCTCTTTGACAGTCTCGCTTGTTATCACGATAACCTGCTTAACCCCGCCGCTTGCATCTTTTTTTTGTGACATTTACCGCAGGAATTATAGTTTCGGCGGATAAATATCAGCCTTTTGTATTAGTTCCTGACGACGGTGTTAAGGCAGGAATAGTTAATAAATAGTGAATTTTAATGAACGCAGATTCCACTATAAAAAGAAGTGTTATGTTTGGCTAACCATATAACCTATTCACCAGCATGACCGCCTTTACTCTCTGTTTTAGCGGATTATTTTTGCGAGAAGAGGGTGTTTTACACCTTTCAGCACGGCATCGTTTGTGCGGCGTGTCGCTGATGACCAGACAAAATATGGTACAATGAATCATCGGTAATATTACACATTGATTAGGGTTTTACGGCCAATGGCACAACTTTATTTCTACTATTCGGCAATGAATGCCGGGAAATCCACCGCGCTGCTGCAATCCTCATACAATTACCAGGAACGAGGAATGCGTACCGTAGTTTATACCGCTGAAATCGACGATCGCTTCGGTGCAGGGAAGGTGAGTTCCAGAATAGGCCTCTCTTCGCCAGCCAGGCTGTTTAACCCGCAAACCGACCTGCTGCAGGATATCCGCGCTGCGCATGCGTCAGAGCCCATTCATTGCGTGCTGGTGGATGAGAGCCAGTTCCTGACGCGTGAACAGGTGCACGCACTCTCTGAAGTGGTTGATGAGCTCGATATCCCCGTTCTGTGCTACGGGCTGCGTACGGACTTCCGCGGGGAACTGTTTGCCGGAAGCCAGTATCTGCTTGCCTGGTCAGATAAGCTGGTTGAACTGAAAACTATCTGTTTCTGCGGACGCAAGGCCAGCATGGTGCTTCGTCTGGACCAGGCCGGAAAACCTTACGCGGACGGTGAGCAGGTGGTGATTGGCGGCAATGAACGCTATGTGTCGGTCTGTCGTAAGCATTATAAGGAAGCGTTGTCCGTAGGCTCGCTGACGGCGATCCAGCACGACAACAGAAAATAATATCCGCTGATAATCAGACATAAAAAAACCCGCCATACAGGCGGGTTTTTTCATCATGCTGTCAGTTAAGCGCTTTTCTTCGCTTTCTTGTCAGCTTTAATGACCGGAGCGTCTGTTTTCACAGCTGCAACGTCACCTTCTTTGAACTCACGACCGTAGTAGGTATCCAGCAGAATCTGTTTCAGCTCGGAGATCAGTGGGTAGCGCGGGTTAGCACCAGTACACTGGTCATCGAAGGCATCTTCAGACAGCTTGTCTACGTGAGCGAGGAAGTCAGCTTCCTGAACGCCTGCTTCACGGATAGACTTAGGAATACCCAGTTCAGCTTTCAGGCTTTCCAGCCATGCCAGCAGTTTCTCAATCTTCGCAGCAGTACGGTCGCCCGGTGCGCTCAGACCAAGGTGATCAGCGATTTCAGCATAACGACGACGCGCTTGCGGACGGTCGTACTGGCTGAACGCAGTCTGCTTGGTTGGGTTGTCGTTAGCGTTATAGCGGATAACGTTGCTGATCAACAGGGCGTTCGCCAGACCGTGAGGAATGTGGAACTGTGAACCCAGCTTGTGCGCCATAGAGTGGCAAACACCCAGGAAGGCGTTCGCAAACGCGATACCGGCGATGGTCGCTGCACTGTGGACACGTTCACGGGCTACAGGGTTTTTAGAACCTTCATTGTAGGACGCTGGCAGGTTTTCTTTCAGCAGTTTCAGAGCCTGCAGAGCCTGACCGTCAGAGAACTCAGACGCCAGTACAGAAACGTACGCTTCCAGCGCGTGAGTCACCGCATCCAGACCACCGAACGCACACAGAGACTTAGGCATTTCCATTACCAGGTTGGCATCAACGATAGCCATATCTGGCGTCAGCGCGTAGTCAGCCAGCGGGTATTTCTGACCTGTTGCGTCATCCGTTACCACCGCAAATGGTGTGACTTCTGAACCGGTACCGGAAGTGGTGGTGACGGCGATCATTTTCGCTTTCACGCCCATTTTCGGGAACTTGTAGATACGTTTACGGATGTCCATAAAGCGCAGCGCCAGCTCTTCGAAGTGGGTTTCCGGATGTTCGTACATAACCCACATAATTTTCGCGGCGTCCATTGGGGAACCACCACCCAGTGCGATAATCACATCTGGTTTGAAGGAGTTCGCCAGTTCAGCACCTTTGCGTACAACGCTCAGGGTTGGGTCAGCTTCAACTTCAAAGAACACTTCAGTTTCGACGCCAGCCGCTTTCAGCACAGAGGTGATCTGGTCAGCGTAGCCGTTGTTGAACAGGAAACGGTCAGTCACGATGAGCGCACGTTTGTGGCCATCAGTAATCACTTCATCCAGCGCGATTGGCAGAGAGCCACGGCGGAAGTAGATAGATTTCGGAAGTTTGTGCCACAACATGTTTTCAGCTCGCTTAGCAACGGTTTTCTTGTTGATCAGGTGTTTTGGACCAACGTTTTCAGAGATGGAGTTACCACCCCAGGAACCACAACCCAGAGTCAGGGAAGGTGCGAGTTTGAAGTTATACAGGTCACCGATACCACCCTGAGAAGCAGGGGTGTTAATCAGGATACGGGCAGTTTTCATCATCTGACCGAAGTGGGCAACACGCTCAGGCTGGTTATCCTGGTCGGTGTACAGACATGAGGTATGACCGATACCGCCCATGGCAACCAGCTTCTCGGCTTTTTCTACCGCGTCTTCGAAATCTTTCGCACGGTACATCGCAAGCGTAGGAGACAGTTTTTCGTGAGCAAACGGCTCGCTTTCGTCGACAACTTTAACTTCACCGATCAGGATCTTGGTGGTCGCCGGAACGGTAAAGCCTGCGAGTTCAGCGATTTTATAGGCTGGCTGACCTACGATAGCAGCGTTCAGCGCGCCATTTTTCAGGATGATGTCCTGAACTGCTTTCAGCTCTTTGCCCTGCAGCAGGTAGCCGCCGTGGCTGGCGAAACGTTCGCGTACTGCGTCGTACACGGAATCAACAACAACTACAGACTGTTCAGATGCACAGATAACGCCGTTATCGAAGGTTTTAGACATCAGAACAGACGCAACAGCACGTTTGATGTCAGCGGTTTCATCGATAACAACAGGGGTGTTACCTGCGCCTACACCGATTGCTGGTTTACCGGAGCTGTATGCTGCTTTAACCATACCAGGGCCACCGGTCGCCAGAATCAGGTTAATGTCCGGGTGATGCATCAGCGCGTTAGACAGTTCAACAGAAGGTTGGTCGATCCAGCCAATCAGATCTTTTGGTGCGCCCGCAGCAATTGCTGCCTGCAGAACGATGTCTGCTGCTTTATTTGTCGCGTCTTTCGCACGTGGATGTGGAGAGAAGATGATTGCGTTACGGGTCTTCAGGCTGATCAGCGATTTGAAGATAGCCGTTGAAGTTGGGTTAGTCGTTGGAACAATACCGCAAATGATGCCGATAGGTTCGGCGATGGTGATCGTCCCGAAGGTGTCGTCTTCAGACAGAACGCCACAGGTTTTCTCATCTTTATAGGCGTTGTAGATATACTCAGAAGCAAAGTGGTTTTTGATCACTTTATCTTCAACGATACCCATGCCAGATTCGGCAACGGCCATTTTAGCGAGAGGGATTCGAGCATCTGCAGCAGCCAGAGCGGCCGCGCGGAAGATTTTATCAACCTGTTCTTGGGTGAAATTGGCATATTCACGCTGGGCCTTTTTAACGCGCTCGACGAGGGCGTTCAGTTCAGCGATATTAGTAACAGCCATAATGCTCTCCTGATAATGTTTAAACTCTTTTAGTAAACCAGCGCTCGATACGTCAGACAGTATAGACAGTGCCAATACGACTTGCGTTACATAAAGTAAAACAAAGGGTTACTTTATGCTCCAGTACACTAATTTACTAAAAGAGCCTTACCTTAGCATCATCCCTTTTTGTCAGGTGACCTCCCTGGGGGCGTAATCAAGATTACTCACTTCTGAGTACGGAAATCATGATCTGCGTCAATTTTCCACCAAGCTGATACCTTTCAGCAGGGTTATTTGATGGATAAATTTCCACTGTTAATTAATTAAGTAACTATTGGAAGCGGCGCTATCATTGTCTCAACATATGTTTAACATTCTGAAATGCTGACGTTTTGGCACAGATTTCTGGTGAAGTATGCTAATAAAAAGCGTATCTTCAGCGCGATTTTTCATAACAACGTATCAGTCCCGGGCATGCGCAAAAGCGGAGCAAAACGTGATCCAAACGCTCTTTGATTTTCCAACGTATTTTAAATTTTTTATCGGTCTGTTTGCCCTGGTCAACCCGGTGGGGATCATTCCTGTCTTCATTAGTATGACCAGTTACCAGACGGCGGCGGCCCGGAACAAAACCAATCTTACCGCTAACCTGTCTGTGGCGATCATTTTGCTCACCTCGCTTTTCCTGGGTGATGCCATTCTCCAGCTCTTTGGCATCTCGATTGACTCCTTCCGCATTGCGGGCGGGATCCTGGTGGTGACCATTGCCATGTCCATGATCAGCGGTAAGCTGGGTGAGGATAAGCAGAACAAGCAGGAAAAGTCAGAAACCGCCATCCGCGAAAGTATCGGCGTGGTTCCGTTGGCGTTACCCCTCATGGCCGGGCCGGGTGCCATCAGTTCGACGATTGTCTGGGGCACGCGTTACCATAGCCTCATGCACCTGATTGGTTTTTCTGTCGCGATTGCCGTTTTCGCGCTCTGCTGCTGGGGCGTATTCCGCATGGCGCCGTGGCTGGTGCGCCTGCTGGGGCAGACGGGCATCAACGTTATTACCCGTATCATGGGGCTATTGTTAATGGCTCTCGGGATCGAATTCATTGTCACGGGTATTAAAAGCATTTTCCCCGGCTTGTTACATTAATATTTCATATGAAAAAACGGCGCTTCGGCGCCGTTTTTTTTATGTCATTATCAGCAAATCATATAAATAAAGTTGAAAAGCTTACATATCATAATAAATTCTACTAATAATGTTCATCTCTTATATTTCATATAGTTATGAATTCACCTCAAGCCTGCCTGCACAGAAAATCTTCGAACGCACTGTTATTTTACTCACACGATAGTCTTGGGCTTGCTGAGGGATAACCGAAATGATATTAGTAATTTCAACATTTCGTTAGATGAATGTGCTAAATAATAATCAATTGTTAAATTTTCGTACAAAACTACGCGATGATAGCGCAGCGACGCGCCTGAAGAGATAATCTTCCATATTAGTTTGAATTTTAAGATTTTTTTAGGATGTTCAACGTATGGAAGGATTGAGTGCGACGATACGGCCTGCGCCGTAAAAGAGAATTGCTTAACAAATTTGCAAAATGTATTGGCGCGTGTTTACGCCATTTGATACTTTCCGGCCTACTATTTTGCAGCATAAAACAAGTAGATGAGAATTATTTTCATATAGTCCTCTTCTCAGATATCCAGCACAGGTCTCAAACAGGGGAGGCCTGGCAAGAATCGACGCAAGACGGCCATACGAGCGGTCAGTAATAAAAAAGTCGGTGATAGCAAGAAGTAAAAAAAGAACCTGACAGCAGCAAAAAAAACTCCTGCGCTGTACAGGCCCCAACAGGGGATTAACAGCTGGCGAAAGCCAGTAATTATAATGAGTGGAGTACCAACACAATGTCCATCATCACAAAAAAAAATCTGGTAGCGGCGGGGATTTTAACTGCGCTAATCGCGGGCAACGCTGCAATGGCTGCGGACGTTCCTGCAGGTGTTCAACTGGCGGAAAAACAGACGCTGGTGCGTAACAACGGTGCGGAAGTGCAGTCTCTCGATCCGCATAAAATTGAAGGCGTTCCTGAGTCAAACGTTAACCGCGACCTGTTCGAAGGTCTGCTGGTGACTGACGTAGACGGCCACCCGGCACCGGGCGTGGCGGAAAAGTGGGAAAATAAAGATTTCAAAGTCTGGACCTTCCATCTGCGTAAAGATGCCAAATGGTCCGACGGAACACCGGTTACCGCCGAAGATTTCGTATATAGCTGGCAGCGCCTGGCGAATCCAAACACCGCCTCTCCGTATGCGAGCTATCTGCAGTATGGCCACATCGCCAATATCGATGACATCATCGCCGGTAAAAAGCCGGTCACCGACCTGGGCGTTAAGGCGATCGATGCTAATACCTTTGAAGTGACGTTGAGCGAACCTGTTCCGTACTTCTATAAGCTGCTGGTTCACCCGTCCGTCTCGCCGGTTCCAAAATCCGCCGTGGAAAAATTTGGTGAAAAATGGACGCAGCCTGCCAATATCGTGACCAACGGCGCCTATAAGCTGAAAGACTGGGTGGTCAACGAACGTATGGTGCTGGAGCGTAACCCGCAGTACTGGGATAACGCGAAGACCGTGATTAATCAGGTCACCTACCTGCCAATCTCTTCCGAAGTGACCGACGTTAACCGCTACCGCAGCGGCGAAATCGACATGACCTATAACAACATGCCGATTGAACTGTTCCAGAAGCTGAAGAAAGAGATCCCGAAAGAAGTTCACGTCGATCCATATCTGTGCACCTATTACTACGAAATCAACAACCAGAAAGCCCCGTTCACCGACGTGCGCGTTCGTACCGCGCTGAAGCTGGCGCTGGATCGCGATATTATCGTGAACAAAGTGAAAAACCAGGGCGATCTGCCGGCGTACAGCTACACGCCTCCGTATACCGATGGGATGAAGCTGGTTGAGCCTGAGTGGTTCAAGTGGTCACAGGAAAAACGTAACGAAGAAGCGAAAAAACTGCTGGCTGAAGCAGGATACACCGCAGATAAACCGCTGACGTTTAACCTGCTTTACAACACATCAGATCTGCATAAGAAACTGGCGATTGCGGTCGCGTCTATCTGGAAGAAAAACCTGGGCGTGAACGTTAAGCTGGAAAACCAGGAGTGGAAAACCTTCCTCGATACGCGTCATCAGGGGACCTTCGACGTGGCGCGTGCGGGCTGGTGTGCGGACTATAACGAACCGACGTCATTCCTGAACACCATGCTCAGCGACAGTTCAAACAACACGGCGCACTATAAGAGCCCGGCGTTTGACAAGATCATCGCTGAAACGCTGAAAGTGTCTGACGATGCGCAGCGCGCAGAGCTGTATGCGAAATCAGAAGAACAGCTCGACAAAGACTCTGCAATTGTACCGGTTTACTACTACGTTAACGCCCGTCTGGTGAAACCGTGGGTAGGGGGTTATACCGGTAAAGACCCGTTGGATAATATTTCCGTTAAAAATCTTTATATTATCAAGCATTAATGGCAATACGTGGGGCGGGCCTGGCTTGCCCCACTGTGTCTACTTTGTAACATTCATCAGGCACACGCCAGAAGGTACGGGCAATGTTGAAATTTATCCTGCGTCGCTGTCTAGAAGCGATACCAACGTTATTTATTCTAATTACGATTTCCTTCTTTATGATGCGTCTCGCGCCGGGAAGTCCATTTACCGGTGAACGCACGCTGCCGCCGGAAGTTATGGCGAACATCGAGGCGAAGTATCACTTAAACGATCCCATCACCACCCAATACTTCAACTATCTGAAGCAGCTGGCGCACGGTGATTTTGGACCGTCATTTAAATATAAAGACTATTCCGTTAACGATCTGGTGGCCTCCAGCTTCCCGGTCTCGGCAAAACTGGGTGCTGCAGCATTCATTTTGGCCGTCGTTCTCGGGGTCACCGCAGGCGTTATCGCCGCGCTCAGACAAAATACCAAATGGGATTATGCCGTAATGGGGGTGGCAATGACCGGGGTAGTCATACCCAGCTTCGTTGTCGCGCCATTGCTGGTGATGATATTTGCCATCACGCTGAAATGGCTGCCCGGCGGCGGCTGGAACGGCGGGGCACTGAAGTTCATGATTTTGCCGATGGTGGCATTATCGCTGGCGTACATCGCCAGTATCGCGCGTATTACCCGTGGTTCTATGATCGAAGTGCTGCACTCAAACTTCATCCGCACCGCGCGCGCGAAAGGGCTGCCGATGCGCCGGATCATCTTCCGCCACGCGCTCAAGCCGGCGCTGCTGCCAGTGCTCTCCTATATGGGACCTGCATTCGTCGGCATCATTACGGGTTCAATGGTTATCGAAACAATTTACGGCCTGCCGGGTATTGGCCAGCTGTTCGTTAACGGGGCGCTTAACCGTGACTACTCGCTCGTTCTGAGCCTCACGATCCTCGTGGGCGCGCTGACCATTCTCTTTAACGCCGTTGTCGATGTGCTGTATGCCGTTATCGACCCGAAAATTCGTTACTAACGCTGGAGCACGCCATGATGTTGAGTAAGAAAAACAGCGAGGCGCTGGAAAACTTCAGTGAAAAACTGGAAGTAGAAGGTCGTAGCCTCTGGCAGGACGCCCGCCGTCGCTTTATGCACAACCGGGCCGCGGTCGCCAGCCTGGCGGTTCTGGTGGTCATCGCGCTTTTTGTGACCCTGGCACCTATGCTGTCGCAATTTACCTATTTCGATACGGACTGGGGCATGATGTCCAGCGCGCCGGATATGGAGTCCGGTCACTATTTCGGTACCGATTCATCCGGCCGTGATTTGCTGGTGCGCGTGGCGATTGGTGGCCGTATTTCCCTGATGGTCGGTATCGCCGCCGCGCTGGTGGCGGTGATCGTGGGGACGCTTTACGGCGCGCTTTCCGGCTACCTTGGCGGCAAAGTTGACTCGGTGATGATGCGTCTGCTGGAAATCCTGAACTCCTTCCCGTTTATGTTCTTCGTTATTTTGCTGGTGACCTTCTTCGGACAGAACATCCTGTTGATCTTTGTGGCTATCGGGATGGTTTCGTGGCTGGATATGGCGCGTATCGTGCGCGGCCAGACGCTGAGCCTCAAACGCAAAGAGTTTATCGAAGCGGCGCAGGTAGGGGGCGTATCAACCAGCAATATCGTGGTTCGCCATATCGTGCCTAACGTGCTGGGCGTGGTGGTGGTCTATGCCTCACTGCTGGTGCCAAGCATGATCCTGTTTGAATCCTTCCTCAGCTTCCTGGGGCTGGGCACGCAGGAGCCACTGAGCAGCTGGGGCGCGCTGCTGAGCGACGGTGCAAACTCGATGGAAGTTTCACCGTGGCTGCTGCTTTATCCGGCGGGTTTCCTGGTCGTCACCCTGTTTTGTTTTAACTTTATCGGCGATGGCCTGCGTGATGCCCTCGACCCGAAAGACCGTTAAGGAGCGCCGTCATGACAATAATTGAAACGGCCACCGCGCCTCAGGCGCAACAGCAGAGTAACCTTCTGCTGGATGTGAAAGACCTCCGCGTGACCTTTAAAACCCCGGACGGTGATGTGACCGCGGTCAACGATCTCAACTTTAACCTGAGCAAAGGTGAAACGCTGGGGATCGTGGGGGAATCCGGCTCCGGAAAATCCCAGACGGCATTTGCGCTGATGGGCCTGCTGGCCGCTAACGGCGTGATTGGCGGTTCGGCAAAATTCAACGGGCGTGAAATCCTCAATCTGCCGGAGCACGAGCTGAACAAGCTTCGCGCCGAACAGATCTCAATGATTTTCCAGGATCCGATGACGTCGCTGAACCCGTATATGCGCGTCGGCGAGCAGCTGATGGAAGTCCTGATGCTGCACAAAGGCCTGGGCAAAGCGGAAGCCTTTGAGGAATCCGTTAAAATGCTGGATGCGGTAAAAATGCCGGAAGCGCGCAAGCGCATGCGCATGTTCCCGCACGAGTTTTCCGGCGGTATGCGTCAGCGCGTGATGATTGCCATGGCGCTGCTGTGCCGGCCAAAGCTGCTGATTGCCGATGAGCCGACTACCGCGCTGGACGTCACCGTGCAGGCGCAAATCATGACCCTGCTGAACGAGCTTAAGCGTGAGTTCAACACGGCGATTATCATGATCACCCACGATCTGGGTGTGGTTGCCGGTATCTGTGACAAAGTGCTGGTGATGTACGCCGGGCGCACCATGGAATACGGCAAAGCGCGCGACGTGTTCTATCAGCCAGCCCATCCGTACTCCATTGGCCTGCTGAACGCGGTGCCGCGTCTTGATGCAGAGGGGGAATCCCTGCTTACCATTCCGGGCAACCCGCCAAACCTGCTGCGACTGCCGAAAGGCTGCCCGTTCCAGCCGCGCTGCCCGCACGCGATGGAGATCTGCAACAGCGCGCCGCCGCTGGAAGAATTTGCCCCAGGCCGTCTGCGCGCCTGCTTTAAGCCGCAGGAGGAGCTGGTATGAACGCAGTAGATGAAAAACGCAACGTGCTGCTCGAAATCGCTGACCTCAAGGTGCATTTCGATATCAAAGACGGCAAGCAGTGGTTCTGGCAGCCGCCGAAGACCCTGAAAGCGGTGGATGGCGTTACGCTGCGCCTGTACGAAGGGGAGACCCTGGGCGTAGTGGGCGAATCCGGCTGCGGTAAATCCACCTTTGCGCGTGCGATTATCGGTCTGGTGAAAGCCACCGGCGGCAAAGTGGCCTGGCTGGGTAAAGATCTGCTGGGCATGAAGCCCGACGAGTGGCGCGACGTGCGCAGCGATATCCAGATGATTTTCCAGGATCCGCTGGCGTCATTAAACCCGCGTATGACCATCGGTGAGATTATTGCCGAGCCGCTGCGCACCTATCATCCTAAGATGTCGCGTCAGGAAGTGCGCGACCGCGTTAAGGCGATGATGCTGAAAGTCGGCCTGTTGCCTAACCTCATAAACCGTTACCCGCATGAATTTTCAGGCGGCCAGTGTCAGCGTATTGGCATCGCGCGAGCGCTTATTCTTGAGCCGAAACTGATTATCTGTGATGAGCCGGTCTCCGCGCTGGACGTGTCGATTCAGGCGCAGGTGGTCAACCTGCTTCAGAAACTGCAGCGCGAAATGGGGCTGTCGCTGATCTTCATTGCGCACGATCTGGCGGTGGTAAAACACATCTCCGATCGCGTGCTGGTGATGTATCTGGGCCATGCTGTGGAACTGGGAACCTATGACGAGGTGTACCACAACCCGCTGCACCCTTATACCAAAGCGCTGATGTCGGCGGTGCCGATCCCCGATCCGGACCTGGAAAAGAATAAGACGATTCAGCTTCTGGAAGGAGAATTGCCGTCGCCGATCAATCCGCCGTCGGGCTGCGTGTTCCGCACGCGATGCCCGATGGCCGGGCCGGAATGCGCGAAAACGCGACCGGTGCTGGAAGGCAGTTTCCGACATGCGGTTTCCTGCCTGAAAGTAGACCCGCTATAATCGCAAGGGCTGACATGATGTCAGCCCTTATTTTTTGCGAGGTTACCGTGTCGCGTTTATTCACCTCAGCCCGTCGTCGGCTCTATCATCTTTTATTCGATCCAGAAACGGCATCGGGACGCCGTTTTGAGGGTTTCTGTGCGCTGTTTGCCCTACTCAGCGTGGTGGTCATCTTTATTGAATCGGGTGTGGGTACGCAGTATCACCTGACATTTGAGGAATGGCATGCGTTTGTCTGGCTGGAACTTATTATTACCCTGGTCTTTACCGCTGAGTATATTTTGCGTGTAGTTTGCTGGCCCAATCCGGCGAAATACGTATTCAGCTTCTGGGGCTTTATTGATTTAGCGACGATCTTGCCGCTCTACGTGATGTGGCTGTGGCCGGAGATCAGCCTCAACTATGTTTTCGCCTGGCGAGCGATGCGCGTTATTCGGGTATTACGTATCCTGAAGTTACTGCGCTTTATGCCGTCGCTGCGCGTATTCTGGAGCGCGATCGTCAGCGCACGCCATCAGCTTATTCTCTTCTATTCGTTTATTGCCATTGTCATGATTGTTTTCGGTGCGCTGATGTATTTGATAGAAGGGCCGAAATATGGCTTCACGACGCTCAATGCGTCCGTCTACTGGGCGATAGTGACCGTGACGACCGTGGGGTATGGCGATATCACGCCCCATACGCCGCTGGGGCGGATAGTGGCATCCGTGCTGATTCTGATTGGGTACTCGGTTATTGCGATCCCGACGGGGCTTATTACCACGCACATGAGCAGCGCGTTTCAGAACCGTAAACAGCGGCGAAAATGTCCGAACTGCCTCCAGGCCGATCATGAACACAGCGCGCGGTTTTGCAACCGCTGCGGAAGCGCGTTACCGGATTAAATAAAAAAGGCTGCCATCGCAGCCTTTTTTATTATTCGCGCCAGAGTATATGGCACAGCTTGTGGTCTTTCTCGCGACACAGCAGGACGCGGGCGAAAATGTCGTTAATTTCACCGCCGTCTTCATCAGCCAGCCCAATGACCACCTCGGCAAAGAAGTCAGGATTCAGTTCGAAATCCACATGTTCGGCCCAGTCCTCTGAAGGGTCGAACAATTCGGCACCGCCGCGCTCTTCGAACTGCAGATTAAAGAGGATCACGTCTGCGGGATCGAGGTTATCAACCGCCAGTTCGAGAAAAATGTCATAGGCCTGCTCGAGCGTTTCGTCTTCGGTCAGGCGATTGTTCAGATCCATTTCCATGATGACTACCTGTTTAACATCGTTGGGCACGTTTTACAGCAACGGACTAAAGAAGTAAAACAGTCGTTCAGCTATTCGCTGCCATAACGGACGTTTTACCCACAGCCTGGCATCCAGCAGCCGCGAGCGGGAGATATAGTCATCCTGAACTGCCGCCAGGTCACTGCCAAAGCCGGCGTCATCAATCACCAGGGTGATTTCAAAGTTTAGCCACAGGCTGCGCATATCAAGGTTAACCGTGCCCACCAGGCTTAACTCGCCGTCGACCAGCACGCTCTTGGTGTGCAATAGCCCGCCTTCAAACTGGTAAATTTTGACACCGGCGGCCAGCAGTTCGCTAAAGAAGGCTCGGCTGGCCCAGCCCACCAGAAGGGAGTCATTTTTGCGTGGCAGAATGATACTCACATCGACACCGCGCTGCGCTGCGGTACAAATCGCGTGCAGCAGGTCATCGCTGGGGACGAAGTAGGGCGTCGTCATGATCAGATATTCACGCGCGGAGTAGGTTGCCGTCAGTAGCGCCTGGTGAATCAAGTCCTCCGGGAAGCCCGGTCCGGAGGCGATGGTATGAATTGTATGGCCGCTGGCCTCTTCAAACGGCATGATATTGCCGTCCGGCGGTGGAGGCAGGATACGCTTGCCGGTCTCTATCTCCCAGTCGCAGGAATAAACGATGCCCATCGAGGTGGCAATCGGCCCCTCCATTCGCGCCATCAGATCCACCCATTGCCCGACGCCGGAGTCCTGTTTGAAGAAGCGCGGGTCAACCATGTTCATACTGCCGGTGTAGGCAATATAGTTATCGATCATGACCATTTTACGGTGCTGGCGAAGGTCCATCCGGCGCAGAAACACGCGCAGGAGATTAACCTTCAGCGCCTCAACCACCTCGATACCGGCATTGCGCATCATGCCCGCCCAGGGGCTACGGAAAAACGCCACGCTGCCCGCGGAGTCCAGCATCAGCCGGCAGTGGATCCCCCGGCGTGCGGCCGCCATCAGCGACTCAGCGACCTGGTCAGCCATGCCGCCGGGCTGCCAGATATAAAACACCATCTCAATATTATGGCGAGCAAGCTGAATATCGCGGATTAATGCCTGCATGACATCGTCGGACGACGTCAGTAGCTGGAGCTGATTGCCCTTAACGCCGCCAATCCCCTGGCGGCGCTCGCAGAGCTTAAACAGCGAGGAGGCGACGCTGCTGTTCTCCTCGGCAAAGATATGCTTGCAGGCTTTGAGATCGTTAAGCCACTTCGCGGTGGAAGGCCACATGGCGCGCGCCCGCTCGGCACGGCGTTTACCCAGATGAAGCTCACCGAAAGAGAGATAGGCAATAATTCCCACCAGTGGGAGGATATAAATGATCAGAAGCCAGGCCATGGCAGAGGGTACGGCTCTGCGCTTCATCAGGATGCGTAACGTCACACCCGCGATTAACAGCCAGTATCCCAGAATGACCAGCCAACTCACCACGGTGTAGAAGGTTGTCATAGTTAAAAAAATCCTTTTGAAAGCGTATTGTTATGAGTGTACGCATCAGGATTCATCTGGCAAATAAAAACGCCAGGTAAAAGCGCTGGTTTGCTGCCGGGTTGGGTTTATAATGGCGGCTCTGTTTGAGAAAGAGTTGTAGACATGAAGCGCAGTAGAACAGAAGTAGGGCGCTGGCGCATGTTGCGACAGGTGAGTCGTCGCAAGGCTCGTTGGCTGGAAGCACAATCCCGCCGCAATATGCGTATCCACGCCATCAGAAAATGTGGATTGACCCGGCATCGCAATGCGTTGCTGTTCGCAGTCCAGGATATCTGAAACCCATGAGGGCACCGCAAGGTGCCCGCTGATTTTATAGCGTCTGATTTTGCGAATATCGTTATTGCGGCGATATTCCGGTTATTTTTAGCAAAAGGAGGGAGAGGTGTTTGCGGAGTTTGGTGTACTGAATTTCTGGACGTACGTTGTTGGCGCATTTTTTATCGTGCTGGTGCCAGGACCGAATACCCTGTTTGTGCTGAAAACCGGGATTGGTCACGGCGTTAAAAAAGGGTATCTTGCCGCGACCGGTGTGTTTATCGGTGATGCGGTATTGATGTTTCTGGCCTGGGCGGGTGTTGCGGCATTGATCCAGACGACCCCCGTACTCTTTAATATCGTGCGCTATCTCGGGGCCTTCTATCTGCTCTGGCTGGGTGGCAAAATGCTCTGGTCGGTGATCACCCGTCAGAATAACGCTCAAGAGAGCGGAACCGAGCCTGCCAGCACGATCATGAAACGCTCACTCGTCCTGAGCCTGACCAATCCAAAAGCGATTCTGTTCTACGTTTCGTTCTTTGTGCAGTTTATCGACGTGAATGCGCAAAATACCGGGACCTCTTTCCTGATCCTCGCCACTACGCTTGAGCTGATTAGCTTTATGTACATGAGCTTCCTGATCTTCTCTGGGGCGTTTGTCACGCGTTATCTGAAAACCAAAAAGAAGCTGGCAAAGCTGGGGAACGGGCTGATAGGGCTACTGTTTGTCGGGTTTGCGGCGCGATTAGCGTCACTGCATTAATATGAAAAAAGGCTCCTGCTGGAGCCTTTTTTGATCAGAACACTTTCTTGTACGGCCGCACCGTCACTTTCGCATACACACCCGCCGCAACGTATGGGTCTGCGTCAGCCCAGGCCTGCGCCGCTTCCTGAGATTCAAACTCCGCAATGACCGTGGAGCCAGAAAAACCGGCGGCTCCAGGGTCATTGCTGTCAACAGCAGGCATTGGACCCGCGGTCAGCAAACGGCCTTCGTCCTGGAGCAGCTGCAGGCGAGCCAGATGGGCAGGGCGAACGGAGAGACGTTTTTCGAGGGAATCAGCGACATCTTCAGAGTAAATCACGTAAAGCACGGTGAAGCTCCTTAAGCGTTATAAAGTGTCAGTTACGTTATGTGAAAGGGCAATTGACTGCAATGTAAAGATAAAAACAACGTTAATCCCCCGATCTGGATGCCCCTTTTTTGACCACTCCAGCGCTTAAATTGCGCCAGGACAAAGTGACTTATTGAATATGATTGCTATTTGCATTTAAAATCAGGGTTCGGTTTTTTAACGTTGATGATTATGACTTCGATGACCCTTGATTTACCTCGCCGCTTTCCCTGGCCGACGCTGCTGTCCGTCGTGATTCACGGTGCCGTCGTGGCGGGTTTGCTCTACACCTCGGTTCATCAGGTTATTGAAATGCCCGCACCCGCCCAGCCGATCTCGGTGACCATGGTCTCGCCAGCGGATCTGGAACCGCCGCAGGTTGCGCCACCACCGCCACAGCCTGTTGCTGAGCCTGAACCGGAACCCGAGCCTGTTCCGGAACCGCCGAAGGAAGCTCCGGTGGTGATCCACAAACCTGAACCGAAGCCAAAACCTAAGCCGAAGCCAAAGCCGGTGAAGAAGGTCGAGGAGCGTCCTAAACGTGAAGAACGCCCGGTTGAACCGCGTGCGACCCAGCCGGTCGAGAATGCACAGCCTTCGCGTCCTGTGATGAACAACAGCGCACCGGCGGCGAAGCCGACGGTTGCCGCACCAGCGGGCCCGCGTGCGTTGAGCCGTAATCAGCCTCAGTATCCGGCGCGAGCTCAGGCCTTACGCATTGAAGGCCGCGTACGGGTGAAATTTGACGTCACCGCGGATGGCCGCGTTGATAACGTGGAAATCCTGTCTGCTCAACCTTCTAATATGTTTGAGCGCGAAGTGAAATCGGCGATGCGCAGATGGCGCTACGAACCCGGTAAACCGGGGAGCGGACTGATCGTGAACATTGTTTTCCGCCTGAATGGCGGGGCACAGATGGAATAAGAAAAGCCTCCGAAAGGAGGCTTTTTTTTGCCCGTCAGTCAGGCTGGCGGAAGCTGACGAGGTTTACCCTCGCTATCTACCGCCACATAGATAAACAGCGCTTCAGTTGCTTTATAGCGCTGCCCGATCGGTTCAGAAGAGACTTTCTTCACCCAGACTTCAATGTTGATGGAGATGGAGGTATTGCCGCGCTTTACGCAGCGGGCGTAACAGCAAACCACATCACCTACCGCAACCGGGCGCAGGAAGGTCATGCCATCCACCCGCACGGTCACCACGCGTCCGTGAGCAATCTCTTTTGCCAGAATTGCGCCGCCCATATCCATCTGCGACATCAGCCAGCCGCCAAAAATATCGCCATTGGCATTGGTGTCAGCGGGCATTGCCAGTGTGCGTAAAACCAGTTCACCCTGAGGGGCGTTATTTGTTGTCATTGTTTTAACTCGTAACGGAAGACTTCAGGCGGGATGCTACTATGATTTCACAGCGGAGAGAATAGACCAGAACGCCTGTCGAACACGTTCTGGTCAGCCAGCAATCAGTGCTTGTCGTCCTGCGGCATGTGGCGATAGATATAAACGCCGCTTAGCAGGGTGAAAATCAGCGTCAGGGCCGTCAGGCCGAAGACCTTAAAGTTGACCCAAATGTTTTGCGGCAGCCAGAAGGCAATGTAGATATTGGCAAGACCGCAAAGAATAAAGAACACCGCCCACGCGATATTCAGGCGCGACCACACTTCCTGAGGCAGCGTCAGCTCTTTGCCGAGCATGCGCTGGATCAGAGGCTTTTTCATCACCCACTGGCTGATGAGCAGCGCGCCCGCAAACAGCGCATAGATCACCGTCACTTTCCACTTAATGAATTCATCATTGTGGAAGAAGAGGGTTAGTCCACCGAATACGGCGACCAGGACGAACGTCACCAGCGCCATTTTTTCAACTTTACGGTAGCGCACCCAGCTGTAGATCAGCACAACCGCTGTCGCAATAATCAGCGCCGTGGTCGCAGCATAAATGTCATACAGCTTATAAAACGCGAAAAAGACAACCAGCGGTAAAAAATCAAGAAACTGCTTCATTCTGTGATTCCATCTTCTCTGTTGAGCCGGGAAGGGGCATCCTCCCGGCATCAGGATTACTGACGAATTAACATATACAGGCGGAACAGATAGACCAGCAGCACCGCTGAAATCAGGTTGCTCAGCGTATTCGCGACCACCGCGCCAACGTTCGGGGTTAATACCGCAAAATTCGGTGCGAACAGGAGCAGGAGCGTTTTAGCCAGCAGCCAGCCGATCACGGCGGGCGCCACCAGACGCATGTTCGCCCATGCCAGCCTGATGCTGCTGCGCATCGCGGTAAAAATCCCCATTTTATCCTGCACAACCATCACCGGAGCAAAAGCGAGCACGATAGCCAGTAACACGCCCGGCACCACCACCAGCATAATCCCCATCTGCACCAGCATGGTGGTTAAAAAGATAAGGATAAACAGCTTAGGTAAGACCGGCGCGCTGGCTCCAATCGCCCGTAAGGCGCTGACGCGGTGGCCCGCCGACACCAGCTGAATCATCAGCAGAACGCCACCCGCCAGCACCGCATTACCAATGAGCCCAGAGAAAGTGGATGCGGCAGAAGCCCGCAGCAGAATCTGTTGCTGCTCCGGCGTCATGTTTTGCACCAGTTCAAACAGCCCCACGCTTCCTGCCAGATGGTCGCCCTGGCTCAGGCTGGCAATCTGTTCTTCACTCGGTGAGAACGCATGGCCCAGCACCACAGTGATGAAGGCGCAAAGCAACGCGATCAGTAAAAAGGTAATGAACTGATTGCGGAAAAAATTTCCCGTGTCACGGTAGACAGACTTCGCCGTGATAGACATGCACTCTCCTTGAGTATTGCAGGTGTTAATTAGCCGGCAATTGTACACCGGATGCACCTGCTGTGGCAGCATCAAGGCTTGTATGGAAAAGCATATCTTTGTAAAGCGGCGGTAATCCAAAGCGTGCCCGGGCGCGATTACAGGCTTCATTGACCTGCCCATCTTCGCCCGACATGGCAAATTCCCGGCACGGGCTGGGGCGATCCTCGTAGATAGAACACCGGGTAGATATCCCGGGCTCCCCCTGTAATGCCGCGCAACGGCTCTGCTTTTGGTTGGTGCCGCGCATACAGCGCAAAAAAGGGGTGACTGGCTCAGTGAGATGAACCGGAACGGTACCGCCGCCATCGCTGGCTTCGGCCCAGTAGAAAGAGACTCGAAAATACGCACAACAGGCTCCGCACGTCATGCACGGGTTAACTTCACTCATGGCACACCTGCAAAAAAGAACGCATCAAATCAACTTGTGAGAGCGATAAATTATCCAGCCGCCGGAGGAAGAGCAAGAGGGGGAAAAGGGAAAATTTTGTAACTGTGAAATGCCAAAAATTGACATAGAAACAACTTATTGCTTTTCAAGTCACCACAAAAAATTAACCCAGATCAATGAATGTTAAATTACTGGTTTTAATGTGATCTGTGGCAGATCACTTATTACTCTTTTGTGAGTATATTCTCATCCGCGATTAAAACCACAACGATGGAGCGGATATGAAAAAATTAGCGGTGGCAGCCCTTGTATTAAGCAGTCTCTCTGGCGGCGCGTACGCGCATGAAGCAGGCGAATTCTTTATTCGTGCCGGTTCGGCAACGGTTCGCCCAACTGAAGGTTCTGATAACGTGCTGGGAATGGGCGGTTTTAACGTCAGTAACAACACCCAGTTAGGTTTAACATTCACCTATATGGCGACGGACAACGTTGGTGTTGAGCTTCTGGCGGCAACGCCGTTCCGTCACCGGGTCGGCCTTGGGGCAACCGGTGACATCGCCACGGTTCACCATTTACCGCCCACGCTGATGGCGCAATGGTACTTCGGCGACTCAAGCAGCAAGGTGCGTCCCTATATTGGCGCGGGTGTGAACTACACCACCTTCTTCGATGAGAAATTCAACGATACCGGTAAAGAGGCTGGTCTCTCCGATCTGAGCCTGAAAGACTCGTGGGGTATGGCTGGGCAGGTTGGTCTGGACTATCTGATTAACCGTGACTGGCTGATCAACGCCTCGGTCTGGTATATGGACATTGATACGGACGTACGCTTCAAGGCGGGCGGTGAGCAGCAAAGCATCAATACTCGCCTGGATCCGTGGGTGTTCATGTTCTCTGCGGGTTATCGTTTCTGATTCTGTGTGTTCAATGCGCCCCCGAGGGGCGCATTTCATATTACTTCTGAATCAAATAGCGAATGGTTGGCCCGTCCTGCTGGATATCCAGCACCGTATAACCGTGGTTTTTCGCATCTAGCGGAATGTTGTTGATGGATTGCGGACAATCGCTCACCACCTCCAGTATTTCACCTTTTTTCAGCTGCGGCAGCGCCTCAAGCGTGGCAACCGCCGGATACGGGCAGGGTTCACCGACCATATCCAGACGATAATCTGGGACGATCTCTTTCATGCAGCGTTCTCCTGCGTTTCAGTTTTGACGGCGGCACGGCGGAAGAACCGTTTTTCCTGCGCGACAACCCGTAAAAAACCGATCAGCAGCAGGGCATAAGTCACCAGCAGGCCGCCGAGAGGGCCGAAAGTGTTTAGCAGGTTGACCTTATCCCAGTTTGTGGCAAGTACCGGAGAGACGTCGTCCCAGTAGTACGCCAGAATGGTTGAGCCGATGACGTTACCCAGCCCGACCCACCAGTAGTGCACCTGTCCCTCAACCGCGCGATACATCCAGCCGGTTTCACACCCGCCCGCCAGCACAATCCCGAAGCCAAACAGCAGGCCGCCAATCACCGCGTTCGGGCCAGCCCACATGATCTTCGGTTCAACACCGAGCTGAACGTAGCTGAAGATGCCGATAGCGCTCACCGCCATACCGGCAATGATTGCCTTCGCCATCATCGTCCGTCCCGTGATCCACATATCGCGAAACGCGGAGGTAAAGCAGATCTGCGCGCGTTCGATCAGCAGGCCAAAGCCGACGCCGAACAGCATCGCCAGGCCAAGCTTCGGCTGATTCATCGCCGTGCAAATGGCCCATGCGACCATAGCAAAAAAGACCAGCATACCCAGGCGGAAACGACGCTTTGCCTGGTCCGGCTTCTGGGTTAGCGGGGACGCCGCGCTGACTTTCGTCATTTTCACCGGGATGCGGAACAGCGGCAGCAGGGTGAATTTTGCTCCGAAGTAAGAGCCAATCGCGGTGGCCACGGCAAAAAACCAGGCATGAAGGGAGAACTGAGGGATCCCCGTAAAGAACGCGGCCAGATTACAGCCCATCGCCAGGCGGGCACCAAACCCGGCAATCATACCGCCAGCCACCGCCTGCATGATGCGAATGCGGCTTTTGGGCATGCGCAGCTTAACGTTGTTTGCCCACAGCGCCGCGGCGAAGCAGCCGCCGAACATGCCGACGATCATCATCCCGTCGATGCGGGTAAGCGGTGTGCCTTCCAGATGAATGAGTTTGAAGTAGCCCCACTCTTCGGTATGCACGCCTGCAAGCTGCAGCAGCTGACCACCCCAGCGGGTGAACTCGCCGGTGACGGCCCAGAAGGTACCGGTAATGCCGAAATAATAAGTAGAAAGAATGCCTGCCGCGATGACGGCCGGAACAGGTGACCAGAACTTAACCAGGTAAGTCTGTTTGAAGTATTGCCATGACATGAATAAACCTCTGAACTCAGAAGGATTAGTGCTAAAAAGAGTCCAGATCATACGCTTACGCGAAAGTTTGAAAAGCTATTCACACCGAAAATATCGACGGGATCAATTTTGACGTAATCCTTTGTAGAGGATGGAGAAGGAGGAGTAACCGTCTGGCAGGGGTACCAGACGGTGGAGAGATTATGCTTTACGCGTCGCTGCTTTCATTGCGGTCACGAACGCTTTCAATTCGCTCAGCATCTGCTCGGGCTTGTCCACGTTCTTCTCGATGATCTTCACAATCGCGGAGCCGGAGATGGCGCCCGCCGCCTTCGCCTCAATTGCCGCGGTGACCTGATCCGGAGAAGAGATCCCGAAGCCCTGCAGCGGAGGCGCGGCATGGTATTCGGCCAGCTTTTCCACCAGATGATGCAGCGGCAGTGCGGCTTTATTCTCGGCGCCGGTCACGCCCGCGCGGGAGAGCAGATAGGTATACCCGCGTCCGTAAGAGGCTATCTGGCGCAGCAGTTCGTCATCGGCGTTCGGCGGGCAGATGAAAATCGGCGCGACGTTGTGGCGCATCGCCGCCTGGCGGAACGGCGCAGACTCTTCAACGGGCACGTCTGCTACCAGCACCGAGTCGACGCCCACGCGCGCGCACTCGGCGTAGAACTCGTCAACACCGCGGTTAAACACCAGGTTGGCGTACATCAGCAGGCCAATCGGAATGGTCGGGTGCTTCTGGCGGATCGCCGCCAGCATCTCAAAGCACTGGGTTGGGGTCACCCCTGCGGCAAACGCGCGCAGGGTGGCGTTCTGGATGGTAGGGCCATCCGCCAGCGGATCGGAGAACGGAATGCCCAGCTCCAGCGCGTCGGCGCCGGCTTCAATCAGGGCGTCGATAATCTTCAGAGACTGCTCCGGGCCAGGGTCGCCCAGCGTAACGAAGGGAACGAACGCGCCTTCCTGGCGGGATTTCAGTTCAGCAAATGCATTATCGTAGCGTTCCATCAGATTTCCCCTCGTGCTTTCAGAATATCGTGAACGGTGAAGATATCTTTGTCACCGCGACCGGAAAGGTTAACCACCAGCAGCTGTTCTTTTTCCGGGTTCTCTTTCATCATTTTCAGCGCGTGCGCCAGCGCGTGCGAAGACTCCAGCGCCGGGATGATCCCTTCGCTGCGGCACAGCGTTTTGAAGGCTTCCAGCGCTTCGTCATCGGTAATGGAGACATAATCCGCGCGCCCGGTGCTGTTCAGGAACGCGTGCTGTGGCCCAACGGACGGGAAGTCCAGTCCGGCAGAAATTGAGTAAGACTCTTCAATCTGCCCTTCATCGGTCTGCATCATCGGGGCTTTCATGCCGAAGTAGATCCCCACGCGGCCATGCTTCAGCGGCGCGCCGTGCTCGCCGGTTTCAATCCCGTGACCGGCAGGCTCAACGCCAATCAGCCCTACGCGGGTTTCGTCGATAAAATCGGCAAACATGCCGATGGCGTTAGACCCGCCGCCGACGCAGGCAATCACCGCATCCGGCAGACGACCCTCTTTTTCGAGGATCTGCGCTTTGGTCTCTTCACCGATCATGCGCTGGAATTCGCGCACGATGGTCGGGAACGGGTGCGGGCCCGCCGCGGTACCGAGCATGTAGTGCGCGGTTTCGTAGCTGCCGGACCAGTCGCGCAGCGCTTCGTTACAGGCATCTTTCAGCGTCGCGGAGCCGCTGTGCACCGGGATCACTTCCGCACCCATCAGGCGCATACGGAACACGTTAGGCGACTGACGCTCAACGTCTTTCGCGCCCATGTAGATGCGGCACTTCAGGCCGAGCAGGGCGCTGGCGAGCGCAGAAGCCACGCCGTGCTGTCCCGCGCCGGTTTCGGCGATGATTTCGGTTTTACCCATACGCTTGGCGAGCAGCGCCTGGCCCAGCACCTGGTTAGTTTTATGCGCGCCGCCGTGCAGCAGGTCTTCACGCTTCAGATACAGCGTGGTTTTGGTGCCTTCGGTCAGGTTGCGGCATTTGGTCAGCGCGGTTGGACGCCCGGCGTAGTTCTTCAGCAGGTCGGTAAACTCCGCCTGAAACGCCGGGTCTTTCTGCGCGCTCACGAACGCTTCTTCCAGCTGGCGCAGCGCGGGCATCAGGATTTGCGGAACGTACATCCCGCCGAACTCACCAAAATACGGGTTAAGTAATGTCGTCATCTTCTCTTCCTTAATATGCACGCAGAGTTTTAAACACCGAGGCCAGCTTGCTGGCATCTTTGATACCCGGTTGCGACTCTACGCCTGAATTGAAATCGAGGCCTGCGCAGCCGGTTTTCGCGGCTTCCACACAGTTATCCGGGCTTAGTCCGCCCGCCAGCAGGACGTTGTCCAGCTTTTCGCCGTTCAGCAGCGACCAGTCAAAACGTTGTCCGGTGCCGCCCTGACCGTTGTCGAGCACGTATTTGTCGACGTGGTTAAGGTTACGTGCAGGCAGGGTGCTGCCCACGCTTTGTGCTTTCCAGATCTGAACCTGCGGTGCCAGCGCGTCGCGCAGGGCATTGATATACGCCTGATCTTCTTCGCCATGGAGCTGAACGGCACTCAGGGATAACGCGTCGGCTTTTGCCACAACGTCCGCGATATCCGCATTGCGGAACACGCCAACATAGCTCAGCGGGGCCGCCGCGATTACCCTGCGGGCCTGTTCCTCATTGACTGCGCGAGGAGAGGAGTCGACGAAGATTAAACCGCCATAGATTGCGCCAGCCTCATACGCGGCCAGCGCGTCCTGTTCGCGGGTTAAGCCGCAGACTTTGTTTTCGCCCAGCAGCACGCGACGCACCGCCGCGTTGAGGTCGTCATGCTCCATCATGGCGGAGCCAATCAGGAAACCGTTGGCAAAGTGGCTCAGCTCGCGCACCTGGGCGTAGCTGTTAATGCCGGATTCGCTGATCACCGTGACGCCAGAACCCAGACGCGGAGCCAGCTGGCGCGTGCGGTTCAGGTCAATCGACAGGTCGCGAAGATCGCGGTTGTTGATGCCGACCACTTTGGCTTCCAGCGCGATGGCGCGCTCGAGCTCTTCTTCGTTACTCACTTCGGTCAGCACGCCCATTTTCAGGCTGTGCGCCACGGCAGACAGCTGGCGATACTGCTCGTCGTCCAGCACCGAGAGCATCAGCAGACAGGCGTCAGCCTGGTAGAAACGCGCCAGCCAGATCTGATACGGGTCGATAATAAAGTCTTTGCACAGGATCGGCTGCGGCGCGATGCCGCTGACGATCGGCAGAAAATCGAAGCTGCCCTGGAAATATTTCTCATCCGTCAGCACTGAGATGGCCGACGCATGATGCTTATAAATACCGGCGATGCGCGCCGGGTCGAAATCGTCACGAATAACGCCTTTTGAGGGAGACGCCTTTTTGCACTCCAGAATAAAGGCGGTGCGTGCACCCTGCAGAGCGTCATAGAAACGACGGCTGCTTGGGACGACGTCATTCTGGAAACTGGCAAGCGGCTGCTCTGCTTTGCGTGCTTCCACCCAGATGGCCTTATCGGCGACGATTTTCGCTAAAACGGTCTGCATTCTTTACCCTCTTGCCGCAAGTGCGGTAACGCGATCGTAAGCTGCACCGGAGCGCAGTACATCCAGAACTTTTTGAGCATTGGCCTTCAGGTCTTCCTCACCGTGCAAACGCATCAGCATGGCGACGTTGGCAGCCACGGCGGCCTCATGGGCGGCCTCACCTTTACCTTGTAGTAAGCGCGTCAGAATGTCACGGTTTTCTTCCGGCGTACCGCCTGCCAGCGCTTCCTGACGGTACGGCGTTAAGCCGAAATCAGACGCCTCAAGCTGATAGCTGAGCACTTCACCATCGTTAAGCTCTGCCACCAGCGTCGGCGCATGCAGCGAAACTTCATCCATTCCGCCGCTGTGCACCACGGCGGCGCGCTTGTAACCCAGCACGCGCAGCGTCTCGGCAATCGGCAGCACCAGCTCAGGGCTGTAAACGCCAATTAATGCCAGCGGCGGATGGGCCGGGTTGATCAGCGGGCCGAGCACGTTAAACAGCGTGCGGGTTTTAAGCTGCTGGCGAACCGGCATCGCGTGGCGGAAACCGGTGTGATATTTCGGCGCAAAGAGGAAGCAAACGCCCAGATCGTCCAGCGCTTCGCGTGAACGCTCGGCATTCATCTCCAGGTTGATGCCAAACGCGGCCAGCAGATCGGACGAGCCTGAACGGCTGGAGACGCTGCGGTTACCGTGTTTCGCTACCTTTAAACCACACGCCGCCGCCACAAACGCGCTGGCAGTGGAGATATTGATACTGTTGCTGCCGTCACCACCGGTTCCTACGATGTCGGCAAACTGGTAGTCAGGGCGCGGGAACGGGGCGGCATTCTCCAGCAGGGCGGTTGCGGCACCGGCGATCTCCTGCGGGCTTTCACCGCGCACCTTCATGCTGACCAGCGCCGCCGCCAGCTGTTCAGGCTTCAGTTCGCCGCGCACCACGGCGGAGAAGAGCTGGTGGCTCTCCTGCTGGCTCAGGGTCTGCGCCTGATACAGTTTTTCCAGAATTGGCTGCAGGGTATTGGTCTGCTCCAGCTTCTGTAACGCCCAGTCAAGGGTCTGCTCCAGCAGGCGGGCGCCGTTGGAGGTCAAAATAGATTCCGGGTGGAACTGCATCCCGCAGACGCGATCCGCATCGTGGCGTACCGCCATCACCATCCCTTCGAACGAGGCGTTGATGGTCAGCCCGGCCGGAATGTTGCTGCCGACCAGCGAATGATAGCGCGCGACCGGGAGCGGATTCGGCAGCCCGGCAAACATTGCCTGGCCGTCATGTTCAATGCTGGAGGCTTTACCGTGCAGGATCTCGCCCGCCTGGCCGACGTAACCACCGTAGGCTTCCACGATCGCCTGGTGACCAAGGCAGATACCGATAATCGGCAGCTTGCCGCGCATGCGGGTCAGCAGTTCGGGCATACAGCCCGCTTCGCTCGGCGCGCCCGGCCCCGGGGAAAGCATCAGCACCGGATTTTGCATGGTAGCCAGACGGTCAATCAGGGTCTGAGCCGGAACGTGGTTGCGGTAGATAACGACGTTATGGCCATTCGCACGCAGCTGGTCTGCCAGGTTATAGGTAAAGGAGTCGATATTATCGAGCAGCAGAATGTCAGCCATCAGAAAATCTCCTGTGCGTGGTGTGCGGTAGCGATGGCGCGCAATACCGCGCGTGCTTTACTGCGGGTTTCGTCAGCTTCAGACTGCGGAACAGAGTCGAGAACAATCCCGGCGCCGGCCTGAACGGTAGCAATACCGTCTTCGACGTAGGCGGAGCGGATCACGATGCAGGTATCGAGGTCGCCGTGGGCGGTGAAGTAACCCACCGCGCCGCCGTAGCTGCCGCGACGACGTCCTTCCGCTTCGGCGATAAGCTGCATGGCGCGCACCTTCGGCGCGCCGCTCAGGGTGCCCATATTCATACAGGCGCGGTAGGCGTGCAGCACGTCGAGGTCGCTGCGCAGCTCACCCACCACGCGGGAGACCAGGTGCATCACGAAGGAGTAGCGGTCAACTTTGGTCAGATCCGCCACGTAGCGGCTGCCTGGGGTGCAAATGCGCGCCAGGTCGTTACGCGCCAGGTCAACCAGCATCAGGTGCTCGGAGAGCTCTTTGTGGTCGGTTCGCATTTCCAGTTCGATGCGGCTGTCCAGATCGCGGTCCAGCGAGCCATCGGCGCGACGGCCGCGTGGACGGGTGCCTGCAATCGGGTAGATCTCAATCTGGCGGCTGGTGGCGTCGTACTTCAGCGAGCTTTCCGGCGAGGCGCCGAACAGCGTGAAATCATTGTCCTGCATAAAGAACATATACGGGCTTGGGTTGCTCTTCTTCAGCACGTCGTAAGCCGCCAGCGGCGACGGGCAGGGCAGCGAGAAGCGGCGGGACGGCACAACCTGGAAAATCTCCCCGGCGCGAATCGCCTTTTGCATCTGGCGAACCACGGCGCCGTATTGATCGTCGGTCTGATTTACCTCACAGGTCATCTTCTCGACGCGCTGTACCGGCAGCGCAGGCGGCGCTTCCGTCATCTGCTGCTGGAGCTGAGCGATGCGATGCTCCAGACGGTTTTTCTCAGACGCAGACGGGGTGAACAGGCTTGCCTGAATGCGGGTATATTTTTTCTGATGGTCGATCACCAGCAGGGTTTCGGCCAGGTAGAAACAGTAGTCCGGGCAGCGGTTGCCCTGCTCGGTTTCCTGCAAATCTTCAAAACCGGCGACCAGGTCGTAAGCAAACAGCCCGCCGAAGAACATCGCTTCGCGCTCATCTTCCGGCACGGTGACCAGATTTTGCAGCAGGCGGAAGGCATCGAATACGGACAGCGAGCAGAGGCGAGCATCTTCGTCCAGCAGCTGGCTCACCGGCGGGAAATGCAGAATTCGCAGGTCAGGGTGACGCTCATTGTCGATGCCCGCGGGCAGAGCCGCATCCAGCAGCGGGAGGAGCGATGCGCCATTGTCAGAGAGCACTTTGATGGTGACAGTGTCACCTAACGCGGTAATGCGCAGCGCGCTGTCGACCAGCAGCAGGCTTTTCAGATCGTCCTTGCTGTCGATATCCGCAGACTCCAGCAGCAGCGTCGCCGGACGCGCGCCGCACACCTGATGAAACAGCGCGGTCGGGTTGTGGCGATAGGCCGCCTCGCAGGTCAGCAGTTCGAGATGGGGTTTGGCTGTTTGCATGTTGTTGTTCTCATTTATTCTGTTCAAAAAAAAGCCCGCTGGGTAGCGGGCGGGTATCTGTTTGCATTTCGCAGACGCGTGACACTGCCCGAAGATCAGGAAGTGCGCCACCAGCCGTGCAGAGTGAAATGTGCCGTCATTTTCAGATACCTTTCTCGTGTGAACTTGCGTACTAGTTAACTGGTTCGATGGCGTATTGTCAACCCTTGATTTCAGAATTTCACGTTAAGTCGGTATCATGACGGTTTCGGATGTTTCCAACCTGTTATGGGAAGTGCTTTGAGCGATACCACCTACGCGATTATTTATGATTTACACAGCCATACTCAGGCCTCTGATGGCCTGCTGACGCCCGAAGCCCTGGTTCATCGCGCGGTTGAAATGCGTGTCGGCACGCTGGCGATAACCGATCACGATACCACCGACGCCATTCCGGCAGCGCGCGCCGAGATTGCCCGCAGCGGACTGGCGCTGAATCTGGTGCCCGGCGTCGAGATATCGACCGTATGGGAAAACCATGAAATTCACATCGTTGGCCTGAACATTGATATAGAACATCCGGCACTTCTTGCCTTTTTGCAAGAACAAAAAACGCGCCGCAACCAGCGCGCGGAGATGATCGGCGAGCGTCTGGAGAAGGCGCATATTCCGGGCGCGCTGGAAGGGGCGCAAAAGCTGGCGAACGGCGGGGCGGTCACCCGCGGTCATTTCGCCCGTTTTCTGGTCGACGCGGGCAAAGCGACGACCATGGCGGATGTCTTTAAAAAATATCTGGCGCGCGGGAAAACCGGATACGTTCCGCCACAGTGGTGTACAATAAAACAAGCTATTGATGTGATTCATCATTCTGGCGGTAAGGCCGTGCTGGCCCATCCGGGACGGTATAATCTTTCTGCTAAATGGCTGAAAAGACTGCTGGCGCACTTTGCCGAATGCGGTGGCGAGGCGATGGAAGTCGCCCAGTGTCAGCAGGCGCCCAACGAGCGCGCGCAGCTCGCGACTTACGCCCGCCAGTTTGGCCTGCTTGGGTCACAGGGTTCTGATTTCCATCAGCCCTGCGCGTGGATCGAGCTGGGACGCAAGCTCTGGCTACCCGCTGGCGTTGAGCCGGTCTGGCAGCTCTGGGAGTAGCCGCAGCAAATTGAAGAGAGGGAAGTATGAGTCAGTTTTTCTATATCCATCCGGATAACCCGCAGCCACGTCTGATTAACCAGGCCGTGGAGATCGTCCGCAAAGGCGGCGTGATAGTCTACCCGACCGATTCCGGCTACGCGCTGGGCTGTAAAATTGAAGATAAAGGGGCGATGGAGCGAATCTGTCGCATCCGCCAACTGCCGGACGGCCATAACTTCACCCTGATGTGCCGCGATCTCTCTGAGCTGTCGACCTATGCTTATGTGGATAACGTGGCGTTTCGCCTGATCAAGAACAACACGCCGGGTAACTACACCTTCATCCTGAAAGGGACGAAAGAGGTGCCGCGCCGCCTGCTGCAGGAAAAGCGTAAAACCATCGGGATGCGCGTGCCGTCGAACCCGATTGCCCAGGCGCTGCTGGAAACTCTCGGCGAACCGATGCTCTCTACCTCACTGATGCTGCCGGGAAGCGAGTTTACCGAGTCCGATCCGGAGGAGATTAAAGATCGTCTGGAGAAGGTGGTGGAGCTGATTATTCACGGCGGTTATCTCGGCCAGCAGCCGACTACTGTTGTAGATCTCACGGAAGACACGCCGGAAGTGATTCGCGAAGGCGTGGGTGATGTTAAGCCTTTCTTGTAGAGGTGTAAGCAGATATACTACGCGGCCATCAAAGCAGGGCTCGGCTCTGCTTTTGACCTGATTCGACGCCTGTGAAGGCGACACCTGAGGAAGCTCAATGAGCGAGAAGTTACAGAAAGTGCTGGCGCGCGCCGGCCACGGTTCACGCCGTGAAATCGAAGCCATTATTGAAGCGGGTCGCGTGAGTGTGGACGGTAAAATCGCCACGCTGGGTGACCGCGTTGAAATCGTACCGGGGCTTAAGATCCGCATTGACGGTCATCTTATCTCTGTGAAAGAGTCTGCGGAACAGATCTGCCGCGTGCTGGCCTACTACAAGCCGGAAGGCGAGCTGTGTACCCGCAACGACCCGGAAGGTCGTCCAACGGTGTTTGATCGTCTGCCAAAACTGCGCGGCGCTCGCTGGATTGCCGTGGGCCGTCTGGACGTGAACACCTGCGGTCTGCTGCTGTTCACCACCGATGGTGAACTGGCAAACCGTCTGATGCACCCAAGCCGTGAAGTTGAGCGTGAGTACGCCGTTCGCGTCTTCGGCCAGGTTGACGAAAATAAACTGCGCGATCTGTCGCGCGGCGTGCAGCTGGAAGACGGCCCTGCGGCGTTCAAAACCATCAAATTTACCGGTGGTGAAGGGATTAACCAGTGGTACAACGTGACCCTGACCGAAGGACGTAACCGCGAGGTGCGTCGTCTGTGGGAAGCGGTAGGCGTGCAGGTTAGCCGCCTGATCCGCGTTCGCTACGGCGACATTCTGCTGCCGAAAGGTCTGCCGCGCGGTGGTTATACCGAGCTGGATCTTACCCAGACTAACTACCTGCGCGAGCTGGTTGGCCTGACGCCGGAAACCACCTCTAAAGTGGCGGTGGAGAAAGATCGTCGTCGTATGAAGGCGAATCAGATCCGTCGCGCGGTGAAACGCCACAGCCAGGTGAACAGCAATCGTCGCTCTGGCAGCCGGAATAACAACGGTTAATTTAAAAAGCCCGGTGAACTCACCGGGCTTTTTTCTTTAGTAATCAATGCCAATTTGTGCTTTGATGCCAGCATCAAACGCATGCTTGACCGGACGCAGCTCGCTGACGGTATCTGCCAGCTCCAGAATCTCCCGATGACACCCGCGACCTGTAACGATAACCGTCTGGTGCGCAGGGCGGTTCTTCAGTGCATCCAGTACGTCCTCCAGCGGCAGGTAGTCGTAGGCGACCATATAGGTGATCTCATCCAGCAGCACCATATTTAACGCCGGGTCAGCCAGCATTCTTTTGGCGTGCTCCCAGACGGCAAGGCAGGCTGCGGTATCGGTTTCCCGGTTCTGCGTATCCCACGTAAATCCGGTCGCCATCACCTGAAACTCAACGCCGTGCGGTTCAAGCAAATTACGCTCACCGTTGGGCCATTCCCCTTTGATAAACTGGATGACTCCCACTTTTTGTCCGTGGCCGACGGCGCGCGTAGCGGTGCCAAACGCTGCAGTGGTTTTGCCTTTACCATTGCCGGTAAAGACGATGACGATCCCACGTTCGTCCTGGGCTGCCGCGACGCGCGCGTCAACCTGTTCCTTCAGACGCTGCTGGCGCTGCTGATGACGCTCTTCACTCATTGCGAAATCCCCGGTTTGCGGCCCGGCTGGGCGTCAAAGGTCATTCCGGTTTTGCGGCGGCTGTCGTCGCCCATCAGCCAGAGATAGAGCGGCATAATGTCTGCCGGGGTTTTCAGCTTCAGCGGATCTTCCGTCGGGAAGGCGCAGGCGCGCATGCTGGTGCGCGTACCGCCCGGGTTAATACAGTTTACGCGCAGATGGCGGCTCTGATACTCCTCCGCCAGCACCTGCATCATGCCCTCGGTCGCGAATTTTGAGACAGCATACGCTCCCCAGTTTGCGCGTCCCTCGCGGCCTACGCTGGAAGAGGTGAAGACCAGAGACCCTGACTCGGATTTGAGTAATAAAGGAAGCAAGGCCTGGGTGAGGAAAAAAGTTCCGTTAACGTTAACCTGCATCACCTGCTGCCAGATATCAGGATCCTGTTCATCCATTGGACGCACTTCACCTAACAAACCGGCGTTGTGCAGCACGCCGTCCAGACGTGAGTAGTGGGTACTGATACGGCGAGCAAGTTCCTGGCACAGCGCTGGCGTGCATGTCAGTAAATCGAGCGTGTACCAGGGGGCAGGTGTCCCGCCTGCGGCTTCAATTTCCTGAGCGACCCTCTTGAGCTTTTCCTCATTGCGCCCAATGAGAATCACGCTTGCGCCATACTCAGCGTACGTCAGGGCCGCTTCGCGACCAATACCATCGCTGGCGCCGGTGACAAGAATGATTCGGTTCTGCAGCAGGCTTTTTTGCGGTTGATAATGCACGGTGACTCCTCAGGCGCACGGTGTCTCTATCACGCCTTTATAATGACTTTTCGGCTTTATGCCCGAATTAGCGTGAGAATTCAATCAGTCTACAGGACGCATTACTGTAAAATTAACAATTTGCAAATATTTAAAGCGCAGCGCAGGGATTCCTGAAGACGGCTCGCAGAGGTAATGTCACGGGCGAGACGCAGGGGCAGGGCTGTTGTACACTGCCGTGAAAGATTCGTGGTTTAATCAAGGTGGAACGCGTGGAATTACTTTCTCAATATGGGTTGTTTTTGGCCAAAATCGCGACGGTGGTGATTGCCATTGCGGTGGTTGCCGTTCTGATTGTCAACCTGACGCAGCGCAAGCGTCAGCGTGGGGAGTTACGCATCACCCGCCTGAGCGAGCAATATAAAGAGATGCAGGAAGAGATGTCCCTCTCGCTGCTGGATAGCCACCAGCAGAAGCTGTGGCTGAAAGCCCAGAAGAAAAAACACAAGCAGGAAGCCAAAGCCGCGAAGGCGAAAGCAAAGCTCTCGACGCCGCAGGGTGACGCCAAACCCCGCGTCTATGTGCTCGATTTTAAAGGCAGCATGGATGCGCATGAAGTCGCCTCGCTGCGCGAAGAGGTGACTGCGGTTCTGGCTGTGGCAACGGCGCAGGATCAGGTGGTGGTGCGTCTTGAGAGCCCGGGCGGGGTGGTACACGGTTACGGGCTGGCCGCCTCACAGCTACAGCGCCTGCGCGAGAAGCAGATCCCGCTTACCGTGGCCGTAGATAAAGTCGCGGCGAGCGGCGGTTATATGATGGCCTGCGTGGCGGACAAAATCGTTGCGGCGCCGTTTTCCATCATTGGTTCCATTGGCGTGGTCGCACAGATCCCTAACTTTAACCGCTTCCTGAAAAATAAAGAGATTGATATCGAACTTCACACGGCGGGTCAGTATAAACGCACCCTGACGCTGTTGGGGGAAAACACGGAAGAGGGGCGCCAGAAATTCCGTGAAGATCTGAATGAAACTCACCATCTCTTTAAAGACTTCGTACACCGCATGCGCCCAACGCTGGATATTGAACAGGTGGCGACCGGCGAGCACTGGTACGGCATCCAGGCGCAGGAAAAAGGGCTGGTGGATGAAGTGGGTACCAGTGATGACCTGCTGCTCAACCTGATGGAAGGCCGGGAACTGGTAGGCGTGCGCTTTACCCAGCGCAAACGACTGATGGACCGCTTTACCAACAGCGCGGCGGAAAGCGCGGACCGCCTGCTGCTTCGCTGGCTACAGCGCGGACAAAAACCGCTGCTGTAAACAAAAACGCGAGGCATATGCCTCGCGTTTTGCATTAATCGACCAGGTGATATTTCTCTGAAAGCGTATGCGCCAGGTATTTAAACATATTAAACACGGCGGTGCTTTTCGGGGTCGGTAAACCCTGCTCGTCAAGGAAGTATTCGCCGCTGAAAACCAGCACGCCATTACGCTGCTCAACGCCGGTGGCTTCAATGCCTGCCAGCGTATCTTCATGGTCACGAATAAGCTTGTTTGCTTCGATAAGCAGAGAGGCTCGGTCAATGGGTTGGGTCGTATTCTGCATAATCCACTCCTTAAACAGTGACAATAGTCTACGCCGGGGTCGCTTTGGGGGCAAATTTTCCCTGTAATGTGAGGGGATAAGATGCAGAGGGCAGGTTGGCGGGATTTGCTTTTGCATGCTAATAAAGTTGCGTAACGAATTTTATCAGGTAGAGTGTGCGCTTTCGTCATTCTGGCAACAGAATTGCTTGACATTCGACCGGGAATTCGTCACGAATTATACGAGATGTGAGAAAAATACCCGAAAACTCAATGACCTGGATGTCGCCATTCTGACGTTCGGTAAGACATAGGGGTTGATATCCCCTGGCGCAGTCGCAATATCATTGGCTCGTCGTCAGCGGAAGGGAAATCAACGTGCGGCGTATTCCTGGAAGAATTAAATTAGGTAAAGGTGAATATGGGTAAAGCTCTCGTCATCGTTGAGTCCCCGGCAAAAGCCAAAACGATCAATAAGTATCTGGGTAATGACTACGTGGTTAAGTCCAGCGTTGGTCACATCCGCGATTTGCCGACCAGTGGCTCAGCCAGCAAAAAGAGCGCAGACTCTACCTCCACCAAAGGGGCTAAAAAGCCTAAAAAGGATGAACGTAGCGCGCTTGTCAACCGCATGGGTGTTAACCCATGGCACAACTGGGATGCACAATATGAAGTGCTGCCCGGGAAAGAAAAAGTCGTTAACGAGCTGAAGCAGCTTGCTGAAAAAGCAGACCACATCTATCTCGCAACCGACCTTGACCGCGAAGGGGAAGCCATTGCGTGGCACCTGCGGGAAGTGATCGGGGGGGATGACAAACGCTACAGCCGCGTAGTGTTTAACGAAATTACAAAGAATGCGATTCGTCAGGCGTTTGAGAAGCCGGGCGAGCTGAATATCGATCGTGTAAACGCCCAGCAGGCGCGTCGCTTTATGGACCGCGTTGTGGGCTACATGGTTTCCCCACTGCTGTGGAAAAAGATTGCCCGCGGCCTGTCTGCAGGGCGCGTGCAGTCTGTAGCCGTGCGTCTCGTCGTTGAGCGTGAACGCGAAATTAAAGCCTTCGTGCCGGAAGAGTTCTGGGAAGTTGACGCCAACGTCACCACCCCGGGCGGTGATGCGCTGCCGCTGCAGGTAAGCCATCATAACGATAAGCCTTTCCGTCCTGAAAACCGCGATCAGACCATGGCCGCCGTGGCGCTGCTGGAAAAAGCGCGCTACCAGGTGCTGGAGCGCGAAGATAAACCGACCAGCAGCAAGCCTGGCGCGCCGTTTATCACGTCCACACTGCAACAGGCGGCGAGCACCCGTCTGGGTTACGGCGTGAAGAAAACCATGATGATGGCCCAGCGCTTGTATGAAGCGGGTTACATCACCTACATGCGTACTGACTCAACGAACCTGAGCCAGGACGCGGTGAACATGGTGCGCGGCTACATTAGCGACAACTTCGGTAAGAAATACCTGCCGGAAAGCGCCAACCAGTTCGCCAGCAAAGAGAATTCTCAGGAAGCGCACGAAGCGATTCGTCCTTCTGATGTCTCTGTGCTGGCCGAGTCGCTGAAAGACATGGAAGCCGACGCCCAGAAGCTGTATCAGCTGATCTGGCGTCAGTTCGTCGCGTGTCAGATGACCCCGGCGAAGTACGACTCCACCACGCTGACCGTTGGCGCGGGCGATTTCCGTCTGAAAGCGCGCGGTCGTATCCTGCGCTTCGACGGCTGGACGAAAGTGATGCCAGCGCTGCGTAAAGGTGATGAAGACCGTACGCTGCCTGCGGTAAACAAAGGCGACGAGCTGTCGCTTGTCGATCTGGTTCCGGCCCAGCACTTCACCAAGCCGCCTGCGCGCTTTAGTGAAGCGTCGCTGGTTAAAGAGCTGGAAAAACGCGGGATTGGCCGTCCGTCAACCTACGCGTCAATCATCTCGACCATTCAGGACCGCGGTTACGTTCGCGTAGAGAACCGCCGTTTCTATGCCGAAAAAATGGGTGAGATTGTCACCGACCGTCTGGAAGCTAACTTCCGCGAGTTGATGAACTATGACTTCACCGCGCAGATGGAAGACAGCCTCGACGAGGTGGCCAGCCACAAGGCGGAGTGGAAGAAGGTTCTCGACAGCTTCTTCAGCGATTTTACCAACCAGCTTGAGAAAGCGGAGAAAGATCCTGAAGAGGGCGGCATGCTGCCTAACCAGATGGTACTGACCAGCATCGACTGCCCGACCTGTGGCCGTAAGATGGGGATCCGTACTGCGACAACGGGCGTGTTCCTTGGCTGTTCAGGCTACGCGCTGCCACCAAAAGAGCGCTGCAAAACAACCATCAACCTGGTGCCTGAGAACGAAGTTCTTAACGTGCTGGAAGGTGATGATGCGGAAACCAACGCTCTGCGCGCGAAACGCCGCTGCAAAAAATGTGGCACGGCGATGGACAGCTATCTGATCGATCCTAAACGTAAGCTGCACGTCTGTGGTAACAACCCAACGTGTGACGGGTATGAGATCGAAGAGGGTGAGTTCCGCATTAAAGGCTATGACGGCCCGATTGTGGAGTGCGAGAAGTGTGGTTCTGAAATGCACCTGAAAATGGGGCGTTTTGGTAAGTACATGGCCTGCACCAACGACGAGTGTAAGAACACGCGCAAAATTCTGCGTAACGGTGAGGTTGCTCCGCCGAAGGAAGATCCGGTTCCGCTGCCTGAACTGCCGTGTGAAAAATCCGACGCGTACTTCGTACTGCGTGATGGCGCCGCAGGTGTCTTCCTGGCTGCCAACACCTTCCCGAAATCGCGTGAAACGCGCGCGCCGCTGGTGGAAGAGCTGCATCGCTTCCGCGATCGTCTGCCTGAGAAACTGCGTTATCTGGCCGATGCGCCACAGCAGGATCCTGAAGGCAATAAGACGGTGGTCCGTTTTAGCCGTAAAACGAAGCAGCAGTACGTTGCGGCAGAGAAAGAGGGTAAAGCGACCGGATGGTCCGCCTTCTTTGTCGATGGCAAATGGGTTGAAGGCAAGAAATAATCTTTCCTGACCGTTACTTACCTGTAAAAGGGCCGGACTTCCGGCCCTTTTTTATTACCTTATTATTATTTTTTGTTCCGTACTATACAGTCAGGCTATAAATGATATAGTGGTTATAGTTAACCCTTTTCTTATTATCAAATCGTCTTAAGCGATTGACCGCGTGCGCTAAATCGGATGGTCTGGCATGAAATTACAGCAGCTTCGTTATATCGTTGAGGTGGTGAATCACAACCTTAATGTCTCTTCCACCGCCGAGGGGCTATATACCTCGCAACCGGGCATCAGCAAGCAGGTTCGCATGCTTGAGGATGAATTAGGTATTCAGATTTTCGCCCGCAGCGGTAAACACCTTACCCAGGTGACGCCAGCGGGACAGGAAATTATCCGTATTGCGCGGGAAGTCCTCTCCAAAGTCGATGCGATCAAGTCTGTGGCGGGGGAACATACCTGGCCGGATAAAGGCTCGCTGTATATTGCCACGACGCACACCCAGGCGCGCTACGCCCTCCCGGGCGTTATCAAGGGCTTTATCGAGCGTTATCCGCGCGTCTCCCTGCATATGCACCAGGGGTCGCCAACGCAAATTGCTGAGGCGGTGTCGAAGGGCAATGCAGATTTTGCCATCGCGACGGAAGCGCTTCATCTGTATGACGATCTGGTCATGCTGCCGTGCTATCACTGGAACCGCTCCATTGTGGTGACCCCGGATCATCCGCTGGCGGGAAAAGGGTCGGTGACGATCGAAGAGCTGGCGCAATATCCTCTGGTCACCTACACGTTTGGCTTCACCGGACGTTCTGAGCTTGATACCGCCTTCAACCGGGCCGGGTTAACGCCGCGGATTGTCTTTACCGCCACCGATGCCGACGTCATAAAGACCTATGTACGGCTTGGTCTGGGGGTAGGGGTGATCGCCAGCATGGCGGTGGACCCGGTGTCAGACCCTGACCTGGTGCGTCTTGATGCACATGATATTTTCAGCCATAGCACGACCAAAATAGGTTTCCGTCGCAGTACCTTCCTGCGAAGCTATATGTATGATTTTATTCAGCGCTTTGCCCCGCATTTAACGCGTGACGTGGTGGATACCGCCGTTGCATTACGCTCAAATGAAGATATTGAAGAGATGTTTAAAGATATCAAACTCCCCGAAAAATAATCACACCCGGTATCTTTCCCAGTGGGAAAGATACCGAAATATCCGCTTAAAGCTAAATTAGAATTATCATCATCTGCACTTCCCCTGCCATATATTGCCATTATCCTTTTAATTTGTGTGGTTTTAATGTCGTGAATTGGCGACAAAAATAGAAACTAATTAACGGCTACGCAAATTTTTCTTTTCAAATATTTATTTCTGGTCAAAAGATTGAATATTTCATGCCTCTTGATGCGTAAATTCACTGGCTTTTCGGCTAAAGTTTCTTTAGGATTTATCTCAACAGATGATTAATTGTACCAATTGTTTGGTCCTAAATGATAAGCGATATCGATTGTATGAGGTTAGCAATGCCTTCAGGAAGTGAAGAACCGCAAAGGGATCCTGCGCTCAAGCGTAAAGCCTGGCTGGCGGTCTTTCTCGTTTCCGCCCTGTTCTGGGTGATGGTTGCTCTCCTGGCCTGGAAATATTGGGGTTGAATATGGCAGTGACGGTACGTACAGAAACGGCAAAACGGATGTGTCAGCATCATGACACTGTTCACAAAGGACGCAAAGCACCTGCGACAGCAGTGCCGGCATCCTGGAAACTGACGCCGCAGCAGCAAGCTTTTATTGATGTGTTCGCGGAAGACGAACCCAAAAAACAATAATTTAGTTTATTGCGTAATGATGCAGTTAGTCTGAATAAAGACTATGCACCTTTGTACTCTTTAATAAATACACATCAGCAATATAGCACGAGGACCTGCCTCGGAATGTTTAATAAATAATGCCTGGTGTCCCTATGATGAATAACATGATGTCTCAAAAATACTGGTCATGGATCGGCGTTTTTACCCTGTCGATTCTGTTCTGGAGTCAGCTCATCTGGCTGGCCGTCCACTAAATGATAAAACCTCGCTGCGGCGGGGTTTTTTGTTTTACTCTCCTCTGGACCATTCCTAAATTTATCAATTCGGGTTGTTATCAAAACGTTACGACATCTTTGTGTTATCTTTAATTACGGCCCTGATGATTGTCAGGACATCTCTGTAATTAAGGAGGAGCTTATGTCGTTAACCCTACGCGAAGCCAGTAAGGACACATTACAGGCAGAAAATAAAACCTGGCACTACTATAGCCTGCCGCTGGCTGCCAGAACGCTTGGGGACATTTCGCGTTTACCCAAGTCCTTGAAAGTTTTGCTGGAAAACCTCCTGCGCTGGCAGGACGGTGATTCCGTTACCCTCGACGATATTCAGGCGCTGGCGGGATGGCTCAAGAATGCCCATGCCGACAGAGAAATTGCCTACCGCCCGGCAAGGGTCCTGATGCAGGACTTCACCGGCGTTCCTGCCGTGGTGGATCTCGCCGCCATGCGTGAGGCGGTCAAACGTCTCGGCGGCGATACGGCTAAAGTGAACCCGCTTTCTCCCGTCGACCTCGTGATTGACCACTCGGTAACCGTTGACCACTTCGGTGATGACGATGCCTTTGGCGAGAACGTGCGTCTCGAGATGGAGCGAAACCACGAGCGTTACGTCTTCCTGAAGTGGGGCCAGCAGGCGTTCAGCCGCTTTAGCGTGGTTCCACCCGGCACCGGTATTTGTCACCAGGTTAACCTTGAATATCTTGGTAAAGCCGTCTGGAGTGAATTGCAGGACAAGGAGTGGGTGGCTTATCCGGACACGCTGGTGGGCACCGATTCCCATACCACCATGATTAACGGCCTCGGCGTGCTGGGCTGGGGTGTCGGCGGTATCGAAGCGGAAGCCGCCATGCTCGGTCAGCCGGTCTCCATGCTTATCCCTGATGTCGTCGGCTTTAAGCTCACCGGGAAGCTTTCTGAAGGCATTACCGCCACCGATCTTGTGCTCACCGTTACCCAGATGCTGCGTAAGCATGGCGTGGTGGGCAAATTCGTAGAATTTTACGGTGACGGGCTGGATTCGCTGCCGCTTGCTGACCGCGCGACCATCGCCAACATGGCGCCAGAATATGGCGCAACCTGCGGATTTTTCCCCATTGATGACGTCACGCTGGAGTACATGCGCCTGAGCGGACGCAGCGAAGAGCAGGTGGCGCTGGTGGAGGCGTACACCAAAGCGCAGGGCATGTGGCGCAATCCGGGCGATGAGCCGGTATTTACCAGCACGCTTGCGCTCGACATGGGAAGCGTTGAGGCGAGCCTCGCCGGTCCGAAACGTCCGCAGGATCGCGTGGCGTTAAGCGACGTGCCAAAAGCGTTTGCCGCCAGCAATGAGCTGGAAGTCAACGTGGCGAAGAAGGACCATCGCCCAATCGACTATGTTCTGAACGGACATCAGTATCAGCTCCCGGACGGCGCGGTTGTCATTGCCGCCATCACCTCCTGCACCAACACCTCAAACCCCAGCGTATTAATGGCGGCCGGCCTGCTGGCTAAAAAGGCGGTTGAGCTGGGGCTGAAACCACAGCCCTGGGTCAAAGCCTCTCTGGCACCGGGCTCCAAAGTGGTCTCGGATTACCTGGCGCAGGCCAGGCTAACGCCGTATCTTGACGAGCTGGGCTTTAACCTCGTGGGCTACGGCTGTACCACCTGCATCGGTAACTCCGGCCCGCTGCCTGAACCTATTGAAACGGCGATCAAGCAGGGCGATCTGACGGTTGGCGCAGTGCTTTCTGGCAACCGTAACTTTGAAGGTCGTATTCATCCACTGGTGAAAACCAACTGGCTCGCTTCGCCGCCTCTGGTGGTGGCCTACGCGCTGGCCGGCAATATGAATATTAACCTGGCGACCGATCCCATTGGTCACGACCGCAAGAATGAGCCGGTCTATCTGAAGGATATCTGGCCGTCCTCGCGTGAAATTGCGATGGCCGTTGAAAAGGTCTCCACCGAGATGTTCCGCAAAGAGTATGCGGAAGTGTTTGAAGGCACGCCGGAATGGAAAGCCATCAACGTTGTGGGCTCGGACACCTATGACTGGCAGGACGACTCCACCTATATCCGCCTGTCGCCGTTCTTTGATGAGATGCTGGCCGAGCCTGCACCGCTTCAGGATATTCACGGGGCGCGCATACTGGCGATGCTGGGGGATTCCGTCACCACGGACCATATCTCCCCGGCGGGGAGCATCAAAGCCGACAGCCCGGCGGGCCGTTATCTGCAAAGCCGGGGCGTGGAGCGCCGCGATTTTAACTCCTACGGATCGCGCCGCGGTAACCATGAAGTGATGATGCGCGGGACGTTTGCCAACATCCGCATTCGTAACGAAATGGTTCCGGGCGTGGAAGGGGGGATGACGCGCCATCTTCCGGGGACTGAAGTCGTGTCGATTTATGACGCAGCCGTCAAATATCAGCAGGAAGGTACGCCGCTGGCGGTCATCGCCGGGAAAGAGTACGGTTCCGGCTCCAGCCGAGACTGGGCGGCAAAAGGGCCGCGACTGCTTGGCGTCCGCGTGGTCATTGCCGAGTCGTTCGAACGTATTCACCGCTCGAACCTGATCGGCATGGGGATCCTGCCGCTTGAGTTCCCGCAGGGCGTCACGCGTAAAACGCTGGGCCTGACCGGGGAAGAGCAGATTGATATTAGCGGCCTGCAAAACCTGCAGCCGGGTAAAACGGTGCCGGTGAAGCTTACGCGAGCAGACGGGAAAAGCGAGGTACTGGAATGCCGGTGTCGTATTGATACCGCAACCGAACTGACCTACTACCAGAACGACGGCATTTTACATTATGTGATTCGTAAAATGCTGGATTGATAAAAAAGCCCGGCATCTGTGCCGGGCTTTGTCCTTTTACTCTTTCAGAAGATGGCCCATCTTGGCCGCTTTGGTATCGAGATAGTGGGCGTTTTTCGGGTTGCGGCCGACAATCAGCGGTACGCGTTCGACGATGTTGATCCCGGCTTCGGTGAGGATTTCCACCTTTTTCGGGTTATTGGTCAGCAGGCGAACCTCGTCCACGCCCAGCAGCTTGAACATATCGGCGCAGAGGGTGAAGTCACGCTCATCGGCGGCAAAACCGAGCTGGTGGTTGGCTTCCACCGTATCGTAGCCCTGGTCCTGCAGCGCGTAAGCGCGGATTTTATTCAGCAGACCAATATTACGGCCTTCCTGACGGTGATAGAGCAGCACGCCGCGGCCTTCTTCGGCAATATGGGTAAGGGCAGCTTCGAGCTGGAAACCGCAATCACAGCGCAGGCTGAACAACGCGTCGCCGGTCAGACACTCTGAATGGACGCGGGACAGCACCGGCGTCTGCCCTGAAATGTCGCCGTAGACCAGCGCGACATGATCCTGTCCGGTTGCCAGTTCTTCAAACCCCACCATCAGGAAATCGCCCCATGGGGTTGGCAGTTTGGCTTCTGCCGCACGTTTAAGCTGCATGTGATTCTCCAGAGTAGGCTGACACGTTTCGTGCCTTGCGCCTGTTTTGCTTTCTGTATTTGTCCATTTTGCCACAAGCTCGGCACGTTCGCCTAATGGGCGCCATGCTATATGAACGTTAAACGCACGATCCGACATATCCACCCATCGAATGAATTTCAGTTATGATTGTGAGGCTTAGCGAAAAAGGAGAAGACATGCTTTCAATCGCCAGACGTACGGCAGCAGGCGCGGCCATTTTACTGATTATGCCTTTGGCCGTGTGGGTCTCCGGCTGGATGTGGCAGCCGGGGCAGAATGCCACGTGGCTGAAAACGTTATACTGGGTAACGGAAACGGTCACGCAGCCGTGGGGAATTATTACCCACGTCATCCTCTGCGGCTGGTTCTTGTGGTGCCTGCGCTTTCGACTGCGCGCGGCGCTGATGCTCTTTGCTATCCTCGGGGGCGCGATCGTTATTGGACAGGGCGTGAAGTCCTGGGTGAAGGATCACGTTCAGGAGCCAAGACCTTTTGTCGTCTGGCTGGAAAAAGCGCACCATGTTCCGGTGGATGAGTTCTACAATTTAAAGCGTAAAGATCGCGGCGCGCTGGTGAAAGAGCAGCTTGCGGAACAGAAGGATATTCCAAAGTTCCTGCGTAAGCACTGGCAAAAAGAGACGGGGTTTGCGTTTCCTTCCGGCCATACGATGTTTGCGGCCAGCTGGGCGTTGCTGGGGGTCGGGCTGCTTTGGCCTCGACGCCGCACGATGACCATCGTGATTTTACTGGTTTGGGCGACAGGGGTGATGGGCAGCCGCTTGCTGCTGGGGATGCACTGGCCGCGGGATCTGGTGGTTGCTACGCTGATCTCCTGGATGCTGGTGACGCTGGCAACCTGGCTTGCGGAACGGTTCTGCGGCCCGCTCACGCCACCGCCTGAAGAGAAAGAAGAGATCGCCGAAAGGGAGCAAAGCGACGCCTGACGGTTGATATTGTGCATTTTGCCCATAAATCCATGACGTGCGCGTTACTTTTTCCGTTTCGCGCCCGTCGCTAAAATGGTAGTTTATAAGGCTGATTGCGGTAAGTTGAACACACTTTATTCGCTTGAACCACATAACGGGAAGTAATGTGAAATATTTACTCATTTTCTTACTGGTATTGGCGATTTTTGTCATTTCAGTCACATTGGGTGCACAAAACGATCAACAGGTGACGTTTAACTATCTGCTGGCGCAGGGTGAGTATCGGGTCTCAAGCCTGCTGGCGGTCTTATTTGCTGCAGGCTTTGCCATCGGCTGGCTGGTTTGCGGTCTTTTCTGGTTGAAAGTTCGTGTTTCTCTTGCGCGCGCTGAACGTAAAATTAAACGACTCGAACAGAACATTGCGCCTGCGTCCGACATTCCGGAAAGCTCAGGTGTGCCGGTCGTGAAGGAATAATCGACTATGCTGGAGTTGTTGTTTCTGCTTTTGCCTGTAGCCGCAGCCTATGGCTGGTATATGGGCCGCAGAAGTGCGCAACAAACGAAACAGGATGAGGCTAACCGACTCTCCCGCGACTACGTTGCGGGGGTGAACTTCCTCCTGAGCAATCAGCAGGACAAAGCGGTAGATCTGTTCCTCGATATGCTGAAAGAGGATACGGGGACCGTCGAAGCCCACCTCACTCTCGGCAACCTGTTCCGCTCGCGCGGCGAGGTTGACCGCGCTATCCGTATCCACCAGACCCTGATGGAAAGCGCTTCCCTGACCTACGAACAACGTCTCCTGGCGGTACAACAGCTGGGCCGAGACTATATGGCCGCGGGGCTGTACGATCGCGCTGAAGATATGTTCACACAGCTGGTGGATGAAACGGATTTCCGCATCGGCGCGTTGCAGCAGTTACTGCAGATTTACCAGGCCACCAGCGACTGGCAGAAAGCCATTGATACGGCCGAACGTCTGGTGAAGCTGGGCAAAGACAAGCAGCGCGTTGAAATTGCGCATTTCTACTGCGAGCTTGCCCTTCAGCAGATGGGCAACGACGACATGGATAAAGCCATGGCGTTGCTGAAGAAAGGCGCCGCCGCGGACCGCAATAGCGCGCGTATCTCTATCATGATGGGGCGCGTTTTTATGGCCAGCGGCGACTACGCTAAAGCCGTTGAAAGTCTGCTGCGGGTTATTGACCAGGACAAAGAGCTGGTCAGCGAAACGCTTGAAATGCTGCAAACCTGCTATCAACAGCTGGACAAGCAGGAAGAGTGGGTGGCATTTCTGCGCCGTTGTGTGGAAGAGAATACCGGCGCGACCGCTGAGCTGATGCTTTCTGACGTGGTTGAGCAGTATGAGGGAAGCGACACCGCACAGGTTTATATTACCCGTCAGCTGCAGCGTCACCCCACGATGCGCGTATTCCACAAGCTTATGGACTACCACCTGAACGACGCGGAAGAAGGGCGCGCGAAAGAGAGCCTGATGGTGCTGCGCGACATGGTTGGCGAGCAGGTGCGCAGCAAACCGCGCTACCGTTGTCAGAAGTGTGGTTTTACCGCGTATACGCTCTACTGGCACTGCCCATCCTGCCGGGCCTGGTCCACCATCAAGCCAATTCGTGGCCTTGACGGTCAGTGATTTTTTAAAACACCCTATTTTAGTTACAACATACTAAAGATTTTTACCCCTTTCTCAACACCGTGCGGCCTGCCGGTCTGGCAGGCGCGTAAATGGATTCTGTCAATTTAGAGCGGCGGCAGGTAGAATGCTGGCCGTTTATCTGTTCCGCGCCGCTGCGCGCCCATAGACGAAAAGGGCTGGTCATGACGTCTGTTACTTCCTCCACTTCCCGCGTTATTACGGATTCTCCTGTTGTTGTCGCGCTTGATTACAATAAGCGTGACGCAGCGCTGGCCTTTGTCGACGGTATCGATCCTCGCGATTGTCGTCTGAAAGTTGGTAAAGAGATGTTCACGCTGTTTGGACCGCAAATCGTCCGCGATCTGCAGCAGCGCGGCTTCGATGTCTTCCTCGATCTCAAATTCCATGATATCCCGAACACCACGGCGCACGCGGTTGCCGCCGCTGCGGAGCTGGGCGTGTGGATGGTCAACGTCCACGCGTCGGGCGGGGCGAGAATGATGACGGCCGCTCGCGAAGCGCTCCTGCCGTTCGGCAAAGATGCGCCATTACTGATTGCGGTTACCGTGCTGACAAGCATGGACGAAAGCGACCTGCGCGACCTTGGCGTGACGTTGTCACCTGCCGGGCACGCCGAGCGTCTGGCCCGTCTGACGCAAAATTGCGGCCTTGATGGCGTCGTTTGCTCCGCTCAGGAAGCCGTGCGTTTCAAGTCAGAACTGGGCAATGCGTTTAAGCTGGTCACGCCAGGCATTCGTCCTGCTGGCAGCGACGTGGGCGATCAGCGACGCATTATGACGCCTGAGCAGGCGTTGGCTGCAGGTGTCGATTACATGGTTATCGGGCGCCCGGTGACGCAGTCTGCGAACCCGGCAGAGACGCTTAAGGCTATCAACGCATCACTGAAAAAGGGGGCGCAATGACCGATTCCAACAGCCGGCTGGTCTACTCGACGGAGAGCGGGCGTATAGACGAACCGAAAACGAAAGCGGAACGTCCGAAAGGCGACGGTATTGTTCGTATCCAGCGTCAGACCAGCGGGCGAAAAGGAAAGGGGGTCTGCCTGATCTCCGGGATTGATATGGATGATGCGGAGCTGAACAAGCTGGCAGCCGAGTTGAAGAAGAAATGTGGCTGCGGCGGCGCCGTGAAGGACGGCATTATCGAAATTCAGGGTGATAAACGCGATTTAATTAAATCGCTCCTTGAAGCCAAAGGCATGAAAGTTAAACTGGCAGGCGGCTAAAATAAATAAGCCACGGCAATTGCCGTGGCTCGTGTTATATACGTGCGTTAGTCAGACCTGAAATGCGATGCTAAATCGCCTTAACGGGAAGGCTGATAAAATAATTATTTGCCAACCTGGTGACCGATAATACCACCGACAGCAGCGCCGCCTAATGTGCCCAGCGTACTACCATCCGTTAATACTGCACCACCGAGCGCACCAGCACCGGCGCCAATTGCGGTGTTACGGTCACGTTTAGACCAGTTAGAGCACGCGCTCAGAGACATTGCTACAGTGATTGCCAGAACAGCGGCGGCTAATTTTTTGCTGGTTAAGGTCATAATACTTTCTCCTGAATTATCGATTCACGGAAAGATGTACACATTAAGTATAGCCAAAATGAATACTCAATTCTTTTTTCCGGGAAAGCTGGTCGCGCAGGCGTTACGTAATCACGCAAGTGATAGTCACTTCCTGTTATATCGCTAACATTAATTTTACGACTTTACGGCAGGTTAAACAGGTAAAAACTCTTAAAGGGAGGATAGGAATCCTCTCAGACGAAGGGGGCATTTGCGCCCGGAATACGGGCGCAAAATGGACTCAGGCGGACGTTTTAATAATATCGACAATGAGACCGTCCTCTTCCAGTTTATTACGATGTTCGTCGCTTAACCTTTCGTCGGTAATTACGCGGCTAAAGCGTGAGGCTGGACCCATGGTGTAAGGATGGACGGCACCAAATTTGGAGCTGTCGGTCAACACAATGGCTTCACACTCTTTTTCCAGAACGGCATTCACAACGTCAGTTCGCATCATATCCCGGCCGGTGAAACCTGTCTCAGGCTGCCAGCCGTCAATACCGATAAATGCCTTACTGAAATGAACCTGCTGGACATACTGCCGGGTTAGCGGGCCTACCATGCTCTCACTTTTTTTCTGGTAAATGCCGCCCAGCAAAATCACCTCACAGCGCGTCTCCTTGAGTAAATGGGCGATATAGCTGCTGACGGTGATGATGGTAACGTCTTTTTGTTCGGCGAGCGTACGAGCCAGAAGGGCGTTGCTGCTGCCGTTTTCAATAAAGACCGTCTCGCCAGGGTTTACCAGCGATGCGGCAAATTCTGCCAGCTCTCGTTTAAGCGCGTAGTTATTCATCATGCGCGTCTCAACGTCATCGCTGTCCAGCGGCACGGCATAGCCATGCGCACGGCGCAGGTAGCTCTGTTTTTCCAGCAGATTAAGATCCTGACGGATGGTGACTTCGGAAACGCCGGTGGTTTTAGCCAGCTCAACGACGCTTACGCGCCCCTGATCGATGACCATCTGCAAAATGAGTTGTTGTCGGGAATTCATAGCATCCAATTAATAAAGCGAAACGAGGTCTGAGACAGTGGGATTAGACTTCCCACGGCGCTTTAGGCTGTCGGTTTTCGGGAGCGTTGTCAGCGCCATCCTGAGCGAGAAGTTCAGACTTCAGGATCTCGAGATTACGAATCGCAGAGTGATAATCACCCGCCACCAGGATATCCAGCACGGTATCAATACGTTGTGCTACAGCTTGTGGATCAATAGTAGACATCATCTCTCCCCAGGAGCGAAAAGTTAATAATTTCAATGATGCAGAAAATAGGTTCAAAAGAGAAGGGAAAAAACGCCATAACGAAATTACATAAACGAAAGTGAACCGCTGTATGGCTCTAACGCTGCTGTCGCGCTTGATATCGTTTTAGCCAGCGCTCGAATGCGGCAGCGGGCATCGGCTTAGCGAAAAGAAAACCCTGCCGTTCGTTTACGCCGTTCTTGGTCAGAAAGGCATCTTCTTTTGCGCTCTCCACCCCTTCGGCAATCACCTGCAGGTTTAACGCCTGCGCCACTGCGACAATGGCGCGTACCAGAGACTGGGAGACAGAGTGCTTGTGAATATCCCTGACAAAAGCCTGATCGAGCTTAATGGCATCGATAGGAAAACGCGCCAGCTGGGAGAGAGAGGAGTAGCCGGTACCGAAATCGTCCAGATGAATTTGCGCCCCGAGCTGGCTGAATTGCTGGATCACCGAGAGCGCCAGCTCTTCGTTTTCGATAAGACAGCTTTCGGTTAACTCAACGTCGATAGGGCAGTACTCAAAATGCAGATCCTTCAGCGCCTGCTTTAACTCGCTGAAAATCGTCTGGTCGGCCAGCTGACGTGCAGAGACGTTCACGGCCACGCGCAGGTTAATTCCCTTGTCACGCCATTTTGCCACCTGGCGAACCACATCAAGCATCACCCAGCGGCCCAGCGGCACAATCAAACCGGACTCCTCGGCGTAAGAGATAAATTCCAGAGGGGGAATCAGACCGCGCTCGGGCGACTGCCAGCGGACCAGCGCTTCAAGGCTTCTGACTTCGCCGCGCCAGGTCATTTTCGGCTGGTAGTGGATCAGGAGCTGATCGTTATCCAGGGCTTTACGCAGGTTGGTGTCCAGCCACAGATACTCAAACACGCGCTGGTTCATCTCGGGGGAGAAGACGCAGAATTTGCCACGGCCGTTCTCCTTGGCGGTGTACATGGCGATGTCGGCATTGCGAATCACGCTTTCCCGATCGTTCCCGTGCTGCGGCGCGAGGGCGATCCCCAGGGAGCAACCGGTGTAAACCTCAATCAGACCGATTCTGAACGGCTGGCGCAGGCGGGTCAGAATACGCGACGCCATCGCTTCCAGCGAGCCCTGGGAGGTATTGGTGGCCATAACGATAAACTCATCGCCGCCGAGCCGCGCTAAAACCTGCCCCTCATCCAGGCAACTTAGAAGGGCAAGTGCAACCGCCTGCAGCAGCTGATCGCCGAACATATGCCCGTAGGCATCGTTAACCTTTTTGAAGTTATCCAGGTCGAGGTACACCACGCCAACCTGCGTATCGCCACGGCTACTTATGGCGTCTGAAATCAGCTCATGGATCGCATTGCGGTTGGGCAGGCCGGTGATGGTATCGGTATTGGCCAGCACGCGCAGGCGCTCCTGCGCCCGCCGCTCTTCGGTAATGTCGGTCCCGGAACAGATAAGGAAAATTTCATTTTTGCCGCTGCCGCTGTGAACGAATTTATTTCTGAACAGAAATAAGCGTTGCCCTTTCCGCGTTTTGATCCAGCGTTCGACTTCGTAGGAACTGCCGTTGCGAAAGAAACCTGCAATGTTGCGCTTCGAGGCTGCCGCTTCGCTGCGGCTCATGAACAGTTCAAACACGTTCTGACCAATGACTTCATGTTCTTTCAGACCGGTATACTCTTCGCTCAGGCGGTTAAAGCGCTGGATATTGCCGTTTTGATCGAGAATAACAATGACGGAATTCGCTTCAGAAACAACCTGTTCTGCGAAGGAAAGTCCCTGAGCCAGATCGCGTGCCACGGAGGGCGTATCGTTCCAGGCAGAAGCCGTTCCAGCCCACTCGTTTCGTGTGATTTTGCGTCCGACAAGATGAATGGGAACCTGTTCGCCGTAAAGAGAGAGGTTCAGAGAAATGCTGGAGGTCATCACCGTTAGCTGACGGATCTGTGCGGCCTGTTCATCGTCCAGTACGATCTCCTGAGTCTCGTCTGCATTTTCGCTGGCGGCAAGGTGCAGAGCGTTGCTGTCAGCCGACAATCGCCACCACGGGCTGTGAGTACCCATGTAACGAAACAGCAAATTCTGCTCAAGTTCGTCGATCATGATTTCTCCCGCCGCGACGCATTAGCGAACAAATTATTCATTTGTCGTCGACTTTTCCGTTGAAAATAGCGGCAAAGCCGCAGTGAACGTCTTGTTTTTCCCTGCTTTTTTATAATGAAACGCATCAGGCAGATAAAATGCTGAGCGGATAAAATTCACGTGACCGATTAGGACAGCACTCTTTTACTGTAGATAATTATGGCTATTTTGGGCGAGCTGGGGCTGAAAAAAGTAAGAAAAATGATGCTTTTGCGGCGGGAAAGGCAGGAGAAAATTGTCGGCCTTTCCGAACGGAAATGACCGACAATTGAGCAGGTTATCAGGCGACAGGGCGCGCAATAATACTGCGGGTTTCCATACGAACTTCAGCGATAGTCACGTCAATCACGTCAGTGACTTTGTAAACCGTCTCGCCTTTAATTTGCACGGTGCCGCTTTCCTGACTGCAGACCAGTTCGTCACGAACGGCGTGCAGGAACGGGGCAGGGATAAAGGCGACCGCACCGTTATCCACCAGACGTACGCGCATTCCCCCGCGGCTGATATCAATAATCTCCGCCGCGAAGCGGGTATCGGTACCGGCTTTATTCTGCAGGAAGCGCGCGTACAGCCAGTCTCCAACGTCACGTTCCGCCATGCGGTTCAGACGGCGACGCTCGGCCATCTGTAGGGTCGTGTCGTCCTGAGGACGGGCAATGGTTTCGCCCTTGATAATCGCTTTCAGCAGGCGGTGGTTAACCATATCGCCATACTTACGGATCGGGGAGGTCCAGGTGGCGTAGGCCTCCAGACCGAGGCCGAAGTGCGGGCCTGGCTCGGTGCTGATTTCCGCGAAGGACTGGAAGCGGCGAATACGGCTATCCAGGAAACCGGACGGCTGAGCGTCCAGCTCGCGGCGAAGCTTGCAGAAGCCCGGCAGCGTCAGCACTTCTTCCGGGTCAACATGCACGTCGTGATTCTTCAGCAGGGCCGCCAGCGCTTCGGTATTGGCCGGATCGAAGCCGGTATGAACGTTGTAAATACCGAAGCCCAGCCTGTCGCGCAGCACGCGCGCGGCACAGATGTTGGCGGAAATCATCGCTTCTTCGACGATGCGGTTAGCAATGCGTCGCGGTTCGGCCACGATATCCAGCACTTCACCTTTTTCACCGAGAACAAAACGATAATCCGGACGATCCTTGAAGACCAGGGCGTGAGTCTTACGCCACTCGCCGCGGTTCAGGCAGATGCGGTGCAGCAGACGAATCTGCGCCGCAATAGCCTCGGATTCAGGTTTCCAGCTGCCGGTGTTTTCCAGCCAGTCGGAGACATTGTCATAGGCCAGCTTGGCTTTGGATTCGATGGTGGCGGCAAAGAACTCGATATCGTCTTCAATCGTGCCATCTGCGGCAATGGTCATGCGGCAGGCGAGGACCGGGCGCACCTCATTTGGACGCAGCGAGCAGAGGTCGTCAGACAGTTCGCGCGGCAGCATCGGAATGTTAAAGCCCGGTAGGTAGTTGGTGAACGCGCGGATTTTCGCCGTTTCGTCCAGCTTGCTGCCTTCTACAATCCAGGCGGTTGGATCGGCAATCGCGACGGTCAAACGCAGTTTGCCATCGGCGCTCTCTTCAGCGTAGAGCGCATCGTCCATATCTTCTGTGCTGGCGCTGTCGATGGTGACAAACTCCAGCGAGGTGAGATCGCGACGCGCCAGGCCTTCGTCCTGCATCTCGGTTGCCACACCGTTCGGCGCTTCTTTTTCAAGATTATGGCGCGCCAGCGTGACCCACCACGGGACGAAATGGTCGTCGCCAAAGGTGATGAACTGGGTCAGTTCAGCATAGAAACCGCGGTCGCCTTTCAGAGGATGACGGCGCATTTCTGCCACGGCCCAGTCACCTTCTTTAAAATCATGCTCAACGCCGCGGGCGGCGCGGCAGGGAATGGCATCTTTCAGCAGGGGGTGATCCGGCACGACAGATAGACGATCGTCCTTTCTCTGCACTTTGCCCACAAAGCGGGTCAGGAACGGTTCGATCAGTTCTTCCGGCTCGGCGGATTCGCGTTCCTTCTCGGTATGGATGACGGCCATGACGCGATCGCCATGCATCACTTTCTTCATCTGCGGTGGCGGAATGAAGTAGCTTTTCTGCGCGTCAACTTCAAGGAAGCCAAAGCCCTTTTCCGTGGCTTTCACGACCCCTTCTGCACGCGGCGTTTGGGAATGCAGTTGCTGTTTAAGCTGCGCTAGCAGCGGGTTGTCCTGAAACATAATGTTCTATTTTCGTAGCCATTGAGCGGCTGACAGTTTTACGCGATTCTCACTGCTACAGCAAGCGCTCTTTGGGGAAAGCGTGTGGTTATTCCGCTTTGCCGGACGCCACTTTTAATCGATTGAGCCAGCCCTCCAGCGCGCATTGGCTCAGCTGGTTAATCGCCTGAACGGCAGTAAGTCCTTCTTCAGTGAGCGGGGTAAATTGTGCGGCGCTGAATCGGTCCGGCGAGCGTGTCAGCAATTCGGCTGCTGCCGCAAGCGCCGGCGAAGGAAGCGAAATCGTTTCCCGGCTGTTTATCAGGATCTCACCCGTCAGGTCGAGCAAGGTCGGCTCATGACACAGGACCGGCGTCAGCGCCTCAAGCGCGGGCTCTGCCTGCCAGCGAGAGAGGGACTCAAGCTGATGCGTACTGGCATAGCGAAGCTCGACCACGGGCAGAAGCGCTATCCACGCGTCGGAGGACGCCGGCAGGGTGTGCGGCTGAATATGATGGCCCGGCAGCCAGCGGACGGGATGGCCAAGCAGCGCCTGAAAGACGGCGACCACGCGCGCCTGAAAACCGATAAAGCCGATTATCTGGTTAATCACCACAATGTCATAGGTAGACAGACCTACCTCATCAAGCTGGTTTCGCGACTTATCATCAATGACGTCAGGCGAGCTGGCGAGCTGGCGGGCGTACTGCGTGATTTCCGCCAGCCGTCGGTTACTTTCGCGAGAGGAGTCAGGACTCGGCAGCGGGGCGAGGAGGGCGGCGTAGTGGTTGCACAGCCGCTGAACGCCGCAGGCCTGCGCCACCGTCAACGCGGTGCTTAACCGATCGTAGGCGCTGAGCGTTCGCAGGCGGTTTACGGGAAGTGAGAGCGGGAACAGCTGGTGGCATAAGGATCTGGCAGGAGCAAGCCAGCCGGTACAGGCGGCAACAATCTCATCTGGCAGGGCTAAATCGAGCAAAAAACGATCGTCGACGTTAGCGGCTTCGGGCACCAGGGGCAGCACATCCGGCTGCGCGTGGTTTGACTGGGTTTCGTGATACCAGTGGCCTTTGCCGGAAAAACGACGTTGTTCCATGGGCGTTCCTTGATCTCAAAATGGCGATCAATATCCTGGCGTAAGGCAGATAAAGGGAAAAATATTGTTAGGTGATAACAAATAGCAGAACGGAATAACGAAGGGGTGAGTACGGCGGGGAAAGCTCTCTTCCCGTGCGGGAAGAGAGCCATAGCTTATTTAATTTCCAGCTCGTTCATTGCAGCGATGTTGAAGCCGCCGTCAACGTGAACCACTTCGCCGGAGATACCAGCGGAAAGGTCAGAGCACAGGAATGCAGCAGAGTTACCCACATCTTCAATGGTAACGGTACGACGAATCGGAGTAACCGCTTCGCAGTGTGCCAGCATTTTACGGAAATCTTTGATGCCGGACGCCGCCAGGGTGCGGATAGGGCCAGCAGAGATGGCGTTAACGCGCACGCCTTCTGGACCCATTGCGTTCGCCATGTAGCGGACGTTGGCTTCCAGAGATGCTTTCGCCAGACCCATAACGTTGTAGTTAGGGATAGCACGCTCTGCGCCCAGGTAGGACAGGGTCAGCAGCGCTGCGCCAGGGTTCAGCATTGCGCGGCAAGATTTCGCCATTGCAACGAAGCTGTAGGAGCTGATGTCGTGCGCGATTTTAAAGCCATCACGGGTAACCGCGTTCACGTAGTCGCCGTCCAGCTGGTCGCCAGGAGCGAAGCCGATGGAGTGAACGAAACCGTCGAATTTCGGCCATGCTTTTGCCAGTTCAGCAAACATGCCGTCGATGCTTTCGTCTTGTGCAACGTCACATTCCAGAACAATGCTGGAACCCAGCTGCGCGGCAAACTCTTCAACACGGCCTTTCAGCTTGTCGTTCTGGTAGGTGAACGCCAGCTCAGCGCCTTCGCGATGCATTGCCTGTGCGATGCCGTATGCGATGGACAGTTTGCTGGCAACGCCAGTCACCAGAATGCGCTTACCGGAAAGAAAACCCATAGCTTTAATCCTTATATTCATTGCTTATTTTGCCTTGTAATTCATAGCGTTACAGGCAGTATTTCAAAATCATTCGAAATTAGCTCGAAATTATAGCCCACTCACGGCCCCTTGTGTCACGATATTTCTCGCCGATCTCCGAAGGCGAATGCCCCAAAAGGTGAGGCGCGGGCTGGCGGGGGCTCAAAATTTCAGCATTCGTCCAGTATATCACCCGGCAGCAGCTTCGCCTCATCCAACCAGCAAGGATCCGCGATCCGTCAGCGGTATTCACGCTTTCCCGGCGTTTTCAACGAAGCGCGCAACGACAATAAAGAATACCGGGACGAAGAAGATCGCGAGAAGCGTGCCGCTAATCATGCCGCCAAACACTCCGGTGCCGATAGCGTGCTGTGTGCTATCACTCGCGCCACGCGCCAGCATCAGTGGCACCACCCCTAACGTAAAGGCTAACGATGTCATCAGAATAGGGCGCAGACGCTGGCTTGCGGCCTGTAACGTTGCCGCCAGCAGGGTGCGTCCTTCCCGGTGGAGCTGCCTTGCAAACTCGACAATCAGAATGGCGTTCTTGGCGGACAGGCCTATCAGGGTGATAAGACCGACCTTAAAGAAAACATCATTCGTCATGCCCGCAACGAACACGGCAGCCACCGCACCGATCAGCCCCAGGGGAACGACCAGCATTACCGCAAAGGGAATTGACCAGCTCTCATACAGGGCGGCGAGCACCATGAATACGACCAGTATCGACAGAACGATCAGACCCGGGAGCTGAGATTCAGATTTTCTCTCCTGCAATGAACTCCCGGCCCACTCGCCGGCCATCCCCTGCGGTAAATCAAGTGACAACGTCTCCATGGCCTTCATTGCAGTACCGCTGGATGTGCCCGGGGCCGCACTGCCGGTAATGCGGATAGCAGAATATCCCTGATAACGCGTCAACTGCTGCGGCGCAACGTTCCAGGAAAGCGTCGCAAACGTAGATACTGGCACCATCTGCCCCATACGGTTTTTTACCGATAATTTCAGGATCTGCTCAGGCTGCATGCGGTAAGGGGCATCGGCCTGAATGATGACCTGCTGAACGCGGCCGTTGTTCGTGTAGTCATTAACGTAGTTCGACCCCATGGTGACCGAGAGCGTCTGGTTGATTTCATCAAATGAAACGCCCAGTGCTTCCGCTTTTTCCCGGTCAACGTGAAGGGCCAGGCTCGTTCCTTCCGGCAGACCGTCTATATACACGTCACTCAGTTCAGGACGTTGATTAGCCTTCAAAACCAGCGCATCGGCCGCTCTCTTTAACGCCTCATAGCCCAGTCCCGCCCTGTCCTGTACGTACCAGGTGAAGCCTGAGGAGGTGCCCATATCCGAAATGGCCGGCGGGAGAAGGCTCATCGTGACGCCATCTGAGACGTTAGCCATGCTGGCCTGTATATGGTCGGCTTCATTCTGCGCGGTCGAACCCTGCCGATCCTTCCAGTCCTTCAGCGTGGTGAAGGCCATGGCCGAGTTCGGACCCGATCCTGAAAAACCAAATCCCAGGATCATAATGTTGCTTTCAATATCCGGCCGGGCCGCAATTTCCTCTTCAAATTTTTTAACCACTTTCAGGGTGCGCTGCATGGTGGCGTCGGAAGGCAGCTGAATGGAGGACATAAAATAGCCCTGATCTTCATCCGGAAGAAAGGACGAGGGCAGCGAAGAAAGCCCCAAAAACAGCGCGGCACAAAGCGCAACGTACAGCAGCAGCATACGCCCGGTTCGTCTCAGCACCGCGCCCAGCCCGGATTCGTACCACCTCGTAAGGGTTCGAAAACGGGCGTTAAACCCTGCCGCGAACCTGCCACCACCGTGCTTTGCTGAGCTGTGAGGCTTAAGTAGCGTCGCGCAAAGCGCGGGGGTAAGCGTGAGGGCAAGAAATGCCGACAACAGTATGGATACCGCCATGGAAATACAAAATTGCCGATAAATAATCCCGACGGATCCTTCGGCGAAACCCATGGGAATAAAGACGGCGGTAAGCACCAGGGTGATCCCGATAATTGCCGGCGTGATTTCATTCATCGCCTCCCGGGTCGCGTCGCGCGGAGAGAGGTTTTTTTCTTCCATCAGGCGCTCGACGTTCTCCACAACCACAATGGCGTCATCTACGATAATCCCTATCGCCAGAACCATGCCGAACATAGTCAGAATATTGATGGAGTATCCACTCAATAACATCACTGTGAAGGTGCCAAGCAGTGCGACGGGGGCAACAACCGCCGGGATAAGCGTACAGCGGATCTTATGCAGAAACAGCAGCATCACGAGGAAGACCAGGATCATCGCTTCCACAAACGTCTGTACCACCTTTACGATGGAGAGCTTCACAAAAGGCGCGGTATCAAAGGGAACCGTAAACGTCATTCCTTCCGGCAACACCTGAGAAAGCTCGTCGATGCGCGCGCGTACGCCTGCAGCCGTGCTCATCGCATTGGCGCCAGGCGATAGCTGGACTGCCGCAGCCGTTGCGGGCAGCCCATTTTCGCGGATACCGAAAGCGTAGCTTTGCAGACCGGACTCAATGCGCGCGACGTCGGACAGCTTCAGCCTTGCGCCGGACGCTTCTGATTTCAGTGTAATATTCCTGAAAGCCTCTACGGAAGTGAGCTGCCCCTTCACGGTGATCGGATACGTTACGCCTTGCCCTTCAGATGCCGGTTCATCTCCCGTTTTGCCGGGCGAAACCAGGGCATTTTGTTGGCCAACGGCGGTAAGCACATCGCTCACCGAAAGTCCGTAGCTATGAAGCTTCATCGGGTCCAGCCAGATGCGCAGCGCTTTTTCGCCACCAAACAGCTGAATTTTCCCCACCCCAGGTACGCGGCGAAGCTCGTCACTGACGTGCCGGGCAAAATAATCGCTTAAATCGGCTTCCTCAAATTTACCGGTTGCGGACTTCAGCCCCACCATCATTAAAAATCCGGAATTGGCCGCCTCGACGTTGATACCATTTTGCCTGACCGCCTGTGGCAAACGCGGTTCCACAATTTTGATCTGGTTCTGAAGGTCCATCTGCGCCAGCTTGATGTCCGTGCCGGGCTTAAACGTCACGGTAATAGACGCAGAACCGGTTGTGTCACTGGACGATTCGAAGTAGAGCAAATTATCGACGCCAGATATTTCGCGCTCAATTAACGACACCACCGACGTATTCATAATATCGGGGCTGGCGCCCGGGTAGGTGACAGAAATAATGATCCCAGGCGGTGCCACCGCCGGGTACTGCGCAACCGGCAGCCGGGGGATAGACAATACCCCCGCCAGGACGATAAAAAGCGCCACTACCCAGGCGAAAACGGGGCGTTCAATAAAAAAATGAGGCATTAATTTAACTTCCAGCTACGTGAATTTCGTCGTCGGTTGATACGCGCTTGCCGATATCCCTGAGCTGTGAAAACTTCTCAAGCAGCTGCGGTGCGTCATCCAGGCTTGTCGCAAACATCCACATGTATGTCATTACGGAATAAATATGTCCGGCGGTAATGCCAGTCGATTGTGTCATCCAGATAATGGTCAGCGTAAAAAGCAGGGCGACGAGTATGCCAACCCATAAATACCCCCACGCCTCCCGGTCAGATAATGCGATACGTAAACGCGCGAGCGTGGAGTAATGTCGGTGCAGGGTGGTCGTGCCCGCCTTATGGACATAATCTACCTCTTTCTCCAGACGGTTATTCAGGCGCATGAATAACCATTCATTTTTACGCGCATATCCGGAGACAAATCCCGTCAGGATAATGACGATTGCAAAGCACATGACGCCTGCCCAGAATTCAATAAAGAGCAGCATGATTGCCGCACCAAAGAGCGAGCTCATCGATGTAATAAGCAGGGGCAGGTGCATTTCAAAGAAATCCACATACTCGCGCGAGAGCGTGACCCTGGCGGCAATTGCCGAATGGTTAAGCTGATATTTGCGCTGCGAAAGCACGACGGAGACGGCAAGCCCGGCATAAATACGGGCAAACGTCCGTGTATCAACGCTCCGTCTGGCCGCGCCGATAAACCACATGCAGAGCACCATCAGGCCATACAGCGCGGCATTAAGCGTCTTACCCGCAAGAATGGCATTTATCGCGATGCCTGCCAGAACGGGATAGAGTAAAAACGTCACGTTTTCAGCCACCACCAGCAAAAAGGTGACAACCAATTTTTTCCGGTGCCGTATCGCGAGCTTTTTAAGCGAGTGCATGACGCCGGCGGTTTCAGGAGAACGACGGTTATTAGTAAGGTTCATCATTATGGGTAACGGGTATGTGGCTATTTCAGTGAGTTATTTTTGTTCAAAATGGTGTAATGGAGAGTCTACAACCCGCCTGTTTAGCGGACATGGGCGGTTTGTGGAGAGAGTATGGAGCTAAACAGCGCGGTTGTTTAAATCATTCTCATGATGAGGTACAGCGGTGAACCGCCAAAAAAGAGAATTAAATAACACTCATAGTAAAACACCAGATCGTTAAAGTCTGGCGTAGCGTTCAGCAGCACAGTGAACGTAATAATGAGATAAACAAAAATCACCATTAGCCAGAAGGCGATGAGTAATAATTCTGTGAACGCGCCTGCTTTGTTTTGTATTATCAGAGAGACAACCGACAGGGCAATGCAGCCATAGATAATGGGGGAAGAGGGTAGCGTTGCGGCGACTTTTTCATCCATTTTATGTATCAGTACCAGCCAGGTATAAAGTAATCCCCACGATAGCAGCAGAAACAGAGAAAATATGCCGATTTTTTTAGGAGAGAGGTATTTCGAAAGTTCCATGCTCATTATCTCAACCAAATTCAGAAAGCCTTTACGCGTCGAGGATATTTTCCACGTTAAACGGAAGACGGTTTAACTCCGAATAACTATTGTGGACTAACATTGTCGAGTCTTTATTGACTGAATGTGTAGGCTGTATGGAGAAATTGCCGGGTGCTTAAATTAATTCAGGAAATTTTCGCGGCCACGGCACTTTTTCCCGGAGCCTGTGTCTTATTGTGCTAAAGATATCTGATAGCGTGCTCAAAGGGATTTTACCCGCGGAGATAAAATGAACAAAAATACTCTAATCCTTGTTGTTGAAGATGAAAACGAAATTGCCGATATACTGATGAGTTACTTAGAGCGTTCTGGGATGAAAACGCTTAGAGCCCGGCAGGGCGAGCAGGCGATAGCGCTCAATCGACTCCATAAACCGGATCTTATCCTGCTGGATATCCATCTGCCCGTATGCGATGGCTGGAGCGTACTCACGACGCTTCGTCAGGAAAGTTCTGTGCCCGTCATTATGGTGTCCGCACTCGATCAGGACGTGGATAAGCTGATGGGGCTGAGGCTTGGCGCGGATGATTACGTCATCAAACCTTTTAACCCTTCCGAAGTGGTCGCGCGGGTTGAAGCCGTGCTGCGCAGAACCAAACTCGCTCTCCAGCAGGCGGAGTCCGCGCCTCTCAGGACGGCTTTTATTACGGTCTATCCGGACGATTTTTACGTTGAGGTCACCGTGGGCGCAGAAGTGGTTTCGCCAGTATTAACGACGACGGAATTTAAACTTCTGACTTACCTGGTGAGATTCCCGCGAAAGGTATGTTCCCGCGAAGAGTTACTCAACGCGTGTCTGCCGGAAGGCGATACGCTAGACAGAACGGTAGACAGCCATATGAGTAAGCTGCGTAAAAAGCTGGAGCTTGCAGGCCTTTATGGCGTTCCTGAGAGCATCAGGGGGATGGGCTATCGGCTTGGGGAGAAAAAATGAACAGAGATTCTGTCCTGAGTCGGCAGATCTTAACGTATATGCTGCTGCTGACGTTTACGATCATTGCCATTGCGGTACTGGGCTCCTGGTTTTTTTACTCTTTTATTCTCGATCACCTCCCCGGCGGTGCCGTTGCGGGCGATGACGAGCAAATGACGATGTGGGACTGGGTGTGGATCGGGACCGCGACAACAATCAGTCTGATAATTGCGATATTTTTAACGATAAAACTCTCTTCGCGAATACTCACCCCGTTAAACGCGGTGGCCTCCAGCCTGAGAAAAATTTCTCAGGGCCAGCTGGATGCCCGGGCTTATTGCGCCAGCTCCCGGCTGGGCGAGGTCAATCATCTGGTCACGGATTTCAATGAAATGGCGGAAAAACTCCAGACGCTGGATATTCAGAGGAAATCCTGGAACGCCGCCATTGCCCACGAGCTCAGAACCCCGATCACGATTTTACGCGGGCGGCTTCAGGGGCTGGTTGACGGCGTTTTTGAACCGGATCCGCTGCTTTTTAATAATCTTCTCAAGCAGACTGAGGGATTAACCCGTTTGATTGAAGATCTTCGGGTCATCAGCTCTGACGGCGGGGCGGGTTACACGTTGTATAAATCCAGAACGGACCTCAAAGGCACAATCCAGGATGCGCTTGATACTTTCATGCCCGAGTTCAAACGCAACCAGTTTGCGATCAAGACCGAGTTGAGAGAACAGCAATGCGTGTTCGACCCCTTACGCATCAATCAGTGTCTGGCCGTTCTGTTTGACAACGCATTACATTATTCAACTTCACGGAAACTCATCGTAAAAAATGGCGTCTCTGATAAAGGCAATTATATTCTTATTCAGGATGGCGGGCCGGGCATCCCCAGAGAATTTCATGATTTCTTATTTCAACCCTTCCAGCGGGATAATGGTGCCAGAGATATGAATCCTGAAGGGTGTGGTTTAGGCTTATCGGTGGTAAAAGCCATCATGCTGGCTCATGGTGGCGATGTAACCTATACCTTATCGAAGCAAAACCACTCCATATTCAAACTGACCTGGCCCGACGCCTGAGCCCTGGCGGCAGGTCAGCCTGGCCTGCCCGCCGATAGCGGCAACTGCCATATATCGCCTAATTTTGTATCCCACTCCAGAGGGGTAATACGCAGTTTGCCCCGTTTTGGGCTTAAGGTTATTTCACTGAAATAAATTTCATCGCTTTTCAACATGAGGTCAATGCGGCAGTAGTCAAGACCATTCGCCAGCTCCTGAGCGGCCAGCAAAGCCTCTCGGAACAATTTCGGCTCGCCAGGCGCTACCGGCGTATTAGGATATTCCATCTGGAAGGGCTGTAAATTCCAGTATCGGTCGTAGACGTTGATAAACTCTCTGCCGCGGTCATCCGTAAAATCGGCCTCAACATAGTGTGCGACGCCGTGAAAACAGTGAATTCGCAGCATTTCCGGCGTGCTGTTCCTGTCCACATTATTGAAAAGATCGACATAAGGCTCACACAGTATAACGGGTGTAATATTTTTGTATTGCCACTCGCGCGTGGTGTAATACAAATTCTTCTTTAATGCGAGAGTGAGCTTTTTTCGGGCCTGCCGGTAATTGAACTGGTCTTTGTTTGTACAGATTATTGTGCTTCCACTGTCATGATTGCACTTAAGGACGAATTGATCGGGCAGTGTTGAAAAATCAATATGCGAAAACCTGCGATATACCCCAATCAAAGGCACCGCTTTTACTCGCGTTGTTCTGGACGCAACGTATTCGCGGACGGCGAGTTTATCGGCAAGCATTGTGTAGAGATTATTATGGTCATAGACCAGGCGATGACATATTTTTTCACTCAACGTAGTGGGTGATTTAATGTCAGGGTTTCTGCCTGATATCTTTTTGAGTCTTGCAGTATGAAAATTCAGGTCCGTCATGAAATATGAGCGGCATTTTCTGATGAGATACTCTGTGTATTTTAGAACATAAGTGGTGGTGTTCATTTCTTCTCCTCCGTAATGCCCCGGTATTCTGGAGAAGAACTATTGATTGATATTGCTTAAAATATGGAGCAGGGATGGAGACACAAATAAAAAGGATTAAATAGCGCACGCAGGCTATTTAATCCTTATTTGAGCGGAGCAATACGTGTTTACCGCCGCACTTAACGGTCTTTTCTCCACGCATCGGCGGTCAATGCTTCACCGAAATGCCCGGCAATCAGCCTTTTCGTCAGCTCATGAAGCGGGGAGGCCATCACATCCGCCGTGCTCCCGCGCTCGACGACTTCCCCCTGGTGCATGACCATCACCTGGTCGCTGATGTGCTTCATCATCCCCAGATGCTGAGTGACGTAGATATAGGAGATACCCTGCTTTTCCTGTAATTCGAGCATCAGGTTAATCAGCTGCGAACGCATCGACATATCCAGCGAGGCAAGCGCTTCGTCTGCAACGATCACTTTCGGGCGCAGAATCAACGCACGGGCCAGACCCAGACGCTGTTTCTGACCGGGGGCCAGCATATGCGGGTAGTAGCTTTCGTGATCCGGTAACAGCCCAACCATACGCAGCGTTTCGAAGATACGCTTGCGTCGCGCCTCTGGCTCCAGTTCGGTATTCAGGCGCAGAGGGAAATCAAGGATCTGCGAAATGCGCTGGCGTGGATTAAGCGAGGTAGACGGATCCTGGAAGATCATGCGGATGCGCTGGCTGCGGAAAGAGTAATCGCCAAACTGCAGAGGATGATCGTCAATCAACACTTCTCCGGCGGTGGGCTCGACCATGCCGGCAAGCATTTTCGCCAGCGTGGATTTGCCGGAGCCGTTTTCGCCGATGATCGCCAGCGTCTGTTTTTCACGCAGGGTAAAACTCAGCGGCTTAACCGCTTCGACAGTCTGACGATGAAACAGCCCCGTACGATAGCGAAAGGTCTTACTCAGATTGCGGACTTCCAGCAAGGTTTCGACCATTTCACTCTCTCTCCATGTTCAGCGGGAAATGACAGGCGTAAAGATGATTTTTGGCGCCGGTCAGGCGCGGCGTCTCGATACATTTACGCTGAGCATACGGACAACGCGGCCCCAGACGACAGCCTATCGGCAACGATTCCAGCAGCGGAATCGCTCCGGGCAGGGTATTCAGACGGCTCTTGTGCGGCATGGCGCTGCCAAAATCAGGAATGGCGCGGATAAGCGCCTGCGTATACGGATGGTGCGGCGCGGCGATCAGCTCTTCACTTGGAGCGGTTTCGACCGTTTGCCCGCAGTACATCACGTCAATTTTATCCGCCCATTTGCTGAGCATTTGCAGGTCATGGCTGATCAGCAAAATGGTGGTGTTGTTGTTCTGGTTCAGGCGCGACAGCAGGCGGAAAATTTGCGCCTGCGTGGTCGGCTCCATCGCGTTGGTCGGTTCATCCGCAATCAGCAAGCGCGGCTGATTAGCCAGCGCGATGGCAATCATCACTTTCTGACACTCGCCATCGGTCAGCTCATACGGGAAGCTGCGCATCGCGTCTTTATGATCTTTGATCCCGACGCGGTGCAGCAGCTCAATGGCGCGGCGTTTGCGCCAGCCGAAACGCTGCCACCAGCGGCCTTTATAGGTCCAGCCGGGAATGTTCTGCATCAGCTGTTTGCCCACGCGCTCGGACGGATCGAGACAGGACTGTGGCTCCTGGAAAATCATCGAGACGTTATGGCCGACCAGCTTACGCCGCTCGCGCGGGGAGAGGCGCAGCAGGTCGATATCGTCGAACCGCATACGGTCGGCGGTCACGCGCCAGTTGTCTTTCGCCACGCCGCAGATCGCTTTGGCGATCAGGCTTTTCCCCGAACCGGATTCACCCACCAGCCCGCGAATCTCGCCCTCGGCGAGAGTAATGCTGATGCGATCGACGGCTTTCACCCAGCCTTCACCGGTTTTGAATTCAATGGTGAGGTTGCGAATATCAAGAAGCGGCATTATTGCACCCCCGCGTTAATTGCACGGCGAATACCGTCGCCCAGCAGGTTGATCAGCAATACGCTTACCATAATGGCCGCACCCGGCAGCATGACCGTCCACGGCGCCACGTAGATCAACTCCAGCGCGTCACCGAGCATCGCCCCCCATTCAGGGGACGGCAGCTGCGCGCCGAGGTCGAGGAAGCCGAGCGCAGCGATGTCCAGGATCGCCATCGACAGCGCCCGGGTGATCTCGGTGACCAGCCCGGCGGCGATGTTTGGCAGAACGGCAAACCACAAAATGTTGAAGGTCGTCGCGCCGTCCAGACGGGCCGCAACGACATACTCTTTTTCCAGCTCGTCATGCACCATGCTGTAAACCGAGCGTACGATACGGGGCAGGATAGCCAGCCAGACGGCGAACATGGCATGCGACAGATGTGGACCGGCAAAGGCAACAACGATGATTGCCAGCAGCAGAGACGGAATCGACAGCAGCGTGTCCAGAATGTGGTTCAGCACCGCCGAGCGAAGGCCATGCGTGGAGCCCGCGAAAATACCGAGCGCCAGTCCACAGATCGTCGCCGCGAGCGTCACGACAAACGCGCCGCCCACCGTCGGAGCAGCCCCGCTTAACAGACGGCTCAACACGTCGCGTCCGAGGTCGTCAGTGCCGAGGAAGAAAGAGACTTCGCCGTAGCGAGACCAGGAAGGCGGCAGCAGCTGATAGCCAAGGAACTGCTGATCGATGCCGTAAGGCGCAAACCACGAGCCAAAGAGGCAAAGCAATACCAGACCGGCACAGCCATAAAGGCCGATCATTGCCGTGGTGTCACCATAGAACTTACGCCACACGGTACGCAGCGCACCGGGCGTGCGCTTTTCACTGTATACGTTATCGTAAGGCATACCATTCCTTATGCTTCAATGGGTTAGCCATCGCACCCAGAATATCGGACAACACGTTAACAATAATGACCAGCGAACCAATCACCATCACACCCGCAGAAATCGCGGCGTAGTCCTGCTGGCGGATGGCGTTAATCAGCCAGCGCCCCAGCCCGGGCCAGCTAAAGACCATTTCGGTGATCATGGCCAGCGTCAGCATGGTGGAAAACTGTAATCCCAGACGCGGAATAACCGGCGGCAGCGCGTTATGCAGGACGTTGCGGCGCAGTATGGTCAGGCGAGACAACCCGCGCGTGGCGGCTGCTTTGACATAGTTCTGCTCAAACACCTCGATGGTGCTCAGTCGCATCAGGCGGATCACCTCGGTCGTCGGCGCAACCGCCAGCGTCAGCACCGGCAGTACCATATGGCGCAGGGCGCTGACGATCATCTCATGGCGCCAGACAGAATCGGACAGCCAGGCGTCAATGATGGCAAAACCCGTCACCGTTTTAACGGTATAGAGCAGGTCAAAACGACCCGAAACCGGCAGCCAGCCCATCGTCAGCGAGAAGAACAGCGTCAGCAGCAGCGCCAGCCAGAATACCGGGATAGAGAAGCCGAGCAGGGCGAGGGCGCTGATAAACTTATCCTGCCATTTGTTGCGGTAGATCCCGGCCAGCATGCCCACGGGAATACCCACCATCAGGGCAAAGCCGAAGGCCAGAATGCACAGCTCCATCGTGGCCGGGAACACCTCTTTCAGCTGCTCGGAGATAAGCTGCCCGTTGATGCTCGACACGCCGAAATCCCAGTGCAGCAGACCGTTAAACCAGAACAGCCAGGCATCCCACAGCGATGATCCCTGAAGCGGGGCGTGCGGCGTAAAATAGCTCAGGCTGAAGCCGACAAAGGTCAGCAGAAAGAGCGTCACCAGCAGCAGCAGGAGTCGACGTAAGGTAAAAATAATCATGGTTTTTTCACCTCTTGTTCTTTTTCGCGCGACACGCCGGCGAACGAGGCGTTGCCGAACGGACTCAGCACAAGGCCTTTAATATCGTAACGATAGGCCTGAAGGCGCAGGGAAGAGGCCAGCGGCAGCACGGGCAGTTCCTCAGCGAGGATCTTCTGCGCTTCATCGTAAGCGTCAATGCGCGAGGCCAGCTGTTGGGAAGAGAGCGCTTTTTGCAGCACGGCGTCGAACTCCCGGTTACACCAGTGGGCGTAGTTGGTCTGCGAATTGATCGCCGCACAGCTCAGCAGCGGCCGGAAGAAGCTGTCCGGATCGTTACTGTCGGTAGCCCAGCCGGTCAGCGTAAGGTCGTGATTCATGTCCATCAGGCGCGCCTCCTGGAAACGGCCCTCCACCGGTACGATGATCACTTTAACGCCCACCTGCGCCATATCCGCCTGCAGCAGTTCCGCGGTTTTCAGCGGGCTCGGGTTCCACGCCTGGGAGCTGGTGGGTACCCAGAGCTGGAGCGTCAGGTTTTCCGCGCCCAGCGCCTTCAATTGTTCACGCGCTTTTGCCGGATTGTATTCCGTAATTTTAGCCTCACCGTCGTAGGCCCACGAGGCGCGCGGTAATATTGAGGCGGCGGTTTCCGCCGTGCCGTAGTAGATCGACTGCATCAGACGCTGGTTGTTAATCGCCAGCGCCAGCGCGTGGCGGACGGCAGGGTTGTTCAACGGCGGCTTATCGGTGTTAAAGGCCAGATAGGCGATGTTCATCCCCGGGCGCAACGTCAGGCGCAGACGCGGATCGTCGCGCAAAATCGTGAGCTGGCTTGCTGCGGGCCAGGCGAGCACGTCGCATTCCCCGGTGAGCAGCTTCGAGAGCCGTCCCGTTCCGCCAGAACCGAGATCGACAACCACCTGCGGCATCAGCGGCGTGCCCCGCCAGAAATGTTCGTGGCGCTGCAGGCGAATATATTGCCCCGCGCGGTATTCGGCCAGCTGGAACGGCCCGGTACCGACCGGCTGGCGGTCGAGCAGCTCCTGGCGATCTTTTTTCGTCAGCTTCGCCGCGTATTCGGCGGACATAACGGACGCATAGTGGGTCGCCAGGTGCCAGAGGAAGGAGGCATCCGGGCGCGTCAGCGTAAATTCAACCGTCCGGCTGTCCAGCTTGCGCACGCTTTTAACGGTGTCGGCAAACTGCAGGCTGTCGAAATAGGGGAAATTATCCCCGTTAACGTTATGCCACGGATGGTTACGGTTAAAGATACGCTGGAAGGTGAAGACCACGTCATCCGCGTTCAGCTTGCGCGTTGGGGTAAACCACGGCGTACGCTGAAACGCGACATCATCGCGCAGGCGAAAACGGTAGGTTGCACCGTTGTCCAGGACTTCCCAGCTTTCCGCAAGTTCAGGCACCAGGCGGTAGGTGTACGGGTCGACATCAAGCAAGCGGTCATACAGCTGCGCGGCGAGCGTATCCACGATCAGGCCGCTTCCCGCTTTTTGCGGGTTGAAGGTATCCACCTGGCCGCTTACGCAATAGACGAAGCCGCTGTCACGAATGTCAGGCTGCGTAGACTGCCCGGGCGCAGCAAACGCCAGGCCGCTGAACAGACCGAGTGCAAAAAAGGACGATAAAACCAGACGCATAATTTTTAAGGTTTTTAGGTTCGATCTGCAAAGTGTATCGCACTTACGCCTGCTTCGTAAAAATGTCTGCGGGCAAGTGCCGATATTGTCAGCGCATTTGATGCTTTTTGAGCAATGCCCGTAACTGATGGTAGGTCAGCCCCAGGAGTTCGGCCGCCCGTTTCTGGTTATATTTCGCCGCCTTCAGGCTTTGCTCCAATAGCTGCTGTTCCTGCTCGTGCTGGAACTGGCGTAAATCCAGCGGGAGCGCGGGGGCGTCGCCTGAAGACGATGGCGCGGGTACCGGCGGCGCACTGCGCTGAAAAGGATCGATAATGATATTGTCCAGCTCCGTCTCGCTGCTGCCGTGGCGGTAAACAGAACGCTCCACGACGTTCTTCAGCTCGCGGATATTTCCCGGCCAGCGGTAGGCCAGAAGCGTCTCCCGCGCACGATCGCTGAAGCCGGGGAAAAGGGGGAGACCGAGTTCGCGGCACATCTGAATCGCAAACTGGTCTGCCAGCAGCATGATGTCGCTTTTGCGCTCGCGCAGCGGAGGAAGCTGAACGACGTCAAAGGCCAGGCGGTCAAGCAGGTCGGCACGGAATTTTTCTTCTGCCACCATCTCCGGCAGATTGGCGTTGGTGGCGCACACCAGACGTACGTTTACCTGTAGAGGCTGGCTGCCGCCGACGCGTTCCAGTTCGCCATACTCAATCACGCGCAGCAGCTTTTCCTGCACCAGCATCGGCGCGGTGGCGAGTTCATCAAGAAACAGCGTGCCGCCGTCTGCGCGTTCAAAACGCCCTGGATGGCGCTTCTGAGCGCCGGTAAACGCGCCCGCCTCGTGCCCGAACAGCTCGGTGTCGAGCAGGTTTTCATTCAGTGCCGCACAGTTTAGAGAAATGAAGGGGCCGTCCCAGCGTCCGGATAAATAGTGCAGACGGTTGGCAATCAGTTCCTTACCCGTGCCGCGCTCGCCGATAATCAGCACCGGTTTGTTGAGCGGCGCAAGGCGAGAAACCTGTTCCAGCACCTCAAGAAAGCTGTTGGCTTCGCCGAGTAAGTTATCTTTGTATTGAGCCATGATGAAATTAACCACTCCTTAGCGATATTCACCAGGTCAGCATAGTGCTGTGGTGAGTAAAAATCAATCACACTGTGTAAAATCAATAAGATAAAAAAATGGCACGGGAATTGTATTATCAGTACAGCAGGGCATAGCCCCGATAACAGAACTATGAGGATTTGATTATGGGTATTTTTTCTCGTTTTGCCGACATCGTGAACGCCAACATCAACTCGCTGCTGGAGAAAGCGGAAGATCCGCAGAAGCTGGTGCGCCTGATGATTCAGGAGATGGAAGACACGCTGGTTGAAGTACGTTCTACCTCCGCCCGTGCGCTGGCTGAGAAAAAACAGTTAACGCGCCGTATTGAGCAGGCCACCGCTCAGCTCAATGAATGGCAGGAAAAAGCGGAGCTCGCCCTGCGCAAAGATAAAGAAGATCTGGCTCGGGCGGCGTTAATTGAAAAGCAGAAGCTGGCGGACATGATCGCTACGCTTGAGCATGAAGTGACGCTGGTGGACGACACGCTCACCCGCATGAAGAAAGAGATTGGTGAGCTCGAAAATAAACTGAGCGAAACCCGCGCGCGTCAGCAGGCGCTGACCCTGCGTCACCAGGCGGCAAGCTCTTCACGCGACGTGCGTCGTCAGCTGGACAGCGGCAAGCTGGATGAGGCCATGGCGCGTTTTGAGTCATTTGAGCGTCGTATCGACCAGATGGAAGCGGAAGCAGAGAGCCACAGCATGGGTAAGCAAAAGTCGCTGGATCAACAGTTTGCTGACCTGAAAGCGGACGATGAAATCAGCGAGCAGCTGGCGGCATTGAAAGCCAAAATGAAGCAAGATAACCAATAATAATGTTGCGGCACCTGAGCGTGCCGCTAAGCATCCGACGACAAGGAGTACACATGAGCGCGCTTTTCCTGGCCATTCCCCTGACGATTTTCGTGCTGTTTGTTTTGCCGATTTGGCTATGGCTGCACTACAGCAACCGTTCATCGCGGGACGATTTATCCCAGAGTGAACAACAACGTCTGGCGCAGCTTACCGACCAGGCGAATAAGATGCGCGATCGCATTCAGGCGCTGGAAGCTATCCTGGATGCAGAACACCCTAACTGGAGGGACCGTTAATGTCAGGACTGAATCTGAACAAAAAATTGTGGCGAATTCCACAGCAGGGCATGGTGCGCGGCGTTTGCGCCGGGCTGGCCCATTATCTTGACGTTCCGGTAAAGCTGGTGCGTGTGGTCACGGTACTGTCGATATTTTTCGGCCTGGCGTTTATCACTTTCGTGGCATACATCGTTCTGTCGTTCGTTCTTGACCCGATGCCGGAAGGCGAACTGGCTGCGGAAGGCGCGCCTACCAGTAACGATCTTCTCAATGCGGTTGACGATCAATTGGCAGCCGGTGAGAAGCGGTTGCGTGAGATGGAACGTTATGTCACATCCGATACCTTTACGCTGAGAAGTCGTTTTCGTCAGCTTTAAGAGAGAATATACATGAAGAAAAACTGGCAACAGGCCGGTCAGAAGGTAAAACCCGGCCTGAAAATCGCAGGTAAACTGGTTCTGATGACGGCGTTACGTTACGGCCCGGCAGGTGTGGCGGGCTGGGCGATCAAATCTGTTGCCCGCAAGCCGGTCAGAATGTTGCTGGCCGTGGCGCTTGAACCTCTGTTGCAAAAAGCGGCAAAGCGGCTGTCACGCCGCTACTTATCCCGATAATTCACGCTCGCGTTAGCCCTTTCTCTCCCCGGAAGGGCTAACGACATTTCATCCCTTTCCCTCACTTTCTTTGCGGCAGCTCACATTACTGCACAGAGCTGCTTTGTAATTGCGTTTTTCAGCCTCCCGGTTCGTTGACAGATATTTTTCAGGAGAGTAGATTGCCCTTCGTGGGACCGCTACCATGGAAAATAATGTGAACGCAAAAATTAAAAATCTTATCAATCATATTTACGGTGAATCATTTTCTGAAGCACATTTTAAAGTGTTATTAACAAAGCTTGAACAAGCTGCTGTTGATATTACAGAAAGGCGTAAATCAGGCTGGGATGAAAAAGACGTTGTTCTGATCACCTACGCCGATCAGTTCTCCGCGAAAGGGGAGAAAGCGTTGCCGGTATTTACCCGCTTTTATAATGAGTGGCTCGCGCGCACGTTTTCCCATGTCCACCTTTTACCTTTTTATCCTTGGTCCTCTGATGACGGATTTTCCGTTATTGATTACCACAACGTTGCGCCTGAAACCGGGACCTGGCAAGACGTTGCCGATTTAAAACAGTCTGCCAGCTTAATGTTTGATTTCGTGTGCAACCACATGTCAGCAAAAAGTGAATGGTTTGCTAATTATCTTGCGCAGAAACCTGGCTACGAAGATTTCTTTATTGCTGTCGATCCTGAAACCGATTTATCTGCGGTAACGCGTCCTCGCGCATTACCGTTGCTGACGTCATTTACGCTACATGATGGCAGCGTGCGCCATCTTTGGACCACCTTCAGCGATGACCAGATCGATCTCAACTTCGCCTCGCCTCAGGTGCTGATTGCGATGGTTGACGTGCTGCTCCATTACCTGGCGGAAGGGGCGCGTTATATCCGTCTGGACGCCGTCGGGTTTATGTGGAAGATCCCTGGAACAAGCTGCATCCATCTGGAACAGACTCACTGCCTCATCCAGCTTTTCCGTGCTATTACCGAGGCCGTGGCGCCAGGTACCGTAATCATTACTGAGACGAACGTTCCGCATAAGGACAATATCTCTTATTTTGGTGACGGTGAAAATGAAGCCCAGATGGTCTACCAGTTCTCCTTGCCGCCGTTGGTGCTGCATGCTGTGCACCGTCAGGATGTTAAAGCTCTCTGTCAGTGGGCGGGGTCGCTGGCGCTGCCTTCAACAAAAACGACCTGGTTCAACTTCCTGGCGTCTCATGACGGTATTGGTCTGAACCCGCTGCGCGGCATTCTGCCGGAATCAGAAATCCTCGCACTGGTTGAGAAACTTCAGCAGGAAGGGGCGCTGGTAAACTGGAAAAATAATCCTGACGGAACGCGTAGCCCTTACGAAATCAATGTGACCTATCTTGACGCGTTAAGCGCGCAAAACAGTTCCGATGATGAACGCATCGCGCGCTTTATTCTGGCGCACGCGGTGCTGTTAAGTTTCCCTGGTGTACCTGCCGTGTATATTCAAAGCATTCTTGGCTCCCGTAACGATTATGAAGGGGTCGAGCGCCTCGGCTATAACCGCGCGATAAACCGCAAGAAATATACTGCAGGTCAGGTTGATCTCGAACTTAATAATAAAAATAGCGTTCGTCATAAAATTTATTCCCGCTTAAGCGACTTTATTGCGATTCGTCGTGGGGAAAGGGCGTTTCACCCTGATGCGCAGGCATTTTTTGAATCACTGGATGAACAAATTCTTAAAATTGTTCGCGTGGCTGAAAACGGTGAGAAAATTACAGCCCTGTTTAATTTTAGTAATAACGTTCATACCGTTTATGGGGACACGCTTACTGGTATGGAATTACTATCAGGACAAGCTGTTAGCGGTAAAGAACTGACCCTCAATCCATGGCAGGTTATGTGGATTAAAGAAAACTAAAAAGGACCCTAAAATGAAAATGCCCAAAATTATGCTGTTATCAGCACTGGTTTCGTGCGCCCTGTTATCAGGCTGTAAGGATGATAAAGCGTCTGCTGTGACCATTGAGTTCATGCACTCGTCAGTAGAGCAGGAGCGTCAGGCGGTTATTACGAAGCTGATCGAAAAATTCGAAAAAGAAAACCCTGGCATTACGGTGAAGCAGGTGCCTGTGGAAGAAGACGCCTACAACACCAAGGTGATTACGCTCGCCAGAACGGGCGCGCTGCCTGAGGTGATTGAAGTCAGCCATGATTACGCGAAAGTCATGGATAAGGAACAACTGCTGGATCGCAAGGCTATCGGTGAAGCCATTAAAGCGGTAGGCGAAAAGACCTTCTATGACGGGATCCTGCGCGTTGTGCGTACCGAAGACGGCACCGCCTGGACGGGCGTGCCGATGAGTGCCTGGCTGTCCGGCGTCTGGTATCACAAAGATGTGCTTGCCGCTGCAGGTATTCAGGAACCGCATAACTGGGAACAGCTGCTGAAAGCCAGCCAGAAACTTAACGATCCGGCCAACAAACATTACGGCATTGCACTTCCTACCGCGGAAAGCGTCATGACCGAGCAGGCGTTCTCCCAGTTTGCGCTGTCCGGCGGCGCGAACGTTTTTGATGCCAACGGAAACGTTGAAATTGATACCCCTGAAATGGCGAAAGCGCTGGCGTTCTATAAATCGCTGGCCGCGACCACCATGCCGGGCTCAAACGACGTCATGGAGATCAAAGATGCCTTCATGAACGGTTCTGCGCCGATGGCCGTCTATTCCACCTACATCCTGCCGGCGGTATTCCAGGATGGTAACCCTGCCAACCTTGGCTTCGTCGTGCCTACAGAAAAGTCCTCTGCCGTTTACGGCATGGTCACGTCGCTGACGATCACCACCGGCCAAACCGAAGAAGAAACGCAAGCGGCTGAAAAGTTTGTGACGTGGATGGAGCAGGCTCAAAACGCAACCGACTGGGTCATGATGTCGCCGGGCGCGGCGCTGCCGGTGAACACGCTGGTGGTAGGCACCGATACCTGGAAAAACAACGACGTGATTAAAGCGTTTGGGCAACTGCCTTACGAACTGATCGCCCAGTTCCCGAACGTGCAGGTATTTGGCGCTGTCGGCGACAAAAACTTCACGCGCATGGGCGATGTGACAGGGTCCGGCATTATCAGTTCCATGGTGCATAACGTCACTGTGGGTAAACAAGATCTCAGCGCAACGCTCAGCAAGAGCCAGACGCGACTGACTGACCTGATTTCACAACGATAGGAGCGCTCTGCGGAAGGAAATTATGAAGACGTTGTTTTCTGGTCGTTCAGATATGCCTTTCGCCATGCTGCTGTTGGCCCCCAGCCTGATTTTGCTGGGGGGCCTGGTGGCCTGGCCAATGATTTCCAATATTGAAATCAGTTTTTTACGTCTGCCGCTTAACCCGCGTATTGATGCGGTGTTCGTCGGCCTGGATAACTACATTCGTATTCTTGGGGATGCTGCGTTCTGGCACTCGCTGTGGATGACGTTCTGGTACACGGCGCTGGTCGTGCTCGGCAGTACCGGGCTGGGGCTTGCCGTCGCCATCTTCTTTAACCGTGAGTTCCGTCTGCGGAAGACGGCGCGTTCGCTGGTGATTTTATCCTACGTGACGCCGTCTATTTCCCTGGTGTTTGCCTGGAAATACATGTTCAACAACGGCTACGGCATTGTGAACTATCTGGGCGTCGATCTGCTGCATCTGTATGACCAGGCGCCGCTCTGGTTCGACAACCCTGGCAGCAGCTTCGTGCTGGTGGTGCTGTTCGCCATCTGGCGCTACTTCCCGTATGCCTTTATCTCATTCCTGGCGATTTTGCAGACCATTGATAAATCGCTGTATGAAGCGGCAGAGATGGACGGAGCCAACGCCTGGCAGCGTTTCCGTATCGTCACGTTGCCCGCCATCATGCCCGTACTGGCAAGGGTGGTCACGCTGCGAACTATCTGGATGTTCTACATGTTTGCGGATGTTTATCTGCTGACCACGAAGGTCGATATTCTGGGCGTGTATCTCTATAAAACCGCCTTTGCATTCAACGATCTGGGTAAAGCAGCCGCCATTTCCGTTGTGCTGTTTGTGATCATCTTCGCCGTCATTCTGCTGACCAGAAAAAGGGTAAACCTCAATGGCAACAAATAAACGCATACTGGGCCGTATTGGTTTCTATCTGGGGCTGGCGGTATTTCTGATTATCACGCTGTTCCCGTTCTTCGTGATGCTGATGACGTCATTCAAGAGCGCGAAAGAGGCCATATCGCTGAATCCGACTATTCTGCCGCAGGCGTGGACGCTTCAGCATTACGTCGACATCTTTAACCCGCTGATCTTCCCGTTTGTGGATTACTTCCGCAACAGCATGGTGGTGTCGCTGACGTCGTCGGTAATTGCGGTGTTTCTCGGCACGCTGGGCGCTTACGCCTTGTCCAAGCTGCGTTTTAAAGGACGCACGACGATCAACGCGAGCTTCTACACCGTCTATATGTTCTCCGGGATATTGCTGGTGGTGCCGCTGTTCAAAATCATTACCGCGCTCGGCATTTACGACACTGAACTGGCGCTGATCATCACCATGGTGACCCAGACATTGCCTACGGCGGTATTCATGCTGCGCAGCTATTTCGACACCATTCCGGACGAAATAGAAGAGGCCGCGATGATGGATGGTCTGAACCGACTGCAAATCATCTTCCGCATTACCGTGCCGCTGGCCATTTCCGGTCTCGTGTCGGTGTTTGTTTACTGCTTCATGGTGGCATGGAACGACTACCTGTTTGCCTCCATTTTCCTGTCCAGTGCCAGCAACTTTACCCTGCCGGTCGGGCTGAACACGCTCTTTAGTACGCCAGATTATATCTGGGGTCGCATGATGGCGGCATCGCTGGTGACGGCGCTTCCTGTGGTCATCATGTACGCACTCTCTGAACGTTTTATTAAAAGTGGTTTGACCGCCGGTGGCGTCAAGGGCTAAGGCGGCCAATTTTTTATCAGGAGCAAGTTATGAAGAAGTTAGTTGCGACAGCGCCACGCGTGGCGGCGCTGGTGGAATATGAAGACCGTGCTGTGGAAGCACATGAAGTGAAAATTCGCGCCCGCTTTGGCGCCCCGAAGCACGGTACGGAAGTCGTGGATTTCCGCGCGGCAAGCCCGTTTATTGATGAAGAGTTCAACGCAGAGTGGCAGATGTTCACGCCGCGTGAAGAGGGCGCTGCGCGCGGTATCGAATTCGGTAAGTTCCAGCTGGGCAACATGATCGTTGGCGACATTATTGAATGCGGTGCAGACGTGACGGAATACCAGATCGGCGACAGCGTCTGCTGCTACGGCCCGCTGCAGGAGACGGTCATCGTTAACGCAGTGAACAACTATAAGCTGCGTAAAATGCCGCAGGGCGCGTCCTGGAAGAATGCCGTTTGCTACGATCCGGCACAGTTCGCCATGAGCGGCGTGCGTGATGCCAACGTCCGCGTGGGTGACTTTGTCGTCGTGGTCGGTCTGGGAGCCATCGGGCAGATTGCGATTCAGCTGGCGAAAAAAGCCGGTGCGTCTGTGGTTATCGGCGTTGATCCGATCGAACACCGCTGTGAGATCGCTCGCCGTCACGGCGCGGACCACTGTCTGAACCCAATCGGTACCGATGTCGGTCTGGAAATCAAGAAGCTGACCGGGAAGCAGGGCGCGGACGTGATCATCGAAACCAGCGGCTTTGCGGATGCGCTGCAGTCCGCGCTGCGCGGACTTGCCTACGGCGGCACCATCTCCTACGTGGCGTTCGCCAAGCCGTTTGCCGCGGGTTTCAACCTCGGCCGCGAAGCACATTTCAACAACGCGAAGATTGTCTTCTCCCGCGCCTGCAGTGAACCCAACCCGGACTATCCGCGCTGGAGCCGCAAGCGTATCGAAGAGACCTGCTGGGAATTGCTGATGAACGGTTATCTGAACTGTGACGATCTGATCGACCCGGTCGTGACCTTCGCCACCAGCCCGGAAAGCTATATGAAGTATGTCGATCAGCATCCTGAACTCAGTATCAAAATGGGCGTCACTTTTTAAGCTAAGGACAGCAAATCATGAAGATCGCAACACAAAACCAGGCCTTTTTCCCGACCAACATCATGGAAAAATTCGAGTACATCAAAGCGATGGGTTTTGATGGCTATGAAATTGACGGCCGCCTGCTGGTGGAAAACCTCGACGAAGTGAAAGCCGCTATCAAAGCTACTGGCCTGCCGGTGACGACAGCATGTGGCGGATACGATGGCTGGATCGGTGATTTCATCGAAGAACGCCGTCTGAACGGGTTACAGCAGATCGAACGCATTCTGGAAGCGCTGGCGGAAGTCGGCGGAAAGGGCATTATCGTGCCTGCTGCCTGGGGCATGTTTACCTTCCGTTTACCGCCAATGACCTCCCCACGCAGCCTGGACGGTGACCGCAAAGCGGTTAGCGCCTCGCTGCGCTGGCTGGATGAAGTGGCGGCGCGCACCGGCACTACCGTCTACCTGGAGCCGCTGAACCGCTACCAGGATCATATGATCAACACCCTGGCAGACGCGCGTCGTTATATCGAAGAGAACGGCCTGAAGCACGTGCAGATCATCGGCGACTTCTATCACATGAACATTGAAGAAGACTCGCTGACGGACGCGCTGCATCAGAACCGCGATCTGCTGGGTCATGTGCACATTGCAGATAATCATCGCTATCAGCCGGGCAGCGGCAGCCTCGATTTTGCCAGCCTGTTCGACCAGCTGCGTGCCGATAACTATCAGGGATACGTGGTGTATGAATGCCGCGTTCGCGCCGAGGATCCGGCTAAGGCTTATCAGGACTCTCTCACTTATTTGCGTGAATGCTAAGGATGACGAGCGTGATGAGTGCTTCTACACCTTCGCCTCTGCGCGTCGCCATTATTGGCGCCGGGCAGGTCGCGGACAAAGTGCATGCCTCGTATTACGCCACGCGCAGTGATGTTCAAATGGTGGCTGTCATGGACAGCCGCCTTGAGCAGGCACAGGCGTTCGCGGAACGTTATGCTATTCCATCGGCATGGCAGGACGCTCACGAGATGTTGCAGGCAGTAAAACCGGATGTGGTGAGCGTCTGTTCGCCCAACCGGTTCCATTTTGAACACGTAATGGCAGCCCTTGCAGCAGGTTGTCACGTTATGTGTGAAAAGCCCCCGGCGATGACGCCGGAACAGGCCGACCAGATGCGCATTGCGGCGCGCAGGGCAGGAAAAGTCCTGGCGTATGATTTTCACCATCGCTTTGCCCTGGATACCCAACTGCTGCGTGATGCGGTAATGAACGGGACGCTCGGTGAAGTTTACTTTACCTCGGCGCAGGCGCTGCGCCGCTGCGGTGTACCGGGGTGGGGCGTTTTTACCAACAAATCGTTACAGGGTGGCGGACCGCTGATTGATATCGGCATTCATATGCTTGACGCCGCAATGTATGTCCTGGGTTTCCCTGCGGTAAAACGGGTGACCGCGTACAGCTTCCAGAGGCTGGGAAACCGTAAAAGCACCGGTCAGTTTGGCGAGTGGGACCCAACGCAATTTACCGTGGAAGATGCCCTGTTTGGCACGATTGAATTCTGCAACGGCGGCATTCTGCGTCTGGACACCTCCTTTGCGCTTAACATTCGCGAGCAGTCGATCATGAACGTCTCTTTCTGCGGTGAAAAGGCGGGGGCAACGCTTTTCCCGGCGCACATCTACAACGACGAAGCCGGTGTTTTAGAAACCCTTACCCAGCGTGAAGAGGCGGACGATCAGCGCCATCTGCGCAGCATGGATGCCTTTGTGCGCCATGTGCAGGGAGAGCCCGTCATGATTGCCGATGCAGAACAGGGACTGGTTATTCAGCAGCTTGTCGCCGCGCTGTATGAATCAGCAGAAACAGGGGAAAGCGTGACATTATGCTGAACGTGTCTGTATTAACCGATCCGGGCTTTTGTCCTCACAGCCTGAACAAATACGCCTCTGTCATGGCCTGCGGTAACGGCTACATGGGCATTCGCGCTGCGCACGAAGAAGATTACACCCAGCAGACCAGAGGCATGTACCTCGCGGGGCTGTATCATCGCGCGGGGCGCAACGAGACCACTGAACTGGTCAATCTGCCGGATATCATCGGGATTGATGTTGAGCTGGATGGCATCGATTTCACCCTCCTTTCAGGGGACATCCTTGAGTGGCAGCGCGAGCTGGCCTTTGCGAACGGCGAACTGCATCGTAACGTTGTCTGGCGTTCACCCAATGGGAAGCGCTATCGGCTGGAGAGTCGTCGTTTTGTGTCGCTGGACCAGCTGCCATTAGTGGCTATGCAGCTCTCGATCACGCCCCTTGATGGCGCCACGCAGGCGGTGCTGAAAACCGGCATTGACGCAACACAAACGAACAGCGGCAGACAGCATCTGGATGAAATCTCGGTCAGGGTCTTTGACCAGCACTACATGCAGGGCGTGTATGAAACGCAGGACCGGGCGTCTGAGGTTGTTGTTTCGGCGTTTTGTCAGCTCTCAGCGAAGAGCGACAGCTGCTTCACCGCCAAAAACCGTCGTCTCAGCGTTCACCATTCGCTGACGATTGCGCAGGGTGACACTGTCACGCTTGAGAAAATCGTCTGGCTGACGCATCGCAGTGATAAATCGCTGTCACAGGAGTCTTTCGCGCGCAACGCGCTGGCCGATCTCAAAGTCTCTGCCGCAAGAGGCTACGACGCGTTGCTTGAAAGCTCAGCGTATGCGTGGAAAGACGTCTGGCGTGACGCGCGGGTGGAAGTGACTTCCGCTGAACATCAGGATCAGATGGCGCTGGATTATGCTGTCTGGCATCTGACCACAATGACGCCTGCCCATGATGAGCGAAGCAGTATTGCTGCAAAAGGGCTGACGGGAGAGGGGTATAAGGGCCACGTTTTCTGGGATACCGAAATTTTCCTGCTGCCTTTCCATCTGTTTACCCGCCCGCAGATTGCCCGTAGCCTTTTGCGTTATCGCTGGCTTAACCTCTCAGGCGCCCGGGCAAAAGCCCGTCGTAACGGCTGGCCTGGCGCGCTGTTCCCGTGGGAAAGCGCCGCAAGCGGAGAGGAAGAGACGCCGGAGTTCGCGGCGATCAACATCCGCACCGGGGTACGCCAGAAGGTGGCTTCTGCACTCGCTGAACATCATATCGTGGCAGATATCGCCTGGGCGGTCGTCGCTTACTGGCAGGCGACGCACGATGATGCCTTTATGCGTAACGAAGGCCTGACGCTGCTGATGGAAACGGCCTTGTTCTGGATGGGACGCGCCACGGAAATCAATGGTCGTCTGGAAATCCATGACGTGATCGGACCGGACGAATACACCGAGCACGTGAACAACAACGCCTACACCAACTATCTGGCCTGGCACAACGTTGCCTGCGCGCGCCAGTTTATGGCGATGTTTGAGCGTGAGGATGTGCGTTTCACGGAGAATGCCACGCTGTTCCTGGCGCGCTTATGGCTGCCAGAGGCCGATGCCGACGGCGTGATCCCGCAGGATGATACCTTCATGTCAAAACCTGCTATCGATCTGAGCCGCTACAAAGCCAAAGCGGGTAAGCAGACGATTCTGCTCGATTATTCCCGCGCGGAAGTGAACGAGATGCAGATCCTTAAGCAGGCCGATGTGGTGATGCTTAACTACCTGCTGCCGGAACGGTTTACGCCGCAGCAATGCGCCGCCAATCTGGCGTTCTATGAGCCACGCACGATCCATGACTCGTCCCTGAGCAAAGCCATTCACGGGATTGTGCTCGCGCGCTGCGGTGATACGCAGGGGGCCTATGCCTTCTGGCGCGACGGTATCGCCATTGATTTGGGCGGCGATCCGCACAGCAGCGATGAGGGCATTCATGCCGCGGCCACCGGTGCGATCTGGTCTGGTGCCATTCAGGGGTTTGCTGGCCTGCAAATCATTGAAGGGGAGCTGCATCTTGCGCCGAAACTGCCTGCTCACTGGCAGAAACTCGCTTTCCCGCTGCGGTGGCGGAACGCAACAATGCACTTCACGTATGAAAACGAGGTGTTAACCATTGAAACCACCGCGCCTGCCACGCTGACGCTGTGGGGCAAAACGCTGCACGTATCGGAGCGAAAAGTTTGCGCTTATAAGGACTTTTCTGCATCCGCATTTGGGACCGCTACCACGGAGGGGCACCATGACGCTTAAGGCTGTCGTATTCGATCTGGACGGTGTGATCACCGATACCGCACATCTGCACTTTCTGGCGTGGCGCGCCGTGGCGGAAGAGATTGGCATCACCTTTGATGAAGTCTTTAACGAACAGCTGAAGGGGATAAGCCGCATGGATTCCCTCCAGCGCATTCTGATGCATGGCGGGAAAGCGGGTATGTTTAGCGAGGAGCAGTGCCTGGCGCTTGCAACGAAAAAAAACGCGCTTTACGTCCAGTCGCTGGCATCACTGACGCAGGATTCTCTGCTGCCGGGGATCCGCGACGTGCTGGGGGAGATCCGTGCCGCGAAGGTCAAAATTGGGCTGGCATCCGTATCGCTCAATGCCCCAGGAATTTTGCACGCGCTGGGGATTCACCAGGCATTTGATTTTTGCGCCGATGCTTCCCGCATTAGCCGCTCAAAACCGGACCCGGAGATCTTCCTTGCGGCCTGTGCGGGGCTGAATGTGCGCCCTGAAGAGGCCATTGGCATTGAAGATGCCGCTGCGGGTGTTGAAGCAATCAACGCCGCAGGAATGCTGTCGGTCGGGATTGGGCTTGGCCTTAACCATGCGGGATTACAACTTCATTCAACGCGGGAACTGACCTGGAAATGCCTCACTGAATTCTGGGCGTCCCGGGCGTATTGATAAGGAATAAATTATGGCTCAACTGTCTCTGAAACATATTCAGAAAATCTATGATAACCAGGTCCACGTGGTTAAGGATTTCAACCTCGAAATTGAAGACAAAGAGTTTATTGTTTTCGTCGGTCCGTCGGGCTGCGGTAAATCCACGACCCTGCGAATGATTGCCGGTCTTGAGGAGATCAGCGCGGGTGAACTGATTATCGACGGCGTTTGCATGAATGACGTGCCCGCCAAGTCGCGCGATATCGCGATGGTATTCCAGAACTACGCGCTTTATCCGCACATGACGGTCTACGACAACATGGCGTTTGGCCTGAAAATGCAAAAAATAGCGCCCGCGGTGATTGAAGAACGCGTTAACTGGGCGGCGCAGATTTTGGGGTTACGTGAATACCTGAAGCGTAAGCCTGGCGCTTTATCGGGTGGTCAGCGCCAGCGCGTGGCGCTGGGCAGGGCGATCGTGCGCGAAGCGGGCGTCTTCCTGATGGATGAGCCGTTATCCAACCTCGATGCCAAGCTTCGCGTGCAGATGCGTGCCGAAATCAGCAAGCTGCACCAGAAGCTTAACACCACCATGATCTATGTGACGCACGACCAGACGGAAGCCATGACGATGGCAACCCGCATCGTGATCCTGAAAGACGGCATCATTCAGCAGGTGGGTGCGCCGAAGCAGGTGTACAACGAGCCTGCCAATATGTTTGTCGCAGGGTTCATTGGCTCTCCGGCGATGAACTTCATTCGTGGCGCTATCGACGATCGCTATTTCGTGACGGAAACGCTGCGTCTGGAGATCCCTGAGGACAAGCTGGCCGAACTGAATGCGCAGGGTTACCAGCGTAAAGCGGTTGTCTTCGGGATCCGTCCGGAAGATATTCTTACCCTGCAAAGCAGCGGAGAAGATATCACGGCGAAAGTCAGCGTCGCTGAGCTGACCGGTGCCGAATTTATGCTTTATGCCACCGTGGGCGGACATGAACTGGTTGTCCGTGCGGGCGCGGCCAATGACTACGTAGCCGGAGATACTATCGGCATTCAGTTCGATATGAATAAGTGCCATTTCTTCGACGCCGATACCGAAGCGGCTATTAGATAAGAAAGGTGTTTGCCGGAAATGCAAATTTCCGGTTTTTTTGTTTGTTAATTATAAAGGGAATATTTAATGAGTACTCTACTAAGAAGTGCTGCGCTCGTTCTGTGCGCAGGGGTTAGCTGCGCGCAAGCAACAGAATCCGCAAAGCAGTGGGAGTTTAATATCGGTGCCATGTATGAAATTGAAAACGTCGAAGGTCAGGGCGACGATAAAGATGGATTATACGAACCCTCCGTGTGGTTTAATGCAACATGGGATGCCTGGACAATCTCTCTGGCAATGTATCAGGAAGGGCCGGTTGATTATAGCAGCATGACGCGTGGCACCTATTTCGATCGTCCGGAATTTGAATTACGCTATCGCTTTATCGGTACCGATGATTTTACTTTCGGTCTGACGGGTGGCTTCCGCAATTATGGTTATCACTTTAAAGATGAACACGGTGCCAAAGACGGCAGCGCTAATATGCAGCGCTACAAAGTTCAGCCTGACTGGGATATTAAATTAACCGACGACTGGCGCTTTGGCGGCTGGTTTGCCATGTATCAGTTTGCCAACGATCTGGAAAAAACCGGCTATTCTGACAGCCGCGTCGAGACCGAAACGGGCTTTACCTGGACTATCAATGAAACCGTCTCCGCCAAAGTGAATTACTATTTAGAGCGCGGCTTCAATATGGACAGCTCACGTAATAACGGCGAGTTTTCTACCCAGGAAATTCGCGCCTATCTGCCAATTTCGTTGGGTCAGACTACCTTAACCCCTTATACCCGACTGGGTCTCGATCGCTGGTCAAACTGGGACTGGCAGGACGATCCAACGCGTGAAGGGCATGATTTCAACCGTCTGGGTATGCTGTACGCCTATGATTTTAACAACGGTTTATCCATGACGCTGGAATATGCCTACGAATGGGAAAACCACGATGAAGGTGAGAGCGATCGCTTCCACTACGCGGGTGTCGGCGTGAACTACGCGTTCTAATAATGATTTACCAGGGGCGTTTGCCCCTGGTTTTTTTAGCGTAATGCAGCCGCATCCGAAAAATGCGTATCAACCAAAATCTTGTGCGGCGCAGGTTTACCCGAAATACGCTTAAACAATACGTTGCAGCTCTCTTCGCCGAGCTTTCTCGTCGGGATATCAAACCCGCCTGGCGCAGGGGTTAAAACGAGAGACAGCATCGGATCGCTGTATCCTGCCATGGCAACCTGCTCGGGAACCATCAGATTTAACTCATCCGCTGCACGATAAAGACCCAACAATTTCATACTGTCAGTAGCAAAAACGGCATTGGGCGGGTTGTCAGACGAGAGTAATTTGCAGGCTGCCTCAAGCGCGCTTTCATGGGTATATCCGCCATCAATGACCCAGTCCGGGTTAATGGCGATACCCTGCTTCTCAAGGCTGGATTTATAGCCCGCAAGGCGATCGATAGAAACGTGATAATCGAGCGGGGCATGCAGACAGGCAATTTTTGTTCGTCCATGTTTAATAAACGAATCGACCAGAATAGCGCTGTCGTGAAAATTGTCCGTATCAACAGAATAAATATTCTGGAACTTACCTTCTACTTTTCCAATAACCACCACGGGCACACCGTATTCGTCCAGCGTGGTGAAAAAAGATTCGTTTGCCGGTGAACTCAGCATGATGATCCCTTTGATCATCTTCTGCTTTATTTTTCCCACGCACTTCTGCAGATCGTCCTCGCTGCTTTTCGAAGTTTGTAAAATAACGTCAAACCCTTCCTCTTCCGCTTTTGCCGTAATGGCGTGAAGAACATCGGAGAAAAAAGGGTTACCGGCAGTGGTTTTGGTCGAGCGGGTCGAAATAACCATAATGGCATCAAAGCCAGAAGAGGTCAGGGCGCGGGCCAGCTTGTTGGGCTGATAATTTAATTCGTCTATCGCCTTCAGCACTTTGTCTCGCGCTTCAGGGGAAATATTCGTTTGTTTATTCAGAACGCGGGAAACGGTTGATTTCGATACGCCCGCAACCCGTGCGATATCATAGATGGTGGGTGACATACACCTTACTCACTCCGGACTGACAGCAATGTCGTTCATCTTACTGGAGAGAAAACGGCAATAGCAATAAATAAGAATTGATAATCAACGATCTGCCCCCATTTATTGTATTCTGAAGCCATACATTCCAGGCTTCCGGGCAATGAAGGATGGCGATGAAGCGATTTAAGAACGAACTCAATTCACTGGTGAACCGCGGCGTTGATCGACATTTGCGTCTGGCCGTCACCGGCCTGAGCCGCAGCGGTAAGACGGCGTTCATCACCGCGATGGTAAACCAGTTGCTGAACCTGCACGCCGGCGCGCGCCTGCCATTGCTCAGCGCCGTGCGCGAAGAGCGTCTGCTGGGCGTTAAGCGCGTTCCTCAGCGTGATTTTGGCATACCGCGTTTTACCTACGACGAAGGGCTGGCGCAGCTTTACGGCGACCCGCCCGCGTGGCCGACGCCAACGCGAGGCGTCAGCGAAATTCGCCTTGCGCTGCGCTTTCGCTCTAATGAATCGCTGATACGTCACTTTAAGGATACCTCCACCCTGTATCTGGAAATCGTCGATTACCCCGGCGAATGGCTGCTCGACCTGCCGATGCTGGCGCAGGACTACCTCAGCTGGTCCCGTCAAATGACGGGCTTGTTGCAGGGGCAACGCGCAGAGTGGTCGACGAAGTGGCGACAGCTGTGCGAGGGCCTGGATCCGCTGGCGCCTGCGGATGAAAACCGTCTGGCGACCATTGCTGAAGCCTGGACGGCCTATCTGCATCAGTGCAAACAGGAAGGGCTGCACTTCATCCAGCCGGGCCGTTTTGTCTTGCCGGGTGACTTAGCAGGCGCGCCCGCGCTGCAGTTCTTCCCGTGGCCGGACGTGGACGGCGCAGGCGAGTCGAAGCTGGCGCAGGCCGACAAACACACTAACGCCGGCATGCTGCGCGAGCGTTACAATTACTACTGTGAAAAGGTGGTCAAAGGTTTTTATAAAAACCACTTTTTACGTTTCGACCGCCAGATTGTGCTGGTGGATTGCCTGCAGCCGCTCAACAGCGGGCCGCAGGCATTTAACGATATGCGCCTCGCGCTGACGCAGCTGATGCAGAGTTTCCACTACGGGCAGCGGACGCTGTTCCGTCGCCTGTTTTCGCCGGTGATCGACAAGCTGCTGTTTGCAGCAACAAAGGCCGATCACGTCACGGTCGATCAGCACGCCAACATGGTTTCTCTGCTGCAGCAGCTGGTGCAGGACGCCTGGCAAAACGCCGCGTTTGAAGGCATCAGTATGGATTGTCTTGGGCTCGCATCGGTGCAGGCGACCCAAAGCGGCCTGATTGACCTTAACGGCGAGAAAATACCGGCATTACGCGGGAATCGACTCAGTGACGGAGAGCCGCTTACCGTCTATCCCGGCGAAGTCCCCGCGCGGCTGCCGGGTCAGGCCTTCTGGCAGAGCCAGGGCTTCCAGTTTGAAGCCTTCCGTCCTCAGACCATGAGCGTCGACAGGCCGTTACCGCACATCCGTCTGGATGCGGCGCTGGAGTTTTTGATTGGAGATAAATTGCGATGACGGAACCGTTAAAACCGCGCATAGACTTTACCGGAACGCTTGAGCCCGAGCGTCAGGACGCCTTTAAAACGGCGCAGACGTTCAGCGGCGCGCAGGCGGAGAACTTTGCCCCTGCGCTGCCGGACGATCCCGCCGTCGAGGACGGTCCGGCGGAGGCGGTCGTGGAAGCCGCTCTGCGCCCTAAACGCAGCCTGTGGCGCAAGATGGTCACCGCCGGTCTGGCGCTGTTTGGCGTCAGCGTGGTCGGGCAGGGCGTACAGTGGGCGATGAACGCCTGGCAAACCCAGGACTGGTTCGCGCTGGGCGGATGTGCCGCGGGCGCGCTCATCGTGGGGGCGGGCGTCGGATCGGTTGCTACCGAGTGGCGCCGCCTCTGGCGTTTGCGACAGCGCGCGCACGAGCGTGATGAAGCGCGGGATCTTCTCCACAGCCACGGCACCGGTAAAGGCCGCGCCTTCTGTGAAAAACTGGCCAGCCAGGCCGGTATCGATCAGTCGCATCCGGCGCTCCAGCGCTGGTATGCCGCCATCCATGAAACCCAGAACGACCGGGAGGTAGTCACGCTCTATTCCCATATGGTTCAGCCGGTGCTGGACGCGCAGGCGCGACGCGAGATTAGCCGCTCGGCGGCGGAATCCACGCTGATGATTGCCGTCAGCCCGCTGGCGCTGGTGGATATGGCCTTTATCGCCTGGCGTAACCTGCGCCTCATCAACCGTATCGCGAACCTTTACGGCATAGAGCTGGGCTACTACAGCCGGCTCAGGCTGTTCAAACTGGTCCTGCTCAATATCGCGTTTGCGGGCGCGAGCGAGCTGGTGCGCGAAGTGGGAATGGACTGGATGTCGCAGGATCTGGCGGCGCGTCTTTCAGCCCGTGCAGCCCAGGGCATCGGTGCAGGCTTACTGACGGCGCGTTTGGGTATCAAAGCGATGGAAGTGTGCCGCCCGCTGCCGTGGATTGATGGCGATAAGCCGCGGCTGGGTGATTTCAGGCGTGAACTGATCGGCCAGCTGAAAGAGACGCTCAATAAAAAACCGTCTCCTTAAGGCTTTGTTCACTAATCGTGCTGGCTGTCAATATTTGTTGACAGCCATCTTCCGGTTCACCGTGTTCTGACATATCATTTTAACGTTATTGGCTTAAAACGGTGAATTTCCCATGCGTCTTGAAGTCTTCTGTGAAGACCGTCTCGGTCTGACCCGCGAATTACTCGATCTTCTTGTTTTACGTAGCATTGATTTACGTGGCATTGAGATCGATCCTGTCGGGCGAATTTACCTCAATTTTGCCGAAATTGAATTTAATACCTTCAGCAGCCTGATGGCGGAAATCCGCCGTATCGCTGGCGTTACGGATGTACGCACCATCCCCTGGATGCCCTCCGAGCGCGAGCACCTCGCCCTGAGCGCACTGCTTGAAGCGATGCCCGAGCCGTTCCTCTCTCTGGATCTGAAAAGTAAAGTCGAGCGCGTTAACCACGCGAGCTGCCAGCTTTTCGCACAGAGCCAGGAGAAGCTCAGCAACCACCACGCCGCGCAGCTGATCCCCGGTTTTAACTTCCAGCGCTGGCTGGACAGCAACCCGCAGAACACGCACAGCGAGCACGTGGTGATTAACGGTCAGAATTTCCTGATGGAGATCACGCCGGTCTATCTGAAAGGAGAGGGAAATGTTCGCGTATTGACCGGGGCGGTGATCATGCTGCGCTCGACGCTGCGCATGGGGCGCCAGCTGCAAAACCTCTCCAGTCAGGACGTTGGTGCATTCAGCCAGATTATTGCCGTCAGCCCGAAAATGCGCCACGTGGTTGACCAGGCGCGCAAGCTTGCCAGCCTGACCGCGCCGCTGCTGATTACCGGCGATACCGGCACCGGGAAGGATCTGCTGGCGCACGCCGTGCATCTGGCAAGCCCGCGTGCGGCAAAACCGTATCTGGCGCTTAACTGCGCCTCTATTCCGGAAGATGCCGTCGAAAGCGAGCTGTTTGGACACGCGCCGGAAGGCAAGAAAGGGTTCTTCGAGCAGGCCAACGGCGGCTCCGTGCTGCTGGACGAGATCGGCGAAATGTCGCCGCGTATGCAGGCCAAACTGCTGCGTTTCCTGAACGACGGCACCTTCCGCCGCGTCGGTGAAGATCACGAAGTGCATGTGGACGTGCGCGTCATTTGCGCCACCCAGAAAAACCTGGTGGAGCTGGTGCAAAAGGGGATTTTCCGCGAGGATCTCTATTACCGCCTCAACGTCCTGACGCTGAACATTCCACCGCTGCGCGACTGTCCGCAGGACATCATGCCGCTAACGGAGCTGTTTGTGGCCCGCTTTGCCGACGAGCAGGGCGTTCCGCGTCCGAAGCTGTCTGCCGATCTGGGCACGGTGTTAATGCGTTACGGCTGGCCGGGCAACATTCGTCAGCTTAAAAACGCCGTTTATCGCGCGCTGACCCAGCTGGAAGGCTATGAACTGCGCCCTCAGGACATTCTGTTGCCGGATTACGACGCCGGGACGGTATCGGTAGGCGAAGAGGCGATGGAAGGCTCGCTGGATGATATCACCAGCCGCTTCGAGCGCTCCGTGCTGACGCAGCTGTACCGCAGCTATCCCAGCACCCGAAAACTGGCAAAACGCCTTGGCGTCTCGCATACCGCGATTGCAAATAAGCTACGTGAGTATGGGTTGAATCATAAGAAAGGTGACGAATAACAAAAAGCCTCTGTAAAGAGGCTTTTTTGATGCTTATTCCTTTGCCAGGGGCGTAGTCACGATCTCTGTTTTTGTCTCTCCCTGTATCGACGCAATCCTGCTTTCAACATCCTTCACCTGCTGCGCGCTGTGTAGCAGGGTATAGGTCAGATCAAACTGCGCGCTGGCGCCCGGCTGCAGCTGCTTAACCCGCTTCTGCTCGCGTTCAATGGTGACGGGGTAGGCGTAGCTGGTGCCCGGCTCAATCCCCGTGACATAGCCCTGTTTTGGCGTATCGGTATTTTTCCACAGGGTCAGCACGGGCAGCTGGCGGGTATCAAACTGAATCGACGCGCCTTTGTCACCGGCTTTATTCACCACCGCCGCGAGGGTTTCGTGGTTACTGTCCGCGAGCGGTTTGATGTTAAAGACCATCTCATCAAAGCCTTTTGTCGGCCCGGCGTAGGTTTGCCAGTCGTTAACGCCCGCTTTGGCGTAATCATTGAACGGGCTCACGCTTGCCGCCGGGGCAAGGAAGCGCGCACCTTCTTCGAGGACAGGCGCCCCGAAGTTGCTGTGATAGATGATTTGGTAATCATGAGGGTAATCGGCGTGGTTCGTCAGAACGTCATGCAGGCTGAACTGGTTGGTTCCCGGAACGTAACGCAGTTCGGTCATGGTTTGCAGATCAGCTTTTTTAAACGTGCTCTCTTTGATTAAACCGCGAATACGAATTTCATGCGGGGCGGCATCCGCAACTTCCACTTCCACCTGGGATGCGGGCGTATTCCCCGCCTTGCCGTGCAGGGTATAAATCTGGCCGTCAGCGGTGACCGGGTGCCCCGTCCATTCGTAGCCACAGCGGACCATCATCTCGTTGAAACCTTCCAGCCAGCCAAGGCCGTTTCGGCTTTCCAGATTAATATACGCCGGGTTTACGACCTCTTTAACGGGCGAGTTCCAGCCCAATCTGGTGCCAAAGCCTTCCACATGCAGAAGGTTCATCCCGCGCGTCGGGCTTAAGGTGATGGTCAGGCCGTTTGTACTGCTAATGACGATGACTTTACTGCCTTCCTGCCTGCCGCCGTGCAACACTTTTTGCTCAATGCTGAACGGTCGATCGTTAATTTTCAGCTCATCGCTGGAAATCTTCCAGTTTCCTTTTTCCACGCTGCTTTCAGCGCTTGTCAGCACCCAGGTTTTTGCTGCGGCATGGCCCGAAACCAGTACCGAAAGGAGCGTTAAAGCCAGTTTTATTTTCATATTTATCCCTTTTTGCTGAAACGATTATTTAACTTCGTAAGCAAATCTAATGTTTTGGCGGTAAGGGAAATGTGATGTGCCTCACTGAGGGTAAATACGGGGCTATTTAACGATCAATATGCGGGTTTGATCGCTATTTAGCTGAATTATCAAAGTTAGATTGCATAAATATTGTGACTCAAGCTCATTAATGCTTTAACGATTCAGCTAGTAATTAATAAAAAACCCCGCCATAGCGAGGTTTTGAAAAAGCGGTATAGAATGCTAAGTAATGATTATGCTTTCAGCTTTTCCAGCGCGGCGGTGTAATCCGGCTCGGTAGTGATTTCATTAACCAGTTCGCTGAACACGACAGTGTCGTTTTCATCCAGAACCAGTACCGCGCGTGCTGCCAGGCCTTTCAGAGGGCCTTCGGCGATGCTGACGCCGTAGTTTTCGAGGAAATCCGGGCTGCGCAGGGTGGAGAGGGTGATAACGTTGCTCAGGCCTTCAGCGCCGCAGAAGCGAGACTGGGCAAACGGCAGGTCAGCAGAAATGCACAGCACAACGGTGTTGTCCATTTCAGTTGCCAGCTGGTTGAACTTACGCACGGATGCGGCGCAAACGCCGGTATCAATGCTCGGGAAAATGTTCAGCACTTTGCGTTTACCCGCAAACTGAGCCAGTGTGACGTCAGACAGATCTTTAGCCACCAGAGTAAAAGCCTGCGCTTTGCTGCCAGCCTGCGGAATGGAACCTGCAACAGCAACCGGGTTGCCCTGGAAATGAACGAGTTGTGACATAGATATCTTCCTGTTTACATATAGTTAACGTCGGGGCTAGTGTATGCCATCCGCGGATAACACGGCAAACCAAATTTTTTCGCCTTTCCGGGCCGCAAGGAGTCAGTGATGAGAAGCGTTAAGGTCTATGAAGAAGCCTGGCCATTGCATACCCCGTTTGTGATCTCTCGCGGCAGCCGAAGTGAAGCCAGCGTGGTGGTCGTAGAAATCGAAGAGGACGGTTTTAAAGGCGTAGGGGAGTGCACGCCTTACCCGCGCTATGGTGAAAGCCTCGCGTCGGTGATGGCGCATATCATGACGCTGGTGCCAGACCTGCAAACCGGTCTCACGCGTGAGGCATTACAGCAGCGTTTGCCCGCCGGGGCCGCACGCAATGCCATTGATAGCGCGCTCTGGAGCCTGGAGGCGGCGAAGCGACAACAACCCCTGACAGCATTGCTGGACGTGGCGCTGCCGGAATCGGTAGCTACCGCGCAAACGGTAGTGATTGGCGAGCCGGAACAGATGGCCGCCAGCGCCAAAGCGCTTTATGACGCCGGGGCCCGGCTGCTGAAGGTGAAGCTCGACGATCGTCTGATTAGCGAGCGGATGGTCGCCATTCGCGCGGCGGTGCCCGCAGCCACGCTGATAGTTGATGCCAATGAATCATGGCATCCAGAAGGGCTGGCCGCCCGCTGTCAGCTGCTGGCCGACCTTGGAGTGGCCATGCTGGAGCAGCCTCTGCCCGCAAAAGATGATGCGGCGCTGAAGAACTTTATCCATCCGTTGCCCGTTTGTGCCGATGAAAGCTGCCACACCCGCGCGAGCTTGAGCGAGCTGCAGGGCCGCTACGAGATGATTAATATTAAGCTCGACAAGACCGGCGGGCTGACAGAGGCGCTGGCCCTGGCGGAAGAAGCCCGGGCGCAGGGTTTTTCACTGATGCTGGGCTGTATGCTCTGTACGTCCCGGGCAATCGGCGCGGCGCTACCGCTGGTCAATCAGGTCCGTTTCGCCGATCTGGACGGCCCGACGTGGCTGGCGGTTGACGTCTCACCCGCGCTCCATTTTACCAGCGGCGTGCTTCATCTCTGAGGCTGCCAGCGCAAAAGCTCCACCATGGCTTTTAAGTATTTTTCGCTGGCTTCATCGGACGAGATCGCCGGGAATTCAGCGGTAATACAGGGCAGGCTCAAATCGGCGCACCAGCTACCGAACGAGCCTGGCGTTTCATAGCCCACGCTGGTCACGAGCGGCAGGGCGAACGCGTCTGCCAGCCACGCGCCGAGCTCGGAGTGGCGCGGATCTTCAATGCAGGCCAGCGGATCGTGGAAGGAAACCACCCACGCGGGGTGGATCTTATGGATAAGCTGGCACAGCGCCTGGGTTTCCGGCTCTGAGCCCGGCTTATCTCCCGTCAGCAGAACCACATCTCGCTCCTCGGCGGAGCTGTTCCAGCGATACACCGTTTCCCCGGCGCGCCAGTTTGCTGCCGGAAAATTACGGTTTAAGTCAACGCCTCGCGCGTTGGCGCGAAGCCCCAGCTGACAGCCGTCCGGGTTAACCGCCAGAATCACGTGATGACGTCGCAATGAAGGCGTCAGCGTCCGCAGCGCGCAGGAAAGCGTCACGATGGAGGAGTTCTCATCCCCGTGCGTGCCGGCAAGAATCAAGCCGCTTTCGCGGTCTGCCTCGGGGGCGGGAAACCAGATCAGCGATGCGCCTAAAAATGAACGGCCATATTGCTCAGCGCCCGGCGGAAAGGCGCCGCGTTCCGCTCTCGGTCGGGTGGTTGCCATACGAAATCCTGATAAAGAAGTCACTACTGGCAGTGTTGTGCAAAACACGCTGTTAATCAAATAGTTTCCGTAATGGCTAAGAATTGCCTTAAATCACTATTCAGGCGTAAGTTATTTGCATTTCTCTTTGTCGAAACAAATAATTACGCATCTGCTTAATACCTGAATTCATTAAAGGGGATCTTATGAAGCATCCTGTTTCGCGTCTTTTTGCCGCACTGTGCCTGTGCGGGCTCTCTTCACTTTCTTTCGCAGCTGACGTGCCGCAGGGCACTGCGCTGGCGCAAAAACAGGAGCTGGTCAGGCATATTAAAGACGAGCCGGCTTCGCTGGACCCGGCGAAAGCCGTGGGGTTACCCGAGATTCAGGTCATTCGCGATCTCTTCGAAGGTCTGGTTAATCAGAATGAGAAAGGGGAGCTGACGCCGGGCGTAGCGACACGCTGGCAGAGCAATGATAACCGCGTCTGGACGTTTACCTTACGCGATGACGCGAAATGGTCCGACGGTTCCCCCGTCACCGCCCAGGATTTTGTCTACAGCTGGCAGCGTCTGGTTGACCCGAAAACAACCTCTCCGTTTGCCTGGTTTGCCGCGCTGGCGGGAATCAATAACGCGCAGGCCATTATTGACGGCAAAGCCGCGCCCGATACGCTGGGAGTGACGGCGGTGGATGCCAGGACGTTACGCGTCCAGCTGGACAAACCGCTGCCGTGGTTCAGCAACCTGACGGCGAACTTTGCCTTCTATCCAGTACAAAAAGCTAACGTCGAAAGCGGTAAAGAGTGGACGCGGCCTGGCGCGCTGGTGGGGAACGGCGCTTACGTTCTGAAGGACCGCGTGGTGAATGAAAAACTGGTTGTGGTGCCCAATACGCACTACTGGGACAATGCCAAAACGGTCCTGCAGAAGGTGACCTTCGTGCCGATTAATCAGGAATCGTCGGCCACCAAACGCTATCTGGCGGGGGATATCGATATTACCGAATCGTTCCCAAAAAACATGTATCAGAAGCTCCTGAAGGACATTCCGGGACAGGTTTATACGCCGCCTCAGCTGGGCACGTATTATTATGCCTTTAACACCCAAAAAGGCCCGACGGCGGATGCACGGGTTCGTCTGGCGCTGAGTATGAGCATTGACCGTCGTATCATGGCGGAAAAGGTGTTAGGGACGGGTGAGAAGCCGGCCTGGCACTTCACCCCTGACGTGACGGCAGGGTTCACCCCGGACGCCTCGCCGTTTGAGCAGATGTCGCAGCAGGAGCTGAACGCCCAGGCCAAAACCTTGCTGCAGGCCGCAGGCTATGGCCCTCAGCGTCCGCTGAAGCTTAACCTGCTGTACAACACCTCGGAAAATCACCAGAAAATCGCGATTGCGGTGGCCTCCATGTGGAAGAAAAATCTTGGTGTGGATGTCAAACTGCAAAATCAGGAGTGGAAAACCTACATTGATAGCCGTAACACCGGCAACTTTGACGTGATCCGCGCCTCATGGGTGGGCGATTACAACGAGCCATCAACCTTCCTGTCATTGCTGACCTCCAGCCACAGCGGCAATATCTCCCGCTTTAATGACCCTGCCTACGATAAGATCGTCCAGCAGGCGACGCTGGAAACAACGGCGAAGGCGCGCAATGCGGACTACAACATGGCGGAGAAAATCCTCATGGAGAAGGCACCCATCGCGCCAATTTATCAGTACACCAACGGTCGCCTGATTAAGCCCTGGGTGAAGGGCTACCCGATCAATAACCCGGAAGACGTGGCGTATAGCCGGACGATGTATATTGAAAAGCACTAATCAAGTACTGGCGCGGCTTGCGGCGCCAGTTCCTCTTTTCTGACCATCACCCGCCACAGCAGAAAGCATCACTTTTCTGACGGTATTTTTGGCGTATTCAGATGGTTTGCCCGCCCGACACTTCAATGCGCTGTGCTGTTACCCAGCGGTTATCATCACGCAGCAGGCTGGCGACCATCGGCCCGATATCGTCGGGAACGCCGACCCGCCCGAGCGCGGTCATCGCGGCAAACTGCGCGTTGACATCTGCGTTGTCGCGAACCAGGCCGCCGCCAAAATCGGTTTCAATGGCGCCAGGCGCGATGGTATTGACGGTGATGCCGCGCGGGCCCAACTCGCGTGCCAGATAGACGCTGAGCATTTCCACAGCCGCTTTTGCCGCCGCGTAAGCGGAGAACCCAGGGTACGATACCCGGGTCAGGCCGGACGAGAAGTTGATGATGCGCCCGCTGTCCGCCAGCAGGGGTAAAAGGGTCTGAACCAGGAAAAATACCCCTTTGACATGGACATTGAATAGCCCGTCGAACTGCGCTTCGGTGGTCTCGGCCACCCCGGCAAACTCGCCATGACCTGCGTTATTTATCAGGTGGTCGAAGGTGTCGCGCTGCCAGACTTCGGCGAGTTGTTGACGCAGGGTTTCGGCAAATGCCGGAAAACTCGTCGTCTGCGCCACATCCAGTTGAAGTGCGATCGCCTTACGACCAAGGGTGCGGATTTCCGCGACAACCGCTTCAGCCTGAGAGCTATTTCCTCTGTAAGCGACGATAATATCGCCCCCCTGACGCGCGATAGAGAGGGCGGTGTTACGGCCAAGACCACGATTGGCGCCGGTGATAAGTGCAATTTTACTCATGGTGTATCCTCTGTTTGGTGGAGCTTTTACAGTAGGAGATGGCCACTAATTCACTTTGCCTGATTCTGGTTATCTTTTGCCTGTTTCTCTTTTCATTGTTTGTTCTGTTGAGAATGACCGCATACTATGGCTTAAAAACTTGCCTGAAAGAGTGTCTATGCGCGATCTCCTGTTCGATCTTTGCCGCCGGTATGCCGATGCTCACGTCGACCGTAGCGGGGTTGCTGTAACGCCGGTTCCAGGGTTGACGATTATCCGGGCTTTGCATCCGGGCGACCTGCAGGCGGCGATCAACAGACCGCTGATGGCGATGCTGTTGCAGGGGCGAAAACGCGTCGCTACGGGGACGGAAAGTTTTGAATATGGCCCCGGCGAGGCGATGGTGATAGCCGCCGATGTGCCGACCCTCAGTCAGATTACCCAGGCCAGCCTTCGCCATCCCTACTATTCACTGGTGCTGGAACTGGATATCGCCATCCTGCGTGAGTTGCAGGATGCTGTGCCAGCGAAGCAGGGGGGAGCGCCTTGCGTTGGGGTTGAGCCAATGAATGCCGACGTGACGGACGCGGCTTACCGGCTGGCAAGGTTGTTTGAACAACCGGAGGCGATGGCGGTTCTTGGGGATGGGCTACGGCGAGAGCTGCATTACTGGTTGCTTCGCAGTGTCCATGGTCCTGCTATTCGCGCCCTGGGCGCGGCGGATAGCCACTCTGGACGAATTAGCCGTGTGGTCGCAATGTTGCGTAAGGAATTTACACGTACGATAAGCGTTGACGAGCTTGCTGAGGTGGCGGGCATGAGCGTGTCCGTATTCCATCAGCATTTTCGCGCGATAACCACGATTTCGCCCCTGCAATTTCAGAAACAGCTACGCCTTATCCATGCCCGCCGCCTGATGCTTGTCGATGGCGCAGGGATCGCGCAGGCGGCGTATACGGTCGGTTATGCCAGTGTTTCGCAGTTTACCCGCGAATATGCCCGTATGTTTGGCGCGCCGCCGGGGCGGGATAAACGCATGGCGACATAACGGTTTTAAGCCATGATTCAATATCTTGAGTCGGTATATTATTCTGAACATTCCAGGTGTTACTCATCGGCCACCACATGCCGTCTCCTCGGGCGAAGGCCGCGCGATAGCGAAGCATCTGGTCATCCGGATTTAAATGCAGTGCATCCAGCAGATCCGGGAGCGTCAATACGTTTTTGGCAAAGGCTTGTTTTGTCGTGCGTTCAACCGTTTCGGCCAATTTTCCGTAGGAGGTTGTTTCACCCGCGACAAATATCACTTCATTTACGATCCGCGGCTGATGCAAATAAATTTCGGTGGTGAGTCGGCCAATATCCGCAGGTGATGTCAGGGTGACCTGCGTGTCCCATCCTCCGAGCGCATTAATGGTTTTTTCGGATAAATTCACCACATCAAACGCCGGTTCGAAGAGAAAGCTGGTAAACATTCCGGTTGAAACAATCACCCATTCCGTCGCGTTCTGTTCCCGCAACAGCGTCCTGACATCATACTGCTCGTCCCAGACGGGCTGACCGCTCCCTTTGCCGACCACATCGTAATTCACGCCGAATTGCCAGGGGAAATAGCGGCTTACGCCTGCTTCCAGTACCGCACGGGTAATTTTGAGCTGTGTACCTGCTCCGGCGACAAACCCCATGCAGTTGATGACGGTATCAAAATCCAGAAAGTGGGTTATTAACGTTTCAGTGGAACTGTCGGCGACATCGACCGCGATAAATTCTGCCCCTGCATCAGCCAGTTTTTGATGCGTTTCGGACTGAAGCTTGCCCCGGCTGTCCCAGGAGCGGGGCGAAACGATAACGGAGACAGCGCCGTCGCGCTGCGTGACTGCCGGAACCAGATACTCCAGCACGGCAGCGCCCAATTGTCCTGCACCAAGCACTAATATATTTTCGCCTGTCTTGATATCACGTTCTTTCATGCTGAGCCTCTCTTTGTTAAATCACCTGTCAACTTCAACTTGAGCAAGGTTATGTCAGATGGCTGCATTCGATAAGACAACAGGCATAGGTTAGACTGTTCGTAAAAATGGGATAATTGATCTTTCAGGCGCGGTGGGAATATGGATAAACTGGAATCAATGCGGGTATACGTTTGCGTGGTCGATACCCATAGCTTCGCCAGGGCGGCAGAAGCGCTGGGGCTACCGCGCTCAACCGTATCGCGGGTCGTCAAGGAGCTGGAGACATACCTGGGTATTCAGCTTTTACAACGCACCACCCGAAAACTCAGCGTGACCGCAGAAGGTCGGCGTTACTATGACGAGAGCAAACGGCTGCTGGCGGATATTGCGACAATGGAATCTTCCTTTCCCGGCAGATCGGCACAGCCCAGAGGCCGTTTTAAAGTGGGGATGCCGCAGTCTCTCGCCCGACATTGCATTCTTCCCAGCCTCCCGGAATTTCTCCGCCAGTTTCCCGAGCTGGAACTGATGCTCTGTTCCAGCGATAGCGTGGAGGACATCATTCAGGAAGGGTATGACTGCGCGATCCGCACCGGGAGGATCGAAGATTCAACGACGCTGGTTGCGCGCCCTCTGGCGAACTTCAGATGGGTTGTTCTGGCTTCTCCGGGCTATATAACCGCCTGTGGTAAGCCGGAAAATCTCGACCAACTGGAAAAGCATTACGCAGTCGGCTACCTGAACCACCGTACCGGGCGCACTATCGACTGGTTTTTTACGCGTGATGACGGCGATTGTGCAATTCGCATGAAAGAGACGCTGATCGTCGATGATACCGACGCCTATATCCTGGCCGGCATTCAAGGGCTCGGATTAATTCGCGTGGCCAGCTATCTGGCTGAGCCGTATGTGAAGAGCGGGGCGTTGGTTCGCTGTTTGGAGAACCTCTCTTTCGATTTACCGCTTTCGCTTGTCTATCCACAAAACCGCTATCTCCCGCCTTCGGTACGCGCCTTTTATGACTGGAGCAGAGCGGTGCTGCACCAACATGGCGACTGACGCTCTTTGCTTAATAGCCGGAAATAAAAAAAGCCCGTCAGAGAACGGGCGAAATAAGCAAATGATTTAGTGATTCGTTATCAACATTGTTGGAGGATAACGCCGCGTATCTTACGTGGCTGAGGGCAATGCAGATACCTGACAAATTCGGTAGGTGAAACAATAAATTAAACGTGCGCTACAGGGCGTCAAAAGTGGGGTAGAGACTGTTTTCCAGATATTCAACGAAATACCAAATCTCACCGCTGAAAATAAACCATAAGCCAAATATTATAAGCAATAAAATAATTAAGGTGAGTATTATTTCTGTCTTTCCCATTGTTGCCACAACCCACCCGTCGTTATTTACTTAAGCTGGGCATTGTAGCGGGGCTTTTCACGATACTCCAGTTTCATGCCGCAAGGACTTTATTACGTCCATCATTTTTGGCGCGATAGAGCGCATCGTCGACACGTTTAAACAGCGCGTCAATACTCTCTTCCGGGTCATGGCGCGCCACGCCAATACTGACGGTAAAGCGCGGCAAGCCTGGGAGGGTAATATGGGCGACCGCCGCACGCACGCATTCGGCAATCTTCAGAGCCGTTTCGAGAGACGTGCGCGGCAACAGGATGACAAACTCTTCACCGCCCCAGCGGAATACCAGGTCATCTTGTCTGCAGCAGGCTTCAAGCGTTCGGGAGAGGGCGATAAGCACCTCATCACCTTTCAGGTGACCGAAGAGGTCATTGATGTTTTTAAAATGATCCGTATCCACCAGCAGCAGGCTAAATTGCTGCTGTGCGGAAAGGTGGCTCAGGTTGGTTTGGTCGATAACGTTATAAAACTGGCGTCGGTTGAGTAACCCCGTCATCGAGTCACGTAATGCAGCATTTTCCAGCTCCTGCTCAAGCCTCTTTTGCTCAGTAATATCATGGATTATGCACAGCATCAGTTTGTCACCGTAAATCTCAATGGGCCCCGCGTAGGTCTGGACGTGGCGGGTGGAGCCATCGGCAAGGCGGTGAATAAAATTGAGCGGCTTATGTCCGCCGGGCAGCGCGGCGATCTCCGTCATGATAGGCATGACGCCTCTGCCAAGCGTGTTAATTTCCCAGGTATGCTTCCGGCACATCTCATCATGTGAATAACCGTAAAAGCCGAGCGCGGCCAGGTTTGCATCGACAATTTGCCCGTCACGGGCAGGATCGATGAGCAACATCGGCGCGCTGTTGGTGAGGAAAAAGCGTGCGTAAAACCCCTGTTTTTTGCGTTGATAGGTTGCGGAACGGCTGGCTTTCAGGCCTGAGGGGGCGTGCGAAGAGATTCCTTCGAAAACGATAATATCGCCGTGCGGCGTGCCGTGGCTGAGTGAGAGACGACAGCTTAACGGCACGTCCTGCCCACCCCGGCTAATTGTCCAGATCTCGACAATATCGTGATCGTTTTTCAGTTCGGGAACATACATCGACAGTACGGTTTGCGCGCTTGCAGAGAATGAACCTTTGCGCAGGTCATTCAGCGTTTTATTACCCGTCAGCTGTACTGCGGCCACATTGGCAAAAATAATCTGTTCCGAGACAGGAGAAATGAGCCACACGGGCGTTTTAATTGCATTGAGCGCATCAAAACTATTTTGCGACATAGTATGTTCCTGTTCATCGGCACGATATGCCTGGCAATCATGGCAGAACTGACCCGCATGTACTTCCTTGAAACATACTCTACTCAATCCCGTCAGGCATGATTTTTTTGTGAAATAAATGCGGGGTCCGTTTGAATTTTACCTATGGGTATAATTTGTTTGTCTGAGTTTTTCTGTAGCAGCAGCCACGGAACCTGCTCAGCGGGCAATGGGCGGGAGAAGAGGTATCCCTGGAGATAGTCACAGCCGAGGCTGGTCAGTATTGCCTGCTGTTCGTCCGTTTCGATCCCCTCGGCAACGACGGTCATCTCCATGGTGCGGGCGATATTAATAATAGTTTCCACCAGCCTGCGGCTTTTTTCATTTTCCAGCATGGAGGCCACAAAGCTCTTGTCGATTTTAAGCTCTTTTGCCGGAAGAACGCTCAGCATCAGCAGGTTGGAATAGCCCGTGCCAAAATCATCAATAGAGACGGTGATCCCCGCATGGTTAAAGGCATTAAGCAACTCGATGCTGCGGTCGAGATTTTTTAGTGCGGTACTCTCCGTTACCTCCAGGATCAGCCTTGAGGGCGACAGATTATATTTTTCCAGCATGGACGAAACGATGTGAAAGATATCCGGCTGTTCGAACTGCACGGGAGATAAATTGAGCGACAACGTCCACTGGCTGAAGCCTTGTTCAGTCCAGAAATGAAGCTGCCGACACGCGGCTTCAATAGCCCAGTTGCCAACCGGAATAATCAAACCCGTTTGTTCCAGGGTGGGTAAAAACAGGCCTGGCAGCAAAACGCCTTGCTCCGGATGCCGCCAGCGCAGAAGAGCCTCAAAACCGCGGATAGTTTTATCTTCTGCATGCCAGGTTGGCTGATACCACAGTTCAAACCGTTCGCGTTCCAGCGCCTGAGAAAGCTCCTGCAGAAAACCCGGCTGCGCCGGAACCGCCGTTGACATATCAGGGCGGTAAACCGCCCAGCCGTTACGACCGTCTTGCTTAACGTGCTGTAAGGCGGCATCCGCCTTAAACTTCAGTTCCTGCAGCGTTTCGCCATCCTGAGGATAGAGGCTGACGCCCGCGCTGAGGGTGGTACTCAGCGTATGTCCGCAAAGTGAAAGCGGACGGCGTATATCCGCGAGCAGCGTCGTGAGCAGAGTAGTGAGCTTTTCTTCGTCGCATTCGGGAACCAGCAGGATAAAGGCATCCCCGCCCAGCCTGGCCAGCGTCATCTCACGGGTAAGCCGGGAGGTGATGCGCTGGGCGACGGTGATTAATAACTCATCGCCGACGCTGTGACCCCAGGCATCATTCACGCGTTTGAAGCGATCGACGTTCAGAAAAATCACGGCAAATTGTTTGTTACTCAACAAGGCGCTGTGCAGACAATCCTGCATTCGGATATCCATCTGCTGGCGGTTTGCGAGGCCGGTGAGAGCGTCAAAGCGAAGCTGGAGCTCAAGCTGACGGTTGAGCTGGCGCAAATTGTCCGTCAGCCGGCTGGTCCGCCAGTGCGAGTCGATAAGCGAAATAATTAACATCATGCCGAGCAGGGAGAGCGTGGTGACGGAAACCCAGATGGATAAACCCAGCTCGCTGACCCCGCCGGGGAGCGTATGCGTCATCTCATGGAAATGCGCGGCGCTCATGCCCGTATAGTGCATCGCGCAAATGGCGGCGCCCATGACTAACGCGGCGAGAATGCGGGTAACAAAGACCCCTTTGTGCTTATCCCGCAGGCGGAATGCCAGCCACAGCGCCACGCCGGAGGCAACCACGGCAATCACCACGGACAAACCCACAGTGCGCCGATCCCAGAGAATGCTTCCTTCCAGCATCAGAGCGGCCATCCCGATATAGTGCATGGAGACCACGCCAGCGCTGAGGATGACCGTGGCGAAGAACAGCCGAAAGAGCGAGAGGTGTTTGCCCGTAACGGCAATGTTTATTGCCATCGTGGAGGCAACAACCGCCACGCCGAGAGACGCAAGGGTTAGCCATAGGTCATAGCTCATCATCATCGGCATTTGCATCGACAGCATGCCGATGAAGTGCATTGACCAGATCCCGATTCCCAGCGTAACCCCGCCAGCAATGCGCCAGAACAAAGCCGCTTTACGGCTGGATAGGGGAATTTTCCCGGCGCTGTCCAGGGCTACAAAGGAGGCGATAAATGCCACCAGATAAGAGACAGCGATCAACACAGGGTCCCACGATATATTGAGCATTATGCAATCCCACGCCTGAGAGGGTTACCGATTTCGCCTGCCGGCACGTCTTTTCCGGCAACGAACATGCGCATTCAAACCATATTAATTATTTATCGTGAAAAATGACCACTTATATAAAATGCCAAAATTGGCCGAAATATAAAATATATTCTTTTTGTTAACGCGTTAAGCACGGCTAAACATAGCCGATAGATTGTAGCAAAGCGTCTTAAATATGTGTGCAAATGAATCGTTTTACCGCAGATAATGGTATCGCTTCAGGGAAGTTTGGACCAGCAATACAGCATGTGGGGCGTGGCATTTCCACTAAAACACCTTTTTTGTCTGACTTAAGCTAAATACAGGGTGGGTAACGGCGAAACGAGAAACCAGCGCATTATGTGAGGACAAACGCAAAAGTGAATGCTATAAATCTTAATGCCGACCAAAATATATGTTGTGGGTAAAATCATGCTAAGAAATATTAGTGTCAGGACCTTCATTGCCTGGTTCCTGCTGTGCCTTTTTTTTGTGAATGCAGGTATCGTTGTTCTATTTTCCAGCAATCTTTCTCTTTTCGTTTCGATTAATCTGGTCAATTTCGTTGCGTTATTTTTGCTCTGGAGTTATATGACGAAGTTTCTTGTGACGCCGATCAATACTGTGAAAAAAAGTATTGAAGAAGTGACCGCAGGCAACTTAGGCGTCGCTATACCCGAGTTTGGCAATAACTGCGCGGGACGATTAATTCCCGGGATTAATAGCCTTTCCAGCAACATCGCTACGCTGGTGCGCGAGATCAGGGCATCATCACAAAACGCCATGGCCTTGTCGGATCAGCTCTCTTCCCGCAGTGCTCAGCTCTCGGTGAAAACAGAGCAGCAGTCTGCCTCTCTGGTGCAAACTGCGGCAAGTATGGAGCAGATGGCGGCAAGTACCCGAAACAATGCCGATAACACCCGGCTGGCGAGCGAGCAGGCGAATGCCGCGACGGTGCAGGCGCGCAAGGGAGGCGATCTGATGGAACAGGTTGCCAGCAATATGCAATCCATTACCGAGTGCGCGCAGCAGATGACGGAAATTATCTCGCTGATCGACGGCATTGCATTTCAGACGAATATTCTGGCGCTTAACGCGGCCGTCGAGGCTGCCCGGGCGGGCGATCACGGTAAAGGGTTCTCCGTGGTCGCAGAGGAAGTCCGAAATCTGGCGCACCGCAGCGCGGAGGCGGCGAAAAACATCAAAACGCTGATTGACGTTACCAGCAGTAATGTCACCCAGGGGGCCAGCGTTGTGTCGGAAGCGGAGAAGAATATGCGTGACATCGTGACCGGCTCCGGCAACGTCAGCCGGTTAATGGATGAGATTTCTACCTCGACCGCAGAGCAGGAGAAGGGCATTTCCCAGATCACGCTGGCGCTGTCCGAACTGGAGCGGGTCACGCAAAGCAACGTGGCGATGGCGGAGGAGCTCAACGGCTCCTCTGATGTGCTGCGCAATCAGGTGATCGAACTGCAGACGCGGACCCGAAATTTCAGGCTGGACCAGGGGCATCCTCCGTCACCAGTAGCCAGCCCCGTCTCGTTCCATCAGCGCCCCGAGCACTCTCTCTGACCGCTTCCTGAAGCCTGGCATGCCAGGCTTTTTTGTTCCCGAAACACAGCGTGTACAATTCCTGAGCGATTTCAGCGCGATGCGAGACATAGTTGTTGCTTAACCCCTGATGGAAGCTAGACTGACATCGAAAGAGCCAAACAGGGGAGGCGCTGTGGAGAGCATTAAAGGATCTGAACTTAACGTTCCTGACGCAGTTTTTGCGTGGGTGCTGGACGGTCGCGGCGGTGCCCGACCGCTGGAAGATGATGATGTCATTGATAAAGAGCATCCCTGCTGGCTACATCTGAACTATACCCACCCGGACAGCGCTGACTGGCTGGCCTCGACTCCGCTGCTGCCTAACAACGTACGTGATGCGCTGGCGGGGGAAAGCCTGCGGCCTCGCGTAAGCAGGATGGGTGACGGGACGCTTATCACCCTGCGCTGTATAAACGGCAGCACGGATGAACGTCCCGATCAGCTGGTGGCGATGCGCGTCTATATGGACGATGGGCTGATTGTTTCCACCCGCCAGCGTAAGGTTCTGGCGCTGGACGACATTGTGAACGACCTCAAAGAGGGGACCGGACCGGTCGACTGCGGCAGCTGGCTGGTGGACGTCTGTGATGCCCTGACCGATCACGCGAGCGAATTTATCGAAGAGCTGCACGATAAAATTATCGACCTGGAAGATAATCTGCTCGATCAGCAGATCCCGCCGCGCGGCTTTTTGGCGCTATTGCGCAAGCAGCTGATCGTGATGCGTCGGTATATGACGCCACAACGGGATGTGTATGCCCGTCTGGCCAGCGAAAGACTCAGCTGGATGAATGACGATCAGCGCCGCCGGATGCAGGACATCGCTGACAGGCTGGGGCGCGGGCTGGATGAGATTGATTCCTGCATCGCCCGAACGGCGGTGATGGCGGATGAAATCGCGCAGGTGATGCAGGAGTCGCTGGCGAGAAGAACCTATACGATGTCCCTGATGGCGATGGTCTTTTTACCCAGCACATTTCTGACAGGGCTTTTTGGCGTCAATCTGGGCGGTATACCCGGCGGCGAATATCGGTACGGCTTCACCGCGTTTTGCGTCATGTTAGTTGTTTTGATTGGTGGTGTTGCATGGTGGTTGCATCGTAGTAAATGGCTGTAAATTTACGTTTTTTTCACCTTTTACGGGGATTAAAACGCTCTTTTAATTGAGCGAAGTCAATAAACATCACCCCCGTAAGGTGCAATATTACTCCCGCAGGTGAATGCAACGTCAAGCGATGGGCGTTGCGCTCCATATTGTCTTACTTCCTTTTTTGAATTACTGCATAGCACAATTGATTCGTACGACGCCGACTTTATAGTCGGCTTTTTTTTGCCTCCTGTTTCTCAGCGTCTACCCTAAAAGGGACGACAGCAAATCCTGGAGGGAAAGATGAGCATTTTACTCGCTCTGCTACTGCAACACTCGCGTCAGTCCGATCCTGTCCCCACCGATCCCGTGCCGATGCCCGATCCCATTCCGCGTCCGCAGCCGATGCCAGACCCGCCGCCAGACGAAGAACCGATTAAATTGTCGCATCGAACCCCGAGATCTGCGAGGATACGCGCCATCTGACCGTAAAGATGACCACGAGAGACTATTGTGACCGCTTTTTCTACCCTGAATGTTCTGCCTGCCGCCCAGCTCGACAACCTCAACGAGTTGGGATACCTCACGATGACGCCTGTTCAGGCGGCCGCGCTGCCCGCCATTCTTGAAGGCCGGGACGTGCGCGTGCAGGCGAAAACGGGCAGTGGGAAAACGGCCGCTTTCGGTCTTGGTCTGCTGCAGCATATTGACGCGTCGCTGTTTCAGACCCAGTCACTGGTGCTGTGCCCGACCCGCGAGCTGGCAGACCAGGTCGCGGGTGAGCTGCGCCGCCTGGCGCGCTTCCTGCCTAATACCAAGATCTTAACCCTCTGCGGTGGGCAGCCGTTTGGCGCACAGCGTGATTCACTCCAGCACGCGCCGCACATCATTGTCGCGACCCCCGGCCGCCTGCTGGATCACCTGCAAAAAGGCACCGTTTCGCTCGATGCCTTAAGCACGCTGGTGATGGACGAGGCGGATAGGATGCTGGATATGGGCTTCAGCGATGCCATTGATGAAGTGATCCGCTTCGCGCCGGCCGATCGTCAGACGCTGCTTTTCTCTGCGACCTGGCCTGAAGCCATCGCCGCGATCGGCGGTCGCGTGCAGAGAAATCCGCTCACCATTGAGATCGACAGCGTCGATGCTCTGCCTGCCATCGAACAGCAGTTCTTTGAAACCTCTCAGCAGGGAAAAATCCCGCTCCTGCAGAAACTGCTGAGCCAGCATCAGCCTGCGTCATGCGTGGTCTTCTGTAATACCAAAAAAGACTGTCAGTCGGTTTGTGATGCCCTGAATGCGGCGGGGCAGAGTGCGCTGTCGCTGCACGGCGACTTAGAACAGCGCGATCGCGATCAGACGCTGGTGCGCTTTGCTAACGGCAGCGCGCGCGTGCTGGTGGCGACCGACGTGGCCGCGCGCGGTCTGGACATTAAATCCCTTGCACTGGTGGTGAACTATGAGCTGGCGTGGGATCCCGAAGTGCACGTTCACCGTATTGGTCGTACTGCCCGCGCCGGAAACAGCGGCCTGGCCATCAGCTTCTGCGCCCCGGAAGAGGCGCAGCGCGCCAATATTCTCTCAGAAATGTTGCAGATCAAGCTGAACTGGGTAAACGCGCCGGGCAGCGTCAGGGTCGTGCCGCTGGAGGCCGAAATGGCGACGCTGTGCATTGATGGCGGCAAAAAGGCCAAGATGCGACCGGGGGATGTGCTGGGCGCACTGACCGGAGATGTGGGTCTGGAAGGGGCGGATATCGGGAAGATTGTGGTTCATCCGGCACATGTGTATGTGGCGGTTCGCCAGGCGGTTGCCCATAAGGCGTGGAAGCAGCTGCAAAACGGCAAAATTAAAGGCAAAACCTGCCGCGTACGTCTGCTGAAATAAGGCATAAAGCGTCTCAGAAGGTCTTTCTGAGACGCCCATCGCTTATTTCACTTCAAGCACGTTCAGACGTAACTCTTCGAACTGATTGTCATCGTCTTCCGGCTGCCAGCCCGCAGGCTGCACAGGGATCTCTTCCCGGTCAAACGCCAGATCGCCACCATTCACCACCTCCGAACCGTGGTTGATCCCTTTGAAGTCGAATAGCTCAACGTCTGCGAGGTGGGAAGGGACCACGTTCTGCATCGCGCTGAACATGGTCTCAATGCGGCCCGGATAGCGTTTGTCCCAGTCGCGCAGCATGTCGCCAATCACCTGACGCTGCAGGTTCGGCTGAGAGCCGCACAGGTTGCATGGAATGATCGGGAACCCTTTCGCCTGAGAAAAACGCTCAATGTCTTTTTCACGGCAGTAGGCAAGAGGGCGGATCACAATGTGCTTGCCGTCATCGCTCATCAGCTTAGGCGGCATGCCTTTCATCTTGCCGCCGTAGAACATGTTCAGGAACAGCGTTTGCAGGATATCGTCGCGATGGTGGCCCAGCGCGATTTTGGTCGCGCCCAGCTCCGTTGCGGTACGATAGAGAATGCCGCGGCGCAGACGGGAGCAAAGCGAGCAGGTGGTTTTCCCTTCCGGAATCTTCTCTTTCACAATGCCGTAGGTGTTTTCTTCGACGATTTTGTACTCAACGCCCAGCTGTTCCAGGTATTCCGGCAGAATGTGCTCCGGGAAGCCCGGCTGTTTCTGGTCAAGGTTGACCGCCACCAGAGAAAAGTTCAACGGCGCGCTTTGCTGAAGATTTCGCAGGATCTCCAGCATGGTATAGCTGTCTTTACCCCCTGACAGGCAAACCATGATGCGGTCGCCTTCTTCAATCATGTTGAAGTCTGCAATGGCTTCGCCAACGTTACGGCGCAGGCGCTTTTGCAGTTTGTTCAGGTTGTATTGCTCTTTCTTTGTACTCGATTGATTCTCTGGCATTTTTATTTGTCTCGGGAGGCGTCAGGGCACCATAGGGGTAAACCTCTTTCTAAATCTACGGCCGAACATCCGGCATGACGATCTGATCCTGGCTCATTTCCGCTATCCTGCCCCGTAAATTTCGTAAACCCTTTTCGCGTTTTCAAGCCCCCTCTGACCGGCAATGAAAGACGGGGTAGCGCTGGCAGATAAATGCCAGCAGGCGTAGGCATGCCGCGTATGGTACGGATTACTGCGACGAATTCAATACGCTTAGGGATTGCATCGAGAGATTTAGCCTGACAAGAACAGGCGTAAGCACTATTGATGGAGAGCGGCGAGATGATCTCAGTAAAGATTCGGTAATAGTTGATGAACGGAAAGAACTGCCCATCAACAATTGTATGATGACGGCAATGATATTGTCGTTTTTTATTCGGTGAATTATGTACAGAATTAACGGCCCTGCTTAGACCATTTCTGCACAAATTCAACGCGTTAATTTTCGCCAGTTAACTTGCTGATTGCGCAACACCACTTATATTTATTCATGCTTCCTTTCATTAAGTTCTTTTTAAAAAATCCCACATATGCTGTGGCAGAACATCGAGAGGTTTTGATGAAATTCAACATGATAGTAAGGAGCCTTGCTTTAGCTGGCATTCTGGGCTCCATGAGCCCATCCCTTTGGGCGGCAGAGGCCTCTAAAGAGGCAGCAGCAGCAACGCAGCAAGCCAACAATGCCTTGTATAATCAACTTCCTTTCTCCGATAACGCTGATTTTACCAATGCTCATAAAGGTTTCATCGCGCCACTTCCTCAGGAGGTTATCAAGGGCGAGCAAGGGAATATAATCTGGAATCCGCAACAATATTCTTTTATTAAAGAAGGCGATAAAGCTCCCGATACGGTTAATCCCAGCTTATGGCGTCAATCTCAGCTGATCAATATTAGCGGTCTGTTTGAGGTTACCGACGGCGTTTATCAGATTCGAAATCTTGACCTGTCGAATATGACCATTATCGAAGGTAAAGAGGGTATTACCGTGGTGGACCCGCTGGTTTCGGCAGAAACAGCGAAAGTGGGTATGGAACTCTACTTCAAAAATCGCGGGAATAAACCCGTGGTTGCCGTTATTTATACCCACAGCCATGTTGACCACTACGGCGGCGTGCGGGGCGTGGTTGATGAAGCGGACGTGAAGTCCGGCAAGGTCAAAGTCTATGCCCCGGCAGGGTTTATGGAGGCCGCCGTTGCGGAAAATATCATGGCAGGTAATGTCATGAGCCGCCGCGCCAGCTACATGTACGGCAACTTGCTGAAGCCAGATGCCAAAGGACAGGTGGGGGCTGGTCTGGGGACCACAACATCAGCAGGAACGGTGACGCTGATTGCTCCTACGAACATCATTGAGAAAGATGGTCAGAAAGAGGTCATCGACGGACTTACCTACGACTTTATGCTCGCGCCGGGTTCCGAAGCACCCTCTGAAATGCTCTGGTATATCGAAGAGAAGAAACTCATCGAATCTGCCGAGGATGTCACTCACACCCTGCATAACACCTATTCACTGCGTGGAGCGAAAATTCGTGAACCGCTGCCGTGGTCGAAATACATAAACCAGGCGATCGTGCGCTGGGGTGATAAAGCGGAAATCATCATGGCACAACACCATTGGCCGACCTGGGGTAACGAAAACGTAGTTAAACTGCTGAAAAGTCAACGTGACCTCTATCGTTACATCAACGACCAGACGCTTCGCATGGCAAACGAAGGGCTGACGCGGGATGAAATAGCCGCAAACTTTAAGCTGCCAGATTCACTGGCGCATACCTGGGCTAACCGCGGTTACTACGGATCGGTGAGCCATGATGTGAAAGCAACCTATGTTCTTTACCTTGGCTGGTTTGATGGCAATCCGGCAACGCTGGATGAACTGCCACCTGAAGAGGGCGCGAAGAAATTCGTGGAGTATATGGGCGGTGCGGATGCCATTTTGAGCAAGGCGAAAACCGACTTTGACCAGGGTAACTACCGCTGGGTTGCGCAGGTCGTGAGCAAAGTTGTGTTTGCCGACCCGAATAACCAGGCCGCGCGTAACCTGGAAGCGGATGCGCTGGAGCAGCTTGGCTACCAGGCTGAATCGGGGCCATGGCGTAACTTCTACCTGACCGGCGCCCAGGAGCTCCGTAACGGCGTAGTGAAAGGCCCGACGCCAAACACCGCCAGCCCGGATACCGTGCGCGCCATGACGCCAGAGATGTTCTTCGATTATCTGGCGGTACATATTAACGGCCAGAAAGCCGGGGACGCTAAATCGGTATTTAACATCGATCTGGGCAGCGACGGCGGCAAATATAAGCTGGAGCTGGAAAATGGCGTGCTGAACCACACGGCTAACGCCGAGGCGAAGGACGCAGATGCGACGGTGACCCTGAATCGGGACACGCTGAATAAAATCATCCTGCAGGAGGTTACGCTCAAGCAGGCCGAAGACAGCGGCGATGTAAAAATTTCAGGTGATGGAGCGAAACTCGACGCGATGCTCGGGTATATGGATAAATTTGATTTCTGGTTCAATATCGTCACACCTTAAGCGCGTTCCCTGCGGGAAATATTTCCCGCAGGGACGTTTTCCACGCTTGTCGGTCAGCATGTTGTTAACATCAGGCCGATGAAAACTGATAATTCCTCAAACACAGGCAGATCTGAACAGAATAGTGGCCGCTCCCTGCGTATAATGCCTTTCGAATTCGCATAAATATCCAGTGGCTGTCCTTATGACTCTGAATCGCCTTTGTTTTTTGTTCCTGCTCATCGCTGCAATCAGCAGCTTTTTGGCCACGTATCCCTTTGCCATGTGGTTGCTGTTAATCAATGTCCTGACGATGATCGTTTACGGTGTCGATAAAACCGCCGCGCGAAAAGGGATGCGCAGGGTACCGGAGCTCACGTTACTGGTGTTTGGTACTGTGGGAGGGTGGCCTGGCGCCATATTAGGCCAACAGATCTTTCGCCATAAAACGCAGAAGCAGCCCTTCAAAACCTGGTTTTTGCTGAGCATCGTCGTGAGTATTTCAGCCACGGCGGCGCTTTATCATTTCTGTCCCATTATTCTTTTTTGAACATCATCAGGACCGCACAAATTCACCGTTGACCTCAAGTTAACTTGAGCTTTTAAGATGTCTGCGACATGTTGATACAGGAGTAACATCTTAAAATGAAAGACATTGACGTAGGATTCACTCATGTTGCTTTTATGGTCAGGGATCTGGAGAAGAGCCTTGCTTTCTACCGCCGATATGCCGGGATGGAGGTCATTCATTCGCGTGAGCCCGACCTACCCGATGCCCGTAAAGTGGCGTGGCTAACTGACCATACGCGTCCTTTTGCGCTGGTTCTGGTGCAGGCGGACACCGTGACCGATACGCCGCTGGGGCATTTTGGCCACCTTGGGATTGCCTGCGCCACGCGCGAAGAAATTGACAGAAAAACCGCGATGGCTATCGAAGAAGGGGTGTTACGGAAAGCGCCGGAAGATCTGGGCGATCCCGTTGGGTACTATGTATTCTTTGCCGATCCCGATGGAAATACCTTAGAGCTCTCGTACGGCCAGCGCGTCGGGCTCACAGCAATTCAGGCGAAACAGTAAAACGCCTGAACACGGTCTGACGCTGCGTTTTTGAAAATCCTGCTACGCTTGTTTGTTGTACCAGGAGCATGAGTATGAAGAACAAAGACGAACAAACAGGATTAGTGGGGCTGGCGATTGGGGCCGCCGTTATAGGGCTGGTTTCATCGCAAAAAACGATCGATCGTGACAGCATTGTTAACGAACTGGTCAGGCTCGGCAGGCAAAAAGGCGATGGTGTGGAAGATGAGGTTTTCGTTAAGGCCGCCGAGCTGGTGAGAAAAGGGGTATAGCCGATGGCTGACATTCGTCATGCACAGTGCCATTGTGGTGCGGTGGCATTTACCGTCGAACTTACTGACGGCTTTAATACCGCGCGGCGCTGCAGCTGCTCTTTCTGCCGTATGCGGGGCGCGGTTGTGGTCTCTGCACCGCTGTCGGGCATTACCGTGACCAGAGGTGAGGATAAGCTGACGGAGTACCGGTTCAACACGGGGACGGCGCGGCATTTCTTCTGCTCGGTCTGCGGGATTTACACGTTCCATCAGCGTCGTTCAAACCCAAATGAATACGGAGTGAATGTCGCCTGTTTTGAAAACGTGTCGCCGTTTGATTTCCCCGAAGTGACGGTGATGGATGGCGTAAACCACCCGAGCGATGGTGAAAGCGGCGTTTTTGGCTATCTCTCGTTTCGCAAAAAAGAGACCAGTAAAGGTTAATTACCGCTGGCCTTTTTTTTATCAGCCTGGCTATAGTGGGAAGTGGGTTTCTAAAACAGGAGAAATTATGCTCTGTGTAGAAAAAGACGATCCGCGTGAGGCCCCGGAATCAGGGGATAAAAAGCCTCAACCCGTGAAAAAGTAACGCTCGAAACGCGTATGACCGCCACCGGCACTGCTGGTGGCTTTTTTATGGGAATGACCGTTAATGGCGATCCAGATGGTTTAACAGCGTGCCGAGATGCCCGACAATATCGCGAAAATCAAAGATTAACGCCATCCATAAACACGCCAGAAGAGTCAGTATGGTAATGGATATACGACCAAACAACGCTGTCATCCTTAGTGAAGAGGGGGATATCGGCGCAGTCTAACCCGTTTTCTTTCAACTTATCCTCAACAATACGGCAATAAAGTGCTGTTGTGAGACAAACATCAAAAAGAGGAGCCCGCATTATGCTGCGGGCTCTACTTATCAGAACTGGTAAACCAGGCCTAATGCAACGACGTCGTCGGTGCTGATGCCGTTGTTTTTGTAGAAGCTGTCGTCTTCATCCAGCAGGTTGATTTTATAATCAACGTAGGTGGACATGTTCTTGTTGAAATAGTAGGTCGCGCCTACGTCAGCATATTTAACCAGGTCCTGATCGCCCTGGCCGTTGCCCAGGTCTTTCCCTTTTGACTGCAGGTAAGAAATAGCCGGACGCAGACCGAAATCGAACTGGTACTGGGCGGTTACTTCGAAGTTCTGAGTTTTGTTGGCAATACCGCCGCCTAACTCACTATCACCTGAACCGTACGGCGTCATATTACGGGTTTCAGAATACATCGCCGCCAGGTAGATATTATTTGCGTCATATTTGAGGCCAGCAGTCCAGGCATCCGCTTTATCACCACCCGCATATTGAGACGCAGCGCCAGTACCTGCGCTTACCTGGTCATTTGTACGGTCAGATGAGGCATAGGCGGCACCGGCACTGATCCCCATGCCAAAATCATAGGTGGTAGAAATACCGAAGCCGTCGCCATTTTGATTGCGGATGTTGTTATCTGTCCGGTTGTTAGTCCCTTCCTGAGAGCAACCCGTCTCATCGCAATTACTGCCTTCATTGTTGCCCTGATACTGCAGCGCGAAGTTCAGACCCTGCACCAGACCATAGAAATCGGTGTTACGGTAGGTTGCTACGCCGTTGGCGCGGCCGGTCATAAAGTTATCCGCATAGGTGTAAGAGTCGCCGCCGAACTCAGGCAGCATATCGGTCCAGCCTTCCACGTCGTACAGCACGCCATAGTTACGGCCGTAGTCAAAGGAACCGTAGTCACCCACTTTGACACCCGCGAAGGCCAGACGCGTCCAGGACTGATTATCAGACCCTTCGGTGTTATTCGCCTGAATGTTATATTCCCACTGCGCGTAGCCGGTCATCATGTCGTTAATCTGCGTTTCACCTTTGAAACCCAGACGCATGTAGGTTTGATCCCCGTCTTTAGAAGCATCATCGGAGAAATAGTGCAGACCATCTACTTTTCCGTACAGATCCAGTTTGTTGCCGTCTTTATTATAAATTTCTGCCGCATGCGCGGCGCCAGCCATTAACAGAGCCGGAATCATAAGAGCCAGTACTTTTCTTTGCATAGTGATTTTCCTTTGCAGTTGTTTTTATTTGATTACCTGTTGAACTTTCCGAATAAGAAAGTTGTCTCATGCTAAATCACTCGTGCGGAATAGTAATAAAATAGAATTGTTACGAATTAAGTAAAATCTAAACCGGATAAATCTGCGGTAATAGTCATTTGTTTTATGAATGAGTTAAAATAAACCATATTAAATAAAAATTATTAATTAGCGGTTAAATCAGGTAATCTCTGCTCCGTTATATGCCTTTAAGATTATTTATCCATAATTATCATGAATGTCATTTGGGAAACTAAAGAGAGATTCATTAATTATCTGGATTAGCCCGATGTGAAAACATCGGGCTTTTTTTATGGCAAAAAAATGCCCGGACGAGCCGGGCAGAGGGTTAGTCGCTGGTGGATTTTTCGGCTTTTCCTGCCAGCTGCGCCAGGAAGCCATACCGTTTTTGCAGATCTGCTGCCGCGTCTTGCCAGAGCTGCTCTGCCACCTCAGGCTGTTGCGCATTCAGGCGGCGGAAACGCTGCTCCTGCATTAGCGTCTCTGCCAGGGCGTCTGACGGCGGACGCGAATCCAGCGCCAGCGGTAATTTGCCCTCGTCCGCACGGCGAGGATCGAACCGGTAGAGCGGCCAGAAGCCGGTGGCCGTCAGCTGACGCATCTGATCGTGGCTGAGGGCCAGGTCGTAGCCATGCTCTTCGCAAGGGCTGTAGGCAACGATCAGCGACGGCCCCGGATACGCTTCAGCCTCCTGAATGGCTTTCACCGTCTGGTTAAGCTGCGCGCCCAGCGAGATTTGCGCGACGTAAACGTGGCCGTACATCATCATGCTCACGCCGAGATCCTTACGTGCCTTGCGTTTACCGTGTTCACCAAATTTCGTGACGGCGCCCAGCGGCGTGGCTTTCGACGCCTGACCACCGGTATTGGAATAACACTGCGTATCCAGAACCAGAATGTTGACGTTTTCGGTCAGGCTTAACACGTGATCCAGCCCGCCAAAGCCGATGTCGTAGGCCCAGCCGTCACCGCCAATCAGCCAGATCGATTTTTCGACCAGAGCGTCAGCGTCGGTAAGAAGCTGTTCAGCACCGGCCACCCCCTGAAGGGCGTTACGCAGCTCCGCTACCTGCTCGCGACGCACCTCTGGCGTTGCTTCAGCGTGAAGTGCGGCATTGAGATCGGCAGGGATCTCCCCGGCAAACTGTTCCAGCAGGCGCATCACCCGCGCGCGGTGCTGGTCAACGGTGAGGCGGAAGCCCAGGCCAAACTCGGCGTTATCCTCGAACAGGGAGTTTGCCCATGCCGGACCGCGCCCGTTCGCATCGGTGGTGTACGGCGTGGACGGTAAATTACCGCCGTAGATTGATGAACAGCCGGTGGCGTTGGCAATCAGCATCCGGTCGCCGTATAGCTGGGTAAGCAGTTTGATGTACGGCGTTTCACCGCAGCCGGAGCAGGCGCCGGAGTACTCGAACAGCGGCGTGATCAGCTGCGAGGTACGAATATCAATGCGTTCCAGCTTGCTGCGATCGATTTCCGGCAGGTTCAGGAAGAAGTCATAGTTCACTTTTTCTTCTTCAACGTGCTCAAGGCGCGACATCATATTGATGGCTTTGATGTCCGGGTTCTGCCTGTCTTTCGCCGGGCAGACCTCAACGCACAGGTTACACCCGGTGCAGTCTTCCGGTGCGACCTGCAGAACGTATTTCTGGCCGCGCATGTCGCGGGATTTTACATCCAGAGAGTGCAGGCTGGCCGGGGCATCTTCCATTGCTTCCGGTGACACCACTTTGGCGCGAATGGCCGAGTGCGGGCAGGCCGCGACGCAGTGGTTACACTGGGTACAGAGCTCTTCTTTCCAGATAGGGATCGCTTCGGCGATGTTGCGTTTTTCCCAGCGCGTTGTGCCCATCGGCCAGGTTCCGTCCGGCGGCAGCGCAGAGACGGGCAGGGCGTCACCCAGCCCTGCCAGCATGGCGGCCGTCACGGTCTTCACGAAATCAGGTGCCGCGTCCGAGACCACCGGAGGGCGATTCGGGCTGGCGTCATTGACCGGCTGCAGCGGCACCTCAAACAGCGACTCGCGCGCCAGCGCCAGCGCCTGCCAGTTTCGCTCTACCAGCTCCTGCCCCTTGCTGCTGTAGCTTTTGGCAATGGCCCCCTGCAGTTCCACCAGCGCGCTATCGCCAGGCAGGATATTGGTCAGATGGAAGAAGGCCATTTGCATGACGGTATTGATTCGCGCGGCCAGGCCGCATTCGCGGGCAATTTTCGCCGCGTTAACCACGTAGAAGCGGGCTTTTTTCTGATTCAGCACCGTCTGTACTTCCTGCGGCAGGCGCGCCCAGACCTCATCCGCATTGTATGGCGTATTGAGGAGGAAAATACCGCCGGGCTTCAGGCGCTCGGCCATCAGGTACTTGTCGATAAACTGCAGCTGATGGCAGCCAACAAAGTCGGCCTGAGAAATAAGGTAGGCCGAGCGGATAGGCTGCTCGCTGACGCGCAGGTGAGAAACGGTCAGACCGCCGGCTTTCTTGGAGTCGTAGACGAAGTAACCCTGCGCGTACCACGGCGTTGAGTTGCCGATGATCTTGATATTGTTTTTGGTCGCCGAGACGCTGCCGTCGCTGCCCAGGCCGTAAAACAGCGCCTCAAGTTTGGCGGTCGAGGGCAGGGTGTTTTCCGGCAAGGGCAGGGAAAGATTCGTCACGTCATCATAAATGCCCACCGTAAAGCGCGGCTTGGGTTTTGCTTCGCTTAGCTCGTTAAACACGGCCAGCACGCAGTCCGGCCCAAACTCTTTGGAAGACAGGCCATAGCGTCCGCCGATAACGCGCGGCAGCGTTTCACGCTCGCCGTTATTAAAGGCTTCAGCGAGGGCTGTCATCACGTCAAGATACAGCGGTTCCGCGTGCGCGCCAGGCTCTTTGGTTCGATCGAGCACCGCCACGGTACGCGCGCTTTCCGGCAGGGCAGAGAGCAGATGTTTAGCCGAGAACGGGCGGTAAAGGCGCACTTTAAGCACGCCGACCTTTTCTCCACGGGTCAGCAGCTCGTCGACCACCTCTTCACAGGTGCCGATAGCGGAACCCATCAGCACAATCACGCGCTCGGCCTGCGGGTGGCCGTAGTATTCGAACGGTTTGTACTCGCGTCCGGTTGCGGCGGCAAAGTCATTCATTGCCTGCTCGACGTGGTCATAAACCGCGTTGTACCACGGGTTTGTGGCCTCGCGTGACTGGAAATAAGTATCCGGGTTTGCCGATGTCCCGCGGATAACCGGATGTTCCGGGTTCAGGGCGCGGGCGCGATGCGCGTCGATTTCCGCCTGCGGCAGCAGATCAAGGATAGTCTCGTCCGCCAGCGGGACGATTTTGTTGATTTCGTGAGAGGTGCGGAAACCATCAAAGAAGTGGATAAACGGAACGCGGCTTTTAAGCGTGGCGATATGCGAAATTAAGGCAAAGTCCTGGGCTTCCTGAACGCAGCTGGCGCACAGCATCGCGCACCCGGTCTGGCGCACGGCCATCACGTCCGAGTGATCGCCAAAAATAGAGAGTGCGTGGGTGGCCACGGTACGCGCCGCTACGTGCAGGACGAAGGGGGTCAGTTGACCCGCGAGTTTGTACAGCGTTGGGATCATCAACAACAATCCCTGAGAGGAGGTAAACGATGTGGAAAGCGCGCCTGTCTGCAGCGCACCGTGGACCGTAGCAATCGCCCCCGCTTCAGACTGCATTTCAACCACTCTCGGGACATCGCCCCAGACGTTTTTTAACCCGTTTCCCGCCCAGGCATCCGCCTGCTCGGCCATGGTTGAACTTGGCGTGATCGGATAGATGGCGATAACTTCACTGGTGCGAAACGCGACTGAGGCAACTGCACCATTACCGTCAATAGTTTGCATAGGACGACACCCTTACATTGCGCAAAAATAGAGAGGCTGTCATAAGGCGACCAGCCCTGAATATTATCTCTTAAGTCTAGCAAACAGGGGGTTTTTCGATTTTCGCTTTTGTGTCCTCGGTATTCCCACCATCAATGGTTAGATCAAACTTAGGGCGAAAAAATTGCGAGAAATTGTTTCAGCAGCGCATAAATACGCACTTCCGCTCTCGACGACACGGGATGTGATGCCTATTATGCTTAGGTTTCGCACTAATTACGGGGAAGAGAGCATGCGTTCAGCATTTTGGGTAGGGTGTGCAGCGCTATTATTGTCGGCATGCAGCAGTGAACCTGTTCAGCAGGCCACGGCGGCCCACGTGGCGCCGGGAATGAAAGCGGCAATGTCCAGTTCAGGCCAGGCAAACTGCGCCATGATTGGCGGCTCGCTGTCCGTTGCCCGCCAGCTTGATGGTTCGTCTATTGGAATGTGCGCCTTGCCAAACGGCAAACGCTGTAGTGAACAGTCGCTTGCCGTTGGAAGCTGCGGTAGTTACTGATTATTCTGCGCGCTTAAACATCAGCGTCTTATCGGCTGTCGCCAGCGTTAACTGGTCTTCAGTCAGGTCGACCTGCGCCCCTTTGCGCAGCATGTCGCCGATGGTCTGATCCAGCTCGTTAAGCTGTGGTTCGGTACAAAGTTTGCGGGTCATCGCCAGCGCTTTCACTTTTAGCTCACCTTCGGACAGTTTTCCCTGCCCGTTGAAGCGGTTACACATCTGGCCCGAAACGCTAATGTTATCAACGAGGCTAATATCGGGAAGCGCGTTAAAAACGATCTCAGGCTGCGTTGTCATGCCCTTCACGGCCTTGCCGTCCACGTTTTCCAGAACAAAACGGTGGCTCTTCAACCGATCCGGCTGGACGGATGCTTTGCCCGGATTAACGCAGCCGCTGAGGACAAGGCTGATAACACTTAACGCGATGAGCTTTTTCATTTTTCTTCTCAAATTATAAATTCTGTGAATCTTTTACCAGTGTAACGATACTCTGCGGTGCGTTAATGGGGTTTATCTGAAAGTGCGGGGCGGTGCCGGGCAGCGCGGGGCTGCCCGGAATGAAGTTTAATGCGATTTAAACCCGGCAGCCGTCATCAGCATGCGAAAGAGCATGCTGACCGCTGCCAGCGCCAGTACGCTGCCGCCCCAGATAATGGCCAGCCACAGCAATCTTTTCCAGACAGGTTGTTGCATCAGTGATAACCCTCCCCATGCTGAACTTTGCCGCGAAATACGTAGTAGCTCCAGAAGGTGTAGACCAGAATGACGGGAATGATCAACAGCGCGCCCACCAGCATAAAGCCCTGGCTTTGCGTCGGCGCGGCGGCCTGCCACAGGGTGATCGACGGCGGTATGATATGCGGCCAGATGCTGATCCCAAGCCCGCTAAAGCCGAGGAAGATCAGCCCCAGCGTCAGAATAAACGGCCGAGCATGGCTGTCAGGATTACTCAGGCAGCGCCACTGGTAGAGGCTAAACATGACGACCAGGGCAGGGACCGGCAGCAGATAAAACAGATTCGGCAGCGTAAACCAGCGCGCAGCGATGGCCGGGTGCGCCAGCGGCGTCCAGAGGCTGATCGCCGCGATAAACGCCAGCAGCACGATCAACAGCGCCTTCGAAACCTCACGCATCCTTTGCTGCAGCGCATTTTCGCTTTTTATCACCAGCCACGTAGAACCTAACAGCGCGTAGGCCACCACCAGACCCGCTCCGCAGAACAGATTAAACGCGGTAAACCAGTCAAACGGTCCGCCGGTATACGTTCTGCCAGTGACGCTAAAGCCGTTAATGACGGCACCCACCGTCACGCCCTGGGTAAACGTCGCCAGAACGGAACCGCCAATAAACGCCTTATCCCAAAAAGGACGGTGGGCCGGCGTGGCTTTAAAGCGAAACTCAAACGCTACGCCACGAAAAATAAGTCCGATCAGCATTAACGTCAGCGGAATGGTCAGGGCATCAATAATCACCGCATAGGCCAGTGGGAATGCACCAAACAGGGCGGCACCGCCGAGCACCAGCCAGGTCTCATTGCCGTCCCAGACTGGCGCGACGCTGTTGACCATCACGTCGCGATCGTCGGCGTTTTTCGTTGCCGGGAACAGAATACCGATCCCCAGATCAAACCCGTCCATGACGATATACATCAGCGTGGCAAAGACGATGATGACAAACCAGATAATGGAAAGATCGATACCCATTATGGCTGCTCCTTATGTTCAGCTGTGACGGCAGAAAGCGGGCGCGCCGGGCGTCCGTCGGACTCGGTGGCGAAAGATTCATGCGGCTGCGGGCCTTTTCGGATGAGGCGCACCATATAGCTGTAGCCCACGCCGAATACCGAGGTATAGACGACGAAGAAGGCCAGCAGGCTCACGCTCATATGCAGATCGCCATGGGCAGAAACCGCATCCTTCGTTCGCTGAAGCCCGTAGACTACCCACGGCTGGCGGCCCACTTCGGTGGTGACCCATCCTGCCAGAATGGCAATCAGCCCGGATGGCCCCATCAGCAGCGCAAACCACAGGAACGGACGTGAAGAATAAACCTGCTTTTTATAACGCAGCCAGAGCGCCACGACCCCAAGCAGCAGCATCAGCATCCCTAAGCCCGCCATAATGCGGAACGACCAGAAGACGATGGTGGAATTAGGACGGTCTTCCTTCGGAAACTCTTTGAGGGCCGGAACCTGTTTATCCAGACTGTGCGTCAGGATGAGGCTGCCCAGCGCCGGGATCGCCAGCCCAAAGCGGGTGCGCTCCTTTTCCATGTCCGGCCAGCCAAACAGCAGCAGCGGGGTAGGCTCGCCCGGCGGGTTTTCCCAATGGCCTTCAATGGCGGCAATCTTCGCGGGCTGGTGCTTTAAGGTGTTCAACCCGTGCATATCGCCAACCAGGGCCTGGAGGGGAGCAACAATCAGCGTCATCCATAGCGCCATCGAAAACATCGCCCGGATGGCGGGGGTATTATTTCCGCGCAGCAGATGCCATGCCCCGGATGCACCGACAAACAGGGCGCTGCTCAGGAATGCCGCAATCGACATATGCATCAGGCGATAGGGGAAGGAGGGGTTAAATATCACGGCGAACCAGTCCACCGGCACCACCTGACCGTTGACGATCTCGTAGCCCTGCGGGGTCTGCATCCAGCTGTTCGATGAGAGGATCCAGAAGGTGGAGATAATGGTGCCCAGCGCCACCATGCAGGTGGAGAAGAAGTGCAGGCCTGGCCCCACTTTATTCCAGCCGAACAGCATCACGCCGAGGAACCCGGCTTCAAGGAAGAAGGCGGTAAGCACTTCATAGGTCAGCAGCGGGCCGGTAATGCTGCCCGCAAACTGCGAAAAGCCGCTCCAGTTGGTGCCAAACTGGTAGGCCATCACCAGCCCGGAGACCACGCCCATGCCAAAGTTGACGGCGAAAATCTTCGACCAGAAATGGTACAGCGAGCGCCAGACCGGATTTTTTGTTTTCAGCCACAGCCCTTCGAGCACGGCAAGATAGCTGGCCAGGCCAATGGTGATGGCCGGGAAAATAATGTGAAAGGATACGGTAAAGGCAAACTGTATCCGCGCAAGGTGAAAAGCATCCAAACCAAACATGCAAAACTCCGCGATGTAATTATGTCGATGCCATTCTAAGCCGCGCCAGCGCTGGGTTGCAGAGACAGACCTGTGTTATTTATCTATAACAGTTTCCAGACTAATGAGCATTCAGCGAGCACCTTTAGTATGGTGATGCATCAAGAAGAATATTGGCGAGTTTAGACGTGTTATGGAAAGAATAAATGTCCCCACGAACACGTAGATATACGCCATCGTCCTTAACACTGATTATCACGTCAGGATCGTTAGTCACCATAAATGGCGTGGCCTGGTCAATATGAGATAAAAAATCTGCTTCGCTTCTTTTTGCATCCGATAAATAGTAATGATAGGTAAACGATGTCATTGCCCCGGCATTAGCTTGAGTAACATACAAAACAGCCCAGCTATTGACTTTTACTTTCGAACGTAAATCTTGTTCGACAGGGAAGTTCATAAAATATAAAAACCATCCGGCGTAGGCCAGTAAAAATAATAAAGGTACTAGAATATAGCGTTTTTTAAAAACCCGTTCTGGTTGCATAGTCTATTCCGCATTTAATCCAGAGTTGATCATTAGGATCATCCCCAAAAGGGGGGGAACCATACCAGTGTCCATCTGTTGATTTCCCATTCCCTGATTTTGACTGCGCCCATCCGGCAGCACGTAAAAGAACGGGGGCAGAAATTCCAGCCGCAGTGCCAACTGCACCATAATGAAAATTGCCAAAATTCCCGTATTGTCGGCCAATTCTTGTTTTATAATCCCATGGGCCATGTAACCTGACCTGTTGATAAAACCACTCATATGTTAGTGCTGATGGGCCCCGATGAAAACGTGCTAACATCATATTATTTATAATATTAACACCTGGCGGTGAGAAAGATGAAATATCATAAGGTGGGTGAGGAGACACCGCTAAAGTTGGGTATCTCATGCTTGAGGTCTCTCATTCCAGTCGTCGGTAAACATGATGTTACCGTCACAGTGTTTCCAGGTGATTTTTTCATATCGAAATTCTACACATTCGAGATGATTGTGTTTTTCCTTCGTTGGATCTTTTGTGTCATGTATCATTGGCGAGACGCCGACGATTTTTACTCCTTCCAAAAACATGTTGAAGTATTCTACCTCTTGCCCTGCATCATTAATCTTGTACCACCTAAACTCTGCAGATTTAAGGGTTTGACCAGTTGCGACAGCTTTATAGAGATAGGGTGACGAAGAATCAAAGTCTTTTTGTATGATTACGGATGAATGCTTGCGAGTTCCGGTAATTTTTCCCGTAAGACCATCGGTAGGCAGGCTGAGGTTGTGGGAAAAGCCATTAACTTCTATGCTGCCTTCGCGATCCTGAACATCAACAGCGCCCTTAATATCTGCTCCGCCGTCATCTTTTATCCATAAATATGCTGGAATGGCCATGTAAAACTCCTTTTTGATTTAGTCGATGATATTTTTGAGTAATTTAATACTCCAGAGCGGGCAAGCCGATTAGGCCAAAAATGCCATGCAAAATATTTATATTTCACTGAGTTATGTGTCGAATTGCAGTTGTCGATTTGATTAATACACTACAGTAATGCGTTCATCACTGTTCTAAAGTGTATTTTTATGAATTTTCCACATAAAACCGCTTGCTTTGTCGTTATCGCCGTGCGTTAATGGTCTTCTGGTTTTGAGTCCAAAAAAATATCTGACGTAGTTTTATAAAGCAGTTCTCATCACGTTGTGCCTCTCCGCAGCCGCTCCTGGTTCTCTTTCTACACTCCGATTAGTTTTTGTTTCAAACCACTATCGCCTGAAAGGCCCATTAGCAATTTACGTTTTAACGTTCACAGGAGAATCCTATGTCTTCTTATATCCATTTCCGCTGCCCATGCTGTCATGGCTCGCAGTACCGTACCTCAGCCTTTGATGTGTCTGAGAAAAACCCGTTCGGTGCAAAATGCATTTTTTGCAAATCGCCGATGATTACGCTCGATCACCTGGCCGCTGCGCGTTCCGCTCAAAGCCACGTCACCGAGTACCGCAAGTAATCAACCCGTTTTTTCATAACAGTTAGCAAAATCTTCTCTTTTTCTCCTGCTGATATACACTGTCGGCAATAAGGAGAATCTGATGAAAAAATACCAGCGTCTGGCGCAACAAATTATCTCACAGATTGAGCTTGGCGTTTGGCTGCCGGGCGATAAGCTGCCTTCCCTGCGAGAGCAGGTGGCAAGCAGCGGCATGAGCTTTATGACCGTTGGCCACGCGTATCAGATGCTGGAAAGTCAGGGGCGCATTGTCGCCAGGCCGCAGTCGGGCTATTACGTTGCCTCGCGCCCGACCGCACAACAGCCTGCGCCGCCTGCCCAGGTGATGCGTGATGAAGCGGTAGATATCAATACCTACATCTTCGAGGTCTTACAGGCCAGCCGCGATCCGTCCGTTGTTCCTTTCGCTTCCGCCTTTCCCGACCCCCGGCTTTTCCCGCTTCAGCAGCTCAACCGCTCGCTGGCAAACGTCAGTAAAACCGCTACCGCAATGAGCGTGATTGAGAACCTGCCGCCTGGTAACGCTGAACTCCGACACGCCATTGCGCGCCGCTATGCGCAGCAGGGGATGAACATCTCGCCGGACGAGATCGTCATTACCGCAGGCGCCCTTGAAGCCCTGAACCTGAGTTTGCAGGCGGTGACGGAGCCAGGAGACTGGGTGATTGTTGAAAACCCCTGTTTCTACGGCGCGCTGCAGGCGCTGGAGCGTCTGAAGCTAAAAGCGCTGTCGGTTGCCACAGACGTCCGGGAGGGGATCGATCTGAATGCGCTGGAGCAGGCGCTGAACGATTACCCGGTAAAAGCCTGCTGGCTCATGACCAACGGTCAAAACCCGCTTGGCTTTACGCTGAGCGCGGAGAAAAAAGCGCGTCTGGTCGCGCTCCTGACGGAGCACAACGTCACCCTGATCGAGGACGATGTCTACAGCGAGCTCTATTTTGGTCGGGAAAAGCCCCTTCCGGCGAAAGCCTGGGATCGGAGTGACATGACGCTCCACTGCTCCTCCTTTTCAAAATGCCTGGTGGCGGGGTTTCGCATCGGATGGGCGGCGGCGGGAAAACACGCGCGGCGCATTCAGCAGCTGCAGCTGATGAGCACGCTCTCAACCAGTTCTCCCATGCAGCTGGCGCTGGTGGACTACCTGGCGACCAAGCGCTACGACGCCCATCTGCGGCGCCTGCGACGAACGCTCGCCGAGCGAAAACAGCAGGCGTGGCAGTCGCTTCTGCGCCATATGCCTGCCGGCGTTAAAATCCACCATAACGACAGCGGCTACTTTTTATGGCTGGAGCTGCCGGCGCGGCTGGACGCGGGCCAGCTCAGCGAAAAGGCCTTAACGCACCACATAAGCATTGCGCCTGGAAAGATGTTTTCCACCTCAGACGCGTGGACGCCGTTCTTCCGGTTTAATACGTCCTGGGCGTGGGGCGAGCGGGAAGAGCAGGCGGTCATTCAGCTGGGTAAATTAATTAGCACAATGATGGAATAACTTTTTCCCTTTATTTAAATAATCATTTCTTATCCTGACGACGGCACGGCGAATATTTTGCGGTGCCGTATCATATGAAATCTGCATACCGGCTTTCGCGGCTAACTCCTTGTCTATAATCCAGTTAACGGGGAATGCGTCCTCGGTCACACCTTGATGAAATTTCGTTAAGCCGAACGGTGCGGCGCATTTGCGCGGTCTACGTTTAATGAGGGAGATATTTTTACGGCACGGCTGCCGCTAAATTTCATTGCGACGGGAGTAACTCTTATGAGCAAAAGATTTGCCCGCAGCAGCCTTTGCGCGCTCGACATGACTATCATGACCGCGCAAGCCGCAGAACCACTAAAGGCCATTGGCGACGGGGAATATTATGCAAACACATCTGCTGATTAATGGTGAACTGGTTGCCGGAGAGGGAGAGAAACAGCCAGTGTATAACCCGGCCACCGGAGAGGTGCTGCTGGAGATTGCTGAAGCGTCAGCGGCACAGGTCGACGCGGCGGTTCAGGCCGCCGACCGTGCTTTTGTTGAGTGGGGACAAACGACACCGAAAGCGCGCGCCGAGTGTCTGCTGAAGCTGGCGGATGCGATTGAAGCGCATGGCGAAGAGTTTGCCCGGCTCGAGTCCCTCAACTGCGGCAAGCCGCTGCACTGTGCGCTGGGCGATGAAATTCCGGCGGTGGTCGACGTTTTCCGTTTCTTCGCCGGTGCGGCCCGCTGCCTGAACGGGCTGGCCGCGGGCGAGTACCTTGACGGCCACACGTCGATGATCCGCCGCGACCCGGTGGGCGTGGTTGCCTCTATCGCGCCGTGGAACTACCCGCTGATGATGGCAGCATGGAAGCTAGCGCCTGCGCTGGCGGCCGGTAACTGTGTGGTCATCAAGCCGTCTGAAATCACGCCGCTGACGGCCTTAAAGCTGGCGGAGCTGGCAAAAGATATCTTCCCGGCTGGCGTGCTCAACGTGCTGTTTGGCCGCGGAAAAACGGTGGGCGATCCGCTCACCGGGCATGAAAAAGTGCGCATGGTGTCGCTGACCGGTTCGATTGCCACCGGGGAACATATCATCGGCCATACGGCGTCTTCCATTAAGCGCACCCACATGGAGCTGGGCGGCAAAGCGCCTGTTATCGTGTTTGATGATGCGGACCTGGACGCGGTGGTCGAAGGGGTGCGGACGTTTGGTTTCTACAATGCCGGGCAGGACTGTACGGCGGCCTGCCGTATCTATGCCCAGAAAGGCATTTATGCTGCGCTGGTGGAAAAGCTGGGTGCCGCGGTCGCTAGCCTCAAAATGGGTGCTCCGGAGGATGAGTCTACTGAACTCGGTCCGCTCAGCTCGGCTGCCCATCTTTCACGCGTCTGTCAGGCGGTTGACGAGGCGAAAGCGCTCGGCCATATCCGCGTGGTGACGGGCGGGAGTAAACAAGAGGGGGCGGGCTACTACTTCCAGCCAACGTTGCTGGCCGGGGCGAAACAGGAGGATGCCATCGTTCAGCGCGAAGTGTTTGGACCGGTTGTGAGCGTCACCGAATTCGACGACGAAGCGCAGGTCCTGGCCTGGGCGAACGAATCACAGTACGGCCTGGCGTCGTCGGTCTGGACTCAGGATGTCGGCCGCGCCCATCGCCTGAGCGCTCGCCTGCAGTACGGCTGCACCTGGGTCAATACCCACTTTATGCTGGTGAGCGAAATGCCGCACGGCGGCATGAAGTTATCCGGTTACGGTAAAGATATGTCGGTGTACGGGCTTGAGGATTACACGGTTGTCCGACATGTGATGATAAAACACTAAGAGCTCACGCCCGGCGGCCTGCATCGCCGGGCGTTTGCTTTACCAGCCGCACACCTCGTGCTCATTTTCCGTATCGTAAGCGCGAACGGTATTCACCAGATCTTTTATCACGTCTGCGGCAACGTCCGGGATGAGCAACTCCATGGGGGCGTCGGTTTCATAATCCACCGAGACACCGTTGCTATTGTTAGTCACGGTCACTGTGTAGGTTGCTTTGCCCACGCCGTTACTCCTTATGCGTATTAACCACTTTGCCGATGCCTGCGCCCTGAAGCGTAACGTCAGGATCGGCAAAAAAGTCGATATTGAACCAGGTATCGTCGGTCAATAGCTCAATGCGGTGCCATTTTTCCGGCGGCGAGATGCCAAACGATCCGGCTTCGATCACCAGTTCAAGATCCGGTTCGGTCGCGTCAGCGTTTGGGAAACCAAAATAGCGCACCGCCCCCTGCATCACGGACAAACGGCCATAGACGCTGGCTTTCGTATTATGGTGGGTGAAGAGGGCTTTTGGGGCTGTCTCTTTGTTCCAGAATGGCGTGGAGCGGGTATGAACAAAATTTTCAGGAATACGTAGCATAAGGGTTACCTCGTAAATAAAAGCCGCTCAAAGCGACTTCAACACCTCTGGTTCGACGAAAAATTCAATATTGAACAGCGTGTCGTCGCTCATCACCTCGATGTGATGCCATTTCTCAGGGGGAAAAACACCGAAGTGGCCGGCCCTGATAATCAGTGTGCTGTCGGGCTCTGGGGCATGTTCATCAGCATAACCCAGGTAGCGGACGGTGCCCTGCATAACGGACAGCCGGGGATAAACGCCCGGACGGGTACCCGTGTCGAGATGACGCTGAAAGATCCCGGCGGGGGCGGTTTCTTTATTCCAGAAAGGGGTAGAGCGGGTATGAATACAACTCTGCGGAATGCGTAGCATATTGCCTCCCATGAATGTCTGCCTTTATTAGACACTTGTTCAGGAGAGGGAATTTATCAAAAAGTGCATTTACAATGCATGTTATCAATAAAAGTCATTGTCCGCCCCTCCTGTTTGTTATGCAAAATACTCAGTTGTTATTAGGCTTAGTATTTAAGTGGTTATTTTGTAACGAAAAAACTTGATCTGTATCAACATATGACGCATATTGCGTGCGGTTATTTTTTCGGCTCTGGTATTCAGAATGACGTTGTATCAAAAGATGTTGGTTTTTTACGCAATCATGGCTTCCATCTGCGCGTTAATTACGTGGTTCCTTTCTAAAGATCGCAAGCGCATCCGCCTGCTTAGCGCGTTTCTGGTAGGGTCGACCTGGCCGATGAGCTTCCCCGTAGCGCTCCTGATCTCGCTTTTCTGAAGCACGCTTCCATTTTTAAAAAATGATTATGGCATTTCGGATACGGTAACTGTATAAATACACAGTGCATCGTAAAAGGAGTGCTTATGAACAGTTTTTACTCGCAGCATGCGGGTTGCACCGTCCGCTGGCATGATTTGCCAGGCTCTGGCGATCCCGTCGTCTTTATCCACGGACTGGGCTGCGCCTCTTCCTATGAATATCCCCGCGTTGTTCGAGACCCTCAGTTTGGCGGGCGCAGAGCCATTCTCATCGATTTACCCGGCAGCGGTTACAGCGATAAACCTGAGCACTACAGCTACAAAACCACCGATCAGGCGCGCGTCGTGGCGGAGCTGATTGACCATCTTCAGCTGGATGCCTTCTGGTTATACGGCCACAGCATGGGCGGCAGCATCGCGATTGAAACGGCTGGGCTGCTGGCACCGCGCGTGAAGGGGCTGATGGTGTCGGAGCCCAATTTTCACGCCGGTGGGGGGATGTTTAGCCGCTCTATTGCGGCGCAAACCGAACACCAGTTTGTGGCGCAGGGCTATCATGACATGCTCCGCGAAGAAACCACCGCCTGGGCCGGGTGCCTGCAAAGCAATGCCTCTTATGCCGTCTGGCGCGGCGCATCAAGTCTGGTGGCGGGCGTTAAGCCGGACTGGGAAGCGCAATTTCTGTCGCTGCCTTGCCCGGTGACGTTGATTTTCGGCGAGCTCTCACTGCCGGATGACGATGTGGATAATCTGAAGCAGAAGGGGGTTGAGGTCAAAATCATCCCTGCGGCGGGGCACTCCATGTCATGGGAAAACCCGTCGGCACTGGCGCAGGCGTTAGCGGAGTGTATGGCGGCGTGATTATCGTTGCGGAATGTAGCCGGGTAAGCGCAGCGCCACCCGGCAAGAAAGGCCGCTACAGGATTAAAGCCTGCAGTGCCCGACGTGCGTCAGGCTGAACATCATGCGGGTGCTGATAATCAATGTTCTCTATTGCCCGGCTATAGAGGGCAACCAGCCAGTCGTAAACGTACGCGGTGGCCGCATGGACAGGCTGTTCCCCCAGGCGCGTCAGGCGCGGTGCGGCACTGCTGACGACGGGCGTAACAAAAATTGCCTGGCCTTTGCGAATGCGGCTTGCGGGGCGTTCTGCTGACGGCGTCTGGTCGTAACCCAGCCAGCCAACGAAATTGCCCATCACCGCATGCAGCTGCGCCGCGCTGCTTTTATCCGCGTCGACAATTCGCTGAAGCTGTTGCGGCAGATTAAGCCTGTAGCTGGTTACCACCAGCACATCCGCAATTTGCTGCAGCACCGCGGGCTCCAGGCCAAGACGGGCGGCGGTAGCTTCATTGCGGCTCCACTGGCGCAGATGATTTATCCATACTCTGTGCGCCAGGCGCGCTTTGTCTTTTGTCTGGAATTGTCCTGCGCTTTCCTGGGCGTTATCGGCGAACAGATCGATGGTGTCCGTGAATAGCCCGTTCACCTGCTCCTCGCGCGGCTGCTGAACGGCGAGCAGCGTTTCAAAGGCTTTCAGCGGCGGCAGCAGGCCCTCAAGCAGCTCGCCGTGACGGGCGGCGCTGCTTTGCAGCGTGCGCACCATGTTTTCGGCCTGAGCACGTCGTGTACCCGGTTCCTCAACCAGCGGCGCCAGATAGCTTTTCATCAGCGACGCGATCTCCTGCCGCAGCAGGTTTTTCAGCGTGCCGAGACGCTTCTGCCGCTGTGCGGGGAGCGTAGCCTGAGATAACCACTCAATGACGCGCTGCATGCTGTGGCTGTCCAGCGCCTGCAGAGTTCCCCAGCGCAGGCCAGGCTTGCCCAGCAGATGCTGCACGGCTTCATCGAGATTCTGTCGGGTGGTGAAACGAGCGTCATGCGGGGTGATAGCCCACACCAGACCCGGCAGGGCGGACTCCTCGGCAGGCTGGGTCTCTTTTATCCAGTTAATTAACGCTTTTGCTTTTTGGGCCGTCTGCTCGTGCTGCGCCGTCGCATTGCAGATAACCAGCACATCCGGCTGGAGCTGCTGGCGGTAATGTTCAAGCAGCCACTGGCATTTAGCCTGGACTAAAGGATCGGCACTGCCGTCTTCAAAGACCGGAATATCAATGATATCAACGTTATCCAGCGCGCCGTTCTCAACCGGCAAGACCAGCTCGCGGGTAAGGAAGGCAAGCACGTCGACCGGGATGCTGATGGCGTTGAGCATTTCACCGTTGTTCAGCGGATGCAGCAGCGTCTCCTGAGCCTCCTGCTGGGTTAAGGTGCCGTGCGTCAGGAAGCCTTCGCCAGGCAGACCAAAGCTGTCCACCAGCAGGCTCAGCGGCGCAGCCAGCTCGCTCGCATGGCTGGTCTGATGCAGCACGTGGGCAAGCTTCAGCCACTGCTGGGTTAACTCCTGCTGCTCGCCCCACAGCAGCGACCAGACGCTGGCGCGGGTGCTGAGATCGAGCGAGGGCACCAGCTGGGCGAACTCATGCCACAGGGCGTCATCAATTTGCTGTTTCGCGGCGGGTACCGTGCTTTGCCAGAAACGCGAAATCGCACCCACCTCCTGCGCCGTGATGCCGGGCACGCCCTGCGGCTGGCGAAGGCCGCGCCATTTCTCCAGACGCGTCTCAATGACCGCCTTATCCACCGCGCGCATCTGCGGGTGCAGCGTCGTGCGGGCAATAAACAGCTGTACCAGCTCGGCCTCGGTGACCAGGCTCAGGCGTAGCGGAAATGCCTCATCCGCTATTTCCGGGGTGTCTCGGGTGAAGCGCACGGCCATGTTGGTCAGGACATGTCCTGGGTTGATATGCGAAAAATAGTCAAAGGTGCGCTGGCCCGGCGTCACGTTCAGGCGACCGTTACCGCTGCCGCACAGCGACAGCAGCAGGTGCGCTTTGGCGCTCTGAGAATGGCCGTAAAGCCCAATGCTGCTCCGGCGGGTCAGGGCGCGTTCAATGGCCAGCTCCCGCGCCTGCGCCGCGTTGATGCGAGCAAGCAGGGCGTCAGCATCGTTATCCAGCACAGGGGCGTTCAGGCGCGTCTCATTAATCCACCCGATTAAGGCCTGAGTGGTGGTCGTCGTCGCTGTCATTTCAGGTATACGCTCCCGCTGTCGATCCAGTAGTGGCTGCCGCTGTGTCGGCGGTCGGCCAAAGTATTCAGTTTGAAGGTTAACGCGTCAGGCGCAACCGGCGTACCGTCCTGCAGCCAGGCATCGCTCAGCTCGAAGGCCTCTGGGCCCTCTAATTTGCTGCCGCCGCAGAGCTTAAGCCGCACGTTAAGCACGCCGTCGCCGGCAATCGCTTTTGCCAGTTCAGCCGAGTTGATGCTGAGCGTATAAAGCGGCGTAGCGGGCCAGCGCGCGTTCGCCAGCTGGCGGAAGCCGAGGGTGACGTTGCCGCGCAGCGGGAAGTGCAGCCGCGCGTCGAGCCTCGCGCCCGGCTTATCCAGGTCGATATCCTGATACCAGACGTTCTCCTCGCGCAGGGTATTGACGGTGTTATCCAGCACGCCGAGATACCGCACGGTTGAATACGCGCCAATGTCCGCGGCCTTAAAGTTGAAGCGCGGCAGGCGCAGATCGAGCGCCAGGCTGCAGAGCATGGCCCCCACCGCGGCGGTCGATTTCGGGTTGCCTATGCGCCCCTGCTGGCTGAACGGGTACCACTCGTGCACCTGGTATTTGTCCAGCCAGACGATGCGGTTGACCGGCACCGGCTGCAGATGACGAATCAGCGCCTGAACGCCCGGCAGGCAGCCCGGGCGCCCGGTGATCAGCAGAATATCGCAGCCATAATGTGAAATCGCTTCACATACCGCGTGGAGCGGCGAGGTCAGCGTAAACTGACCGGCCAGCATCGCATCCTGCATTTCGCGGAAGTTCACGTGCAGCGGCACGGCGAACAGGTCGAACGCCTCTGAGCCCGCCGGCAGGGCATGATCGACTGCCTGCTGGAGATAGTTCATCACGTTGCGGGTTGGTTTCTGCGGCAGGAGCTCGCCGAAGGTAGCATGCAGGCCCGCCAGCGGATCGTCTATATCGCTGGCTTCCCACGCGGAAAGAATGGCGTGGCCAATTGGCATAAAGAGCTGAAGCGCCGTTTGCTGGCGCAGCACCGCCTGGGTATCAATACGCCCGGAGTCGCCGAACAGCGACGCCATCAGCAGAGAGGCGTCCGCAATGCCGGATTTCTGCAGCTGCGTTTGCAGGGCGGGCAGGACATAGCGCTGAATCACGTCCAGCAGGGTATCGTCACCCGCCACCTTAAACCCTTCGCGGAACAGCAGCTGCGGGGTGATTTTGACGTTATTACCGGAGCCGTCATCAAGCTGGTAGTGGGTTATCGCCATATCCGTGGTGCCGCCGCCGATGTCGATAGACGCGACGCGTAATGCGCGGCCCGGCTGCACGCCCGGCTCGGGTTCACGATCCGTGCGGGCGAGGGAGGCGAAAAAGGCTTCCGTCTGGCCGCCAAAACGGGATATCGCTTCGTTATACAGCCAGACCAGCTGACCGCAGCTGGCTTCATCCCACTCCATCTGGATCTCAGGAACCGGCACCACGCTTTTTTCCTGCTGCTTGCGGGTGGCAAAATCTTCATCCTGCGGGTGCCAGCCCATCGCTTTCCAGACGATGGCAATGGCTTCAAACATGCGGCGACGGAAAATCTCGCGCTCCTGCTTCGGCATGGCCGAGGGCAGGGTCAGGATCAGGGTGCGCAGCTGGCGCGGCGAGGCCGGGAAGCCCAGACGCAGGCGGGTGGCGACGCTGTTGATCTGCCCCAGCGCCTGCGCCAGCAGCTCGCACAGCATGTGTGTCATCAGCGTGCTACGGCTGTACTGCGGCGAGAAGACCGGCAGCCGCTCGTCCTGCGGCAGCGTGAACAGCGGCTCACCGTCATCGTTCATCAGGTTCATCAGGGGAAACGCCGTGGCGAGCGGTTCACGCTGGGTTTTGCCGTTCATCTGGCTAAAGCGCCAGTCCTGCACGACGGGCGTTTCATCCCACAGGTAGCGGCGCGGGCTGGAGATGCCGCTGTTACCTTCGGTTCCTAGCCGCTGCATCGCCAGCTTGCGGGCTTCATCGCCCACGCGAACAATCGACGGCCAGACAAACGCATCTTCGCGACCGCTTTCTACCGAGAAGTGCTGTTTGCCAAAACGCGCTTCGGAGAATTCAAGACGGCTGGTAAACAGCGGCTCGTTGAGGAACTGCGGCTCGCTTAACGAACGAACCTGCAGCTCGGCGGTCTGCCGAAGCCCGTCATTTGCATCACCGTGGTCTTCAATAATGACGCCGCAGGTGTGGGTGTTGCCCACATCGAGGATCAGGTCGACCGGAATGGCAGGCGTGCTGAGCGTATGGGTGACAAATTTCACTTCCGGCACGGTGAGCTGTTCACCGAGCATGGTCAGTACATTGAGCCAGTGGGCCTGATATTCAAAACTGCGCATCGCCTGATGCAGGTCGCGTTCAGAGCGGTTTTCAACGCCGTCGGCATACTGGGTAAACGCCTCGCGCAGCCAGCCGTCAATCCAGGTCTGGTCGAGGAAGCTTTCTACCTCACTATCGCGCCAGGCCAGCGCAAAGCGGGTTCCGTTCAGGATATCGTTTTCAACCGGCGACAGGGCGGAGGTGGCATGCTCCGCGATCTGGCTGTCGAGAGCGAGGGTAACGCGGTGCGTGTTGCCTGCCGTGTCGGGCTTATCGAGCTTGCGCACCTGAACGCGCGCCCAGTTATCCGGTCCTTCCACAAAGGTCCGCGGCGGGTTGAAGCGCAGGAAGGGCAAGGGAAGCCAGACGCCGTCAAGGACGGCAAGGGACTGATGCAGCGGAATGGTGGTTTCCGGTTTAACCACTTCAGGCTGACCGCCGTTTGTCCCCGGCAGGGTATAGCGCCCGTTCACCAGGTCGAAATCGAGACGCAAAAGGGGGCCGTTCGCGGTTTTACGTACGAAGCGCCCGTTGCTGGCGGTGTCCTGCGGCGTCAGGCCGAAATCCAGGAACTGCACGCCGCTGTTGGCAATAAGCGTGACGCTTTGTTTATAGTCGCAAAGATTTACCAGCATAGGATCAGGCACCTGCTTTCTTGAACGTCAGTGGGACGACGGTGTTGGCATCGTAGCGAGCGCGACATTCTGCGATATCGCTGGTCCCGGCTTTACAGGCGACTTCCGGCATCGGGTAGCGGGAACCGTCGGTGCAGCGGGCATTGCCGCGACTCTTAATCATCAGCTCGCCGTTGCTGTGCAGCCCGGAGAAGATCTCCGCGCGGCAGACAATGTTGTCGCCGTGCACAACGCGGGCGAAACCTTTATTGTTCTGGATTTGATAGCGCACTGACGGCGGCTTGCCGGTGACCGGATCTTTCACGTCGAGAACCGCGCGCCAGGTACCGTTCAGGAAGCGCGTCGATCCGGCTTTCACCTGACCGGCTTCCATCACCATGGCATCTTTCGGGATCGGAACAATGACCACCGGTGCGGCTTCAGGCGCAGGCGCGGGTTCTTTTTCTTTACCTGCGACGACCTCAGCCTGATGCAGGGGGAGATTCATAGCCAGCGGCTCCGCCGCTTTAATCGGCTGTGGTGCAATAGCTACGGGCTCAGGAGCCGGTGCCGGAGCGGGCTCTGCCGAAGGGGCCTGTTTTGGCCACATCAGCGGCGCGGCAACGGCGGCCACAATCACGGCGGCAACCGGCAGGGTCCACAGGGGAACGCGACGTTTTTTCGTGACGGCAACAGGCGCAGGTTCCTGAGCGGGTTGCGCAACAACCGGCGCGGGAGCCGGCTCATACAGTTCTTCCGGCGTAATACGCACGGCGGCGACGGGCGCAATCAGCGGCTCGTCTGCTTTTTCAAAGGTGATGGCCGGTTCGGGCGCGGGCTCTGGTTCTGGCTCGGGCTCTTCAATCACAACGGGGGCAGGTTCGGGGATCAGGGCCTCACGCAGGCAGTCGAGGACATCGTCGCGCGCATTTTCGTTCAGGTTTACAAAACCCCAGAAGCAAACGATCGGCTTTCCTTCGACCAGGAAAACAAAATTCTCGCCGGGAAACTGAAACGCTTTCGACAGCAGCGAGCCGAAAAGCTGCTGCGCGGTTTTGGGCGACTGGAGGCACTTCTTGCTTAACGACTCAACGCTGGCTAGCGTGTTTTCCAGATAGCGCAGGGCTCGATAGCGCTCGTCTTCACTGGCTGCCTTCCAGCTGGTGACGCTTCCCTCAACGGGGGAATACCAGTCCACGCGGTCGCCGCTGTCGTTGACCTGAGGAATAGCCAGACAGTCGACAATGGCCTGCTGTTTGCGCAACCGGAGCGCTTCCCGGATTTGTAACGCTGATTCAAAAACGGCCTGTCCGCCGCCGCCAACGGCCTGAAAATCATCCAGATTACCGCTGCGTAAAAGAGTTTTTGCCACGATTTGATCCCATATACTTCTTCACACCGTTACTTTAACGAAACGAGGAAGCAAACAAACGGAAGAAGAGACGCTAAAAGCGCCGATTTCTTGCGGCATAGAAAGTGACGGTTGTGCTTGACGAATAACGTCACTTAAGGCAAATCACCATTTTCTGCACTGGCGGCAAAACCGGCAAAAAACGCGGCTTTAGAATAACCTGATAGTGTTTCGTTATTTGCCAGGTCACAACGGCTGTGCTGTTATTACTGACCTATATAATAAAACTGTCAGGGTTATAACTATGTCTACAGGGAAAACGCTGCTCGCCCTTGCGCTGAGCGCACTTTTACCAGCCGGTGCCGCATGGGCGGCAAACAACGACACTCTTATCTACTGCTCGGAAGCGTCGCCCGAGTCGTTCAACCCGCAAATCGCCAGCTCCGGCCCGTCGTTCGTGGCCAGCTCTCAGGTGCTGTACAACCGCCTGATCAACTTCGACCCGGTAAAAAATACTCCGGTTCCTTCCCTGGCGGAGTCCTGGACGATTTCGCCGGACGGCAAGACCTATACGTTTACCCTGCGTAAAGGGGTGAAGTTCAACAGCAATAAATACTTCAAGCCGACCCGCGACTTTAACGCCGATGACGTTATTTTCTCGGTGATGCGTCAGAAAGACCCTAAGCATCCGTACCACAATGTCTCGCAGGGCAACTACGAATACTTTAACGACGTCGGGCTCGACAAGCTGATTCAGGACGTTAAAAAGGTTGATGATTACCACGTCCAGTTCACCCTGAGTGAACCAAACGCCGCGTTCCTGGCCGACTGGGGAATGGATTTCGCCTCCATTCTCTCCGCTGAGTACGCCGATGCAATGCTGAAAAAAGGCACGCCGGAGAACGTGGACACCTGGCCAATTGGTACCGGGCCCTACGTGCTCCAGCAGTACAAGGTGGATTCGCTGATCCGCTACGTCGCTAATCCGAACTACTGGGATGGCGAGGTGCCGACCAAACATCTTATCTTCTCCATCACGCCAAACGTGGAAACCCGCCTGGCGAAATTGCAGACCAATGAATGCCAGATTATTCCTGCGCCGTCTCCGGTCCAGTTTGACGTGATTAAAAAGAACAAAGACCTGACCCTGCACTCGGTCGATGCGCTGAACGTCGGCTATCTGGCGTTTAACACCGAGAAAAAGCCGTTCGATAACGTGCTGGTGCGTCAGGCGCTGAACTACGCGACCGACAAGAAGGCTATCGTCAATGCGGTCTTTATGGGCTCCGGTACGGTGGCAAAATCGCCGATCCCGCCAAATATGCTGGGCTTTAATAAAGATCTGCAGGACTACAGTTACGATCCTGAAAAAGCGAAAGCGCTGCTGAAGCAGGCCGGACTGGAGAAGGGCGCAGAGGTCACGCTGTGGTCAATGCCGGTTCAGCGTCCGTATAACCCTAACTCGCGTCGTATCGCGGAGATGATCCAGAGCGACTGGGCGAAAGTGGGCGTGAAGGCCAAAATCGTCTCTTACGAGTGGGGCGAATACCTCTCCGGGATGCGCAAAGGCGAGCACGACTCCGCGCTGTTCGGCTGGATGTCCGATAACGGCGACCCGGATAACTTCGCCGATGTGCTGCTGGGCTGCAACAGCATTAAAACCGGGTCAAACGCCGCGCGCTGGTGCGATAAGGGTTATGATGCTCTGGTGCAAAAAGCGAAGCTGACCAGCGATCCGGCCGAGCGTGCGAAACTGTACGGCCAGGCGCAGGAGATTTTCTACCAGCAGGCTCCGTGGATCGCGCTGGCAAACGGCAAAACGTTCTTTGCGACCCGCAGCAACGTGACCGGATACAGCGTGAGCCTGATGGGCAGCGATTTCTCTAAAGCGAAGCTGAACTAAGCATTTATTGCCGGGTAAGGCGTAAGCCGCCACCCGGCAAAAACAAGGAGTGACAATGTCACATTTAAACGAAGTTACCGCCCGCGTCGATGCCGCCATCGAAGAGAGCGTCATCGCCCACATGAACGAACTGCTGATTGAACTGAGCGATGATGCCGATCTCAGCCGTGAAGACCGTTACGCCCAGCAGCAGCGTCTGCGTACCGCGATTTCGCACCACGGCAAGCAGCATAAAGAGGAGATGGACGCGCGGCAGGAACAGCTGACCAAAGGCGGCACCATACTGTAGTCAAAACTGGCGTCGCGCCACCAGCCAGGCTCCCACGACCAGCATCACCGCGCCGCACACCGGGCCGATCAGGGCGCGCAGGGGAATGCCGTGGCTTCTCAGCACGTCAAGGACCAGCCCGCCAATCAGCTGGCTTGCGACCAGCACGGCGATGGTCGTTGCCGCGCCAACGTTCTGATACCCGCTGATGCTGGCAAACACAAAAAAAGACCCCAGCAGCCCCGGGATCAGCGTCCACCAGCGCACCGTTGATGCCAGCTCGCTGAACCCGGCGAAGCCCTGCTTCAGCAGCAGAATGCTGACAAACAGCACAATGCCAACCAGGGAGTTCAGCAGCATTGCGATAAGAATGGTGGAGGAGGACTGGGTGATTCGCACCATTAAGGTGTTTTGCACCACCAGACCGATCCCCGCCGCCACCAGGAACGTCAGCGTCAGCGACTGATTCATGGGATCGCGTCCGGGTCGCTGCGCTCGTCCAGCTGCAGCTGCATAAAGGTTAAGTCCAGCCAGCGGCCAAACTTGGTTCCCACCTGCGGCATCTGCCCCGTTGTCACAAAACCGAGCGTTTCGTGGAGGTGAATCGAGGCCTTATTTTGCGCTTCAATGCCGGCCACCATCACGTGCTTGCCGATGGCGCGGGCCTCGTTGATCAGCGCTTTCATTAACGTACGGCCAATGCCTTTACCCTGATGCTCCGGATGAACGTACACCGAATGCTCGACCGTGTGACGAAAGCCGTCGAAGGCGCGCCAGTCGCCGAAAGAGGCGTACCCGGTGATAGCACCGTTTTCCTCGCTCACCAGAACCGGGTAACCCGCGAGCGTGCGGGCCTCGAACCAGGCGATTCGGTTATCGGTATCGACGGTTTTATCGTTCCAGATCGCGGCAGTATGCAGCACCGCATGGTTATAGATCTCTCCTATCGCAGCGCAGTCTTCTTTACAGGCGTGACGAACGATCATGATTTAACCTCTGTGTGTTGTTTACTATAGTATTACGCTATAGATATGATATTACACAACTGTATCGTCAGAACGCTACGTGAGAATTATTATGAGACACATTGAAACGGCCTTTATACGCTTTAGTATGACGTTATGAACACACTGTCAGACACAATGAATCAGCGTATTAGCGCCAGAATTCGCCTCGAACGTGAATCACGCGGCTGGTCTCTGAGCGAGCTGGCCGAGCGGGCAGGCGTATCTCGCGCCATGATCCATAAAATAGAACGCGGTGACAGCAGCCCGACGGCAACCCTGCTTGCCCGCCTGTCAGGCGCGTTTGGGATCAGCATGTCGACCCTGATTGCCAGAGCCGAGATGCAGGAGGGAAAACTCCTGCGCCTGGCGAACCAGCCCGTCTGGCGCGATCCGCAAACGCACTACCTTCGTCGCCACGTTTCCCCGCGTACCGATCTGCCTATCGACCTCGTTCAGATTGAGCTGCCCGCGGGGAGCGACGTCCCGATGCCGGCATCGTCCTACGCGCTGGCGCGTCAGCTGATCTGGCTGCAGTCCGGCGAGCTGGTATTTCAGGAGGGCGATACCCGCCACGAGATGAAGGCCGGAGACTGTCTGGAGCTGGGGCCGCCAAACGACTGCCGTTTCATCAACGAAACGAACGAAACCTGTATCTATCTTGTGGTCCGGCTTAACCAGTCTGCCTCGTAATGTTAAGGCGATAATGCCGATCGTGAGCCAGGCTGTAATGACATTTGTACCAGAAGGAGAACCCGATGAATCAATCTGTTTCGCAAAATCGCCGCTGGGTGCTGGCCTCGCGTCCACAGGGCGCGCCGGTTGCGGAGAATTTTCGTCTGGAAGAGCAGCCTGTTCCTGCACCTCAGGCGGGGCAGCTGTTGCTTCGCACCGTGTGGCTGTCGCTGGACCCTTACATGCGGGGCCGCATGAGCGATGCGCCATCCTATTCTCCGCCGGTTGAAATTGGTGCGGTGATGGTAGGGGGAACGGTGAGCCGCGTTGAGCAGTCAAACCACCCCGACTTTAAAGCGGGTGAATGGGTGCTGAGCTACAGCGGCTGGCAGGAGTACGCGCTTTCGGACGGCAGCGGCCTGGTCAAGCTGGGCGATAATCCCTCCCATCCTTCCTGGACGCTGGGCATTCTTGGGATGCCGGGCTTTACCGCCTATATGGGATTACTGGATATCGGACAACCTAAAGCGGGCGAAACGCTGGTGGTGGCCGCGGCGACGGGCCCGGTTGGCGCAACCGTTGGGCAGATCGGCAAAATTAAAGGCTGCCGGGTGGTTGGCGTCGCCGGTGGCGCAGAAAAGTGCCGCCACGCCGTAGAGGTGCTCGGGTTTGACGCGTGTCTGGATCACCACGCGGCGGATTTCGCTGAGCAGCTGAAACGCGCCTGCCCGAAAGGCATTGATGTCTATTTTGAAAACGTCGGCGGGAAAGTATTTGACGCCGTGCTGCCGCTGCTGAATACCTCCGCGCGCGTGCCGGTGTGTGGCCTGGTGAGCGGCTACAATGCAACGGGCCTGCCTGAGGGGCCGGACCGTTTGCCGCTTTTGATGGGCACCATTCTGAAGAAACGCATTCGGATGCAGGGCTTTATCATCGCCCAGGACTACGGTCACCGCATTCACGAGTTTCAGGAAGAGATGGGGCGCTGGGTGCAGGAGGGCAAAATTCACTATCGTGAACAGGTGACGGACGGGCTGGAGAACGCGCCTGAAGCGCTGATTGGCCTGCTGGAAGGAAAAAACTTCGGTAAAGTCGTGATTCGCGTCGCGGGGGACAATAAATAAAAGGCACTATGGCGGGGTTTCCCGCCATATTTATTTGTGAAGATACGATATATTGTCTTTAATTAACGGACATGGCTTTTCGCGCCATCATCCCGGATGAGCCCGAAACCGATAAAAAAAACACATTTTGCATTTTTTGCTGTTTTATGTACTTCCCACCACCAGGCATGACGATACAGGATATATCGGACCAGCGTCGTTTTATTAAAACTGGCGTTTAAAATAGCATTAAGTTTTAGCTACAGGAATTGAACATGCTTGATTTGGATCACTTAGAAAAAGCCCAAAGGATCAGTCTTACCATGCAAGTTGAACTCAGTTTAAAAGGAGCGTTAATTACAGGCTCCCTTAAACCTGGTGCACGACTGATTACGAAAGAGATCGCCGATAAATTAGGAACCAGCATTACCCCAGTACGCGAGGCGCTGCTGCGTCTGGTATCAGCAGGGGCATTGCATGCCACGCCAGCACAGGCATTTCTGGTGCCGGAAGTGACGCTGGACCGTTACAACGAAATCAACGCTATTCGCAAGCAGCTTGAGCCCATGGCGGTTGCCGCAGCCTGTCAGAATATGTCTGACCAAAAGATGGAGACGTTGCGCAAATTGTCGGAAGCGTTTCATGAGGCTATGCGCAACGGGAACGTTCAGCAGGCATTGCAGGCGAATCGCATCTTCCGCTTTACGCTTTATCAGTACGCGGAAATGCCCACGCTGAATGCGTTAATTGAACAGCTTTGGGTGCGCATCGGACCGTGCATTAACTACCTGCACCAGGAGCTTAATGACATTAAAGAAGCGACGTATCACTATGACGAACTGCTTTCAGCCCTGGAACGCCGGGATGTTGACGCCAGCCAGAAGGCGATAGAAAAGTTGATTGATGAAGCGAATACGCTTTTACAGCGACAATATTTTAACTGAGAGATTATTTAACAGAGCGACTATATACCGCATTTAATTATTTATCTGGTGAATAACTCCTGATGGCATTTTGCCATCAGGAGCGTTATTTTCTTTATAAAATAAACTTTACTTTTTTCTTACTCGAATCGATAAGAAACCGACAGACCCACACCGTAGTTACGGCCAGGCGCTGGCTCGTAATAACGCCCGTTGGATTCGTTGACAATAACCGAGCCAGCGTACTCTTTGTCGAACAGGTTATCTACGCGGCCAAAGACGTCCATCCCCCAGCTGCCGTAGTTGAATTTATACCCGGTATTCAGCCCGACCACCGTGTACGACGGCGCTTTCGCCGTGTTCTCGTCGTCGGCCATGATATCGCTCATATAGCGCACGTCCGAGCCCGCGTACCAGCCTTCTTCAGGCTGCCAGCCAAACGACGCATAGCCCATATTGCGGGCAATGCCCGGCATACGGTTGCCGTTACAGTCCGCGTCGCCGCAGACGTTGGTCCGGTAGGTGGCATCAAGATAGGTCCACGCCAGTTTCAGCTTCCAGCTCTCAGCGAACTGCTGATCGAGAGACACTTCGACTCCCTGACGGCGGGTCTTGCCGGCATTTTTATAGCTGGTGCGGCCGCCAGAGCTGGCATCCACCACGATCTCGTCATCCGTATCGGTGCGGAACAGCGCTGCCGTCAGCAGGCCATTGCCAATGCGGGTTTTACTGCCCACCTCATACGTGTTGTTCGTGGAGGGCTGCAGGCCAATGTTCAGGCCGCCCTGGTTATCGGCGCGATACGAGAGCTCGTTGATGGTTGGCGTTTCGAAGCCACGTCCTGCGGCAGCGTAGAGGTTCCACGCGTCCGTCACCGCATACTTCACGGAGCCCGCCGGGAGCCACTTGTGATAGCTCGCGTCACCGCTGTCGTCGCCGTTGCCCGGCGTAACGTAATGGTCGTTGGAATCAAACCAGACCGAGCTGTAACGCACGCCCGCATCGACGGACAGTTTCTGCGTCAGCTGCCAGCTGGTCTGCAGGTAAGGGTCAACGTTCCACATCAGGTTACGTTCGTTCCGGCGTTTATCACCCTTCACGCCGTAGTCCGGCACGCCGTTGTTCATCACGAAGTTCTCGTACCCGCGGCGGTCTTCACTCATGTTTTCATAGTTCAGACCGGTGGTGAAGGTGACCGGCACCAGCAGCTCGCCGCGGTGCGTCCAGCGGGTATCAACCCCCTGATAATGACGCTGCATATCGATCACGCCGCCGGAGTGAGAAGGCCTCAGCTGCGGCTGATAGGGGATCGACTGGTACTGAGTCATTTCACGCTCGCCGGCGTACATCATCACGCTGAGATCGTCCTGAGCGCTAAGCTGGCGGTCGTAACGCAGCCCCGCCTGAGTCTGCTTGATGGTCTTGCGCGTGTTGTACTGATCGCCACGCGGGGACTGGCGCGGGTTGTCCTGCCACTCCTGATAGCTCAGCCCGCCAGGATCGTTGGCCTTCATGTCCACGCTGTTAAAAATCAGCGTCAGCTTGCTGGCGTCGTCAATGCGTACGCCCAGTTTGGCGTTCGCGAGATTCTTCCGCGCGCCGCTGTGGTCGCGGTAGCCTTTAGTGGTGAAGCGGGTGGTGGATACGGTGTAATCCACGTCCCCCGCGTGCGTCCCGTCACCCATTGCGCCGGTGGCTTTCATGCCGTAGCGCCATGTTCCGTAACTGCCGTAATAGCTGCTCGCCTCGATGGTCGGCGGCTGCTGCCCGGTTTGCGTATTGATGTTAATCACGCCGCCGGAGGCGTTGCCGTACAGGGCGGAGAAGGGACCGCGCAGCACCTCAACGCTGTCAATGCTGGAGAGATCGATGTTGGAGGTCTGGCCCTGTCCGTCCGGCATGGTGGCTGGAATACCGTCGACATACATGCGAATGCCGCGCACGCCAAACGTTGACCGGGCACCAAATCCGCGCATCGAAAGCTGGAGATCCTGAGCATAGTTCTGACGGTTCTGAATCTGTAGTCCCGGAACGCTGCCAAGCGATTCGGAGAGATTAATGCGCGGCGCGGCGTGGCGCATATCGTCGCCATTCACGACGCTGACCGCCGCCGGAGTATCAAGCTCTGATACGGTTTGCGGCGTGGCGCTGACGATCATGGTCTGTTCCTCTGCGCTTATCGCGCTTAGAGGCGCAAAAACAACGGGAACCAGCAGCAGCGGGAGAGATGCCTTACGGGCAGATATGATTTTCATGAGTAAAACCGGTTGTGATGTATAAACGAACCAAATGGAACATGTCCATACATGTTAAAGGTTTTGTAAATGTTTTGAAAACTATAACCGCACATTGCGTTAATGAAAGGCAATAGGGAAAAGAAAAACTCCACTTTTAACTTATTAATGATTACTATTCTCATTATCAAAAAGGCAATGCCATGACGTTGCCAGCCGGAAGCAATGTCAGCAGTACCCCCAATTTTCAAAAAAGGAATTGTTATGTCTTTACGCCATCTGTGCTCGCCACGCCTGAGTACGTCTCTGCTGTCTGCCGCTTTACTGTTTGCCGGAACCTTCCAGGCGCATGCCGCCGAAGAGATGCTGCGTAAAGCGGTGGGTAAGGGTGCCTATGAAATGGCGGTCAGCCAGCAGGAGAACGCGCTGTGGGTTGCGACGTCGCAAAGCCGTAAACTCGACAAGGGTGGCGTTATCTATCGCCTCGATCCTGCCACGCTGGAGGTGACGCAGGCCATTCATAGCGATCTCAAACCGTTTGGCGCCACCCTTGACGGCGCGACGCAAACCCTGTGGCTGGGTAATACGATCAACGGCGCGGTGACGGCCATTGATGCGAAAACGGGCGACGTGAAAGGGCGTCTGGTGCTTGATAGCCGCCAGCGCAGTGAAACCGTCAAGCCGCTGCAGCCGCGCCAGCTGGTGGCGGATGACGCGAGCAACACGATTTACATCACCGGTGTCGGCAAAGAGAGCGTGATTTGGGTCGTGGATGGCGCAACGCTGAAGCTGAAAGAGACCATTGCCAATACCGGCACGTACAGCACCGGTCTGGCGCTGGATGCGAAGGGGAAACGCCTCTACACCACCAATGCTGACGGCGAGCTGGTCACCATTGATACCGCCACCAACAAAATCCTGAGCCGTAAAAAAGTGCAGGACGATGGAAAAGAGCACTTCTACCTGAACCTGAGCCTGGACACCGCCGGTCAGCGCGCGTTCCTGACCGATTCAAAACAGCCGGAAGTGCTGGCGGTGAGCCTGAAAGACGGCAGCGTGATCGAGAAAATCGCCGCGCCTGAATCGCTGGCCGTTCTGTTTAACCCGGCGCGCAATGAAGCCTACGTGACGCACCGCGAGGCCGGCAAGGTGAGCGTGATCGACGCGAAAACCTACAAAGTGACCAAAACGTTCGATACGCCGGTCTATCCGAACAGCCTGGCGCTCTCGGCGGATGGCAAAACGCTCTACGTGACGGTGAAGCAGAAATCTACCCGCCAGCAGGAAGCGACCCAGCCTGACGACGTGATTCGTATCGCGCTGTAATATAAAAAAAGGGAAGGCATATGCCTTCCCTTTTTAATGCTTTTTTGATGCTTAACGCGAGGTCTCTTCCACCAGCGGCGCGTCGTGTTTTTCATCGTCTGGATGAACCGGCGCGGTGCTGTGAATTTCGTGAACGCGCTTACGCACGCCGAACCAGCCAGCGATCAGCAGCACGGCCAGCAGCGGGATGGTGGCAATGGTATAGGTGCCGTTCGGGTAGTCGAACGCCATCAGCACCAGCACGCTGAACAGGAAGAGCAGGGTGAGCCAGGAGGTCACCGGCGCGCCCGGCAGCTTGAAACTGATATCTGCGGCTTTACCTTCTTTAATGGCTTTACGCAGACGCATCTGGCAGACCACGATAAAGGCCCAGGAGGCGATAATCCCCAGCGCGGCCACGTTCAGAACGATCTCGAAGACCTGAGACGGCACCAGATAGTTCAGGAATACGCCGAAGACGTACACCACCAGCGTGGCCAGAATGCCCGCGTAAGGTACGTGCTGCTTGCTCATCTTCGACATGAACTTCGGCGCGGAACCGCCCATCGACATGGAGCGCAGGATACGGCCGGTAGAGTAAAGACCGGAGTTCAGGCTGGAGAGCGCCGCCGTCAGCACCACGATGTTCATGATGCTGCCCACGTAAGGCACGCCGAGCTTCGAGAAGAAGGTGACGAACGGGCTCTGGCCGGCCTGATAGGCGTTCCACGGCAGCAGCAGAACCAGCAGCACCACGGAGCCGACGTAGAACAGACCGATACGCCAGATCACGCTGTTAATGGCTTTTGGCACCATAGTCTGCGGATCTTTACATTCGCCCGCAGCGGTACCGACCAGCTCGATAGAGGCAAAGGCAAACACCACGCCCTGAACCAGCACCAGCGCAGGCAGCAGACCGTGCGGGAAGAAGCCGCCGTTATCGGTTATCAGGTGGAAGCCGGTAGCATTGCCATCCAGCGGCTTGCCGCTGCCGAGGAAGACGGTACCGACCACCAGGAAAATCACAATGGCGAGCACTTTGACCAGCGCAAACCAGAACTCCATCTCGGCGAACCACTTCACGCCGATCATGTTCATGGTGCCGACGATCGCCAGCGCGCCAAGGGCAAACACCCACTGCGGCACATCACCGAACGCGCCCCAGTAGTGCATATAGAGCGCAACGGCGGTGATATCGACGATACCGGTCATTGCCCAGTTGACGAAGTACATCCAGCCTGCCACGTAGGCGGCTTTTTCACCGAGGAATTCTCGGGCGTAAGAGACGAAGCTTCCGCTGGAAGGGCGATGCAGTACCAGTTCACCCAGCGCGCGAAGAATGAAGAAGGAGAAAATCCCGCACACCAGATAAACCAGGGCGAGAGCCGGGCCCGCCATCTGCAGACGCGCGCCAGCACCTAAAAACAGACCCGTTCCAATAGCGCCGCCGATGGCGATCATTTGAACCTGACGGTTGCCCATCGCTTTGTGGTAGCCCTCTTCGTGGGAGTTCAACCAGCGACGTTTCGCAGCATGATGATCGGCTGCGCTTTTATTGCTTGTTTTCATTGAGTTACCTGTTTGCCTGTCTGAACCATTATCGTGATAGTCCTGCCTGGCAGAATGCAATACAAACGATTGCTTCTGCGCAAACACATGCCGCCTTCCCAGTCATTCTGCGTATGGATAAGGCGAAACATGGCGAGGCATCCTACCTGCAATTCATAAGCGACGCAAAATATAACCGTGCCGAAAGTGATGCAGGTCGAAGGAAATCGTGTGGTCAGAGCAGACAAGGATTACAACGCGCTGAATCGTGGCGATTTTTTAGTCAAAACAATTATTGAAGTGCTGCTTTAATCATCAGAATCCCTTAATAATTACATAGGGGTAGAGCGCCAGCCTGCTGCGCCTCACTGGCGTTTCATTAACAAAACTAAAACGATATGATGCGATCCGTTTTCTTCAGCAGGGTCAGGCGGAACGGTGAAAATTAATATTATCGGTACCAGCGGAAGTGGAAAAAGTACGCTTGCCAGACGCATCGCGACGGAGCTGTCGCTCCCGTATATTGAGATGGACAGGCTGTACTGGCGCCCTGACTGGCAGGGGACACCGGACGAAGTGCTGCTAGACACGCTGGAGGATACGCTCGCTGCCACGCCCGGCTGGGTGCTTGACGGCAACTACAATCGCACGCGCCCGGTGAAGTGGCGTGATGTGGATATGGTCGTGTGGGTCGACTGCGGATTCACCCGCACGCTCCGGCAGGCGGTCACGCGCGCATTCAAACGCGCATGGCACCGGCAGGAGCTTTGGCCCGGCACCGGAAACCGCGAAAGCTTCCGCCGCTCATTTTTCAGCCGGGAGTCCATCATCATCTGGACAATTAAAACGTGGCGCAGCAACCGCAAACGTTACGAAGCTGACATGCAAAACCCGCAATACCGCCATATCCAGTTTGTCCGCATCACCCGTCGTCAGGAGGCGGATGCGCTGATTTCATCGCTAAAATCACACCGTTAGCAGGGTTATGCTTTTCTGTTTTCCGGGAAACCAAATGTAAATTAATTGTTTCTCAGTGGTGAAATGCGCCTTTAATAATGTCGCCATGTTAAGTCAAACGAGAACGCAACATGTCATGGCGAATCAGCATTCTGGATAAAAGCCCCATCGCTGAAAATGAAACGGCTGCCGATGCGCTGGCGCGGACGTTAGCGCTGGCGCAACAGGCAGAAAATCTGGGCTATCACCGCTTCTGGATTGCCGAACACCACAACACTCCCCATCTTGCCAGCCCGTCGCCGGAGCTGCTGATTGCCTGGATCCTCGGGCAAACCACGCGCATCCGCGTCGGATCCGGCGGTGTGATGCTCCAGCACTACAGCCCCTATAAAGTCGCTGAAAACTTCAACGTGCTGGCCGCGCTGGCGCCCGGTCGCGTGGATCTGGGCGTCGGGAAAGCCCCCGGCGGGCTGCCGCTCTCGACCCGCGCGCTGCAGCAGGGGCTGCATCAATATGAAAAAGGCAGCTTTGCCGAACAGCTGGCCCAGCTCGATCGCTGGATCCGCCCTGAACGTCAGTCTGCGGAGGAAGCCGTGCGCGCCACGCCGCTGCCGCCGGTACCTGCCCAGGGCTTTCTGCTGGGCGCCAGCACCGAAAGCGCGCTGCTCGCCGCATCGCTCGACTGGCACTTCGTCTTTGCCGCGCACCTGAACGGCGACCCGGAACTGCTGCGTGAGGTGGTATCAACCTGGCGTAAGAACAGCGCGCGGGAGGTGATTGTGGCGGTGCAGTCGATTGTCGCACGGACCCATGCCGAGGCGGACGCGCTGGCGCAGAAGGTCGAAGTGTGGGGCGTTGAGCTGGCAAACGGCCAGCGCGTGACCGTCGCCAGCGAGGAACAGGCCTACGCCTTTGCCCGTCAGGCGGGGAGCGAGCCGGTGCGCATTGCCCGTCGGGCGCAGTCGCTGCTGGCGGGCACGGCTGAGTCGGTGCTGGAACAGCTCAATGCCCTGCATGAGCAGTGGGGCATTGACGAATTTATCATCGACACGCCGGTCGCGGAGGGGGCAGCGCGCGTCCAGTCCCTGCGTTTGCTGGCCGAGGCGCGTCTTAACAGGGAGGTCACCGTATGAGCTTCGGCGAACAGCTGATTGCCTGGCGCCGCGAGCTGCACCGGAACCCGGAGCTGTCCGGCCAGGAAGTGGAGACCACCGCCCGCCTGCGCCAGTGGCTGACGGATGCCGGAATTCCCCCTCAGCCCTACGACCTGCCGACCGGGCTGGTGGCGGAAATCGGGGCCGGTGACAAACTGATTGCGCTGCGGGCAGACATTGATGCCCTGCCAATTGAGGAGCGCAGCGGCGTACCGTTTAGCTCGCAGCATGCAGGCGTGATGCACGCCTGCGGACACGATATCCACACCAGCGTGATCCTCGGCGCCGCGTTAAAGCTCAAAGAGCGCGAAGCCTCGCTCAACGGCCGGGTGCGGATCCTGTTCCAGCCTGCCGAAGAGAACTTTGGCGGGGCGAAGAGCATGGTGCGCGCGGGGGCCCTCCGTGACGTCCGCGCCATCTTCGGTATGCACAACGAGCCCGGCCTGCCGGTCGGTGAGTTCGCCACCCGCGGCGGGCCGTTCTATGCCAACGTCGACCGCTTCGTAATCCGCATTACCGGCAAAGGCGCGCACGCCGCGCGTCCTCACGAAGGCAACGACGCTATTGTGCTGGCGAGCCAGCTGGTGACGGCGCTGCAGAGCGTCGCCAGCCGCAACGTCAACACGCTGGATTCGGTGGTGCTGAGCGTAACGCGCATTGCCGGGGGGAATACCTGGAACGTGCTGCCGGAAAGCGTCGAGCTGGAAGGCACGCTGCGCACCCACCGCCTGGAGGTGCAGCAGAACGTGAAGGCTCGCGTGGGCGAAATCGCCGCCGGGTTTGCCAGCGCCTTCAGCGCGCAGATTGATATTACCTGGTATGCCGGGCCCACCGCGCTGGTGAACGACGAGCGCTGGGCCGATTTTGCCACCTCGGTTGCCCGTGAGGCGGGGTATGAAACCCGACACGCGGAGCTGCATATGGGTGGGGAAGATTTCGCGGTTTATTTGCAGTCCGTTCCCGGCGCGTTTGTCAGCATCGGCAGCAATAGCCCGTTTGGTTTACACCACCCGGCATTTAATCCGGACGAAGCATTAATTGAGCCCGCTGCCCGCTATTTCGCCCAGCTTGCGGAAAAAGCGCTGCAACACGTTTAATTCTGGAGAGGTAAATATGTCTGCACATCGTCAACTGCGGCTCGGGACCATTTTGCACGGTGCGTCCGGAAATATGTCCGCCTGGCGTCATCCAGCGGCGGTCGCGGATGCCAGCATTAATTTTGAATTTGTAAAAGAGACGGCGTTAAAAGCGGAGGAGGGCAAGCTCGATTTTTTATTTGTTGCCGACGGTCTTTATATCAATGAGAAATCCATTCCGCATTTTTTAAACCGCTTTGAGCCGTTAACGGTATTATCCGCGCTGGCAAGCATCACCTCGCGTCTGGGGCTGGTGGGAACCTTATCCACCTCCTACAGCGAGCCCTTTACCACGGCACGCCAGTTCGCCAGCCTCGATCACCTGAGCAACGGGCGCGCGGGCTGGAACGTGGTGACCTCGCCGCTGGAAGGCTCGGCGAAGAACTTTTCCCGCGAAAAACACCCGGAGCATGCCCTGCGCTACCGCATTGCCGATGAGTATCTCGACGTGGTTAAAGGGCTGTGGGATTCCTGGGAAGGCGACGCGTTCATCCGCAACAAAGAGAGCGGGCAGTTTTTTGACCCGGCTAAACTTCACGCCCTGAATCACCACGGTGACTTCTTCAAGGTCGCCGGGCCGCTGAATATTGGCCGCACCCCGCAGGGGCGTCCGATTGTTTTTCAGGCGGGCGCGTCGGACGACGGGAAAAAGCTGGCGGCAAAACATGCCGACGCCATTTTTACCCATCACGAAACCTTCGAAGAAGCGAAAGCGTTTTACCGCGACGTGAAGCAGCAGCTGGAAACAAACGGCCGCCGCGCGTCAGATTTACATATTTTCCAGGGCGTCAGTGTGATTGTGGGCAAGGACGCCGACGATGTGGAAAACCAGTATCAAACCACCGCGGCGCTGGTGTCGATCAACGATGCCCTCAACTACCTCGGACGTTATTTTGAGCATCACGATTTCAGCCAGTACCCGCTCGACGAGCCGTTCCCGGATATCGGTGACCTGGGCAAAAACAGCTTCCGCAGTACCACCGATGAAATTAAGCGTAACGCCCACGAGCGCGGCTTAACCCTGCGTCAGGTGGCGCTGGAGGCCGCTTCGCCGCGCCCGCGCTTTTCCGGTACGCCGGAAGAGGTGGCCGATGGTCTGCAGGCCTGGTTTGAAGGCTATGCCGCAGACGGCTTCATCATTCAGGGCGGTACGCCGGAAACCTTTCCGCGCTTTGTTGACCAGGTGGTGCCCGTTTTACAGGCCCGCGGCCTGTTCCGCACCGACTACCCGGGCACCACGCTGCGCGAGAGTCTGGGCTTAGACCAACCGAAAAACCAGTTCACACAACAATAAAAGAGAACTTCGCTATGCAGAAAACAACGCTTATTCTGGCGCTCGCGCTGGCCTTTACCCCTGCCGTCTGGGCAGATAATGTGAACATCAACGGCACCGGCGTGAGTATCGAAGCCAACAAAACGCCGATCAACACCGCCAAAAACAGCGATGCCGTGGCGCAGCTGCCGAAAGATTATCGCTTTGCCGTGCCGGGGAAATTTACCGTGGCGGTGGCGGGCCTCAATCAACCGCCGCTGACGGTGTTTTCCGACGACAACAAAACGCTGCTCGGCAGCGAGGTTGACGTCGCCCGTCTGGTGGCCGACAGCCTCGGGCTGGAGCTGAACGTGGTGCCAACCTCCTGGGAAGACTGGCCGCTGGGCGTGGCGTCCGGAAAATACGATGCGGCCATCAGCAACATTACCGTTACCAAAGCGCGCAAGGAGAAGTTTGATTTTGCCACCTACCGTAAGGACTCCCTCGGTTTCTACGTGAAATCGACCAGCCCGATCGAATCGCTTCAGAAGGCAGAGGATATCGCCGGGCTGCGGATTATCGTTGGTTCCGGGACCAATCAGGAGGCCATCCTGCTGGCATGGAATGCCGAAAACCTTAAGAAGGGGCTGAAACCGTTTACGCCGATCTACACCAAAGACGATGCGGCGCAAACGCTGGCGCTCCAGTCCGGGCGCGCGGATGCCTACTTTGGCCCGAACGTGATTGGCGCATGGAAGGCGGCGCTGACCGGGAAAACCAAGCTGGTCGGCAGCGTCGACGGCGGCTGGCCGAAGGCGGCGCACATTGCGGTGACGCTGAAAAAAGGCAGCGGCCTGGTTGAGCCGGTGCAAACCGCGCTGAACGGCGTAATCAAAAACGGCGATTACGACAAAGTGCTCAACCGCTGGGGGGAGGGCGTTGAGCGCATTCCGCAGTCAGAAGTGAACCCGGCGGGGCTGGGTGACTGAGGAGGCGCTATGCGTGAACAATTTCGTGACGTCTCGCCGGAAGATGCCGAACTCCAGCCCGTTATCGAGGGGCTGTTCGGTGAGTACGCCGCGCGCTACGGGGACTACTTTTCCAAAGATGCCGAGGTGGAGCTCACCGAGTGGTACTTAGCGCCGCAGGGGCTGTTTATCGTGCTGGAGCGCGACGGGAAGATTATCGCCACCGGCGCGTACAAGCCCTTCGACGAACGCACCGCGGAAATCAAACGCATCTGGACGGACAAAACCCTGCGTCAGCAGGGGCTTGCCGGGCGCGTGGTGCAGGAGCTGGAGCGCAGGGCGGTGCTGGCAGGCTACAGCCAGATCTACCTGACAACCGGTTTTCGCCAGCCCGAAGCGGTGCGGCTGTACCTCAGCCAGGGCTACCAGCCGCAGTTCGATCTTAACCGGGATCCGGAAGAGTACAGCCAGCCGCCGTTTGACGGTCGGCTGCGCTTCACTAAAACGCTGGTGCGCGAAGCGTTCAGTAAAACCGCATAAGGAACGACGATGAGCAACGTTGAAACCATTAAGGTGGTCCCGGCGCGTTACCCGCTGCGGGCCGTCGGCGCCGCGGTGGCGCTGTTTATACTGGCGGTCGTGGTTCAGTCCGTGGCCTTTAACCCGCGCTGGGAGTGGGCGGTGTTCGCCCGCTGGTTCTTTGACCCGGCGATCCTCGAAGGCGTAGGGCAGACGCTGCTGCTGACCCTGATCGGCACCGCCCTGAGCGTGGTGTTGGGCGGCGTGCTGGCGCTGGCGAGACTGTCCTCGTCATGGCTGCTGAGCAGCCTGGCGTGGGGCTACATCTGGCTGTTTCGCTCCCTGCCGCTGATCGTGGTGCTGATCGTTCTCTACAACTTTTCCTATCTCTACGACACGCTTTCTCTCGGCGTGCCGTTCACCGGCATCACCTGGGGCAGCTTTGAAACCATCAACGTGCTGGGGCAGTTCTCCACCGCCGTGGTGGGATTAACCCTGGTGCAGAGCGCCTATACCGCCGAGATCATTCGCGGTGGATTCCTCGGGGTCGATCACGGGCAGTATGAAGCGGCTGCCGCGCTCGGCCTGCCGGCCTGGCGACGTACGGTGCGGATAATTCTGCCTCAGGCGCTGCGCACCATTCTGCCGTCCGGGTTTAATGAAATCATCAGCCTCGCCAAGGGCACGGCGATGGTCTACGTCCTGGCGATGCCGGAGCTGTTCTACACCATTCAGATGATCTACAACCGCACGCAGGAGGTTATCCCGCTGCTGATGGTCGGTGCCGCATGGTATCTGGCCATTACTACCGTCCTGTCGGCCATTCAGTATATGGTCGAGCGCGCGCTTGCCCGCAGCGAACGCCGCTCTGCGGTTAATCATAACCGTGTCGCCCGTCGCACCCGTTCCGTCACTACCACGCCAGCACAGGAGCCTATCCATGCAAGCCTCTCCTGAAGGACATATCTCGATCACCGGCGTCAGCAAGTATTTTGGTCGCCATAAGGCGCTCGACAACGTCTCGCTTGAGATCCCGCCGGGGTCCGTGACGGTGATCCTCGGGCCGTCCGGCTCCGGTAAATCGACGCTGCTGCGCACCATTAATCATCTGGAGCGCGTCGACGAGGGCTTTATCCAGATAGACGGGGATTACATTGGCTACCGTCGTCAGGGCGACAGGCTTTATGAGCTGAAGGAGAAGGAGATCCTCAGGCAGCGCGTCAACGTGGGCTATGTGTTTCAGAACTTCAATCTCTTTCCCCATCTGACGGTGCTGGAAAACCTGATTGAGGCGCCCATCGCGCATAAAAAGCTCGGCAAAAAAGAGGCGGTGGAGAGGGCCTACAGCCTGCTGGACGTGGTTGGGCTGCGGGATAAAGCGGATGCCTGGTCCCGCCACCTTTCAGGCGGCCAGCAGCAGCGTATCGCGATTGCCCGCGCGCTGGCGCTGCGCCCCCGCGTGATGCTGTTTGACGAGCCGACCTCTGCGCTGGATCCGGAGCTGGTGGGCGAAGTGCTGGACGTGATTAAAAAGCTCGCCCGGTCCGGCACCACGCTGGTGGTGGTCACCCATGAGATCGGCTTTGCCCGTGAAGTGGCGGATCAGGTGGTGTTTATGGTCGACGGAAAAATCGTGGAGCAGGGCAGCAGCGACGAGGTATTGAACCGCCCGTCGCACCCGCGAACGCGCCAGTTCCTCTCCAAAGTGCTGTAAGGAGCGCCGATGAAACAGGCGGTCTACCCGCCTGGGATAACCTGCTCATGGTGCTCTACACTTAGGGTTTTTATCCCTGAGGGGGCAACATGATGAAACTCTATGGCGTACCCGGCTGGGGCTCGGCGATCGGTGAAGTGATGCTCACCCTGGCAGATATCCCTTATCAGTTTGTGAACGTGGACGGGTTTGACCAGCCCGGCCCGCAGCGCGAGCTGCTGCAAAAGCTCAATCCGCTGTGTCAGGTGCCAACCCTGGAGCTTGAAAATGGCGCGATCGTGACCGAAACGGCGGCGATTGCCCTGATGGTGCTCGACCGCTGTCCCGATCTTGCCCCGCCCGTGGGGCAGGCTGAGCGCCAGCAGTTTCAGCGTCTGCTTATCTGGTTCGTGGCGAACGTCTATCCCACCTTTACTTACGCCGACTATCCGGAACGCTGGGTGCCCGATGCGCCGGAACAGCTGCAGAAAAACTGCATTGAATACCGGAAATCCCTCTATCTGTGGTTTGAAAATCAGCTCAAGGCCGACCCTTTTGCGCTGGGTGAACGGCTGACGCTGCTGGATGTATATATAGCGGTGGCGCGCACATGGGGGCCTCGCCATGAGTGGTTTGCGACGAATACGCCGAAGCTTACGGCGATTGCGGATACCGTGTGTCAGCTGCCGGAACTGCACAAGGTGTTAAAGGCAAACAACATTATCTGATAACGTGGAATGCTCATACATAACAGGAAGCCTGCATATGCCACACGTAGATATCAAATGTTTTCCCCGCGATCTTAACGACGAGCAAAAAACCTCGCTGGCGGCAGATATCGCCGAGGTGATTATTCGCCATTTCAACAGCAAAGACGGTTCAGTATCGGTTGCTTTGAACCAGGTGAACCCGGAAGACTGGAAAGCCCAGGTATGGGATACCGAAATAGGACCGAAGCTGGACGAGTTAATTAAAAAGCCCGGGTATTCGATGTAATTTTTTTGCCGGGTAGGGTCGTTGTCTTGCCCGGCATCTCCTGCCTCTCATACCTTCATTTCGCAAAAAACGATAAAAATGAGTTTTATCTTATCCGTTACACTTAATGTTTCTGACTGACATTTAATAAATCCTTAGGAAAGATCTCCAGCAGAATCAATTAAGGACAGCAACGTTAAAGGATAATTTTCTCATGACAAAATTACCCCGGTTTTCACCCGCCTTTTTCCACCCTCGCTACTGGCTAAGCTGGACAGGCATCGCCGCGCTGTGGCTCATCATGCTGCTGCCTTACCCGGTGCTGTACAGACTGGGACACAGCCTGGGGCGGTTAGCCATGCGTCTGCTGCCTCGCCGCGTCGAGATTGCCCGCCGCAACCTGGAACTTTGCTTTCCGCAGATGAAAGCAGAGGAGCGTGAATCTTTGCTGCAGCGTAATTTTGAGTCCGTGGGGATGGGGGTAATCGAAACCGGTATGGCGTGGTTCTGGCCCGAGCGGCGGGTGCGGAAATGCTTTACCGTGCGCGGCTATGAGCACATGGAAAAAGCCAGGGAGCAGGGAAAGGGTGTGGTGCTGGTGGGGATGCATTTTTTGACGCTTGAACTGGGCGCGCGGATATTTGGCATGCTCAACCCCGGTATTGGGGTGTATCGTCCAAACAATAATGCGCTGCTGGACTGGCTACAAACGCGCGGGCGTCTGCGTTCTAATAAGACCATGCTGGATCGCCATGATTTAAAGGGCATGATCCGCGCCCTGAAGCAGAATGAAATTCTGTGGTATGCCCCGGATCATGACTATGGCAAAGCCAACAGCGTGTTTGCGCCGTTTTTTGCGGTTCCGGATGCCGCCACGACCGCTGGAAGCTATATGCTGGTCAAAAGCGCGAAACCTGCCGTGATTCCGTTCGTGCCGCGCCGCAGGGCGGACGGTACCGGATACGAGCTGATTGTTCTTGAAGATATCAGCGCTTCATTGCAGGGCGCGGATAAAGAGTCTGTCGCAACCCAGATGAACCGGGCGATCGAGCGCGCGGTGCTGATGGCGCCGGAGCAGTATATGTGGCTGCACCGTCGCTTCAAAACGCGCCCTGAAGGCCAGCCGGACAGGTATGCCCGCCGCAAGCGCGCGGCATCGCGGGTGGATATCCTCTCCGCCGACGACCTTTCTGACCGCTCGGGGGTTCAGCACTAAAAAGCGGCTCTCATCTCTTGCCGGGTGGCGTTGCGCTTGCCCGGCTAACAATAAGCTGTATTTTTCATTTTCCTGCTGTCAGCAGTATCTCCATCAGCCCCGGAAAGCGGGCATCCAGATCGTCTCTTCGCAATGAAATCATATTCTCCCGCCCCTGAGGGCGCTGCCAGATGACGCCGCTGTCGCGCAACACGCGCCAGTGATGGGTCATCGTTGACTTCACCACGTCGTCCGGGCGCAGCGCGTTACAGCTGAGTTCGCTGCCATCGGCGAGCCGGCGAATAATCGAGAGGCGAAGCGGGTTGCCGAGGGCAAAGAGCACATTTTCCAGCAGTATTTGTTCAGTTTCAGGGTGGTTTGGGATCATCGTTTTCCTGCGCGTGATGTCAGATTGAGCTATATCAACAATAGGTCAACCGTTAAAAAATAGTTCGATAATACTCGTACAATGGGACTATTATAGCAAACGAACGAATGCACGACCATCCCGGTCGTCACAGACAAGTCATGAGACTTAAGGAAATATCATGCCCCGACCCATCCCTCTCGAACGTTATCGCAACATCGGTATCTCCGCGCATATCGATGCCGGTAAAACCACCACCACTGAGCGCATCCTGTTTTATACCGGGATGAGCCACAAGCTGGGTGAAGTACATGATGGCGCGGCAACCACTGACTGGATGGCGCAGGAGCAGGAGCGCGGGATCACGATTACCTCCGCGGCGGTCAGCTGCTTCTGGCCGGGCATGGACAGAGGGTTTGAACCGCACCGGATCAACATCATCGACACCCCGGGGCACGTGGACTTCACCATTGAGGTGGAACGTTCCATGCGCGTGCTCGACGGTGCCGTGATGGTGTATGACTCCGTGGGCGGCGTGCAGCCGCAGTCGGAAACCGTCTGGCGTCAGGCCAATAAATATCACGTTCCGCGGCTGGCCTTCGTCAACAAAATGGACCGTCCGGGTGCCGATTTCTTCCGCGTGGTGCGGATGATGCAGGAGCGCCTGAAGGCCAATCCGGTGCCGATTGTCATCCCGGTGGGTGCCGAAGATCGTTTCACCGGCGTGGTCGATCTCATCAAGATGCGCACCATTTTGTGGGACGACGCCACGCAGGGCATGGCGTTCAGCTATGCGCCCGTGCCGGACGATTTAGTCAGTACCGCCCAGGAGTGGCGGGAAAAAATGGTCTCCGCGGCGGCGGAAGCCAGCGATGAGCTGATGGATAAGTACCTGGAGACGGGCGACCTGACGGAGGCGGAAATTATCCAGGGGCTGCGCATTCGCACCATCTCGGGCGAAATCCAGCCGATGCTGTGCGGCAGCGCCTTTAAAAACAAAGGCGTGCAGCGCATGCTGGATGCGGTGATTGAACTGATGCCGTCCCCGCTGGACGTGCCGGCCATTGACGGCGTGGATGAAAAAGGGCAGCACGCGGAGCGTCATCCAAGCGATGACGAACCGTTCTCGGCGCTGGCGTTCAAGCTGATGAGCGACCCGTACGTCGGGCAACTGACCTTTATCCGGGTCTACTCTGGCGTGCTGCGCAAAGGCGACGCGGTGTATAACCCGGTAAAAGAGAAGAAAGAGCGCATCGGGCGTATCGTGCTGATGCACGCCAACGATCGCCACGAGGTGGACGAACTGCGCGCGGGGGATATCGCGGCCTGCGTGGGGCTGAAGGACGTGACCACCGGCGACACGCTCACCGATCCGAACGCCGTGATCACGCTTGAGCGCATGGAGTTCCCGGACCCGGTTATCTCGTTGGCGATCGAGCCGAAAACCAAAGGCGATCAGGAGAAAATGGGGATCGCGCTGCAGCGTCTGGCGGCGGAAGATCCGTCGTTCCGCCTGCATACTGACGAAGAGTCCGGCCAGACCATTATCTCCGGGATGGGTGAGCTACATCTTGAGATCATCGTCGACCGCATGAAGCGTGAGTTTGGCGTCGAGGCGAATATCGGTCGCCCGCAGGTGACGTACCGCGAAACCCTGCGCAAGGCGGTGAAGGATATCGAAGGCAAATTTGTCCGGCAGTCCGGTGGTAAAGGGCAGTACGGCCATGTGGTCCTAAGCCTGGAGCCGCTGGAGCCCGGAAGTGGCTTTAAATTTGAAGATGCCACCAAGGGCGGCGTGGTGCCGCGCGAGTATATCCCGTCCGTTGAGAAAGGGCTGCGGGAGGCGATGAACAGCGGGGTGCTGGCGGGCTATCCGGTGGTCGACGTCAAAGCGACGCTGACGTTTGGCTCGTACCACGACGTCGACTCCTCGGAGATGGCGTTCCGCATGGCGGCGATCCTCGGCTTCAAGGAGGGCGCTCGCAGGGCGGATCCGTTTATTCTTGAGCCGATCATGCACGTGGAGGTGGAAACGCCGGAAGAGTACGCCGGGAACATCATGGGCGATCTCTCTTCCCGCCGCGGCATGGTGCAGGGGATGGCGGAGCAGTACGGCAGTCAGATTATTCGCGCTGACGTACCGCTGGCGGAGATGTTTGGTTACGCCACCACGCTGCGCTCGATGTCCCAGGGACGCGCGACGTATACGATGGAGTTCCATCATTTTGCGGAAGCACCGCGGAATGTTGCGGATGAGATTATTTCACGGCGTGCGAAGTAATACGGTCACTCTCTGAGGGGTCCCCATAAAATAATGCGAGCAGTGAATCATCCCCTCGCCCCTTTGGGGAGAGGGTTAGGGTGAGGGGAACATACGGCAGTGGTGGTCATTCCGTTCACTTTATGTTCCTTGCTACTCTGTGATTCTTCTACCAGTGAACGTGCCAGGGCGGCTCAATCGCCGCCGCCCTGGCAACCCGGGCTCCCGGCGGTAAATCGCCGCTTCGGGTAGAAAAATTACTCGGGAACCCTCAGCCCCCAGGGGGAGCGGTTCTCAATCCAGTGCCTTCACCATCTTCCCGCTCGCCACAAATGTCCCCGCGCCCAGATGATGCAGAGTATTCAGCTTATCCCCGTCAAACTGCCAGCGTCCGGCGACAAACGCGCGTTCATCCGCTGCTGCGGATACCACTTCGCCAAACAGCGTATCGTATTTTTCTGCCGCGGAAGTGACGGGTAATAACCGGCACTCCATCCACGCCAGGCATTTTTCTTCAATCACCGGCAGGCCAAGCTCAGGGCCGTTCACGACCGGGATCCCGTAGCAGTTGAATTTGTCCTCGTCGCGCCCGCTCACGCTACCCACCGCGAACGTCCAGTTGGCCGCCGCCACGCCGGGGATGACGATGCCAAACTTTCCGCTGCGCTCGATCAGCTCGCGTGACCAGGTACTTTTATCCACGACTATTGCGATGCGCGGCGGTTCAAACTCAACGGGCATTGACCACGCGGCGGCCATCACGTTGCGTCTGTCGAGGGATTCATCCCGACTGGTGATAAGCACGGTGGGACCGTGGTTGAGCAGACGGCTGGCATGACGTAATTCAACAGGGCGAAAGTGGCTCATAGGATCTCCTCATCTACACCGATGAGTATGGCGAAAAAGCACGTAAATCAAAGTGAGTGCGTAAAATTAGTTTATAAACAAAACATCACAATCAAAGGAAAATGATGCATGTCCCCATTTCTGACCGCCTATTTCGCTCGCATCGGCTGGGCGCAACCGCCACGGGTGGATATCGATACCCTGCGCGCGCTGCATTTACACCACAACTGTGCGATCCCGTTCGAAAATATTGATGTTGTCCTGCCGCGCGAAATCCATCTTGAAGATCAATGTCTGGTCGACAAGCTGGTGACGGCGCGACGCGGGGGATATTGCTTTGAGCAAAACGGTCTTTTTGAGCGCGCGTTGCGTGAAGTCGGGTTTACCGTGCGCAGCGTGCTGGGGCGGGTCGTACTGGCAAATCCGGCGCAGATGCCGCCGCGCACGCACCGCCTGCTGCTGGTCGAGCTGAACGGCGAGCGCTGGATTGCCGACGTGGGTTTCGGCGGACAGACGCTGACGGCGCCGATTCGCCTGCTCGCCAACGAGGAGCAGGAGACCCCGCACGGCATCTACCGTCTGCTGAGCGAGGGCAACGACTGGGTGCTGCAGTTCCGCCACCACGAGCACTGGCAGTCGATGTACCATTTTGACCTGACGACGCAGTATTTCAGCGATTACGTGATGGGGAACTTCTGGTCGGCGCACTGGCCGCAGTCGCATTTCCGTCATCATCTGCTGATGTGCCGCCACCTGCCGGACGGCGGCAAGCTGACGCTGACCAACTTCAACTTCACCCACTGGCACAACGGGCACGTGGAGGAGCAGATCCATTTGCCGGATGCCGGGGCGCTGTATCAGCTGATGCAGGAACGCTTTGGGCTGGGCGTTGACGATCCGAAGCACGGCTTTACGCTGGCAGAACTCACGGCGGTGATGGCAGGGTTTGAAACGCACGGGAAATAGCCCCCTCGCTATCGGCCACGAAACTCGCGCCGATAGCGAGATGGCGAGGTGTTAAGCAGCTTGTGAAAGTGGCGGCGCAAGGACGTTGTTGAGGGAAAGCCGACGCGCTCGGCAATGTCATCCACAGGCTGGTCGGTTTTTTCGAGATAGCGTTGGGCGACGATAATGCGCTGGTTTAGCAGCCAGCGCGAAAAGCTCTCACCGGTGGTTTGCTGAAAACGCCGGGTAAAGCTGCGACGGCTCATGCAGGCTTTTCCCGCCACGCAGTCCAGCGTGAGCGCAAGTTGGAGGTTTTCCGTCGCCCAGGCTAGCGCGTCGGTGAAGTTATCCCCTCGACGCGTGTTCTGAACCGGCAGTTCTACGTATTGACGTTGTCCACCCTGACGATGGGGCGGTACAACCAGCAACCGCGCTACGCTATTCGCCACTTCCGCGCCCCAGGCCTGACGCACCAGATGCAGGCAGCAGTCGATACTGGCCGCCGTGCCCGCGGAGGTGACAACGTCACCATTATCGATATAAAGAACGTCTTTATCCATCTGCACGGAGGGATAGAGACGCTGAAAGTCAGACGCCCAGCGCCAGTGCGTCGTTGCAGGGCGGTTTTCAAGTAGCCCGGCAGCGGCGACCACAAACGCGCCCATACACAAACCCACAATACGTGAACCCGCGGCATGTGCTTTTTGCAGGGCCTGCAGGAGATCGGGGGACGGGGCATGCTCGGGACAGTCCCAGCTTGGGACGATCACCATATCCATTCCGGCCAGCTCATCAAGCCCACGCTCGACAACGATAGAAAATCCGGCATTGGTTTTAAGCGCGCCGGGCGTGGTAGCGCATACGACAAGCTGGCAAAGGGGGGCGCCCATTGGCGTTAGCGCTTTCTCAAATACGGCATAGGGCACCGAAAGGTGAAAAGGAATAATACCGTCAAATACAACAATACCAATTTTAAGCGTCATGTAAGCCTCCTTGTGCCAGCCAGTATAAAGTCCTGGCTGGCGGCAGGGATCAAGCCCGGTCTTATTCTGTGACTGGCAGCGCCATAACGTCTCTGGTCGTCATAATTTCGGCAAACACATCGGCAACACCGGCTAATGCCGCACGCTGCAGCGTTTTGTGGTCCACCACGCCACCCTTACCATCATCCAGATCGCGTGTTGCTGTCGCATCTTCAGGGATAATCACGTTATAGCCCAGCGGTACAGCGTCACGCGCGGTAGAGGAAATGCACATGTGCGTCATCAGGCCAATGACTATCACCTTTTTGATGCCTTTTTTCTTTAATTGCGCATCCAGATCGGTGCCAACAAAAGAGCTCGGGGTCGCTTTGGTGATAATGGCGTCTTGCGCAGAAGGCTGCAGATCTTTATGGAACTGCGCATAGATAGATCCCTCGGCAAACAGTGGACTGTCTTTCGGCCCCATATGACGAACGAAGTAGACCGGCATCCCCTTTTGATGGGCATAGCTAACCAGCTTTTGACTGTTCTTCAGTACCTTATCGCCATCAGGGATCACCATCTGACCACGAAAATCTTTACCTGCGTAATATTCGTTTTGGATATCCACCACGATTAACGCAGTTTGTGAGGCGGATAAAGACGAAGTCGCCGTTGCGCCCGTCATTGCACGGATGGTCTTGCTATTCCTGTCGGTCGTTTCCTGAGCGTTAGCATAGGTTGAAAAAGTGCTCATCATGCCGATCAGCAAAGCCGTACGAAAAAATGGTTTCATCACGCGAACTCCCTCTGTGTTGTGTTCGGGAGCCATTATTCCGCACGGTCGCTAACGGTATGAGTCACCTGGAGAACCAATAACGATACTTTTGGGCCATTATGAGACGACACATCTGACGGCTTCAATCAACGGCGCGATCTCACCACCTGATACCGACGCGTGAAATACTCAAACGGCGCGCTCCACACGTGTACCAGACGGGTGAACGGGAAGATGAGGAAGATCGTCATCCCCAGCACCAGATGAACGCGGAAGATAGGCGCAACGCCGCTCAGCATCTCCGACGAGCCGCCCTTGAACGTCACGATCCCCTGCGCCCAGCCGACCAGCTTCATCATCTCGCTTCCGTCAGGGTACTGGGCGGAGAAAGGAATGGTCGACAGCCCCAGAATGCACTGGATAAGCAGGATACTCATGATGATAATATCCGGCGTGGTGGAGGTAGCGCGCACCCGCTGGTTGAAGAGGCGGCGGTAAAGCAGCATCGACCCGCCAATCAGCGTCAGCACGCCGCAAATCCCGCCCGCAATCATGGCCAGCTGCTGCTTAACCGCGACGGGTAAAAACCAGGCGTACATCCAGTGCGGGGTTAACATGCCGAACAGGTGCCCGAAGAAGATCCCCAGAATCCCGATATGAAACAGGTTAGAGGCCCAGTTCATCCCGCGCTTGCTGAGCATCTGGCTCGACGAGGCGCGCCAGGTGTACTGCCCGTAGTCGTAGCGCAGCCAGCTGCCGAGGAAAAACACGGTGGCGCAGATGTAGGGGTAAATATCATAGAAAAACACGTTCAGGTAATGGATCATTTTGGGCCTCCGGCGCTGACGTCCACGTACTGCGGCGCGACGTCCTGGCTAAAGCGTCGTTGATATTGCTGCATCGGCGAGCTGTCGCACGATGTGGCGTTGTCTTCGATAAACTTCACCTGTTCCTCTTCCCACACGGCGTCCAGCGCCTGACGGGTGTCATCCCGTTTCTCACCGGACACCTGTTTCGCCACGCTGTCGCTGGACAGCCGCGTACCGGCCATCGTCAGCAGGGCATCAAACAGCTGATAATGCGCCACGCCGCGCTGCTTCAGGCGGCCGCCAATCAGGGCCAGGATCGGCGCGACGTTTTGTAACCCTTCGCGCGCCTCTTCATCGGTCACGAGGCTGAGATATTCCAGGTAGAGCGGCAGATAGTCCGGCAGCTCGCGGCAGTCCAGCGCCAGACCGGCTTTCTCATACTGGCCCATCAGGTCCACCATCGCCTGGCCGCGATCGCGGGACTCGGCGTGAACGTGCTCGAACAGCAGCAGCGAGGTCGCGCGCCCGCGTTCAAACACTTCGCACCATTCGGCCTGTTTATCCAGCAGCGGGGCGCTCAGGTGCTGCTGCGCAAACGGCAGCAGCATGGGCGCGTCCTGCTCAACCAGGGAAAGCGCCTCATCGCGGTTTTCCCACAGCAGCTCATCGGGATACTCAATCAGCAGCGCGATGATTTTAAGGATCTGCATTACTCTCCCTCCCCGTGTTCGCGCACCTCGGTGATGTTGATCGCGTCGATGCGGCTGCTGTTGAAGAGGTTGAACTTGGTGTCGGAGCCGTGGCAGCCGTCGCCAAAGGTGAAGCCGCAGCCGTTTTTCTCCGGGAAGGCGTCGCGCGCCATTTCACGGTGGCTGGTGGGGATCACGAAGCGGTCTTCGTAGTTCGCGATGGCGAGATAGCGGTACATCTCCTCAACCTGCGCTTCGGTCAGGCCGACTTCCTCAATGGCGCGGGTGTCGGTCACGCCTTCCACGGTCTGGGAGCGTTTATAGTGACGCATCGCCATCATGCGCTTCAGGGCGCGCAGCACCGGGCCGGTGTCGCCGGCGCTGAGCATGTTTGCCAGGTACTGCACCGGAATGCGCAGGCTCTCAACCGCCGGCAGAACGCCGTCGCTCTGCGGCAGGCCGCCGGCGTCAGCGTAGGACTGAATTGGCGACAGCGGCGGCACGTACCAGACCATCGGCAGGGTGCGGTATTCCGGGTGCAGCGGCAGGGCGAGCTTCCAGTCCATCGCCATTTTGTAGACCGGCGAACGCTGGGCGGCGTCAATCACGTTCTGCGGAATGCCCTGTTTCAGGGCTTCCTCAATGACCGCCGGATCGTTCGGGTTGAGGAACACGTCGCACTGGCGCTCGTATAGATCGGTTTCATGCTCGGTGCTGGCGGCCTCCTCGATGCGGTCCGCGTCATACAGCAGCACGCCGAGATAGCGGATGCGCCCGACGCAGGTTTCAGAGCAGACGGTCGGCTGGCCGGACTCAATGCGCGGGTAGCAGAAGATGCATTTTTCTGACTTGCCGCTCTTCCAGTTGAAGTAAATTTTCTTGTACGGGCAGCCGCTGATGCACAGGCGCCAGCCGCGGCACTTGTCCTGGTCGATCAGCACAATGCCGTCCTCTTCGCGCTTGTATATCGCGCCGCTCGGGCAGGTGGCAACGCAGCTCGGGTTCAGACAGTGTTCGCACAGGCGCGGCAGGTACATCATGAAGGTGTTTTCGAACTGGCCGTACATCTCCTTCTGGATCTTCTGGAAGTTGCGGTCGCGGGCGCGTTTTTCAAACTCGCCGCCCAGCAGCTCCTCCCAGTTGGGGCCCCAGACGATCTTGTCCATCCGCTTGCCGTCAATCAGCGAGCGCGGGCGGGCAGTAGGGAGGTGATCCCCCGCCGGCGCGCGGTGCAGATCCTGATAGTCAAAGGTGAAGGGCTCGTAATAATCGTCAATCTGCGGCAGGACGGGGTTGGCGAAAATCTTCGACAGCACGCCCATTTTGCCGCCGAGGCGCGGCGTCAGCTTGCCGTGTATGCCTCGGATCCAGCCCCCTTGCCACTCCTCCTGATCTTCCCAGTTTTTCGGGTAGCCGATCCCCGGTTTGGTCTCAACGTTGTTAAACCACGCATATTCCATCCCTTCACGCCCGGTCCAGACGTTCTTGCAGGTGACCGAGCAGGTGTGGCAGCCAATGCATTTATCGAGATTCAGAACCATGCCAACCTGTGAGCGTATTTTCATTTTTTCGCCTCCTGTACCTGATCCCGACCTTCGCCGTCCAGCCAGTTAATGTTTTTCATTTTGCGGATCATGATGAATTCGTCGCGGTTGGAGCCGACGGTGCCGTAATAGTTGAAGCTGTACGCCAGCTGGGCGTAGCCGCCAATCATGTGCGTCGGTTTCGGGCAGACGCGGGTGACCGAGTTGTGGATCCCGCCGCGCCTCCCGGTCACCTCTGACCCCGGAATGTTCAGGATGCGCTCCTGGGCGTGGTACATCATGGTCATGCCCGGCGGCACGCGCTGGCTGACCACCGCGCGGGCGGTGAGGGCGCCGTTGGCGTTGAAGGCTTCGATCCAGTCGTTGTCCTCAATGCCCAGCTCGCGCGCGTCGGTTTCGCTGATCCAGACGATGGGGCCGCCGCGCGACAGGGTCTGCATCAGCAGGTTTTCGCTGTAGGTAGAGTGGATGCCCCATTTCTGGTGCGGCGTCAGGAAGTTGAGCGCTTTCTCCGGGAAGCCATTCGGCGGGATCTCGCGCATATGGGTGACGCTGCGGGTGTCAATTGGCGGACGGTAGGCGACCAGGCTCTCCCCGAAGGCGCGCATCCACGGATGATCCTGATACAGCTGCTGGCGGCCCGAAAGGGTGCGCCACGGGATCAGCTCGTGGACGTTGGTATAGCCCGCGTTATAGGAGACGTGCTCGCTCTCAAGGCCGGACCAGGTCGGGCTGGAGATGATTTTGCGCGGCTGCGCCTGGATATCGCGGAAGCGGATCTTCTCGTCTTCCTTGTTCAGCGCCAGATGGGTGTGATCGCGCCCGGTCAGTTCCCCGAGCGCTTCCCAGGCCTTCACCGCCACCTGACCGTTGGTTTCCGGGGCGAGGGCGAGGATCACCTCCGAGGCGTCAATGGCGGTTTCAATGCGCGGGCGGTCTTTCGCCGGGCCGTCGAGCTTGACGTAGTTCAGCTTGCCGAGGAAATCGACCTCGTTCTGCGTGTTCCATGAAATGCCTTTGCCGCCGTTGCCGAGCTTATCCATCAGCGGGCCGAGAGCCGTAAAGCGCTCGTAGGTTTCCGGGTAGTTACGCTCGACGACCGCAATGTTTGGCGCGGTTTTACCGGGGATCAGATCGCATTCGCCCTTGCGCCAGTCCTGAATATCAAACGGCTGCGACAGCTCCGCCGGGGAGTCGTGCTGCAGCGGCTGTAGCACCACGTCGGTTTCGGTACCCAGATGGCCAACGCACACCTCGGAGAAGACTTTGGCGATGCCTTTGTAGATCTCCCAGTCGCTGCGCGATTCCCACGCCGGATCGACGGCGGCGGAAAGCGGATGAATAAACGGGTGCATGTCCGAGGTATTCATGTCGTCTTTTTCGTACCAGGTGGCGGTTGGCAGGACGATATCCGAGAACAGGCAGGTGCTGGACATGCGGAAATCGAGCGTCACCAGCAGGTCCAGCTTGCCCTCGATGGCGGCGGTTTGCCATTCCACCTCCTCAGGCTTCACGTCGTCCGTTGAGCCTAAGTCTTCACCCTGAATGCCGCTCTCGGTGCCGAGCAGGTATTTCAGCATGTACTCGTGGCCTTTCCCGGACGAGCCGAGCAGGTTTGAGCGCCAGACGAACAGGTTGCGCGGGTGGTTTTTACCGTTGTCTGGCTGTTCGCTGGCGAAGCGGATATCGCCGGATTTTAACGCCTGAACGGTGTACTCCTGCGGCGTCATGCCCGCCGCCTCCGCGCGCGCCTTCACGTGCAGCGGGTTGAGGTTGAGCTGCGGCGCGGACGGGAGCCAGCCCATGCGCTCGGCGCGGACGTTAAAGTCGATCAGGTGTCCGGTGAATTTCGACGCATCTGCCAGCGGAGAGAGCAGCTCCTGCGCGGTCAGCTTCTCGTAGCGCCACTGGCTGGCGTGGTTGTAGAAGAAGGAGGTGCTGTTCATCTGGCGCGGCGGACGGTTCCAGTCCAGCGCGAAGGCCAGCGGCAGCCAGCCGGTTTGCGGGCGCAGCTTCTCCTGGCCGACATAGTGCGACCAGCCGCCGCCGCTCTGCCCGACGCAGCCGCAGAAGACCAGCATGTTGATCATTCCGCGGTAGTTCATGTCCATGTGGTACCAGTGGTTCACCCCGGCACCGAGGATGATCATCGAGCGACCGTGCGTTTTGTGCGCCGTGTCGGCGAACTCGCGGGCAATTTTTTCAATCAGGTACGCGGGCACGCCGGTAATCTGCTCGCCCCAGGCGGGCGTGTAGGCTTTGATCTGGTCATAGCTGTCTGCGGCGTTACTGTCCTCCAGACCGCGATCGAGACCGTAGTTAGCCAGCACCAGATCGTAAACGCTGACCACCCGTTTCTGGCTGCCGTCGGCGAGCGTCAGGGTTTTGCTCGGCACGCGGCGCGTCAGCACTGGCTCCTGCTTCACGCTGCGGAAGTGCGGGTTTTCGTTGCCGCCAAAGTAGGGGAAGGCGACGTCCGCCACGCTATCGTGGGTAATCAGCAGGGAGAGGGTTAATTCGGTTTCATGGCCCGCAGCCTGAGGCTCCAGGTTCCATTTGCCTTTTTCCCCCCAGCGAAAACCGATAGAGCCGTTTGGCACCACCAGATCCCCGGCAATATCAAAAGCGACGGTTTTCCACTCCGGGTTATTGGCTTCACCCAGACCGTCGACGAGGTCCGAGGCGCGCAGCATCCGCCCCGGCACCACGCGACCGTCAGCCAGCTCGTCGAGCAGGACCAGCATCGGCATGTCGGTGTAGCGGCGGCAGTAGCTCAGGAAGTAATCGCTCGGGTTATCGAGGTGGAACTCTTTAAGGATCACGTGGCCCATCGCCATGGCGAGGGCGCTGTCGGTGCCCTGTTTGGGGGCCAGCCACTGGTCGCTGAGCTTCGCCACCTCCGAGAAGTCCGGCGTGATGGCGACGGTCTTGGTCCCCTTGTAGCGCACCTCGGTGAAGAAGTGGGCGTCCGGGGTGCGGGTCTGCGGCACGTTCGAGCCCCAGGCGATAATGTAGCTGGAGTTGTACCAGTCGGCGGACTCCGGCACGTCGGTCTGCTCCCCCCAGGTCATCGGCGACGCGGGCGGCAGGTCGCAGTACCAGTCGTAGAAGCTCAGGCAGGTGCCGCCCAGCAGGGAGAGATAGCGCGTACCGGCGGCGTAGGAGACCATCGACATCGCCGGAATAGGCGAAAAACCGGCCACGCGGTCCGGGCCGTAGTTTTTGATGGTCCAGACGTTGGCGGCGGCAATCAGCTGGTTTAGCTCTTTCCAGTTCGAGCGGATAAACCCGCCTTTACCCCGCGCCTTTCTGTAGCTCTGGGCCTTTTGCGGATCGTGTTGGATGGCATCCCAGGCCAGCACCGGATCGGTATGCTGCGCCAGCGCCTCGCGCCAGAGCTCAATCAGCCTGCGGCGCACCAGCGGGTATTTAAGTCGGTTGGCGCTGTAGAGATACCAGGAGTAGCTTGCGCCACGCGGGCAGCCGCGCGGTTCGTGGTTAGGCAGGTCAGGGCGGGTGCGGGGGTAGTCGGTCTGCTGGGTTTCCCAGGTCACCAGGCCGTTCTTAACGTAAATTTTCCAGCTACAGGAGCCGGTACAGTTTACCCCGTGGGTGGATCGCACAATCTTGTCGAACTGCCAGCGCTGGCGGTAGCTGTCCTCCCAGTCGCGGTTGGTGTGGTACACCTGCCCGTGCCCATCGGCGAAACTGTCGCCTTTTGTTTTGAAGTAACGGAAGCGGTCCAGCAGTTTGCTCATGACATTTCTCCTGCTTCGATAGCATGGCCGGAGGGTGGTGCATCACGCTCCGGCGAAGATGTAGTTTTTATTTTTGTGCGGATTTGCGGCCATACACCAGCCAGGTGACGAGCACGCAGACGATGTAAAACACGAGGAAGACCTTCATGGCCCCGACCGGCGACCCGGTCATCGCCAGCGAGGTGCCAAAGGCTTTAGGGATGAAGAACCCGCCAACGGCACCGATGGCGGAGATAAAGCCCAGCGCGGCGGCGGTTTCCGTCACCGCTTCATGCTGCGCCTGCTCGTCCGTGCCGCCCTGCTTTTTGACACGGTCGAGGGTGATTTGGCGGAAGATAATCGCGATCATCTGGAAGGTCGAACCGCTGCCCAGCCCGGCGGTGAGGAACAGGCCCATAAAGACCAGGTAGAAGGCGACAAAGCTGCCGGAGCCAGAGCCGGGCAGGGTCAGGAAGATCAGGGCGCTGAATACGGCCATAAAGACGAAGTTAATCAGCGTGACGCGTACGCCGCCAAGCCTGTCAGAGATCATCCCGCCCGCCGAACGCGCCAGCGCGCCGATCAGGGGGCCAAAGAAGGCGAGGTGCAGGATGTTCACGTCCGGGAACTGGGTTTTCGACAGCATGGCAAAGCCCGCCGAGAAGCCGATAAACGAGCCGAAGGTAGCAAGATAAAGCAGGCTCAGCAGCCAGAGGTGTAAGCGCTTCAGCACCGGCAGCTGGCTGGCGATGGAGGCCTTTGAGCTGGCGATATCGTTCATGCCAAAAAACGCCGCAAGGGTTGCCAGCAGCAGCAGCGGCGCCCAGATCCAGGCCGCATTGGCCAGCCACATCGTCGAGCCGTCCTCCTGCGGTACGCCGTGCACGCGGAGGAAGGTAAACATTGGCAGGAAGATGACCAGCGGCGCAACCAGCTGCATCACGCTGACGCCCAGGTTTCCCAGCCCGCCGTTGATGCCCAGCGCGCTGCCCTGTCTGGCTTTCGGAAAGAAGAAGCTGATGTTACCCATGCTGGAGGCAAAGTTGGCCCCGGCAAAACCGCAGAGCAGGGCAATCACGATAAAGACCCAGTAAGGTGTCGCGGTGTCCTGAACGGCTATCCCCAGCCAGACGCAGGGAATAATCAGGATAACGGTGCTCAATACCGTCCAGTAACGTCCGCCAAATATTGGCACCATAAACGAGTAGGGGACGCGCAATATCGCGCCGGAGAGAGAAGGTAATGCCGTTAGCATAAAAAGCCGATCGGTAGTGAAATTAAATCCGACTTTATTCAGGTTGACCGCAACGGCGCTAAATAACATCCACACGCAAAACGCTAATAGCAGGCAAGCTACCGAAATCCATAGGTTTCTTCGTGCGATATGTTTTCCTTTGTTCTCCCAAAATTGCGCGTTTTCAGGTTTCCAGTTACTCAACAGATGGGGATTATTCTTTTCACTTTGTTGCGACATATCGCCCTCTTGCTTACCATGACGGAGAGAAAAATGAAGTAAAAACAAAAAGATGACTGTGGGGGTGTTATTGGTTTTTTTGGATGCTTTGGGATACATCTGAAAGGATAGATAAAAAAGCGAACCCCCGAGATTAGAATGAAAATAAGGGTTCGCTTAATGTGTTACTAATTGTAACCATCCTGAAAATTAATACTCCAGAAGGAGTATTAAAACAATTCCAGGGTGATAAGTTTATCGAGATGCTTATTAAACGCCGCATCGTCCATCTCAGGCATATTTAAAACGGCGATCCCATCCAGGCCGCAAACCAGCCCTATTAAACGCCAGGCGATATTTTCCGCCCGATCGGTAAGCGTGAACGCGCTGGCATCAGCCCCGGCACGGATAATCGCCACGGTTTCCTGATGCCACATCTCCATGGTCAGGACATAAGCCGCTTTGATCTCGGGATCCCGGCTGGCGAGAATTTGGGCTTCCCGCCACAGGCGAATGTAGGGTTCAAACCCACCGTCGTCGCTGCCGAGCATGCTGTGCAGCCGTTCCCGCCAGCTGGCGTTTTCCCCCACCACGTCGGCATCCAGCAGCTCGCGGATCACACGCACAAACGCCAGCGATTTTAACTCGCCGCCGGAGGCAAAGTGGTGGTGAACCTGTCCTGTCGCAACGCCTGCTTCTGCGGCAATGCGCCGTACCGTCATGGCTGCCAGCCCCTCGGCCAGCGCCACGCGCATCGCGGCCTGTAAGATCGCTTCCCGTCTCTCGTCCTTGCTCAAATAGCGCATTTTTTCTCTACTCTCAATAAGACCGAAACGAGTGTAACAAAAAGCTGGACAGGCGTTCAACTTTACGTAGGATCGGATTCTGGACATGTGTCCATGTTTAAAATGAAAAGGAAATTTATGTTTCGTCAGTGGTTAGCGTTAGTGATTATCGTGCTGGTGTACATCCCGGTGGCGATTGACGCGACGGTGCTGCACGTGGCGGCGCCGACATTGAGCATGACGCTGGGCGCCAGCGGCAATGAATTGCTGTGGATCATCGATATTTACTCGCTGGTGATGGCGGGGATGGTGCTGCCGATGGGCGCGCTGGGTGACCGCATTGGCTTTAAACGCTTGCTGATGATCGGCAGCACGCTGTTTGGCCTGTCGTCCCTGGCGGCCGCGTTTGCCCCGTCGGCAGGGTGGCTGATAGCGGCGCGCGCCTCGCTGGCGATCGGTGCGGCAATGATCATTCCGGCTACGCTTGCGGGGATCCGCACGCTGTTTACCGACGCGAGAGATCGCAACATCGCGCTCGGCGTCTGGGCGGCAGTGGGTTCCGGCGGGGCGGCGTTTGGTCCGCTGATTGGCGGTATGCTGCTGGAGCACTTCTACTGGGGCTCGGTATTTTTGATCAACGTGCCGATCGTGCTTATCGTGGTTACCCTAGCCGCGCGCTTTGTCCCGCAGCAGGAAGGGCGTCCTGAGCAGCCGTTAAATATCAGCCATGCTGTCATGCTGATTGTGGCGATTTTGCTGCTGGTCTACAGCGCCAAAACCGCGTTAAAAGGCGTTCTGTCGCCGTGGCTGGTGGCGTTTACCTTGCTCACGGGGGCCGTGATGCTGTTTATTTTTGTGCGCATCCAGCTGCGCGCCCGCGTGCCGATGATCGACATGCGCCTGTTCTGTCACCGCATCATTTTAAGCGGCGTGGTCATGGCGATGACGGCGATGATCGCCCTGGTGGGCTTTGAGCTGCTGATGGCGCAGGAGTTGCAGTTTGTCCACGGCTTTACGCCGTTCGAGGCGGGCATGTTTATGCTTCCGGTGATGGTGGCAAGCGGATTCAGCGGGCCGATTGCCGGTGTGCTGGTGGGCCGTCTGGGGCTGCGCATTGTCGCTGCCGGGGGGATGGGGCTCAGCGCGGTCAGCTTCATCGGCCTGTCGATGCTTGATTTCAGCACGCAGCAGTGGCAGGCGTGGAGCCTGATGGTTCTGCTGGGCTTTAGCGCCGCAAGCGCGCTGCTGGCCTCGACTTCAGCCATTATGGCCGCGGCGCCAAAAGAGAAAGCGGCAGCCGCAGGGGCCATTGAAACCATGTCCTACGAGCTGGGCGCGGGGCTAGGGATTGCTATTTTCGGCCTGCTGCTCACCCGCAGCTTCTCGGCGTCGATTGAGCTGCCGCAGGGGCTGAACGCAACGCTCGTCGATAGTGCATCGTCATCCATTGGCGAGGCGATGAAGGTGGCGCAGGATCTGACGCCAGCATTGGGGGACTCGGTAATTGAAGCGGCGAAAGCGGCGTTCATTACCTCCCACAGCGTGTCGCTGGGGAGCGCAGGAGGGATGTTGCTGCTGTTGGCCGTCGGGATTTGGTTTAGCCTGGCGAAGGTCAATTCACGGTAAACATGGGCAGAAGCCAAAAAAAAGCCAGCTTATTCAGCTGGCTTTTTTAGTGACAAATCTTAGAACTGGTAGGTCAGACCCAGCGCAACGATGTTGTCGGTACCGATACCTGCCTGGCGAGTGAACTGGTTGTCGTCGAGCAGGTTGATTTTGTAATCCACGTAGGTGGACATGTTTTTGTTAAAATAGTAGGTCGTGCCAACATCGATGTATTTAACCAGATCCTGGTCGCCGAAGTTCTCGATGTCTTTACCTTTGGACTGCAGGTAAGCGATGGATGGACGCAGGCCAAAGTCGAACTGGTACTGAGCCACAACTTCGAAGTTTTGCGCCTTGTTTGCGAAACCGTAAATGTCGCTGCGGTTGCCGTTAGAGGTACCGAAGCGGGTCGCGTTATAGGTCTGAGAGTACTGCGCGGCAAGGTAGATATTGTTCGCGTCGTACTTCACGCCGCCGCTGTACACTTCTGCGCGGTCGCCTTCACCGTATACGCCAGCCGCATTCTGGTCAGCGGTACGTTTGGAGGAGGACATTGCACCCCCGACGCTGAAGCCTTCACCCAGATCGTAAGTCAGGGACGCGCCGTAGCCGTCGCCGTTCTGGTTCAGCAGGCTGCGGCCGTTGGTGTTTTCACCGCTTACGCTGCCGTTTTTACCCTGGTACTGCAGGGCAAAGTTCAGGCCGTCAACCAGACCAAAGAAGTCCTGGTTACGGTAAGTTGCCACGCCGTTCGCACGAGACTGCAGGAAGTTGTCGGCACCGTAGGTGTCGCCGCCGAATTCTGGCAGAACGTCGGTCCAGGAGGTCACGTCGTAGATCACGCCGTAGTTACGACCGTAATCGAATGAACCGGCTTCAGCGAACTTCAGACCTGCGAAGGCCACACGGGTCCAGGACTGGTTGTCGCCTTCGTCTTTGTTACCCTGAATCTGGTATTCCCACTGGCCGTAGCCGGACAGCTGGTCGTTAACCTGGGTTTCACCCTTGAAGCCGATACGCATGTAGGTTTTATCACCGTCCGCTCCAGCGTCGTCAGAGAAATAGTGCAGACCTGTCACTTTACCGTACAGATCCAGCTTGTTACCGTCTTTGTTATAAATCTCAGCTGCGTTTACAACGCCTGCTGCCAACATGGAAGTGACTGCCACTGCAACTAATTTAAGTTTCATCTTAAATGTTCCTTATAATTTTTTTTCAGTATTTCCTGAGCCGTCGAGAACGATTTCTAAATGAGGCTGTTCGTCAACGGCGGGCTATTTTTAAAAATCTTGTCGCTGCCTTTCAATAATAAGTTTCAAAATATGAGTAATAATTTCATTTAGTGTGATCAAGATCGGGTTAATGACGGCTGAATAAAATGATGTGGCGATTATTTAATCAGTGTGCGTTTAATTTCTGGCAGGCATGATAGCGGGTATTATTGCATTTCGGGTTATTAATGGCGGTAATATTCGCAGAAAAATAGTTACCCTGCGGTGTCAGGTTATGTCAATTTGACGTCGTAGGAATTGACGAAGGAATCTAATATAAACAGAACATCAACAAGCGCACTAATGTTCTGATAAATATATTACGGTGTGATCACATATTAAATTTATGTTAATTTTTCTGCCGGGTTTAATCGAACCCGGCAGAAATCTGAACCCTATTTTCGTGTAGCGTACCAGCAGAGCAATGACCCGGCGCAGACCATCAGCGCGCCTTGCCAGAACGAAAAAGAGAGGGGGGAACTTAGCAGCACGGCAGCAAGCGCGGCAGAGAGTACGGGAGTAAAATAGGACACGGCAGCCAGCACCGTGACGTTACCGTGCAGAATGCCAATATTCCATGCCGCATAGCCAAACCCAAGCGCAATGCCGCACATAACGAGCTTCACGATAACCGGAAGGCTGAACACCATTTCTGGCTGATCGCTAACGGCATATTTCACCCACAGGCTCAGCGCAGTGAGCAAAACAAAGAGGGTAATACCGTTTTGCCCTTTGGCAAATTTGGCGGTTACGGTGCAGTAGGCAGCCCAGATAAAAGCCCCGGCAAAGGCCAGCGCATAGCTGAGCGGGTTCGAGACAATATTGCGGGTTATTTCATCAATATGTAACCCTTGCTCACCGCCTAATACCCAACATACGCCGAGCAGTGCGATAGCTAAACCGGGAATGACCCACAGCGTTGATTTCTGCCCGTTGAATAAAATAGCAAAGACGATCGTCAGGCTCGGCCAGAGATAATTTACCATGCCGACTTCAATCGCCTGCGCTCGCGTGGCGGCATAGCCTAACGACAGCGCCAGACAAATTTCGTAACTGACAAACAGCACGCTGCCTGCAATAAGATACCCGGGTGAAAAACGTTTAATATCAGGAAATCCTACCGTCACCAGGCACAATAACCCGCTGAGGGTGTAAATCATCGCCGCGCCCCCGACGGGCCCCAGCCCCTCGCTTACGCTGCGAATCAGGCCCACCATTGTGCTCCATAGCAGTATCGCCGCCAGCCCCGTGAGCGTTGCTCTCTTTCTGTCCATTACGTTTTCATCGCTAATAAAATCAAAGGGAAAATGTATAGCATTAATTCTGGCCCTGCCGCGAATTATTCTCTCAAGTGTTTAACCCTAAAGGATTATTCAAACGCGGCAGCGGTGACTATTAAGGGGGCGACGTCAGGCGTCCTTGATTTGACGCAAAAAAAACAGGGGTTTTAATGTTAGTTTGCGGCGCGAAGTCTTATCAGATAACGAGGACAACAATGGACGTCAGCCGCAGACAATTTTTCAAAATCTGCGCGGGCGGTATGGCCGGAACCACAGCCGCAATGCTGGGATTTGCTCCCAAAATGGCGCTGGCTCAGGCACGCAACTATAAGCTGCTGCGTGCGAAAGAGATCCGTAACACCTGCACATACTGCTCCGTGGGTTGTGGGCTATTGATGTATAGCCTGGGCGATGGCGCAAAGAACGCCAGAGAAGCGATTTACCATATTGAAGGGGATCCGGATCATCCGGTGAGCCGTGGGGCACTGTGCCCGAAAGGGGCGGGGCTACTGGACTATGTCCACAGCGAAAACCGCCTCCGCTACCCGGAATACCGCGCGCCGGGCTCCGACAAATGGCAGCGACTCTCCTGGGATGAGGCGTTCTCCCGCATTGCAAAACTGATGAAAGCCGACCGTGACGCCAACTTTATTGAAAAGAACGAGCAGGGCGTAACGGTCAACCGCTGGCTTTCTACCGGGATGCTGTGCGCATCTGCGGCAAGCAATGAAACCGGCATGCTGACGCAAAAATTTGTGCGCTCTCTCGGCATGCTGGCGGTAGACAACCAGGCGCGCGTCTGACACGGACCAACGGTAGCAAGTCTTGCTCCAACATTTGGTCGCGGTGCGATGACCAACCACTGGGTTGATATCAAAAACGCTAACGTCGTGGTGGTGATGGGCGGTAACGCCGCTGAAGCCCATCCGGTGGGGTTCCGCTGGGCGATGGAAGCGAAAAACAACAACGATGCGACGCTTATCGTCGTCGATCCGCGCTTTACGCGTACGGCATCGGTGGCCGATATCTATGCGCCGATCCGCTCCGGTACGGACATTACGTTCCTGTCCGGCGTCCTGCTGTACCTGATCGAAAACAATAAAATTAACGCGGACTACGTTAAGCATTACACCAACGCGAACCTGCTGGTGCGGGATGATTTTGCCTTCGATGACGGGCTGTTCAGCGGCTATGACGCTGAAAAACGCCAGTACGACAAAACGTCCTGGAACTATCAGTTCGATGAAAACGGCTACGCGATGCGGGATGAAACCCTGACGCATCCGCGCTGCGTGTGGAACCTGCTGAAGCAGCACGTTTCCCGCTACACGCCGGACGTGGTGGAGAACATCTGCGGCACGCCGAAAGCGGACTTCCTGAAGGTGTGCGAGGTGCTGGCCTCCACCAGCGCCGCAGACAGAACCACGACGTTCCTGTATGCGCTGGGCTGGACGCAGCACACCGTGGGCGCGCAGAACATCCGCACCATGGCGATGATCCAGCTGCTGCTCGGCAACATGGGTATGGCCGGTGGCGGCGTGAACGCCCTGCGCGGCCACTCTAACATTCAGGGCTTAACCGATCTCGGTCTGCTCTCCACCAGCCTGCCGGGCTACCTGACGCTGCCGTCGGAAAAGCAGGCCAGTCTGCAAGCGTATCTTGAGGCCAATACGCCAAAAGCGACGCTGCCGGACCAGGTGAACTACTGGAGCAACTATCCGAAATTCTACGTCAGCCTGATGAAATCCTTCTACGGCGACGCGGCGCAGAAAGAGAACGACTGGGGCTTTGAGTGGCTGCCGAAGTGGGACCAGGCTTACGACGTCATCAAGTATTTCAACATGATGGATAAGGGCAACGTCACGGGGTATATCTGCCAGGGCTTCAACCCGGTGGCCTCCTTCCCGGACAAGAACAAAGTCGTTCGCAGCCTGAGCAAGCTGAAGTACATGGTGGTTATCGATCCGCTGGTTACCGAAACGTCCACCTTCTGGCAGAACCACGGGGAATCCAACGATGTCGATCCGGCGTCGATTCAGACCGAAGTGTTCCGCCTGCCTTCCACCTGCTTTGCGGAAGAGGACGGCTCTATTGCCAACTCCGGCCGCTGGCTGCAGTGGCACTGGAAAGGGCAGGACGCGCCGGGCGAAGCGCGTAACGACGGCGAAATCCTGGCAGGCATTTACCATCGCCTGCGCGAAATGTACCGCACCGAAGGCGGCAAGGGCGCCGAGCCGCTGCTGAAGATGAGCTGGCACTACAAGCAGCCGGATCGTCCTGAGTCTGAGGAAGTCGCGAAAGAGAACAACGGCGTGGCGCTGGCGGATCTCTACGACGCCAACGGCAACCTGGTGGCGAAGAAAGGCCAACTGCTGAACAGCTTCGCGCTGCTGCGTGACGACGGTACCACCGCATCGTCCTGCTGGATCTACACCGGCAGCTGGACGGAGCAGGGTAACCAGATGGCGAACCGCGATAACGCTGACCCGTCAGGCCTGGGCAACACGCTGGGCTGGGCATGGGCGTGGCCGCTGAACCGTCGCGTGCTGTACAACCGCGCGTCCGCCGACGTGAACGGCAAGCCGTGGGATCCGAAACGGATGCTGATCCAGTGGAACGGGGCGAAGTGGACGGGGAACGACATCCCGGATTACAACACCGCCGCGCCGGGCAGCAGCACCGGGCCATTCATCATGCAGCCGGAAGGGCTGGGGCGCCTGTTTGCCCTCAACAAGCTGGCGGAAGGGCCGTTCCCGGAACACTACGAGCCGATGGAAACGCCGCTCGGCACCAACCCGCTGCACCCGAACGTGGTCTCAAGCCCGGTGGTGCGGATCTACGAAGACGACGTGCTGCGCTTAGGCAAAAAGGACAAATTCCCGTACGTGGGGACGACCTACCGCCTGACCGAGCATTTTCATACCTGGACCAAACACGCGCGGCTTAATGCCATCGCGCAGCCGGAACAGTTTGTGGAGATAAGCGAAACGCTGGCGAAGGCGAAGGGCATTGCCAACGGCGACCGCGTCAAGGTGAGCAGCAAGCGCGGCTTTATTCGCGCGGTGGCGGTGGTGACCCGCCGCTTGCAGTCGCTGAACGTGCACGGCCAGCAGGTGGAAACCGTCGGCATCCCGCTGCACTGGGGCTTTGAGGGCGTGGCGCAGAAGGGCTACATCGCCAACACCCTGACGCCAAACGTTGGCGATTCCAACTCGCAAACGCCGGAGTACAAAGCGTTTCTGGTCAACATCGAGAAAGCGTAAGGAGCGATTAAGGGCGATGGAAACACAAGACATTATTAAACGCTCCGCGACCAACCCGATCACCCCCGCGCCCCGCGCGCGGGGCTATAAGGCAGAGGTCGCCAAGCTTATCGACGTCTCCTCCTGCGTGGGCTGTAAGGCCTGCCAGGTGGCCTGTTCGGAGTGGAACGATATCCGCGACGAGGTGGGGCACTGCGTCGGGGTCTACGACAATCCGGCGGATCTGAGCGCCAAATCCTGGACGGTGATGCGCTTTAGCGAAACCGACCAGAACGGCAGGCTGGAGTGGCTGATCCGCAAGGATGGCTGCATGCACTGTGAAGATCCGGGCTGCCTGAAGGCGTGCCCGTCAGCGGGCGCGATTATTCAGTACGCCAACGGGATCGTCGACTTCCAGCAGGACAACTGCATCGGCTGCGGCTACTGCATCGCGGGCTGTCCGTTTAATGTCCCGCGCCTCAATAAAGAGGACAACCGGGTATATAAATGCACCCTGTGCGTGGACCGCGTCAGCGTCGGGCAGGAGCCTGCCTGCGTCAAGACCTGTCCAACCGGCGCTATCCACTTCGGCACCAAAAAAGAGATGCTCGACGTGGCGCAAGAGCGCGTGAACAAGCTGAAAGCGCGCGGCTACGACAGGGCGGGCATTTATAACCCGCAGGGCGTGGGCGGGACGCACGTGATGTACGTGCTGCACCATAACGACCAGCCGGAGCTGTATCACAACCTGCCGAAGGATCCGGCGATCGATACCTCCATCAACCTGTGGAAAGGGGCGCTTAAACCGCTTTCTGCGGCGGGCTTTATCGCCACCTTTGCGGGGCTGATTTATCACTACATCGGTATCGGCCCTAACAAAGAGGTGGATGAGGACGAGGAGGAGCATCATGAGTAAATCGAAAACGATCGTGCGCACGAAGTTTGTCGACCGCGCCTGTCACTGGACGGTGGTGATCTGCTTCTTCCTGGTGGCGGTATCCGGCATCTCGTTCTTCTTCCCGACGCTGCAGTGGCTGACCGAAACCTTCGGCACGCCGCAGATGGGGCGCATTCTGCACCCGTTCTTCGGGGTGCTGATTTTCGTGGTGCTGATGTTTATGTTCGTGCGCTTCGTGCACCACAACATCCCGGACAAGCAGGACATTCCGTGGGTGAAAGGGATCGTCGAAGTCCTCAAAGGTAACGAGCATAAAGTCGCGAAGGTGGGAAAATACAACGCCGGGCAGAAGATGATGTTCTGGACCATCATGAGCATGATTTTTGTGCTGCTGGTGACCGGGGTGATTATCTGGCGTCCGTATTTCGCGCACTATTTCCCGATCCAGGTGATTCGCTACGCGCTGCTTATTCACGCGACGTCGGCCATTATTCTGATCCACGCTATCCTGATCCATATGTATATGGCGTTCTGGGTAAAAGGGTCGATTAAAGGCATGATTGAAGGGAAGGTGAGCCGCCGCTGGGCGCAGAAACACCACCCGCGCTGGTATCGTGACGTGGAACGGCTGGAAGCGAAACAGGAAAGTACGGAAGGGATCAAGTAAGGCCTGCGCCGTCGGCTTTGTCCGGCGGCGCTGCGCTTGCTCAGGCAGGACAAATGCCTGACCAGCCGGCGTCATGTGTTAGTCAATAAGCGATCAATTGCTGCAATAACATCATGGCGTGTATTGCGTAAATTACAAACAAAGTCTTTAGGGTTAATTTTGTTGTTGTTAAGGTGGGTTATCATGGGTGAATAAATCAGAAATGTTTCAAAGTCGATATTTACCCCCGGAGCCAGATGGCTCTGCCATAACGGTAACTTATTATTTCTTGCGAGCGGCACAATTACGCGCGTGGCAAGATCGTCATAACAATCATCCTGAATGAGCATATAGTAGGGAAGCTTGTCCCGGGTAGCTGCAGATGTATTACGGTAAACATTAAATTGTCTCAGCATTAAAGCACCCTGAAAAACTCATCATCAGTAATGGTTCCATGCTTTTCGACAAGTTCATTCATTGACTGAATGAATGAACGATCCGCTTCTGATGGCTGACGGCGGTTAACCGAGTGTTGCTCTACATGATACAAGGGTTTACGCGACGTGATGTCCTGGCCTTGTTTTATTCTTGCGGTATGTTTCATTATTTTCTCCTTTGTTGGTGCGGCCATTATCAACCGCAGCCAACAAAAAACAATACCGTTTCCCCTGGTAATCTACGTTCTGCGAGCCGCCTTCCAGTAATATCAGAACCGCTCTTCCACATACCGGAACGGGTATTTGGTGGGCTTCACTTTGCCGATTTTACGTTTCGGTAAATCTACCTTATCAACATGAATTTCTTTATAGGGGATTTGCGTCAGCAGGTGCGAAATAATATTCAGGCGCACGCGCTTTTTATCTTCTGAACGGGCCACAAACCACGGTGCCCAGGCGGTATCTGTCGCTTCAAACATGGCGTCGCGGGCGAGGGTATACTCGTCCCACAGGTTAAAGGATTTAATGTCCATGGGCGACAGCTTCCAAATTTTGCGCCCGTCGTTGATGCGGTCGCGCAGGCGGCGCTCCTGCTCTTTCGGCGTCACCTCCAGCCAGTATTTCAACAGGATAATGCCGGCATCGACCATCGCTTTTTCCATGACCGGCGTGCCGTCCAAAAATTTCTCCACCTGTTCTTCGGTACAGAATCCCATCACGCGCTCGACGCCCGCGCGGTTATACCAGCTGCGGTCGAAGATGACGATTTCGCCCGCAGAGGGCAGATGCGGCACGTAACGCTGGAAGTAGAGCTGGCTTTTCTCTTTATCGGTAGGCGCGGGAAGCGCGACGACGCGAAAGACGCGCGGGCTGACGCGCTCGGTAATCGCTTTGATGGTGCCGCCTTTACCGGCACCGTCGCGTCCTTCAAATACGATACACACCTTTAATCCCTTGGCGACGACCCACTGCTGGAGCTTAACCAGTTCAACGTGCAGGCGGCGCAGCTCTTGTTCGTACTCTTTGGTCTTCAGCGCGGGTTTAACCACCTTGTCTACGCTGGCTTTGGTCACGGTCACTGCTTTCGTTTTATTCTGTTTTGCGTTTCCCATGATAATCCTCATCTCCGAATCGGGTGATGTGCCTGGAAGGAACTAACACTTTGAAGTGTAATGCTGACCGGCAACCTTCGCGGGAATTTTTGACATACGTGTCTGATAAGCGTGTTTCCCTTCATCAGATAACGGGTTAGAATGGTGCGATATACTGTATAAATAAACAGGCTGGCGTCATGACATTAATTTTTGAAGGTGAAAAAATAGGTCGTACCCGTTTTACCGGCGAGAAAATAGAGAATGCAATCTTTCGTAACTGCGACTTTTCAGGTACGGATTTAACCAGCACGGAGTTTATCGGCTGTCAGTTCTATGACCGGGAAAGCCAGCAGGGCGGTAACTTTAATCGGGCGCAACTTAAAGATGCTATTTTTAAAAGCTGCGATTTATCGATGGCGGATTTCAGGCATTCAAATGCATTAGGCATCGAAATTCGTGAATGCAGAGCGCAAGGGGCCGATTTCCGCGGGGTCAGTTTTATGAACATGATCACTACCCGTACTTGGTTTTGCTGTGCTTACATCACAAAAAGCAACCTGAGCTATGCCAACTTTTCGAAGGTGGTTCTTGAAAAATGCGAGCTGTGGGAAAACCGCTGGAACGGCGCGCAGATACTCGGTGCGACCTTCAGCGGCTCGGATCTGTCTGGGGGCGAGTTCTCATCCTTTGACTGGCGTGCGGCCAATTTTACCCACTGCGATCTGACCAATTCAGAACTGGGTGATCTGGACGTGCGTGGTATTGATTTGCAGGGCGTCAAACTGGACAGCTATCAGATTTCCCAGCTGATGGAGCGACTTGGCATCGTTGTTTTAGGCTAACGGTATTCACAGCCTCACCCGAATTAATGGATTAACCTGTCAGCCAACTGATTTGAACTGGCTCACCATACCAGATTGTTTGATAATGCCCGTCGCGAATAGTTAACCCGTGGTCGTGGTATGAAAAAAACAATTTTTTCGTTGGCGCTTGGTACGTTTGGTCTGGGCATGGCCGAATTCGGCGTGATGGGCGTGTTGACGGAACTGGCGAAGGACACCGGGATTTCGATTCCCTCTGCCGGGAACATGATCTCGTTTTACGCCTTCGGCGTGGTGATAGGCGCACCGATTGTGGCGCTGTTTTCCAGCCGGTTCTCTCTGAAATCAACATTATTGTTCTTAGTGGCGATGTGCGTCATTGGGAATGCCATGTTCAGCATTTCACATTCTTACGTCGGGCTGGCGACAGGCCGCTTAATTTCCGGATTCCCTCACGGCGCGATTTTCGGCGTAGGGGCGATAATCCTCTCTAAAATTGCGCCGCCTGGAAAAGTCACGGTCGCGGTGGCCGGTATGATCGCCGGAATGACCGTTGCCAATCTTGTTGGCGTACCTTTCGGGACGTGGCTTGGGCATGAATACAGCTGGCGCTACACCTTTTATCTGATTGCTGCCTTTGACGTGCTGGTCATCCTCTCCGTGTTGCTGTGGGTGCCAAAACTGCACGATAAATCAGAGATCAAATTGACCGCGCAGTTCCACTTCCTGAAGAAACCGGAGCCCTGGCTGATTTTCGCCGCCACCATGTTTGGCAACGCTGGGGTCTTCGCGTGGTTCAGCTTCGTTAAGCCGTTTATGGTCAATGTATCAGGTTTCTCCGAAGGCATGATGACCGTCATAATGATGCTGATGGGGCTCGGAATGGTGTTGGGCAATCTGCTCAGCGGTAAACTCTCGGGGCGGTTTAGCCCGCTGCGCATTGCTGCCACCACCGACATGATCATTGTCGCCTCTCTGCTGCTGCTTTTCGCCTTTGGTGAACTGAAAACGGCCTCATTGTTGATGGGCTTTGTCTGCTGTGCTGGCCTGTTTGCACTTTCCGCACCGCTGCAAATTCTGCTGCTGCAGAATGCGAAAGGGGGTGAAATGCTGGGGGCGGCGGGCGGCCAGATGGCCTTTAATCTGGGTAGCGCTGTAGGGGCATACTTTGGTGGGATGATGATTACGTTCGGCTTTAGCTGGGGCTATGTCACGCTGCCGGCGGCGTTGTTGTCCTTCGCTGCGATGACCTCGCTGTTGATGTATGGCCATCTCTGCGCCAAAAAGCGTCTGGCCAACGCGAGGGCGCTGGCCTGATTTTTTCAGGGAAGCCAGGGCTCGCCCAGGGTCAACATCAACCGGTTGGCCCAGGCAAAGAACGCGGCGGATTGCAGCAGATCGAGCTGTTCAAGCGTATCCAGTTTCTGTTTTTCCAGCTCGGCCAGATGGCCCGGCGTGACGGCCGGTGGCGTGACTGACAGCGCCGCCGCAAAGTTAATTTCCGCCTGCCAGCGTGCAGACTGCCCCTCGCTAAGGGATTGTCCCGGTCTTACGGCAAGCAGGGCCTCTACCGCAGCGTCATCCTTTGACAGCTGGCTGGCTTTACGCGCATGGACAGAAGCGCAGTAGATGCAGCCGTTGATTTTACTGGCGACCGTTGCGGCCAGCTCGCGCTCGGCGCGCGGTAATCCCCCCGGCGTATAAAAAATTCCTTTATCCGTTAGCGTGCGCTGTTCAAGCACCGGCAGGTTGCGCCCCAGCAGGCGGAAGTAGTCGGAATCGGTATGGCCAAATTTCGCCAGAACGGCAACCTCATCGTCACGGAAGTCCGCCAGCGGTTTAGCCGCTATCCACGGCTCCCATCCCAGCTCCTGCTGGGTGAACGCGACGGGTGCCGCCTTCCCGGTGGCCGTTGTTGCGGTCGTGTGCCAGACGCCCGCCGCCACCGGCGTTTCGCTTTGGGCGACGGGCCTGTCGTTCAGCAGCCGCAGCCCGACGACGAGTCGGCTCTGGAAGCTCACAAACGCAACAAGCTGCGCCAGGGTAACGATGCCTGCCTTGCTCCATCCCGCCTGGGTCAGCGCTTTTAGCGCCGCTGGTGTCGCTTCCACGGGTGAGAACGTCAGCAGGCGCGCGAAATTCAGCGCCGGTGTCAGGCGTTCTGAGGTAGGGTCTGCCAGGCCAAATCCGGCATAGTGCGCAGCCAGCGTCTCCGCGCTGTGCCACCTGGCGACTTTTGCCGCCACGGCGAAGCGCTCGTCGAGCGCAATATCATCATCCTGCTGGCTGAACAGGATTTCATAGCTGCCCTGGGCGTGGCGAGTTGCAGCATCACGCGTGGCGCGCGCCTCTGCCAGAGCGGAACCGGGTTTGATTTCCGCCAGCTCGGCGAGAATATCCTGACTTAATGACATAGGTGTCTCCTCAAAGGATGTGGGGGGCAATCTTTTCGGCGATCAGCTCAATGGAGCGCAGCGTGTCGCGGTGCGTGGGTTCGACCGAATGGACCTGGAATGAGATATCCGTGGCGCGCCTGAGAACGGAGTCCGCATGCAGTGAACGCAGCACCGTATCGGGGGAACCGATATGGGCGTCGAACTGGCGGCGATAATCGGTGACAATGTCACCTTTAACCGCGTACCCGGCGGCGCGATGCTGCCGGGCCTGTTTCGTGAGGCCCGGCGTTGCGACCCTGAGCGCATAGTCATCGCTGTCGGCGACGAACGCCGTGCGGGAGGCCAGAATACGCGGCGCGATGCCCGCAGGCAGCGCATCGAGGTAGGCATCCACAATCGGGTTCTGGATCGCGTCGAGCGTTAAATCCGGCCGGTCTGCCGGGCGCGGCTGCGTGCGGGAGAGCATTAAACCGTGTCCGGCCCGGGCGGCGCGAACGGCACCGTCGACAGAGAAGGTGGCAATCCAGATACGGCCGGCCAGCTGTGGCGCTGGCGGGTAGAGGTGGTTATCCGGATGGGTAAGCGAATCTCCGCGCCAGGCGCTTTGGATCACATGCAAATGGTCCGCAAAGGCCGCGCCGCGCGCCTCGAACGTCAGGCCGAACGGCAGGAATGAGGTCGGTGTACCGCCCGATCCAAAACCGACTTCGAGACGCCCATCGGCGAGGAGATCCAGCACGGCGGCATCTTCCGCCACGCGCAGCGGGTTCTCCATCGGCAGGGTAATGATGGCCGTGCCCAGGCGGATGGTTTCGGTATGCGCCGCAACGTGCGCCAGAAACAGCAGCGGCGACGGCAGGCCACCTTCGCTTTCGTGGAAGTGATGCTGCGCAATCCAGGCGCTGTCAAAACCGTGGCGTTCGGCGTGGCGGATCTGCTCGGTTGCCAGACGATAGCGCTCCTTCGGCGTGGCGTCGTCAAGCAGGCGGGTGAAAAAACCCAGGCGTTTTCGCGTCATGCGAACTCCTTCGTAGCGGGTGAAAAATGGGGAATGGCGTCAATCAGCTCGCGGGTATAGTCGGTCCGCGGCGACGCGAATAAGGTTCCGACGTCGCCCTGTTCGACGACCTGGCCGCCGCGCAGCACCGTGACGCTGTTGGCGATCCGGCGAACGATAGACAGATCGTGGGTGATAAAGAGGTAGGTCAATCCCAGCTGCTGCTGCAGCTGCTGAAGCAGAGCCAGAATTTGCGCCTGTACGGTGACGTCCAGCGCGGAGGTGGCCTCGTCAAGCACCAGAATGGTCGGCTCAAGGATCAGTGCCCGGGCGATGGCAACGCGCTGGCGCTGACCGCCCGAAAGCTCCCGGGCGGTGCGGTTCAATATATCGACCGGCAGAGCAACCCGCTGAGCCACGGTCTCTACCCGGAGCTTGCGATCCGCCTTGCTGAGGCGAGCAAAGTTCTTCAGCGGCTCTTCGATGATGTCGAACAGGGTCTGGCGCGGGTCGAGAGAGGCGAACGGGTTCTGGTAGACGAACTGGATCTTCTGGCGCAGCTGACGGCGGGCCTCGCGGCTCAGCGCGGTGGCATCGATATCATCAATAGTGACCCGTCCGCTGTCGGCTTGTTCAAAACCGAGCAAAATACGGGCGAGGGTGGTTTTTCCTGAGCCGGATTCCCCGACCAGCGCATGCGTGCTGCCGCGCCTGACGTCAAAAGTGACCCGATCCAGCGCCTGAAGCTGATGGCCTTTGCCCAGGGAGAACCGTTTGCTAATGGCGCGGGCGCGAATGGCCGGTGACGCGAGCGGGCGACCGGTCACCGGGGCGATGGTCAGGCGCTGGCCCTGGAGATCGCTCAGCAGCTGGCGGGTGTAGGCGTGCTGCGGCGTGCGGATGATATCCGCGGTGCTCCCTTGCTCCTGAACCTCGCCGTCGCGAAAAACCAGCAGCCTGTCCGCGCGCTGCGCGGCCAGCGCCAGATCGTGAGTGACAAACAGAACGGCGGTACCCGATTCCCGGCGCAGGATATCCAGCAGATCGAGAATGCGCTTTTGTACCGTTACGTCCAGCGCGCTGGTGGGTTCATCGGCAATGATGACGTCCGGACGCAGCGCTATCGCGATGGCAATCAGTACGCGCTGTTTCATCCCGCCGGAGAGCTGATGCGGGTACTGCTTCATGCGCTGCTCGGGGTGGCTCAGGCCGACCTTTGTCAACAGGGCGAGCACCTGCTCGTCGCGGCGGGCGTGGGTTACTTTCTGGTGGAGCTGAATAATTTCCCCGACCTGCGCGCCGATGGTCTTCACCGGGTTAAGTGAATTACCCGGATCCTGCGGAATCAGGCTGATTCGCGCCCCGCGAAGGGTATCGAGACGTTTAGCGGACCACCGGCTTATCTCCTCGCCGTTGAGAATGATTTTTCCCGCATCACGCCGGGCGTTGTCGGCCAGCAGACCGATAATCGCCTGTGCCGTGGTCGTTTTGCCGGAGCCGGATTCACCGACAAACGCCAGCATTTCCCCTCGTCCGAGCGTGAAGCTGACGTTGTGCACCACCTCTCGCCACTGGCGCGCGGTGCGGTAGCTCATCGTCAAATTTTCCACTGAGATAACGGTCATTAGCGACCTCCGCTGAACTGCTGGCTGATACGGTTGGTGGCGAGCACCACGGCGATGACGACCGTGCCGGGGAAGGCGGTTAGCCACCAGGCGGTCGAGAGATAGTTACGGCCTTCGGCAATCAGCAGGCCCCATTCCGGCACGGGCGGCGGGGTGCCGTAGCCGAGAAAGCTCAGCGTAGAGAGCGCCAGGATGGCCTGACCAAACTGCAGCGTGGCAAAGGCGAGGACGGCGGTAAACGCGTTGGGCAGGATGTGTCGCCACAGCACGGCGAAAAAGGTCCCGCCGCTGCCAAACGCCGCTTCGACGTAATCCGCGTGCCGGATGCGCACGACTTCACCGCGCGCGAGCCGGGCGAAGCTGGCAATGGAGGCAACGCCCACTGCAATCGCCGCGTTAACGGTGCCAAACCCGAGCAGAATAATGACCGTCAGCGAGAGCAGCAGAGACGGGATGGACAGCAGCACGTCAACAAAACGCATCAGCAGCGACTCGACGCGCCCGGCGAACGCCCCGGCAACCACCCCTAAACCGGTGCCCACCAGCAGGCCCATGGTGACGGCGGCCAGTGCCGCGCTCAGGGAGTGGGATGCACCAAAAACAATGCGGGTGAAAACATCGCGGCCAAGCTGATCGGTGCCGAGCCAGTGGCCCGCCTGCGGCGCCAGGCGCTGTGCGCCAGCGATGCCCTCAACCGGGCTGTAGGGGGTGAACAGGCCGGGTGCCACGGCGGCAAAAATCGCGAGAATAATCACCGCCCATGCCAGCCACAGCCCGGGCTGCCACTCCACTCCCTGAAAAGTGGGGACGCGCTTTCGCGCGGCGGCGGCGTAATCGACCAGGCTCATGAAGTACCTCCGGTAACGGTTTGCAGACGGGGATCGAGCAGCGGCATCAGCAGATCCACCAGCAGGTTAATCAGGACAAAACCGAGGGCGGAAATCATCACCACCGCCTGAAGCACGGCGATATCCTGGTTATTCACCGCCTGCTGGGTCAGCTGCCCAAGCCCGCTGCGGCCAAAAACGGTTTCAGCGATCAGCGCCCCGGCAATCAGCTCGCCCAGCAGCAGCCCGGCAATGTTCAGGACCGGCAGCAGGGCGTTGCGGGTGACGTGACGCCACAGGACGGCGGTTTCACTCATCCCTTTGGCGCGGGCGACGGCGACAAACGGCTGCGTCGCCACCTGGTCCAGGCTGCGCATCAGAATCTGCGCCAGCGGGGCGGAGATTGGGATCGCGACGGTGACGATCGGCAGGAGCAACCCCTGCAGAGGCGTCGGGTTAATCACCGGGATCAGCCGCAGCTGAAATGAAAAGATCTGAATGAGGGCAATCCCAAGCCAGAACGTTGGTAAGGAGACAAACAGAACCGGCAGCGACTGGAGGGTACTGCTCAGCCAGCGCACGCCCGGCAGACGCGACGCAAAGGCCAGCGCAAACGCCAGCAGGATCGCGAGCACAAACGCGGGCAGGGCGAGGCTCAGGGTATCCGGCAGATTACTGGTAATCAGCTCGCTGACCGGCACCCCTGCCTGTAACGAATAGCCGAAATCCCCGCGCAGCATCGCCAGCAGCGTGTGGCCGTATTGCTGCCAAAGCGGGCTGTCCGCGCCGTAGGCCACGCGCATCTCCTCGATTTGCGCCGGGCTTAGGCCCAGATCCGGGTTCTGAAATTTAATCAGCACCGCGTCGCCCGGCAGCACCTGGAGCAGCACGAACGAGAGGGTAAAGGCGGCCCAGAGCACCAGCAGCCCGTGCCCAAAGCGTTGAAGAAGTGCGTGGCGCATCGTCAGCTCCTCAGCGTTTCTCAATCCACGCGCCGTAGAACGACGGGCGGCCAACCGCTTCAAAACTCACCCCTTTCAGCCACGGCGCACCGGCAAAGACCTGCGGCTCTTCAAAGATCGGAATGACATAGGCGTTATCCAGCAGGTAGCGCTGGGCGTCTCCCGTCAGCTGCAGGCGTTTTTGCGGATCCACTTCGGCAGAGATGTTCACCAGCAGCGCGTTCAGCCTGTCGTCGCGGAAGTTTTTGGCCCTGTCGCTGGAGCCGCCTTTTTGCAGCAGCGCGTCGCGATTAGCGGGGTAGAACATACTTTTCAGCACGTCCGGATCGGCGCGGCCCACTTCGGAAACGGTTAACGGGGTTTTCAGCGGATCAAGGTTATCCAGCGTGCGGCTGCCCGCGTCACCGGCCTTGACGCTCAGCGCCACGCCCACCTGTCGCCACTGCTGGGCAACCAGCTGCAGCACCTCTTTGTTTTGCGGCTGCGGCAGAGATTCATACACCGTCAGCGCCAGGCGCTGGCCCTCTTTGGCGCGGATCCCGTCGCCGCCGGCTTTCCAGCCCGCCTCGTCCAGCAGCTTGTTGGCTTTTGCCGGGTCAAAGGTCAATTTGTCGCTGAGGTCGACAAAGCCTGCGGCGGAATCGGCAATCACGGACTTCGCCTGCGGATAGTTGGCCGAGAAGAGGGTGTCGACTACCTGTTTCGCGTTGGTGGCATGCAGCAGCGCCTGACGAACGCGAATATCGGAGACCAGCGGGTTATCCGGGCGGAAGCTGATGCTGTCGTTCACCCCGCGCGTCGGGGCGGCATAGATCGTATAGCCCTGGTCGGTGGCCTGCTTTTCGTCATACGCCTGCACCTGGCGAATAAAGTCGGCCTGACCCGCCAGCAGGGCGCCGACGCGCACGCTGTCTTCCTGGGTGACGATAAACTTGATGCCGTCCAGATTGGCTGGCCCCTGTTGCGCCAGGTTTTTAGGCCCCCACCGGTAGTCCTTACGGGCTTCGAGCGTCACTTCGCGGCCCAGCTTCTCGTCCTTCACCACAAACGGTCCGGAGCCAATGATGTGGCGGGCATCACCCAGCTCTTCAAAGTTGCGCTTCAGCGTGCTGAGCGAGACCAGGCCCGAACCAATGGTGGCGGTGCCCTGAAGGAACCCCGGCGACGGTTTTTTGAAGTAGAACTTCACGGTCAGCGGGTCGATGACTTCGCTGCGATCGTAGTTATTGATGACTTCTGACACCGGCAGGCGCTGCGCCTTATTGCCTAAACCGTAGGTATCAAAATTTTTCGCCACGGCGTTCGCGTCCAGCGGCGTGCCGTCGGAGAAGGTGATGCCGGGACGCAGTTTAAAGGTGTATTCGGTTTTATCGGCGTTGGTGGCCCAGCTCTCGGCCACCCAGGGTTCCACCTGCAGCGTCTTTGGGTTTTGCCACGTCAGTTTATCGGTGATCTGGTTCAGAATACCGCCGTTCGGGTAAAAGCCGCCAGCGGGCGGGTAGAGGTTGGTGTGCGCCTGCTGCTCCAGATAAATCAGCGTGCCGCCTTTGACGGGCGCATCTGCTGCCCAGGCTGCGGTGGTCGCCAGAATCAGCGCCGTCAGCAGCGGCAGACGAAATGGGGTTTGCATGGTGAATTCCTTTGTTATCTTCTTGTTAGCGTCGGATTCATCATCGGACGCACGGGAAAACAAGGGAACGAAGGAATTAAGATAAGGATTGCTGGAAAATGGCTATAAAAAAACCGCCCCGGTAAGGAGCGGTGATGAAAGGTGAACGGTTATGAACGTAGGTCGATCACCATACGGCCGCGGATCTGGCCCTGTTCCATCTCTTTGAAGATGGCGTTGATATCCTCAAGCGGACGCATCGTAACTTTCGGCACCACCTTGCCTTCAGCGGCAAACTGGAACGCTTCCTGCAGATCCTGACGGGTGCCGACCAGCGAACCCACCACCTGAATGCCGTCCAGCACCAGACGCGGAATGTCGAGGCTCATCGCTTCCGGCGGCAGCCCAACCGCAACCACGCGGCCACCGGCACGAACCGCATCCACCGCCGAGTTGAAGGCCGCTTTCGCGACGGCAGTGACCACCGCAGCATGCGCGCCGCCGGTTTTTTCCTGCACAATTTTAGCGGCGTCTTCGCTGCGGGAGTTGATGGTTAAATCCGCGCCCATGCTGGCCGCCAGCTTCAGCTGTTCGTCGTTAACGTCAAGGGCGATGACTTTGGCGTTAAAGACGTTTTTAGCATACTGCAGCGCGAGGTTGCCCAGCCCGCCCAAGCCATAAATCGCGATCCACTGGCCCGGCTTAATTCCGGAAACTTTCACCGCTTTGTAGGTGGTGACGCCGGCGCAGGTGATGCTGCTGGCCGCGGCTGAATCCAGACCGTCCGGCACTTTTACCGCATAATCCGCGGTGACGATGCACTCTTCGGCCATGCCGCCATCCACGGAGTAACCGGCATTTTTCACATCGCGGCACAGAGTTTCATTGCCGGTGTTACAGTATTCGCAGTGGCCACAGCCTTCAAAAAACCACGCCACGCTCGCGCGGTCGCCGACCTTCAGCGACGTCACGCCAGGGCCGACCTCTTTTACGATGCCAATCCCTTCATGGCCGAGGATCACCCCCGTTTTATCGCCAAAATCCCCGTTCTTCACGTGAAGGTCGGTATGGCAAACGCCACAGCACTCCATCTTCAGCAGGGCTTCCCCATGCTTAAGGGTGCGTAAGGTTTTTTCGGTGACGTTAACCTGATGATCCTGAGTAACAACAGCAGCCTTCATGTGTATCTCCTTGTTCATGATAAGAATCTGCATAGCAGGGTAATACCTCTTAAGGATTAATACATTAGCCTGGTAATGCAAGGCTGCAGCAACATAATGTCATCATTTAATCCGATTTCAGATTAAGAACAGGGCGTTCCTCTAATAATTTAGGGGGAAAATACTGGCCCGGCGAGAGGCTCGCCGGGCGCAGCGTTACAGCTGTGCTTCTATCTCCTCAATCTCTTTACGCCATTGCGCCTGCAGCTGCGGCTTTTGATGCTTCGGCTTACGCGCCAGGTCTTCTTCCAGCAGCGTTTCCAGCGCGATCAGCCGCTCCAGCAAATCGTCGTACGGCGAGGGTTGAACCGTCGCAGATGAAATCACCGGTGCGGCGGATGTCTCGAGCCCCGCGCTTTCACGCAGCCGCTCAAACACCGCTTCAGCATCGTGCCACTCGCTCAGCCTGCCGTCCTCAATCAGCCAGAAGCGGTTACAGCTTTGGCTGATTAACTGGCGATCGTGGCTGACCAGCAGCACGCCGCCTTCGAACTGCTGCAGCGTTTCCGCCAGCGCCTCTTTGCCCTCCATGTCGAGGTGGTTGGTGGGTTCATCCAGCATCAGCAGGCTATAACGGGCAAGCGTCAGCCCGACGAACAGCAGGCGAGAGCGCTCGCCGCCGCTGAGCGTACTGACTTTTTGCCCGTGGCGCGCCCACGGGAAGCCGGCGCTGATGAGCGCCATCTTCCTGTGCTGCGGATCGGGTGCAAACGGCTCCAGCGCGTCGAGCAGCGTGGCGTTGTCCGCAAGCTGATGAAGCGTCTGGTCGTAATAGCCTGCCGACACGCGCGGGTGCAGCTTCAGACCCGCGTTTGCCAGTTCCCCGGTAAAGCCGCGCCAGATAAGCTTCATCAGCGACGATTTACCGCAGCCGTTACGCCCGACAATCGCCACGCGATCGCCGCTTTTGAGCCGCGCAACGTCGATGCTAAACAGGTCCGGCAGCCCCGGCGCAGGCGGTACGCCGAGGTTTTCCATTTCCAGCAGACGGTCTGCCCGCAGCGCGTCACCGCGCAGGGTTAACGTCCACTGGCTGCCTGCCGTTACTTCCGTCTGGCTCTCCTTCAGCCGTTCGACCTGTTTTTCCATCTGTTTGGCTTTGCGGGCCAGGTCTTCGTTGTCATAAACCTTGCCCCAGGTCGCAAGCCGTTTCGCGCTGGCGGTTACGCGGTCGATCTCCTTTTGCTCCGCCTTATTGCGCTGCGCATCGCTTTCATCTTTTGCGGCAAGCGCCCTGCGGGCGGCCGTGCAGGGAAGGGCAAAGTAGTGCAGCGTCTTATCGCGCAGGATCCAGCTGCCGTTTGTGACGGCATCCAGCAGCTGTCTGTCGTGCGAAACCAGCACGAAGCTGCCTGACCAGTTCTGTAAAAAGTGTTCCAGCCAGAGCATGGTCGGCAAATCGAGGTGGTTGCTGGGTTCATCCAGCAGGAGCAGATCCGGCTCGTGAATCAACGCCCGCGCCAGCAGCAGGCGGGTGTGCTGTCCGCCGCTCAGGGTGGCGGATTGCAGCGTCATATCCTGCGGCGTAAAGCCCATGCTGGCCAGCAGCGTTTCGGCTTTCCAGCGCAGGCTGTCGCGCTCAGCTGATGGCAGCTGCGCGAGTACCGCATCCAGCATGGTCAGCGGGAAAATGGCGTCCGGGAGATGTTGCTCCACGCGCGCCATCAGGCAGTGCCCGGCAAGCGCGACCGTTCCGGCGGCAGGGATATCTGTTCCGTCCAGCACCTTTAAAAGCGTACTTTTGCCGCAGCCGTTGTCGCCCAGCAGGCCAATGCGGTCGCCTTTTTTCAGCGTAAAGGAGAGGGAGTCGAAGAGCGTGCCAAACGCCGTATCAACGCGTAAAGATTGTGCAGTGAGTAAAGTGCTCATTGTTGCTTACCCAAGAGTTACAGGCATGTTTATGCCTCGTCAAACATCGCTGACGATAACTCAGTAAGCCCGAGAGAAGGGATTTCAAGGGTTGGTGTCTTCGCTCAAGCAAAAGTTATCGCAGCACGATACCGATAACGCTTGAGCTGGTGCGATCACCAAATGTATGTGAAACATTGAAAATTTCACAGTACAGCATAATTGGCCTCCTTATATATTCAGTGGGTTAATGGATGAAAGGAGTGTAGCGGGGGAAAGGGGGTTTGGCCAGGGGATATTCGATCGTGCGGTCTGTGCCCCTCACCTTAACCCTCTCCCCACAGGGGAGAGGGAACGGTTCGAGCGCAGAATTAAATCGAGGTACGACGATAGCTGCGGTATTCAGGCATCCAGAAATTATCATCAATAGCCTGCTGCAGCGCGTCGGCAGAGGTTTTCACCGCCACGCCCTGCTGCTGCGCCATTTTACCCACCGCAAACGCGATAGCGCGCGACACCTTGTGAATGTCCTTCAGCTCCGGCAGCACCAGCCCTTCGCCGTTGTTGACCAGCGGCGAATAGCCCGCAAGGGTTTCGCTCGCCGACATCAGCATCTCATCGGTAATGCGGGACGCGCCGGAGGCGATCACGCCCAGACCAATGCCCGGGAAGATATAGGAGTTGTTGCACTGGGCGATCGGATAGGTTTTATCCTTCCACACCACCGGATCGAACGGGCTGCCGGTGGCAACCAGAGCGTTACCTTCGGTCCAGGCGATGATGTCCTGCGGCGTCGCTTCCACGCGGGAGGTCGGGTTAGAGAGCGGCATCACGATAGGGCGCTCGCAGTGCTTGTGCATCTCGCGGATGATCTCTTCGGTGAAGAGACCGGTTTGCCCGGAAACGCCGATCAGAATATCCGGCTTCACGTTGCGCACCACGTCCAGCAGGGAGAGCACTTCGTTGTCGGTATCCCAGTTTTTCAGGTTCTCGCGCTTCTGCACCAGCTTGTTCTGGAACGGCAGCAGGTTCGGCATACCGTCGGTCAGCAGGCCGAAACGGTCAACCATAAAGACGCGGGAGCGGGCCAGCTCTTCGCTTAAGCCTTCGCGCTGCGTCTGGGCAATAATCTGCTCGGCGATACCGCAGCCCGCAGAGCCTGCGCCCAGGAAGACAATTTTCTGGTAGCTCAGTTGGCTGCCGGCCGCGCGGCTGGCGGCGATAAGCGTGCCCACGGTCACCGCTGCGGTGCCCTGGATGTCGTCGTTAAAGGAGCAGATCTCATCGCGATAGCGGTTCAGCAGCGGCATCGCGTTTTTCTGCGCAAAGTCTTCGAACTGCAGCAGAACGTCCGGCCAGCGGTGCTTCACGGCCTGAATGAAATCGTCGACAAACTGATAGTACTCGTCGTCGGTAATGCGCGGATGACGCCAGCCCATGTAAAGCGGATCGTTCAACAGCTGCTGGTTGTTGGTACCGACATCCAGCACCACCGGCAGTGTGTAGGCCGGGCTGATGCCGCCACAGGCGGTGTAGAGAGAGAGTTTTCCGATTGGGATCCCCATCCCGCCAATGCCCTGGTCGCCGAGGCCGAGAATACGTTCCCCGTCGGTCACCACGATCACTTTGATATTGTGGTTCGGCACGTTCTGCAGAATATCGTCCATGTTGTGACGATTCTGATAAGAGATAAAGACGCCGCGTGAGCGACGGTAGATCTCAGAGAAGCGTTCACACGCCGCACCCACCGTCGGGGTGTAGATCACCGGCATCATCTCTTCGAGATGGTTTTGCACCAGGCGATAGAAGAGGGTTTCGTTGGTGTCCTGAATGTTGCGCAGGTAGATGTGTTTGTCGATCTCGGTTTTGAAGCCCTGATACTGGATCCACGCGCGCTCTGCCTGCTCTTCAATGGTTTCAACCACTTCGGGCAGTAAGCCCAGCAGGTTAAAGCTGCTGCGCTCTTCCATGCTGAAGGCGCTACCTTTGTTGAGCAGGGGGAATTCGAGTAAAACCGGGCCGGCATAAGGGATATATAAGGAACGATGTTTTTTCAGTTTGTTGTCCATGTCACTCACTCTTTTTTTGAAGATCCGTCCCTGACACTGCTGTTTGTCATCTTTCTGGCCTGTGCTACGGGGTGCGGTCGGGCGGTATTATAAAGGAGCTAAATATTAATTACCGCAACACATAAACAAAAACACCACCGGTTTTGCCGATGGTGTTCTGGATCTCAGTCTGGAACTTACTTGCCCGCGTGGCGTTTTCTGCCGGTGGCGTGAGTGACTTGCGTTTCATGGTCGCCTTCAATCACCACTTTACGCTGATTAGAAAGCTTGTAGTTCAGTCCCAGAATGTGGCGTGCCTGACGGTTCGATTTCATGTTAACTCCTCAATCCTGTTGATAGTTTTAAGGACCAGTTTGCTTTCGCAAACGAAATGTAACCCCTTAGGTTGCAGATCCAGCTTAGCAGGTTTTTACAAAGGTGCGTTTTGCCCGCTGACGACGTAGTTAATGGTCTGCTGGTAGATGTCACTGAGGATGTCATTATCCGTGGATTCCACCCACTTGGTCAGTTCCATTAAAATGTCATCTTCAGTCACAGCACCGTGCTCGGCGTGAAGACCCTGCGCGATCGCGTTAACGAGTTCAGGTTGTGCTGCTGCGGTATTAGCCGGGTAATAAGTAAACATGCTGCCTCCGTGTCGTTGTCTGTTTAATGGTACGGCTCGCAAAAAATTTAATTCATAAACAGAATGGCAAATATTTTCCCGGTTGTGTCTCAGATTCATCTTAGAAATAAAAATGACATAAGTGCATGCTTTTATGCGCTTTTAGAATGTGGGGATATATTGATGTGTAGCGGTGAAGATATTTTTGGGGACTCCTGCCATCGAGGAAATATAGCAGGAGCCGTTTTTAAATTACCACTTCATTTCGCCGGTATTCACTTTGGCGCTTAATTCCAGAGAGCTCTCTTCGGCCAGGCCCGGATACTGTTTTTTCAGTGCACCGATAACGCCCGCAGAGTCTTTATGTGCCGACAATGCCTGTTCAAAATGCTGCAGATAGCCACGGGTAAAATCAATAGCCCCGGTCCCGGCCGGCGGCGTGCCCAGATAGTGGCCCGGGATCACGCGTTCCGGTTTGTGCGCGGCCATATTGTCCAGGGTCTGCTGCCACTGCTGACGGCGAGCCGGCGTCTGGGTATCTGCCGTCCAGACGTGAATGCCCCAGGAGACGCCGGTGCCGCCAAGAATCGTTTTTGCTGACGGGATCCATACGTAGGCCGCGTAGCTGTCCGGCTGCTCGATATCGACCTTTTCCCCGTCAATCATAAAGGTGGTGGAGGCGAGCACCTGCGGCACCACCAGTTCAGTCGGCGCGCCGTCTTTCATCTGCGGGCCCCAGAAGGCGAGCTTGGCGTCTTTGGTGGCCTTAATATGGTCAACCACCTGCTGCGTGGCCACCACTTTGGCATTCGGGAAGGCTTTCACCAGCGGCTGCAGGCCAAAATAGAAGTCCGGATCGCCGGAGGTGATCACAATCTTGTTCAGCGTTTTACCGCTGCGGCGGATTTTCTCTACCAGCGCTTCGCCATCCTTCACGCTGAACTGCGCGTCAAACAGCACCGCCTCTTTCGGGCCGGAAACGAGCGTGGAGGAGACCGCGAAAATGCCTTTTTCCTGCGGGTTATAGGTATCAATCGTCAACGGTGCGGCAAAAACGGCCGGAGCGAAAAGGGCGGAAAGCAGGGCAATATGAGTGAGTTTCATGCTGTTGTCTCTGTTGTTCAGGAATATCGTTATTGTACGGATATTCGCATTTGCCAGAATTCCTGAAACAAGACATGCTTAGTTTCATAAATCGAGCAGATGGAGCTTATATGGATCGCGTTATTGCCGCTCAGGTCTATAACCGGATATGCGAGCTGGGAAGCCTGAGCGCGGCGGCCCGCGCGCTGGGCATTTCCCGGCCAATGGTAAGCCGCTACCTTGAACAAATGGAGAAGTGGGCGGGGACGCGGCTGGTAAACCGCTCCACGCGCAAGCTGACGCTAACCGCGGCAGGGGAAAAGGTGCTGCAAAAAACGCGGACGCTCTCGCAGATCTCGCAGGAAATCGAAGGTCAGTCTGAAAAAGATCTGCCGTCCGGCACGCTGCGGGTAGCCTGCGCGCACTTTACCGCGATGCACCTGATTGCGCCGGTCCTGCCCGGCCTGCTCTCGCGCTACCCGCAGCTGCGCATCGAGCTGGACGTGAACAACCACCCGGTCAGCCTGGTGGGAGAGCGCATTGACGTCGCGGTGCGCATTACCGATAACCCCGAGCCCGGCATGATCGCCCGCCGGCTGGGGGAGTGTCGCTCGGTGCTCTGCGCCTCGCCGGCGTATCTGGCACAGCACGGAATCCCCGCCAGCCCGGAAGAATTGGCGCAGCACAACTGCCTGCACTACAGCTTTTTCGCCGGCCAGTCCTGGCGTTTCCTGACGCCGGAAGGTGAAAGCCTGAGCGTGGCCGTCAGCGGCAACCTGAGCGCCAGCATCTCTTCACTGCTCATGAACGCGGCGATCGAGCATTGCGGCATCGCCATGCTGCCGGAGCGCGAAGCGCGCGCCGCGCTGGAGCAGGGATTGCTGGTGCCGGTGCTGGAGGCACTCGAGCCGAAACCGCTTGCCATCCACGGCATTTATCAGTCACGGGAATACCAGCCTGCCGCGCTGCGCGCGTTCCTCGACGAACTGTCCCGCAGCCTTGCCTGAGAGGCGATTATTTTGCCTTTAGCCAGGGAGAGGCCGTGCTCCAGAAAATAATATCTGCCCCGAGATAGCTTTCGCCGAAGCGGACAAACTCCGCTTTGGTGAACGGTTTTCCGGTTTGAGGATCCTTATAGGTCAGAGTCGGTTCCTGAACCGCCATGGCGATAAGCGGCAGCGTCTGTTTATTTTTATGGAAGAAGGGATAAGCATTCTTCATGTGCGCCTTGCGGTTGGGAACAATGTCCGGCCCACCGAGGCCGATATTGTTGGCGCTGGCATACGCAAACAGACGCCCCATGTAGTTGTGGTCGTTATCCCACTCGCACGGCCAGAAGTTCACGTACTGCACCACGTGTGATTTCTGAAAGGCCTTGCGCGCAAAGGCCAGATTTTCCATCTCACCCGCGAAATAGCTGTCGCAGGTAAAGCCCGCTGGCGGATTTTTCTCGTCAATATCAATCGCGGTTTCGGGCAGGTTCACGCCATACACCTCGCCATCAAAGCGTTTTGCGAGGGCAGCCAGCAGCGCCTGGTAGCGCTGGCGCACCGCGGGGTCCCACTGACGCGCTACCCATCCCGCGCCGACAGGCTTGCCCTCGCCGGGGTTATCGAACTGCGGCGCAATCCCGCCGCTGTATTGCTTATCGTGCATCAGATAGTCCGGAACGTAGCGGGCATCCGGCTCAAAAAAACGATCCTGGATCTGAATAAAGAGTTTTTTCCGGGCGGCCTTAACACGCGCCAGATCCTGCTCAATTCGCGAGAAGTCATAGCTGTCCTTCTCGGGTTCAAGCAGGCGCCAGTTGTACACGATCTGCACGCCGCCGATGTCGCCACGCGCAACAAGCGGGAGCGCCGCATCGAGGTCGCCTGAGCTGGTATAGATAAAGTTTTCCGGCGTTTTGGCCAGTGAAGAAAGAGAGAGAGCCAGCGTGGTTACCGCGACGGCCATCCTGATTTTTAGCGTCATATTTTTATCCTTGTTGTCGGTACAGCAGGTGAAAGACCCGGAATCGTCTGTGTTCCAGGGCGTGTCAGATGCGTAGTCTATACTTAACCCTTTGTAAGCCAAAAGGAGAGCAAGAATGACGATTCATAAGCACGGTTCGGCACACTGGTCTGGCGACATTAAGCGCGGGAAAGGAACGGTTTCCACCGAGAGCGGCGTTCTCAACCAACAGCCTTACGGCTTTAACACCCGCTTTGAGGGTGAAAAGGGGACCAACCCGGAAGAGCTGATTGGCGCGGCACATGCGGCCTGTTTTTCCATGGCGCTGTCGCTGATGCTGGGTGAAGCGGGCTATACCGCTGATTCGATTGATACGACCGCGGACGTCTCTCTGGATAAAACCGACGGCGGCTTTGCCATTACTAAGGTTGCGCTGCAGAGCAAGGTAACCGTTCCGGGCATTGCGCCACAGCAGTTTGACGGCATTATTCAGAAAGCCAAAGCGGGCTGTCCGGTGTCGCAGCTCCTGAAAGCTGAGATTACGCTGGACTATAAGCTTAACTAAGCCCCTGCCGGGTTCGCGCCCGGCTATCCCTTCAGCGCGGCGGGAAACACCTCCGCCAGCCAGGCGATAAATACCTTCAGTCTGTGCGTCAAATGCCGGTTCTGCGGGTAAACCACATGAAATGGATAGGCGGCAGGGCGCCAGTCGCCCAGGATCGCCGTCAGCCCTCCCGCCTGTAAATATGACTTAGCCGAATACTCAAAGGTTTGAACGATCCCCAGCCCCGCCGCGGCAGCCGCCAGATGAGCGTTGCTTTCATTGACGCCGAGATAGTGCGGAATGCTGATTTCCAGCGCTTCGCCGTTCTCCCTGAAGCGAAACGGAAACGGTCGTCCGGTGACGGGAGAGAGATAGCTAATAAGCTTATGGCCGTTGCGCAGCTCCTGCGGATAGGCCGGTACACCGTGGTTTTTCAGGTAACCCGGCGTCGCGCAGGTGACCATTTGGGCATCACCGAGATGGCGGGCGATAAGGGTTGAATCGTTCAGCGGGCCGCCGCGGATCACGCAGTCTACGTTACCGCTGATGAGATCGACCGGACGATCGGCTACGCCAAGATCGATGCGGATATCCGGGTAGCGCCGCACAAATTCCGGCAGCAGAGGGATGAGTACGTCCCTGGCGGTGGACCCGCCCACGTCAACCCGCAAATGCCCCTTGGGCGTCGCGCGGGAAACGCGAAACGAGGTGTCGATATCTTCGATATCAATCAGCACCCGGAGCGCTTTTTCATAGTATTCCATCCCTTCAGGCGTCGCGACCACCCGGCGAGTCGTCCGGTGCAGGAGGCGTATCTCCAGATGCGCCTCAAGTGATTTAACCAGCTTGCTCAGGGTGGCGATCGGCATATTCAGCGAGTCCGCTGCGCGGGTAAAGCTGCCGGATTCCACCACCCGCGTGAAAGCGCGCATCGCCATGAGCTGATCCATGATGACCTCTGATTGTTTCTTTAGGTGAATAGTCATTTTCATTTTTGCCCGTTTTTCACTAATGCCGCAAGGGCTAAAGTCTGTCCAACGCAAACACAAAAAGGTAAATGACATGAACACGACTCTCTCAGGAAAAATCGCACTGGTCACCGGCGGCAGCACCGGTATTGGTCTTGCCACGGCGCAGGAGCTGGCGGCTCAGGGCGCGAAGGTGTACATCACCGGGCGTCGCCAGGCCGAGCTGGACGCGGCGGTGGCAGAAATAGCTTCAACGGCCGTGGGCATTCGCGCGGACGTTTCTAAGCTTGCGGATCTGGATGCGGTCTATGCCCGGATAGCAAAAGAAGAAGGCCGTCTTGATATCCTGTTCGCCAATGCGGGTGGCGGCGATATGCTGCCGCTGGGCGCGATCACCGAAGAGCAGTTTGATCGGATTTTTGGCACCAACGTTCGCGGAGTGCTGTTCACGGTGCAGAAGGCGCTGCCGCTGTTATCCGCCGGTTCGTCGATTATTCTGACCGGCTCGACGGTGTCGATTAAGGGGACGGCCAACTTCAGCGTCTACAGCGCCAGTAAGGCCGCGGTGCGTAACTTTGCCCGTTCCTGGGCGCTGGATTTGCAGGGCCGCGGGATCCGCGTCAACGTGGTGAGCCCGGGTCCAATCAAAACGCCAGGTCTTGGCGATCTGGTGCCTGAAGAGCACCGTCAGGGGCTGTACGACGCGCTGGCCGCGCAGGTACCGCTGGGGCGTTTAGGCGCGCCCGTTGAGGTGGGTAAAGCGGTGGCGTTTCTGGCCTCCGACGCGGCCAGCTTTATTAACGCCACCGAACTGTTTGTGGACGGCGGGATGGCGCAAATCTAATCCAGGCTGCGCCAGCAGCGAACGTGACGGCCCTCGCCAGAGGGCTGTAGCGGCTGGGAACGTTCACACCCCTGCGTTGCCATCGGGCAGCGGTCGCGGAAAAAACAGCCTTCGGGCAGATGTCGGTTGCCGGGAAGCTCCGTTTTGCGTAGCGCCAGCGTTTCATCCAGCGGCTCTCCGGTGCGGGGAACCGAATCGAGCAGCAGGCGGGTATAGGGATGGCGTGGCTCACTCAGCACCTGCGCGGCGCTGCCCAGCTCCACAATCTGCCCGAGATACATGACCGCCACCCGGTCGCTCATGTGCCTGACCACCGAGACGTTATGCGAGATCAGTACGTAGGTCAGATTACGCTGCTGCTGTAGCGTCACCAGCAGGTTGAGGATCTGCGCCTGCACGGAGATATCCAGCGCGCTGGTGGGCTCATCAAGCACGATGATATCCGGGTCGGACGAAAGCGCCCGGGCGATGGCGATGCGCTGGCGCTGCCCGCCGGAGAAGGCGTGCGGAAGACGGTCGAGATATTCCGGTCGAATGCCTACCTGCAGCGCCAGATCCTCCGCCAGCCGGCGGCGCTCGCGCTCGCTGCTGCGTTTCTGCACCCACACCGGCTCGGTGATGATGCGCCAGACCGGCAGCCGCGGGTCGAGCGAGGAGAGCGGATCCTGAAATACCATCTGCATGCCGCCTGCGTGGTGCGCACGCTGGCATGCGCCGAAGCTCGGCTTAAGCATGCCCATCAGCAGCTGGGCCAGCGTGCTTTTCCCGCAGCCGGATTCCCCGACAATGCCCAGCGTTTCCCCCCGACGGATCTGGAGATCCAGCCCGTTGAGGGCATGGACCTGTTCCGTCACGCGGCCAAGCCAGTTTTTGCGCGCCGCAAAGTTCACGTGCACGCTGTCCAGTTCCAGCAGTACGTCAGACATGGTGTTTCTCCCGTTGTGGATACCAGCAGGCAGCCCGCTGTCCTTCTGCGCCAGCGGGCGACAGGCGCGGCGTTTCGCTGCATTTCGCCCCGGCGGCAAAGCAGCGATCGCGAAAAGCGCACCCCTGCGGAAGCTGGCTGAGGTTGGGCACCGTGCCGGGGATGGCGGGAAGCAGATCGCGCGGCTGGCCGTTTTCCGGCGCGCACCGCAGCAGGCCGATGGAATAGGGATGCACAGGGCGGTGGATCAGCGTTTGCGTGGCACCGCTCTCGATCACGCTGCCCGCATACATCACGTACATTCTGTCGCAGAGCTGGGACACCACGGCCATATCATGGCTGATAAACAGCACCGAGGTGCCGCTGGCCTTCGCCTTATGCTTCAGCAAGCGCAGCACCTGGAGCTGAACGGTCACGTCCAGCGCGGTGGTCGGCTCGTCGGCGATGATCAGCTCCGGCTCGCAGGAGAAGGCAAGGGCGATCATCACCCGCTGGCGCATGCCGCCGGAGAGTTCAAACGGGTAACGCGCCATGACCTGCTTCGCGTCCGGGATTTGCATCTCTTCCAGCAGGGCGATCGCCTTCTGCTGCGCCTCGCGCCGGGAAAGCGGCTGATGCTGGCGGATCACCTCCACCATCTGTTTGCCAATCCGACGCGTCGGGTTGAGGGCGGTCATGGGCTCCTGAAAAATCATCGCCACTTTAGCGCCGCGCCACTGGCGAAGCTGTTTCTCGGACGCCGTCAGGACGTTTTCACCCAGTAATTTCACCTGACCGTGATGAATACGATAGCTGCCCTCCGGCAGCAGGCGCATGGCGAGCATGGCGGTAACGGATTTGCCCGACCCTGATTCGCCCACCACGCCGACAATTTCACCCCTGCCGATCTCAAGCGAAACGTGGTTCAGCGCGTGAACCTCACCGCGAAAAATCGGGAAGCTCAGATGCAGGTCTTCAATACTCAGTACCGGTTCGGTCATTACTGTTTGCCTCCTGACTTCGGATCCAGCAGATCGCGGATACCGTCGCCAAACAGGTTAAAGCCCACGGCGGTAATCAAAATCGCCGCACCGGGAAAGGCGCAGTACCACCACTGGTCCAGAACGTAGTTACGGCCCACGGCCACCATCGCGCCCCATTCGGCGGTGGGCTGCTGCGCGCCCAGGCCAATAAACCCCAGCGTGGCGGCCATCAGAATGGCGCTGCCGATATCCAGCGACGCCTGCACGATCAGCGGCGGCAGGGCGTTGCGCAGGATATGCCAGCGGATCAAATGCCAGCGGGACGCGCCAAACGTGCGGGCGGCCTGAACGTAGGTGAACTGACGCACCACCAGAGTTTGCCCGCGCGCCAGCCGCACGTAGAACGGTATGCGGACGATCGCAATCGCCAGCATGGCGTTAAACAGGCTCGGACCGAGCGCGGCGGCCAGCGCCATGGTCAGCACCAGAGAGGGAATGGAGAGCATAATGTCCATCACCCGCATGATGACGGCGTCGCCGCGCCCGCCCAGTACGCCGGACAAACAGCCCAGCAGCGAGCCAATGCCGCCCGCAATCACCACCACCGCCAGCCCGGCGGTAATCGACTGCTGGCTGCCCGCCAGCACGCGGCTGAACAGGTCGCGTCCCACCTCATCGGTGCCAAACCAGTGCTGCGCAGACGGCGCCTGCAGGCGGGCGGTAAGGTCCAGCGCGTTCGGGTCATGCGGCACTATCCACGGCGAGGCCACCATCAGGAAGAGCATCGCGATCATAATGACGCCGCCAACGATCGTAAGCGGGCTTTGGCGCAGCATCCAGAACAGCTTTGCCCAGTTGACGCGTTGTCTGGCGGTTTTCACCGGGACGGGCGTTTCCTGCGTTAACATCATTCGGCACCTCCGCGCCCGATTCGCGGGTCAATCCACAGGTAGAGCAGATCGACCACCAGATTAACCAGCACGTAGGCCAGCGAAACGACGACGGCAAAGCCCATCACCGCCGGGAAGTCCAGCGCCTGAATGGACGTTACCACCCAGGCGCCCATTCCCGGCCAGGCAAAGACGGTCTCGGTCAGTACGGCGCCGTAAAGCAGATCGCCCAGCGCCAGCCCGAGCACGGTAATGGATGGGATCATGGCATTCGGCAGGGCGTAGCGCAGGACGATGTACCAGCCGGGCAGGCCGCTGGCGCGGGCGGTGCGGATGTAGTCCTCGCTGAGCTGCTCCAGCATCGCCGAGCGCACCTGGCGCGCCACGATGCCCAGGTGAACAAACGCCAGCGTCAGCGAGGGTAAAATCAGGTGCTGAAGCGCGTTGGAAAAGACCTCACCGTTGCCTTCCAGCAGGGCGTCCAGCAGATAAAACCCGGTGACGTGGGTCGGCGGATCGAGCCAGTCGTCCAGCCTGCCGCCGCCCGGCAGAATCTGCAGGTGCCCGTAGAACAGGACAATCACGCCCAGCCCGAGCCAGAACGCCGGCGTGGAGATCCCGGTCATCGCCATTAAACGCACCAGGTGATCCAGCCAGCGGTTGCGGTATACCGCCGACAAAATCCCCAGCGGCACGCCGATGACCAGCGCCAGCAGCAGGGAACAAAAGGCCAGCTCCAGCGTGGCGGGGAAAAAGGCCTTCAGGTCTTCCGCAACCGGGCGTCCGGTACGGATGGACGTGCCTAAATCACCGTGGGCCAGGGCGTCCACGTAGCGGCCAAACTGAACGTACAGAGGTCGATCCAGCCCTAACTGCTGGCGGATGTTCTGCACGATTTCGTCGCTGGCGCGGTCGCCCGCCAGCAGACGCGCCGGGTCGCCGGGGATCATGTGTGAAATAATAAAGGTAATGATACAGACACCGGCCACCACCAGGAGTAACCCCCAGCAGCGCTGGCGCACTATGCTCCAGAACGTCATACGCTTTCCCCCGGCGAGAACCGTTATTTACTCATGGTGGCGATGTTGAACACCTGCTCCAGCATCGGATTAAAGGTGAAGCCTTTGACCTCTTTGTTCATCGCCAGCTGGTAGTTTTTCTGGAACAGATAGACGTAGGCCGCTTCGTCAATCACCACCTTTTGCGCCTGCTGGTAATCTTTAGTGCGTTCCGCCTGGTCGGTGGTTTTCAGCGCGGCCTGCAGCAGCGAATCCACCTCTTTGTTCTCATAGAACGAGCGGTTGCCCGGCAGCCCCTTTTTGTCCGATTCGAACCAGTAGTTCATGAACATGTACGGGTCGGCAAAGTCCGGGCTCCAGTTGCCGATGGCAATGTCGTAATCGCCTTTTCCGACGCGGTCGCGCATGGTGGCATTGGCCAGTTTTTCCAGCTTGACGTTAATGCCGATCTTGCCGAGGCTCGCCTGCGTGGAGAGGGCGATAGGCTCCCAGTTCGGATCGTTGTCCGAGTAGAGGAAGGTCAGGCTGGCGGGTTTGTCCTTGACCTTCTCCAGCGCCGCTTTGGCTTTGGCCTCGTCAAAGCTGTACTGCATAGCCGTGGCGTCATAGCCCCACATGCCTTCCGGGATCGGGCCGCGCATCTGCTTGCCGTTGCCGCTCAGAATGCCTTTCACCATCCCCTGGTAGTCCGTCGCCCATGAGATGGCCCGGCGTAAATCCACCTGATTGAGCGGCGCTTTACTGTTGTTGAGATAGAGATAGGTCACGCGCAGGGACGGGTATTCCGCGACGGCGACTTTGCCTTCCTGCTTCAGGGCCGAAAGCTGATCGACCGGCAGGGAGTCGGCGATGTCCAGATCGCCGCGAGAAAGCTGCAGTCGGCGCGAGGCGCTCTCGCCGATAATCTTCACCGAGACGCGCTTAAAGTGCGGCTTTCCGCCCGGCCAGTGGGGGTTCGGCACCAGGATCAGCTGCTGGCCTTTCTGCCAGCTTTTCAGCATAAACGGCCCGGAACCGGCGGTGTTTTGCGCCAGAAAACCGCGCGCGTCGTCCGCGGCATTGGCCTCCAGCACCGCCGGGTTAATGATGGACGCCCCGTCGTTTGCCAGCGTGTAGAGGAAAGGCGCGAACGGCTGGCTGAGGGTGAATTTCACCGTGTGGTCATCCACGGCATCAATTTTCAGATCTTTCGGGAAGGCTTCAGACGGCCCCTGGCCGAGCTTCAGCAGGCGCTCAAAGGAGAGTTTGACCGCTTCGGCGGTGACCGGCGTGCCGTCGGAGAATTTAGCGTTATCCGCCAGGGTAAAGGTCCACTCTTTCTGATCGTCGGACGCCTTCCAGCCCGTCGACAAATCGCCTTCCACCTCGGTAGAGCCGGGCTTGTACTTAACCAGGCGCTGGTAGGACGGGTAGGTGACGGTCCAGTCGTTGTTATCAATGGTGATGGCCGGGTCGAGCGTTTGCGGATCGGCGGCTTTACCGATTGCGAGCATGTCTTTCGGAACGGCGGCCAGCGCCAGCGGGGCGCTCAACGCCAGCGTGGCGGCGATTACGGTCGTGAGAAGCGATGTTTTCATGGCAGTGCTCCAGGTTAAAGAGAGGTGTGCGTCAGGGGAAAACAGGCAAAACGGTCATCAAGCAGCGGGTAGCTGGCGGCGTTCGGCAGTTCGAAGTGCCACCATTCGCTGCTAATCCCCACAAAACCGCCGCCGAACATGATGGCGTTCAGCAGCAGACGGTTGCGCTGGGCGTGCGGCGGTACGGAGGGGTGATACGGATGCGAGCGGTCATGCATTTCGTCAAAGCCGGCGCCCATATCCAGCACGCTGTTATGCTCGTCCATCAGGGTGACGTCGATGGCCGTACCGCGGCTGTGATTGGAGCCAATTGCCACGTCGACCACGTATTCCGGGTTCGGGCAGGCGTCCCAAAGCTGAGCCTGCGCCTGCTGCGGCCGGTAGGCGTCGTACACAACCAGCTTCAGCCCGGCCAGCGCGGCAATGCTGATGGCTTTTGCCAGCGCGGTGGCGGCGTCGGTATGCAGCAGGCACAGCGCCTCCTGATAGATCGGCCTGCCGGTGATGTTGTCGGCGGTGGCATACTTCAGATCGATATGCAGCGTGGGAAACGTCTTCGCCACATCAATCAGTTCACTCTCTTCGGGCATAGCTCCGCTCCTTTAGCGTTCGAATTGACCAAACTCTTGTTGTAATTGTCGGTTTACCGCCAGGCGCGCCGGGAGCGCATCACCCAGCGCTTCCACCACGCCCGACAGCAGCAGGTTGAACAGACAGCTCACGGGGGCAAGTGAATCCCAGAAATGACCGGTGTCGGTTTTCACCTGCAGTAAATCCATCGGGTAATCCCGCGCCCACGGGCACCAGATGTCGGTGATTAAGGCCAGCGGAATGCCTTTCTCGCTGGCCACGCGGCAGTACTGGCGGGCCATCGCGGAGTAGGTGCGCGTATCGGTCAGCACAACGTAGGGGTGCGAAAACCCGGAGTTGAGGGATTCCACCCAGCTGCCGGAAGCGCCCTCGGAATAGCTCACGCGCGGGCGAAGGTACTCAAGGTGGCTGAAGAAAGCGTTGGCGATCCCGCGCGTGGACTGGATCCCCAGCACAAACACCGCGTCGGCGTGGGCGAGGTTGTGCACTACCTGACGGAAGGCGTCCGTTTGCGCCAGCTGATACACCTGCGTGATGGCGTCCACCTCCAGCGACAGGGCGTGCTGAAGGCGGTTGGGCAGGGGGCGCTGCTGCTGCCAGGAGTCCAGCCGCTCGTTCATGCCCCAGGGCTGGTACGGTTCGCGCAGGCTCTTTTTGGCATCTTCCAGGTTGCGGTATCCCAGCTTGCGCAGGAAGCGTCCGACGGTGATCCCGCTGGTCCCGCTTGCCAGACCGACGCTCTCCGCCGTTTCAAACGGGATTTGCGCGGCGTGCGCCAGCAGCCAGCTTCCGACCCGCTTTTCGCTGGGGGTGAGCTGGCTGAACGTCGCTTCGATACGGCTCAACATCTCGGGTTTCGTCGTCATACCGCCTCGCTGTTAACTGGCTGTCAAAAGCTGGGTTTGTGTTACCGGGTTAACAATGCATGACGCGTGCCATGTTGACAGGGCGGTTAAAACCCGCCGTGCTGTAAATTTCACGCAATATTTGGTTAACCGATGATCAACATTTGTGCAGCGTAGTTCACTTTTGGTGCAGCGGCTGACGCGGCAGGTATGAATTTGGTGAATACGTCAGCGCGTTCACATTTTTGATAAGATAGAAGCATTGTGAACATGAAAGGGATCCCGGCATGGCGAATTTGCCCTGGCGAATCAGCGTGCGCCTGGCGGCGCTGGCAAAGAAAACAGGGATGGTCGTGGGGATCGTCCTGGTCGTCCTGCTGGCGGTGCGGGTCTATCTCTCGCAGCAGGGGCCGGAGCTGCACCCCTGGCACACCTGGCGGGCGGACGAGATGTCCGTGCGTGAACTCGATAAGGCCAACTTTGCCGGGTATGTCGCCCGGGAAAACGCCATTTTCGCCGAGCTTGACAGGGCGGTGACGGCGAAAACAGAGGGCGAGGAACAAACGCTGCTAAACCGCTATTATCGCCAGAGCCTGATGTGGCCGGGGCAGTTTACGCCCGATGCCAACCGCTCCTTCGTGCTGATGCCGGACGGGAAGCCGCGCGGCGCGGTGGTGTTGCTGCACGGGCTGACGGACTCGCCTTACAGCGTCAGGCACCTTGCCGAAAATTATCAGCAGCACGGCTTTGTGGCCGTGGTTCCGCGCCTGCCCGGACACGGCACCGCGCCCGGCGCGCTGACGGACGTTGACTGGGAGATGTGGCTCGCCGCAGCGCGTCTTGCCGTGCGGGAAGCCACGCGCCTGGCGGGGGAGAACGTGCCGCTGCATCTGGTGGGGTACTCCAACGGCGGGGCGCTGGCGATGAAATATGCTCTCGATGCGCTGGATTCCTCTTCGCTTCGTCGGCCGCAGCAGGTAATCCTGCTCTCACCGATGATCGGCGTGACGTCCTTTGCGCGCTTTGCCGGTTTTGCAGGGCTACCAGCGCTGCTGCCGGCGTTTGCCAAAGCGGCGTGGCTGAATATCTCTCCGGAATATAACCCGTATAAATACAACTCCTTCCCGGTGAACGCCGCCCGCCAGTCGTGGCTGCTGACGAAGGCCCTGCAGGAACAGATTGGCCGCGAGGCGCGGGAGAACAGGCTGGCGAATTTGCCCCCGGTACTGGCGTTCCAGTCGGTCATGGATTCTACGGTCAGCACCCGTGCGGTGGTGAGCGGCCTGTTTGACCAGCTTCCGGCAAACGGCAGCGAGCTGGTGGTGTTTGACATCAACCAGGCGGCGAGCTTCCGCCCGCTGTTCAAGCCGTCGTCGTGGACGGCAACCTCGGCGCTCCTGCCGATTGCCGAGAGGCGTTACAGTGTCACGATTATCACCAATGCCAGCGAGCACAGTTTCTCGACGGTGGCGAAAACAACCCCGGCAGGCAGCACGCGGGAGACGGTTGTGCCGCTTGCGCAGGCCTGGCCGCAGGATGTTTATTCGCTGTCGCACGTTGCCGTGCCGTTTCCGCCGAATGACGATCTCTACGGTCGCGAGCCTGGCGTGAAAAACCGCTACGGGATAAGCCTGGGGACGATTGCGCTGTGGGGAGAGACGTCCGTGCTGAGCGTTGGCAAAGAGGCGCTGATGAGGGTCACCTCAAACCCTTTTTATGGCTATATGCAGGAGAGGATTAACAGCCGAATCGGGGTTGAGAAAAAGTAACGTTCCCTTGTGGCGTGAATGTGTTAGGTAGCATTGTTAAAGTATGTTAAACAGTAGCTTCAATGCACCGCTCTTTCTCATCGGAACACCCTATTGTGCTGACCACGCTGATTTACCGAAGCCAGTTGAAATTATCCTGTCAGTCCTCCGCGCTGAGGGAGCTGGTGGAGCACGCCCGGATCCGCAATGCCAGTCTGAATATCACCGGGGTTCTGCTCGCAAAAGGCACTGACGTGCTGCAAATACTCGAAGGTTCTGAAGAGAGCGTGGTTAAGCTGTTCCATAAAATCCGCAATGACAAGCGGCACGGCGGGGTGGTTGAACTGATGCGGGATTACGGCCCGCGCAGGCGTTTTGAAAATGTCGGCATGCTGCTTTTCGATCTGCAGACGCAGTCACCGAAAGAGGTGCTGCAGTCGGTTTTGCATTACAGCAAGCTGGACAGCTATCTGACATCTGATGACCGGGTGTTCAAATTTATACAGACGTTTATTACGGGCAAACGTCCGGCTCCGTCGGGGGGACGCTACGATCCGGCAAAATGGACGCTCTCAACGGAAACTTTACCGCTGGGAGAAAGCCTGGGCCTGCTTGTCAGCCAGCACTGCCAGTTTGCGCTTCAGCCCATTATTGAGCCCTCGGAAGGTAAGATCAGCTCCTTTGAAGCTCTTATCCGCGGCAATGATGGCGGCAGCCCGGAACATTTCTTCAGCGCCCTGGACCCGGCCAAAATCTATGAAGTCGATCTCCAGACGAAAGCGTATGCCTTCGCGCTGGCGGAAAAGCTGGGGATTGGCAGCCATAAAATTGCGGTCAATCTGCTGCCGATGTCGCTGGTGAACGTCCCGGGCGCGGTGGCGTTTCTGGTCGATCAGATTAAACAGCATGGGCTTCAGCCGGAGCAGGTGGTCGTTGAAATCACTGAAAACGAGATGATATCCGGGCTTAACCAGTTCAACAGCGCCATTAAACAGCTACGCGCCGAGGGCGTGGGGCTGGCGATTGATGATTTCGGTTCCGGCTATGCCGGACTTTCGCTGCTGACCCGCTTCCAGCCGGATAAAATCAAAATCGACCGCGAAATCATCAGCGACATCCACCTCAGCGGCCCGAAGCAGGCGATTGTGCGCTCCATCATCAGCTGCTGCTCCGATCTTGAAATTACCCTGGTGGCCGAGGGGATCGAGAAAATAGAGGAGTGGTGCTGGCTCGAATCTGCCGGGATCCGCCGCTTCCAGGGCTTCCTGTTTGCCCGTCCGCAGCTTAACGGCGTCGGCGATATTCGCTGGCCGCATCTGATGCGTTAGGCAATTTTCCTCCCGCGTTATTTCCCCTTAGCCCTGCCTGTGCTTAAATAGCTAAAACGGTTTAACATAGTTTAGCTAAGAGGATCACATGGAAAAAATCTGGGTACTTGGCGATGCGGTGGTGGATTTATTGCCCGATGGTGAAGGGAGACTACTGCAGTGCCCCGGCGGCGCACCGGCAAACGTCGCGGTGGGCATTGCCCGGCTGGGGGGTAAAAGCGCGTTTATCGGCAGGGTTGGCGACGATCCTTTCGGGCGCTTTATGGCGAAAACGCTTGCTGACGAGCGGGTTGACGTGAAGCATATGCGCCTTGACCCGGCGCACCGCACCTCGACGGTGGTGGTGGATCTGGACGACCACGGCGAACGTTCGTTTACTTTCATGGTGCGCCCGAGCGCCGATCTGTTTCTTGAACCCGCCGACCTGCCGACCTTCAGCGCGGGCGAGTGGCTGCACGTCTGTTCCATCGCGCTAAGCGCTGAGCCGAGCCGCTCGGCGACCTTTCAGGCGATGGACGCCATCCGGAAGGCGGGCGGCTACGTAAGCTTTGACCCCAATATTCGCCCGGATCTCTGGCCGGATGAAAACGCGCTGCGTCGCTGCCTGGAACAGGCTCTGCAAAGCGCCGAGGTGGTCAAGCTCTCCGCTGAGGAACTGACTTTTTTAACCGGCGATGCGGATGTACAAGACGGTCTGAACGCGCTGATGCAGCGCTGCCCGGCGCGACTGGTGCTGGTCACACAGGGAAAAGCGGGCGTTATCGCCTGGCATCAGGGCGAGGTGAAGCACTATCCGGCCACCCCTGTGCAATACGTCGATACCACCGGCGCGGGGGATGCCTTCGTTGCCGGGCTGCTCTACGGGCTGGCCGCCGGTCAGGAGCTGGTTCCGGTAATCGCCTTAGCCCAGCGCTGCGGGGCGTTAGCCACCACGGCAAAGGGGGCAATGACCGCGTTACCCTGGCAGCAGGATCTGTAATTTATTCCTTCACGGGCCGCCGTCCGGCGGCCTGAATTGTCGCCCCGATCACACTTACTAAAACGGTTTAGCAAAAAAGATTGCCGATCCAAAATTCACAGGTTTAGTATCAGCAACCTAAACCGGTTTAGCAATTTAGCACGTTCGATTAATACTTTTAGGGATGCGACAAAATGTATAAAAAACGCAGACTTGCCGTGATGATAGGCATGCTGGCCGGCAGTACCTCTGTTTTTGCCCAGACGGATATGACAAGCATTGAAGCGCGCCTTGCCGCGATGGAGCAGCGCCTTCAGGCTGCTGAAGCGCGTGCGCAGAGCGCTGAAAAACGCGCCACCGAAGCCGAGCAAAAAACGCAGCAGCTGGTCGCCGCCCAGCAGCAGACGCAAACCACAGCCCAGGCGGTGGCGCAGCGTACCGCCGCGCTGGAGAAAAAGGCGGACCAGAGCGGCGGGTTTGAGTTCCACGGCTACGCCCGTTCCGGCCTGCTGATGAACGACGCGGCCTCCAGCAGCAAAAGCGGGCCGTACCTGACGCCAGCCGGGGAAACCGGCGGTGCGGTAGGGCGTCTGGGTAACGAAGCCGACACCTACGTCGAGCTGAACCTGGAGCACAAGCAAACCCTGGATAACGGGGCGACCACGCGCTTCAAGGCGATGCTGGCCGACGGTCAGCGAACCTATAACGACTGGTCAGCCGATACCAGCGATCTCAATATTCGCCAGGCCTTTGCGGAGCTGGGCAACCTGCCTGATTTTACCGGCGCGCTGAAGGGCAGCACCTTCTGGGCGGGTAAACGCTTCGACCGCGACAACTTTGACATTCACTGGCTGGATTCCGACGTGGTGTTCCTCGCCGGTACCGGTGGCGGCGTCTACGACGTGAAGTGGAACGACACGCTGCGCAGCAACTTCTCCCTTTACGGCCGCAACTTCGGCAGCGTGGAGCAGACCGACAATAACGTCCAGAACTATATCCTCACCATGAACCACTTCGCCGGACCGTTCCAGCTGATGGTGAGCGGCTTGCGGGCGAAGGATAACGACGACCGTAAAGACGCTAACGGCGATCTCATCAAAACCGACGCGGCCAATAACGGCGTTCATGTCCTGGTGGGGCTGCACAACGAGAGCTTCTACGGCCTGCGGGAAGGGAGTGCCAAAACGGCGTTGCTGTACGGTCACGGCCTGGGGGCAGAAGTTAAGAGCATCGGTTCCGACGGGGCGCTGCTCTCGGATGCCGATACCTGGCGCTTCGCAAGTTACGGTGTCACGCCTGTTGGCGGTGGCTGGAGCATCGCGCCTGCCGTGCTGGCGCAGAGCAGTAAAGATCGCTACGTCAAGGGCGACAGCTATGAATGGGTGACGCTCAACGCCCGCCTGATTAAAGAGGTGACCCAGAACTTCGCTCTGGCGTTTGAGGGAAGCTATCAGTACATGGATTTAAATCCGGAAGGCTATAAGGACCGTAACGCCGTTAACGGCAGTTTCTACAAGCTGACCTTTGCGCCAACGCTAAAAGCGAGCAAAATCGGCGATTTCTTCAGCCGCCCGGAGCTGCGCCTGTTTGCCACCTGGATGGACTGGAGCAGCAAACTGGATAATTACGCCAGCGATGATGCCTTTGGCAGCAGCGGCTTCAACGCCGGCGGGGAATGGAACTTTGGGGTCCAGATGGAAACCTGGTTTTAACCCATCACGCTCCCGCCCGGCGGGGGCGTTTCGCACATCATAAAAAGAAGTCAGGCAGAGGTATCTATGGATGTTAATCAAATCGCCCGTGAGCTTATTCCGCTGCTGGGCGGCAAGGAAAATATCGCCAGCGCGGCGCACTGCGCAACGCGTCTTCGTCTGGTGCTGGTCGACGACGCGCTTGCCGATCGGCAGGCGATTGGCAAGGTCGAGGGCGTGAAGGGCTGTTTTCATAACGCCGGGCAGATGCAGGTAATTTTCGGCACGGGCGTGGTGAATAAGGTCTACGCCGCGTTTATTCAGGCGGCGGGGATTAGCGAGTCCAGCAAGTCTGAAGCCGCAGATCTGGCGGCGCGCAAGCTGAACCCATTCCAGCGCATTGCGCGTCTGCTCTCCAATATCTTCGTTCCGATCATTCCCGCCATTGTGGCGTCCGGCCTGCTGATGGGCCTGCTAGGGATGGTGAAAACCTACGGCTGGGTCAATGCGGATAACGCCCTCTACATCATGCTGGACATGTGCAGCTCGGCGGCGTTTATCATTCTGCCAATCCTGATCGGCTTTACCGCCGCGCGGGAATTTGGCGGTAACCCGTATCTGGGCGCGACGCTCGGCGGCATTCTGACCCACCCGGCGCTGACCAACGCCTGGGGCGTGGCCTCCGGCTTCCACACCATGAACTTCTTCGGCCTTGAGATCGCGATGATTGGCTACCAGGGCACGGTATTCCCGGTGCTTCTGGCCGTCTGGTTCATGAGCATCGTCGAGAAAAACCTGCGCCGCGCGATCCCGGACGCCCTGGATCTGATTTTGACGCCGTTCCTCACCGTCGTTATCTCCGGCTTTATCGCCTTGCTGATTATCGGCCCGGCAGGGCGCGCGCTGGGCGACGGCATCTCCTTCATCCTCAGCACGCTGATTGAACACGCGGGCTGGCTGGCCGGACTGCTGTTCGGCGGCCTGTACTCGGTGATTGTGATCACCGGTATTCACCACAGCTTCCACGCGATTGAAGCCGGGCTGCTGGGTAACCCGTCGATTGGCGTGAACTTCCTGCTGCCGATCTGGGCCATGGCGAACGTGGCGCAGGGCGGCGCCTGTCTTGCGGTGTGGTTCAAAACCAAAGATGCCAAAATCAAAGCCATTACCTTACCGTCGGCGTTCTCTGCGATGCTGGGCATCACCGAAGCGGCCATTTTTGGTATCAACCTGCGCTTCGTAAAACCGTTTATCGCGGCGCTGATCGGCGGCGCGGCGGGCGGGGCCTGGGTAGTGTCAGTGCATGTCTACATGACCGCCGTCGGGCTGACCGCCATTCCGGGCATGGCCATCGTGCAGGCCAGCTCGCTGCTCAACTATATTATCGGCATGGTGATCGCCTTCGGCGTGGCGTTTACCGTCTCGCTGCTGCTGAAATATAAAACGGACTCTGAATAATGACGTTACCTTACCGCTGGCCTGCGATCCTGCAGGCCGTTATGAAAGGGCAGCCGCGGGCGCTGGCGGATAGCCACTACCCGCAGTGGCACCCCGCGCCGGTGACGGGTCTGATGAACGACCCGAACGGATTTATCTGGTTTGCCGGACGCTACCATCTGTTTTATCAGTGGAACCCGCTGGGCTGCGAGCATCGCTTTAAATGCTGGGGGCACTGGAGCTCTGCGGACCTGGTGCACTGGCAGCATGAGCCGCTGGCGCTGATGCCCGACGAAGAGTATGACCGCAGCGGCTGCTACTCCGGTAGCGCCGTGGACAACCAGGGCGTCCTGACGCTGTGCTACACCGGCAACGTTAAGTTTGATGACGGCAGCCGCACCGCCTGGCAGTGCCTGGCGGAGGAACAGGCGGACGGTACCTTTAAGAAGCTGGGGCCGGTCCTGGCGCTGCCGGAAGGCTACACCGGCCACGTGCGCGACCCGAAGGTGTGGCAGCACGACGGGGAGTGGTACATGGTGCTGGGTGCGCAGGATGTGCAAAAGCGCGGCAAGGTGCTGCTGTTTAAATCAGCCGATTTGCATGCCTGGGCATCCTGTGGGGAGATCGCCGGTCACGGGGTCAACGGCCTGACGGAAGCGGGGTATATGTGGGAGTGTCCGGACCTGTTCGCCCTCGACGGAACGCACGTGCTGATCTGCTGCCCGCAGGGGCTGGCGCGCGAGCCGCATCGCTACCTCAACACCTATCCGGCCACCTGGATGAGCGGGGCGTTTGACTACGCCAGCGCCGCATTCGATCACGGCGAGCTGCACGAGCTGGACGCGGGCTTTGAGTTCTACGCCCCGCAAACCGCGTTAGCAGAAGATGGACGCCGCATTCTGATCGGCTGGATGGGCGTTCCGGACGGGGAAGAGATGCTTCAGCCCACGCGGGCGCACGGCTGGATGCACCAGATGACCTGCCCGCGCGAACTTCGCTATCGCGACGGCAGGCTCTGGCAGACCCCGGCGCGCGAGCTGGCGGCGCTGCGCGAAGATGAGCAGCGCTGGCAGGGACGCGCCAGCGAGGCGCCGGAACTGGACGCGGCGCGCCTGGAGTTTGAGCTGGGCGCATCGCAGGTGAATGTCGATTTTGCTGGCGCGCTGCGCCTCACGGTCGATGAGCAGGGCGTGCGCCTGGAACGCGCCAGCCTGAAAACCGGTGTAACGTTGACCCGCTACTGGCTGGGCGACGTCCGTCATTTACGCGTTCTGTGCGACCGCTCCAGCGTCGAAATTTTCATCAATCACGGCGAAGGGGTGATGAGCAGCCGCTATTTTCCTGACCATCCGGCCCGGGTGCGATTCGAAGGTGCGTCCGACATCACATTACGCTACTGGTCGCTGCGCGCCTGCATGATAGAATGAGGGTTTTGGCAGCCGGATCTAAGTCGTTGTGAGAAAAACAAAACGCGTCACCATTAAAGACATCGCGGAGCTGGCGGGCGTGTCAAAAGCCACCGCCAGCCTGGTTCTGAACGGGCGCAGCAAAGAGCTTCGCGTGGCGGAAGAGACGCGCGAGCGCGTGCTGGCGATTGCAAAAGAGCACCACTATCAGCCCAGCATTCACGCCCGGTCCCTGCGCGACAACCGCAGCCACACCATTGGCCTGGTCGTTCCGGAGATCACCAACTACGGTTTTGCCGTCTTTTCTCACGAGCTGGAGACGCTGTGCCGCGAAGCGGGCGTTCAGCTGCTGATCTCCTGCAGCGATGAAAATCCGGGGCAGGAGACGGTGGTGGTGAACAACATGGTTGCGCGTCAGGTGGACGGGCTGATTGTGGCCTCCAGCATGCTGAACGATGCGGACTACCTGAAGCTCAGCGAGCAGCTGCCCGTGGTGCTTTTTGACCGCCATATGAACGACAGCGCGCTGCCGCTGGTGATCACCGACTCCATTACCCCGACAGCAACGCTTGTAGCGGACATTGCGCGTCAGCATCCGGATGAATTTTACTTCCTCGGCGGCCAGCCGCGGCTTTCTCCGACGCGCGACCGTCTGGACGGGTTTAAGCAAGGTTTGCGAGAGGCTGGTGTGGAGCTGCGCCCCGAGTGGATCATTCACGGCAACTATCACCCGAGCTCCGGATACGAGATGTTTGCCGAACTCTGCGCCCGCCTGGGGCGTCCGCCAAAAGCCCTGTTCACCGCCGCCTGCGGGCTGCTGGAAGGGGTGCTGCGCTATATGGGCCAGCACAACCTGCTGCAAAGCGATATCAGGTTAGCCAGCTTTGACGATCACTATCTCTACGATTCACTGACGATCCCGGTGGATACCATTCGCCAGGACAACCGCCAGCTGGCGTGGCACTGCTTTGATCTGATTGGCAAATTGATCGAAGGGGAGACGCCGCAGCCATTGCAGCGCAAGCTGGATGCCACCCTGCAGCGGCGCTATAAGCCAGCGGTATAGCCCCGACCGATACATCAATAACTTTAATTAATTTAAGTTTTGGATGCGCCGATAACCATAAGGAATAATTCTCCTTGAGGTATTGGTTTATGTCGTTGAAAAAGTCGTCCCTGATTGTCCTGTTCTCGCTGCTTTTGTTCTTTGTTGTCAGCACCGTGACCAGCGTTGGCCTCATCATTAAAAGTAATAATTCGCTGGATAACGTGAACAAAGAGATTCAGGTGGTGCTGTCGATTATTGACCCCATCAACCACAGCCGTACGCTGCGCGTGCGGGTGATGGAGTACGTGAAGATGGTGGAAGCGGGCAACTCGACAGACGAGTCTGCAAAGCTTGCCGCAGTGAAAGAGGCGCTGGCCAAAGCGGACAATGCCTTTGCGGCCTTTATGGCTTCGCCGCGTCTGACCGACGAAGCGCCGCTGGTGAGTGCCTATCAGGACGCCTGGCAAAACTACCGCAACCAGGGGCTGGCGCCGCTGATCGATGCCGCTGCGGCGCACGATGTCGCCAAATTTAACGCGCTGATCCCGGAAGTTTCCCGTCTCGACCGCCAGTACGAAATCGTTCTCGATCAGGTGCTTTCGGTTCATCAAAAATACGCCAAAAGCCTGAACGAGGATGCGCGCGGCAATTTCGTCTCCGGCCTGGTGATGATTGCCGTTATCGCCAGCCTGTTTGTGGTGGTGATTGTGGCAGTCAGCATCTTTATGAAGCGCTTCGTCTTTGCCCCGGTCAACCTGGCGCGCGAGCACTGCAGCCAGATTGCGGCGGGCAAGCTGGACATTCCGGTGCCGGTGAAGGGGAGTTCACATAACGAAATCGACCACCTGATGGGCTCGATGGAGCAGATGCGTCAGGCACTGCTTGCCACCATCGCCCAGGTGCGCGATGCGAGCCATACCGTGACGCACGCGGCGCAGGAGATTGCCTCCGGGAATATCGACCTGGCGTCACGTACCGAGCAGCAGGCTTCCGCATTGACCCAGACGGCGGCGAGCATGGAAGAGCTGAGCGCGACGGTGGCGAACAATACCGATAACGTGTATCAGGCCGGAAAGCTGGTGCAGGACGCGGTGAACAATGCCCATACCGGCGAAGCGGTGACCCGCGAAGTGATCGACACGATGAACACCATCGCGGCGAACTCGAAGCGTATCGAAGACATTACCAGCGTGATCAACAGCATCGCCTTCCAGACCAACATCCTGGCGCTGAACGCGGCGGTTGAAGCGGCGCGCGCCGGCACGCAGGGCCGCGGTTTTGCGGTGGTGGCCAGCGAAGTGCGCACCCTGGCACAGAAAAGCGCGGTGGCGGCTAAGGACATTGAGAGCCTGATTGCGCAGTCGGTTTCCAGCGTCAAAAACGGCGCGGAGCTGGTGAACCGCTCGGGCGAGGTGATTGACTCGATTATTTCGTCGGTGAATAAGGTGAATACGCTGATGGAGCAGATCTCCGTCGCCTCTGAAGAGCAGAGCCGCGGAATTAGCCAGGTCGGGCAGGCGGTGACCGAGATGGATGGCGTAACCCAGCAGAACGCCGCGCTGGTGCAGCAGTCTGCGGCGGCGGCGGCCTCGCTGGAAGAGCAGGCGCAGCAGCTTTCACGGAGTATTTCGAGTTTTAGGTTGCCGGTGCAGGCTTGATTGTATGAAGGGTGGCTCCTGAGGGAGCCTTTTTAATGTCTGGCGTCGGCAGGGTTGAACAACAATCGGTACAAGGCACTAGTTATCTTTCATGGCAGGGATACCCGCATAACGAATGAAGCAGTGCCTGTACCGGCCTTTTCGCCTTTAGCGAAAACTTGTGTGTTTACTGTTCCGTTCGTACCATAACCTGTAGGATGGCCATTGCATATTCCTCCTAACTTAACCCTATACTTTGCAATGGTGACAGCTCCGTTATTTTTAGCATCTTGATATTCTGTTTCATCATTACAGTCGTCCGAATATTTCTGATTTAGTACCTCAAAGTGCGGGCGTTCTCTTTGTGGGCAGGACCAGTTGACAGCTACTGAGGCAGTATCTTCCTTGCTTCCTGCAATATATGTGTTGATTAATATTTGAGGTGCTGTTGTGCTAAATGTACAAGGCTGACGTTGTATTTCGCTCATGCAATTTATTGTGTAGGTTAAACCATCTTGATTTAGAATGTTAATACACCATTTTGTTTTAGCCTCACCTCCGTTGTTAAGTTTAAGGATTAGGTTGCTACCGAAATATGCTCTATTACCATTAGCGTAAATTCTGTTACCAAAACAATCAGCTCGGGTGCGCCCTTTTCTTGTGCATTGATGAGTTACCTCTTCATAACCGGAATACTCTTCTGTAAGTTTGATTATCGCTTTCGAAGAGCCATATGGCCACTCGTTAGTGTCGTAATTTTCGATGCCCCTTTCAGATACATTGGGTAAAACACGTGGAATAGTAACATACCCCGGGTTGCTTAGGTTAGCAGGTAATGGTGGAATCAAGGATACGCCAGGAGATATAGATTCCACATTTAATGCATCTGAATATGCTGCGAATGGGAAAAGCAAAAGGCAATAGAAATATCTCATATCGGTTTTCACGATTGTCTCCGTTTTTAAATACTAAATATAATGGATTTTTTTTATTGATTGTTACAAGAGCACTCTTGTTTTCATAAAAGATAACTGACCTAAAAGTGGCTTTGCGGATGGCCTGAAGGTGACTCATAGCGAGCGCCAGCTCTAACCGCTATGAGTCCAAATTCCGCATCACGAAATTTTTTTATTCACCCCGGCAATATTTCCCTCCCTCATCCGTCTACCTCATCACAAGCCATAATCAGTTACTGTAAACGAGGTAAACACCATGAGAGATTTTGATATGCACGGCAGAGGTCACGGGCGCGGATTCGGTCGCCACCGTATGGGCAAGGGCTTAGTCATCGGCGCGGTAATTTTCATCGTGCTCGGCCTGCTGGTGATGTCCCTGTGGAACGCCTTACTCCCGGCGATCCTCGGCGTGAAGGCCATCGGGTTCTGGCAGGCTTTAGGCATTCTGGTGCTGAGCCGCATTCTGTTTGGCGGGCTGGGTTTCCGCCCCGGGATGTTTGGCGCGCACCGCCGGATGCACGAGCGCTGGATGAACATGACGCCCGAGCAGCGCGAGGCGTTTATTCAGCAGCGTCGCGAAGGCTTTGGTCGCCACGGGCGCGGGCACTGCGGCTGGCACGGCCATCGTGACGACAAGCGCGACGACGCCGCGCCAAAAACGCCGGAAGCAGAGTGAGCGAAATGAAAGCCGGGGAGGCGGGCGGATCCATGCTGATGTCGGCGCTCAGTGCCTGCCGCGCCCGGCTGAAAGCCTTCATTCGCGGACGGACGTCCGTTCGTGATGATGCCGACGACATTTTGCAGGAAGTGACCTATCAGCTGATGAAAGTGGAGCAGCCGGTCGAAAACGTCGCGGCCTGGCTGTTCCGCGCGGCGCGTAACGAGATGACCGACCGGGCGCGTAAAAAGCGCGAGGTGCCGCTCTCCGGCTATTTTACGGGCGAAGACGAAGAGGGTTTCCCCGAAGACGAGCTGGCCGAAACCCTGTTCGGCGTGCCGCAAACGCCGGAGGAGGAGTATCTCAAAACGCTGCTGTGGGAAGAGCTGGGGCAGGCGCTGTCTGAACTTCCGCCGCCGCAGCGCGAGGTATTTGAAAAGACCGAGCTGCACGGCTACAGCATTAAAATGCTGGCAGAGGAGACGGGGGCCAGCGAGCAGGCGCTGTTATCCCGCAAGCACAAGGCGGTGCTGTTTCTGCGCACGCGGCTGCGGGATATCTACGACGCGCTGACGGGTGAATAGCGGCGACAGACAAAACCTTACACTCAAGGCACTTGTAGATTCATCACTATCGTTTATGATCGGGGCGTCTTGTTACTGTGGAATATTATGCGCAACCGTCAGCTCCTCGGAAAATGGCTTTTGATCGTCACCTGTCTCGCGATGGCGCTTTGCCTCGTGCAGCGTGCGGTGATGCTCAACCATTTTTTACAGGGACTGGATCCGCAGATTTCACTGAGTGCAGATGCCCCAACGCAAAGCAGCAAGACTGAGCAGTCCGGGCCATCGCCCTGCCAGCTAGGCGCCCAGTCGCTTCTTTGTGCCCAGCCGCTGTTCTTCGACGGCGCGCTGCCGGCCATCATTATCTTCTTCGCGCTGTTACAGCTGCTGACGCAAGGGCGGGCATTCGCTCCTGCGGAACAGCCCGTTCAGGCACCGCCTCCCCGAATACACCTTAAAAACTGCGTTTTCCGTGAATGAAAATCATCGTCACCACACGATAATTTTTCACTGTTCACGGAGTAATACATGGTTAACCTCTTCAGGGGATTCGTCTTCCTGTGGCTGTCCTTCATCGGCATTGTCCATGCGGCAGACACCGGCTGGCTGGTCTCCCCACAAAACGATCACGCCCGCATCCGCTTCCAGGCGGAAAGGGAACAAGCGCATATTAAAGGCCTGCTCACCGTTGAGCTAAAGCCCGGCTGGAAAACCTACTGGCGATCGCCGGGCGAGGGCGGCGTGGCCCCGAAAATCAGCTGGCCGAAAGGCGTAACCGACAGCTGGTCCTGGCCGGTGCCGTCGCGTTTCGATATCTCCGGCATGACCACGCAGGGGTATCACGACAAGGTCACGATTCCGATCGTTCTCGACGGGGTGAAGAGCGACGCGCTGGACGGGACGCTCACGCTCTCCACGTGCAGTAACGTCTGCCTGCTGACGGACTATCCGCTACATCTCGATTTTACCCAGCCGGTGGATGAGGGCTTCCAGACCGCCTTCGAGCAAGCGATGCGCACCGTTCCGGGCACGTCGGGCGTATCCGCGGATCTGGCCGCCTGGCTCTCTGGCGACAAGCTGGTGATTACCGGCACCACGGACGGGAAGTGGGACAATCCGGGGATCTACTTTGACCCGCTGGAGGGTGACGTTCTGCCCGGCGAGCCGGTAATTAAACACGAGGGCAATACGCTTCGGGTGGCGGTACCCGTGACCGACGAATGGGGCGATAAACCCGCCTCGCTGGAAGGCAAGAAGCTGTCGTTTGTGCTGACCAATGGCGGTAACGCTCAGCAAACCACCATGACCGTTGGGGCAGCCCCCGCAGAGCCTTCCGCACCGGGCGGAACGGGCAAAATGGTGCTTTTTGCCCTGCTGGGCGGGCTGATCCTGAACCTGATGCCCTGCGTGCTGCCGGTAATGGGCATGAAGCTTAACAGCATCCTGCAGGCGGGATCGGACAGGCGCGCCATCAGGCTGCGCTTCCTGGCCACCAGCGCCGGGATCCTCACCTCCTTTATGCTGCTGGCCGCGATGGTGACCGCGCTTAAGCTGACCGGGGCGTCGCTGGGGTGGGGCATTCAGTTCCAGAACCCGTGGTTTATCGGCCTGATGGTCGCCGTGACCTTCCTCTTTGCGCTGAACCTGTTTGGGGCGTTTGAGATGCTGCTCCCTTCAGCCGCCGCCGGGCGGCTGGCAACGGCAGGGGGCACGGGGCTTGGCGGCAGCTTCTGCGAAGGGATGTTCGCCACGCTGCTGGCCACGCCGTGCTCCGCGCCGTTCCTCGGTACGGCAGTTGCCTTTGCCCTTGGCGCGCCGCTGCACTCCCTGTGGCTTATCTTCCTGATGCTCGGCGTAGGCATGAGCCTGCCGTGGCTGTTTGTGGCCCTGGTGCCGAAAACGGCCATGATGCTGCCAAAACCCGGCCGCTGGATGAATACGCTCAAAACGATTCTGGGCCTGATGATGCTGGCCTCCAGCCTCTGGCTGGTCACGCTGCTGAGCCTGCATCTGGGCGAGGCGGTCAGCCAGATCGTGATGCTGGTGTTGATCGCTATCGCGCTGGCGCTGTTCGCGAAGAAAGGGCAAACCTCCTCGCCGTTGTTCTGGGTCGTGGTCATCGCGCTGTCGGTGTCTGGCGGGTATCAGCTGCGCGGGTTGCTCAACTCACCGTCTGACGCCACCACGCAAAGCGTGGCACAGACCATCCCGTGGCAGCCGCTCAGCGAGGAGGCCATCCAGCAGGCGCTGGCGCAGGGGAAACGGGTGTTTGTGGATATCTCGGCGGACTGGTGCGTGACCTGCAAAGTTAACGAGCACCGGGTACTGCGTCAGCCGGACGTTATTGCCGCGCTGAGCCAGCCGGACGTGGTGGCCCTGCGCGGAGACTGGAGCCAGCCCTCCGCGCTAATCGCGGAGTTTCTGGCGAAGCGAAACCGCTACGCCATTCCCTTTAATGAGGTGTATGGCCCCGGCACGCCTGATGGAGAGATCCTCTCTCCGCTGCTGGACAAGCACACTCTGGTCACCACCCTGAATAACGCAAAAGGCTAATGCATTATGAAAAAATTCTTTATTACGCTTATGTTCCTGCTGGCCTCGGCTCAGGTGTTCGCTGCCCAGCCACTGACGCCGGACCAGGAACAGCGTGCGCAGAAGATGATCGCTGATTTCCTGTTTAACGATCCGAACTCCCCGCGTATTGGCGCGAAAAATCCAAAGCTCACCCTGGTGGTGTTTACCGACTACAACTGCCCGTACTGTAAGAAATTCGATCCTTACCTGGAGAAGATCGTCGAAAAACACCCGGATGTGGCGGTGGTCTTTAAGTTTTTACCTTTCCGCTCGGAAAGTTCATTGACCGCCGCGCGTGACGCGTTAACCGTCTGGCGCGCGCATCCTGAGCAGTTTATGAAATTTAACCATACCCTGATGGCAAAAAAGGGATACCACGATGACGCCAGCATTCAGGAGGCGCAGAAGCGCGCAGGGGTGAGCGTCACCGCGCCGGATGATGAGAGTATGGTGTCGATCAAACGCAGCCTGATCGTCGCGGAAAAAATGGGAATTCAGGGCACGCCCGCTACGCTTATCGGCGAAGGTCTGCTTCCCGGCTGGGTTCCTTTTGAACAGTTCGACGAAATGGTCAGTGACGCACTGAAAAACCGCTAACCTGAAGGGGGCGGAATGCCCCCGACAAACCGGAGAGGGAAATGAAAAAATTACTGTTACTTTCGGCGCTGGCGGCATCAGGGCTGGCCCAGGCCGCTGATGCCATACCGGATGTAGTGAAGCAGTTCAGCGAGCAGCAGCAGATCAAAATCATTAAGAAACTGGATGCCCCCGGCGGCGCACCGGCCTGGCTGGGGCAATATCAGGACATGGGGGTGACGCTATTCTTAACGCCGGATGGCAAGCACGTTATTTCGGGCTATTTGTACGATGACAAAGGAAAAAACCTCAGCGAAGGCTACTTCCAGAAAGAGATCTACGCTCCGATGGGGCGCGAGATGTGGAAGAGCCTGAACGCGGCGCATCCCCTGAAGGAAGGGGCAGAAAACGCCCCGCGTAAGGTCTTCGTCTTCGCCGATCCGTTCTGCCCGTACTGCAAGCAGTTCTGGGCCGAAGCGCAGCCGTGGGTGAAGGCGGGCAAGGTTCAGCTCAACACGCTGCTGGTGGCGTTTCTTAACCCCAACAGCGGGCGCAACGCCTCTGCGATCCTGAATGCGAAAGATCCGGTTTCGGCCTGGCGCGAATACGAACTTTCCGGCGGGAAAAAATTGCCCAAGCCAGAAGGGGACGCTTCCCGCGAAACGGTAGCGATCCTGCAGAAACACCAGGCGCTGATGGACAGCCTGGGCGCTAACGCCACGCCGGCCATTTACTATCTCAATGCGGAAAACGAGCTGCAGCAGGTGGTCGGTATGCCGGACGCGCAGCAGCTTGAGGCGATGTTCGGGCCGAAGCCGTAAAAAATCAGGCAGAAACGGGGCGTTTCTGCCTGAGAGTCACTTAGCTTCCCCAGCGTCCTTTGAGGTAGTTCACCGCCTGCTGGGTCTGCGGCTGGTTCAGGTAATCTTCCCGGAACAGGATGGTGCCGTTCACGTTGGGCAGCGAATCGTTAAGATCGAGCTGTTTTTTCAGCTCCGGCACGCCGCCCTGTACCGTCCAGTCCGGCTCGTTTTTTGAGGGCTCGCCAATCTTGTAGAACGCGATGCCGATATACAGGCGGGTGTGGGTCGGCTTGACGACGTCGGCCCACCATTTGGTCAGCACGTCATAGCGCGCCGCATCACGGGCGAAGGGCCAGTATATCTGCGGGGCAATATAGTCCAGCAGGCCCTGCTGCACCCACTGGCGCGTATCGGCGTAGGATTCATCGTAGGCCGCGGCGCCGCGCGTGTCCGAACCCGCCGGGTCAAAGGAGCGGTTTCGCCACACGCCCGCCGGGCTGACGCCAAACTCCACGTCGGGCCTGGTCTGCTTGATCGCGCGGGAGACCTGCACGATCAGCTGCTGCGTATTGTGTCTGCGCCAGTCGGCCTTTGAGGCAAATCCCTGGCCGTACTGCCGCCAGGTTTGCGCGTCGTTGAGCGCGGATCCCGGCGATTCAGCGTAAAAGTAATCATCAAACTGCACGCCGTCTACCGGGTAGTTCGCCACCACTTCGGTCACCACTTTGGTTATCCAGTCGCGCACGTCGGGAATGCCCGGGTCGAGAACAAAACGATCGCCCGAGACGCGCACCCATTCCGGGTGCTGAACATAGACGCTGGACGGGGTCAGATATGAAGTCCGGTTCAGGGCGGCGATGGTTGACGGCTTGGTATTGGTCGACACGCGGTACGGGTTGAACCAGGCATGGACCTTCATGCCGCGCTTGTGCGCTTCATCCAGCATAAACTGCAGCGGGTCGTAACCCGGATATTCGCCGATGTTGCCCGTCAGCATATCTGACCACGGTAGAATTTTTGAAGACCAGAGCGCGGTGCTGTCAGGCTTCACCTGGAAAAATACCGTGTTAATCCCGAGGCGCTTAAGGTTGTCGAGCTTGCCGATCAGCGCCTGCTTTTGCATGGCGATGCGCTGGTCGGCGCTGCGGCCATTCACCGAGGCCACCGGCGGCCAGTCGAGACGAGAGACGGTCGCCAGCCAGATCCCGCGCATCGGCTCGTTTGCCTGCGGTGTCGGTTTGCTGGCGGTGGGAAGAGGGGTAACCAGTGATTTAGGGGGTTTTGAGGAGCAGCTTACAAGTAAAAGTGCGCAGGCAGCCAGCGCACCGATCCGTTTTACGTGTCGCGTCATTTGCGTATTAGCTCTTGATAATCCGACTGTTAGCCCAGGGATTAAAGGCGGGCGCCGCCTGTTCTGCGCATTCCTCATTGTTGAGGGAGTCCAGATACAGGGCTTCAACTTCCGCGCGCGCCCACGGGGTGCGGCGCAGGAATTTCAGGCTCGATTTAACGCTGGGGTCTTTTCTGAAACAGTTAATTTTGATGCGGTCACCCAACTCGCTCCAGCCATATTTCGCCACCAGGGCGTTGACCATCATCTCCAGCGTTACGCCATGCAAAGGATCTTTGGAAATGTGTGCAGTCATAGGCGTCGAAGGTCTCAGTTTTAGTGGAGGGGTGGGTTTACCGGTGAAAGGGTACAAGAAAGCAGGGGAAGCGGCAATTTAATGTGAGCAGTGAACAATCCCCTCGCCCCTTTGGGGAGAGGGTTAGGGTGAGGGGCACACATATGGCGGTAGTGGTGATTCCGTTTACTTTTTGTCTTTAAACAGCTCCGGCGCCCACGGACGTGGATCCACCTCCATAAACGGCGCGCGCTCGAAGCGGTCCTTAAGCGCCCACGGCACCGTGCAGTCGAAGATGGTCTTGCAGGAAATGCCGTTTCCGCGAATCGAGGTGCTGTAATCCGGCGACTGGGACGGATCCAGCTGGTGGCCGCGGATCCCCGGAATGTTGGTGATGCTGACATCGCCCTGCATGCGGGTGGTCATCGCCCACAGGATGTCGTCGCTGTCGAAAATATCCACGTCTTCGTCGACAAGAATGATGTTCTTCATTTCCGAATAGGTGGCTAAGGCGATAAGCGCCGCCTGGCCCTGACGTCCTTCGTCCGACGGCTGGCGTTTTTTCACCTGCAGTATGCCGAGGAACTTGCCGCCGCCCGCGGTATGCGCATAAACGTTTTGCAGGAAGCCTGGAATCGCCTCCTCAACGGCATTGCGGATGCTGGCCTCCGTCGGCAAACCGGCCAGCGTGGTATGTTCTTCCCCCGGGCCCACCAGCGTTTGCAGGATCGCGTGGTTTCGCATGGTCACCGCTTTCACTTTGATCACGGGCAATGAGGGGTTCGCCTCGCCGCAGTAGCCCGGGAACTCCGGCATCGCGTGGCCGGTGTTGGTGTGCTGATCTTCTCTTACGCGCACGCCCGGGAGCAGTTCACCCTCGATGATAATCTCCGCCCGCGCAATGGCTTTCTCTTTTACCGCCACGCCCTGCACCAGCTCGACCGGCTGCTGGCGCAGCGCCCCGGCGACGCCCAGCTCGTTGTAGCCAAACGGGGTAGTGGGGGCTTCAAAGCACGCGCCGATATAGATGGCCGGATCGAGCCCCATGTTGATCGTCACCGGCAGCGGTTTTCCGGCTTCTTCCGCCTTTTTGCGGAAAACTTCGATATGGCGACCGGCGGCAAGGAACATGGAAAGCTCGTCGCGCTCCTGGACGCAGAGGCGGTGTATGGTCACATCTGTGAGCGAGCTATCCTCAGGATCGCTTGCCAGCACCAGCCCCAGGCAGAAGAACGGGCCTGCATCAATCGGCGTGTTTGTCGGTGCCGGAAGGAGCTTACGCAGGTCGAAGTCAGGATCGTCAGCGTAGAAAACCTGCTCCTGACAAGGCGCCTGCGAGGCCGGGACGACGACGGGGGCTATCGGCTTTTTCACCGCCTGGCCGACGTGTTTTGCCAGCTCAGAGGGCTCGCAGCCCAGGAGCAGCGCCGCGCGCTCGCGGCTGGCGTGCATGCCCACCAGAATGCGGGAGCCCGGATAGCCCTTCACGCTGTTGAACATCATGGCCGGGCCGATGCGCGTCGGACGTTTTACCGTGCCGCCCGCGCCGATATGACGGTACACACCCGCCAGCTCCGCGTTGGGATCGACCGGACGATCGGTTTCAATATACTGGCCTTCGTGGCGCTGAAGTAGAGCGATGGCGCTGCGGAGATCGTTGATCGGGTTTTCCATATTTTCCTCCCTCGTTTGAATACCTCCATTTTTATGGCAATGACCAATAGGATCAATTGCATCATTACTGCAAAATTGATAAGTAAATTCATATCAAAACAGGAGGCGTTGCGTGCAGTTTCGTCAGATGCGCCATTTCATCGTCGTTGCCGAAGAGCTCCACATGCATCGGGCCGCCGAGCGTCTGAACATGGCGCAGCCGGCCCTAAGCCAGCAGATAAAAGCGCTGGAAGAACGTTTAGGCGTCATGCTCTTTAGCCGGGCGAACCGCCGCTTAACCCTGACGCCCGCAGGTGAAGCATTTCTGGTGAAAGCCAGACTCGCCATCTCGCTGACCGAACAGGCGGTGCTGGACGCCAGGCAAACCGCACGGGGCGAGCAGGGGGTATTAAACCTGGGGTGCGTGTCGAGCGCGATGTTCGACGGCAGGCTGCCCTCCGCGCTGCGGCAGATGCACACGCGCTGGCCGGCCATTACCATGTCGCTGGTGACGGGAAACGTGCAGACGCTCTACGCCGCCGTGCAGAGTAACCAGCTGGACGTGGCTATCATCCGGGCGCCGCTGCCTTCGCTGCCTGACGACCTGCAAAGCCGCCCGTTCACGTCAGAGAAAACTGTCCTGGCGCTGTATCGTCAGCATCCGCTCGCCGGATCGTCCGCGCTGACGCTCTCGTCGGTGAAGGACGAAAAATGGATCTCCCTGCGCGACCCGGAAGGGATGGGGCTGGAACAGTACTTTTATGACGTCTGCAATGGGGCAGGTTTTCAGCCGGACGTGGTGCAAAACGCGACCGACGTACCCACCGTGATCAGCCTGGTCTCGGCGGGGTTCGGTCTGGCGCTGCTGCCCGCGTCGGCAAAGGCGGTAAACGTCGAGAATGTGGTCTACGTGGACATCCTCGACAGGCTCCGGGAGAGCGAGCTGACGCTGGTATGCCACCGGATTATTCGCTCAGAAGTGCTTAAAAAGTTTCTGCTTACCCTCGATCACACCTGACGCCCGGCCGCCTCCAGCAGCTGCTCGCGCAGCCAGACGCACGCCGGATCCCGGCTGTTTTTCGGGTGCCAGTACATGTAAATGGTAATCGGCTGGAGCGGCAGCGGCGGGGGAAAAATATCCAGCGTGCTGGCGAACTGTCGCAGCATCCGTTCCGGTAAGGTGCAAACGAGATCGGTCCCGGCGACAAGGGCAGGCGCCATGGCGTAGCTCTGGGTGGACATCGCGACGTGCCGCTGATGGCCCAGCCCGGCCAGGGTTTGATCGACAAAGCCGGTAAACGGATCCCCCGCCGACGACACCACCAGATGGGAAAGCGCGCAGTAGCTTTCCAGATCTAACGCACCGGTCCCGCGCGGATGTCCTTTGCGCTGGGCGGTGGCGAACGCGTCATCGAGCAGCTTGCGCCTGACCCAGCCGTCATGGGCGCCCGCGCTGACGCCGATATAGACATCCACGTCACCGTTTTCCAGCTGCTGCGGCAGCGTAGCCATCTCCGGCAGGGCGAAGCGCAGGCGGATACCCGGCGCCGCGGCGCCTGCCTGGTTCAGCAGCCCGGTGCCCAGCATCAGCGCCGGGTTTTCATGCAGCGCAATGACAAAGGTCCGGGTGCTGGTCTGCGCATCAAACGCGGCGGGGGCAAACATCGCGCTGATGCCGCGTAAAACGCTTTCAACCTGCGGCTTCAGCGCTTCCGCTCTCGGAGTGGGTAACACTCCGCGTCCATGCGGGGAAGGAATAAACAGCGGTTCGCCAAAGAGCGTGCGCAGACGCGCCAGGCGGGCGGACAGCGCGGGCTGGCTGATGCCCAGCCGCGCGGCCGCGTGGGTGATGTTCCTGTCCTGAAGCAGAGCGTCAAGCGTCAGGAGCAGGTCTATGTCCATCTCAGAAACGGGCGCCATTTTATTTCGCGCTGCTGGCGTCCCGGTTGGTATAGGTGACGGGGACCCAGGCATAGCCGCCTTTCTCACCTTTCGTCACGTATCCGATGCCCGGGAAAGGCAGATGGGGCGCGGCAACCAGGTCTCTGTTTTTCACAAAGTCTGCGAACGCCTGCTCGCGCACGCGGGCCGCGCTGTCCTGATCCTGATCGTAGGCGATAGTGACCTCAGGCTGCGGGAACTGGACTGCCGCAACGTGGATAACGTCACCGATGAAGGTGATCTTCTCGCCTTTACTTTCAAGCGTGTAGAAGGCCGAGCCCGGCGTATGTCCGGGGTGAACCGTGCCGGTAAGCCCGGGAAGAATTTCAGAGGTCCCGCTAAACGGCACCACTTTGCCGGCGTCAATATAGGGCTTTAAGGTTTTCTGCGCGACGTCAAAGTAGTTCTGGTCATAGCCGGTTTTTTTCTGATTGTCTTCGTTAAAGAAAAAGTCGACGTCCGGTTTGCCGACGTAAACGCGCGCGTTGCTGAACACCACCTTGCCGTCCTTCACCAGGCCGCCCGCGTGGTCGGAATGGGCGTGGGTCAGCAGGACTTCAGTAATGTCCTCGGGTTTGATTCCCTGGGTGGCGAGGCTCTCAATCAGACGTCCGCCGTTGCCGGTGCCAAAGAGCTGGCCGGAGCCGGTATCCACCAGGATTTTGTGTCCGGGCATCGCAATCAGAAAGGCATTGATGGACACTTCCGCCGGGTTGGTCTGGAAGTTTTTCGCGAGCAGCGCGTCGGTCTTCTCCCCGGTGGTCCGGCGCAGCAGCTTATGCAGATCCTGCGCAACGGTCCCGTCCGTAAACGACGTGACCAGAACGTCGCCGACCTGCACGCTGTAACCGCCAGCGGGTTGTTTCACGACGTGCTGCGGCGTCTCCGCCGAGGCATGCAGCGCGGGATAGAAAAGCAATGAACTGGAAATCAGCGTGGAAAGAGCAAGTTTTTTCACGGTAAGCATACGAGTCTCCTTTGAAAGTGCTCATCTTACTGCTCCGTAAAATTATAAGAACCTGCTCAGAAATGATAGGACCTATAAACGAGATAAATAGCACAGCGCAAAAGCCGGGTGGCGGTGAAGCCTTTCCCGGCCCTTAAGGCGTTATTTTTTCAGCGGCGCGTTCCAGGCGTCCGGCGTGGCTTTCGACCAGGAGCCATAAGCGGCATTAGGCAGCACAATCCAGTCGTTACCGAAGCGTTCCGCGCTGGCCTCAACCAGCCCGCGCTGCTGCTCGCTCGGCTTTTTGTTTTTAAACTGCACGGCGAAATCCGCCAGGCTGTCGCCAAACAGCATTATAATCTGCTGCTTTTTGAGGATGCTCTGGCGACGCTCTTCCTTGCTGACCGTATCCAGAAGCACGCTTTCATCGGACACCTGCGGAAGTCCCAGGGCTTTTAACGTCCTGAGCGTATCGGCTTTATTTTCCTGCATGCGGTCCGAGACGTAATAGATACGGACCTTGCTTTGATTAACGTGGTCAAGAAACGCTTTCGCACCCGGAATTAAGCCGGGCTTTCCCTGTTTTTCCCAGTCGCTCCAGGTATCCCATTTCGTATAGTCGTGACACTGCGCCATGTCGCGCACCAGCAGAGGGGTGTTATCCAGCACCGTTTCATCCAGGTCCATCACCACGGCGTAATTTTCAGGATTTTTCAGATCCTTTAACTTCTCGTTGAAACGCTCGGTGGCAAACCGATACGTCTGCAGCTGAAGGGCCATAATCTCTGCCGATTTCTGCTGATAGCGCAGCGCCATTTCGTACGCTTTAGGCTCACACAACTCGCGCTCGGCGGCCGTCGCCGCTGCCGTTGCACTCAATAAGGGTAATGCCAGCAGTAATGCCTTAGCCATTGAATTCACACTTTTTTCCTCAACACCCTGGTTAAAATCCCGAAAGCGTAATGAAGTTCAATGACAGAAATATGAAGGCTGCGTCGCTACGCCAGCATGTAATACCAGAACAGGGCGACCTCGTCTTTTTCCGGTAAGGCGTTGTAGAGATAACGATCGTACCCGCCCAGGGTAAACCCGTAGTGACGGTAAAACAGACAGGCTGAGACGTTCACATTTTGTGTTTCAAGCCGTAATCCCGGCGCGTTTACGCTCCGGGCCCAGACGTGCGCGGCGGCCATCAGCTTTTGCGCGGCGCCGGTTCGGCGTTTCGTGCGCTCCACGGCGATGTAATCCACCGAAATAAACTTATTCCAGCCGATTGACGCGGTAATAAATCCCGCTATTTCACCGTCATCCGTTTCAGCGACAAGAAAGATGGCGTCCGGATTAACGCAGTGGTTCTCAAGGGTTTGGATGTCGAGCTCGTAGGTTTTTATCCACGGCTCGGCAACGGCTTCAATATGCAAATCACCGTGGATAAAAGGCTCTCTGGCGATGCGGCTAATGGTGAACGAAAAGTCACAGCATTCAAGGCGTGGGAGATCGGTATTTAATCCTTTTCGAATCTGCATAGTATTCCCGGTAGTGAGTTATTTCATAAAGAATAGACGAAGCGGTTAAATCCGCTGGGCTAACGGACTTTTAATCCTGGACTAAGCTTGTACTTCGTTCCGCGTAAAATGTGGGTCATTCGAGGACAATGAATGGAATTCAGGACATTTCAAAAGCAGTGGGGTGCTGAGTTTATTTCCGATGACGTGGTACGTTTTCGCGTCTGGGCAGAAGGACAGAAAGAACTTACGCTACGTCTGGCTGCCACCGACGTGCCGATGACGGCGGTGGGGCACGGCTGGTTCCAGGCAGACGTTTCTGGCATCGCGCACGGTGCAGAATATCAGTTTGTCCTGCAGGACGGCACGGCGGTACCCGACCCGGCGTCGCGCGCGCAAAAGGGCGACGTGAACGGGCCATCGGTTGTTATCAATCCCCGACGCTATCAGCCGGTCAACCGGGACTGGGCAGGGCGGCCGTGGGAAGAGACGGTTATCTACGAGCTGCACATCGGCACCTTTACCCCGGAGGGCACCTTCCGGGCGGCTATCGACAAGCTGCCCTATCTGGCGGAGCTCGGCATCACCCAGCTTGAAGTCATGCCCGTCTCCCAGTTTGGCGGAACCCGCGGCTGGGGCTACGACGGCGTGCTGCTGTATGCCCCGCACGCTGCCTACGGCACGCCGGAGGATTTCCACGCGTTTATCGACGCCGCGCACGGGCTGGGGCTTTCCGTGGTGCTGGATATCGTGCTCAACCACTTCGGCCCGGAGGGCAACTATCTCCCTCTGCTGTCGCCCGCGTTTTTTGATGCGGAGCGGATGACGCCGTGGGGCAACGGCATCGCCTACGAGCGCGAGCCGGTGAGGCAGTACATTACCGATGCGCCGCTCTACTGGCTGACGGAGTACCGTCTGGACGGCCTGCGCTTCGATGCTATCGACCAGATTAAAGACAGCTCCGGGACGCACGTTCTGGAGGAGATTGCCGCGAAGATCCGCGAGGCGATCCCCCACCGTCACGTTCACCTGACCACGGAAGACAGCCGCAACGTGATTTTCCTGCATCCGCGCGATGAACAGGGCAACGCGCCGCTGTTCACCGCCGAGTGGAATGATGACTTCCACAACGCTGCCCACGTGTTTGCCACCGGCGAAACGCACGCCTACTACCAGGATTTTGCGTGTGAGCCGGAGAAAAAGTTCGCCCGCGCGCTGGCGGAAGGGTTTGTCTACCAGGGCGAGATTTCGCTGCAAACCGGGGAATCGCGCGGGGTGGAGTGCCGCACCCAGCCGCCGCAGTTCTTCGTCGATTTCATTCAGAACCACGATCAGACCGGGAATCGCGCCCAGGGGGAGCGGCTTATTACCCTCGCGGGGGCTGATAAAACGCGAGTGCTGCTTGCCGCGCTGCTGCTTTCTCCCCATATCCCGCTGCTGTTTATGGGCGAGGAGTTCGGTGAAACGCATCCGTTCCTGTTCTTCACCGACTTTCACGGCGACCTGGCAAAAGCGGTGCGGGAAGGGCGCGCGAAAGAGTTTACCGGCCACGCCGGGCACGATGAAGCCGTTCCGGACCCGAACGACGTGAACACCTTCGTCCGCTCAAAGCTCGACTGGCATAAGATTGCAACCGACGAAGGGAAAACGTGGCTGCGCTTCACCCGTCACCTGCTGACGCTACGCCATCGCCATATCGTTCCGCTTCTGCATCAGGGCGGCGCCGTTGAGGGCAAGGCGATTGAGACCGCGCCTGGCATGGTGGCGGTGAGCTGGCGCTTCCCCTCCGGGACGCTCTCTCTGGCGCTCAATATCGGCCCTAAGCCTGTCGACCTGCCCGCGCTCGCAGGGGAGACGCGCTTCGCCTGGCCGGAGGTAAAGGACGTTTTGCCGCCGAACAGTATTGTCGTTCGCTTTGCTGATGGAGACGCATCGTTATGATCCCTTCCGCCACGTACCGTATTCAGTTCCGCAACGGCATGACGTTTGACCGCGTCGTCGGGCTGGTGCCGTATCTGAAAGACCTCGGCATCAGCCACCTCTACGCCTCGCCCGTGTTTACCGCCACAGCGGGTTCCACCCACGGCTATGACGTGACCAACCCGAATGAAATTGACCCCGCGATTGGCGGTCGGGAAGGGTTTGACCGCATGGCCGCGGCGCTCAGGCAGGCCGGCATGGGGCTGATTCTGGATATTGTCCCGAACCATATGTCCACCTCGCTGGAAAACGCCTGGTGGCGGGACGTGATTGAATACGGCCAGCAGAGCCGCTATTTCCGCTATTTCGATATCGACGCGTCGCGCCCGCTTACGCTTCCGTTTCTCGGCGACACCTTTGAGGCGGAGCTGGAGAAGGGGGCTATCACGTTAAAACGTGACGCTGTCACGAATAAGGCCTCTCTGGTCTATTACGACACGGCGTACCCGCTCAACCCGGGAACGTACAGCGAGGATAAAAGCATCGCCGAGTTGCATGAGGCGCAAAGCTGGCGGCTGATGTCCTGGCGGGAAGCGCCGAAGCAGCTCTCGTGGCGGCGCTTCTTTGAGATCACCGGTCTGGTGGGCGTTCGGGTTGAAGACGAGACGGTCTTTGACGATACGCACCGGCTCATTCTTGAGCTGGTTCACGCGGGCGTGGTGGACGGCCTGCGCATTGACCATATTGACGGCCTGGCCGATCCGCTGGGTTATTTGCAGAAGCTGCGGCAGGCAGCCGGACCCGACTGTTACATTACGGTCGAGAAAATTCTCGCGAAGGGAGAGCAGCTCCCCACCGACTGGCCGGTTTCCGGCACCACCGGGTACGAGTTTATTGCCTCGCTGGCGGAGGTGCTGGTCGACGACGATAACCTCTCGCGCCTGGAGACAATCCACGACGAGACGCTGGGCGTCACGGTCGACCGCCACGCGGAACTGCGCGATGCCAAGGGCCTGATGACCGATCGTAATTTTGAGGGCGAGTTCACCACGCTGCTAAACCTTGCGGACGATCTGGCCCAACGCAATGACGTTGCGCTGCCGCGCGAGGATATCCGCCACGCGCTTCGCGAGCTGCTTATTGCGTTTCCGGTATACCGCACCTACGGCACTCGCGAGGGGTTAACCCCGCCGGACGTGGCGCTGCTCAGCCGCGTGGTCGCCGGGGTAAATACGTCCGAAGCGGCCCTGAGCCTGATTGTGCGCATTCTTACCGGCGAGCTGCCGGAAGATTGCCGCGACTGCGCCGCGCTTTTCAGAACCCGCTTCCAGCAGCTGACCGGGCCGCTGATGGCGAAGTCGGTGGAAGATACGCTGTTTTTCCGCCTGAACCTTGAGCTTGCGCTCAATGAAGTGGGCGCTGACCCGACGCCGCGCGCGTTCTCATTATCCCGCTTTCACCAGGAGATGCGCATTCGTCTCGCCCGTCAGCCCGACGCGCTGCTGGGCACCTCCACGCACGATACCAAGCGCGGAGAAGACGCCCGTGCGCGGCTCTACGCCCTGACGGAGGCGCCGGAACGCTGGGGAGAAAATCTCGCCCGCTGGCGGCAGATGAACCAGACCCAGGTGCGTTTTCTCAACGACGGCACAGCGCCGAACGCCGCCGATACCTGGATGATCTATCAGGCGCTGGCGGGCGTCTGGCCCGCCACGCTGTCGCCGGACGATGCCGAAGGGCTTGCATCGCTGGAGACGCGTTTCATCGGCTTCCTTGAGAAAGCGCTACGCGAGGCGAAGCAGCGCACCGACTGGATCGACAGCAACGAGAGCTATGAGAGCGTGGTGCTGAGCTACGCGCGGCACCTGCTGTCCCCGGACAACACCCTGTTTCTGAACGATTTTAGCGAGGCGATGCAGCCCTTTATCCGCGCCGGGCTGATGAACAGCCTCAGCCAGACGGCGATCAAGCTGACGGCGCCCGGCGTGCCGGATATCTATCAGGGCAGCGAGGCGCTCAACTTTAGCCTCGTCGACCCGGATAACCGACGGGAGCCGGACTTCAACGCGCTGGTGCAAAACCTCAGCGCGGCGGATGCCACGGTGTTTGAACACCCGGCGTGCTGGCGAGACGGCAGGGTTAAGCAGTTTGTCACCGCCACGCTGTTACGGCTTCGACCACATTACGACGCGCTTTTCCGCTACGGCGACTGGCTGCCGCTCAAGGTTTTCGGCGAGCGCGAGGAAAACCTGATTGTCTATGCGCGGGTTAAGGACGACGAGGCGCTGATCGTTGCCGTGCCGCGTCTGGTTTTTGGCGTCACCGATAATCATCAGCTGTGGGTCAATACCACGGTAGCGATACCCGACGAACTGGCCGGGAAGCGCTGCCGGGATCTGTTTAGCGGTGAAAGCCGCATTCTGCAAGAGACGCTGGATTTAACGTCAGAAAAGGGATGTGTACTGGTTCTGCTTACCTGCGAATAATCGTGGAGAACGAAAATGGCAAAGGATACAACGTTTGAAATTCGGGCCGGTCATGGCCAGCAGCTGGGGGCGAATTATGACGGGAAGGGGGTCAACTTCGCGCTGTTCTCCGCGCACGCTGAGCGGGTGGAGCTCTGTCTGTTTGACCCGTCCGGGAAAACGGAAATTGCCCGGCTCGAATTGCCGGAGTATACCCATGAGGTCTGGCACGGCTATGTGCCTGACCTGAAACCCGGCGCGCTGTACGGCTATCGCGTCTACGGCCCTTACGATCCGGAAAACGGTCATCGCTTCAACCCGCATAAGCTGCTTATCGATCCGTATGCCCGTGAACTGGTGGGCGATATCGACTGGAACGACGCCCATTTCGGCTATGAGCTGGGGCATGACGAGCTGGATTTGAGCTTTGATACGCGGGACAGCGCGCCGTTCACGCCGAAATGCAAGGTTATCGACCCGAACGCCTTCGACTGGCAGGACAACAACCGGCCAAACGTGGCCTGGCCGCATACCGTCGTCTATGAGAGCCACGTGAAGGGCTTTACCCAGATGAACCCGGCCATCCCGCCCGAGCTGCGCGGGACGTTCGAGGGGATGGGGCACAAAGCCTCGGTCGACTACATCAAGAGTCTTGGCATTACCTCGGTGGAGCTGCTGCCCGTTCACTGGTTCCCGGACGACCAACATCTGCTCGACCGTGGACTGAAAAATTTCTGGGGCTATAACACGCTCGGCTTTTTTGCCCCGGCGTCGCGCTACTACGGCCCGGCAGGGATCCAGGGCTTTCGCGATATGGTGCGCGCGTATCATGACGCGGGCATCGAGGTGATTCTGGACGTAGTCTACAACCACACGGCGGAAGGAAACGAGCTGGGGCCAACGCTCTCGTTCAAGGGCATTGATAACTACAGCTACTACCGCACGCTGCCGGACCAGCACCGGTATTACATTAACGACACCGGGACGGGGAACACGGTGAATACCTCGCACCCGCGCGTGCTGCAGATGGTGATGGATTCCCTGCGCTACTGGGCCGAATCCATGCACATTGACGGCTTTCGTTTCGACCTGGGGACGATACTGGGCCGCGAGCCCGAAGGGTTCGATCCGCGCGGGGGCTTTTTCGACGCCGTTACCCAGGATCCGGTTCTCTCTAAACTCAAGCTGATCGGCGAGCCCTGGGATATTGGCCCCGGCGGCTATCAGGTCGGCGGCTTCCCGCCGGGCTGGGGCGAGTGGAACGATAAATACCGCGACACCGTGCGCGAATACTGGAAGGGGGATAACGTCTCCACCGACTTTGCCGCGCGTCTTCTCGGCTCCGGGGATCTGTACGACCTGCGCGGGCGTCGCCCGTGGGCCAGCGTCAACTTTATCACCGCCCACGACGGATTTACGCTGAATGACCTGGTGTCGTACAACGAGAAGCACAACGCCGACAACGGCGAGGACAATAACGACGGGCATAACGATAACCGGTCGTATAACTATGGCGAAGAAGGGCCGACGGAAAACCCGGACATTATCGCCACCCGGGAGCGGCAGAAGCGTAATTTCCTGACCACGCTGCTGTTTTCCCACGGTACGCCGATGCTGCTGGCGGGGGACGAGTTTGGCCGCACGCAGAAGGGCAACAACAACGGCTACTGTCAGGACAGCGAAATCTCATGGATCGACTGGAAGGGGCTGTCCGAAAACGACGCTACGCTGCGCGAGTTTACCCGCCGGCTCATTTCCCTTCGCGCGCAGCAGCCGTTATTGCGCCGTGAAAGCTGGCGCGACGGGCTGGAGATCCGCTGGTTTAACGCCGGAGGCGGCCCGCAGCAGGCCGAGCAGTGGGATGAAGGCTCGACGCTCGGGGTCTCCATCAGCAGGCCGGATCTCAGACAGGAGGACGGCATCTGGCACGACGTGCTGATGCTGTTCAACCCGTTTGAAGGCACCGTGCCGTTCCAGATCCCGCAGTTTGGCGAAGGGGGATGGGTGCTGGAGCTGTCTACGGCGGATGACGCTGCCGCCGGAACAGCGATCGTCGACGCCGTAGAGTACGAACTGGCCGGACGCAGTATAACCCTGTTCAGACGTCCGTAGTTCAGAGTGATGCCGCCGCCCGGGCGGCGGTGTCATACAGGGAGGAGATCGCGCGTAACAGCTGCGCGGTTTCGCCGATCGATTTCCCGGAAATGCCGCTCTCCGCGTGAATGGCGATAAGACACGCTTCCCGCACGTCCCGGTACTTCATGCACAGCGCTTTCCCTTCATCCGTAGTGGAGAAAAAGAGCTCTTTCCCCGCTTTCTCGCTCGTTACGTAGCCCGCTTTGACCAGCTTTTTCAGGGCATAGGTCACTACGTGGGTATCTTCCACGTTAAGCACGAAACAGATGTCGGCCAGCTTTTTCTTGCGGTCGCGGTGGTTCACGTGATGCAGCAGCGAGACGTCAAAGGCGCCCATATCCGGTTCGCCGGCGGCGGTCATGCAGCGCACCATCCACTTGTTAAAGGCGTTGCCGGTCATGATCAGCGCGTACTCCAGCTCTGACAGTTCCGCGCAGCGCTCCGACACCAGGTGGCGGGAGGAGACGATCCGGCCATCGTTGATATCGTTGCAGTCGGGTGAAGCACTCTTTTTCGAGGTCATAACGTTCCTTAGCCAGAAATGTAAACTCGTCGATAAAATAAGAACATTTTATTGATAATTTGTTTACATGTTTTTGAGGTTCAGATATAGCTTTTTAGCGCAGGTTTTGTGAAGCCTGACGAAAAACACAACATCGCTCGCCGCAAATTAAAAAAATAGCCGTCGGCGCGCAACGCTCACTTTCGATAGGGTAAACGTTATGGACGGTACTACGCTGTTGCCGCTGATCGGGATACCGATCGTGGTTATTGGTTTTGCACTGCGCTTCAATCCGCTGCTGGTCGTCGTGGTGGCGGGGCTGGCGACGGGCCTGCTGGTCGGGATGGATTTCGGGATGCTGCTGGAGACCTTTGGCGAGAAGTTCGTCAATAGCCGATCGCTGGCGACCTTCATCCTGATCCTGCCGGTGATTGGTCTGCTGGAATACTACGGCCTTAAAGAGCGCGCCCAGGCCTGGGTGGCGAAGATCGCCAGCGCCACCTCGGCGCGTATCCTGATGCTCTACTTCGTGGCGCGTGAGGGCACCGCCGCGCTGGGGCTGATGTCTCTGGGCGGCCATGCCCAGACGGTGCGCCCGCTGCTGGCCCCGATGGCCGAAGGGGCGGCGCTGAACGAATACGGCGAGCTGCCGCAGCACATCCGCGACAAAATCAAGGCCCATGCCGCGGCGTGCGACAACATCGCGGTTTTCTTTGGGGAAGACATCTTTATCGCCTTCGGTGCGGTGCTGCTGATTGACGCGTTTCTGAAGGAAAACGGGATCGAAGGGATCGAGCCGCTGCACATCGGCCTGTGGGCCATTCCCACCGCCATTGCGGCATTGATTATTCATATGACGCGCCTGCTGCGCCTGGATGCCAGCATCCGCCGCGACGTTATGGCCTGGCGTGCAGAGCAGGGTACGCAGGAGGCCGCGCAATGATGACGCTTATCACCATTAACCGCGTGTACTACCTGATCGGCTTTGTCGTGATGCTGCTGGTGGTCATGACCCTGCGCGACCGCGCTAATCCGAAGCGTTTTACCACCGCGCTGTTCTGGTTCTTATTCGGCGGGATCTTCCTGTTCGGTGACCTGATGGTGCAGGAGCTGGGTAAATCCCTGGCGTACCGAATCATCGGCGGGTGCGTCATCGCTATCGCGCTGCTGGCGGGTTTTGGCCTGGTGGGGAAAGGGCACTATAAAATGGCCTCCGACGAGGAGCGCGTTGCCTCATCGAACCGGCTTAAAAACTGGCTGTTCCTGCCTGCGCTGATGATCCCGGTGGTGACGGTTATCGGCACCCTGTTCCTGAAGGGCGTGTCGATTGGCGGCGTTTATCTTCTCGACCAGAAACAGCTCACCCTGGCGGCGCTGTGCGTGGCCTGCGTCGCGGCGATCCTCACCGGCTGGTGGCTGACCAAAGGCACGCCGCTGCACGCCATTCGCCAGTCTCGTCGTCTTGTCGATACCATCGGCTGGGCGGTGATCCTGCCGCAGATGCTGGCCATGCTCGGCGGCGTGTTCGTGGCGGCCAATACCGGTGATTCGGTGCAGAAGGTGGTGAGCCTGTTCGTGAACCCGGACAGCCGCTTTATGCTGGTGGTGATTTACTGCGTGGGGATGGCGCTGTTTACCATGATCATGGGTAACGCCTTTGCGGCCTTCCCGGTGCTGAGCGCGGGGATCGCCTTGCCGTTTCTGATCAACGTGCATCACGGCAACCCGGCGCCGCTGCTGGCGATCGGCATGTACGCGGGCTACTGCGGCACGCTGATGACCCCGATGGCCGCGAACTTTAACATCGTTCCCGCCGCGCTGCTGGAGCTGAAAGATAAATATCAGGTGATCAAGATCCAGATCCCGACCGCGTTAACCCTGCTGGTGGTGAACGTGTTCCTCATGTATTTCCTCGTGTTTCGCTAAGGAGCTGTTATGGAATTGACGCAACATCAGGCTGACGCGTTTGCCCGCATGCCTTTAACCTACTTGCGCCAGGAATACCCGAACCACATTATGCACCTGCTGAATGATGATGGTGACGTTCTGCCGCCTCGCGAGCTGCACCCGATTTTTTACGGCTGTTTCGACTGGCACTCGGCGGTGCACGGCTACTGGCTGCTGCTGCGCTGCGTGCGCCTCTATCCTGAGCTACCGTGTCGGAATGACATCGTTGCGCTTTTCGACGAGCACCTGACGGAAAAGAACGTGGCGAAGGAGCTGGCCTATTTCACCGCGCCGTTCCGCGCCTCGTTCGAGCGGCCGTATGGCTACGGCTGGCTGCTGGCGCTGGCCCAGGAGCTGAAACAGTCGTCGCTGCCGCAGGCCGCAGGCTGGTACCAGACGCTGGAGCCGCTAACCCAGGATATTCGCAGCCGGCTGGTGGATTACCTCAGCAAGCTTACCTATCCGATCCGCGTCGGGACGCACTACAACACCGCGTTTGCCCTGGTGCTGGGGCTGGACTACGCCCGAGCCGTAGAAGATAGCGCGCTTGAGCAGGCGATTGTAACGGCGGCGGAGCGGTTTTATCTCGCCGACACGCGCTACCCGGCCCACTACGAGCCGGGTGGCGATGAGTACATTTCCGGCGCGCTGACGGAAGCGCTGCTGATGAGCAAGGTTGCAGAGAATTTCCCGGCCTGGTTTGACGCGTTTCTGCCGGATGTCGGCTCTACTGCGGCGCTGATGAACCCGGCGGAAGTGAGCGACCGTACCGACCCGAAAATCGCCCATCTCGACGGGTTAAACCTCAGCCGCGCCTGGTGCATGAAGCATATTGCCAGGGCGCTTCCGGCAAACCATCCGGCGCAGCAGGCGCTGGGTGATGCCGTGGCGAAACACCTGACGGCAAGCGTTGAGCACGTGGTGGGCAGCCACTACAGCGGCGGGCACTGGCTGGCGAGCTTTGCGCTGCTGGCGCTGGAGTAAATAAACGTGCAGCGCCGCGAGGCGCTGCAACAGTTTACGCAGATGCCCGAACCGCCGGGCGCAGCCTGCTCAGGCTAAACACCACCGATCCCGTCGAGGCGATGACGGCGATCCACAGCGCCAGATGCACGGCCCGGTCATGGTCTGATTCGGTCGTCGCAAGCAGCACGCCCACGACGGCGGCACCGAGACACTGGCCGAACGTCCTGACGATAGACAACACGCCGGAGGCATAGCTGGCATACTCCCGCGCCACGTTAGCGAGCATCTCCCGGTTATTGGGGCTCTGGAAGCAGCCAAACCCAATGCCGCATACCAGACTGCGCAGGCAGATATTCCATGCGGACGGATTTTCCGGCAACGTCGCCAGCAGGACCAGTCCACCGACAAAAATCATCAGCCCGATTGTCGAGATCGGCGGCGCGGAAAGGGTATCCGCCCAGCGCCCCGCGTGCGGCGCGATCAGCACAATGCCAATTGGCCACGGGGTGAACAGCAGCGCCGAAACCACCGGGCTGTAGCCATACACGCTCTGAAACAGGAACGGCAGCGCGACAAAGGTGATGCCCTGGCTGACAAACGAGGCCAGCGAGGTCAGCGCGGCGAGGGTGAAGCGTCCATTTCTGAACATTACGGGCGGCAGTATGGGACTGCGCGCGCGCCGAATACGCCAGACGAAGGCGATCGCGCTGACCAGCGCGAGAAGCCCCCAGCCAGTGGCCGCCGGGTCGATGCCTTGCGTTATGTGCTGAAGGCTGTCGGCCAGCATGATTGCAGAACCTAACAGCAAGGCGGAGAGCGCGGCGCCCGGCGCATCAAAGGGGGAGCGGTCAACGTCCGACTGGCGCGGCAACGCCCGCCATGCCAGCACCAGGGCGATGCTGCCCGGAACAAGGTTAATGGCGAACAGCCACTGCCAGCTCAGCGCGTCCAGTATCGTTCCCCCCAGCACAGGGGCAACCGCCGTGCTGGAGGCGATAAGCAGGGCGTGCAGCCCAAGAATACGCCCAAGCAGGCGACCAGGAAAAACGGAACGCAGGATCGCCGGGGCGATACTCAGGGTCGCCGCGCCGCCGATGCCTTGTAATATACGCATGCCAATCAGCATTTCTGGCGTGGTCGCCAGCGCGCAGCCGAGCGAGGTGAGCGTAAAGGTGGCAAGCCCGGCAAGAAACACCGGGCGATAGCCCACGCGCGCCGCCAGTGCCGCGAAGATGGCCAGCGTCATTGCCGCTGAGAGCAGATAGCCGTTAGCAAACCACACCGCAACGTTCGCGGGGACCTGCATCGCCCTCGCCATGGAGGGCAGCGCGATGTTGATCATGGTGCCGTCAAAGACGCCCATCAGCGTGGTGGTCATGACGGCGACCATCACCCTGGCGCGTTCATGACCGGGTAAACCTTCATCGCCGGGCTGGTTTGAAAAGAGCGTCATCGTTGTAACTCCCGATAAGAATAGTGATGACGAAACTATAATCATGGGGTATACAGGGCGGAAGACGCAGCGTTTGCACTTTATCGTTGCATGTAACGCCTTGTCTGAGGAGCCATCGTGTCCGATCCTGACTTTAACCTTCTGGTTGCGCTCGACGTTCTGCTGGCCGAAGCCAGCGTGGCGGGCGCGGCGCGACGCTTAAACCTGAGCACCTCCGCCATGAGCCGCACCCTGAGCAGGCTGCGGGAGGTGACCGGCGATCCTATCCTGGTGCGGGCCGGTCGGCAGATGGTGCTGACCCCCTGGGCCGAAGCCACCCGGGACCGGGCCAGAAGCGCAGTGCATGAGGCGAGGGCGGTGCTGCAGCCCTCCACGGAAACGCTGAATGTTGAGCGTATGGAGCGCCTGTTCACCATCAGAGCCAACGACGGCTTTGTAGTGGCGTTTGGGCCACTGCTCATTGCCGCCGTGGCGGCGGTGGCGCCCGACGTCTGCATTCGCTTTTCGCCGAAACCGGAGAAAACGTCGCGCTATCTGCGTGAGGGGCTGGTTGACCTGGAGATCGGCGTGCAGAGCAATATGGGGCCTGAAATTCGTCTGCAAAGGCTCTTTCAGGACCGGTTTGTGGGCGCGGTGCGCCAGGGGCATCCGCTGGCCTCGCTGCCGTCAGTCAGCCTTGAGGATTATGTCGCCTGGGGGCACGTGGTGGCCTCGCCCGACGGCTCGTTACACGGGTTTGTCGATGAGGCGCTGGCGGAACGCGGGATGAAGCGCAAAATCGCCAGCGTGGTGCCAGGGTTCCCGACGGCGCTATCGGTGGCACTGGTCTCGGATCTCGTTGCCATGGTGCCGGCGCTCTATCTGCTCAATCAGCCGATGACCGAGCGCGTGCACGTCTTTGAACTGCCGTTCAAAACCCGGAGCATTACGGTGTCACAGATGTGGCACCCGCGCATGGAAAGGGACCCGGCGCATCGCTGGCTCAGGGAAAAGGTGCTGGAGGTGTGCCGCGCTGTCCGCTGACGGCTCAGGTCACTTTTTCGGCACGGAGAGAATGAAGCGCGTCGATACCGCATTTGATTCCACGCGAACTTTTCCGTGATGCGCAGCGACGATGGACTTCACGATGGCAAGCCCAATCCCGCTGCCTTCGCCTTTGCGCTGCCTGGAAGGATCAACCCGATAAAAACGGTCAAACAGCCTCGGCAGATGCTCTTGCGGGATCGGCGTGCCGGGGTTTTCAACCACCAGTTCAACATCGTTCTCCTGTTCACTGAGCGAGACGGTCACCGCGTTTCCTTCCGGCGTATAGCGCAGGGCATTGGAGAGCAGATTGTTAATCGCTCTTCTGAACATCTGCGGGTCGCCTTCCGTCAGGCAGGGCTGCCCGTTAACGTTCAGCGTGACGTTACGTTCTTCCGCCCAGGCTTCGAAGAAATCGAACACTTTCACGACCTCGGCACGCAAATCAAACATCACCCGGTCCGGGATCAGCTGATTATTATCCGCCTGCGCCAGAAATAGCATGTCGCTGACCATCCGGGTCATCCGGTTGTACTCTTCAAGGCTGGAGTACAGGACATCCTCCAGCTCCTTCGGCGAGCGGTTCTGGCTCAGCGCGATTTCGGTTTGCGTCACCAGGTTGGTGATGGGGGTTCTGATTTCATGCGCGATGTCGGCGGAAAAATTCGCCTGCCGGGTAAAGACGTCTTCAATCTTTTCGATCATATGATTGAAGGAGATAACCAGCTGCTCCAGCTCAACGGGCACGCGGGAGGGTTCCAGCCGCGCGTCCAGATTCTCCGAGGTGATATTTTTAATGGCGTTGCTGACGTTACGCAGGGGCAGGTGACCCTGGCGCACCGCGATGCGAATAATGAGAATAATCAGCAGGCTGATTACCGCGGCAATGGCAAAAAGATTCTTCTTCAGCGCGTCCAGGTAGTGCAGATGAAAATTAATGGAGAGCCCGACCAGCATAACGTAGTTCTGCGCTTCGCCCTGCAGCGTCGCCGTGCCCGAAGAGGCGATAATCCGGTACGTTTCCATTTTCATGTCGTGCCCGGCGTGCAAGGGGGCGGCAGGGTCTTCAACCGTCCAGAGAAACACATCCTGCGCGCGACGGTGTGCGCTAAAGTCTGCCGCGTTCATTGCAGGGCGTAACGCCGCCCCTTGCGCCGAGCTGAACAGGGTCTTTCCCTGCGGATCCAGAAGCAGGACGGCCACGTTGCGGTAGCTGGTAATCGACTCTTTAAGCTTGCTGATTTTCTTTTGGTCGGGGTCGGCCGGGGACTGCAGGATGCGGTGCATCGCGGTGCTGATCTGCTGCAGGTCGCTGATGTCCTGCTCGGCGAAATGCTTTTCAACGGAGTGCAGCATAAACCACGTGAAGGCAAAAAAGGCCAGGATCGTGGAAAGACTGATAAAAAAGGTCAGCCGCAGGGCAAGCGAAAAAGGGCGTCTGAAGGGCTTAGCGCGCATCCAGCGCCTCCAGCATATAGCCTACGCCGCGCACCGTCTGGATCAGCTTCGGTTCATAATCGTTATCAACTTTCGCCCGCAGCCGCTTAACCGCCACGTCAATCGCGTTCGTGTCGCTGTCAAAATTCATGTCCCACACCTGGGAGGCGATCAGGGAGCGGGACAGCACCTCTCCCTTATGACGCAGGAAAAACTCCAGCAGGCTGAACTCTTTGCTGGTGAGTAAAATGCGGTTTCCGGCCCGGCTCACCTTTCGCGACACGAGGTCAACCGTCAGGTCAGCCGCATGAAGCTGGCTTTCCGCGATCACCGTATTTCCGCGTCTTAGCAGCGTCCTTACTCTGGCGAGCAGCTCAGCAAAGGCAAAAGGTTTGATCAGATAATCATCCGCGCCCAGCTCAAGCCCTTTTACCCGGTGTTCAATCGTGCCGAGCGCCGTGAGTAACAGTATCGGCATCCCTTTTCCGGCCGAGCGGAGCATGCGGACAATATCCCAGCCGTTCAAATCGGGCAGCATGATATCCAGGATCAGCAGATCGTATTCAGCGGTCATGGCGAGATGGTATCCGTTCAGGCCATTGTCCGCGTGGTCCACCACGAACCCCGCTTCAGTCAGCCCTTTGCTGAGGTACTCACCGGTTTTCATTTCGTCTTCAACGATCAGTATTTTCATCGTGCTCCCCCTGACTGGCTGCTGATGACATTCTAGTGAGCGTACCGCCGTTAACAATGACTTACGTTAAAAATGACAACATTGTCATTATCCTGTCACCCGTCAAACAGGATGCCTTCCGTAGAGTAGCCCTCGTCAAACTCTGGACGAGAAGCGTTATGTTCCTGTTAAAACGACTAAGCATCAGTACGGTATTCATCCTGGCAGGCTGCGTTTCGCTGGCACCTGAATACCAGCGGCCCGCGTCACCGGTACCCCAGCAGTTTTCGCTCTCGCGTAACGGCCTGACGCCTGCGATAGCGGGGTATCAGGACACCGGCTGGCGGCGCTTTTTTGTCGACCCTCAGGTTGCCGGACTGATTGCGGAAGCCTTGAAGAACAACCGCGATATAAAAATGGCCGCCCTGAAGGTCGAAGAAGCCCGGGCGCAGTTCAACGTGACGGACGCGGACCGTTATCCTCAGCTGAATGCAAATTCGGGTATCACCTACAGCGGTGGGCTGAAAGGTGATAAACCCACCTCACAGCAGTACGACGCGGGTCTTGCGCTTAGCTACGATCTCGACTTTTTCGGCAGGCTGAAAAACATGGGCGAGGCCGACCGACAGCGCTATTTCGCCAGCGAGGAAGCCCGCCGCGCCGTGCATATCCTGCTTGTCTCTAACGTGTCGCAGGGCTATTTCAACCAGCAGCTGGCGTATAAACAGCTGCGTATTGCGCGGGAGACATTGAAAAATTACCAGCACTCCTATGCGTTCGTTGAGCAGCAGCTGGTGACGGGCAGCATGAACGTCCTGGCGCTGGAACAGGCCCGGGGACAGATCGAAAGCACGCAGGCAGAGATTGCCAAAAGAGAGGGAGAGCTGGCGCAGGCCAATAATGCATTGCAGCTGGTCCTCGGCACGTATCGCGCGCTGCCGGGCGACAGCGGTATGAACGGCGGCGACGTTGCGCCGGTGAAACTGCCTCCCCATCTTTCATCAGCGATACTGCTGCAGCGCCCGGATATTATGGAGGCGGAGTATCAGCTTAAGGCGGCCGATGCGGATATCGGCGCGGCGCGAGCTGCCTTTTTCCCGTCCATTTCGCTGACCAGCGGGGTTTCAACGGGCAGTACGGAATTGTCCAGCCTGTTCACCGCGGGCAGCGGAATGTGGAATTTTATTCCTAAAATTGAACTTCCCATTTTTAATGCGGGCAGGAATAAAGCCAACCTGAAGCTGGCCGAAATTCGCCAGCAGCAGTCGGTTGTTAATTACGAACAAAAAATTCAGACCGCCTTTAAACAGGTTGCCGACGCGCTCGCGCTGCGGGACAGCATTACCCAGCAAATTGAAGCGCAGCAGCGCTATCTTGCTTCGCTGCAAATCACGCTGCAGCGTGCCAGAGGGTTATATTCCAGCGGTGCGGTCAGCTATATCGAGGTACTCGACGCGGAACGTTCTCTTTTCTCCACGCAGCAAACCATTATCGACCTTATTTACGCCCGACAGGTGAATGAAATAAATCTCTTCACCGCGCTGGGCGGTGGTTGGGTCGAATAACTTAATCAAAGAGGAAAATAAAAATGCGTAATTCACTTAAGGCCGTTGTATTCGGTGCGATCTCGGTTGTGTTTTCTGCCAGCCTCCAGGCTGAGGTGCATCAGCACGACGCAATGAACGCCGCCAGTGACGCGGCTTCCGAGCAAATTATCCACGGTAAGGGCGTTGTGAAAGCGGTTGATCTTACGAATAAAAAAATTACCATTTCTCATGACGCTATTCCGGCCATTGGCTGGCCCGCGATGACCATGCGGTTCACCTTTACCGACGCTGACGAGAGTATTAACGCACTAAAGCCCGGCAGCCAGGTTGATTTTTCATTTGTTCAGCAGGGCAATATCTCTTTACTCAAAAGCATTAAATAGCGAGATACGGCATGGCCTCATTAAAAATAAAATATGCTGCCATGATAGTCAGCAGCCTTATTGCGGGAGGGCTGATATCGGTGACGGCATGGCAGAATCTTCATTCATCTGAAAAAACGGAAAATAACGCGTCGGAAAGAGAGGTGCTTTTCTGGTATGACCCGATGAAACCCGACGTTAAATTCGATAAGCCCGGTACATCGCCGTTTATGGATATGGATCTGGTGCCGAAATATGCGGATGAAAACGAGGATAACACCAGTGCCGGTATACGTATCGATCCGGCTCAGGTTCAAAACCTGGGATTAAAAACGCAAAAGGTGACGCGCGGAACGCTGAATTATGCCCAGACGATCCCGGCTAACGTCAGCTATAACGACTATCAGTTTGTTATTGTGCAGGCGCGCGCGGAAGGCTTCGTTGAAAAAGTATACCCATTGACGACCGGCGATCGCGTGAAGAAAGGCACGCCGCTGATTGATATTACTATTCCGGACTGGGTCGAGGCGCAGAGTGAATTTTTGCTGTTATCCGGCACCGGCGGAACGCCGACGCAAATAAAAGGGGTGCTTGAACGGCTGCGGCTGGCGGGTATGCCGGACGAGGATATCCAGAGGCTGCGCGCCAGCCGTACTATCCAGACCCGGTTTACCATCAGGGCGCCCATCGACGGGGTCATTACGGCCTTTGACCTGCGTACCGGCATGAATATTTCCAAAGATAAGGTGGTAGCGCAAATACAGGGGATGGATCCGGTATGGATCGGCGCGGCGGTACCTGAATCCATCGCTTATCTGCTGAAAGATACCTCGCAGTTTGCTGTTTCGATTCCGGCTTATCCGGATAAAACCTTCCCGGTAGAAAAATGGAACATCCTGCCGAGCGTGGACCAGACCACCCGCACGCTGCAGGTTCGCCTGCAGGTTTCTAACAAGGACGAGCTGCTGAAGCCGGGCATGAACGCGTATCTGAAGATGAATACGCAAAGTCAGGAGATGCTGCTGATCCCCTCCCAGGCCGTGATTGATACCGGAAAAGAACAGCGCGTCATAACCGTTGATGAAGACGGGCGCTTTGTGCCGAAACCAATACACGTGCTGCATGAATCTCAGCAGCAGTCGGGGATTGGTAGCGGACTGGAAGAGGGGGAGTCGGTGGTGGTCAGCGGCCTGTTCCTGATTGACTCGGAGGCCAATATTACCGGCGCGCTGGAGCGCATGCGTCAGGCTGAAAACGCTGACGACGCGCATTCCGGCCATTAAGGAGACGATGATGATTGAATGGATTATCCGGCGATCGGTCGCCAACCGTTTCCTGGTCATGCTGGGGGCGCTTTTTCTCAGCGTCTGGGGAACATGGACCATCATCAACACCCCGGTCGATGCCTTGCCCGATCTGTCTGATGTTCAGGTGATAATCAAAACAAGCTATCCCGGCCAGGCCCCGCAGATTGTTGAAAACCAGGTCACCTATCCGCTTACCACCACCATGCTGTCGGTTCCCGGCGCAAAGACCGTGCGCGGTTTTTCCCAGTTTGGCGATTCGTATGTGTACGTCATTTTTGAAGATGGCACCGATCTCTACTGGGCCCGTTCGCGCGTGCTGGAGTATCTGAACCAGGTTCAGGGCAAACTGCCTGCCGGGGTGAGCTCTGAAATAGGCCCTGATGCCACGGGCGTGGGCTGGATATTTGAGTATGCGCTGGTGGATCGCAGCGGAAAACACGATCTCGCCGAATTGCGCTCGTTGCAGGACTGGTTCCTAAAGTTTGAGCTGAAAACTATCCCGAACGTGGCCGAGGTCGCGTCGGTGGGCGGCGTGGTAAAGCAGTATCAGATTCAGGTTGATCCGCTAAAGCTGACCCAGTTCGGCATCAGCCTGCCTGAGGTTAAGCAGGCGCTTGAATCGTCCAACCAGGAAGCAGGGGGATCGTCGGTTGAAATGGCGGAAGCGGAGTATATGGTCCGCGCCAGCGGCTATCTGCAGACGCTGGATGATTTCAATAATGTTGTCCTGAAAACCGGTGAGAACGGGGTACCGATTTACCTCCGTGATGTTGCCCGCGTACAGACGGGGCCGGAAATGCGGCGCGGTATTGCCGAGCTGAACGGGCAGGGGGAAGTTGCGGGTGGCGTGGTAATTCTGCGTTCGGGCAAAAACGCGCGCGACGTTATTACCGCGGTGAAAGATAAGCTGGCGACCCTCAAGGCCAGCCTGCCGGAAGGCGTTGAGATCGTGACCACCTACGATCGCAGCCAGCTGATCGACCGGGCAATCGACAACCTGAGCTACAAGCTGCTTGAAGAGTTTGTTGTGGTGGCCATCGTCTGCGCGCTGTTCCTCTGGCACGTCCGTTCCGCGCTGGTGGCGATTGTCTCTTTGCCGCTGGGCCTGTGTATTGCCTTTATCGTCATGCACTTCCAGGGGCTGAACGCCAATATCATGTCGCTGGGCGGGATTGCGATTGCCGTCGGCGCGATGGTGGATGCCGCCATCGTGATGATTGAAAACGCGCACAAACGGCTTGAAGAGTGGGATCATCAGCATCCTGGAGAGCAGATTGATAACGTTACTCGCTGGAAGACGATCACCAACGCCTCCGTGGAAGTGGGGCCAGCGCTGTTTATCAGCCTGCTGATTATTACCTTGTCGTTCATTCCCATCTTCACCCTGGAGGGGCAGGAAGGGCGGCTGTTTGGCCCGCTGGCCTTTACCAAAACGTACTCCATGGCAGGTGCAGCCGCGCTGGCCATCATTGTTATCCCTATTCTGATGGGATTCTGGATCCGGGGTAAAATCCCCGCCGAGACCAGTAACCCACTGAACAGGCTGCTGATTAAAGCCTATCACCCGCTTCTGGTTCGGGTGCTGCACTGGCCCAAAACAACGTTGCTCGTTGCCGTCTTGTCCATCTTCACGGTTATCTGGCCTTTGAGCCAGGTGGGCGGCGAGTTTCTGCCGAAGATCAACGAGGGGGATCTGCTGTATATGCCGTCCACGCTGCCCGGCGTGTCCCCGGCAGAAGCGGCCGCGCTGTTACAGACCACGGACAAATTAATCAAAACCGTGCCTGAGGTGGCCTCAGTTTTTGGTAAGACCGGCAAGGCGGAAACGGCAACGGATTCTGCGCCGCTCGAAATGGTGGAAACCACCATTCAGCTTAAGCCGGAGGATCAATGGCGGCCAGGCATGACGATGGACAAGATCGTTGACGAGCTGCATAAAACCGTTCGTTTGCCCGGCCTGGCTAACCTTTGGGTGCCGCCCATACGTAACCGCATTGATATGCTCTCAACCGGGATCAAAAGCCCGATAGGTATCAAGGTGTCCGGTACCGTTTTGTCTGATATCGACGCGACGGCGCAAAGCATCGAGGCGGTAGCGAAAACCGTGCCGGGCGTGGTGTCAGCCCTGGCTGAACGTCTGGAGGGCGGGCGCTACATTGATATTGATATCAACCGGGAAAAAGCGTCCCGCTATGGGATGACGGTGGGTGACGTGCAGCTGTTTGTCTCCTCGGCCATCGGCGGTGCGACGGTGGGGGAAACGGTAGAGGGCGTTGCCCGGTACCCGATAAACATTCGCTATCCTCAGGACTATCGGAACAGCCCACAGACGCTGAGAGAAATGCCGATTCTGACGCCGATGAAGCAGCAGATCACGCTGGGCGATGTGGCTGATATAAAGGTCGTATCTGGCCCGACCATGCTGAAAACGGAGAATGCGCGTCCTGCCAGCTGGATTTACATTGATGCACGGGGCAGGGATATGGTGTCGGTGGTGAACGACATTAAGACGGCCATCAACCAAAACTTGAAGCTGAGGCCGGGTACCAGCGTCTCATTCTCCGGGCAGTTTGAACTGCTGGAGCACGCCAATAAGAAACTGAAGCTGATGGTGCCGATGACGGTGATGATCATCTTCATTCTGCTCTATCTGGCGTTCCGTCGCGTGGATGAGGCGTTACTGATCCTGATGAGTCTGCCGTTTGCCCTGGTCGGCGGCATCTGGTTCCTGTACTGGCAGGGCTTCCATATGTCTGTTGCAACCGGCACCGGCTTTATCGCCCTGGCCGGGGTGGCGGCAGAGTTCGGGGTCGTCATGCTGATGTATTTGCGGCATGCCATTGAGGCGAATCCAGCCTTATCCCGGCGTGAGACATTCACCGCACAAGCGTTGGATGACGCTCTGTACCATGGCGCGGTTCTGCGTGTCCGACCCAAGGCGATGACGGTGGCGGTTATCATTGCGGGTCTGCTGCCTATACTCTGGGGAACCGGCACGGGGTCAGAAGTTATGAGTCGGATCGCCGCGCCGATGATTGGCGGGATGATCACCGCGCCGCTGCTGTCGCTGTTTATCATTCCGGCGGCGTATAAGCTTATCTGGTTACGCAGGTATAAAAAGCAATAAACAGACCCCGCCAGAGATGGCGGGGTTTTATGTTCAACGAGCCTGGTGCAAAAGTTTACGCCAGGCACGATTGTGCAGGGTAAACAGCAGCATCTTATAGAAAGAAGTAGAGTGGATGCAGTAACCGCTGAGCAGCAGCATAGAGATGCTTATCGACGCCGCGATGAGACTGACGCCCGGAACACTCGCACCGCTTAGCGCAGTCAGCAGATAGACTGTCGTTAACACAAGGCTTACAACTGCCAGCGTAAGATGCACCTGCACGGCACGCATGAGGCCTTTGCCAATCAGAAACATCGTCATGCCATTGATGCCTGAGAACAGCAGGGCGATCAAAACCACCCATATAAATACGCTTTCTTCAGGCTCCCCGAGGGCGGCGCTGACTTTGTAACCCAACCACAGCTGCGGTATCCCAAAATTGACGATCACCCCAAGGGTACTGAGAACAGCTGGAATGCCCATGGTATAGCATCCCGTCGGTGTTCCGATCAGTTCGGCCAGTTCCGCTTTTAACTGTTGCAGTTGTGCAGTATTGGCCTTGCTGATTCTTACCGCCAGGTCGTTACAGTGGTTTAGTCGACGATATAGTGCTTTAATTATTTGAATATAATGACATAAACGTCATCAGCCCGTCATGCGAAAGAGGTTCAGCCATATGAGCTGCGAGCACTGCCGTGAACTCTGTGTTAAGTACGTTATCCGGACGCCCGATCAGTTACGAAAAGCAATTCGTATTGCCAGAAATGCAATCAACGAAGGGATGTTGTCAGAAGTTCTGACAAAGGACGACTGGAATCAGTACAGCTTCAGTGAGTGCTCTGAAAAGATGATATGGGGCGACATCGTCGATTACCACTTTGTATGCAACTTTTGCGGTACCCAGTTCGTCCTGGGGGCAGAAACGTATCATGGAAGTGGAGGTTACTGGTCGCCAGAGTTTGAAAAGCCTTCCGACATCATTGACTGATTATGATGTAAGAGCAGTGGCTGAGGCACAGGATATGATTTATGGATTTATTGCATTTAACTTATGTATTGTGAATGTTGAGATCACCAATTTTCAACAGGCGTAGAGTGGTCAAAGCGGTGAATCTGAAAGAGATCCACATAAGTGAAAGACGAGAAGCGTGAGGGAGGTCAGAATTAGTAACAGATTGATGTATCGGCTCGTGATTAACTATTAGATGACATTTAACATAATATACATTATGCGCACTAAAGTAAGGTTCGGAAAATTCTGCCTTTCTACGGCCATGATTGCTCTGGTCATTGATAGCCTGAAAATTCGCCTGTTCAAATGTCAACGCTATCACGATATCCGCACCCTCAACGTCTACGTTTATACAAGGTTAAAAGACGTTTGATATACTCCAGGCTTTGACCACCGCTGCTGTAGACTTATGGAAATTGAACTCGATAAAAGCTTCAAAGAAAGGATTTTCCACGCTGTCATTTTTGAAGTGACGGCCAACGTTATCATCGCTCTGTCTCTTGCATGGCTGATGAACGTCTCGGTACTCCAGTCCGGTTCGTTGTCCGTGATATCCGCACTTACCGCAACGGTCTGGAATTTTATCTTCAATAAGCTCTTTGACTCCCTGCAGAAAAAACATCAGTTTCAACGAACGTTCCTCGTTCGCGCCATCCATGCGGTTGGGTTTGAAACGGGCCTTATCGTTTCCTTAATCCCTGTGGCCATGTTCATGCTGAATTTAACGATCGCGGAGGCATTTTTTGTCGAGATTGGCCTTGTGCTGTTTTTCCTGCCATACACGATGCTCTTTAACTGGCTCTATGATCACCTGCGTTGGACATTCATTGGGAGTAAACGGTCTGCTGTGTAGCGAGTCTTGATATCGGTCACATTCACAACCCCTTGATCGTATTGGACTCCACTCTTTTTCTATACTTCTCATTTCACCATTACTTTTGAGGAGTCCATCATGTTTGATCATGTGAAATTCGGCGTCAGCGATTATGAGAAAAGTAAAACCTTCTTCCTCATGTCGCTTCAACCGCTCGGTATCGAACTCGTCGATGAAGGCTCTCCTGACTATGGCGTCGAAATGAGTTCAGGCGATGTATCTCTTTGCCTTTTTCAGTCGAATGATAAGCCCGCTCCGCTTCATCTGGCCTTTGTGGCCACGACACGCCAGCAGGTTAATGACTTTTACCATGCCGCGCTGCGCGCAGGCGGACGCGATAATGGTGCACCGGGATTGCGCTCCTACGGTAAAAATTACTATGCCGCATTTGTCATTGCGCCTGATGGTCATAATATCGAAGCGGTATGCCATGCCCCCGAAGAAGGATAAGTTAATTTCGCCCGTCCGCCTGATAATTCTTGATATTGCACGATATTGCCGATTATCATTCCCGTGAAGTGAGAAACAAACCTGCAATTTCATGCAAAAACACTTAACGAGGTGGATATGACGCAACAGTTGATTTTGATTGCTGGCCCCTATCGAAGCGGTACAGACGGCATTCAGGCCCGCATTGATGAAAATCTTGCCCGTCTTGAACGAGCTGCATTAGCCGTTTATCAGCGCGGCCACGTTCCGGTAATTGGTGAATGGCTGGCGCTTCCACTGGCCAAGGCCGCGGGCTCGACGTCGGTGGGCGATGAGATTGCAGAATCGATGCTGTATCCCGTTGCACACCGGCTCATCGCAAAATGTGATGCAATTTATCGTATTGCCGGCGCGTCTCAGGGCGCGGACATGGACATAGAGGTTGCGCGAAAACACGGCCTCACGATTTATACCGCGCTTGAAAGCATTCCTCAGGCTTAACGGTTCCCGCGCCAGCCAGTTTCTGGCTGGCTCACGCGGTAGCCAGCACGACCGACACCCCTTTTTCCGATACCGCATTAATCCAGCCTTGATCGGTATCTCCTTCAACCACGATCGTATTTGCCAGCGCCACATCGCCAATCACAAATGATGACGCCGTGTTTATTTTTTCCGGCGACGCCAGAACAACCGTCTCGGCGGCTCTGCCGGAAAATGCACGTTTGATGCACGCCTCTTCAAAATCTCCGGTCGTCAGCCCTGCTTCCGGATGGATGCCGGTTACGCCCATAAAGAACAGATCCGCATGAATATTTTCGATACCTTCGATGGCCGCCGCGCCGACCGCGACAATCGAATGTTTATACAAACGGCCGCCGATCAGAATAACCTCGATGGAAGGATGATTAACAAGCCCCAGGGCAATGCTCGGACTGTGCGTCACCACGGTAATGCGCAGGTCATGCGGTAAGAAGGCGATCAGTTCTGAGGTGGTCGTTCCACCGTCAACGATCACCACCTGGCCCGAAGAAATCAGCTGCGCCCCCTTCTGCGCCACCTTTCTTTTGGCATCCATTTTAACGGACTGTCGTTCCGCGAAAGGCACAATAGCGGAAGACGACGGCAGCGCGCCGCCATGAACCCGCTGTAAACGCCCTTCTGCCGCCAGCTCGCGCAAATCGCGTCGGATGGTGTCTTCAGAGACGTCGAAGAGAACGCTGAGCGCTTTTGACTGGACCTGACCTTCGGCGCCGAGCTTTTCAAGGATTAACTGTTTTCGCTGACTGGTGAGCATCATGGATTCCTGATGTTGCATGTTTAATCTTGAAATTGCACGTTAATGCTGTTATTGATAGTTACTCTACGTAAGGAGGACGAAACGTGCAATCAAAACGTGCAGATGTGCGCATCATTGACAGTGAAACCCTGTCCGATAACTGGTATTTACTTAAAAAATATACCTTTGACCTGCAAAGGCGCGATGGCGAATGGCAGCGGCAAACGCGTGAAGTTTATGACCGGGGGAACGGCGCCACGATCCTGCTCTACAACCGCGACCAAAAAACCGTGATTCTGACCCGCCAGTTCCGCTTCCCGGTCTTTATTAATGGCCATGAGGACGATCTGATCGAGGCGGCGGCCGGCCTGCTCGATAATATGGATCCCGAAAGCCGCATTAAAGCAGAGGCGGAAGAAGAGACCGGGTTTAACGTGTCGAGCGTGCAGAAAATCTTTGAAGCCTACATGAGCCCTGGCTCCGTCACGGAGAAACTCTACTTCTATCTTGCCGAGTATCAGCCGAAGGACAAAACCAGCGCAGGCGGCGGTATCAAAGCGGAGGGCGAAGATATCGACGTGCTTGAAATGCCCTTTGAAGAGGCACTGCGGGGAATTGATACGGGCAAGATCGTCGACGGAAAAACCATCATGCTGCTCTACCATATTGCACTGAAAGGCATTCTGTAACCTGCCGCTCGCCTGACGCCTGTCCCGGCGCAGGTGTCGGCCTGTGCTATCCTTGCTGAAACACGCAAAACGGAGATCTGAAGATGGCCGACTGGAACCCTTCGCTTTATCTGCAATACGGTGCTGAACGAACGCGCCCTGCCGCCGAGCTGCTTGCCAGAATTCCCCTGAGTGACGTCGCCACCATCGCCGATTTGGGCTGCGGGCCGGGAAACAGCACCGCGCTGTTGCAGCATCGCTGGCCTAAAGCTCAGATCGTCGGCGTCGATAACTCGCCTGCCATGCTGGAAGAGGCGCGCAGCGCACTGCCCGACTGTCAGTTCGTTGAGGCCGATATCCGCCAGTTCAGGCCAGGCCAGCCGTTGAACCTCATCTATGCGAACGCATCGCTACAGTGGGTCCCTGACCATTACGATCTCCTGCCGCACCTGGCGTCACTGCTCACGCTCAATGGCGTGCTGGCGATCCAGATGCCGGACAACTGGCTTGAGCCCACGCATGTGGCAATGCGCGAAGTGGCGCTGGATCAAGGCTACCCCGACCGTGGCCGTGAGCCGCTGCCCGGCGTGCATGCCTATTACGATATCCTGTCGGAGGCCGGCTGCGATGTGGATATCTGGCGGACGATCTATTTCCATAAAATGAGTTCGCACCAGGCCATTATTGACTGGGTCAGCGCTACCGGTTTGCGGCCGTGGCTCCAGGAACTCAACGAGAGCGAGCAGAAACGTTTCCTGGAACGCTACCATGAACTGCTGGAGGAGCAGTATCCGCTCCAGGAAAACGGACAGATACTGCTGGCTTTTCCCCGGCTGTTTATGGTTGCCCAGCGTCAGCCCTGAACGACGCTATGAACGGGCTTCTTTGAGCAGCTGCTGGATAACCTTTTCCTGCTGCTCATAATTTCCTTCGCCAAACGAGGTATAGCGTAGCTGGCCTTTAGCATCGAAATAGTAGTGCGCGGGCCAGTACTGGTTGCCGAAAGCGTTCCAGATCTGATAGTTGTTGTCCGTCACAACCCGGTACGGCAGCTGCCATTTATTGACCGCGTTTTTCACCGAGGCGATCGGTTTCTCCCAGGGATATTCAGGCGTGTGTACCCCTATGACGACCAGGCCCTGAGACTGGTATTTTGTTGCCCAGTCTCGCACGTGCGGAAGCGTATGCTGGCAGTTAATGCAGTCCCAGGTCCAGAAATCGATCAGAACCACCTTCCCGCGCAGTGACTCAGACGTGACAGGGTCACCATTCACCCACCCTGTTCCACCGCTTAATGAAGGCAGCTGGCTGCTGGGCTCGGTCATGACGACCGGCTGAAGCTTCGTCGGTTGGGTGGCGGGTTTTGCCAGATTCAGCAGCGCGGTTTCAAGGCGATCCGCGACGCCGTTTGCGCCCTGCAGAACAGACGTCATCCCTGTTGCGTTAAAGACGACGGCCGCTAACATTACCACGCCTGCCCCCTGACGTAATTTTTCCATCAGCGCCGATCTTGCTCTCAGCGGCGCCATCAGCGTGCGGCCTCCGAAAACGAGCAAACCCAGCATCAGCGCGCAGCCGCTACCGTAGGCGGCCAGCAAGGCTCCTGTGGCAATGGCCGAATGTCCGGCAATATTGATGCTGAAAATGGCGCCCAGAATCGGTCCCGCGCAGGGAGACCAGAGCAGCCCGACCGCAAGCCCGGCCAGAAAAGCCGATGCTATACCGCGCGTTTGCCCGCTTCGGGTGTTGAGGGCATTTCCCGCGCTCACTGCCGGCCCGGCAATACGCTGGGCAAAGGCCGGAAAAATTAAGGCCAGCGCGGCCATGGCCAGGACGATAAGCGCGATCCAGCGCCCGACGATAGTTGCCTCTGCTATCCACTCGCTGGCGACGGTGACGACCATCGCCACCAGGGTGAACATGACGATCATCCCCGCGAGCAGCGCCAGAATCTGTCGCCGCTGCCCCTGAAAACCGGCGAACAGGAGAGGAATAACCGGGAGCGTACATGGACTGAGCAGGCTTATCATCCCGCCCAGGAAAGCAATTATCAGAAACATAGACACCTCACATTACAAGTCCTGCGACGCTGCAGTGAGGCTATTTCATCGTGCGGATGTGTTCAGGATATGTGTAAAAGCGTGGGTTTTGTCTGGCTCTGTATCGCCCATGCCGGGTGATACAGAACCGTACAATTAACGGCGCGGGAGAGTAATCGAAACGTCCAGCCCGCCCTCTGCGCGGTTCGCCAGCTTTAGCTTTCCGTCCAGCTGAGCGGTGAGCTGCGCAGCGATAGCCAGGCCGAGCCCTGTCCCGCCGGTGTCGCGGTTGCGTGACGTTTCCACCCGATAAAACGGCTGTAATACCGCCTCCAGCTCGGCATCCGGTATCCCCGGCCCGCCGTCGATGATGTGAATAACCACCTCTCCGGCAGCCGAGTCATCAATGCTAATGGTGGCGTAGTCGCCAAATTTCAGGGCGTTATCCAGCAGGTTGGTCATCACCCGACGAAGCGCCTGCGGACGCGTGACGATGGGCAAACGGTTTTCGCCTGCCTGAAACTGCACGTTTTTACCGATGTCCTGATAATCGCAGGCGATGCTGTTTATCCAGGCATTCAGCTCCAGCTTCAGCGAGGTCTCTTCCAGCGATTCTGATGACCGGGCATACGCAATGCCCTCCCGCACCAGACGCGACATGTTATCCAGGTCGTTTAAGAGCTTGTCGCGCAGGTCAGGCTGTTCAGCCATTTCAACACGAAGCTTCATGCGGGTAATCGGGGTCTGGAGATCGTGCGAAATGGATGCCAGAATCTGCGCCCGCTCCCTGAGATAGGACTGAATGCGCGCCTGCATCGCGTTGAAGGCATGCGCTGCCCGCTGAACCTCAACCGGCCCTTTTTCCGTCATTGGCGAATTGGCCGCCGGGTCCAGGGAATCTACCGCGCGGGTAAACTGTGAAAAAGGCCGTATCACCTGGCGCACGGCGATCCAGGAGCAGGCAGCCAGCACGAGCAGCTGCAGAATAAGAACAACCGGCAGCCAGCTGGCGACCGGCGGCATCCGAGGGATCAGGTCGATGGTCAGGGGCGCGCCATCATGTAACGTGAGATGCGCCTGGATATGTGAAATGGCGCCGGGAACGGCGGTAAAGCTGAGCGGGTACTGTTCCGCAAGCGTCGCTTTTAAGGTTCGGATGGCGTCCCGCGAACGCTTGTCCGTCGGCGCGTTGCCGGGCTCTCCCGGTCCCAGAATATAGCGGTAGTTACCCCGTTCAAGGCGCGGCAGCCAGGCCGCGCGCTCGCTGGCCGGTAAGCGGTCTAAGATAGCCACGCTGGTCGCGACATCGTATTCCAGATTACCAAGCATCACCGTTCGGGCGCTGTGCATTCGCTCAATCATGACCAGCGTCAGGCTCAGGGCGTTGGCCAGCAACAGGCCGGGCAGCACGACGATCAGCAGGCGGGCCAGCAGCGAGCGAGGCCAGAGCGTCATTCGTTAGCCTCTTTGATGGTGACCGGCATGGTAAACACATAGCCCTCGCTGCGCACGGTTTTGATATACGCGGGCGTGCGGGCATCTTCATTCAGACGCTGGCGAACCCGGCTAACCAGCAGGTCGATTGAGCGTTCAAACAGCTCGGCGTCGCGTCCCTGCGTCAGGTTGAGCAGCTGATCGCGGGTCAGCACCCGCTGCGGGTGGTCAAGGAAAACGCGCAGCAGGCGATACTCCGCCCCGCTGAGCGCCACAATCACCCCTTCCGGGTCGATCAGGTGTCGGGCAACGGTATCGAGCTGCCATTCGCCGAACGTCACCAGCCGCCCTGCTTCCGTCACCTGTAAATTGGGCGGCATCGTGCGAAAACGGCGTAAAATCGCTTTGATACGCGCCAGCAATTCTCGCGCGACGAAAGGTTTTACGACGTAATCGTCGGCTCCCATTTCCAGACCCAGGATCCTGTCCGTCTCCTCGTTGCGCGCCGTCAGCATCAGGATGGGCAGATCTTTATATTTCCCGACGCGTAATTGCCGACACAGCGTAAGCCCGTCATCGCCGGGCATCATAACGTCCAGCACCACCAGGTCGATATGCTGTTTGTCCAGCACGACGCGCATCTCTTTGCCGTTTGCCGCGCCAGAGGCGCGATAACCGGACTTAACGAGATAGTCGATAATCAGTTCACGAATATCCCTGTCGTCATCGACGACAAGGATATGATCAATATGCTCCACCGAAATCTCCAGACCGAAGGGTAACGTACTGAAAATAGCACATTTCAGAGTTTGTCAGCGTCAACGACTGCCTTGACGAAATCCTGCGGATCTTCCTGAGGGGGATTGTGCCCCACGGTTGCGCCGAAGGTACGGTGTTCATACTTACCGGTGAATTTACCCGCGTAGGCCTGCGGTGCCGGATGCGGCGCCCCGTTGTTTCCGCCTTCGATGGTGATCGTCGGAACGGTGATGTTCGGCAGCGTGGCCAGTTTTTGCTCGTAGGCGTCGTATTTGCGCTCGCCTTTTTCCAGCCCTAAGCGCCAGCGATAGTTACTCAGCGTCACCGCAACGTGATCCGGGTTATCAAGGGATTTGGCGCTGGCGTTGAAGGTTGCATCGCTAAATTTCCAGTCCGGCGAGGCCTGCGACCAGATCAAACGGGCGAAGTCATGCGTGTTTTTGGCATAGCCCTCAGCGCCGCGCTCGGTGGCGAAATAGAACTGATACCACCACTGCTGCTCCGCTTTTGGCGGCAACGGCTGTTTACCAATCTGCTGGCTGCTGATGAGATAGCCGCTCACCGAAACGAGCGACTTGACGCGCTCTGGCCACAGTGCCGCAACGATATCCGCCGTTCGGGCACCCCAGTCATAGCCTGCAAATACCGCCTGCTTGATATTCAGGGCGTCCATCAGGTTCACGATATCTTTCGCCATCGCGGAAGGCTGGCCGTTGCGCGGCGTTTTTGCCGACAGGAAACGCGTGGTACCGTAGCCGCGCAGGGAAGGCACAATCACGCGGTAGCCTTTTGCCGCCAGCGCAGGCGCGACTTCAGCGTAGCTGTGAATATCGTATGGCCAGCCGTGTAACAAAATGACCGGCTGGCCGTCTTTCGGGCCAATGTCGACATACCCGATGTTAAGATCGCCGGCGTTGATTTGCTGTGGGCGATCGAAAGCGGCCGCGAAGTTCGTGCCGGTGGCTTCGGCCTGACAGGACATGACGGTGCCAAGGGTAACGGTGAGAGCAAGCGTTGAGTAAGCGAGTTTGCTGAACATGTTGATATCTCCGGTTGAAAACAATTTACGGGGTTATAACAACAGTTCAATGTATAGCGGATATGTGCGAAAACGCGTTTATTGCAAGCCTGTGTATGTATCTGGAACACGGATACAGTGTGATACAAACACAGGCGCTGTTACCTTAAAGAGAGAGACGATAGCGGACGTAATCGTCTGCGTCACCGTACCGATCGTAGAGTTTACGTGCCGGGTTGTTCTCCCGGGTGACCCAGTAGAGCTTTGACCACCCTTCGCGCTTTCCTTCCGCTATCAGGGCATCAATAAGCGCCTTACCCGCTCCCGCGCCGCGCTCGGCAGCATCAACAAACAGATCTTCCAGGTAGCAGACGGGCGCGGTTGACCAGGTTCCTTCGTGCAGAACACACATTGCGAAACCGATGACCTTTTCGTCTTTCTCTACCACGCGGCAGAACATCGAAGAATGAGTTGAGAGCGCCCTTTCCCATGTTGATGCGGTGACGGACTCCTCGAGGTAGCAATCATAAAAATGGGTATAGCCATCCCACAGCAGTCGCCACTGGGAATAGTCGTCTTCGCGTAGAGGTCTTACCGTCACAGCCATGCGTTCCTCTCATTACAAGTCGATTGCCATTTCAAAACAGCGTAAATCAGCCCCCGCCATACGCGAGTGATGATAGTTTTCGCGCAGCGTCACAAACCCCAGCTTCTGATAAAAGGAGTGGGCGTTAGGCGTTGCATCGAGCCTCAGGCGGGTTATCCCCCGGCTGCGCGCCTCGTTTGTAAGCGCCTCGATAATTCGGGTCGCCATGCCTTTTCCGGTGGCTGAGGGCAAGGTGAATATGGCCTCCAGGCAATGTGTATCAAGATCCAGATAACCGGTTGCCGCAATCACGCCCTTCTCGTCTTCCATCACGTAAAAAGGATATTCAATGACCATTCGGCGGTAATGCTCGGGCATAAGATCCGGCGTCCAGCGTGCAATCACGTCAGCGTCGTAGCTGGTTTTGCAGCCGTGACGAATCGCCTGATTGCGAATATTCCAGAGTATTTCGGCTTCCTGTGGATGAGCAGTTCGTAACGTCATATCACCTCATCTATATTTCGCCATTAAAGAGACGTTGCCCATTTTTGATAGTGAATAACCACAGCACGCCTCACCAGAATGTGATAGAGATGAAAATACCAGAACGCAAACAAAAACATAACGCTTAAATACGGAGATCCGCAGATGACGATACCGACCCTCACGACAGAACGTCTCCTGCTGAAACCGCTGGTTGCCGAAGATGCGGTTCAGATTCAAAAGCTGTATCCGCGCTGGGAGATCGTCCGCTATTTGGTCTCTTCCGTGCCATGGCCCTACCCGGATAACGGTGCGGAAAATTATGTCAACAACGTCGCGCTGCCGGATATGGCAAAAGGGATAGCCTGGATCTGGAGCATCCGCCGTCGTGAAGTGCCGGATGCGTTGATGGGGATTATTTGTCTGTACGATGTTGACGATAACAACCGCGGATTCTGGCTGGCGCCGGAGTTTCAGGGACAGGGTTATATGCGTGAGGCCAGCATTGCGGCGACGGATTACTGGTTTAATACGCTGAACAAATCCGTTTTGCGGGCGCCGAAGGCCGCCGCGAACAGCCGCTCCCGTCGTATTTCAGACAGCAGCGGGATGCGGCTTATCAGAACGGAAAAGAAATCCTACGTCAGCGGGATGCTGGACTCCGAACTGTGGGAAATCACCCGCGACGAGTGGAACGCCCGTCAGGTTAGCTGATAGTGCTTATCCGGCATCAGCCTTTCCGGAATGTTCTCTTCGTCGTTCATCTGCAGCAGATCGCGTTCCATCATGTTGCAAATGGCGTCCAGCGGAAGGTCGTTATCTTCTGTGCCAAACGGGTCTTCCAGCTCTTCCGCCAGGGTGTCCAGCGAGATAAAGGTGTATGAGACCAGCGCCGAGACAAACGGCGTCATGTAGTGCAGATCCACAACCAGCGCGAACGGCAGCATGATGCAGAACAGATACACCGTGCGGTGCAAAATCAGCGTATAGGCAAACGGCACCGGCGTTGTCGCAATGCGCTCGCAGCCGGAAAGGACGATAGACATATCGTTCAGACGGTTGTTCAGGCTGTGGAACAGGATGTCTGAGAGTTGCCCGTTACGCCGCCGCACGGCCAGCCACTCCCCCATAACCAGTAAAATACGGTTCGCCGGCGAGTTGGCGCCCATTACCTGAGCTAAAACGTCCGGTGCAAGATAGCGCGAGAGCTGCTCAGCGTTCATTTCCCGGCGCAGGGTCATGCGCAGGCAGTTGGCAAAGGCGATCTGCAGGCGGACAAACTCCCCCAGGTGCTTATCGTCCGGCAAGGTGTTTTTTACCTCGCGAAACAGCGAGCGTGCCGCTATCATCAGTTGCCCCCAAAGCAGGCGAGCCTCAACGTAGCGTGAATAACAGGCGTTATTTCTGAAACCCAGAAAGATGGCGATCGCCACGCCGAGAATGCTAAACGGCGCCACGGTAAATTTGATGCCCAGCGAGGTATACCACGGCAGCATCAGGATAACGGCGATAGAAAGCAGGAAGTTGAGCAGCAGTCGGGTATAGATTTTGGGAAGTACCGAACCGTGCCAGACAAAAATCAGTTGTAGCCAGTGCTGTTTAGGACGAACAATCATAGTGAGTTTCAGGCAAGAAAAGAGCGTGGCTATTAAACGTGATCCCCCTCACGGTTGCAAGCATGTTAACGGAACATTGCATTTTCTCACCTGAAGAACGAAAGCCGCACGGTGCTGCATCTGTTTTTAAAAACGAGGTAAACAGTATGTTGTAACTAAAATAATGCCTTTCCAAACCCGGCCGAAGCCGGGCCACGTGATTAACAAAGCGGCTTCACCGCCGCGCGCATGCCCTTCAGCAGGATGGCATCAAGATCCAGCGTCACCTGGTCGACGAGACCGTCTACCTTCGTCAGATCCTGCTCCCAGTGCGCCTCCGCGCTCAGCACGGCGTGCACCAGTTCGCGGGTAGCGATCTGATTATCGCGATGCTGCGCCCATAGCTGTTGATACCGTTCCAGCCAGAACGCATCATCCTGCACCGGATAGCTCTCCCCGTTACGCTCCGCGCGATAAAACGCGATCAGTGCAGCCAGCGCAAACGTCAGACGTGCAGGCAGCTGCCCCACTGCCTTATGCCCTGCCAGCAGCTGCGGAAGAATACGCGTGCGGAACTTGGTCATGCCGTTGAGCGCGATGGAAAGCAGCTGGTGTCTTATGTACGGGTTTCGAAAACGCCCCGTTACCGCGCTGGCGAACGATTCCAGCTCGTCGCGGGGCAGATCGAGAACCGGAATGATTTCCTGATAAATCGCTTTCTCGACAAACGCGCACACCTCTGCATCATTCATCGCCTCGCCTACCGTATCCATCCCCGCCAGGAACGCCACCGGCACCAGCGCCGTGTGCGCACCGTTCAGGATTGCGACTTTGCGCTCTTTGTAGGGCCTGATGTCATCCACAATCAGCACGTTAAGCGGATACTGATTCAGACGCAGCTCGCGGGCAAGTGATTCAGGCCCCTGAATAACAAACAGATAGAAGTGTTCAGCCGTGTCCAGGAACCCGTCGTGATAACCCAGCTCGGCCTCAAGCTCGTCCACTTCGTCGCGCGGGTAACCGGTCACGATACGGTCAACCAGCGTTGAGCAGAAGTGGTTTGCCTCGTTCAGCCACTGGATAAAGGCGGCAGGCAGCGCCCACTCCTGCGCATAGCGCAGCACGAGTTCACGCAATGCGTCACCGTTGTAGTCAATCAGTTCACACGGAATGATGACCCAGCCCTTGTCATGCGCGCCGCTAAAGTGGCTGAAGCGCTCAAACAGCAGGCGCGTTAGCTTCGCCGGGTAGCTGACGGCAGGCGCATCGTCGAACTTATCCCCCGCGTGATAGCTGATTCCGGCTTCGGTGGTGTTCGAGAAAACAAAGCGCATATCCGGACTGTGTGCCAGTTTCAGAAATGCGTCGTAATCGTCGTAGACGCTGATTTCATGGTTAACTGAGCGGATAAGTCGAGCTTCGCTCACCTCTTCGCCCTGCTCATTCAGGCCACGAATGAGGGTGGTATAGAGACCATCCTGCGCGTTCAGCGACGGCGGGAAGTCGCTCTGAATAGGACGAACGATAACCACACCGGCGTTGAGATCGGTATGTTCATTCAAAAGGTCAATTTGCCAGTCGACAAACGCACGCAGGAAATTGCCTTCGCCAAACTGAATAATGCGTTCGGGATACTGCGCACCGGGAAAATCACGACGGTTGAGCGTGTTCACAAGAGGGTTCCTTTTATGATTAGTCATACAGCCTGATAAGATTGGTACGATAACTTATCAAAACTTTACGACCAGAAACCCTGTTTCGATCAATCCCCGGCGTGGTTGTGAAAAATTATAAGAATTTATAGAACACTGACGTGGCCGTCAGGGCGCCGTCCGGCATCAGGGCGTAGCGCGGGATCTCACCGACCTTTTGCCAGCCGGCGCGCTGGTAGAAGGTTTCGGCGCCGCTGCCGGTGGAGGTATCGAGCACCAGAACCGAAATGTTTCTGGCCCGGGCCTCAGCTTCCAGCGCTTCCATCAGCGCCATTGCGGCTCCTTTGCGACGCGCTTTTTCATGAACCAGCAGCTTTGCAACATCCGCACGGTGCGGCTGGTTTTCCGGCTGGTCGGTAATCAATTGTACCGTGCCTATAACGCCCTCCTGCGGATCAATACTCGCCAGCACAACGCGCTCGTTGCGCCCTACGCTGTCAGCTATGCCGAGCCAGAATGAACGGGCCTTCTCCAGGTTAAAGGGCAGCATAAAGCTGACGGATGCGCCGCCGTTAACGCAGTTTTCGAGGATTTCGGCCAGCGCATCAAGATGGGTGAGAATGTCGTCGCGGGTGAGGTTTTTGATTTGCAGTGAGGTATTCATTTTTTGTCCTTACGTTGAATACCCTCACTTTGCATTTAACATTTTATTAACGCAAACGGAACGGTCATACGCTTTTGTTATGTCATCTGGCCCGCTGCCGCTGCTGCTTCATGGCATACATTTTTTCATCGGCATCTTTGAGCCACTGCTGCAGGTCGTTGCCGTTATGATCGAATTCGCTGAGCCCCCAGGAGAACAGAAGCGACCACGGATGTAGCTTGCGCGCATTGTAGTTTTCGACCTGCTCGGCGAGATACTGCATGGCAATCCACGCGCCCTTCTCATCCGTATCGGCAAACAGCACGGCAAACTCATCGCCACCGAAACGAACCAGCAGATCCGCTTCGCGGAAAGAGGCACGCATCAGCTGCGCCATGGTTTTTAACGCCTTATCCCCCTCTTCGTGCCCGTAGCGATCGTTAATCTCCTTGAAACGATCCAGATCCAGCCAGCCGAGCGTTAACGGCTCAGCCCGGCGTCGGGCGATGGAGAGCGTGAACCGCACGAGCTGATTAAAGCCCCGTCGGTTGAATAATCCGGTCAATTCATCCGTGGTCGCCGCGCTGATTGCCGCAAACTCATCTTCAGCAAGCGCGCCCAAATCCCCCAGCACGGCGAGATCGGCCGCTGAGAACTCCCGCGGTGCGTAGTCAATCAGGCAAAGCGAGCCAACGCTTGCACCGTTGCGCAAGCGCAGCGGAAAGCCTGCGTAAAACCGCACGCGAGGTTCGCCGGCCACCAGCGGGTTATCCGCAAAACGATCGTCCTGAAGCATATCCCCGACGATCAGCGGGGCTTCGGTGAGGATGGTATGGCCACAAAAAGAGATGTTGCGCGGAACGGAATCGGGTGCCTGCCCATCCGCCGACTTAACGATCAGCGTATGCTCATCAATAAGGTTGACCATTGCCAGCGGTACCTGGAAAAAGCGTTTTGCCAGACGCGTTAAGCGGTCAAACGCCGGGGAACTGTCAATCTCAAGCAGACCCGATTCGCGCAGCGCGTGAAGTCTGTCAATTTCATTTTCAGGTGTTGCAGGTGCTTTCATAATGTCTCCTGACGTAAAGCGTTACTCAAAGCGTAGCTTAAACAGAGACATTGTCAGTATGACAACATCCTGTTCGTCCGCCGCCCGGGCGCTGGTAATCACTCCATATGGAAGTCTCGTCAAATTTGGGCGTTCATGTGTAACACCAGCCAGTGGTGGATCACGCTGACGATATAATGTTGCTGCTGCTCGCTCAGCTGCACGCCCTGGGGAATGTTATGCCATTTTGCCAGACAGCCCCGGCAGCAGGTCGCGGTGGCGTGCTGGGCGATAAACACCGGGTGGCCGCGCATGGGCGTCTGCTTGCCGTCGTTTGCCGGTTGCGCGGGTGCAAGGCGTTTAGCGACAAAATCGGCGGCATGCTGGTCAATGGTTTCGGGGCCTTTGTCCCAGCAGTACTGTCGTTCCTTATTGCCCAGGCGGAAGCGCGAGCGAAACGTCGATCGCGCCAGGCGGGAAAAGAGAGGATCCAGGTCAGACATCAGTATACGGAACGTCCCAGACGTTGGGTCAGCTTCTCCAGAACCGCCACGCCGGCAAGTGAATTTCCCGTTTCATCCAGCTCCGGGCTCCAGACGGCAATCGCCATTTCGTGCGGCACAATCGCCACCACCCCGCCGCCAACGCCCGATTTCGCCGGAAGGCCAACCCGCCAGGCAAACTCCCCGGCGTTCTGATACATGCCGCTGGTTGCCATCAGGGCGTTAACCTGACGCGCCTGAAGCGGGGAAACCACCTCCTGATCGAGATGCGGCGCGTGCCCCTGGTGCGCAAGGAACAGAAACGTCTGGGCCAGCTCAACGCAGTTCATCTTCAGGGCGCAGTAATGGAAGTAGTTTTGCAGCACGGTCGCCACGTCGTTGTGGAAGTTACCGAAGGATTTCATCAGCCAGGCGATAGCCGCGTTGCGGGCGGAGTGTTCAAACTCCGAGCGCGCCACCACCGAATCATAGGCAATGTCGTCCACGCCCGAGAGCTGACGAACGATCTCAAGCATTCGCTGACGCGGTGCGCTGAGGCGGCTTTGCAGCATATCGCAGACCACCAGCGCCCCGGCGTTGATAAAGGGGTTACGCGGTTTACCCTGCTCGATTTCGAGCTGAAGCAGTGAGTTAAAGGGCTGGCCGGACGGATCTTTTCCCACGCGCTGCCAGATCTCCTCTTCCTCGTACTGGCGCATCGCCGCGACCAGACTCAGCACTTTAGAAATAGACTGAATGGAGAAACGTTCCGTGGCATCGCCTGCCTGGAATCGCTGTCCGTCTATGGTACAGATAGCGATGCCCAGCTTATTCCCGCTCACCGAGGCAAGGGCCGGAATGTAGTCGGCCACCTTCCCCTTTCCCAATAACGGACGAACCTGCGCCAGAATCTCGTCCAGCATCTCATTATGGATGACCGCAGCCACTCTTTTTGCTCCTTGCCCTCAGGCTAAAACGGGCTGCGAGTATAACAGAGGCTAATGTATTGCGTCAGGCGCTAAGACGAAAACGCGAAACGGCCTGCAATAAAAGATCGGACTGATTTTGCAGGCGTTCTGAGGCCTCCGAGGCGTCAGAGACCAGCAAATCCGTCTGGCGCGAGACCTGATTTAGCGCCTGAAGCTGGCGCGTCATCTGGTGAATGCTCTCTCCCTGACTGAGCGTGGCGGTAGAGATTTCATTCAGCAAACTGCTTAAATTGCCCACCAGACCGGTAACCTGCTGCAAATTCTCTTCCATCAGATTCACGGCGCGGGAGCCATCTTCAATGCCCTGCACGGAGCGGTTGATCAGCTCCTGAATGGTCTGCGTCGAGTGGCTGCTCTTTCGCGCCAGGAGCCCGACTTCCCGGGCGACGACGGCAAACCCGCGCCCCTGGTTCCCGGCATGGGCGGCCTCAATGGCGGCGTTCAGCGCCAGAATGTTTGTCTGAAACGCCACGCTGTCGATCATCGCCACGATCCCGCGCATCTCTGACGATCGCTCGACGATCGCCTGCATGGACGCATTCACGGTGGACATCATCTGGTCGCCTCCTACCGCGGCCTGACGCGCTTCATCCGCCCGCGAGCTGGCGAGCCGGGCATAGCCGGTATTCCCTTCCACGTGGGTTTCCAGCGCCGCGATATGCGTTGTCACCTCCTCCAGCTCCCTGGCCTGACGCGCCGACTGCTGATACAGCTTTTGGTTTCCCTCTGCCAGGGAGCCAATGTTCTCCACCATCGTGGCCGTGGCGTGGCTGACCTGGGTCACCAGCTGCTGCAGGCCGCGCTGCATGGTGGCAATGCTGTCGCTGAGCTGCCCGGTCTCCCGGTTAAAGCGCATTACGTTTGGCGGCGTGCCGGAGAGATCTCCGGCGGCCAGCCGGTTGATGTGCGCAATAAGCCGACGCAGCGGCGTAATCACCCACCTGGACATGCCGAACCAGACGGCTACGGCGATGGCGAGCAGCTGCACCGGCGCCAGCAGGAACAGCGTTTGCAGACCAGAAAGCTGCGCCATCAATGCCTGACGCCCCTGCATGGCCTGCTTCTCGCTGGCCTGCTGATAGCGCGCGTAGTTGTCGTTAAAGTCGGTCTGAAACGCCTGCGCCGGCACGGCAAAAAAGGCATCAATGGAGTTGGTTCTGACAAGCGCTTCCGATTGCTCTTTAATGGCATCGTAGAAAAGCTGATAGCTGTTAATCAGCGCCTCATCTTTTGGCGGGCTGAGCGCCAGCCAGGCCTTCCACGCCTGCTGAGAAACCGCCAGCGACTTTTGCGCGTCGTCCATCAGGCTGTGCCAACTTCCCTCCGAGCCGGTCTCTTTATCCTGCATAAACCAGACGCCGGAGCGGTTGAGCAGATCGCTCGCCGCCAGCAGGGAGACGCGCGCCAGATCCAGCTTGCTCTGCTGCTGATACGCCAGCAGGTTTTGCCGTTCATTGCGCTGCGCCTCCTTCAGGGAAGCGTTCAGCAGAAAGGATGAGGAGAGCTGCAGCGCGGAGAAAAGGCCAATAATACAAAAGATACCCGTCAGCAGGCCAAACTGGCGAGGGATAAGACGCTGCGCAATACGACGAAAAATTTGCGTTAGATTCATAATTTTCTTCAGTAACAAGACGTTATACGCGTGCGAGTCTACGAAACGAAAATGACAGAACCATTGCAGATAAATGACAACGGCCCTCGTGATGAGGGCCGAAAAAATTACACGCGATCCTTCCACACCGTCTGCACATTACAGAATTCGTGCAGCCCGAAATGGGAAAGCTCTCGGCCAAAGCCACTCTTCTTCACGCCGCCAAAGGCCACGCGCGCGTCGCTGGCGCTGTAACCGTTGATAAACACCCCGCCGCACTCCAGCTCGCGAGAGAATTTATCCGCAAGCGCTGCGTCGGCGGTGAAGACCGTGGCAGAGAGGCCAAAGTCGCTGTCGTTGGCAAGCGCCAGGGCGTGCGCCGCGTCTTTCGCAACCGTAATGGCCGCAACCGGACCAAACAGCTCCTGGCGGAAGGCCGTCATTGACGGGGTGACGTTCGCCAGCACGGTTGGCGCGTAATAATTCCCCTCACCGCTGATTTTCTCTCCCCCCAGCAGCAGCGTTGCCCCTTCAGCCAGGCTCGCCTGCACCTGTTGATGCAGTTCATCGCGCAGGTCATAGCGCGCCATCGGGCCAAGGTAGTTCTCTTCTTCATCCGGCGCGCCCATCTTTAACGCGGCGACGGCGTCAACGAAGCGTCGGGTAAAGGTATCTGCAATACCCGCTTCCACAATGAAGCGTTTGGCCGCAGCGCACACCTGCCCGGTATTCTGGTAGCGCCCTGCTACCGCCGCCTTCACGGCAAGATCCAGGTCGGCGTCGTTGAGAACGATGAACGGGTCAGAGCCTCCCAGCTCAAGAACGCATTTTTTCAGCGCCGCCCCCGCCTGCGCGCCAATGGCGGCCCCGGCGCGCACGCTGCCGGTCACGGTCACCGCCGCAATGCGGCGATCGTTAATCGCCTGGCTTACGCCGTCATTGGTGGCGTTCACCCAGCCGAACACGCCTTCAGGAAAACCTGCGTCCGCAAAAATCTGCGCGATAAGTTCCGCCGAGCCGAGCACGTTGGGGGCGTGTTTGAGCAGATAGCTGTTGCCCGCCAGCAGGATCGGCACCGCGCCGCGCAGCACCTGCCAGAGCGGGAAGTTCCACGGCATCACCGCCAGAATCGGACCCAGCGGGCGATACTCAATGACCGCGTTGTGATTCTCGACCTGCGTGGGTTCAGCATTCAGCATCGCCGGGCCATGTTCGGCATACCAGTCGCAGAGACCGGCTGATTTCGCCACTTCCGCTCGCGCCTGCTGAATGGGTTTTCCCATCTCGCGGGACATCATCCGGGCCATCTCTTCCGCGCGACCGCGCAGCGCGGCGCCGAGATCCCGCAGCTTCTGCGCCCGGTGGGCAACGCTTAAGCGCCGCCACTGACGAAAGCCCGCATCAGCCAGCGCGACGGCACGTTCAACCTCTTCCTGCGTCGCCCACGGATACGAGGCGAGCGTTTCGCCCGTTGCAGGGTTAACGGACAAAGCATGTGTAGCAGATGAATATTTCATGATGTTCTCCACGCGTTTCGGTTGATTAAGTGTGGCTCACTCTGCTATTTCTTAAAAATGAATAATACTGACCACCTTATTCACGAAACGAGAATGCTATGGATTTAACCCAGCTTGAAATGTTTAACGCCGTCGCGCTGACGGGAAGCATCACCCAGGCGGCGCAGAAGGTGCATCGCGTTCCTTCGAATCTGACGACCCGCATCCGCCAGCTGGAGGCCGATCTTGGCGTTGAGCTGTTTATTCGTGAAAACCAGCGTTTGCGCTTATCTCCCGCCGGACATAACTTCCTGCGCTACAGCAGGCAGATCCTGGCGCTGGTGGATGAAGCGCGCATGGTCGTCGCGGGCGATGAGCCGCAGGGGCTTTTTGCCCTCGGCGCGCTGGAGAGCACCGCCGCCGTGCGCATCCCTGAGACGCTGGCGCAGTTTAACCAGCGCTATCCGCGCATCCAGTTTGCCCTTTCTACCGGGCCGTCCGGGACGATGATTGATGGCGTACTTGAGGGAACCCTGAGCGCCGCCTTTGTCGACGGGCCGCTGTCGCACCCGGAGCTGGAAGGAATGCCGGTCTACCGGGAAGAGATGATGCTGGTCACCCCTGCCGGGCAGGCGGAGGTGACGCGCGCTGCGCAGGTGAGCGGCAGCGACGTTTATGCCTTTCGCGCAAACTGCTCGTATCGCCGGCACCTGGAGAGCTGGTTTCATGCAGACAGAGCCGCGCCGGGACGCATTCATGAGATGGAGTCCTATCACGGCATGCTCGCCTGCGTCATTGCGGGCGCGGGCATCGCGCTGATGCCGCGCTCAATGCTGGAGAGTATGCCTGGCCACCATCAGGTTGAAGCCTGGCCGCTGGCGGAAAACTGGCGCTGGCTCACCACCTGGCTGGTGTGGCGACGCGGGGCGATGACCCGCCAGCTGGAAGCGTTTATAGCGCTGCTAAACGAACGTCTTCAACCAGCGCCTTCTCCATAAACAGGCTGAGCGGGTCGTCAGCATACGGGGGAAATGCCGGACGCACATCGTATCCACACTGTTCATAGAGACGAATCGCGGCGGGTTGTTTGATACCCGTCTCCAGGCGTACCGTGTGGCAGTGACGGCTCAGGGCCTCGTCTTCCAGGGCGGCCAGCAGCGTCTCTCCGAGATGCTGCCCACGATGGGCCGGATCGATATAGACCCGCTTCATCTCCCCCGTTCCGTCGCCGTTGAGCACGATGGCCCCGCAGCCCACGGCCTGTAGCTGCTGGTCGCGGACGATCATCAGGATGAGCGACGTTTCCGGCAGCGCAGCCAGATCGAGCAGATGATTGCTCTCAGCGGGATAGAGTTCGCTCTGATAGCGGTCAAGCGCCGCTATCAGTTTGAGAATGTCAGGGTGACGGGCAGATTCAGAGGTAATGGAATACATGGCAGGCTCCTTGCTTGTTTTTTAGACTCAATTCCAACATAGCGCAGCCCTGCCAGGGTGCTTCATAGTATTAACTTATAGCCCTGTCCGGCTAGCGTAAGAAGATACGCCCTTTCAGATACAGCGTGGCCTGGCCGCCAATCAGCACGCGGTCGCCCTTCAGCTCACAGCGAAGATCCCCGCCGCGGTACGACACCTGGCGGGCGTTAAGCGACGTCTTACCCAGCCTTTCACTCCAGTAGGGGATCAGCATGCTGTGCGTGGACCCGGTAACCGGATCTTCCGGCACCCCTTCGCCCGGGCAGAAGAAGCGGCTGACGAAATCATATTCCCCCTCGCCCGGTGCGGTCACGCAGACCATTTTATCCAGCGGAACCATCGCCCCAATATCCGGCGTTAGCGCCTCCACCTGCTGCTGGCTCTCCAGCACTACGATGTAGTCTCGCCCGACGCGCACCTCTTTTGCCGCCGGGATGCCCAGCGCGCTAAACAGCGCTGGCGGTGGGTTATCAACGACCTCCGTCGACCACGCGGGGAAATTCAGCGTCAGCCAGTCGCCGCTGCGTTTGACCGTCAGCTCGCCCACGAAGCGCGTGGTAAAGTGGATTTCCGTATGCGGATAGTCCAGATACTCAAAAATAACGTGTGATGCCGCGAGGGTCGCATGCCCGCAGAGGTTAATTTCATGCAGCGTGGTGAACCAGCGCAGTTCAAATCCTTCGTCGGTGCGCACAAAAAACGCGGTCTCCGACTGGTTATGCTGCTGCGCCATTTTGAGAAGCGTCTCGTCCGGGAGCCACTCTTCCAGAGGACATACCGCTGCCGCGTTGCCGCCAAAGGTTTTGTCGCTGAAGGCATCCACCAGATAAAAATCAATTTCCCGCATTGTCTCTTCCTCTCTTGTTATCAGTTTTAGCGCAGATACACAGTGCCTTTCAGGTAGCACGACGCCTGACCGCTCATCAATACGCGCTCCCCTTTTAGCTCGCAGCGCACATCCCCACCGCGCGTCGAGACCTGACGGGCAAACATCGCCGTTTTCCCCAGCTTTTCGCTCCAGTAGGGGATCAGCATCGTGTGCGCGGATCCGGTGACCGGATCTTCCGGCACGGAAACGCCCGGCGAGAAGAAGCGGCTGACAAAGTCATATTCCCCTTCGCCCGGTGCCGTCACGCTCACCTTATGCTCGCCCGGCGTCATCGCCGAAAAGCGCGGGGCAAGCGCTTCAACCTGCTGGCGGTTTTCCAGCACAATCACCCAGGCGCGGCCTTTGCGGGCTTCAACGTAATCGTGGATACCGAGCGCCGCAAGCATCTCCGGCGGCGGCGTCTCTTCACGGGTCGGACACGCCGGGAAGTCCAGCGTCATCCATTCTCCCTCCCGGCTGACCGTCAGGCGGCCAGAGGCGGTATCAAAGTGGATCCGCGAGTCGGGGTAATCGAGTTCATTAAACAGAACGTGCGCGGCGGCCAGGGTGGCGTGGCCGCAGAGATTGACTTCAGTGAGCGTGGTAAACCAGCGTAGCTCAATGCCGCCTTTCGTGCAGACGAAAAATGCGGTTTCCGACTGGTTATGCTGCTGCGCCATTTTCAGTAACGTTTCATCCGGCAGCCATTCGTTCAGCGGGCAAACCGCCGCGGGATTGCCGCCGAACGAGGTATCGCTGAACGCATCTACCAGATAAAAATCAATCTCCTGCATTGTCTTACCGCCCGTTTTTGCTGTGTTGTACTTTTATATTCAATGAAAACAGCGCCTCCGGCTACCGCTTTCATAAGGTAAATATTGAGATCTGCGTCACATAATGATTGAGTTTTCGCCGTTCGACGTTTTAAGATCGTCTCCTCTTCTTTCCAGCAACGAATCTCCGACATCCCTATGACAACGAACACAGTTTCCCGCAGAGTTGCGTGGCTACGCGTGGTCACGCTGGCCATTGCCGCGTTTATTTTTAACACCACAGAATTTGTTCCGGTTGGGCTGTTGTCTGACATAGCCGAAAGCTTCCAGATGGAAACGGCGCAGGTGGGCATTATGTTGACCATCTACGCCTGGGTGGTAGCGCTGATGTCGCTGCCGTTTATGCTGCTCACCAGCCAGATGGAGCGGCGCAGGCTGCTGATCGGCCTGTTTGCCCTGTTCATTGCCAGCCATGTCCTGTCGTTTATGGCGTGGAATTTTACGGTGCTGGTCATTAGCCGCATCGGCATTGCTTTTGCCCACGCGGTCTTCTGGTCGATCACCGCGTCGCTGGCTATTCGGCTCGCCCCGGCGGGTAAACGCGCCCAGGCCTTGAGCCTGATTGCCACTGGTACCGCGCTGGCGATGGTGCTGGGTCTGCCGATTGGCCGCATCGTAGGGCAATACTTCGGCTGGCGTACCACCTTCTTCGCCATCGGCATGGGCGCGCTGGTGACGCTGGTGTGTCTGATTAAGCTGCTGCCAAAACTACCAAGCGAACACTCCGGCTCGTTGAAAAGCCTGCCGCTGTTGATGCGTCGCCCGGCGCTGCTGAGTATCTACCTGCTCACCGTTATCGTGGTCACCGCGCACTACACGGCGTACAGCTACATTGAACCGTTTGTGCAGGTGGTCGCGGGCTTTAGCGCCAACTTTGCCACCCTCCTGCTGCTCATCCTCGGCGGCGCGGGCATTATTGGCAGCGTGCTGTTCGGCAAACTGGGTAACCAGCATGCCTCCACGCTTGTGAGCAGCGCCATCGGCCTGCTGCTGGCGTGCCTGGTGCTGCTGCTGCCTGCGTCAGGCAGCGAAAGCCAGCTGGCGATCCTGAGCCTGTTCTGGGGCGTGGCGATCATGATTATTGGTCTCGGCATGCAGGTGAAAGTCCTGGCACTGGCGCCGGATGCCACGGACGTGGCGATGTCGCTGTTCTCGGGGATATTCAATCTGGGGATTGGCGCGGGGGCGCTGGTGGGCAATCAGATTAGCCTGCACGTGTCGATGTCGGCGATTGGCTATCTGGGGGCGATTCCGGCCCTGGTGGCGCTGATCTGGTCGGTACTCATCTTCCGCAAGTGGCCGGTGGCGCTGGAGGAACAGGGGCAGCACGGGTGACGTGTGCAGCGCCACCCGGCAATCACATCAATGATAAGTCTTAATAATCTCCAGCACGCCGTTAATAATAAACTGCACGCCCATACAGACCAGCAAGAAGCCCATCAGGCGGGAAATCGCTTCGATACCGCCCTTGCCTACCCAGCGCATGATTGCACCGGAGCTGCGCAGCGACGCCCAGACGGTAAGCCCGATAATCGCAAAAATCAGCGGCGGCGCAACCGTCAGCACCCAGTCCGGGAAGGTTGCGCTGTCGCGCACCGTCGACGCGGAGCTGATGATCATCGCGATGGTACCCGGCCCTGCCGTGCTGGGCATAGCCAGCGGTACAAAAGCGATATTGGCACTCGGTTCAGTTTCCAGCTCTTCGGATTTACTGGCCGCCTCCGGCGACTCGTGCGCTTTTTGCGCCGGGAACAGCATGCGGAAACCGATAAAGGCCACAATCAGCCCCCCGGCGATACGCAGGCCAGGGATGGAAATCCCGAAGGTGTTCATCACCAGCTGTCCGGCGTAATAGGCCACCATCATGATGGCAAATACATACACTGCAGCCATCATCGACTGATGATTGCGCTCGGCGCTGTTCATGTTCCCTGCCAGTCCGAGGAAAAGCGCCACCGTCGTTAACGGGTTAGCCAACGGCAGCAGTACCACCAGCCCAAGCCCAATTGCTTTAATCAAATCCAACATAGTGCGTCGTTGTCCTTATCCACATTTCACATCGCAATTATAGGGTGAAAGCATGACGTTCAGCCATGCGCGCAACGTAACGATTATTTTCTTCCGGTAAAGATAACCTGTCGTTATCTATATGATTTGAAAGCCTTCAAAAAGAGTTCATGAAACGTTTTAGCAATTCGTGGCATCGGCTGATTCATTCAGTTGACTTATACTTGCCTGAGCAATAATATCTGCCGTGATTAAACTACTTGCCAGGGCAACCATTGTGAAAAGCACCAGTGATATCTTTAACGACGTTGTTCCGCTGGGTCGTCTTATTCATATGGTTAACCAGAAAAAAGATCGCCTGCTCAATGACTACCTGTCACCGCTGGATATCACCGCAACACAGTTCAAAGTGCTGTGTTCCATTCGCTGCGAAGTGTGTATCACGCCGGTTGAGCTGAAAAAGGTGCTCTCTGTCGATCTGGGTGCGTTAACCCGCATGCTCGATCGTCTCGTCTGCAAAGGATGGGTAGAACGAAGCCCTAACCCGAATGACAAACGCGGCGTACTGGTCAGGCTCACCAGCGATGGTGCGGCTATGTGCGAGCAATGTCATCAATTAGTAGGACAAACACTGCATCAGGAACTAACAAAAAACTTAACGGCAGATGAAGTGGCAACCCTTGAGCTTTTGCTGAAGAAAATACTGCCGTAAACAGAAAAAAGAGGTATGACGATGTCCAGACGCAATACTGACGCTATCACTATTCATAGCATTTTGGACTGGATCGAAGATAACCTGGAATCGCCGCTCTCCCTTGAAAAAGTGTCAGAGCGTTCAGGTTACTCCAAATGGCACCTGCAACGGATGTTCAAAAAAGAGACCGGTCATTCATTAGGTCAATATATTCGCAGCCGCAAGCTGACGGAAATTGCCCAGAAGCTGAAAGAAAGCAATGAACCGATCCTTTATCTGGCGGAGCGTTACGGATTTGAATCACAGCAAACCCTCACGCGTACGTTCAAGAACTATTTTGACGTGCCGCCTCATAAGTACCGAATCACCAGCGTGCCGGGTGAATCCCGTTACCTGTATCCGTTAAAACACTGTAGTTAATCATCGCCTGTAAAAGACGTAACCGAGGAAAAAATGAAAGTTACCGCCTCCGCCGCCCTCGCCTTGCTGGTGCTGTTTTCCAGCCAGACCTTCGCGGAGCAAACCCCAGGTGCAACGCAGCAAAATAATCATGACACGATGATTTTGCCGTCAGCACATGACCAGTCGCCTTATGATTTCAACCACATGGGTGCTGGTAGCGACAAATCCGACGAATTAGGCGTGCCTTATTATAATCAGCACGGCCTCTGATTCGTTTTTGCCCCGCAGATGCGGGGCTTTTTTATGCCCTATCCCCTTACCCGCGCCGCCCGGCGAACCCGCAGGCCAAACACGTTGATGTACAGCCCGGCCATGATCAGCACGGCACCGAGCAGCTGCAGCGCGCTCAGCGTTTCGTCCAGCAGTATCGCCGCACTGGCAAGCCCCACCACCGGAACCAGCAAAGACAGCGGCGCGACGCGCCAGGTCTCATAGCGCCCCAGCAGCGAGCCCCAGATCCCGTAGCCCACGATGGTGGCGACAAACGCCAGATAGATAAGAGAAAGGATCGTGGTCAGATCGATCTCGACCAGGCTTTTCAGCATCACCTCCGGGCCATCCAGAATAAACGACGCCGCCAGAAACGGGATTATCGGGATCAGTGCGCTCCAGACCACCAGGGACATCACCTGAGGCCTCGCCTCGTGCTGCATAATCAGCTTGTTGAAAATATTGCCGCACGCCCAGCTCAGCCCCGCCGCCAGCGTGAGCATAAACCCGAGCAGCGCCACATCCTGACCGTTCAGGCTGGCTTCAATCAGCACCAGCACGCCAAACACCGCGAGCGTTATCCCCGCCAGCTGTTTGCCCTGCAGACGTTCGCCAAAGACGAACGCGCCGAGAATGATGGTAAAGAACGCCTGCGCCTGTAGCACCAGCGAGGCAAGACCGGCCGGCATGCCGAACTTGATGGCGCAGAAGAGAAACGCGAACTGGCCAAAGCTGATGGTCAGACCGTAGCCCAGCAGGAGTTTCAACGGGATTTTCGGACGGGCGACGAAAAAGAGCGCCGGGAACGCCACCAGCATAAAACGCAAACCGGCCAGCATCAGCGGGGGCATGTTGTGCAATCCCAGCTTGATGACCACAAAATTGAGCCCCCATACCACGACCACCAGCAACGCCAGCAGTCCGTCTTTACGCGTCATACCCTGCCCCTGAATTATTAATAATTTGTTAACACTTCAAGGTAACAGAAAAAAGTGTGCCGCGAGAAGATCATTATTTCTGGCAGGCAGCTGAAGCACTTAGGGATAAATCGGGTGCTATACAAGCCCCTTATGTCATGGTAATCCTGTTAACACACGTCTAAAAAAAAGCATAAGCAACCGTCGGGCAGGAAAATGAAACCATCTCTCAGGCGCTCAACCGCAGCGCTGCTGGCATCGTCATTGTTATTAACCATCGGTCGGGGGGCAACGCTGCCGTTCATGACCATTTATCTCACGCGCGTGTTTAACATGAGCGTCGAGAATATTGGTTATGCCCTGACGATTGCGCTGACCGTTGGCGTGGTGTTCAGCCTGGGATTTGGCATTCTGGCCGATAAGTTTGATAAAAAACGCTACATGCTGATCGCGATCGTGGCTTTTATCGCCGGGTTTGTCGCGATCCCGCTGGTGGATAACGTCACCCTGGTGGTGCTGTTCTTTTCCCTGATCAACTGCGCCTATTCCGTCTTTTCGACGGTGCTGAAAGCCTGGTTCTCGGACGTGCTGACCTACAGCCAGAAAGCGCGCGTCTTCTCGCTCAACTACAGCTTCCTGAACATTGGCTGGACGATCGGGCCGCCGATTGGCACCCTGTTGGTGATGTACAGCCTGCAGCTGCCGTTCTGGCTGGCGGCCTTCTGCGCCGCGCTGCCGCTCGGGTTTATTCATTTCTTCGTGCAAAAAAGCGTCGCGCTGGATACCGCCGAGGAGAAGATGCCCTGGCAGCCGTCGGTGCTGCTGAAAGACCGCGCCCTGTTCTGGTTCACCCTCTCCGGCCTGCTCGCGTCTTACGTGGGCGGATCGTTCGCCAGCTGCATTTCGCAGTACGTGCTGGCCGCCAATGCCGACAGCGATTTTGCCCAGAAGGTGGTCGCCGTGGTGCTGCCCGTTAACGCCGCCGTGGTGGTTACGCTGCAGTACGCGCTGGGGCGCAAGATCTCTGCCAGCAATATTCGGCCTTTAATGACCGCCGCAACGCTGTTTTTTATCCTGGGGCTGGGAGGCTTTATGCTCTCCGGGGAGAACCTGATTTACTGGGGCATCGCCGCCGCCATCTTTACGCTGGGTGAGATTATCTACGCACCGGGTGAATACATGCTGATCGACAACATCGCCCCGCCGGGGATGAAGGCGAGCTATTTTTCCGCACAGGCGCTGGGCTGGCTCGGGGCGGCGGCAAACCCGATGATCACCGGCATTATCCTGACCAACCTGCCGCACTGGTCGCTGTTTGCAATCATGATGGTTGCCATCGTCATTGCCTGGCTGATGATTTTGCGGGGAATGAGCGTGAAGGCGTGGAACGAGTCACCCAAAGCGGCGTAGAGAATAGAGGCCGGGTAAGGCGTAGCCGCCACCCGGCAATAACGCATCAGTGGTGCAGCATTTCCTCCACCACCTGCTCTTTGTACATCTCGTTTGGATAATAGGTCGGCCAGTTATCCATCTCTTTCAGCAGCGCCTCGTGGGAGGTGTTGCCCATAAAAATATGGAAGTGCGAAGAGGCTTTCGGCCCGATGATGTGGTCGCTGAACTGCACGAACTTCGGCGCCTTGCTGCCGGCATCCTTACACTCAAACAGATAGCGAACGCCTTTTTTGCCCGATGCGTAGGTCAGAATTTTGTAACCGCTGTAAGCATACTGACAGCTGCTGACCGCCTTGCCTCTGTGGAATTCCATTACGTTATTTTCAATGCCGATGGCATCCACGTCCGTGGCATATCCCTTGCGGTAGTAAGCTTTCACCTCGTCAAAGGTTTTGCTTTTATCCTTCTGCGCTTTCTGTTTGAAGACCGGATCCAGCGAGCCGTCCAGCAGGAACGGATAAACCGACTGCCAGGTGCCGTCCCAGTCGGACAGCGCTCTGTCCTTTACGTCTTTATCCTCAAACACGCCGTTTGCCGCCTTCTGTTCCGCTTCGGTCATCTGATGGCCGTGCGAGTGAGCAAACAGCTGGCCGCTGACCAGCAGCGCCCCCAGAGTCATGGCAAATTTCCCAATATGTGCAGCCAAAGTAACGCCCTCATTCCGTTTTATAAGAATTAGAATGTTATATTATAACATTTCAGATCGCAACCAGTCCGCGAACGCCCTCCTGCTCCATATTTTCGCCCCTCCCGCGCTGGATTATGGTGCCGCGGGACATCAGGAGATAGCTGTCGGCCAGCTCGGCGGCAAAGTCGTAAAACTGCTCGACCAGCAGGATTGCCATATCGCCTCTGTTTGCCAGGGTGCGGATCACCTGGCCAATCTCTTTGATGACGGAAGGCTGTATGCCTTCGGTCGGTTCGTCCAGAATCAGCAGCTGCGGACGGCTCGCCAGCGCGCGACCAATCGCCAGCTGCTGCTGTTGCCCGCCGGAGAGATCGCCCCCGCGGCGGTGCTTCATCTCTTTGAGAACCGGGAACAGCTGCCAAATCTCGTCAGGAACCTGCTTTGCCTCGCGGGCGGAAAAACGCGACAGCCCCAGCAGAAGGTTCTCTTCCACGGTCAGGCGCGGGAAAATCTCGCGGCCCTGCGGGACATACGCCACGCCAGACTGCACCCGCTGGTGCGGCCTGCTGTGGGTGATCGTTTTACCCTGCCAGATGACCTCCCCGGTTTTCGCCGGGATCAGCCCCATCAGGCACTTCAGCAGCGTGGTTTTGCCTACGCCGTTGCGCCCCAGCAGGCAGGTGACTTCACCGGTGGCGGCTTCAAAGCTCACGCCGCGCAGGATATGGCTGCCACCGTAGTACTGATTCAGTTCGTTAACCTGTAACATCATCGCTCCTTAGCGCCCCAGATAGACCTCAATCACCTGCTCGTTGGCCTGCACCTCGCGAAGCGAGCCTTCCGCCAGCACGCGTCCCTGATGCAGTACCGTGACGTGGTCGGCAATCGTTTCAACAAAGCCCATGTCGTGCTCCACCACCATCAGGGAATGCTTGCCCGCCAGGGTTTTGAACAGCTCGGCGGTGTATTCCGTTTCCGCGTCGGTCATCCCGGCGGCGGGTTCATCCAGCAGCAGCAGGTGTGGGTCCTGCACCAGCAGCATGCCGATCTCCAGGAACTGCTTTTGCCCGTGCGAAAGCAGCCCCGCGCGACGGTCCCGCTCGCTGCCAAGGCGCAGAAGAACCAGCATCTCGTCAATGCGGTCCCGCTGCTCGCCGTTGAGTTTTGCCCGCAGGCTCGCCCAGACGGATTTATCGGTTTTCATGGCGATCTCAAGGTTCTCCCACACCGTCAGCGCTTCAAAGACCGTGGGCTTCTGGAATTTTCGGCCAATCCCCTTACGGGCAATGGCCGCAGGCTCCAGCGCGGTCAGGTCGATAGACTGGTCGTAAATGGCTCTACCGCTCTTTGGCCGAGTTTTACCGGTAATCACGTCCATCAGCGTGGTTTTACCGGCTCCGTTGGGGCCAATCACGCAGCGCAGCTCGCCCACGCCGATATTCAGGGAGAGATCCGTCAGCGCCTGAAATCCATCAAAACTGACGCTGATGGCCTCAAGCTGAAGCACCGGGTCGGTCTGGTCCCGATAGCGATCGCCGGGCAACTGGCGGGTAAATAATCCTTCCGTTTGCTGCATTATTTCTCTCCCTTACGCAACAGACCGTAGACGCCGCGCGGCAGGAACAGCGTGACGGCAATAAAAATCAGCCCCAGAAACAGCTGCCAGTACTCCGGCATGGCGACGGTAAAGAAGCTCTTCGCCCCGTTGACCAGCGCCGCGCCAATCACCGGGCCCACCAGCGTGCCGCGCCCGCCCAGCGCCACCCAGATAGCGGCTTCTATTGAGTTGGTCGGCGACATCTCACCGGGGTTAATAATGCCGACCTGGGGAACGTACAGCGCCCCCGCCAGGCCGCACAGCACGGCAGAGAGCGTCCACACCAGCAGCTTGAACCCGCGCGGATCGTACCCGCAGAACGTCAGGCGGTTTTCCGCGTCGCGCACGGCGGTCAGGATGCGGCCAAACTTGCTCTTCGCCAGCGCGAATCCGCTGCCCAACGCCAGGAGCAGCAGCAGCACGGTTGCCAGAAACAGCGCGATGCGGGTGGCCGTTTCCGTAACCGAAAACCCGAGCAGCGTGGTGAAGCCGGTAAAGCCGTTATTGCCGCCAAAGCCGGTTTCGTTGCGAAAGAACAGCAGCATGCCCGCGTAGGTCAGCGCCTGGGTCATAATCGAGAAGTAGACACCTTTGATCTTCGAGCGGAAGGCAAACCAGCCAAACACCAGCGCCAGCAGGCCCGGCACCATCACGATCAGCACCAGCGCCCAGGCAAAGTGCTGGGTACCCCACCAGAACCACGGCAGCTCGCTCCAGGAGAGAAACGACATAAACGCGGGCAGGCCGTCGCCTGACGCCTGGCGCATCAGGTACATGCCCATCGCATAGCCGCCCAAGGCGAAGAAGATGCCGTGCCCAAGAGAGAGCATGCCGGCGTAGCCCCACACCAGATCCAGCGCCACCGCAACGACGGCATAGCAGAGGATCTTGCCGATGAGCGTCAGCATCCAGGTCGACAGCGCCAGCGGATGCGTGGCGGGCAGCAGGGCGAAAAACGGTAATATCAGCAGACACGCCACAAGCAGGCTGCCGGCAATCTGCGTTACGCGCGGCGCTTTACGCGCCAGCGTTAAGGTCAGCGGCTGGCTCATCAGTCAATCACCCTCCCTTTCAGCGCAAACAGCCCCTGAGGGCGCTTCTGGATAAACAGGACGATCGCCACCAGAATCACGATCTTGCCCAGCACCGCACCCATCTGCGGCTCGAGGATTTTATTGAAAATGCCCAGCCCGAACGCGGCCGCCACGCTGCCTGCCAGCTGGCCTACGCCACCGAGAACGACAACGAGGAACGAGTCGATGATGTAACCCTGACCAAGCTCCGGCCCGACGTTACCAAGCTGGGATAACGCCACGCCGCCTAACCCGGCGATCCCTGAGCCCAGCCCGAACGCCAGCATATCGACGCGCCCGGTCGGTACCCCGCAGCAGGCGGCCATGCTGCGGTTTTGCGTCACCGCGCGCACGTTCAGGCCAAGACGCGTTTTATTCAGAATCAGCCAGGTGAAGAACAGCACCATCAGCACAAAGCCCAGCACCACGATGCGGTTCCACGGCAGCGTCAGGTTGGCAAAAACCTGCACCCCGCCGGAAAGCCATGCCGGGTTTGCCACCTCCAGGTTCTGGGCACCAAAGGTCATGCGCACCAGCTGGATGAGCATCAGGCTGATCCCCCAGGTCGCCAGCAGCGTTTCCAGCGGACGACCGTACAGGTGACGGATCACGGTGCGCTCCAGCACCATTCCGATGCCCGCCGTCACGCAGAACGCTACCGGCAGCGCGATAACGGGATAGAGCGCCAGCCACTGGGGCGCAAGCCCGGCCATTGCCTGCTGCACCATCCACGTGGCGTACGCCCCCAGCATCAGCATCTCGCCGTGCGCCATATTGATAACGCCCAGCAGACCGTAGGTGATCGCGAGCCCAAGCGCGGCCAGCAGCAGCACCGACCCCAGAGAAAGCCCCATAAACGCCTGGCCCAGCAGATCGCCCCACATCAGGCGATGCGTAATCTGGCTAAGGCTCTCTTCTGCGGCCGCGCGCACGCCGGCGTCCGGCTCGGTCTGCGCCTGGGTAAATGGCGTGAGTCTGGACTGCACGTCCGGATCGTCTGACTGGCCCAGCAGTTCAACGGCCCTGCGGCGCACCTCCGGCTGCGGGCTCGCCAGCTGGAGGTTTGCCACCGCCAGCAGCAGCGCCTGACGCGCTACGGCGTCCGTTTCATCCCCAGCGCGCTTTTCCAGAAAAGCGAGCATGTCGGGCTGGGCATCACGCTGGAGCTGACGGGCTGCAGCCCGCCTTTCCGTGACGCTGTCACTAACAAGCTGGTGCGTGGCAATGGCCGTTGCGGCCAGCACGCGCAGCCGGTTGGTCAGGCGTACGGCTTTGGTTTGCCCTTCGGCCACGCGGGCTTCACCGAGCGAAACCATTTCGCCGTTACGCTGCGCAAAGGCGTGCTTTTGGCTGTCGGTATACAGGTTTTCCTTTTGCAGGGACTGAAGCAGCGGAAGCCTGGCGGCATCCGGCGCGGCGGCCCACTGCGCGAGGAGTTCCGCCTGCTGGCCGCGGCTGGCGGCAACAAAACGATCGGCATCCGATGCCTGCGCCATCCCTGGCAGCAGTCCGGAAAGCCATACAAGAGCGATGAACATGCGCATGGCGTTCATGACGTTTCTCCCTGAGGCAATGGCTTAGTTGCTGGCGGTTTTCATCGGCTGGTCGGGCTTTTTGTCATTCCCGGCGATGAACGGACTCCACGGCTGGGCGCGCACCGGCTGCTCCGTCTGCCAGACCACGTTGAACTGGCCGTTGCCTTCGATTTCACCGATCATGACCGGCTTATGCAGATGATGGTTGGTGGCATCCATGGTAAGCGTAAAGCCAGACGGCGCCTTAAACGACTGACCGGCCATCGCCGCACGCACCTTATCCACGTCGGTGGTGCCCGCTTTTTCCACCGCCTGCGCCCACATATGGATACCCACATACGTGGCTTCCATCGGATCGTTTGTGACGACGGTATCGGCATTCGGCAGCTTGTGCGCCTTCGCATAGGCTTTGTAATCCGCCACAAATGCCTGGTTGGTTGGATTATCCACGGATTCAAAGTAGTTCCACGCCGCCAGGTTGCCCACCAGCGGTTTGGTGTCGATCCCGCGCAGCTCTTCTTCACCTACGGAGAACGCCACCACCGGGACGTCGGTGGCCTTCAGTCCCTGGTTAGCCAGCTCTTTGTAGAACGGCACGTTGGAGTCGCCGTTGATGGTCGACACCACGGCGGTTTTGCCGCCTGCGGAGAATTTTTTGATGTTGGCGACGATGGTCTGGTAGTCGCTATGGCCAAACGGGGTGTAAACCTCTTCGATGTCCTTATCCTCAACCCCTTTCGAATGCAGGAACGCGCGCAGGATCTTGTTGGTGGTGCGCGGGTAAACGTAGTCGGTACCCAGCAGGAAGAAGCGCTTCGCCCCACCGCCGTCCTCGCTCATCAGGTATTCCACCGCCGGGATGGCCTGCTGGTTCGGCGCCGCGCCGGTATAGAAGACGTTTGGCGACATCTCTTCGCCTTCATACTGCACCGGATAGAACAGCAGGCCGTTCAGCTCCTCAAACACCGGCAGCACGGATTTGCGCGAAACCGACGTCCAGCAGCCGAACACCACCGCCACTTTATCCTGGCTCAGCAGCTGGCGCGCCTTCTCGGCAAACAGCGGCCAGTTTGAGGCGGGATCCACGACCACCGGCTCCAGTTTTTTACCCAGCACGCCGCCTTTGGCGTTGATCTCGTCGATGGTCATCAGGGCGACGTCCTTCAGCGGGGTTTCGGAGATGGCCATCGTGCCGGACAGAGAGTGCATGATCCCCACTTTGATGGTATCGGCCGCCTGCACGCCAAAACTCATTCCCATCGCCGCGACGGACGCGGATAACGCAAAGGCTTTTAATAAGGTACGACGCTGCATATTTTCACTCCTGAAAAAGAACGCTGCGCGAAAACGTCCGTTACGGCATGGACGCGGAAATAAAGATGTCAGCGAAGCAGGAGCAAAAAGGATGCCAGAATGAAGAACGCGCTATTGCAGGAGACAGAAGGCAGGATGTAAAGAGAACGACTCAGAATGGCACAGCGCTGCACTTTTATAATGCAGCGCTGAGGAAGCGGTTTTACCAGACTTCGCTGGCGATCTGCGTTACCAGGCGGACCTTATCCCACTGCTGGGACTCGCTCAGGCTGTTGCCCTCTTCGGTGGAGGCAAAGCCGCACTGCGGGCTGAGGCAGATCTGCTCTTTCGCCACGTATTTCGCCGCCTCTGCCAGACGGGCCTTCACGCCTTCCGGGTTCTCCAGCTCACCTTTTTTCGTGGTGATCAGGCCCAGCACCACCTGCTGCTTGCCCGGGCGAACGAAGCGCAGCGGCGCGAAATCCCCGCTGCGGTCGTTATCGTATTCGAGGAAGAAGGCGTCAACGTTAACCGTCCCGAACAGCACCTCCGCCACCGGCTCATAGCCGCCTTCGGAAATCCAGGTTGAACGGAAGTTACCGCGGCAGACGTGCAGCCCGATGGTCAGATCCTCCGGCTTGCCTTCCAGGGCCTTGTTCAGCACGCGGGCGTAGATTAGCGCCAGCTCATCGGCGTCGTCGCCGCGCTCGCGGATCTGACGGCGCTGGTCGTCCGAGCAGAGATAGGCCCAGACGGTGTCGTCCAGCTGCAGATAACGGCAGCCCGCTTCGTAGAATGCGCGGATGGCGTCGCGCCAGGTAGTCGCCAGATCGTCGAAATAGTCGTTCAGATCCGGGTACACCGTCGCGTCGATGTCTTTGCGCCCGCCGCGGAAATGGAGCACGCTTGGGCTGGGAATGGTCATCTTCGGCTGGGCACTGCCGCTGATGCTTTTCAGATAGCGGAAGTCTTCCAGCATCGGGTGGTCGCCAAAGCCCAGCTTGCCGGTCACGCGCACGCCGTGGGCTTTGGTTTGCACTCCGTTGAACTGAATCCCCTGCTGTGAATCGTAACGCTCAACGCCCTGAAGACCGTCAAAGAAATCGAAGTGCCACCAGGCGCGGCGAAATTCACCGTCGGTCACCACATGCAGGCCGCACGCGCACTGCTGCTCGACGACGTGGCGAATGGCCTCGTCCTCCACCGCGCGAAGCTGTCCGGCATCAATCTCGCCGCTGGCGAACTTCAGGCGCGCCTGCTTAACGGCATCCGGACGTAAAAAGCTGCCGACTACGTCGGCGCGGTATGGGGCGTGCTGTCGTTGCATGGAAATCTCCTCAGTCTGCCGGTATTAATTGCCCGCAGTGATAATTCATCATTTGAATATTTAGACTTCTGGATGTCTAAATGTCCAAAAAAGATGTCATACCTGACCGATTCCGGCAAACGAGAAAATTTCACGGGTATTGAAAAAAATTCATCTTCACAGCGCGGCCTCATGCGCCTGGCTGGCAAACGCGTAGCGTTCATCTTCCCAGCCGGTGATGCCCCCGAGCATGATTTTGACCGGCAGTCCGAGACGCGCCAGCTTCAGCGCCGCCCTGTCCGCGCCGTTACAGTGTGGCCCCGCACAATACACGACAAACAGCGTCCCCTCCGGCCATTGGGACATCCGCTCAGCGGTAATCTGGCTCCAGGGCATATGCAGCGCGCCCGGCACGTGGCGGCGGGCAAACTGCTCCGGGCTCCCCACCACGTGCAGCAGCACGAAGTCCTGCTCGTTATTGGCGATGGCGTGATGCACGTCGGCGCAGTCGGTTTCGACGCTCAGGCGACGCAGAAAATGGGTAACGGCTTCCTGCGGCTCGGCAGCCGGAAACTCAGTAACATAGCTCATGAACCTTCCTCATCTTTGGCGTTTGTGTTAACACTACTCTATCCACAAATTCAGCCCGTGAATGCGCTCGCTTATGCCAGAAAACAGCAAAAAGATGACAAACTTAAGACAGGTTATCCGCCCGCAGGTGGTAGTGCTGGCGTATGACGGGCTGTGTACCTTTGAGTTTGGCGTGGCGGTTGAGATTTTTGGCCTGCCGCGTCCGGAGCTGGGCGACGACTGGTACCGTTTTGCGGTGGCGAGCGTGGATAGCGGAGAACTGCGGGCGACCGGCGGGATCCGCATCGTTGCCGATGGCGACTTGAACCTGCTTGCGTCGGCGGACCTGATTGTGGTTCCCGGCTGGCGGGGGCTGGATGCACCGGTTCCTTCGGCGCTTTGCGAGGCACTGCGCCAGGCCAGCGCGCGCGGATGCCGGCTGCTGTCCATCTGTTCGGGCGCGTTCGTGCTGGCCGCTACGGGGCTGCTGAACGGCCGTAAAGCCACGACGCACTGGCGCTACATTGACGCGTTTAAGGCCCGCTACCCTCACATCGAGGTGGTTGAGGACGTGCTCTACCAGGACGAAGGCGATATCCTGACGTCCGCAGGCAGCGCGGCGGGAATCGATCTCTGTCTGCACGTCGTCCGGCGGGACTATGGCATGGAAACCGCCAACAGCGTGGCGCGACGGCTGGTGATCCCCCCTCACCGGGATGGTTCACAGCCGCAGCAGCTGAGCCGCCCGGTGGCGCAGCTGCGGGAGAGCCAGCGCCTGGGCCAGCTGTTTGATTTTCTGCACACGCACCTTGTCGAGCCGCACAGCGTCGACTCGCTGGCGCGTCGGGTCGGCATGAGCCAGCGCACCTTTCTTCGTCGCTTCGAGGCGGCAACGGGCACGACGCCCGCACGCTGGCTGCTCAACGAGCGCCTGCTGAGAGCAAAAGATTATCTGGAGAGCAGCCGTTTAAGCATCGACAGCATCGCTGAACAGACCGGGTTTGGTCAGGCGTCGACGCTGCGCCATCATTTTCGCCAGCAGTTCGCGCTTTCTCCGGCCCAGTATCGTAAACAGTTTTCACGTTCCGATCCTGCCCGCTAGCGGCAAAAGCGCAAAAAAAAACCGCCATTATCTGGCGGTAAATGCTTGCATGGATAGATTTGTATTTTGGTCTCTACGTCCCCGACGCTCCATGGTCGGGCAGCGGATCTCGAATAAACTAACACCGGCTGTCTTAACGAAACCTAAACAGCCCGGTTAACTCGCGCTGGTATTGATTTGCAAATAGCGCATCAGACCCTGCTCAGCGCTCTGTTTTGCATCATCGTTAAGTGCCTCGAGATAAAACGAACGCGATACTCCATAGGGAGCTTTTTCAGAGGGATATACCGCAAACTGGAATGTTTTTCCCCGTGCCGGATGGGTGCAGTCTAATTCCCAGCGTTGATCGTTTACTTTTTTGCTATTGCAGGCTACGCGTCCATAGTCGCTGGTTAAATAAGAACCAACGCGAACTTCCGCGGACTGAATATATTCTGGTTCGTCATTACCGATATAGCGAACCCCTGCGGTAGCCCCAACGGCCGCCACGAGGAGCGCAAGCGCGATTATTTTTTTCATTTATTTAGACTCATTCCTTAGCCAGAGAACCTCTATTATATAGGATTATCCTTAAAGTAAATGTCTATTTCCGTACCAGAACAGGTAGTTTACAACGCGTATTCCATATTTAGGATATTTCTTAAGACGGATTCACTACCTACAGTATTTGACACTTTCTTTGCTGTACTTTGAATTATTGAATAATAACGAGAAAAAATAATCGGCATGCTTATTCCCGCAATGTTATTCAGCGGTGAAACCATGGTGAAAAAAGGGTTATCTCTCGTCATGCTTATTTGTGCGCTGTTTTCCGGCCAGCTGATGGCCGGGCACAAAGGCCATGAATATATTTGGGTAAAGAATGTGGAACATCAGCTGCGGCATGAGGCCGACAGCGACGAGTTACGCAGCGCAGCGGAAGAGTCAGCGGAAGGTTTGCGCGAGCACCACCTGTGGCAGAAATCGCGCAAACCGGACACGCACGTAAGGTAGTTAACTGCCCTTGCGTTTCGGCAGGGTTTTCATCAGGTCGTCCGGGCTCACGGACGCGACGATGCTGCCCGGCGGTGGCATTTTGAAAATATGGTTTTTCATTTTGCCGATAACATGCATTTCGCAAGGACGGCAGTCAAACTTCAGGGTCAGGACTTCGTCACCGTTGACCAGCTGCATGGGGGTGGCCTTCCAGCTCTTGATATTCCCTTTCGCCTGTTTCGGGCACAGGTTAAAAGCAAAGCGCAGGCAGTGCTTGGTGATCATCACCGGCACATCGCCCTTCTCTTCGTGCGCTTCATAGGCCGCGTCGATCAGCTGCACGCCGTGGCGATGATAGAATTCACGCGCTTTATGGTTGTAAACGTTGGCCAGGAACGATAAATGGGTGTCCGGATACACGGGCGCAGGAACAGATTCGGCCTTACGGCTGCCGCGCGGATAGTGCGCCAGGCGTGCGGCATCCAGCATCTCTGCCGTTTCGCGGCGGAACTGGTTAAGCAGGCTGTTCGGCACGAACAGCGCGTCCGGCAGATTAACCTCGATAGCGCGCGCGTAGTAAATCGTCTGGCCCAGCTTCGCCACGCCGTCCTTCAGGCTGTTAAGCGCTTTATCCGCGTTGTTTGCCACCTCGAACAGGCCATCAAGCGTATGCGTTACGCTGATGCCGTCTTCGCAGGTCATGGTCAGAATCAGCTGCTCTTCCCAGCCGCCCAGCTCAATATCCACCGCGATGCGGCGCTCGCTGGAGGTTTTCAGCAACGCCTGCTGCCAGTTATGATCCAGGTTACGGTTGAGCGGCGCGTTCGGCCTTGCCTTGTAGAGATCGGCAGGCATTTCATTCGGCCAGACGCGGTAGCGGTTCTCGCCGGTTTTTTCGACCGTGTTGGCGCGAAAGCCCACCACTTCACGCTTAATCATCACGTTCAGGCCGTCGCCGTTCGCCAGCGGCTCCGTCACTTCAACGTCCAGGTGATCTTTCGCCACTTTCAGCACCTCACCGACCGGTAAACCGATAAACTTCGGTGAGTCAAACGCGCCGATATCCCCTTTGCGGGCGTTCACGAAATAGTCCGTGCTGCCGCGGTGGAAGGTTTTGTCAGTCGACGGAATAAAGAAATGCTCGGTACGACCGGCCGAGGCGCGCGCCAGGTCACCACGATCTTCAATAATGGCGTCCAGCATCTGGCGATAGTGCGCGGTGATGTTCTTCACGTAGCTCATGTCTTTGTAGCGTCCTTCAATCTTGAAGGAGCGCACGCCTGCGTCGATCAGCGCGCCCAGGTTGGCGGTCTGATCGTTATCCTTCATGGAGAGCAGGTGTTTTTCGAACGCCACCACGCGCCCCTGATCGTCTTTCAGGGTATACGGCAGACGGCAGGCCTGTGAGCAGTCGCCGCGGTTGGCGCTGCGGCCCGTCTGGGCGTGGGAAATGTTGCACTGGCCGGAATAGGCCACGCACAGCGCGCCGTGGATAAAGAACTCAATCGTCGCGTCTGTCGCCTGGTGAATATCGCGGATTTGATTCAGGTTCAGCTCGCGCGCCAGCACGATCTGTGAGAAACCGACGTCAGAGAGGAATTTGGCTTTTTCTACCGTGCGGATGTCGCACTGGGTACTGGCATGCAGCTCAATCGGCGGAATATCCAGCTCAAGCACGCCCATGTCCTGAACAATCAGGGCATCGACGCCGGTCTGGTAGAGATCGGTAATCAGACGCTGCGCGGGCTCCAGCTCATCATCATGAAGAATGGTGTTCAGGGTCACGAACACTTTCGCCCCGAAACGGTGGGCGAACGGCACCAGCTCGGCAATATCGCGCAGGCTGTTGCTGGCGTTATGGCGGGCACCGAAGCCAGGGCCGCCGATGTAGACGGCGTCAGCGCCGTGAAGGATCGCTTCACGGGCAATGGCGGCGTCGCGGGCCGGGCTTAAAAGTTCAAGATGATGGGATTGCAGGCGCATACTTCGTCGTTATCCGTTATGGTCAAAATGGCGGCTATTGTAGTCAGAAGTATGCGCCAGCGAAACAGTTTTGCGTAGCCTCAGCGGGGATAATGGATCAGTGAGTGAAAATGCACCGGCCGGTCGCTGCTGTTGCGGTAGGCGTGCGGTTTATCGCCGGCAAAACGCACGCCCGAATCGGCAAAAATCGTCTGCCATTCGCCGTTGATGTTCATCTCCAGCTCGCCGCCGATCACCACCACATGCTCAATCACGCCCGCCTCGTGCGGCGTGGACTCGCTCACGGCGCCCGGTGCCAGCGTAATAGAGAAATAATCAAACCCGAGCGTCTCATCCCAGGGAAAGAGCGGTTTGACCACCATCGCCTGCTGCTGCGAGTCAAACACGGCCGGCCTGTCCGCCTCGGACGTGATGAAGGCGGAGAACGGGACGTTCAGCCCGGTGGCGATTTTCCACAGCGTCGACACCGTCGGGCTGGACTCATTGCGCTCGATTTGCCCGAGCATCGCTTTCGACACGCCGGTTTCGTCCGCCAGCTTCGACAAACTCCAGCCGCGCGCCTGGCGCAGCGTTTTCAGCGTTGCTGCAAGATGTTGTGTAATGTCCATGCTCCCTCCTGATGACTCCGAGCATACCACTTGTACGCTATAGCGCACAGTGTTACCTTATCGCGGACGTTATAACGCACAGCGGAGTCTCTATGCGCCCTTCCTCTCATCTCGTTCCAGCCGTACTGGCTGGATTTGTCGCCGTTCTGGTCGGTTACGCCAGCTCGGCAGCCATCATCTGGCAGGCCGCCGCGGCGGCAGGCGCCAGCGCGCAGCAGATTGCGGGCTGGATGACCGCGCTGGGGATTGGGATGGGCGTCAGCACGCTGGCGCTCTCCTGGTGGTATAAAGCCCCGGTGCTGACCGCCTGGTCAACGCCCGGCGCGGCGCTGCTCGCCACCAGCCTGCACGGCGTGACGCTGGCTGAGACAATCGGCGTGTTCATCTTCGCCAACGCGCTCATTTTACTCTGCGGCATTACCGGCCTTTTCGCCCGTCTGATGAGGCTGATCCCCCATTCGCTTGCGGCCGCCATGCTGGCAGGCGTACTCCTGCAGTTTGGTCTGCACGCGTTTGCCCATCTGGATGGGCACTTTCTGCTGTGCGGCAGCATGATTGCGGCGTGGCTGCTGGCGAAAGCGCTGGCACCGCGCTATGCCATCGTCGTAACGCTGCTAGCGGGCGGGATCGTGGCGTGGGCGGGAGGTGACGTTGTCACCGATAAAATCACCTTCGCCCTCGTGATGCCTGAGTTCATTGCCCCGGACTTTACCTTCACCAGCCTGGTGAGCATCGGCTTGCCCTTCTTCCTGGTGACCATGGCCTCGCAAAATGCCCCCGGCTTCGCGACGATGAAAGCCTCCGGCTATCCGCTGGCGGTCTCACCGCTCATTATTTTTACCGGCGGGCTGGCGCTGCTGCTGTCCCCCTTTGGCGTCTTTTCCATCTGCATAGCCGCCATTACCGCCGCTATCTGTCAGAGCCCGGATGCCCACCCGGACGCCGGTAAACGCTGGCTGGCGGCCATCGCGGCCGGCGGGTTTTATCTGCTGGCGGGGGTGTTCGGCGGATCCATCACTGGCATTATGGCTGCGCTGCCGCTCAGCTGGATCCAGACGCTGGCCGGTCTGGCGCTGCTGGGTACTATCAGCGGGAGTTTATATCAGGCGCTAAATCATGAAGCGGAGCGCGACGCGGCCATCGTCACGTTTCTGATGACCGCGAGCGGCGTCACGATCCTGGGCATCGGTTCGGCATTCTGGGGGCTGGTGCTGGGCGGCGTATGCTACGCCCTGTTTTCACGCGCTCGCCGCGCGTAGCTGTGAGGGCGTCATACCCATGACGCTACGGAAACGGTTACTGAAGTGGCTGGCGGAGTTAAACCCGCAGGCCAGCGCGATATCCGTCAGCGGCGTCGAGGTATGCTGTACCAGGTTTTTCGCTTTTTCCATGCGCCGTTGCATGACGTACTGATGCGGCGCCAGCCCCGTCGACTGGCGGAACATGCGGGCAAAATGGTATTCGCTGAGGGCGGCCTGCGCCGCCAGCTCGGCCAGCGTCAGGGGCTGCCCGAGGTTTTCTTCGATAAAGGCCAGCACGTTGCGCAGAACAAACGGCGATAGCCCGCCGGTAACGACCGGCAGCTTCCACTGAACGTTTGAGTAGTTTTGCAGCAGGTGGGTCAACAGCAGCGTGGAGGCCGTGCTCAGGGTGAGCTGATTGGCCTGCTGCTGCCAGTCGCAGCCGAGCAGAAACTGGCGGTACAGCGCGGTGATCTTCGGGTCGCTGCCAAAAATGCGCTCGTCCAGGGTCAGCGACAGCGGCCGCTTGTCCCAGATTTTTTCGCCCACATCGTGCAGGTGTTCATCGGTGCAGTAGAGATGGACAAACGACAGATCGTCGCGGATATCCCACGTCGATTCACTCTCTTTCGGCATCAGACAGAAACGGTCCGGTCCCCCGCCGTTCTTCCAGCCGCCCGGCGTCTTTTGATAGCTCTCGTAGCCGTCGGCGACGTACAGGCTGAGGGTATGATGATTGCTTTTAACCGTTATCGTATCGCGCTTGTTGTACCACTCCGCCAGCTGAATGCCGGAATTGAGCGAGACGGTTTCCCGCAGGACCGCATTCTGTTGGCGTAGCGTTTCAAAGGTATCGTAAGCGTGAGACATAACCGTTAGCGCGTTATTGAGTGAACTGTCAGTCTAAGAACTGTTGTCCCCCGTTGCCAGCCCCCGGAAAAGAAAAAAGCGCAAGATTTTGCAAGTCTACCGCAAGCCGGTGAAAGCCCCTGACAGATGACGGCGCCATACTGCGGGCTTCCGTGGTTAGAGAAGAGAAAAAATATGAATGCGTTATTATACGGACTGGTGGTGATCATCTGGGGAACCACCTGGATTGCCATTTTCCTGCAGCAGGGTCCCGTACCCGCACCCGTCTCTATTTTCTGGCGCTTCGCCGTCGCCAGCCTCACGATGATGGTGGTGTTAGTCGTCCTGCGCCGCCTTCGCAAGCTGGCGCTGCGGGATCACCTGTTCTGCATGCTTCAGGGATGCTGCGTCTTCTGCTTTAACTTCTGGTGTTTTTATACCGCGGCGGCACACATCAACACCGGGCTGGAATCGGTGATCTTCTCCATGGCGGTGCTCTACAACGCGATTAACTGCTTTATTTTCTTCGGGCAGCGCCCGCCCGCGCGTTTCTGGACGGCGGCGGCGCTGGGTCTTGTGGGGATCGTGACCCTTTTCTGGGACGACCTGCTGGCCAGCGGCTGGAGCGTATCGCTCCTGACGGGCATTGGCCTTTCCGCGCTAGGCACGTACGGCTTCTCGCTGGGCAATATGATCAGCATGCGCCATCAGCGCAGAGGTCTGGAAACCATGACCACCAACGCCTGGGCGATGCTTTACGGCACGCTGGTGATGGGATGTATTGCGCTTTTCAGAGGCGACAGTTTTACCCCGGAATGGACGGTCACCTATATGGGCGCGCTGCTCTATCTAGCCCTGTTCGGCTCGGTGATTGCCTTTGGCGCCTACTTCACGCTGGTGGGACGTATCGGCCCCGGGAAAGCGGCTTACAGTACGCTGCTCTTCCCGCTGGTGGCGCTCTCCATCTCAACGGTGTATGAAGGCTACGTCTGGCACATCAACGGTATCGTCGGTTTGCTGCTGATTCTGGGCGGGAATATGGTGATGTTCACGAAACCAGAGACCTGGTTCAGGCGCCTGCGTACGGCGTAAGAAAAACGGCCTGCGCGATGCAGTCCGCTTAACGTTATTTCGCTGTTTTATGCACGTCAAACATGGTGGCGTCCGTCGCCATGTCGTCAACAACCTGCTTCAGCGTAGCGAAGCCCATAGGCGTGTTTTCGTTTGCCAGCTCTTTACCTTCGCCTTTACGAACGACTTTCATCACCGGTTTATTGGTGGCCGCGTCGATCAGCTCGCCTTCAAAGTAGAGATGGGTATCCATGGTGCGATGCCCGGTTGCCATCTGCGTACCTGCTACCACCAGCGCGACCGGCACCACTTCATAGAACTGCAGGCCCTCTTTCTGGGAACTCACCCCGGTAATTGCCCCGCGGAAAATCAGGCTGTGTTTGCCCGGCGTGGTCACAATCGGCTTACGGGTACCAATCGCCGTTTTCATTTTGTTATTGGTATAATTCAGCAGCTCATCAAGCGTTTTTTGACCAATCTGAGTGGTTGGTTTTGGCGCTGGATAATAGGTAATCGGCGTCCAGATAATGCTGTCGTAGTTCGCTTCGTTATAGGAAGGATCAACCCAACGCAGCGTTGGTTTACCCGTTGCTGAGGTCGTCTGCTGCAGGCCGGAATAATCTTTTAAAAAGCCTGAATATTGTTCTGGAGCCGCGACCTTTGAAGAACAGCCCGCCACTGCCAATAAACCAGTAAGCACTGCAACTTTAAAAAAAGTTTGAGTACGCATGATAGTTTTCCATGTTATCTGCAAGTATGCATTTGAAGTTATAGCAAAAGTTCGGTGGGTTTGTTGTGACAAAAAATGATGTGGAGAGCACAAATTGCGAAAAGAGTGCCCGGCCGCGTACCGGGCAGTGAAAAATTACTGATTAATATCCACCTGCCAGAACAAATGTTTGCCAAACGGATCGATTTCGTAGCCTGTCACCTCTTTGCGCACCGGTTCGAAGATCGTTGAATGCGCAATCATGACCGCAGGTATCTGGTCATGCATGATCTGCTGCGCCTCTTTATACAGCGCCACGCGCTTGTCGCGATCGGTGGTTGATTTTGCTTCCGCGATAATTTTATCAAACGGCTTGTAGCACCACTTCGCCGAATTCGAACCGCCGTTTGCCGAGGTGCAGGTAAATAGCGGTCCAAAGAAGTTATCCGGGTCGCCCGTTGCGGTCGTCCAGCCCATCAGGGCGGCCTGATGTTCACCGTCCTTCACGCGCTTGAGATATTCGCCCCATTCGTAGGTGACAATTTTGGTCTGCACCCCCACCTTCGCCCAGTCAGCCTGAATCATCTCCGCCATCCGTCTGGCGTTCGGGTTATAGGGCCGCTGGACGGGCATCGCCCACAGGTCGATACTCATGCCGCTGGTTAAACCGGCCTCTTTCAGCAACGCTTTCGCTTTTTCAGGATCGTAATCGTAATCCTTCAGTTCGCTGTCAGCGCTCCAGACGCCCGGCGGCAGCAGGTTTTTCGCCGCGGTTCCGGTGCCGTGGAACACCGCGTCGATAATGGCCGGTTTATTGATCGCCATCGCCAGCGCCTGGCGAACCTTCACGTTATCCAGCGGCGGCTTTTGGGTGTTAAACGCCAGGAAACCGGTGTTCAGCCCGGCCTTGCTCATCAGCGTAATATCTTTATTGGCCTTCATACGCGGCAGATCCGCCGGGTTCGGGAACGGCATCACCTGGCATTCGTTTTTCTCAATTTTGGCAAAACGCACGGAGGGATCCGGGGTAATGGTAAAGACCAGCCTGTCCAGCTTCGATTTCCCCTGCCAGTAGTCGGCAAACGCGGTAAACAGGATGCGGGAGTCCTTCTGATACTGCGCCAGCTTAAACGGCCCGGTGCCGATCGGCTGCATATCCACCTTCTCCGGCGTGCCCGCTTTCAGCATCGCATCGGCATACTCCGCGGAGAGGATTGAGGCAAAATACCATGCCAGATCGGCGACAAACGGCGCTTCCGGATGGGCCAGGGTAAAGCGCACCGTGTGGTCATCGACTTTATCAATGGCGGTAATCAGGCTGCCAAACTCCAGACTTTCGAAGTTGGAATAGCTACCGTTTGAGACGTTGTGATACGGATGATTCACGTCCTTCTGACGCATAAACGAGAAGATCACGTCATCGGCGTTAAAATCGCGGGTCGGCGTGAAGAATTTATTGCTCTGGAACTTCACCCCTTTACGCAGATGGAAGGTGTAAACCTTGCCGTCGTCGCTCACCTCCCAGCGCTCTGCCAGGCTCGGCACCAGCTCCGTGGTGCCGGGTTTGAAATCGACCAGCCGGTTGTAGACCGGCACGGCGCTGGCATCCACGCTGGTGCCCGAGGTGTATAGCTGAGGATTAAAGTTTTCCGGTGACCCTTCGGAGCAATACACCAGCGTTTTCGCGCCTACGGTGGAACTGACCGTGAGCGCAGCGAGTGCCAGCGTTAACGTTGTGCGTTTGCTTGTCATCATTTATTCCTGTCTTTTTAATTCGACGGCTAATTAATTCTTTTGCCATTTCATAAATAACATTAAAGTGAAGTGGCAAACACCCGAAAAATAAATAAGGAAGAAAACACTATGGGCTCGCCGCTTTCCAGACAATTAACGCACCGTTTTTTCCGCTATCTTGCGATTACCAGCCAGAGCGATCCAAAAGTTAAAACCCTGCCCTCCACGCCGGGCCAGCACGACATGGCGCGAGAACTGGCGCAGGAGCTGGCGCAGCTGGGGTTAGACGACATCGTGATTGACGAATTCGCTACCGTGACGGCAGTGAAAAAAGGCAATGTGCCCGGCGCGCCGCGCATCGGCTTTATTACCCACATTGATACCGTTGACGTCGGTTTATCACCGAATATTCATCCGCAAATATTAACCTTTAATGGTGAAGATCTCTGTCTGAATAAGGAAAAAGACATCTGGCTGCGGGTGAACGAGCACCCGGAAATTCTGGCTTACCCGAATGAGGAGATTATTTTCAGCGACGGAACCAGCGTATTGGGCGCAGATAATAAAGCAGCGGTGACGGTGGTGATGACCGTGCTGGAAAACCTCACCGCTGAACATCAGCATGGCGACATTGTGGTCGCGTTTGTGCCAGACGAAGAGATTGGCCTGAACGGCGCCAAGGCGCTGGATTTGAAACGCTTCGACGTGGACTTTGCCTGGACTATCGACTGCTGCGAGCTGGGAGAAATTGTTTACGAGAATTTTAACGCGGCAGCGGCAGAGATCCACTTCACCGGCGTGACGGCGCACCCGATGTCCGCCAAAGGCGTGCTGGTGAACCCATTACTGATGGCGACCGACTTCATCAGCCATTTCGACCGCCAGCAAACCCCGGAGTGCACCGAGGGCCGCGAGGGCTATATCTGGTTTAACGGCATTCAGGCCGGACAGAACGACGCCGTGCTAAAGGCCAATATTCGTGATTTTGATAAAGCCGGCTTTGCCGCCCGCAAGCAGCAGATTGCGGACGTCGCCGCGCTGATTGCCGCCCAACACCCGACGGCGAAGGTGGAGTATCGCATTGAAGATACCTACAGCAACATCAGCAATGCGATTGGCGAAGACCGGCGCGCCATCGACCTGATGTTTGAAGCGATGGAATCGCTCGGCATCACCCCAAAACCGATCCCTATGCGCGGCGGCACGGACGGCGCGGCGCTGTCGGCAAAAGGGTTACTCACCCCGAACTTCTTCACCGGCGCGCATAACTTCCATTCGAAGTTTGAGTTCCTGCCGCTGTCGTCGTTCGAGGCGTCTTACAAGACTGCCCTGCAGATCTGCCTGCTGGCCGCCCGTTAAGCGGGCTTGCGCGCCAGCATGGTGGCAAAGCGCAGCTTGATGCGGTTGCCGTTTTCATCGGTGCGGTGCAGCTCGCCCACCTCTTCGTTGTATTTGAGCAGCTCCCAGCCTTCGTAGTAGCTGCTCAGTTCGCCGCTTTTGAACGCAAACGGGAAGCCGACGGTGCACGGGTAATCCGCCGTGTCCATCGCGGCAACGATCAGGTTGTAGCCGCCGGGTTTGGTGCAACGCTGCATGTTGGCGATAAGGCCCGGGATGGTTTTCGCCTCCAGGAACATCAGCACCACGGTGGAAAGAATAAAGTCGTACTCGCCGTCAAAGCTCAGGCTGTTCAGATCTTTGACGGCAGTATGCAGATTCTCAATCCCTTCTGCCGCCTTGATGCGCTCGATGTTATCCACGCTCATCGGGTTTTTATCCCAGGCGGTGACATCGTAGCCGTTGGCCGCCAGGTACAGGCTGTTGCGGCCATTTCCACAGCCCAGATCCAGCGTCTTACCGGGCTTCACGATCCCCGCGCTGTACAGCACCTCTGAATGCGTACGGGTTAAGCCATATTTCTCTGTGAAGTAATTTTCATCGACAGCCATTATTTTTCCTCAGATTGCATAAGCAGTGCTTTATCAGTGCGCACCAGAAGTTTGCCCTGAATCAGCAGAATAAACGTACGGACCAACAGCATCCCAATGATGAGGTTGGTAAAGATAAACAGCGGCACGGCAATGGCGTGGAAAAAACCTGACGAACTGCCGTGTCCCAGGTGCAGCCCCGTGGTTGCCAGGGCCGACACGCCAAACGAGAAGCTCCAGAACGAGGCGTTAAACGGTTGAGACACATACCACGGCAGCAGGCGCAGCATAAACAGCAGCTGCAACAGGCCGTAGCCGAACAGCATTTTGGCGAAGGTGTCGGCTTCCCCGCCGTTGACGCTAAACCAGGCGCTACAGGCCACCAGCGCGGGGGCCAGCTGAATGCCTAACGCGGTGCGCTGCGCGGTGGGAAGCTCTCCGGCGCTGCGAAGACGCTGGAGGATAACCGGCTCCAGGCTGAGCCAGGAAAAGACGCCCGCGCCGAGAAAAACGAGCCCTGCATCGTTGAACCCCAGGGCACCGCACGCCATCGCGCTGATGAAATTATTCGCCACCGTCGGCAGATACAATCCCGGCGTGGTGGCCTCCTGCGGGTGTCGGCCTCGCCAGAGCCCGGCGCTTTGCCAGGCGGAATAAGCAAGCTGTAACACCACCCCCACGCCGAACAGCGCCAGCGATACCGGGCGGAACCAGGGCACAAAACCGATGGCGACCAGCATGGTGGTGGCCGGAAAAAGGCTGACGAAGCTGCTCATTACCGGGTGGCGCATCTCTGCCAGCACGCTGTGCGGGAAGCGGATCGCACGGGTAATAAACGCCGCCGTCAGTAAAAACCAGCATGCAACCGCGAGAGCGACCAGAATCTCACCCGGCCAGCGCGTCACCGGCCACAGGGTGCTGGCGTATCGCCAGGCGAAACCCATGCCGATGATGCCAAGCACCATGCCAAAATAGCCTGCGGGAAGGTTAAGCGCCTGTTGGGGTTTGTTTGATTTATCCATTAATTTGAATTTTTAAAATGTATTTTAAATGCCATTTTAAGAGGTTTCCGCGACGGATGCCAGCACAACGGAAAGCCGAAAGTTTGCTACGTTTAGTGAAGACGCATATCAGGGATCCCACGATGAAAAAGTATCGGCTCAGCGATGAAACCCGGCTCTGGCAATGGAAAAATGGCGAAACATCTCACTCAACGACGCTGCGGCAGGTTATCGCCACGGTGGATTTTAACGATGTGACGGCCGGTACGAAAGGCGGCTGGGTTGACGATGAACGCGCCCTTGCGCAGGACGGAGACTGCTGGATCTACGATGAGAACAGCGTAGTATTCGCCGGTGCAACCGTGTCCGGCAACGCGCGCCTTACCCTGCCGTGCACCGTCAGCCATGACGCGCACATCGGCGATAGCTGCTGGCTGGACGCCGCAGAGGTCAGCCACGGGGCGCGAATAAGTGACAACGTCACCGTTCAGCACTCCTGCGTGCGGGGTGAGTGCCATCTCTACGGCGACGCGCGCGTCCTGCACAACAGCGTCATCATCGCTGCCAAAGGCCTCACGCCGGACCATGACCAGATCCTGCAAATTTACGGCAAGGCGACGGTAAGCCGGTCGCGCATTGTGCATCAGGCGCAAATATACGGCGAGGCGATGGTGAATAACGCCTTTGTTGAGCACCGCGCTGAAGTGTTCGACTGCGCTATCCTCGAAGGTAACGAACTCAACAACGTCTGGGTGTGCGACTGCGCCAAAGTGTACGGCAACGCCCGCGTGATAGCCGGTTTCGACGACGACGCCATCCCTACCGTGCGCTACAGCTCACAGATTGCTGAGAACGCCGTGGTGGAAGGAAACTGCGTCATCAAGCACCACGTTCTGATCGGCGGGCAGGCATGGCTGCGCGGCGGGCCGATCATGCTGGATGATAAAGTGGTGATTCAGGGACGCGCGCGGATCAGCGGCGACGTGCTGATTGAGCATCGGGTAGAAATCACCGACGATGCGGTGATAGAGGCCTTTGCTGGTGAGAGCATTCACCTGCGCGGTGAAAAGGTGATCAACGGCGACCAGCGTATTACCCGCACGCCGCTGCTGGGGGCGCTATAGGGTATAAATCTTGCCGTAGATGTTCACATCATCATAGGTGCCATTCAGGTATTCCGCCTCCCTCAGGCACCCTTCCAGCGTAAAGCCGTTGCGCATGGCAACGCTGTTGCTGTGCTGATTCGCCACCCGACACTTAATCACAAAACGGCGGATCTCACCGCGCCCGGCGTAGTAGCGCATAAACGCCTGCAGTGACTGCGAGAGGATCCCCTGCCCCTGATGCGCTTCATCCAGCCAGTAGCCGATGTACGCGGCTTTGTTGGCCGGCTCAATCGCATTGAACGACAGCACGCCGACCAGCTCATCGTCCTTGAAGATCAAAAACATTTTGGCGTAGCCGCGCTGGTGCAGCATCTGGTTACTCTGCACGTTGCGGCGGGTATCCTCAACGCTTCCGACGTGCTGCGCCCAGTCAAAGGCGGTTTGCAGATAGGCTCTGTTTTTAACGACGAGATTATGCAGATCGGCGGTGTAGCGCTCTTCAACGGCGCGAAGCTCGAGAGCGTCAGTTACCGGAATAGTTTCGGATTGTGTTGCGGTCATTGCCCCTCACCCTAACCCTCTCCCGGAGGGAGAGGGAATCGATCGTTAACGCATTACCCGATCGTCAACGTAATTACGTTTATCCGGCGCTGGCGGGAAATACTGATACAGCCAGGTTTCGCTGATGGCATCGCCCTGGCAGCGCAGGAACAGACGCATATCCACCGGTTCGGTAGAGTCAGAGGTTGGATACCAGTCAAACAGAATGCGATAGCCGTCAAACGGTTCAACGTAGAGGATCTCAACCTGCTTTGCTTCACCGCTGGAGAGCGTAATCACCGGCTCAATGCCCTTCGGCGCGGCGGCCTTCAGGTCACCGCCGACGAAGTCGATAGCAAAGCGGCGGGCCCACACTTTCGGATAGTGTTCGCCCGGCGCCCAGCCCTCCGGGAAGCCGCCCATACCGGTGCGGGTCGCGTAAACGTTGGCCAGCGGGGAACGCACCGGCGGCTGCGCGCTCCAGTAGAGACGATATTTAAAGTCCAGCTCGTCGCCCGCTTTCACCGGTTTTTCCGGCTGCCAGAAGCAGACCACGTTATCCAGCGTTTCACCGGTGGTTGGGATCTCCATCAGCGCGATGGATCCTTTCCCCCAGTCGTTGCGCGGCTCAACCCACAGGCTAGGGCGCTTGTTATACCAGCCCATCACGTCCTGATAGTGGGAGAAATCGCGATCGAGCTGCAGCAGGCCGAACCCTTTCGGATTTTTATCCAGATAGGCATTGAACTGCAGCTTCTGCGGGTTATTCAGCGGACGGCAGATCCACTCCCCGTTGCCGCGCCACATTGCCAGGCGGTCGGAGTCGTGGATTTGCGGGTGAATGGTGTCGCACATGCGGCGTTCATTATTGCCGCAGCTGAACATGCTGGTCATCGGCGCGATGCCCAGCTGCTTAATGTCCTTACGCGCGTAGAGATGGTTTTCCACCTCCATGATCACCTGGCTCTTCTCGCAGTGGATCACGAATTTATAGGCACCGGTGACGCTCGGGCTGTCCAGCAGCGTATAGACGGTAAAGGTGGTATCGCCAGGCTTAACGGTTTCAAACCAGAAGGAGGTGAAGTCCGGGAACTCTTCCGGGGTGTCGGTAAAGGTATCTACCGCCAGACCGCGCGCGGAAAGGCCGTACTGGTAGGTATCATCCACCGCGCGGAAATAGCTCGCGCCCAGGAAAGAGACGATATCGCGGCGCGCCAGCTCTGGCGCTTTAAAGGCGCGGAAGCCCGCAAAGCCGAGATCGCTTTGCCCTTCAAGCTGTTTGGTATCAACTCCCGTGTCACCGTAGCTGAACAGCTCGGGGCGGAAGTGGATCTCGCGCGCCATAGAGGTCGACTGGTCCAGCGAGAACATCCGCACGCGGCGGCGGAACCCCATTCCCATATGGAAGAACTGCACGTCCAGCTGACGCCCTTCAATGTTGTTCCACAGAGACTGTTTTTCATCGTAGCGGATGGCGTTATACGCCTGCGGCGTCATGGTCGCCAGCGTCTCCGGCAGCGGACGCGGCGCGCCACCCCACGGGGTTTTCGCCAGGTCATGCGCCATGGATTGCAGTACGGAGAAGTCAAACCGACGGCTCTGACCGTCAGCGATGTCAGAGTCAGCAGCGTATGCCGCTTTGGAAAACAGGGAAGCAAGGCCGGAGGTGCCGCTCAGGGCTGCCACAGCCAGCGAGCCTTTTAGAAAACGTCTGCGATTCATGCCTGGAAAAACGTCCTTATGGTCGTGTGAATGTGTTTCGCGCTTGGCGAAATGACGGCAAGAAAGAACGCACAGCCTAAACAAAAATGGTTAAGAATCCAATTGTTGGCCGGTGATTATCTGAACAAAGTGAGAAATATTTTCTGTCGACCAGAACGGCCCGAAAGTGGTGTAAAGAAAGCCTGGAAAATGTGTAGAAAAATGCCCCGGCGCGACATCGTTCGCCGGGGCCAATGAGGCGGTTATTTTACGCTGACATCGATACCCGGGAAGTACTTATCAGCGAGTTTGGCGATCGTGCCGTCGGCACGTACTTTATCAATGGCGGCATCAAGCTGCTTTTTGGTGGCCTCGTCACCTTTGCGCAACCCAAAGCCGATCCCACTGCCGAGGATCGTGTCGTCAGACACCGGTTTGCCGATGAAGCCAAACCCTTTCCCCTGCGGCTTGCTGAGGAAACCCGCCTGCCCGGCCGCGGACATCACCAGCGAGGCGTCAATGCGGCCATTCAGCAGGTCACCCCAGGCCATATTCTGATCTTTATAAGACACCACGGTGACACCCTGCTTTTCCCAGTGCTCTTTGGCATAGGTTTCCTGAATTGACCCCTGCAGCACGCCGATGGTTTTCCCCTTCAGCCCTTCAGGCGTCGCTTCGACCGCCGTACCGGCCTTGCCGACCAGCTGAGACGGAATACGGTAGATCGGCTGGGTAAAATCAATGCTCTTGCGGCGCTGTTCGGTGATATTCATCGCCGAGTTGATAGCGTCAAACTTCTTCGCCACCAGCCCCGGGATCAGCGCGTCAAACGAGGTTTCTACCCAGCTGCACTTCAGCGCAGCCGCTTTGCAGATGGCATTCCCCAGCTCAACGTCAAATCCTTCCAGCTCGCCTGCCGCGTTGCGGCTCTCAAACGGCGGGTACTCCGCTTCCAGACCGTAGCGCAGCTCGGTGGCCGCGAAGGAAGAAAACGTACACAGCAATCCCATGCCGACAACTAACGCGCGTAATTTCATCTCATACTCCTTAGCGTGGTTTAACCCGACACAGGGCCTGGGCACCTGCCCGTAACGTCGACTCATCCTTCGCAAAAGAGAGACGAATCAACTTATTATCCGTGCCGTCGGCATAAAACGCCGACAGCGGAATGGTGGCAACGCCGTACTCAACGATCAGCCGCTTCACCAGCTCGCTGTCGCGCTCGTCGCTGAACCGGCTGTAGTCCGCCAGCATAAAGAACGACCCGGCGCTCGGCAGCAGGGTAAACGGCGAATCGGCCAGCAGGCCGTGCAGCAGATCGCGCTTGCGCTGGTAAAACGCCGACAGCGCCAGCCAGGTTTGCGGATCGGTCATATGTTCTGCAAACGCGTGCTGCATTGGCGTATCGGCAGAGAACATCAAAAATTGATGGACTTTACATATCTCGTCCATCAGCTCCGCGGGTGCCACACAATAACCCACGCGCCAGCCGGTGACGTGATAGGTTTTTCCGAAAGAAGAAATAATCACGCTGCGCTCCGCCAGCTGCGGGTGCGTGGCCATCCCGCGGTGCGGTTCCCCATCAAACACGACGTGTTCGTACACTTCGTCAGACAAAATAATGATGTCGGTATTGCGCGTCAGCGCCGCCAGCTGCTGCAGGTCATTAGCGGAGAAGACCTGGCCGCTCGGGTTGTGCGGCGTATTGATGACGATCATGCGCGTGCGCGGGGTGATGGCCGCACGGACCTCATCCCAGTTGACGGCAAAATCCGGCACCGTGAGCTTGATGGCGACAGGCGTTGCCCCCTGAAGACGCACAATCGGCGCGTAGCTGTCAAACGACGGCTCAAAGTAGATCACCTCGTCGCCAGGGTGCACCAGCCCGCTTATCGCGGAATAGAGCCCTTCGCTGGCGCTGGCGGTGACCAGCACCTCGCTGGCAGGGTCGTACCGCGTGCCGTAGAGCGCGGCAATTTTATCGGCAATGCGCTCTTTGAGCGGCTGCAGGCCGGTCATCGACGCATACTGGTTATGCCCTGCCTCCATCGCGCGGGTGACGCCGGCAATCAGCTTCGGGTCGCAGGAAAAATTCGGTGCCCCCTGAGAAAGGTTGATGGCGTTATGCTGGGCCGAAAGCTGGCCGATAACGGTAAAAATGGTGGTCCCCACGTCTGGCAGCTTGGAGCGCGTTTGCACCGGCGTTCGTAAAGTCATCCTCTTTCCCTTCTCATGGATATTGCATAACTATTCAAACAACATCTGCGTTGCCGGGACAATCGAATTGTTGTCATAATAGCCATGAGAAAAATGCATAGCTGAGGTGTTTTAATGTCGCGCCGTTCGCTCCCGCTCAATGCCATCGACGCATTTTTAGTCACCGCGCGTCATCTGAACCTTACCCACGCCGCCGCGGAGCTGTGCCTGACGCAGGGGGCCGTGAGCCGTAAGATTGCTTCCCTTGAAGCGTGGTTTGGCTTTCCGCTGTTTGAGCGCCACGCGCGCGGGCTGCGCCTCTCCCCGCAGGGCAGCGCCCTGCTTCCCGAGCTGCAGTCCTCATTCGAACAGCTGCTGAGCGTGGCCGACCAGGCCCGCAGCCAGCACACGGTGATCCGCCTCAAGGCCCCCACCTGCGCGATGCGCTGGCTGGTGCCGCGCCTGCTGGAGGTAGAGCGCGAGCAGCCGGATCTGCAGATCGCATTGACCACCACCACCGATCATAACGTCAATTTCAAAACCGAATCTTACGACGCCGCCATCGTCTTCGGCACGCACATGAGCGCAGGCGATCTGCTGTTCGAAGAGGCGCTCACCCCGGTATTCAGCCCCGTGCGGGCGGGTGCCGCACTGGGTTCACTGACGTTTCTTCACCCGACAAGGGATAAGACAGACTGGTCACTGTGGCTGGCGAATCAGGAAGGTCCGGGCTTTGTTATGCACAAAAATCAACACTTCGATACGATGGATCTCTCCATTACCGCCGCCATTCAGGGCCTGGGCGTGGCCATCGCCGACGAAACGCTGGTGGCAGAAGATGTCCGCGCCGGAAGGCTGATGCGGCCCTATGAGACCAGCATAAAAACCGGCGCGAGCTACCGGCTGGTGCTGCGCGAAACGCCTTGTCAGGAAAATGGTCTGGCGGCGTTTCGCGCCTGTTTGCTTAATCGAGGCTGACGTGGTGCTTCATCACGCGCTTGAAGAGGCTCATGCGGGCGCGCATAAATCGGTTTTCAAGCCTGAAACCTGCATCTTTATTCACGCCAATACGTAACAGCACATCCCGCCCTTTGCGGCAGGCGGGCCAGCGCGTCGGCCCGTGAAGGCTGTCATGCGTTCCGGCATCGCGCGCAAAGCTTACCCAGTAATCAGCCACCCGGGCGGCAAACGTCAGATCCCGTTCGTTAACGTACTGGCGCGAAGGCTCCACCTGCCCGAGGGTATCGAACGCGTACGGCACCTCATTGCCGTGCCAGGCACCGTTGATATAGGTGTCATGTTCCGCTTCGGCCACATAGTCAAACCAGTAACGCCAGCAAAGCCCGCCGACGCGCTGCTGCGCCTGCATCACCACGTAGCCCATGGTGGTGAAGGCCATGTCGCGGCACACCTGCCTGCCGAGCTCCTCGTCGCCTTTCACGCCCGGATAAAGCAGCTTGATGAGCCCCAGCCCGAAGCGGCGCTCCCGGCGAAGCTTCTGGATCTGCCCGGCGAGATCGACACCAAACACCGCCATCACGCTGGCTTCATCGCTGTTGGAGCCAATCATCACCGGCACGGGATGCTGACGGGCGGCGAAAAAGACGTCCAGCATCGCCTCCGGCAGAACGCAATCCCCGACGATGGGCGCCGGGGCGACGTTCAGCGGCGCGGTCAGCGGCCAGAACGCCTCGGGCGGGATGGCGCGCAGCTGCTCTGCCGTCGCGTTCTCCAGCCCGAAGTGGGCGGCCAGCGCTTCCCCTTTTTGCAGGGCCTGCTCGCGCGGCGTATCCGGCAGGGTGTACCCGCTTTGCACTATCGCCTTATGAAATAGTCCTTCCGCCAGCGGCGAGGCCAGCAGCGACAGCACGCTGCGCGCGCCGGCGGATTCACCAAACAGGGTCACGTTAGTAGGGTCGCCACCAAACGCGGCGATATTCTCCCGCACCCATTCGAGCGCGGCGATCTGATCCAGCAGGGCAAAATTATGCACCACCCGCTCTTCTTCCCCCTCAAGCGCGGGATGGGCAAAGAAGCCGAGATGGCCGAGACGGTAGTTAATCGTGACGATAACCACCCCACGGGATGCCAGGGCCTTGCCGTTATAGGGCGGCAGGCTTCCGGCGCCAATTGTAAACCCCCCTCCGTGCAGCCAGACCATGACCGGCAGCGGCCCGGTACGGTCGACGGGAGACCAGACGTTCAGATAGAGGCAGTCTTCAGAAAACTGGCCGGGATCGCCCCCGCCCAGCTCCTGACAATATTCACTGCTTTGCCAGCTTGAGGGCGAAAAGGCGGTAGCTTCACGCACGCCGTCCCAGCGTTCCGGCGGCCGGGGTGAGCGCCAGCGCCAGTCGCCAACGGGCGGTGCGGCATAGGGAATACCGCGCCAGAGGTGAACGTTTTCATCGGTTAAACCAGACAGTGCGCCCTGGCGCGTTTCAACCACAGGGGCGGAAGGATTTTGCATAACGACCTTATTTTTTCCATCACACCCCTGAAGAGTAACGATTTCAGAGCAAACCGCAACGCTGTTTGCTGCGCGTTTCCGCCTCCTCGTAGAGCGTAAATTCGTCATACACCGGACAGCCGAGCGCGGCTTCAAACGCATTGCGGCTGGCATTCCCGTGGCTGCGCGCCTGGGTTTCATTTCCAAGATTGGACTGGAAAATCCCCGCCGCGCTGACCGGAAGGAAATCTTCGTAGATTATCGGCTGGGCCACCACCCACCCGCGTTCGATCAGCGGCTGCGGGTCATCGCCCGGACGAAACGCGTGACGATGGGCCTCTCCCGCCGGGGTCAGGCGATAGCGAAAATACGCCAGCTCCTGACGGCGCAGGAACATTTCGCTGTCCGGGAAGGCGCTGAAAATCTCCCGCAGATGCAGCTGGTGCGTAAGGTTATCTTTTCCGGTTCCGGCCTGGGCCAGCAGGCTATCGTACAGTTCACGGCCTTTCGGGGTCAGCGCCACGCCGCGCTGTTCAATTTCACCGAAGCGCGCGGTGTGGGTGCCTTTATGTTCCCCGGCGAAAAGCACCGGCTCTTCGAGGGCTTTAAAGCTGGTCTGACGCAGCAGGATCGGCACTTCACGACGCGGCGGCCCTTCGATCAGAATTTTTGGCTCAATGCCGTACTTCGGCATCAGCTCCTGTACCCGGTCGATGTCCAGCGTGCGCGGCGTGAGGTGGTTGATATGGCAGCCCGGGAAGCAGACGACGTCAGCTATCAGGCGGTGCTCATTACTCAGCGCCAGGTAGGTCTCCTGGTCGACCGTAGCATGACGGTGCCAGCGGAAGGTTTCTAACGCTTCCTGCACAAACTCGTGCGCCTGCGCTTCGGTAAAATGCCCTTCCGACTCGTGGAGGTCAATAAGTTCCAGACAGCGCGGCGTAAAGATGTTCCGGTGAGAGAGAATTTCTGCCGCCCGCTCGCGCAACGCCACGTTTTCAATCAGCTCAAGGCGCAGCAGTGAGGTAAAGATACGAAACGGATTACGGCACAGCGCCGCATCGTCAACCGGACGAAACGCCGTTGAGTGAACCGGCACCCCCGCCTGCGAGAGATCGTAATAGCTGACCGGGAACATGCCCATGATGGCAAACATACGACGCAGGGTGGAAAGCTCTTGTGCGGTGCCAACGCGGATCGCCCCGTGACGCTCCACGTTCAGGCGCGCCAGCTCGTCGGCGTTCGCCAGTTGTTCATGTAATAGTGGGTTATTTTCCAGAACCGCCAGGTTTACGTCCGCGACCAGCTCAAGCAAGGTGCCGTACTGCGGAACTTCCTGCTGGTACATCGCCGACATAGCCTGCGAAAAGTGTTCCCGAATATCATCAGCCGTGATGGTGTTCGCCATGATGTCATGCCTCCAGTGAATATTACCTGGAGTGTAGAGAAGGCCGTTCCTTCCGGGGGGAAGAATTTCTGATTTGTGATCTTAAGACGCCAGTGGTTAAACCGTGTGCTACCGACCCCTGCCGGGCGCCTCGTCATCTTTTTCCAGGATTTTCCTTATGATTCGTAGCGGCTATTTTTTCTAGCCCTAAAGGGGTAATCTTTTCCATCTCATCGCTTGCAAATTATCCGATTTGGTTACGCCATTATTATCAGCCTCGACCTTGCGCTTTTTAACTTAAACTTAGGACTAATCCGAGCGTTTGTTTACAAGTCCTTCCCACCCTTCCATATTTCCCAACCAAGCGAAGCGCAAACGCAGCAATAATTAAATATAACGTAACCGCTAATGGCGAAACGCATTTGACGAATGTCGCACAGCGACTAGAGTTATTACTCGAACGACGAGTGATACGGAATATTTTCGTATCGTACTGACATAACCAATATATGAATATGAGGTTTAATATGGCAGAGCATCGTGGTGGTTCCGGTAATTTCGCTGAAGACCGTGAAAAAGCATCAGAAGCTGGACGTAAAGGTGGCCAGCACAGCGGTGGTAATTTTAAAAACGATCCGCAACGCGCATCTGAAGCGGGTAAGAAAGGGGGACAGAACAGTCACGGCGGAGGCCGTAAATCTGATAACTCCTGATCTTATTTAGTACTCTTTTAATAATACCAGAGAGCATGCTGCGGGCTGAAAAGCTCGCAGTACCCTCTCCTTATTTTACCGGAGCGTAATAATTATGAATATGAAAAGCGTTGAGGATGTATTTATTCATCTTCTGTCGGATACCTACAGTGCGGAAAAACAGCTAACCCGCGCGCTGAGTAAGCTTGCCCGTGCCGCATCCAGCGAGAAACTGAGCGCGGCCTTTACCGCACACCTTGAAGAGACGCAGGGTCAGATCGAACGTATCGACCAGATCGTTGAACAGGAAGACGGTATCAAACTCAAGCGCATGAAATGCGTGGCGATGGAAGGCTTAATTGAAGAAGCCAACGAAGTCATCGAAAGTACGGAAAAAAATGAAGTCCGTGATGCTGCCCTAATTGCCGCTGCGCAAAAAGTAGAGCATTACGAAATTGCCAGTTACGGTACCCTTGCAACACTCGCAGAACAGCTGGGCTATAAAAAAGCCGTTAAACTTCTTGCCGAAACGCTGGAAGAAGAAAAAGAGACCGACCTTAAACTCACCGATCTGGCCGTTGGAAATATTAACCAAAAAGCGCAGAAATGACGCAATAATACAGGTTAAATAAAATGAGCATCAGTCCCAGGACAATTAAACGGTGCCATTTAACGGCAGCTATAATATGGTTCATTCTCGCTATCCCTTCCGTAATATGGTGGAAGAACAGCGTGCTATGGGTCATTATCATCAGTATATACGCTAATATTGTCGGCCATTTGTCTGGCTACAGTGCCGCGCGTGCCGATCAGGCTGCTGAAAGTGAGACCAAATAAGCGAACCCATAATGAGGATACAATGATGAATCACGTAGAACACTACCATGACTGGCTACGCGATGCCCATGCGATGGAAAAGCAAGCCGAGTCAATGCTGGAATCCATGGCCAGCCGCATCGATAATTATCCTGATGTTCGCGCCAGAATTGAACAGCATATTAATGAGACAAAACGGCAAATTACATTGCTGGAGGAAATCCTCGACCGTAATGATATTTCTCGTTCGGTTTTAAAAGACTCGATGAGCAAAATGGCGGCGCTGGGTCAGTCCATCGGCGGCATGTTCCCCTCTGATGAGATCGTTAAGGGCTCGATCAGCGGCTATGTTTTCGAACAGTTTGAAATCGCCTGCTATACCTCCCTGCTTGCTGCCGCGAAAAAAGCGGGCGATACCGCCTCCGTGCCCGCCATTGAGACGATCCTGGCGGAAGAGCGCGAGATGGCCGACTGGCTGATTCGCCACATCCCCCAGACGACGGAACAGTTCCTGCTGCGTTCAGACGCATCGGGTGTCGAAGCGAAAAAATAACTCTGGAGAGTCTGCATGTTTCGACACGTTAAACAGCTGCAGTACACGGTTCGCGTTGCTGAACCGAATCCGGGTCTTGCCAATCTGTTGCTCGAACAGTTTGGCGGGCCGCAGGGCGAGCTGGCGGCCGCCTGCCGCTACTTTACGCAAGGGTTGAGCGATGACGATCCTGGCCGTAAGGATATGCTGATGGATATAGCAACCGAGGAGCTTAGCCACCTCGAAATCATCGGTACGCTGGTCGGTATGCTGAACAAAGGCGCCAAAGGCGAGCTGGCGGAAGGGGTTGAAAATGAGGCTGAACTGTATCGGTCCATGACCGAAAACGGTAACGACAGCCACATCACCTCCCTTCTCTACGGCGGCGGTACCCCGCTCACTAACTCGGCGGGCGTGCCGTGGACGGCGGCCTATGTCGATACCATCGGCGAGCCGACGGCGGATCTACGCTCGAACGTGGCGGCAGAGGCCAGGGCGAAAATCATCTATGAACGGCTAATCAACGTCACTGACGATCCCGGAGTGAAGGATGCGCTGGCGTTTCTGATGACGCGTGAGGCGGCGCATCAGCTCTCCTTTGAGAAGGCTCTGCAGTCCATTCGCAACAATTTCCCGCCGGGAAAACTGCCGCCAATCGAGGAATTCACCAACAAGTACTACAATATGTCTGAAGGTGGAGAGGTTCGCGGAAGCTGGAACAGCGATAAGCACTTTGATTACGTTGAGTCCCCCCAGCCTGCGGTTGATGGAGGAGACGGCAGCGCCAGCGTGACGCTCACAGCTGAACAGGCAACCCTGGTTAAGGCGATGTCTGCCCGCACGAAGTCCGATCCCCATTCCGACCCGCTGACCGGTGCCGAGCTGGGCGCCGGTAAGAAAAAACCGTAATCGGTTTTGCCGGGCAGCCCTGCGCTGTCCGGCAATTCTCGTGCCCCATCGCTTCAGAGGTACGGACCATGTTCGAACTTGATGCATTCCATCTCGCCAGAATTCAGTTCGCTTTTACCGTCTCGTTTCACATCCTTTTCCCGGCGATCACCATTGGTCTTGCCAGCTATCTTGTCGTGCTGGAAGGCATGTGGCTGCGCACCAAAAACGACGTCTGGCGCTCGCTTTACCACTTCTGGCTCAAGATATTTGCCGTCAACTTCGGGATGGGGGTGGTTTCCGGGCTGGTCATGGCGTATCAGTTCGGCACCAACTGGAGCGGGTTCTCCCAGTTCGCGGGCAGCATTACCGGCCCTCTGCTGACCTACGAGGTGTTAACCGCCTTCTTCCTTGAAGCCGGGTTCCTTGGCGTGATGATGTTCGGCTGGAACAAGGTCGGCCCTGGGCTGCACTTTTTTTCAACCTGCATGGTGGCTCTCGGCACGCTGATGTCGACCTTCTGGATCCTCGCCTCAAACAGCTGGATGCACACCCCGCAGGGTTTTACCATCGAGAACGGGCAGGTTATTCCGCAGGACTGGCTGGCGATTATCTTTAACCCCTCCTTCCCTTACCGCCTGATTCATATGGCCATCGCCGCGTTTCTGAGCAGCGCGCTGTTCGTCGGCGCGTCGGGCGCATGGCACCTGCTGCGCGGTAACGATACCCCCGCCATACGAACCATGTTCTCCATGGCGATGTGGATGGCGCTGCTGGTTGCCCCCATCCAGGCCGTGGTGGGCGATATGCACGGCCTGAACACGCTTGAGCATCAGCCGGCCAAAATTGCCGCCATTGAGGGGCACTGGGAAAATCCGCCCGGCGAGGCCACGCCGCTGTTGCTGTTTGGCCTGCCGGACATGGACGAGGAGCGCACCAAGTACGGTCTGGAGATCCCCGCGCTCGGCAGCCTAATCCTGACGCACAGCCTGGATAAGCAGGTTCCGGCGCTGAAGGACTTCCCGAAAGAGGATCGCCCAAACTCGACCATCGTTTTCTGGTCGTTCCGCATCATGGTTGGAATGGGCCTGCTGATGATTACCCTCGGCCTGGTCAGCCTCTGGCTACGCTATCGCCACCGGCTCTACCGCTCGCGTCCGTTCCAGTGGTTTGCCCTCTGCATGGGGCCTGCCGGTCTGGTGGCGCTGCTCGCCGGCTGGGTGACTACCGAAGTGGGCCGCCAGCCGTGGGTGGTCTACGGCTATCTGCGTACGATTGACGCGGTTTCCCTGCACAGCACCCTGCAGATGAGCATCAGCCTGCTGGCGTTCTTCGTTGTCTACTCGTCGGTGTTTGGCGTGGGCTATGTGTACCTCATCCGGCTGATTAAGAAAGGCCCGCAGCCCGTCGATACGCTGACGTCAAACACGTCGGGCACCCCCGCCCGTCCGCTGTCTGCCGCGGAGTCTGTTCCGGAACAGGAGAGAAACTGATGGGCGTCGATATCTCTGTTATCTGGTTTGCCATCATCGTCTTTGCCACGCTGATGTACATCATTATGGATGGCTTTGATTTGGGCATCGGCCTGCTGTTTAACTTCGTGGGCGATGCCAAAGAGCGCGATGTGATGGTCAACAGCGTAGCGCCCGTGTGGGACGGCAACGAGACCTGGCTGGTGCTTGGCGGCGCGGGGCTGTTCGGCGCGTTCCCGCTGGCCTATGCGGTGATCGTTGATGCGCTCACTATCCCCCTCACCGCGATGCTGATCGGCCTCATCTTTCGCGGTGTCGCCTTTGAGTTTCGCTTTAAAGCGACGCCTTCGCACCGCAAGTTTTGGGACTACTCCTTCGCCGGCGGCTCCCTGCTCGCCACCTTCAGCCAGGGGATCGTCGTGGGGGCGGTGATCAACGGCTTTGAGGTTGAGGGCAGACGCTTTGTGGGCTCGCCGCTTGACTGGCTGACGCCCTTTAACCTTTTCTGCGGTATCGGGCTGGTGGTCGCCTACACGCTGCTGGGCACCACCTGGCTTATCATGAAAAGTGAAGGCGCGTTGCAGCACCGCATGCGCGAGCTGACCCGCCACGTGCTGCTGGCCCTGGTGGTGGTGATAGCGGTCGTCAGCGTCTGGACGCCGCTCGGCTGGCAGTACGTGGCCGACCGCTGGTTTACCCTGCCCAACTTCTTCTGGTTCCTGCCGGTTCCCCTGCTGGTAGGGCTGTTCAGCGTGCTGATCTGGCGGCTGACCCGAAACCCGGCCAGCCACTCGCGCCCCTTCCTGCTGACGCTGGGGCTGATCTTCCTCGGATTTAGCGGCCTGGGTATCAGCCTGTGGCCAAACATTATTCCGCCGCGCATCACCCTGTGGGAAGCCGCGGCGCCCCCCGCCAGCCAGCTGTTTATGCTGGTCGGGACCCTACTGATTATTCCGGTGATTCTGGTGTACACCGCCTGGAGCTACTACGTCTTCCGGGGAAAAGTTTCGGATACTGAAGGCTATCACTGAGGAACGCTATGACGGACTGGCATACACGGGCCATTATTTACCAGATTGATACCGCGCTTTTTTATGATATGAACGGCGATGGCTGCGGGGACATCGCCGGAATAGCGGCCAAGCTGCGCTATATTCGCCGCATGGGGGCGACGGTTATCTGGATCACCCCGTTTTACCTCACGCCCTTTCTCGATGAGGGCTACGACGTCAGCGACCATCTGCAGGTGGATCCCCGCTTCGGAAAACTGGCCGATATTATCGCCTTTATCGAACAGGCCCGTGAACTGGGCATACAGGTCATTATTGAGCTGCTTATCCAGCACACCTCGGACGCCCATCCCTGGTTCCAGCAGGCCCGCCGCAGCCCCGCCTCGCCCTACCGCGACTACTATATCTGGTCGGATAACGACGAAGACGACACGCCCCCCATGTTCCCCGGCGTGGAAAAAAGCGTCTGGAGCTGGGACGACGAGGCGGGACAGTATTACCGGCACATGTTCTACCGCCACGAGCCGGACCTGAACCTGACCTCGCCCGCCGTGCTTAAGGAGATTGAGAATATTATCCTCTTCTGGCTCAAGCTGGGGGTATCGGGATTTCGGCTGGATGCCGCATCACACCTCACGAAGCAGGCGGGCAACGGTGACGAGAAAAAGGGCCTGTGGATCCTGGAGCACATGCGCCGTCTTATCGAACAGCGTAACCCGGACGCGATCCTGCTCGGTGAAGTGGACGTGGACGTGGAGGTTTATAAAGACTATTTCGGCAATAACGACCGCCTGCATCTGGTGCTCAACTTCTGGCTCAACAAGTATTTTTACGTCAGCCTGGCCAGAAAAAGCGCCCGCCCGTTGCGCAACGCGGTGAAGAAGATGATCGTCCCGCCCGATTCATGCTGTTTTGCCAACTGGCTGCGCAACCACGACGAGCTGGATCTCGAGGGGATTAGCAAAAAAGATAAACAGTTTGTCCTCGACACCTTCGCCCCTGACGAGGAGATGAACGTCTACCAGCGCGGGATCCGCCGACGTCTGGCACCGATGCTGAATGGCGACCCAAAGCGGCTGGCGTTCTGCCACGCGGTGCTCTTTTCCCTGCCGGGCGTCCCGGTGATGCGCTACGGCGATGAGATCGGCATGGGTGACGACCTGGAGCTGGAGGAACGCTACGCCGTTCGCACCCCAATGCAGTGGGCGGGCTCACGGGGCGGCGGTTTTTCGGCGGCCGATCCTGAAAAATTTATCGCGCCGATTATCGACCACGGCCCTTACCGCTATCAGAAAATCAACGTCGCCGATTCGCTGCTTCACCGCAACTCGCTCCTGCACCGGATCATTGATATTGCCAATACCCGCTCGGAGTTCCCCGAAATTGCCGTGGCGCCCTTTCGCCTCATCACCCTCGATCATGACGCGGTGCTGGGGATCTATTACGAGACCGACGAGCGCAGCATCCTGACCTTCGTTAACTTCAGCGACCAGCCGGTGCAGTTCACCGCAAAGGGGATCCGCAACGCCACCTGGACCGCCTGCCTCGCGGACAAACGCTACGACGACGCGCTGGTTTGCGGCAAAACCGTCGAACTCAGTATTGGCGGCTACGGCTACCGCTGGTTCTGGACGCACCGCAGCGCGCTGCGCTGATTAGCGTTTCCGGCGGGTTATCAGGCGCGTCAGCATAATCCCCGCCACCGCGAGCGCCCCCAGCGCCACCTTGCCCGGCATACCGGAGGTGACGGACGGGGCGCGGTTCTTCGCTTCGTCGGTAAAACGACCGTGGATTTTGTGCAGGTCGTTAACCGGCTGGTCGAGATAGTCCCGACGATCCGCGGCGTTCAGATCGTCGGTCATCTGGCCTTCCCAGGCTTTTTTCACCATCAGCCGGTCAAGGTAGCCCGGAAAGAAGAATTGCCCGACGATGGACTGGATGGTGCTGCTGCCCACCCACAGCTCGCGCACCGGTTTCTGCGCAACCTTAAAGATGGCCCTGGCGGCGACTTCAGGCTCAAAGACCGGCGGCACCGGGCGCATCGCCCAGGCGAACTTATTCCTCGCCCATTCGAACTGCGGCGTATTGAGCCCCGGCATCTGAACCATCGAAAGCTGGACCCGGCTGTTCTCGTGCATCAGCTCCGTGCGCACCGCATCGGTGAACCCGCGGATCGCCGCTTTGGCTCCGCAGTAGGCCGACTGCAAAGGGATGGAACGGTAGGCCAGCGCGGACCCCACCTGGATAATCACGCCCCTGTCGCGGGGCACCATCAGCTCCAGCGCGGCGCGGGTGCCGTTAACAAACCCAAGATAGGTAACGTCAGTCACGCGACGAAACTCATCCGGCGTCAGGGTACGAAACGGCGCCAGGACGGCCCCCATCGCATTGTTGACCCAGACATCAATCGCCCCGAGGCGATACTCGATCTCGTTAGCCGCATCCACCACCGCCTGGCTGTCGGCGACGTCCGCCTGCACCGCGTGGGCATTAACGCCAAAGCGGCGCAGCTCTTCCTGGGTTGAGTGCAGGCTGGCTTCATCGCGGGCGATAAGCCCCACATCGTAACCTGCCTTTGCAAAGTGCAGCGCCGTGGCTTTTCCCACGCCCGCCGTCCCGCCGGTAATCACTATGACCGCCATAGAACCTCCGCGTGAATTTAGCCGTTATTGCCGTCCGATAATTTTGTCACCAGTTCAGCGAGCGAATACTGCACCGCTTTTTCCACCACGTCCTGGCAGTCGCCGGAGAAAAGGACGGTGCGGGTTGTCGTCTCACCGCAGATATTCCAGGCAAAACAGACCGTTCCCGCCGCCGTGCCGTCATCGCCCCCTTCCGGGCCCGCGTAGCCGCTGATGGCGATGCTAATATCCGCCTGAGCAATGTCGCGGATGCTGGCGGCCATCTCGGTCACCGTCTGTTCACTGACGGCGGTATAGCGCGCCAGCGTTTCAGGGCGCACGCCGAGGATCCGCGATTTGGCTTCATCGCTAAACACAACCAGCCCGACGTCATAAAAATCGGCCGTGTTTTCCTCTGCACACAGCGCCACCGAGAGCTTTCCTCCCGTGCAGGATTCCGCGGTGGTTAAGCGCAGCCCGGCATCGGTTAATTTACTCGCCAGCTTTTTGGTGAGTTCACTCACGGTATAATGACTGTCGTGTAAAAGATTGCTCATTTTGCCGCCTCTTATTTTTCAACAGGAATGATTGAAATATGTCCATTGCGCTCAAGTATGGCATATTTAATTTCGCTCATTTCTGTAATGCCATTATTTTGACGCGCTGACACCAGAATATCATCACAAGATACGTCGACTTTTTTAAGCTTATCCGCTATGGGTACGCCATTCTCAACCAGAATCACAGGAGTTCCATCCAGGATATTCTCCACCGGGGAAAAATATTTCTTCATCAGGCCAAATATAATGTCAACGACCACCAGCGTGGTAATGGTAATCATTGCGCCGGTAACGGAGAAATCCTGCCCCAAAAGCGCCTGCTGCGTCGCCTCACTAATAATTAAGAGAAGGATGAGATCAAAGCTGGTCATCTGCAGCAGCGCGCGTCGCCCTGCCACTTTAAATACCACCACGAGAAACAGATAAATCGCCAGCGCGCGAAAGACCATATCCATATCAGCCTCCTAGGGGTAAATAAATTGCCAGAGGTTAATCTCCGGCTCGTTGTTGACGCGGATGACGGTGTTCCATTTACCGGCTCTGGAAGGTGTCGTGAAGTATAAAACAGAGAAATTGTCTGATTTTTGCAGGTCGTCATAGACCAAATAGAGGGTTTTTCCGTGGCTATACATTTTATCTGGCTGCGGCCAGACGCTGCCGGGCTCGTACACGTCGCTGCTATCGGTGGTCAGGCTGAGGGTATATCTGCCCTCCGTTTTCACCGGGAAGGTGAACTGCATTCTTGACTCCGTCTCCCGCCGACCGAAGCGTTCATAGTTTATGCTCAATGAGTTAGCGGAATTGGTTTTGGCCGTATCGCTCACCGTTCCGCTGGAAAAAAGACCGGCAACCGCAGCGATAATAATAGCCAGCAGTACCACAAAACCCACCTGGCGAAATGTATATTCGAACCTCAGCAAGCGATAACTCTCATCTATCCCGGGTAACTTTTCATTTTCACGCTTCATGGTCATCGTCACCGTTTCGCTTATTTCATGATAGTTTTGATTTCCAAAGAGAATGTTTTTAAGACTTATCACATTTGCCACATAAAGGAATAGCAACAATACTTAATATGTCAAGACACTCAAAAATGAAGGATATCAGATGAAATTATCACTTATTTCCGCTTTTTTGATATTTCTGGTTCCAGCTGCATGGGCAGATAATAACGGCGGGTTACAAAAAGGTGAAGCGCCGCCGCCCCCCCACGCGCTGGATAGCGGATATCGTGGAACCGACGACGCGCGTATTATGACCATCGTTCAGGCAAAACAAATGCACGATGGCGCGACAATTTCATTGCGCGGTAATCTTATTGACGGTAGCGGCGATAAGTTTGTATTCCAGGATAAAACCGGAAAAATCGACGTTATTATTCCCCAGGCAGTCTTCGACGGCAGAACGGTAAAACCCGATCAGATGATCAGTATCAACGGTTCGCTTGATAAAAAATCATCGCCTGCCGTCGTTCGTGTTGATCGTTTGCAGAAATAATTCAGCGAAGCGTTAACGCTGCAACTATCCATCAAATCTCACCCCTTGGCTTAAGGAGTCAGCTATGAGTGATACTACACAACGTACGAACGCTTACCCGCAACCCCCTTTCCCGGAACAGCCGCAAACGCCGCCGGGACTGGCGTCTGAAATGCAGCCTGTACCCGACCACGGGGAAACAAGCTATAAAGGGCATGGCCGCCTTGCCGGCAAAAAAGCGCTGATCACCGGTGGTGACTCCGGCATTGGTCGCGCGGTGGCTATCGCCTACGCCCGTGAAGGGGCAGACGTTGCCATCAACTATCTGCCTGAAGAAGAGAAAGATGCCGCCGAGGTCATCGACCTGATCAAAGCGGAAGGCCGCAAGGCCATCGCGCTGCCCGGAGACGTGCGGGATGAAACCTTCTGCCAGAATCTGGTGGAAGAAGCCGTCTCGAAGCTGGGCGGGCTGGATATTCTGATCAACAACGCAGGCCGTCAGCAGTACCGGGAATCCCTTGAAGAGCTGACCACCGAAGATTTTGACGCGACGTTCAAAACCAACGTTTACGCCCCCTTCTGGATCACCAAGGCGGCCCTGCGCCACCTGAAAGCGTCGTCCGTGATCATTAACACCTCCTCCGTTCAGGCGGTGAAGCCGAGCCCCGTGCTGCTGGACTATGCCCAGACGAAGGCCTGTCTGGCGGTGTTTACCAAATCCTTAGCCAAACAGCTGGGTCCGAAAGGCATTCGCGTCAACGCGGTCGCCCCCGGCCCGTACTGGACGGTACTGCAGTCCAGCGGCGGCCAGCCGATGGAAAAAGTGAAGGAGTTCGGCGGAGATACCCCGCTGGGTCGTCCGGGGCAGCCCGTCGAAATTGCTCCGCTGTACGTCACGCTGGCCTCGGATGAATGTTCCTTTACCTCCGGTCAGGTATGGTGTTCTGACGGCGGCGACGGCGTGATTTAAAACCCGTTACGCTTTTTTCCCTTCCACGCAGTGAGCAATAAATGAACAAGGACGTTCATCACCCGCCCCGCCTGAAAAACATGTTGTAACTCAAACAGATCAAATGTTAAAAATATTTTGCTATCAGGTTATCAAAATTAAACAACTTAACTTGTCACCCGCATCGCTCTGTTTTTAACATCGCCTATGGAAAAAAATGGTCTGTTCAGTCAGCGCATACGCTTGCGCCATTTGCATACATTTGTGGCCGTCGCTCAACAGGGAACGCTGGGGCGCGCGGCTGAAACTCTTAACCTGAGCCAGCCTGCGCTCTCGAAAACCCTCAACGAGCTGGAACAGCTGACCGGCGCCCGTCTATTTGACCGCGGTCGGCTGGGGGCACAGCTGACTCTGGTGGGCGAACAGTTCCTGACGCACGCCGTGAAGGTGCTGGATGCGCTCAACACCGCAGGCCAGTCCCTGCACCGAAAAGAAGAGCACACCAGCGAGGTGGTGCGCGTCGGTGCCCTGCCAACCGCGGCGCTGGGGATTCTGCCGCCCGTTATTGGTCAGTTCCACAAGCAGCAGCGCAATACCACTATTCAGGTTGCCACCATGAATAACACCATGCTGCTCGCGGGGCTGAAATCCGGTGAACTGGATCTCGGCATCGGGCGAATGTCTGACCCTGAGCTGATGGGCGGCCTCAATTATGAGCTGCTGTTCCTGGAATCCCTGAAGCTGGTGGTTCGCCCCGATCACCCCCTGCTGCAGGACACGGTGACGTTAAGCCGGGTGATGGAGTGGCCGGTAGTGGTTTGCCCGAAAGGCACCGTCCCGCGCCAGGCCGCCGAATCCTTGCTGCAGATGCAGGGGTGTACGCTACCTTCAGGGTGCATCGAAACGCTTTCGGCTTCCCTTTCGCGTCAGCTTACCCTGGATTATGACTACGTCTGGTTCGTCCCATCCGGTGCGGTAAAAGATGATTTACGCCAAGGCACGCTGACCGCCCTGCCGATAACCTCCCCCGGTGCGGGTGAACCCATCGGTATTTTGACCCGCGTGGATACCCCACTTTCCACGGGCGCACAAACGCTGCTGAGCGCGATTCGCAAATCCATGCCTGTTTGACCTCTTACCCCTCACCCTCTCCCCTTAGGGGAGAGGGAACTGGCCCGTGCGTTAATCAAATAATGCGGAATGATTCATTAACAATTGCGTAAAACAATTTAACAGTTTTATCATAGCGACGGATTCACCAAATGGTTCGCTAATCATTTTATAAACACGAATTCACTCGTATTAATCATTATATCTCCCGCATTTATTATCCAACTGGTACATATCCGGCACGACGGGGGATTTAAAGGAGACAGAAATGGCATTTGGCAGCGCGCCGCGCGGGGTACCTCGTATTCTGCAGTGGCTCCTTGCCGGACTGATGTTGCTCATCGGTCTGGCGGTCGGCGGGTTGGGCTTTAAGCTCGCCACCGTAGGCGGAAGTTTTTACTTCCTGATAATGGGCGTGGTGATGGTCATTGCCGCGCTCCTGATTTTCCTCAATCGCAGCAGCGGGATCGTGCTTTACGGCATCGCGTTTATTGCCTCGCTGTTCTGGGCGGTAAGCGATGCGGGCTGGGATTTCTGGCCGCTCTTCTCGCGCCTGTTCACCTTTGCCGTACTGGCCTTCCTCTGCGCCATCGTCTGGCCTTTCCTGCGCGCGGCCAACCGCGGCGCAGCGAATAAAGCCCCGGCTTATGGCGTTGCGGCGGTGATCGCGCTAGCGATGCTGGTCAGCCTCGGCTGGATGTTTAAGCCGCAAACTCTCGTGGCGGCGAACGAGCCCGTTCCGGTGAAGCCCGTCGCCCCCGGCGAACAGCAGAAAAGCTGGGAGCACTGGGGCAACACCACCCACGGCGACCGCTTCGCCGCGCTGGACCAGATCAACAAGCAAAACGTCAGCGATCTGAAAGTCGCCTGGGTGGCGCACACCGGCGATATTCCGCAGAGCAACGGCTCCGGTGCGGAAGATCAGAACACGCCATTGCAGATTGGCGACACGCTCTATGTCTGTACCCCGTACAGTAAAGTCCTGGCGCTGGACGTGGATTCCGGGAAGGAAAAATGGCGCTACGATTCTAAAGCCACCGCGCCTAACTGGCAGCGCTGTCGCGGTCTGGGCTATTTTGAAGATCGTTCAAGCGTGACAACGTCACCAAACGAAGCTCAGCCTGCGGCCTGCCCGCGCCGTCTGTTCCTGCCAACCACCGACGCCCGTCTGATTGCCATCAACGCGGATACCGGCAAGGTGTGCGATGACTTCGGCGACCATGGCACCGTGGATCTGAGCATCGGCATGGGCGAAATCAAGCCGGGCTATTATCAGCAGACCTCCACGCCGCTGGTGGCCGGAAACGTCGTTGTCGTCGGCGGTCGCGTAGCGGATAACTTCTCCACCGGCGAACCGCCGGGCGTGGTGCGCGCATACGACGTTCACACCGGTAAGCTTGCCTGGGCGTGGGATCCGGGTAACCCGAACCTGACCGGCCTGCCGCCGGAAGGCCAGACCTACACGCGCGGCACCCCGAACGTCTGGTCTGCGATGTCTTACGACGCTAAGCTAAACCTGATCTACCTGCCAACCGGCAACGCCACCCCGGACTTCTGGGCGGGCGAGCGCACCGCGCTGGACGATAAATACAGCTCCTCCATCGTCGCCGTTGACGCGACCACCGGACAGGTGCGCTGGCATTTCCAGACCACCCACCACGACCTGTGGGACTTTGACCTGCCTTCCCAGCCGCTGCTGTACGACCTGCCGGACGGCAAAGGCGGCAACACGCCAGTGCTGGTGCAGACCAGCAAGCAGGGCATGATCTTTATGCTCAACCGCGAAACCGGCAAGCCGGTGGCGAAGGTGGAGGAACGTCCCGTTCCGGCAGGTAACGTTGAAGGTGAGCGCTACTCGCCGACCCAGCCGTATTCCGTTGGCATGCCGATGATTGGCAACCAGACGCTGACCGAGTCCGACATGTGGGGAGCAACGCCTGTCGACCTGCTGCTGTGCCGCATTCAGTTTAAAGAGATGCGTCATCAGGGCGTCTTCACCCCGCCGGGTCTCGACCGTTCCCTGCAGTTCCCCGGCTCGCTCGGCGGGATGAACTGGGGCAGCGTTTCCGTTGACCCGAACAACAGCCTGATGTTCGTCAACGATATGCGCCTGGGCCTGGCAAACTACATGGTGCCGCGCGCGAACGTGGCGAAAAACGCCAGCGGCATTGAGATGGGGATTGTCCCGATGGACGGCACGCCGTTCGGCGCGATGCGCGAACGCTTCCTGTCGCCGCTGGGTATTCCGTGCCAGAAGCCGCCGTTCGGCACCATGTCGGCCGTTGACCTGAAAACCGGCAAGCTGGTGTGGCAGGTACCGGTTGGTACCGTGGAAGATACCGGCCCGCTGGGCATTCGCATGCACATGCCGATCCCAATCGGGATGCCAACGCTGGGCGCGTCGCTCTCAACCCAGTCCGGCCTGCTGTTCTTCGCCGGCACCCAGGATTTCTACCTGCGCGCGTTTGATACCGCCACCGGGAAAGAGATCTGGAAGGACCGCCTGCCGGTCGGCAGCCAGTCCGGCCCGATGACCTACGTCTCGCCGAAAACCGGCAAGCAGTACATCGTCATCAACGCCGGGGGCGCTCGCCAGTCGCCGGATCGCGGTGATTACGTTATCGCGTACGCGTTACCCGATAAAAAATAAGATGTGAAAAAGGGACCGAAAGGTCCCTTTTTTTGCCCGGTACGCCTCAGAACGTCTCCCAGTTATCCCCGGAAACCGTCGCCGCCGGACGCAACGGCGCGCTCGTCACCACTGGCGCTGACGCCACCGCGCGGCCCGGCTTTGCATTGCTCAGACGAAACGCCCCGACCGCCTCGGTCAGGCGAGCGCCCTGCTCTTCCAGCGACGCCGCCGCCGCGGAGGCCTCTTCCACCAGCGAGGCGTTCTGCTGGGTCACTTTATCCATCTCCGAAATAGCCTGGCTGACCTGCACGATACCGCGGCTCTGCTCGTCAGACGCGGCAGCAATCTCCAGCATGATGTCGGTTACGCGCTTAACCGCCTCGACGATCTCATTCATGGTGTTGCCTGCGGCAACGACCTCACCGGAACCCTGGTCAATCAGCGAGACCGATTCGTTGATCAGGCTTTCGATCTCTTTTGCGGCGTTGGCGCTGCGGCTGGCCAGAGTACGGACTTCGCTGGCCACCACGGCGAACCCGCGTCCCTGCTCGCCCGCGCGCGCCGCTTCTACCGCCGCGTTAAGCGCCAGGATATTGGTCTGGAAGGCGATGCTGTTGATCACCGCGGTGATCTCAGAGATTTTCTTCGAACTGCTTGAGATATTGCCCATGGTTTTCACCACGCCGGAGACCATCTGGCCACCGCGGCTGGCTTTCCCGGAGGCATCTTCCGCCAGCTTGCTGGCATGATGGGCGTTATCGGCGTTCTGCTTCACCGTCGCGGTCAGCTGCTCCATGCTCGCGGCCGTCTGCTCAATGGCCGCGGCCTGCTGCTCGGTGCGCGAAGAGAGATCGGTGTTACCGGCAGAGATCTCGCTGGTACCCCGATAGATCTCCTCCGCCCCCTGACGGACGGTGCCGACCGTTGTTTCAAGGGAGTGCTGCATGGTTTGCAGATCGCGCGTCAGGCGGCCAATTTCGCTGCGGCTCGTCGCATCGTCAGGCATCGTTAAATCGCCCTTCGCGATATTCTCGATGCGGGTGGCGGCACGCTGGAGCGGATTAATGACCGTGCGGCGCAGCACGACGAAGGTCATCGCGGTCAGCAGCAGCGCCAGCGCAAACGCCCCCACCATAAACATCAGGCCCAGCTGCGTGCGGCTGTGCGCCTGCGCCGTCAGCGCATTGGCGCGGTCGGTGCGGATCTTAATCGCCTTCAGCAGAACGGCGTTGTAAGCGTCGTCCAGCGGGCGGGCGGTCTCATTTTCGTGGTTGATGATCGCCTCGAACATGCCGTTTTTGGCAAATTTGACCATCGGCTGGAGGCCCGCAATATAGGCGTCGTAGCGTGCCTTCAGGTCCGCATCCAGCGCTTCGTCCGCAGCGCTGCGCACGGAACGATTCATATAGGCGGTAAAGCTATCCTGGGACTGCTTGATGCGCGTTTCCGCCTCGCGGATGTTCTGCTTCATGGCCTCCATCTCCGCGATACGGCTTGCCGCGCCGGCGTGGATCATATTGATACGCGCGGTTCGCAGATGGTTTGAGCTGTTCGACAGCCCCATACGCACCTGAATTTCTGATGTGACGTCCTGCTGATCGTTGTCGGCCTGCAGCAGGAAATACCCCGCCAGACCCGAGCTCAAGGCAAACAGCAGAATAATGCCACCGAGAATGGAGGAAAACAGCGGAACCAGCCTGATGTGATGCAGGAAGCTCAGCTTGCGCTGCGCCTGCATCGAAGAAGTGTTGTCCATGACCGTCGACTCTCTTGTAGGTAAGATGCGTAAAAACACGCCTGTTAGATAGTCATCGGCACGGTTGAGATTTAAATTACGGCTAAAAACGCCGCACTGGTCACACTTTAGAAAAGATTATTAAAGAAATGCCAGCGGCTAAAAACCGCTGGCAGAAGAGTTACTTGTCGCCGAAATGAATGACGGTGCGGATGGATTTTCCTTCGTGCATCAGATCGAACGCCTCGTTGATCTGCTCCAGCGGCAAACGGTGGGTGATGAACGGGTCGAGCTGAATTTTACCGACCATCGCGTCTTCAACCATGCCGGGAAGCTGGGTACGCCCCTTCACGCCGCCAAACGCGGAGCCGCGCCAGACGCGTCCGGTCACCAGCTGGAATGGACGGGTTTTGATCTCCTGGCCTGCCCCGGCCACGCCGATGATGATGCTCTCACCCCAGCCCTTGTGGCAGCATTCCAGCGCGGAACGCATCACGTTCACGTTGCCAATACACTCGAAGCTGAAGTCCACGCCGCCGTCGGTCATCTCAACGATGACGTCCTGAATCGGTTTCTCGTGATCTTTCGGGTTCACGAAATCGGTCGCGCCCATTTCGCCCGCAAGCTTGAATTTTTCCGGGTTGGTATCGACCGCGATGATACGACCGGCCTTCGCCTGGACCGCACCCTGAATCACCGCCAGACCAATGCCGCCGAGACCGAACACCGCCACGGTGTCGCCCTCCTTGACTTTTGCCGTGTTATGCACCGCGCCAATGCCGGTGGTTACGCCGCAGCCCAGCAGGCAGACTTTATCCAGCGGCGCCTGAGGGTTGACCTTCGCCAGGGAGATCTCCGCGCAAACGGTGTATTCGCTGAAGGTGCTGGTACCCATGTAGTGATAGATTGGCTCACCGTTGTAGGAGAAACGGGTGGTGCCGTCCGGCATCAGCCCTTTCCCCTGGGTGGCGCGAACGGCCTGGCAGAGGTTAGTTTTGCCGGATTTACAGAACTTACACTCGCCGCATTCCGCGGTGTACAGCGGGATAACGTGATCGCCTGGCTTCAGGCTGGTCACGCCCTCGCCCACTTCCACCACAATCCCGCCGCCTTCATGACCCAGCACCGCCGGGAAGACGCCTTCCGGGTCGTCACCAGAGAGGGTAAACGCATCGGTATGGCACACGCCGGTATGGGTGATTTTGATCAGCACTTCGCCTTTTTTCGGCGGTGCTACGTCGATGTCGACGATTTTCAGCGGCTGGCCGGGGCCAAATGCGACAGCAGCGCGAGATTTCATAGTGACGTCCCTTATTGTGAGGTGTGTGGGTTTATTTTAGATAAGAGCGCAGCAAATGGCCGACTTCCGCCATCCGCACGGCTCGCTGATCCGGCGTTGTGTCTCCCGTCACCAGCTCGTCTTTGAGATGAATTTCAACCATTTCGCCCATCAGGCCATTGGCAGCGCCGCGCACGGCGGCAATTTGCTGCAGGATGGCCAGACAGGGGTCGCCCGACTCCAGCGCGCGTTCAAGGGCATCAACCTGGCCCCGAATGCGACGAACGCGCGTCAGAATACGTTTTTTATCTTCGGGTGAGTGCGGCATATGCCCTCTTGATACTATAGGGGGGTATGGTACCCTTTTTAGTAATCTTTTGTAAACATTATGTTTTTCATGGTTATCAGCCATTTAGGAGATATGACGAAAAGACACTATCGGACATATTGAGCCTTTTTACTGCCCCCAAATTGCCCCTAAGACCTTTTTTGCCCCCAAATTTGCCCCCAAAATTCATGCATTTGCGTAGCTCCTTCCAGTTTCATAACGTCCCACTTTCCGACAACCGCTCGATATAGTCCTCGCTAATCATCGCCGGGATAACAACATGATCGAAGCTCAGGCCCATTCCGCCAGCCAGCATAAAGCCGGAAAATTCTGGTCCCGGGTAACCACCACGACCACCGGTAATCTGGCCGCCACCAGCGCGGGAAACGGTCTGCCCAACCGAGCGCCCGGCGGCGTTGATAATTTCCCACTCGTCAGCCTGCTTTACGCCAAACTGACATGACCACAATTCCTGAGCCTCAGGGCTGGCGATAATGTCTCGCGTCCTACGGCTGTTTCGCTTCACCAGAGAATCAGAGAAGGAAATATTCAGGTTACGGAAGCGCCGGAGTTTACCTTCCTGCACCAGCGCATTGATATATGCCGACATTCAGGGTTCGGATCAGCTGTATCGACAAAACCAAGGCCACCGTATTCTGGTCGCTGGCGGCCGTCCTTTGCAGCGGCGGCAGATGCGCGGTCAAACTCTGCAATGTCACGCCACTGGTAAAGATGGTTTTCGAAGATAAAAAAACCCGCCGAAGCGGGTTTGCGCAATTTTAACCTTTCTTTCTCGCTGAGCCCACGAGGAATATCAGCACGGCATTCATCAGCACTGACACGGCCATAATGCTGAACAGCACCATGTCACTCCAGTCCGTTTCCGTTATGAACCCCACTTTGTCGCTGTAGACGTCAAAAAGGTATTCAAAGGGGAATACGATATAAATCACGGAGAAGATGACCAGAAACGAAATGAACTGAATCAGCCACATCCCTGCCTGTTTTGCTGGAGCCATGTTAATACACCTGTACAGTGCCGTAAGCGGACAACGAAGCCGTCACGAGGGTTTGAGGTGTTCTCAACAGTGCCTCTCGGAGAATGTGAAAGTGTGCCGGAGAAGGCAGCGTTATGCAGCCGTTGCTTATACCTTCATAACCTGCGGGATGCAGCCTGAAATTACCCCTTGCGACTTCTTCAAAGAAAGTTACGTCATCAATACTGGGATCGTCCCGGTACAATGCAAACCAAATAGAATGATCGGAACCCGTGTACTTGGTAGCGAAAAAATCTTTTACTCGTGTGCCGATGCTTCTTGGCCTCTCCACAATGTAATATTTACCTGGCGGAAGCGGCCCTATGTTCTTCACAGCAACTGAATCCGGGTTATTGCGGTGATGTCCTTCGTTACCGGAATAGGCTGGGAAAAAACCTACCCCCGGGCAGCTCAGGTTTGACAGCGCGTTACCGTTCAGCCTGAATGTGCAGTGTATCATCGTTCATTCCACGCATCAGTGAACATGATATTGCCATCGCAGTACTTCCATGTGATTTTTTCATAGCGCAGGGAAATCGCTTCGAGGTGGTTGTGCTTTTCGGTGCTGGCATTTTTGCAGTTATGCATCAGCGGACATACAGAGACGACTTTAACGCCCTCAAGAAGCATGTTGAAGTATTCGACTTCTTGCCCTGCGTCGTTGATTTTGTACCATTTAAATTCAGCGCTTTTCAGTGTCTGGCCTTTGGCCACAGCCTTGTAGAGGTATGGACTGGAGGAGTCAAACTCTTTCTCGAAGGTCAACGCGCTATGCATGCGGGTGCCGGTTATCTTGCCAGTCATATTATCTGTAGGCAAATGCAGACCATGAGCGAAGCTGTGGATCTCAATACTGCCATCTCGACCCTGTACATCTACAGAGCCAATAATGTCCGCGCCGCCATCGTCTTTCAACCATAAGTATGCTGGTATAGCCATGATTTATCTCCTTATAAAAACGCGGAGTATAACCATGCTCTTTATGAGGCTTAATTCAATTCGTGCTTACCGCCATAAGAAGTAATTCACAAAAAACCCGCCGAAGCGGGTTCACAGTTTGGTCCGTTGCCTGATTAAAGATTACTCCGGCAGCGCTATCCCTGAAATCTCTGTACAAATATCAATGAAGCGATCCTGCAATGCCGCATCGAGAGCCTGTTGATTAGCGGCCATGCGCTTCATGTGGTAGAAATATTTCCCCGTCACATCAGCCGCAGAGTCATGGCTGGCGGCAAGCCATGCCTGAGTGCGATGTGCCTGGTCCATATCGTCCGGGGCATGCGGCCCACCCATTTTTGTCGGCACCCAGCCAGGCTCCAGGCTATTGCTCCGTACGTTACGCCAGCGACGCGCCAGAGCAAAAGCCAGCATAGCGTCATGTAATTTGCTCTCTGCATAGGCGTCAGCGCCGTTCCAGCGGCGTTTGCGCCAGAGAATATCGTCCAGGTTTGCCCGGACATGATGATGCATACCTGAACTCAGGTAGACGAGGCGCTGCGGGCGTTCAATCAGCGCGGTGAGGATGTAAGCCGAGAGCGTGTTGATCGCGAAAACATGCGGCAGCCCGTCGCGGGTCACGCGATGCGCTTCGTTGTAGCCAACGGCTGCATTGTGGATGACGGCATCGAAATGCCCCAGGTCGTTGACGCGTAATGCCGTTTCCCTGGCACCGGCGATGGTCTCCAGGTCACCCACAACAACGGCTTCAGCCTGAGGTAAGGCGCGTTGAGCGTCTTCCGCACGGCTGACATTACGCGCGTGGAGCACAACCTGATGTCCTTGTTGAACCAGCAGTTCGGCTGCCATCAGGCCGAGGCCCGTGGACGAGCCTGAGATGAAAATGCGTGACATATAATTTCTCCAGATTATTAAACCAACAGCCGCGGCTGACGGCTTTGAGGTATGTTCAGAATTGCTGCCTGCGCGACGCGCTCGCAAGCAGCGCACCCAGCAGCGCACAGATCGCCCCAGACAGATATACGGCTGCATAGCTAAACTGACCGGCGATCAGGCCAGCTACAGGCCCGGCGATGCCATAAGCGACATCCAGAAAGGCAACGAAGGCGCCCATCGCACTGCCGCGGTTGGCTTCTGGAACACGTCTTAAGGCTTCGACGCCCAGCGCGGGGAAAACCAGCGCACAGCCCAGGCCGGTTACCAGAGCGCCGGCAAGCGCCATCCATTCGTTTGATCCCAGCCACAGCATTGCCTGGCCGAGAGCCTCAACCGCCAGGGACCAAACCGCAACGCGATAGCCGCCCATTTGGTCCGGTAGATGTCCGAAAGCGACGCGAACAAAAATAAAACCCAGACCAAAAGCAGTCATCACCAAGCCGGCGTTCTGCCAGTGATGCGCTGCAAAGTACAGCGAGGCAAAAGCGGTCAGCCCGGAAAGTCCGACACCCTGCAGCATCAATCCCAGCCCTTCGCGCCAGATGCGCCTTACTACGCGATGGAACGGCAGCCGCGGACCTCCTGGCGATCTATATGATGCAGTGCCTAATGCAATCAGGGCGGCCAGTAGCGGTGAAGCAATACAGGCAATCATCGCCGTCGCGAGGCTGTAATGCTGATATAACGCCATCCCAACCGGGGCACTAATCGACAGTGCCGCAAACATGGCGATGCCGGTCCACGACATTGACATCCCGGCGCGCTGAGGGCCGACGGAGGCAATTGCCCATGACACGCATCCCGTCACGAACTGGCTTTCGCCAAACCCGGCCATCAGACGCCCTGCGATAACAATGCAAAGTGTGGCGGTGGGCGACAGGTCCGTTGCCGAAGCCACCAGATATAGCCCTCCGGCCAGCGCCGAAAGGATCGCGCCCTGTAGAGCGGAACGTTTGCCGCCCTGCTGGTCGGTAACCCGCCCGGCGTAGCCGCGGGTAAGCACCGTAGCCAGGAACTGGATGCCGATGACCAGTCCCACCACGACGTTGCTAAAGCCGAGATGCCCGTGGATGAACAAGGGAATCACTGGCAACGGCAGTCCGACGGCCAGATAGCCAAAAAATAGCGCGGCAATAACGCCCGTTGCCGGGCGGGGAAGAAGTGCGGACGGAGCGTTATCCTCCGCTAGCCGCTTTATTACGTGGGCTTCCATCAAATTCTCCTTGATGATACAGGCGTAAGAGAGTTGAACGGCCCGGCGTATCGGGCCGCTCTGTTATCAAGATGCTGTAAAGAGATCGGTGTGATAGCCGCTGGCTTTGAGGAGATAATCGCGAGAGTGAATAATATCCGCGCTCAGCGCCGCCAGATCGATGCCCGTTAACTTGCCCGCACGCTTGCGCAGCTGGCCTGCCACCATCACGGTATCCACATCAGACCGTTCGATCGCCTGGACGACAGTGCCGATGGCGTTGGTCACCGGGAAAACGGCGACGCCGTTAGTACGAATCATGATAATGTCGGCCTGCTTTCCTGGCGTAAGGGTCCCAATCTGTTCCTCAAGCCCGGCCGCACGCGCGCCATTCACGGTTGCCGCCTTAAGGACCGCTTCTGCCGTGATGGGAGATGGCACGTTCTCCTCGCCACGGAAGCGACGGTAGCGCATAGCCGATCGCTGCTGACCGAACAGCGCGTGCATTTCTCCGAAAATATCGCTGCCAAACGCCGTGTCCAGGTCGATGCCCAGCGCCGGGGTTAAGCCATTATCAACAGCCTGCTGGTAAGCAAAGGTTTCATCGTCGAAGCCAAATAACGCATCCGAACGTGGATTGACCGTGACGTTGACCCCGGCATCCGCCAGCAGCTTCCATGTATCCTGAGGCACCCTTGAGCAGTGATTGAAGATATTATCCGTGCCCAGCACGCCCGGTCTGGCAAACTCGGGGCCGAGATTTGCCAGATCGCCGATGAATTCAGTCAGAATGCGCATGTCGAGCTTGCGGGCGACCTCCCACCAGTCAAGATTGAGCTGACCAAACAGGCCCACCTGAACAAGGCTGTCAGTGGAGTTCCAGCGTTGTGACAGCCGCGCCAGATCGTTCGGCAAATGCGCGGATGGAGCACCCTTGTCCATTGCCGCACCTACCATGTGCAATGCACGAATGCCGCTTTCACTCAGGGCATCAAGTGCGGCATCGGTATGCTCCGGGCTGCGCGAGTTGTGGCAGGCATCAATAATGGTCGTGATACCAGCGTCCAGCGAGGCAAGTGCCGTGAGCTTTGTGCTCAGGTACATGTCCAGTGGACGATAATGTTTGCCCAGCTTCTCTGCGACGACATCAATGTAAGCAAAAAGGTCATCGACGTCCGGCATCATGCGGCGCATAACCCCGAGCCACATGTGGTGATGGGCATCAATCAGGCCGGGCATAACAATATGATCGGTGGCGTCAATCACATGGGCGTCATCCGCGTGCAGATCCGGACCTACAGCCGCTATTCGGTCGTCCTGCACAAGCACATCGCCCACGGAGAGATTAGGTACGTCAGCATCCAGGGTCAGGATAATGCCGCCTTTAAAAAGCGTGCGCGTCGTTGTCATTTCGTGTTCCTCTGGGTTAAGTGGTGCCGTTCGTTGCGCGGTTCGCCAGGGCGACGATCGTGAAAATTGCTCTTCGCAACGAATGGGCTGACACAATAGGTTGCGCGCCATCTTTGATAAAGGTAGGTTTATTCAAATTATATTTGCATAAATTCAAAGGTGAGCGGAAATGAGTTTTGACGGACGGTTACTGTCAGGATTAAGCGTCCTGGCTGCGGTGGTAGAGTCGGGTAGCTTCAGCCGCGCTGGCGAAGTGCTGGGGCTATCCGCGTCTGGCGTCAGCAGATCGATAGACAGGCTTGAAGAGAGGCTCGGCGTGCGCTTGCTGAACCGGACGACGCGTACCACGAACCTGACGAATGAAGGACGGGCTTTGTATGAGCGCGCCGCTCCACATCTGGAAGGTATCGAAGTTGCAGCAAGCTACGTTGCCGGTGCCGCCGTGGCGGTTCGGGGTGCATTAAGGGTCAGCGTTAATCCAATATTTGCCCGACATATTTTGGCGCCTAACCTGCCGCTGTTACGCGAACGTCATCCGGAACTGGAGCTGACGGTGGTCCAGCAACCGGACGTCGGGGATTTAGTGACGGAGGGAATTGATGTTGCGGTGCGTTTCGGGCCGCAGCTTCCCTCAACGATTACGTCAAAATTGTTGTTAAAGACGCGCGTGCTGACGGTCGCATCACCGGCCTATCTGGAACGGTACGGGCGACCGGAGCATCCTGAAGCGTTGAACAGGCACGAGTGCATCCAGTTCATCGATCCTCGCCGCGGTAGGCCGTTTGAATGGGAATTCCGCCGTGGTCGGGAAGTACTGACGGTTGAAACCCGTGGCCACCTCACGACAACCGACGTCGATCTGATGGTTCAGTCCTGCGTAAGTGGCGTTGGCATTGCCCAGGTGCTTTCGCTCAGCGTTGCGCAGCAGATCGCTGACGGAATGCTGGTCGAACTTTTCCCGGAATGGCCGGACGAAACCTATCCACTCTATATCACCCGCCCTTCACGTCGGCTTCCTCCCGCCGCAGTCGAAGCCTTTATGGAATTTTGCGCCAGCATTTGCAGCTCCTCCTGAAGCCAGCGGGTCGCCCCCCGCTGGCCGCTGCGCTTATGAGAGTAAATTTTCACCTCAAACCTGGGAATAGAGAACGGCAAGGCAAAAATCCTTAGTTCCGCTGCCGCAACCAGCTTCTCGGCGGCGTAACGAGGAATGGCCATCAGCAGGTCGCTTTCCGCTACGATAAACGGCGCGCTCAGCATCGACGGCGTTTTGATCGCAATGTGCCGCGTATAGCCCAGCTGCTCAAGCCGCACGTCCAGAACGCCCTGCTTTTCATTCCACGGCGTCACCACCAGGTGTCGGGCAGCGAGGTAATCCTCCAGCGTCAGCCGGGTCCGGCGCGCGTTGCTGATGACCACATACTCATCTTCAAACCAGCCGATCTCCTCCAGCTCCGGATGGCGACTCTCCTCCGGGGTGCTGAAACCGAGCGCAAGATCCACCTCACCGGCCAGGAGTTCCGTCAGCGCCGGGCTGTGCGGCAGATAGCGCAATTCGAAACGCAAGCCCGGGGCAGCAGCCTGCAGCTTGTGCATCAGGGTGGGAAAAATGCACAGCGCGGTAAAATCCGTAATCCCAATTTGTAAGCTTTCGGTACTGCTGGCGGCGTCAAACTCCGGCTGCGGGGTCAGCTCCTGGTTAAGGAATGACAATGCGGAAGCAATAGAAGGCGCAAGCTGAGCGGCATACACGCTGGGGGACATACGATGCCCTTCCCGGAAAAAGAGCGGATCGTTAAGGGTCGTGCGCAGACGCGACAGCGCATGGCTCAGCGCCGAGGTGCTCATCGCCAGCTCGTCGGCTGCGAGGCGAACGGAACGGTGGCGGTAAATGGCGTCAAAAACGGGCAGCAGGTTTAAATCAAGACGTCTCAGAGCCGGATGCATAATATTCATCATTTGTTGATTTCATTGCACTTAATTCTTCGGACAATACTCCGTATGCTTAACGCCATCAATCGCGAACCGTGCAAAAAAACAGGAAAAACAATGAGCATAACCCTTCGTCAGGCCCGTCCCGAAGATGCAGCGGCCATTTACGCCATGATCTATGAGCTGGCGGTGTATGAAAAAGCGCCCGAAGAGGTCGTAACCACGCCGGACGAGATCCGGGAAACCCTCTTTGGTGCGGGCAGTAAAACCGAGGCCTTGATCGCTGAGTTTGACGGCAGGATCGCCGGCTATGCCGTGTTCTTCACCAGCTATTCGACCTGGCTTGGGCGCAACGGGATTTATATGGAAGACCTGTATATTTCTCCGGACTATCGCGGTAAGGGCGCGGGCAGAGCGCTGCTGAAGCATATCGCTCAACTCGCGGTAAAACGGCAGTGTGGCCGCCTTGAATGGAGCGTGCTGGACTGGAACCAGCCCGCCATCGATTTTTATCTGAGCATTGGCGCGCTGCCGCAGTCCGAATGGGTACGCTACCGTCTTGACGGCGAAGCGCTGCTCAAATTTGCCGAATAATGACCACCTGAGCCGTATGTTCCCCTCACCCTAACCCACCCCCAAAGGGGCGAGGGGATTGCTCGCTGCTTGCGTTTATTTATGGGGATCCCTCAGCCCATCGCTACTGTCTGAAGATATTAATATCTTGTGCTACAATTCCATAAATTTCATTAACATATTGTAGAGCAAAATGAGTACAACTCCCTTCATCCGCCCGCAACTCAGCCTGCCAAACGGCGCCGATAAGCTTCTGCTGCACTCCTGCTGCGCCCCCTGCTCCGGTGAAGTAATGGAAGCTATTCAGGCCTCGGGCATTGATTACACCATTTTCTTCTATAACCCCAACATCCATCCGCAAAAGGAATACCTTATCCGCAAAGAGGAGAATATCCGTTTTGCGGAAAAACACGGCGTGCCGTTTGTTGATGCCGATTACGACACCGATAACTGGTTCGAACGCGCAAAAGGCATGGAGTGGGAGCCCGAGCGCGGCGTCCGCTGCACCATGTGCTTCGATATGCGCTTCGAGCGCACGGCGCTGTACGCGGCGGAAAATGGTTTTAGCGTTATCAGCAGCTCGCTGGGGATCTCGCGCTGGAAGAATATGCAGCAGATCAATGACTGCGGCCAGCGTGCGGCAGCGCGCTATCCGGGGATGGTCTACTGGGACTACAACTGGCGCAAACAGGGCGGCTCATCGCGCATGATTGAGATCAGCAAGCGGGAACAGTTTTACCAGCAGGAATATTGCGGCTGCGTGTACTCCCTGCGGGACAGCAACCTGCACCGCAAGTCTCAGGGCCGCCCGCTTATCCGCATTGGCAAACTGTATTATGGCCAGGATGAGAGCGAAAAATAACGCCCTCTTCTGGTGTAGATATATCCGAAAACAGGCCAATTCCCTCCGAAATTTAGCGTTACGCCTCTCATCTTTTCAAAGAGAGGCTATCCTTTAACTATCAACAAAAGGAGGCAAAAATGTCTGATTTCGGTACTGATAAAAACACCCAGTTTGCTGAAGACAAAGCAAAAAATAAATTTGATGAACTTTCAGGTTCAGCCCAGCAGCAGTTCGGTGAATTTGTTGATTCACCGAAGCATCAGGTAAAAGGCGCTGCGAAAAAATATGCCGCACAGGCCAGCGATGCCGTCTCTGACGTGACTGAAGCGGTCAGAAATAACCCGCTTACCGGTCTTATCGCCGCGGGCGCCGTCGGTATTGTGCTTGGTCTGTTGCTGGGACGCAAATAAACAAGGCCCTTCGGGGCTTTATTTTTTAGCTGAACAATCTCACCATGCGGTCTAATTCCTCCTCTTTCACCGCGCGCGAAAGATAATAACCCTGAAAGTTTTTCACCCCCAGCTCGACTAATTTTTCAAATTTCTCTTCATTGTCAACGCCCTCTGCAATGCAAGCCGTTCCGGTCATGTCGCTGTAAATCTGTATCGCTTTAATCAGATTATAATCGTTGTCGTTCGCCACAAAATGATCGACGATGTCCCGATCCAGCTTGAGCCCATCAAAATGCACCTGCCTGACGGGGAACATGGCGTGATGGCTTGAGAAGCAGTCATCAAGAAACAGTCTGCACCCCGTATTACGCAGGTGCCGCATGGTTTCAGGGATGCTTTTATCTTTCGTCACATCAATATCTTCCGCGAATTCAAAGACCAGCTTTTCCGCCCACTGGGGGTTGAGCAGCATGCCGATGGCTTTCCTTGCCATCTCTGGCAGCGCGTTCCCGGACGCCAGACGAGGCGGAATATTCACGGAAAAATAGAATTTACCGTTATATTTATTAATCCCGGACACGGCGGCGTGGATCACCATAGCCGTAATTTTTAGCCAGACTTCATAATTAGAAATATCATTCAGGAAACGGGCTGGCTTGACTATTTTACCGTTCTTATTCCAGCGAATGAGTATCTCAAACCCCACTCCTTTCTTGTCACGATCGGTAATGATCTGATAGGCGGGGAATATCTCCCTTTTCACCAGCGCATTAAAAACCTCCGCCTCTTTATCGGTGAAGTCCACTTTCTGATTTTGGCTTTTAATCCGCCTTTCCACTTTTACATTGCGCGGTTCATTCAACCATCGCTTGATATAATGTAATTTCTGCAAACCTTCTTTACGATGGGTGTAAACCGTTTTATTAGAGAGCCTCAGCTTGTCGCACAGGTCTTTTATAGACATGCCGCGATAGAAATTTAATAAAACATCAACCTCTCTTCTTGTTAACCATTTAAGATTTTCTCGCGAAGTGCAATCGAGATAGTAATCGCGTAATAAGCGCGAGCGATCTTTAAAGCCATTATTGTGGGTATGGAAACAGGTTATTACATCAGAAACGCTGGCTATGCGAATCAATGATAACTGATGGCTATTATTTAGAAGGCTTCCCAGGGTTCGATATAGCCAGCTGTCGGGTATATCACCATACAGGGTAACACGACGAATAACAGGAAGTGCATTGAGCACGGATGCCAGTCGCGTCAGGCTCTCCAGCAGATCTACCCTACCTTTTCCCAGGAACACTACGATGTGAGCATTTTGATGAATAAGGATATTTTCCTTGTCAGGATCGGATAACTCATCTCCATCGAAGTGAATATGCGCAGTCTCTATTCCGTACTTTTTGAGCAGCAGGTGATATCCCTGAAACGTAAAGCCGCAGGCTGAAATGACAAACCTTTGCTCGTTGCGCGCAACATTCCTGAGAGAAATTTTATGGGTCATAACCTGCTCCTGGGCACGAAAGCGCCATTATTATTATGAATATTTAAACCAACAGCGGTGTGTATAATAATTTTACAATACACCATCAGGTTAAGATACTGTTATCAACGCCACACCCCGTAACATCTTTTCGTTAATCACGCTTTTTAAGCGCATCAATATAACTATATATTTCTTTTAAAATACCGACCTCAAGCCACTTTTTCTCAGGTATAATGAAAATTCCGAAAAAGAAGGCTGGATACTTCATCTATCGACTCATCAAATACGAGAAAAATGCTATGGATAATCACATCTCATCCAGGGCCTTGCTACATCGAAGGGATGTTATAAAAAGCAACCCGCGTTTTAGTGAGGCAATATTAGAACACTACACAATCAATGACGCCATCTACAAAAAACAACCCTTGTTCTACAAGACAATGCTTCAGGAATCACGATTTAACATTATCCTCTCCATGTGTTGTTTTATATTTGGCAATCAGGCCGAATCCGTCTCAGAGATAAAAGAGTTATGTTCCCGCTATAAAATAGCCAGCCCCAACAGCGTTATTGCAATCATTACAATACTCAGAACCACGGGGCGCATCAGGACCTGGCGCTGTACGGAAGACCGGCGAAAAACGAGAATTGCTCCAACCGAAAAAGGATTGAATGAACTCAAACGCTATATGTCCGGTGCATTTTTGCCCGTCAGCATTCTTTACCCGACGTTTAATATTGATGTAAACCTGCTGGATAATGACACGTTGAGAAATAATTTCTTCCGCCGCGCGGCAGAATATCTTTTTCGGGGATTAACGTTCAGAAAAGTTTTACCGGAAGTGGGATTATTTATTGATAAGGATGGAGGCCGCATGATTATGCTGTATCTTTACCAGCAGGCCATAAAAAACAAATCCGCCCACGGCGCGGTTATTCACTACTCCGCCAGCACGCTCGCGAAAGAATTCTTTGTCTCCCGGATCCACGTCAACCGGATTATCAAATCGGCGCATGAGGCAGGTTATCTTAAAGATCGCGGTGACGGTCGCCTGTCGGTGTATCCGGCGTTTTTCGAACTGGTCGAAAACTATGCCGGATTGTATTTTGCCTATGTTACTCATTACATTAACGTGGTGCCGAAGGAGCGACGCCACCCAAACAGCGTAACGTCAACGGTATAATACAAATGGCGTTCGGTATCCCGAACGCCAATCTTTATCTTTCGCGCAGCGCCTCTTTTGCCTTGTTCAGCGGTTTCAACAGATAATCCAGGATGGTTTTGCTGCCGGTTTTAATATCTACCGTCGCAATCATGCCCGGAAAGACCGGAAAGTCTTTGCCCTGCTTATTGGTCAGGTGGTTACTGTCGGTACGGATATAGACGCGGTAGTAGTAGACATCTCTTTTCACCTCGTCCTGCAGGGTGTCCGGCGAAATCATGGTCACCTCGCCCTCCAGTCCTCCATAGATGGAGTAGTCATAGGCCGTAATTTTCACCAGCGCTTTCTGGCCGGGGTGGATAAACGCGACATCGCGCGGCGAGATTTTCGCCTCAACCACCATCTGGTCGTCCAGCGGGACCAGGCTCATCAGCTTGCCGTTCGGGGGAATAACGCCACCCACGGTCGTCACGTCAATATCCTTCACAATCCCACGCACCGGCGCGTTGAAGGTCAGCCGGGTCAGGGAGTCCTCACGCCCTTTCATCACCGAACGCTGGGCTTCAATCTCCGCGTTGGCTTTCGCCAGCTCTTCGCGGGCGCGCACGTAATACTGGTTTTTCATCTCGGTGATTTTATTCTCAAGCTCATTTTTTTGACGCTCAAGACGTAACACCTCAACCTTGCTGGCCGCCCCCTGGGTCACCAGCGGACGGGTCAAAGACAGCTCGCGCTGCACCAGTTCGGCACCCTGCCGTAAGCCGGCCAGCCCTTTTTCGAGACTCTCGCGACGGGACTGATAGAGCGCCGTTTCCTGTTTGACCAGCTCAACGTCATCGTCCAGCTCCTCGGGAAACGCGAGCTCCGTGTCGTTGACTTCGGCCTTCAGACGCGCAGCCGTTGCCAGCGCCGCGTTCAGACGAGACTCGCTCTCCAGCACGCTGGACTCGGTTTTCGTCCGGTCAAGCTGCGCCAGCTGCTGGCCGCGCTCAACGATATCGCCCTCGCGCACCATCAGGCTGTGAATAATCCCCCCTTCCAGGGACTGAATCACCTGCTCATGGGAAGACGGTATCACCTTGCCGCTGCCGGTGGTGACTTCATCCAGCTGGAACAGGCTCGCCCAGGCGATAAACGCCGCCAGCAGGGCGAACAGCGACCATGCCACCAGCGAGGAGCGCGGCAGGCGCGGCTCTTTCAGACGGCTGTTATAACGGGAGAAATCATTCATGCCGCGCCCTCCTCTGCAACCGCCGCCGGCTTCATGGTCACGGTGCGCTGTGCCGCCTTTTGCGGCGCCAGCCCGTGCTGATGCAGGATCGCGTCGCGCGGGCCGTCCATCACCACCTTGCCGTTTTCCAGCACAATGATGCGGTCGACCAAATCCAGAATCGGCAGGCGATGGGTTGCTACCACCAGCGTCCGGCGCTTGCCCAGCCATTTGTGAAGATGCTGAATAAACTGCTTCTCGCTCATCTCGTCCAGCCAGGCGGTAGGCTCATCCAGCAGCAGGATATTCGGGGCAGTGATCAACGCGCGCGCCAGCAGCAGCGCCTGACGCTGTCCGCCGGAGAGGCCCGTTCCGCCCTCGTTGATGATGGTGTTCATTCCCATTTTCTGCTTGCGCACGAACTCCAGCGCGCCGCTGTTGACCAGCGCCTGATGAATTTCATCGTCGGTGGCGAGCGGGTTGCCCATCAGGATATTGTCCCGCACGGAGCCAAAGAACAGCCGCGCCTGCTGGCTGAGCAGCTGCATATCGCGACGCAGGTCGGCCGGGTCCAGATGATTGAGGGCAATATCGTCCAGCAGGATGCTCCCCTGCTGCGGCTCCTGCATGCCCGCCAGAAGCTGCAGCAGCGTGCTTTTACCGGAGCCGTTACGCCCCAGCACCGCCACGCGCTCCCCGGCGCGGATCTTAAGCTTGCTGATGTCGAGCACGGTGAGCTTCTCTTCCTCGTCGTAATAGAACCCGACGTCTTCAAGCGCGTAGTCGCCGCGCAGGTGCGCTTTATGCACTTTCTTGCCGTGCTGCGGATCGTCAATCGGGCGCTGCATCAGGTCGTCCAGCCCCTTGCGGGCCACTTTTGCCGACTGCCAACGCGAGAGCACGCCAGAGATCTGCGACAGCGGCGCGATAGTGCGCGACGCCAGAATCGACGTTCCCACCAGCGCGCCGGTCGTCATGTCGCCGCTGATGACCAGGTAACAGCCCACCAGCAGCACCACCGCATAGACGATGGACTGCACCTCCTGCGTCCAGGTCAACAGAAGCCCCGTCAGCCAGCGCTGCTTCATGCCGACGCTGGCGGCCACGTCGTTGGTGTTGTTCCACTGGTTCTGGAAGCGCTGCTCGGCGCGCATCAGCTTGATGTCTTCAATGCCCTGCACCGCCTCCACCAGCGTGGCGTTACGAATGGCGGATTCGCGCATCCCTTCGCTGGAGAGCTTCCCCAGCGGGCGCTGCACCAGCAGGCCCGGAATGAGCAGCAGCGGCACGGCGAGCAGGACCACCAGCACCAGCGGGCCGCCAATCATCCACAGAATAAAGACGAACAGCAGGAAGAACGGCAGATCGGAGATCGCCGCAATGGTGGTCGAGGTGATGAGCTCGCGCACCGATTCCAGCTCGCGGATCTGGGCGATAAACGAGCCGGTTGATTTGGAGCGCGCCCCGTTTTTAATCCGCAGCGCGTGAGCAAAAACGCGTTCTGAGATGCGCAGGTCGGCGCGTTTCCCCACCACGTCCGAAATATGCACGCGCAGCATGCGCATGATGAATTCAAACACGATGGCAAGCATGACGCCGCCAAACAGCACCCACAGCGTGGCCTCCGACTGCGACGGCACCACCCTGTCGTACACCTGCATGGAGAAGACCATGCCGGAGAGCGCCAGCACGTTAGCGACCAGCGCCACCAGCATAATATCGCTGTAGCGGCGCCAGTCCTTCAGCGCCAGCTGCCAGAACCAGTTTTTCTCATACGGTTTGATGTAGTCGTCCACGCGGGCGTCCGGCGTAGACTCAAGCGGGCGCAGCACCAGCAGCGTTTTCAACCGTGAGCCGAGCGCGTCCCGCGTCAGCGTCGTCTCCAGCCCGCCGTCGCCGCTGAACTGCAGGCTGACGTTGCCTTCGTTGTCCATGCGGTTAATGACCGCGATTTGTCCGCCGGTGAATTCCGCCAGCAGCGGCAGGCGCCACGGGTCGAGAGACATTGCATCAGCCGCCACGCGCATCCCCAGCCCAAGCTGGCGCGCCATTTCCTCCAGCACCAGCTGGCGCGGAGACTGGCTTTCATGGTTAATCGTGACCCGAACGTGCTCCACCGAAAAGTCCAGCCGGTAGTGCTTCGCGATGATGAGCATGCCCTGCAGCCAGGGTTCGTACTGTGGATGTGTCTTCATAATCTCCGGGTTAACGCCATTCGTGTAAAGAAACGCCAAAAGGCCGCGAGGATTGCTCCCCGCGGCGTTGGTTTACGCAATTAACAATTGATGATTCGCCAGCAGCGTCGCCAGGTCCGTCTGCACGCCGTTGAGCGTCACCAGGGTGGTTGGCGAGAACTGGCCTGCGGTACCGTCCAGATCCACCTGGATTTCGGTATTGCTGCCGTTCTGCACCACGCGGACGTAATCGGTGATATTGCCCGCGCTGCTGTCCAGCGTGGCCACGCCGTTCACGTAGCTCGCCGAGCCCGTGCCGGTATAGCCGCTGCCGGAGAGCAGATCGCGCAGGTCAATACGATCCGTGTCCGCCGTGCCTTCCCAGGTGCCGACGGTGAAGCCGTTCACCACGTCGTGACCGTTACCGCCCGTCGCGTCCGAGGCGTTGATCAGCTTGTAGAGCAACGTATCGTGGCCGCCGCTGCCGATGTTGAAGGTGTCGTTCCCGCCGCGGCCTTCGAACTGGTTATCACCGCTGTTGCCGGTAATGACGTCGTCGAAGTTCGAGCCGTTGATGCCTTCAATGTTCACCAGCGTTACGGTATCGAATCCGGTACTCTGGGCCGTTGAGCGTCCCAGATCCACGGTGACGCCGGAAGTGGCGTTACGATAATCCACAACATCCATACCGCCTGTACTGCTCCAGGTGTCGTGTTCTGAGGTCGTCGTCCAGCCACCAGAACCGTTGTAGGTATACGTTCCTGCCTCAGCGATAAAGGTATCGTTGTAGCCGGTACCTGTCAGGGTACCCTGGTGACCGCCCGTGGCCGCTTCAGCCGTCAGGGCATAACTTTCTTTACCGTCCCCTGCCGTCAGCCCATCCCAAATTTCATTGCTCGATACACCGTTAACGGCGCGAACCAGCACCGCGCGGTATGTTTCATTAGGATCCAGACCGTAAAAACTGATGAGCGATGAAGAATCGTTAATGCCGATCCCGGACTGGGCATTGATGATTTCGCTGGCGACCAGTTGACCTGCCGAGTCGTAAAGCTGGACCGTGTTGCCAAAGAAGGCGTTAATCCCTTCACTGTCGACAATCTTCAAATGCAATGCCGTTCCAGGCGCGACCGTATTGGTATTCCGCTCCAGAAGCACCGTACCGTTTTGACGGAAAATCAGCAGATCCTGTGCGCCATCCCAGTCGTAATCCAGCAGGGCCGCGCCGGATACCTGGCTTGACGTAGCGGTACTGAATTTTGAGGCGGTAAAGCTTGCGGTACCCTCCAGTCCATCATTGGTGTAAAGATAAGACTGCCCGCTATTCGCCAGCTTGATGATGTCCATCTTGCCGTCGAGGTTCCAGTCCACCGCCACGCTGACGTTACCCACAAACTTATCCGTGGTCGCCGTTCCAACCGCAGTGCCGGTAAGAAGGTTACCGCTACCGTCGTTCAGCATTAACACCCCGCCCTGGCTGGTTCCGCTGGAGGTGCGCGACATGCTCATATACAGGTCCATATAACCATCACCGTTAAAGTCGGCCCAGGTCATACTTACTGCGCTGGACGCTGCGGCTGCGCCATAGCCGCTGTACATGGTGTTGGTAAAATTTTGCCCCCAGGTAAATGTGCCATTGCCCTGGTTAAACATGGTCGACAGGGCGTAGTTGTTGCCCCCATTGGTCGTATGCTGGGCAATATCAACTTTTCCGTCGTTGTTTAAATCCACGCCGGACGTTTCAATCAGGCTGTTGTAGTTACCTACCGTTGAGCCCGATACAAAATTGGAGTACGTCCCGGACTTCGAACTGCCCGTCAGCGCGCCGTTGTTATTGAGCATAAATGTGCTGGAATCCGGCCCACCCGCATCGCCAATCACAAAGTCGGTGTAGCCATCGCCCTGAATGTCAATGGCGACCACCGCGCCATACCACACCGCAGCCCCCATATTGGTCAGCGTACTGGAGGTGTAGGTCCCATCTCCGTTGTTAATCAGCTGCGCCATGTACGAGTAGCTTGTTCCTTCCGCCAGCACGTCAGCCAGCCCGTCGCGGTTGATATCCGCGTAGGTACCGGTTGTGTAATTTCCCGTCATCGAGAAATTACCTGAAACGGTGTAAGAATTACGGCTACCGGCGTTTGCCGATGCGAATTGCTGGTTAGCCATAATCGTCCACAGCCCGTCCGCATCCAGCATATAGCTGGAAGAATAGGAGTAGTTCGCGGCGGTAAATGACCAGGTCGGTGTCAACGACTCTTCACTGCCCACGATCAGGCTACCGGTAGTCAACCCGGCGGTATTGCCGTTGCCCGCGCTGCTTTTCACCTGTGCCGTGACATCGTAATTCTTCACGCTCAGCGCATCGCCGTCCGGAAGCTGCAAATACCATGTGTTATTATCCGGATCGACCACGACCGCACCGCCGGGCTCTGAGGTATAGGTCTTATCGTTCACGGTGATAACCACGTACTCGCCGTTGGTCAGTCCCGCCGATACCTGACCACTCAGGATCGGGGTGATGTCCGTCGTAGTCTCAGGGTTAATGCTCACCGTGGTGGTCGGGATGCTCGTATCCACTTTCAGCACGAAATCATCTGAATCGGTGAAGTTCCCTGCCAGATCGGTCACACGCAGCGTATAGGTGTGATTACCGTCGTTCAGACCGCTGTCCTGGAAATACCAGCTGGCAGCGCCGTTCATCGTCACCTGTCCCAGCAGTACACCGTCACGATACAGCTGCACAATCTCGCCACTTTCCGGCGCACGGTTAAGCGTCCCGCTAATCAGCGGCGCGTTATCGTCCGTTGCCACCGCGCTGCCGAAGGTGCCCTGGCGCTCTCCTTCAACGTCGGTATAGCTCACGACCGTCCCCACCGTTGTCGGCGGCGTGGTGTCCACCGTCACCACCTGGGAGGCGGTGGAGCCGACGTTGCCCGCCTGGTCGATAATCCGCACCTGGTAGGTGTAGTCTCCGTCAGGCAGATCGCGGGTATCGGTGTAGCTCCAGCGCAGGTTGGTGACCGTGGTATCGAGCCAGGTATTCCCACCGTCGAGGCTGATCTGCACGCGCTCGTCGCTTGCCAGCGCGCTACCCAGCGAACCGTTGATGGTCAGCGTGGTGTCCATGGTGATGAAATCACTGCCGGACTGGCCGGTATCTTCGCTGATGCTGTCGATGGTGACGCCGTACTGCGGCGCCTGGGTATCCACCGTCACCGCCTGCGACGTAGTTGCCCCGACGTTGCCCGCCTGGTCAATGACACGGACCTGATAGCTGTAGCTGCCGTCGGTCAGGGTACGCGTATCGCCGTAGCTCCACTGCGTACCGCTCACTGTGGCGTACACCCAGGTGCTGCCGCCGTCCATGCTTACCTGAACGAACTCACCCGCGCCGAGTTCTGCACCGAGCGTTCCGTGCAGCGTGTACGAGGTCGAACTGGTCAGGAAGTCGTTATTGTCGAAGCCGGTATCCACGGTGATGTTATCCACGGTCACCGTAATTGCCGCATCCGGGGCGACCGTATCGACGGTCACCTGCTGATGGGCGCTGGCCCCCACGTTGCCCGCCGCATCCACCACGCGCACGTAGTAGTCATAGGTCTGGTTACCCAGCGTACGACCGTCCACGTAGTACCAGCTGCTGCCGGTGACGATCGCGTTCTGCCAGGTGACGCCGCCGTCGAGGCTGATCTGGACATACTCGCCGTCCGCCAGCGTCGCGCCGAGCGAGCCGTGCAGCGTCAGGGACGTATCGTTAGTGATAAAGTCGCTGCTGCTCAGGCCGGTATCGTCGCTGATGCTGTCGATGGTGATGCTTTTGCTGGCGTCCGGCGCAACCGTATCAATCGTCACTATCTGGCTGGCGGTGGCGCTGATATTGCCCGCGTCGTCAATCACGCGCATCTGGTAGTTGTAGTCTCCGTCGGGCAGCGTACGACCGTCCACGTAGGTCCAGCTCAGGCCGCTGACACTGACGTCGGTCCAGGTGACCCCGCCGTCGAGGCTGATCTGCGCGTGGTCGCCGCTGCCCAGCGCCGCGCCGAGCGTCCCTTTCAGGCTGATCTGGTTGTCGCTGGTGATAAAGTCGCTCCCGGACAGGCCGGTATCCTGGGTGACGGAATCCACGGTAATGGTCGTCGCCGCAGGCTTCGTCAGGTCAATCACCACGTCCTGGCTGTCCGTAGCCCCCACGTTTCCGGCGTTATCGATTACACGCACCTGGTACTGATACGTACCGTCCGTCAGGGTACGGCCGTCGGTGTAGCGCCAGGTGGTCCCGGTCACGGTCAGGTCAATCCAGGTGGTGCCGCCGTCGAGGCTGATCTGCGCCTTCTCGTTATTGCCGAGCTGCGCGGTCAGCGAGCCGTTAACCACTACCTGAGCGTCGTTGGTGATGAAATCACTCGCGCTCAGGCCGGTATCGTTTTGCAGCGAATCAATGCTGATGCCCATCGACGGCGCGGTGAGATCCACGGTGACGGTGTGGTTATCGCTGCTGCTGTTGCCGATGGCGTTGCTGACCTGCGCGTTAATCACGTAGGAACCGCCGTCTGCCAGCGCGGTGACGTCTGCGCTGCCCATCGTGTAGCTCCAGGTGCCGTCATTCTGCACGGTCGCCGCGTAGGATTTGCCGTTCAGCGTAATCGTCACCGTCTGGCCCGCAGGCGCGTCGGTGGTGCCGCTGACGACCAGCGGCGTGCCGTGCTCGGCGGCGTTGACGATATTGTCCTGCGCAAAGGTGTTTATCGCGATGGTTGGGACATCGCCGTTCAGCGTCACGTCGTGCGTTGCGCTGCCCGGGTTGCCCGCCTTATCGCTCACCGACGCGGTGATGGTGTAATCCCCGTCGCTCAGGCCGAGGAAATCACGGCCCGGCACGAAGACCGACCACGATCCGTCCGCCCCGACGGTCGCCTGATAGCTATGCCCGTTGAAGGAGACGGTCACCGTCTGGCCCTGTTCCGCGGTGGTGGTACCGCTGATGGTCTGACCCGCCAGCTGCTCCGCGTTGTTAACGATATCGTCATCGGCCACGGTGCTGATGGTGACGGTTGGCGCGACGGTATCCACCGTTAAGGTATGCGTGGTCTGGCCGCCGTTACCGGCTTTGTCGTTGACCGACGCGGTGACCGTCAGCGCCCCCTGGCTCAGGATAGCCAGATCTGCCGCCGGCACGTCGAGCGTCCAGGTGCCGTCGCTGCCGACAAGCGCAGTGTAGGTTTTGCCGCCCAGCGTCACGGTGACGGTCTGGCCCGCCTCCGCGCTGGAAGATCCGTGTACCGTCAGCGGCTGCTGCGCTTCCAGCGCGTTCAGCATGTCGTCACCCGACAGCGTCGCAATGCTCACGACCGGTGCGGTGGTATCCACGCTGATGCCGTGCGTCGCCGAGGCGCTGTTGCCCGCGCTGTCCTGCGCCGACACGGATACCTGATAGCTCGCGCCATCCGCCAGGGCACCCACGTCGGCGGCCGGAACGGTGGTCGTCCAGCTGCCGTCATTCTGGATGGTGGCCGTATAGGTCTTGCCGTTCAGCGTCACGGTGACCTGCGTCCCGTTGGCAAACTGGGCGCTGGAGCCGTTAATCACCAGCGAACTGCCCGCCTCTGCCGCGTTGATGACGTCGTCACCGCTAACGGTGTTCACCGTCAGCGCCACGGAGGCGGTGTTCACCACCACATCGTGGGTCTGGGTGCTGCTGTTGCCCGCGCCGTCGGTAATGGTCGCGCTAATGGTCACGGAGCCGTCGGTCAGGGCAGAAATCACGCTGGCCGGAACGCCCACGCTCCAGTTGCCGCTGGCGTCAACGGTGGTGGTGTACTGGTTCGAACCGATGGTGATGACCAGCTTATCGCCGACGCTCGCGCCGGTTGCCGTACCGCTGACGATCTGCGCCTGCCCGTGCTCCACGCTGTTGATGACGTCATCGCCCGCCACGGCGTTAAAGCTGACGGACGGCGGCGTGGTATCAAGCGTAATCGCTTTGCCCGCGCTGCCCGGGTTACCCGCGGCGTCGCTCACGCTGGCCTGCACGGTGTAGCCGTTATCCGCCAGTGCGGAGAGGTCGGTGCCCGGCACGTTGACGCTCCAGATACCGCCCTGCTGCACCTGCGCGGTATAGCTCTTGCCGCCCAGCGTCACGGTGACCGTCTGCCCGGCTTCCGCCGTGGTGGTGCCGGAGATGGCCACCCCCGCAGCCGCTTCGCTGCCGTTAATCACGTTATCGCCAGCCACCGTATCAATAGTCACGGACGGCGCGGTCGCATCCACGCTGTACTCGCGGCCTGCCGACGCGCTGTTGCCGTGCGCGTTGGTGACGCTCACCTGCACGCTGGCGTCACCGTCCTTCAGGCCCGCGAGATCCGCGGAAGGCACGGTGGCCGTCCAGTTACCGTCAGCATCCACTTTCGCGGTGTAGGTTTTGCCGCCGAAAGCGATCGTGACGGTCTGGTTTTCCTCCACGTTCGAGGTGCTGCCCGAGAGCACCAGATCCGCGCCTTTCTCCGCCGCGTTAACCACGTCGTCGGTGGCAATCGCATCGATGCTTACGGCGACCGCTGAGAGATCGACGGTCACGTCGTGGCTAATGGTCACCGGGTTGCCCGCCGCGCTCTGGCCAGCAACGGTCACGGTCACCGTGCCCGCAGCCAGGGCCCCCACGTCCGCGGCCGGGATCGCCGCGCTCCAGGTGCCGTCCGCCAGCACGGAGGCCGCATAGGTTTTGCCGTTCACGGTGACGGTGAGCGTGGTGCCCGCCGCCAGCCCGTCGCTGGAGCCGGTGACGATCAGGTTCTGCCCATGCTCAATGCTGTTGATGACATCGTCGCCCGCCACGGTATCAATGCGCAGACCCGGCAGGCTGGCGTCTATAACGATTTCGCGCTCGCCCGCGCCGGTGTTGCCGTGGCCGTTGGTGACGCTCGCCGACACGGTCAAATCGCCGTTGCCCAGCGCGGTCAGGACGGACTCCGGCACGCTCACGGACCAGGTCAGATCGTTCTGTACCGTCGCGGTGTAGCTGTTGCCGCCAATGGAGAGGGTGACGGTATTGCCCGCTTCCGCGTTCGCCACCTTACCGCTGATGGTCTGGCCCGCGGCCACTTCCGCCGCGTTAATCACGTTATCGCCCGCCACGGTGTTGATGGTGACGGTCGGCAGCGCGGTGTCGACCAGCAGGTTCGCGGCGCTGCTCACGCTGTTGCCCACGCCGTTGGTGGCGATGGCGCTCAGGGTGTAGTTCGCTTCGCCCAGGCTCGCGAGATCCGCCGCCGGAACCGTCAGGCTCCAGCTGCCGTCTGCCGCCGTGGTGGCCGCGAAGTTTTTACCGTTCAGCGTCACTGTTATCACTGTGCCTTCCGCGAGGTTGGCGCTGGTGCCGCTGATGCTAAGATCCTGGCCTTTTTCCACCGCGTTTAAGACGTTATCGCCGCTGATGGCGTTAAAGCCCACGGACGGCAGCCCGGTATCCACGGTGACGTTATGGCTGCCGGTGCCGGTATTGCCTGCGGCATCGGTGACTGACGCCGTGACGGTCACGGTGCCGTCCTGCAGGGCGGAAATCACGCTCGCCGGCACGCCGACGCTCCAGTTGCCCGCCGCATCCAGCACGGTGGTGTACGTCTGGCCGCCAATGGTGACGGTGACGGTATCGCCCGCCGCCGCGCCGGTGGCGGTGCCGCTGACGATCTGCGCCTGCGCGTGCTCAGCAATGTTAATCACGTCGTCGCCCGCCACGGTGTTGATGGTCACCGCAGGCACGGTCACGTCCACCGTCAGGTTGCGATCGACCGACGCCGGGTTACCCGCTTTATCGCTGACGCTTGCCGTCACGGTGACGCTGCCGTCGCCGAGCGCCGCCAGGTCCGCCGCCGGGACGTTCAGCGTCCAGCTGCCGTCCGCGCCTGCGGTGGTGGTGTAGTCTTTGCCGTTCAGCGACACGGTCACGGTCTGGCCCGCTTCGGCGGTGCTGGTGCCGGACACGGTCAGATCGCTCTTCGCTTCGGCGGCATTAAGAATATCGTCCGTCGCCAGGGCGTTGATGGTCACGGACGGCGCGGTGGCATCCACGCTGTACTCGCGGCCCGCCGAGGCGCTGTTGCCGTTGACGTTGGTGACGCTCACCTGCACGCTGGCGTCGCCGTCCTTCAGGCTGCCCAAATCGGCAGACGGTACGGTGTATGTCCAGCTGCCGCCATCGCCCACGGTGGTGGTGTAGATTTTACCGTTCAGGCTGATGGTCACGGTCTGCCCGGCTTCCACGTTGGTGGTCGCCCCGGACAGCACCAGATCCGCCCCCTTCTCCGCCGCGTTAATCACGTCGTCGGCGGCAATCGCGTTGATGCTGATGGCAACGGTCGCCAGATCCACCGTCACGTCGTGGCTGATGGTAATCGGGTTACCCGCTGAACTGTTGCCAGTGACGCTGATTTTCACGGTGCCTTCCGGCCACGCGCTCACGTCAGTGGACGGGATCGCCGCGCTCCAGGTGCCGTCCGCCAGCACCGTCGCCGCATAGTCTTTGCCGTTGACGTTGACGGTCAGCGCCGTGCCTGCCGCCAGCCCGTCGCTGGAGCCGGTGACGATCAGGTTCTGTCCGTGCTCGATGCTGTTAATTACGTTGTCGCCCGCCACGGTATCGACGCGCAGGCCCGGCAGGCTGGCGTCGATGGCGATCTCGCGCTCGCCGGAACCGGTGTTGCCGTGGCCGTTGGTGACGGTTGCCGTCACGCTCAGGCTGCCGTTGCCCAGCGCCGTCAGCTCGTCAGACGGCACGTTCACGGACCAGGTCAGATCGTTCTGCACCGTTGCGGTGTAGCTGTTGCCGCCAATGGTCACGGTTACCGTGTTGCCCGCTTCGGCATTCGCCACGGTACCGCTCACGGTCTGGCCCGCGGCCACTTCCGCCGCGTTAATCACGTTATCGCCCGCCACGGTATTGATGGTTACGCTCGGCAGCGCGGTGTCCACCAGCAGGTTCGCGGTGTTGCTGACGCTGTTGCCCACGCCGTTAGTGGCGGTCGCGTTCAGGGTGTAATTGGCCTGGCCGAGACCGGCCAGATCGGACGCCGGAACCGTCAGGCTCCAGGTACCGTCTGCCGCGGTCGTCGCCGTGTAGTTTTTACCATTGAGGGTTACGGTCACCACGGTGCCTTCCGCGAGGTTGGCGCTGGTGCCGCTGACGCTCAGATCCTGGCCTTTTTCAACGGCGTTCAGGACGTTGTCATCGCTGATGGCGTTAAAACTGACCGATGGCAGACCGGTATCGACGGTCACGTTATGGCTGCCGGTGCCGGTATTGCCTGCGGCATCGGTGACTGACGCCGTGACGGTCACGGAGCCGTCGCTGAGGCCGGAAATCACGCTCGCCGGTACGCCCACGCTCCAGTTGCCCGCCGCGTCCAGCACGGTGGTATAAGTCTGGCCGCCAATCGTGACGGTGACCTTATCACCCGCTGCCGCGCCGGTGGCGGTGCCGCTGATGATTTGCGCCTGGCCGTGTTCTGCGATGTTAATGACATCGTCGCCCGCCACGGTGTTGATAGTCACCGCAGGAACGGTCACGTCCACCGTCAGGTTGCGATCCACGGACGCCGGGTTACCCGCTTTATCGCTTACCGATGCGGTGACGGTGACGCTGCCGTCGGTTAACCCAGCCAGATCCGCCGCCGGGACGTTCAGCGTCCAGCTGCCGTCCGCGCCTGCGGTGGTGGTGTAGTCTTTGCCGTTCAGCGACACGGTCACCGTCTGGCCCGCTTCGGCGGTGCTGGTGCCGGACACGATCAGATCGGCTTTCGCCTCCGTCGCGTTCAGAATGTCGTCCGTCGCCAGGGTGTTGATGGTCACGGACGGCGCGGTCGCATCCACGCCGTACTCGCGACCCGCCGAGGCGCTGTTGCCGTTCACGTTAGTGACGCTCACCTGCACGCTGGCGTCGCCGTCTTTCAAAAGCGCCAGATCGGCCGCTGGCACCGTGGCGGTCCATTTGCCGTCGGCGTCTACCGTCGCGGTATAGCTCTTGCCGCCGAAGATGATAGTGACTGTCTGGTTTTCTTCCACGTTGCTAGTGGTGCCGGAGAGCAGCAGATCCGCGCCCTTCTCGGCCGCGTTAATCACGTCGTCGGTGGCGATGGCGTCAATGCTGATGGCAACGCTTGCCAGATCCACCGTCACATCGTGGCTGATGGAGACCGGGTTACCGGCGCTGCTCTGGCCCGTGACGGTCACGGTGACCGTGCCCGCGTTCAGCGCGCTGACGTCTGCTGCCGGAATGGCCGCGCTCCATGTGCCGTCGGCCAGAACGGTGGCCGGATAGGTTTTGCTGTTTACGGTCACGGTCAGCGTCGTGCCCGCTGCCAGGCCGTCGCTGGAGCCGGTGATAATCAGGTTTTGAGTATGTTCGATGCTGTTGATCACGTCGTCGCCCGCTACGGTGTTCACGCGCAGGCCCGGCAGGTTAGCGTCTATAACGATTTCGCGCTCGCCCTCCCCGGTATTGCCCACGCCGTTGGTGACGGTCGCTGACACGGTCAGATCGCCGTTGCCCAGCGCCGTCAGCGCAGATTCCGGCACGGTAACGGACCAGGTCAGATCGCTCTGCACCGTTGCGGTGTAGCTGTTGCCGCCAATCGTCACGGTCACGGTGTTGCCCGCCTCGGCGTTCACTACCTTACCGCTGATGGTCTGGCCGGCAGCCAGCTCCGCCGCGTTGATGACGTCGTCACCCGCGACGGCGTTGATAATCACCCCCGGCAGAACGGACTCGACGTTTACGGTGTGCGACGCGCTGGTGCTGTTGCCCACGCCGTCCGTTGCTGACGCGGTGACGGTGTAAAGCGCCTCGCCCAGTTGACCGACTTCGCTCGCCGGAACGGTGGTGGTCCATTTTCCGTTATCGTCCACCTGCGCGCTGTACGCCCTGCCGTTCAGCATCACGGTCACCACCGCGCCTGTGGCCAGGCCGGATGCCGTACCGGAGATCGTCAGATCCTGCGTTTTCTCGGTATTGTTGATCGCGTCGTCACCGGAAACGGTGTCGATGGTCAGCACCGGCGCGGTCAGGTTCACCTCCACGCCGTGCGTGGCGCTGTTGCTGTTGCCCGCCTTATCGGTCAGCGCGGCGGTGATGGTGTAATCCCCGGCGGCCAGCGCGGTAACGTCTGCCGCAGGCACGCCCACGCTCCAGTTGCCGGAGGCGTCCAGGGTGGCGGTGTAGGATTTGTTATTGAGGGTAACGGTAACCACGTCGCCCGCCGCCGCGCCGGTCGCGGAACCGGTGACAATCAGGGCCTGCGCGTGCTCGGCGCTGTTGATCACGTCGTCGTCGGAAACGGTGTTAATGGTCAGCTGTGGAACGGTGGTATCGACCAGCACGTCGCGACCCGCCGAAGCCGGGTTGCCCGCCTTATCGGAGACCGCCGCGCTGATGGTGTAGCTGCCGTCGGTAATCGTGCCGACATCCGCAGAAGGTACGGTCACGCTCCAGCTGCCGCCAGCCTGCACGGTGGTGGTGTACTCTTTGCCGTTCAGGGTTACGGTCACGGTCTGGCCCGCTTCGGCGTTAGAGATGCCGTTGACGATCAGATCCTGCTGCGCGTCGGCCGCATTGATGATGTTGTTGTCGCTGACGATTTCGATGGAGACCGTCGGCGCGGTGGCGTCCACGCTGTACTCACGCCCCGCCGAGGCGCTGTTGCCGTTCACGTTGGTGACGCTCACCTGCACGCTCGCGTCGCCATCTTTCAGACTGCCCAAATCGGCAGACGGCACGGTCGCCGTCCAGTTGCCATCGGCATCAACTTTCGCCGAGTAAGACTTGCCGCCGAAGGTGATGTATACGGTCTGGTTTTCTTCCACGTTGGTGGTGGAGCCGGACAGCACGAGGTCCGCGCCTTTCTCCGCCGCGTTAATCACGTCGTCGGTAGCAATGGCGTCAATACTAATCGCGACCGCCGCCAGATCCACCTTCACGTCGTGGCTGATGGAGACCGGGTTGCCCGCCGCGCTATTTCCCTCGACCTTCACGGTCACCGTGCCTGCGCCGAGCGCGCTGACGTCTGCCGCCGGGATGGCCGCCGTCCAGGTACCGTCTGCCAGCACCGTGGCCGCGTAGGTTTTGCCGTTGACGGTTACTGTTAACGCCGCGCCCGCCGCCAGCCCGTCGCTGGAGCCGGTGATAATCAGGTTCTGCGCATGCTCAATGCTGTTGATCACGTCGTCGCCCGCCACGGTATCGACGCGCAGGCCCGGCAGATTGGCGTCTATAACGATTTCTCGCTCGCCGAAGCCGGTGTTGCCGTGGCCGTTGGTGACGCTGGCTGACACCGTCAGATCGCCGTTACCGATAGCGGTTAATACCGCGGACGGCACGTTGACCGACCAGCTCAGATCGTCCTGAACCGTCGCGGTGTAAGTATTGCCGCCGACTGAAATAGTGACAGCGTCACCGATCGCCGCGCCGCTCACTTTCCCGCTCAGGGTCTGCCCGGAAGCCACTTCCGCCGCGTTAATGACATCGTCCGTGGCGACAGGGTTGATGGTCACCTGCGGCAGCGCGCTGTCAACCAGCACGCTGTGGCTGGCGCTCGCGCTGTTGCCCGCGGCGTCGGTCACGCCTGCCGTCACGGCGTAGCTCGCTTCGCCCAGGGCCGAGACGTTCGCCGCCGGAACGGTGACGCTCCAGCTGCCGCTGGCGTCGGCGGTGGCGGTATAGCTGATGCCGTTCAGGGTCACCGTAATGGCTGTACCTTCCGGCTGGTTGCTGGTGCCCGAAATCTGCAGATCCTGACCTTTCTCGACCGCGTTAATCACGTCGTCAACCGCCAGGGTACTGATGGCAATCACCGGCGCGGTCAGGGAGACGTCGAATTCATGCGTGGCGGTGGTGTTATTACCCGCTTTATCGGTGAGGGTTGCGGAAATCGTCTGGTCGCCGTTAGCCAACGCGCCCACGTCTGCCGCCGGAACGCCCACGCTCCAGCTTCCGGACGCGTCCAGCATCGCGGTGTAGTCTTTTCCGTTCAGGGTGACGGTAATCACGTCACCCGCCTGCGCGCCCGTAACCTTGCCGGAGACGATCAGCGCCTGGCCGTGCTCGGCAATATTTACGATGTCGTCGCCCGCGACGATGTTAAAGCTAATCTGCGGCACGGTGGTATCCACCAGCACGGAGGCATCCGCGCTGGCCGGGTTGCCGGCTTTGTCGGATACGGAAGCCGTGACCGTGGCGTTACCGTCGGCGATACCCGCCAGATCGGCTGCCGGCACGTCCAGCGTCCAGCTGCCGTCGGCCTGCACCTGCGCGGCGTACTGCTTGCCGTTGAAGGTCACGCTGACCGTCTGGCCCGCTTCGGCAGTAGAGGTGCCGCTCAGGGTCAGATCCTGCGCCGCCTCTGCCGCGTTCAGCATATTATCGCCGCTGATGGCGTTGATGGTCACCGTTGGCGCGGCGGTATCGACGCTGAATTCCTGCGCAGACGACGCCGCGTTGCCGTTCACGTTGCTCACGCTCACCTGCACGCTGGCGTCGCCGTCTTTAAGGCCGCTCAAATCGGCGGCCGGGACGGTGTACTTCCAGTCGCCGCTGGCGTCCACCGTCGTGGTATAGGTTTTACCCGCAAAGGTGATGGTGACGGTCTGGCCCGCTTCTACGTTAGATGAGGTGCCGGACAGCACCAGATCCTGGCCTTTTTCCACCGCGTTGAGCACGTTGTCCGCGGTCACGCTGTTGATGCTGACGGCGACCGGCGCGAGATCGACGTCCACGACGGTGCCGATAGTCACCGGGTTGCCGGAAGGATCCTGCGCGCTTGCCTTGATATCCAGCGAACCGTCCGCCCACTGGGACACGTCCGCTGCCGGTACCGCCGCCTGCCAGGTGCCGTCCGCCAGCACGGTTGCGGAATAGACCTTGCCGTTAATGGTCACCGTGACGGTGCTGCCCGCCGCCAGATCGGTGCTTGAGCCCGAGACAATCAGGTTCTGAGCGTGCTCTATGACGTTAATGACGTCGTCGCCCGCCACGGTATCAATACGCAGGCCCGGAAGCTGGGCGTCGATGGTGAAGTCCAGCGAAGACGAGCCGGTATTGCCGTGCGCGTTGGTGACGCTGGCTGAAACGGTCAAATCCCCGTTGCCAAGCGCGGTGAGCTGGCTCTGGGTTAACGGCAGGCTCCAGGAGAGATCGTCCTGCACGGTAGCGGTAAAGGTCTCTCCGCCCAGAATAATGGTGACAGTGTCACCTTCCGCCGCGTTAGCGACCTTGCCGGTCAGGGTCTGGCCTGCCGCCACTTCTGCCGCGTTAACGGTATTATCGCCCGCCAGCGCGTCGATCGTGACAACCGGCAGCGAGCTGTCCACCAGCACGTCGTGGCTCGCAGAGGCGCTGTTGCCCACGCTGTCGGTCACGTTCGCCGTCACGGTGTAATTCGCTTCGCCCAGCGCGCCGACCGCAGCCGCCGGTACGGTAACGCTCCAGCTGCCGCTATCATCGGTTGTCGTCGTGTAGTTAATGCCGTTCAGGGTCACGGTGATGGTGGTACCGGCAGGCTGGTTGCTGGTGCCGGCGATCTGCAGATCTTCGCCTTTCTCGACGGCGTTAATCACGTCATCCGCTGCCAGCGTGTTAATGCCGATGGCTGGCGTCACGGTATTCACCACCACGTCCAGTGAATGGCTGCCGGTGTTGCCGGACCTGTCGGTCACGGAGACGTCGATTGTCCAGGTGCCGTCAGTTAGCCCCTGCACGACCGACGCGGGCAGGCCGAGGCTCCAGTTGCCTGATGCATCCACCACGGTGGTGTAATCCACGCTGTTGATGGTGATGGTGACAAGATCGCCCGCTGCCGCTCCGGTCACGGAGCCGCTCAGGATCTGCGCCTGTGAATGGGCGAGCTGGTTCACGGTGTTGGTGGCGGTGACAAAGTCGTTAATGGTCACCTGCGGCACGGTCGCGTCCACCAGCCCAACGCGGTCCGCGCTGCTGGCGTTGCCCGCCACGTCGCTGACGGTTGCCGTCACGGTGACAATGCCGTCTGCCAGCGCCCCCACGTCGGCCGCAGGCACGCTCAGCTGCCAGGTACCGTCCGCCTGAACCGTGGTTTGATAAGTTTTGCCGTTAAGGGTCACGGTGACCGTCTGGCCGGGTTCCGCCGTGCTGCTGCCGCTTAACGCTAATTCCTGCTGCGCTTCCGCCGCGTTGATGATGTTGTCGTTGGTCAGGTTATCGAGCGTAATCGCCGGAGGCTGCGTATCCACCGTGACCACGCGCGACGCGTCGGCACTGTTGCCGCTGACGTTGGTGACGCTGACGCTCACCTGCGCGCGCCCGTCAATCAGGGTTTCCATGGCGCTGGCAGGCACGGTCAGGCTCCAGGAGCCATCCTGCTGCACCTGGGCGGTAAAGGTCTGGTCGGCAAATTTCACCACCACGGTTTGCCCCGCCTCAACGCCCTGCGTCTGGCCGGAAAGGGTTAAATCGGTCCCTTTTTCTGCCGCGTTCAGCAGGTCATCGCCGGAGACGGTATCAATGGTGACCGCCACGGCGTTGAGATCGAGTTCAATCGGGTGTTCCGCCGCAACGGTGTTGCCCCAGGCATCTTTCGCGCTGACGCTCACCGTCATACCTCCCGCCGTCCAGGCCTGCAGGTCCGCAGCAGGAACGCCAATGCTCCAGCCGCCGCTGGCTGTAACCACGGCGTTATATTCGACGTTGTTGATGGTGACGACAATCGGCGTACCCGCGGCCAGATGGGTGCTGGCACCGGTGACGGTCAGATCCTGCTGCTGCTCGATGGCGTTGATCACGTCATCGCCGGAAATGGTGTTTACGCGCAGACCCGGCAGTTCCGCGTTGATATTGATATCGCGCTCGCCGGTGCCGGTATTACCGTGCCCGTTGGTCACGGAGGCGGTAAAGGTTAAATCCCCGTCGCCGAACGCCTGAAGATCCGCTGACGGGATCGTGACGTTCCAGGTCAGATCGCTGCCCACCGTGGCGCTGTAGCTCTTACCGCCGACGGTAACGGACACCGTATCGCCCGCCGCCGCGCCGGTAACGCGGCCGCTGAGGGTTTGGTCCACGCCCGCTTCGGCGTTATTGACCAGGTTGTCGCCCGCAAAGGTGTTGATAATAACCTGCGGAAGAACGGTATCCACCAGCAGCGTCGCCCCGGCAGAGCCGCTGTTGCCCACGCTGTCGGTGCCGCTGACGCTGACGGTGTAAAGGGTGTTCGCCAGATTCAGGACGTCGGACACCGGCACCTGGACCGCCCAGATACCGTTTTCGACGGTAGCCTGATAGTTGACGTTGTTCAGCGTCACGGTAACGGCGCTGCCGTCCGGCAGGTTGCTGGTTCCGGTCAGGTTCAGCGGCTGCATCGCCTCCCGGGCATTCAGCACGTTGTCCTGGCTGATGGCGTCAATCGTGAATTCCGGCGGGTTGCCGCTCAGCGCAATGCCGTGCGTGGCGCTACCGGTGTTCCCCGCTGCGTCGGTGACGGAGACGGCAATGGTGTGGTTGCCCTCACCCAGCGTGCCGACGACGGAAGCAGGAACGCCCACGCTCCAGCTGCCGTCTGCCTGTACGACGCCGGTGAAGGTCTGGCCGCCAACGGTCACGGTGACGACATCCCCTGCCGCCGCGCCGCTCGCCTGCCCGGAAATAATCTGCGCCTGGCCCTGCTCGCTGGTGTTCAGGATATTGTCACCCGCGACGGTGTCGATGGTGACGACCGGCGCCTGGGTATCCACCGTGAAATCTGCGGTCACGGACGCGCCGTTGCCCGCTTTGTCGCTGACGTTCACCGTCAGGGTGTGGTTACCTTCACTGAGGGCCTGCACCTCGCTGGCCGCCAGCGTGACGGACCAGGTGCCGTCGCCGCCCACCGTGGCGTTATAATTTTTACCGTTCAGCGTCACCGTCACAATCTGCCCGGCTTCCGCGTTGGTTTTACCACTCAGCGTCAGCGGCTGGTTGTGCTCAGCGGCATTAATGATGTTGTCCTGCGCGAGCGTGTCGACGGAGAGCGTTGGCGCAGCGGTATCCACGCCGATCGTCTGGCTTCCGCTCACGGTGTTACCCGCCGCGTCTTTGCCGCTGACGCTGACGGTCCAGGTGCCGTCGCTGAGCGCCTGCGCGTCTGCCGCAGGCACGTTAACGCTCCACGCGCCGTCTGCCCCCACCTGGGCGGTGTAGGTTTTACCGTTCAGCGTTACGGAAACGTCGGTTCCCTGCGCCAGATGCTGGCTGCTGCCGGACAGCGTAAAGCCCGCGGACTGCTCGCTGGCGTTAATCACGTTGTCACCCGCCGTTGTCGCCAGCGCAAGCGTGGCCTCGGCCGTGGAAACGGTCACGGTGATGTTGCCCGCGGACGTGGTTTTACTGCCGTCGATCTGCACGACTGACCAGGTGTGCTCCCCGTCGGCCTGGGTCGGGAGTTTTACCGTCCAGGTGCCGTCTTTACCGACCATCGCGCTGGCGATGGTGCTGCCGCTGCCGTCTTTAATCTGGATGGTCGCGCCCGGCTGACCGGTACCGCTAAAGGTCGGCGCGTTATCGTCCGTGAGGGCGTTTGCGCTCAGTACTCCCTGCTTGTCGCCCACCTTGTCCGACAGCAGGAAGGTCGGCGTGGCGCTTTCCACTTCTTTGGTGTTATCAATAACTTTCGTTTTGGTTTCGCCGTCACCGCCGTGGGCCAGCAGTGCGCCGATAGCGCCGCCGCCTAACGCCGCCCCTGCAATCCAGCCCCACGGCGCATCGCTCAGGACGCTTCCCTGCTCCAGGAAAGGTTCAATACTGCTAATGGGTGTGGCCTGCGCGGTTAATTCAGTCACGGCAACGCCTGACGCTTCCCCGGCATCGGCAAAAGAGAGATGAGTCAGTTCCTGCCCGTCGTTGAACACCAGCTCTGACTGATGTTGGGTTTCAGGATCTTCAACAAAATAGTTATTGCAGCGAATAACGCTGCCGTCCTTCATATAAATGAGAAGGTCTTTACCCTGGCGGACATAACGCACCACGTCCTGAGCAGAGCCCTGAATTTCAATCACGCTCGGCGATGAAATTGAGACCGACAGATTTCCTTCGCCGGTTAATTTCGTTTTCTCCGCCGTTTTGCGAATGATGACATCAACAACCTTTACGTTACTCATATTCCTCTCCTTGCAGGTGTACGGATCCCTGTGGATATATCCACCAGACGGATGTAGCTATCCCTGGGAAAAAACACCCATTATTTTCAGACTTATTTCGCGCAGCTATGCGTGGCTTTTGTTAACTTAAATCGGGTAATTTTGCGGCAGCGTTTTTCTCTATTCCAACAAGCGGCATTAAATTATCAACCGCGGAAGCATAATTAATTGCCGAACTCCAGCCATCATACTCGGCGATTATTTTCGCCGACGTGGCCTGCCAGACATCCTGCTCAACGCTGAGCAAATCATTAATGCTCCGCTTGCTCAGGGTGTATTCATTTTTATAAACCTCGCGGGCCCGCAGCGCGTTTTCCAGCTGCCGCTTCCCGGCCTCCATTCTTCCCCGTGCGCCGGTCCAGTCAGCCTGCGCGACGGAGGCCTTTTGCAGCACGTCGAAACGCGCCTGATCGACCTGAGAGGACGCCATCGCCCGTGCGCCCTCAGCCTGACGCACGCGTGCGGATACCGCGCCGCCCTGATAAAGCGGTGCGTCAACATTGAGCTGGATCTGGTCGTCCCAGTACGAGCGGTTGTCCGACTCGTAACGCGTGCGTCCCCCCTTCAGGCTCAGGGTTGGCCAGTGCTGGGACTTCGCCGTTTCAACGCCATACTGGGCCGAACGTTCCATGTTCTGCGCGGCCATTACCGCCGGTATTAACGAATAATCAATGCGGTTGAGCGAATCCGGCTCAACGGCAAGGTTTGCGGGTACCGGCGAATAATTATCCGCCTGCATTCCGGTTAATACCGCGAGCCTTGCGCGGGCGCTGTTCAACGCGGCGTTATACTGCGCCACCGTCGCCTGCATGCCGGCAATGCGCGTGCGGGTCTGGAGCTCATCGGAGGTGGAACTCACGCCCGCATCGGCGCGCAGTTTTGCCAGCTGCTCCACGTTTTTCAGTGCCTGAACGTTCTCTTTTGCCGCCTGTAACAGATCGGAATAACGTTTGACCTCCACGTAGCCGAGCGCCGTTTTTTCCGCCACGTCAGAAAGCGTGCTCATCAGCTGGTAGCGGTAGCTATCGCGCCGGGCGGAAGACTGGCTGATGCTGTTGTTGGTCTTGCCAAAATCGTATATCAGCTGGGTCAGGCTCAGCCCCCAGGCCGCAGAATTCTTCAGCGAACCGCTGGAATCGGTGGTCTGGCTATGCCCCGTACTTCCGTTTAAGGCTATTTGCGGCATCCAGCCGCTGCGCGCCTCGTCTATTTGCGCCTGACCAATACCTAACTGCGCGGCCTGCTGGCTTATTGACGGATCGCGATCGATAGCGAAAAGAATACTTTCTTTTAAGGTCATCGTTGCCAACGGGGCAATACCCACCGGGCCACTATTGGCGTAAGCCGTATTTATGGCTAATGAAATTAATGCCAGCGTTGCTATAAATTGTCTTAAAACAGGCTTGCGTAATATCGTCATTTTATCTCCCTGACTCTGAGTGACACTCAAGCAATTACCCAAAAAGAGGTACAGATAATTAGACAAATATCTTATTTAGCTTCCTCGCTGAATTTCAGGTAAAACTCCCCATACCCATTTCCGATGGAGATGAGATCCGCCTTTGTCTTATTAAATTTAAGAATTTACTTATTTCTTAAGTTGATTCGCAGCATAACAAAATGTGGTATAGGCCACTACACCCACAATGTTAATGAGGTGTTACATATAAGAAAAAACATGGGGTTTCTGGACAAAACTCTGAAAGTAGTCTTTCAGATGAAACATCAAAACCCCCTGTAATTTAAGGAAAATTCTTAATCATCTCTGCGCACATTTTTGCGTTAATTTCTGAGCGGGTCAGACACAAAGATTTTCAAAGAAGTGTCAATTTAAGTAATAGCCGCCATCTTGTTGAAACATAATCCCAATAAAAAATATTAATTCGAAATAACATGCTTTATTTTAATTAAATATCAGAATGTAAAACCAATCAGTGGTAGTGCCATGGTTACTTAATCCAAATTGTTGATTAAAACATAATAGTAACACTGTGGTTAACATTCAGAACGGCTTAATGATATCTGCTTAATATAATTTCAATAATCAAACATCTTCCTGGTTTACGATGCCCCTTCCCTCTGCGCCAAAATGCTGTATTATGCGAACTATTGCGACATTTTGCAGGATTACTGCCATGCACAAAACCGCACGTCAACGCTATGTCCTTGATATTCTCAGTGAACAAGGTCAAGCCAGCATCACCGAACTGGCAGATAAACTGCAGGTTTCAGCGGATACTATTCGTCGGGATCTAACCGATCTGGAACATCAGGGCCTTGCCCAGAAGAATCACGGCGGGGCTATTGCGCTAAATCTCTCGGCCATGAATCGTCAGGGCCGCAATACCCTGCTGCCGGAAACCAAGCAGCGCCTGGGGAAACAGGTTGCGCAGGCGGTTCCGCCGGGTTCCACCCTGTTTCTGGATGCCGGCAGTACGGTGATGGCCGTCGCCACTTTTCTACAGGGGCCTCACACCGTGATCACTACCTCGCTGGATATCGCCCAGCATTTTAGCGACCGGGAAGACATTGAGCTTATTCTGCTCGGCGGAAAATGGGACCAGAAGCAGCGCCTGTTTGCCGGCAGCGCCACGTTGTCCCTGCTGTCTCGCTATCGGGCAGATATCGCCATTCTCGGGGCGTGCGCCCTTCATGCCGAACTCGGTTTGAGTGCCGGTAAAGAAGCGGATGCCGAGGTGAAACGCGCGATGCTCGCCGCAAGCCATGCGCACTGGATTGTTGCCGATCACCTGAAGGTTAACCGCTGCGAGCCGTATCTGGTCTCCGGGCTAACCGATATTCATCAACTTTTTTTAGATCGTCCCTGGCCTGAGCTTGGGGACCCTGGCGCATTACGGGTCACGGTGTGCGCGCAATAACGTGGAGAAGGTCATGAGTCAAGTTCAAACAATCAACATTGCGCTGATCGGGTATGGTTTTGTCGGTAAAACCTTCCATGCCCCGCTGATCCAGTCCGTGGACGGGCTTAAGCTGGCGGTGGTCTCTTCTCGTGATGAAGAGAAGGTGAAGCGCGATCTTCCGGATGTGCAGGTGGTAGCCACGCCCGAGGAAGCCATTCAACATCCTGATGTCGACCTGGTGGTCATTGCCTCCCCTAACGCCACCCACGCGCCGCTGGCGACGCTGGCCCTGAACGCGGGAAAACACGTGGTCGTGGATAAGCCTTTCACCCTGGACATGCAGGAAGCCCGCGAACTGATTGCCCTGGCGGAAGAAAAGCAGCTTATGCTCTCCGTTTTCCACAACCGCCGCTGGGACAGCGATTTCCTCGGCATTAAGCAAATTATTGAGCAAGGCACGGTCGGCAAGGTTAAGCATCTGGAGTCGCATATTGACCGCTTCCGCCCGGAAGTGCGCGTGCGCTGGCGCGAGCAGAACGTGCCCGGCAGCGGCCTGTGGTTTGACCTGGGCCCTCACCTGATCGACCAGACGCTTCAGCTGTTTGGCCTGCCAGAGTCTGTCCAAGGGAATATCGCGACGCTGCGCGACGGCGCAGAGGTTAACGACTGGGCGCACGTGCTCCTCAATTACCCGGATCGTAAGGTGGTTCTGCACGCCAGCATGCTGGTCGCTGGCGGTACGGCGCGCTTTACCGTCCACGGGGACAAAGGCAGCGTGGTGAAAGCCAGAATCGACCAGCAGGAAGCGCAGCTGCTTGCTGGCGTGCTTCCCGGCAGCGACGCCTGGGGAAAAGACGACGACAGCATGGTGTTCTTTGGGGCTGACGGCGAACCGCAGACGATTGCCACCCCGAAGGGCGATCAGCGGCAGTACTACATTAACGTGCGGGATGCGGTGCTCGGGAAGATCGCCAATCCCGTTCATCCTGTCGAGGCGTTAGCGGTCATGGCCGTGCTGGAAGCGGCGGTGAAATCGTCAGAGACGGGGTCAACGCAGACGCTGGCGTTAACTGATGAAGAGCGTGCGCTGCTGGGTTAAAAACAATCCGGGTGGCGCAGCGCCACCCGGCAAGAGTTAAAGACTACTGACGCTTTTTCGGCATCATGCGCAAAAGGGTATTATCTTTCCAGAAATAGTGGTGCATCAGCGCCGCAAAGGCGTGCAGACCAATCACGAAATAGCCCAGGTTTGCCAGCGTAACGTGCCACTCCTTCAGCACATCCACCAGGTCAAAATTCCCCTCCGCCGCGTGAGGCATCGCCAGACCAAAGGCGAACCAGTCGTTTCCGCGGTTATACATCATCACGATGCCAATCAGCGGCAGCGCAATAAACAGCAGATAGACGATCAGATGCCCAAGGTGGGACATCCCGGTGATCATCGCTTTGGGCTTAGGCTGAATGGGCGGTGCGGGAAACTTGAGGCGGATCAGCAATCGCGCCACCATCAGCACCAGAACCGAGATCCCGCAGGAGACGTGGATCATATTAATAAGCGGGCGGTCGGTACGCGGGAAAAAGCCTCTGAATTCCATCGCGCAGTAGGCGACGACGATTAACAAAAACACCAGCCAGTGAATCGTGATTTGCAGGCTTGTATACTTAGTGCGCATGGGATTTCCTGAAAAAAAACAGTCACCGCGCCAACATAATCTCCTTTCCTTAAAAATTCATTAACTTTTCTGTATGGTTTTTCAAATACTTCCCCTCGCATGAAGCATCTTCAATTGCCGCCCTGTCCGTGATGGTCTAAGCCTGGATGAGTTCAAACTGTCGTATCGACACGTTCACAGGAGAACACCATGAGTAAAATTGGCATTAACGGATTTGGACGCATTGGACGCCTTGTGCTGCGCCGCCTTCTTGAAACCCAGGACAGCAATACCGTCGTCGCCATCAACGACCTCACCTCCCCGAAAGTCCTGGCCTACCTGCTCAGGCATGATTCCAACTACGGTGGCTTCCCCTGGAGCGTGGATTTCACCGAGGATGCGCTAATTGTCGACGGTAAAACCATTGCGGTGTACGCCGAAAAAGAGGCAAAGCACATTCCGTGGAAAGCCGCGGGCGTGGATATCGTCGTGGAGTGCACCGGCTTTTATACCTCTGAAGAGAAATCGCGGGCGCACCTGGACGCCGGCGCGAAGAAAGTGCTGATCTCGGCGCCCGCGGGTGAGATGAAGACCATCGTCTACAGCGTGAATGACGATACCATTGACGCCAGCGATACCATTATTTCCGTCGCGTCCTGCACCACCAACTGCCTCGCCCCGCTGGCAAAAGCCCTGAACGACGCGTTTGAAATTAAAGTGGGCACCATGACCACCATTCATGCCTACACCGGCACCCAGGCGCTGGTGGATGGCCCGCGCGGGAAAGATCTGCGCGCCTCGCGGGCGGCGGCTGAAAATATTATTCCGCATACCACCGGTGCGGCGAAAGCCATCGGCCTGGTGATCCCCGCGCTCAGCGGCAAACTGAAGGGCCACGCCCAGCGCGTGCCGGTGAAAACCGGATCGGTAACCGAGCTGGTCGCGATTCTGGGTAAAAAGGTGACGGTCGAGGAGATCAACGCCGCGCTGAAAAAGGCGACCCAGGGGAATAAATCGTTCGGGTATACCGATGACGAGATTGTCTCTTCAGATGTGATTGGCTCGCACTATGGCTCGGTATTCGACGCCACGCAGACGGAGGTCTCTGAAGCGGGAGATCTACAGCTGGTGAAAGCCGTAGCGTGGTATGACAACGAGTATGGTTTTGTGACCCAGCTGGTGCGCACGCTGGATAAGTTTGCGGCGCTGTGACTTCCCCCACTCACCCCTCACCCTAACCCTCTCCCCAAAGGGGCGAGGGGATTTTTCCGTGCCTAAATTATTTTACGTGCGCTCTTCAGGACCGGGTCCTGTTGTAACTGTCTCCATGCGGCGGTGACAGCCTCTGGGAACTCAACGTGGGCGATATAATCACGCCCGGCCGGGCCATAGCCGTTAACGTCATCATACAGCCGCGGCAGCTCCCCCAGAACCAGCGAAAGGTAGCGATCAACGGGCCACAGCCCGGCGTTGCCCCCGCTAAACTCCACGCCATCTTTTCCGTTTTGCAGCATCGGCGTAAACCCGGGATGGCTTATCCACTGCGGCGACGCGGGCTCGTCACGGCAAACGCGGGCAAAGGTTGCCATCGTGCGGCGCTGCATCGTCGGGTCCTGCACCACCAGCACGCGCCCGCTTGTCAGCTGACGCTCTTTCAGCATTTCCCAGCTAAAACGCGCGTTTTCACCGCAGTTGGTGGAGCGATCTTCAACCCACACGCGCGCCCCGGGGATCTGCCAGAACTCCCGCGCAACGTCGGCAAGAATGCTTGCTTCTGCCCGCCCCGCGACCGGTAGAGCGTGGTAACGCGGGTGATTGCGGATCGCTTCATATAAAAACGGGGTCGAATGGCCGATGCCGCCGCTGATCAAAAGCGGCACGTCATTCTGAGAGGCAATACGGCAGGCCGCGTCAATGGTCGGGATCGCCGCGTTGCCAGCCAGGATCACCGCATCAATCGCCGGAGCCTGACGGGTTGCGCTCAGGTCGTCCTGCGCCAGCCATGCGCCGACAGTATTGATGGCCGCCAGCGTGGCATCCGCCAGAAGGGGAAAATGGGGCTGAACCATGGTCAACTCCTCACGTTGTTGAATCGCCGAATTTATCGTTTTTCTGAAATAACCAGAAACATCCTAAAATCATCAGGTTGCACCTGCCTATTATGCTTTTGATTTCCAGCCATACAAAACATTGTATTGTACAGGCGTCATGAAAAAGCACCCAACGCTGCTAATTTAACCGTGATCTGACCAGTTTCAGACCGCCCGCGCTTGCCAAATACAACATCCAACCCTAAGTTGCTTAACAATTTCACAACCTTTTTCATCTTCACGGGTTGCACCTGAAGCGCGCCAGGTGGCACCTCATACATCATCAACGTGGCGGGGTTTCAGGTCATGACAGAACATGAAAGTACGACGACGGTATTACGAAAAAATAAGAAGGTATTAATCGCCAGCCTTACCGGGAGCGCCATTGAATGGTTTGACTATTTCCTCTACGGTACGGCGGCCGCGCTGGTCTTTAATAAGATCTTTTTCCCGATGGTCGATCCGGTGATCGGACTCATTCTCTCGTATCTCTCTTTCTCATTAACCTTTTTTATACGTCCCATTGGCGGGGTACTTTTCGCGCACATCGGCGACCGCATTGGTCGTAAAAAAACCCTTGTACTGACCCTCTCTTTGATGGGAGGTGCAACCGTTATGATTGGCCTGCTGCCCACGTATGAGATGATTGGCCTGTGGGCGCCCGCTCTGCTGATCCTGATGCGTATCATTCAGGGGATGGGCATAGGCGGTGAATGGGGCGGCGCGCTGCTGCTGGCCTACGAATACGCGCCCGAAAAACGCAAAGGGTTCTTCGGCAGCATTCCACAGGCGGGCGTGACCATCGGCATGCTGATGGCGACCTTTATCGTTTCGCTGATGACTATGTTCAGCGAGGAGGATTTTCTCTCCTGGGGCTGGCGTATCCCGTTCCTGCTGAGCTCGGTTCTGGTGTTGCTCGGCCTGTGGATCCGAAAAGATATCGATGAAACGCCTGATTTTCAGAAGGTCAAAGCGTCCGGCCAGGTGGCTAAGGCTCCCCTGCGCGATACGCTGAAGCATCACTGGCGTGAAGTGCTGATCGCCGCCGGCCTCAAGGTCGTGGAAACCGCGCCGTTCTATATTTTCTCTACGTTTGTGGTGAGCTATGCCACCAGCACGCTAACCTATCAAAAATCGCAGGCGCTGGAGGCCGTGACGCTGGGAGCCCTGGTGGCCACGATAATGATTCCGTTAATGGGGCTGCTCTCGGATAAAATTGGCCGTCAGCGCATGTATGCCACGAGCGTCTTTATCCTGGGCTTGTTTATCGTGCCATGGTTTATGTTGCTCAATACCGGTACAACCTGGGGCATTGTGCTCGCGACGGTCATCGCCTTTGGCGTACTGTGGGCGCCGGTCACCGCGGTACTCGGTACGCTGTGCTCTGAAATCTTTAGCGCAAACGTGCGTTACACCGGCATTACGCTCGGCTATCAGCTGGGTGCCGCGCTGGCCGGCGGTACCGCCCCGCTGATTGCCACCGGCCTGCTGGCAAAATATGACGGCGACTGGGTTCCGGTGGCCTGGTATCTTGCCGTCACGGTAGCCATCTCCTTAATCGCGATTTTCTGCGCCAGCCGCGTTAAGCGTGCAACTCTCGTCCAGGCGCAGCCCGAACGTCTCTGACCTTTCCCGGCCCGTCCCGCGGGCCGCTCTTTTTCCTTAAATTTTTCTTCTACATTTGATTAACATGCGCAAATCATATTCACTTGAATTATCATTTGCGGCAGACGTAGAATCCCTAGCCTGCTAATTATTCAATCATTTCTAAGGTAATGACGTTATGCGCCTGCCCGAACGCGACCCTTATGCTCCTCGCGAGTGGCAGCCACATGAGAAACCCGCCCTGCTGGGTTCGCCTTCCACCCCCGAGCACAGTACGCCAAAACGCGTCGCCTACGGCGTCGTTGGGCTGCTGGTGTGCCTGACGGGGGCACTGGGCAATGCGGTGGTCACCGCCAACCTGCAAAACCTGCAGGGGACCTTCGGGGCCTGGTCGACCGAAATCGCCTGGCTGCCCGCGGTCTATGTGATGACCAACATCTCCATCAACCTGCTGCTGGTCAAATTCCGTCAACAGTACGGCCTGCGCGCCTTCACGGAAGGTTTTCTGGTGCTGTACGTGCTGGTCACCTTTTTCCACCTGTTCGTTAACGACCTCAGCTCCGCGCTGATGGTGCGCGCCGCGCACGGGATGGTGGCCGCCGCGCTCAGCTCGCTGGGGATTTACTACCAGATACAGGCCTGGCCTGCGAAGCACCGCCTGAAGGCGCTCACCATCGGGATTACCGGATCGTCGCTCGCTATTCCGCTGGCGCGCCTGTTTTCCACTGAGCTTCTCCAGCTTGACGAGTGGCGCGGGCTCTATTTCTTTGAACTGGGGCTGGCGCTAATCTCCCTGGCCTGCGTAATCGCCTTAAAGCTGCCGCCGGGCGACCGGCGCAAGGTCTTTGAGAAGAAAGACTTTATCACCTTCTTTTTACTGGCCCCCGGGATGGCCCTGCTCTGCGCCGTGCTCTCGTTAGGCCGTCTTGAATGGTGGTTCGAGGCGCCGTGGATCGGCTGGTCGCTGGCGCTATCGCTGGTGCTGATTGTGGCTGCCATCGTGTTTGAACATAACCGCGACAACCCGCTGCTGAATACCCGCTGGCTGTCGAGCGGCAGCATCGTCCGCCTGGGGCTGATTATGCTGCTGATCCGCATCGTGCTGGCGGAGCAAAACACCGGCGTCATCGGCTGGCTACAGTACGTGGGGTTACAGAATGAGCAGATGACCCATCTGGCGTGGTCCATTTTCGCCGGGATCGTCTGCGGGATCGTCACCAGCTGTCTCACCATCAAGCCCACAAAGCTGGCGTGGCCGATCGTCACCTCTCTGGCGCTGATGATTGTGGCCTCCCTGCTGGACAGCCAGTCCAATAACCTGACCCGCCCGGATCAGCTGATGGTCAGCCAGTTCCTGCTGGGCTTCGGCAGCGCCTTCTTCCTGGCGCCCGCCATGCTGGCCGCCATTGGCGGGGTGATCGCCGACCCGCGAAACCTGGTCAGCTTCTCGGTCATGTTCGGCATGAGCCAGAACCTCGGCGGCCTGCTGGGGTCGGCGATTCTCGGCACCTTCCAGACCTGGCGCGAGAAGTACCACTCCAGCCTGATGGCGGATCAGCTCACCACGCTCAACCCGCTGGTCAACGAGCGAATTCAGCTTTATACCCAGATGTATAAAAGCCTGATTGGCGACAGTTCGCTGCTGGGAACGCAGGCCATTACCCAGCTACAGACGGTGACCACCCTTGAGGCAAACATTCTGGCCTATAACGATACTTATCTTCTGACGGCGAGCATCGCCGCCGCCACGCTGGTCTGGATTTTATGGCGCTTGCTGCGCCTGCGCATAACTGCCCGTATGGCGCTGAAGAACGCCACCGGCAACAGGTAATTGAAATATTTCTGGAGAGTTTATGAGTCAGCAGGATGCCGCCAAAGAGCAGGCCAACACCCGCAAAAATGTGCGCATTGTTTCCGTTTTCACCGCCGCCGCCATCGGTATTGTCGGCGTGCTGGTCATTCTTTACGCCTGGCAGCTGCCGCCGTTTACCCGCCACGCGCAGTTTACCGACAACGCCTACGTGCGCGGCCAGACGACGTTCATCAGCCCCCAGGTTAACGGCTATATCACCGAGGTGAAGGTTCAGGACTTTGTGCAGGTCAAAAAAGGCGACCTGCTGTTGCAGATCGACGACCGCATCTATCGTCAGCGCGTCCATCAGGCCGAGGCGCAGCTGGCGATGAAAATTGCCGCGCTGAATAACAACCTGCAGCAGCGTAAAAGCGCCGAAGCGACCATTGCCAAAAATGAAGCCGCGCTGAAAAATGCCCGCGCCCAGAGCCTGAAAACCCAGGCGGATTTAAAGCGCGTGAAGGATCTGACGGCGGACGGTTCGCTTTCCATTCGCGAGCGCGATGCCGCGCTGGCCAGCGCGGCCCAGGGCAGCGCGGATATCGACCAGGCGAAAGCCTCGCTTGAGATGTCGCGTCAGGATCTGCAGACGGTGATTGTGAACCGCGGCGCGCTGGAGGCGGATGTTGAAAACGCCAAAGCGGCGCTGGAGCTGGCGCAGATTGACCTGCAAAACACCCGCATTATCGCCCCGCGCGACGGCCAGCTCGGCCAGATTGCCGTGCGTCTCGGCGCGTACGTGACCGCCGGCACGCACCTCACTACCCTGGTGCCGCCGCAGCACTGGGTGATCGCCAACATCAAAGAGACCCAGCTGGCGGAGCTGCGCGTCGGTCAGCCGGTGAAGTTTACCGTCGATGCCCTGAACAACAAAGCGTATCAGGGCCGCGTGGAGAGCATCTCGCCGGCGACCGGGGTTGAATTCAGCGCTATCACGCCGGACAACGCCACCGGCAACTTTGTCAAAATCGCCCAGCGCATTCCGGTGCGTATTGAGGTGCTGGGTGAAGAAGACGCGTACAAACTGCTGCGTCCGGGTATGTCGGTCCAGGTGACGATTGATACGCGGAAGGCGAAGCCATGATCCTCCGCCCGATAGCCGCTCTGGTGCTGGCGGTAACGCTGGCCGGATGCCAGTCCGTCGACGTAAAGCCGGCGCAGCCGACGCTGCACATCCCTGCGCAGTGGCGAGCCGACTCGGGGCCAGCCAGCCCGGCGGAGCAGCTCTGGTGGCGCAACTTTCATGACAACCACCTGAACCGCTACGTGGATCGGGCGCTTAAAAACAACAGCGACGTGCTGATTGCCCGCGAGCGGATAAACGAATATCAGGCGCGGGTCTTTGCCGCCGACGGGAGCCTGTTTCCTTCGCTCGACGCGGGGGTAAGCGGAACGCGCGCCCGTTCGCAGTCTGCCGCCACCGGGCTACCGGTCTACGGTACGCTGTACAGAGGCAGCCTGACGGCGAGCTATGACGTTGATATCTGGGGCGTCAACCGCAGCACTTCTCGCGCAGCCGAGGCCTCGCTGGAGGCGCAAAAAGCCGCCGCCGCGGCCGCGGATCTCACCGTCGCCTCGTCCGTTGCCTCCGGGTACGTAACCCTGCTCTCGCTTGATGAACAGCTGCGCGTGACCGAATCCACGCTGAAATCGCGCGAGGAGGCGTTTAACCTTGCCAAACGCCAGCTTGAGACGGGCTACAGCTCGCGTCTGGAGCTGATGCAGTCGGATTCTGAGCTTCGCTCAACGCGGGCGCAGGTACCCGTGCTGCGGCATCAAATTGCGCAGCAGGAAAATGCCCTGAGCCTGCTGCTGGGAAGCAATCCCGGCGCGGTGGCGCGCAGCGAAAGCTTTGCGGCGCTGACGCCGCTGACGCTGCCGTCACAGCTGCCCTCCACGCTCCTGAATCGTCGGCCGGACATCGTGCAGGCCGAGCGACAGCTGATCGCGGCTGACGCCTCGCTTGCCGCGTCACGCGCCAGCCTGCTGCCGTCGATCAATCTGACCGCAAGCGGATCGATTCAGGATCGTACCCTTTCCGGCCTGCTGGACAACCCGCTCCAGCTCTGGAGCGCGGGCGGCAGCATTCTCGCCCCGCTGCTGAACCGCCAGGCCCTGAACGCGCAGATGGATATTTCCCAGTCCCAGCGTAACCAGGCGCTGTACGCGTATGAAAAAACCGTGCGTAACGCGTTTGCCGAAGTGAACAACAGCCTTGACGCCATTACGCGCTATCGGGAACAGCTGACGGAGCTGCTCGCCCAGCAGGATGTGGCTCGGGAGACGCTGCGCATTGCGCAGAACCGCTATCGCAACGGTTATTCATCCTATCTTGACGTGCTGGACGCGCAGCGCACGCTGTACTCGGTCCAGACCAGCGTGGTGCAGGTAAAAAATAACCTGCTGCTGGCGCAGATTGATTTGTATAAAGCGCTGGGCGGCGGGTGGAAGAACGCGTGAACCCACTTTGCGCGCTGAGGCCCTCACCCCAGCCCTCTCCCACAGGGAGAGGGAGAAAACCAGCTTCCGACCTTTAATCTCAGATCTGTATACGCGCAGTGAACAGTCCCCTCTCCCCTTTGGGGAGAGGGTTAGGGTGAGGGGTGTTAAGCCGAAATTTGCTCCATCGCCTGCAGAATACGCTTATCCGAAATCGGATACGGCGTACCGAGCTGCTGGGCAAAGAAGCTGACGCGCAGCTCCTCGATCATCCAGCGGATCGCCTGCACATCTTCATCCTCGCGACGTGCCGGCGGCAGCTTGTTCAGCCACTGCTGCCACGCCTGCTGCACGCTCTCCACTTTCAGCATCTGCGCGCGGTCGCGGTGCGGATCGATAGCCATTTTCTCCAGACGTTTTTCAATCGCCTGCAAATAACGCAGCGTATCGCCCAGCCGCTTAAAACCGTTGCCGGTCACAAAACCGCGGTACACCAGCCCCGCCATCTGCGCCTTCACGTCCGACAGCCCCAGCGCCATGGTCATATCCACGCGCCCCTTCAGGCGCTTGTTGATATTGAACACGGCGGTGAGGATCTGCTCGACCTGTTTGGCAATCTCGACCACGGTGTCGTTCAGCTCGGCGCGAACCTTGTCATGCAGCTTCGCAAAACCTTCTTCCGTCCAGACCGGACCGCCCGCCTCGTGGATCAGCTTGTCCACCCCGCATGAGATGCAGTCGTCAATCAGATCCAGCACCTTGCCGTACGGGTTAAAGTAGAGCCCCAGCTTGGCTTTGTTCGGCAGCTTCTCGTGCAGATACTTGATTGGCGACGGGATGTTGAGCAGCAGCAGGCGGCGCAGCCCGCGCCACATCATCTGCTGCTGTTCCTGCGGGTTATCAAAAAGCTTAATCGCCACGCTGTCGCGCTCGTCCACCAGCGCCGGCCAGGCTTTGACCTTATAGTTACCGCGCTTCTGCTCGTAGCTTTCCGGAAGCTGGCCGAAGCTCCAGATGTGCAGCCCGCTCTGCTCGATGCCGTCGTCCGCCACCGCAGAAAGCGTCTCCTGAACTTTGCCCTTCAGCGCCTCTTTCAGCTCGCTCAGCGAACGTCCTTCCAGCAGCTTTTTATTTTTATCATCCACCACGCGGAAGCTGATTTTCAGGTGATCGGGCACCTGATCCCAGTTCCAGTCTTCGCGGTCGATGGTGGTGCCGGTCATGCGGCGGAACTCACGCTCCAGCGCGTCCAGCAGCGGCAGCTCCAGCGGTGTGACGCGGCCTAAAAACGCTTCCGCGTAGTTTGGCGCAGGCACAAAGTTTCGGCGCACTGGTTTCGGCAGGGATTTGATCAGCGCAATCACCAGCTCGCGGCGCAGGCCGGGGATTTGCCACTCAAACCCGCCCTCGTCGACCTGGTTCAGCAGCGGCAGCGGAATGTGCACGGTCACGCCGTCCGCGTCGGTGCCCGGTTCAAACTGGTAGGTCAGACGCAGCTTGAGGTTGCCCTGATGCCAGAAGTTCGGGTAGTCGAGCTTGCTGACCGACTCCGCCCCCTCTTTAATCAGCATGCTCTTTTCAAAGTTGAGCAGGTCCGGCGTCGCTTTGCTGGCCTTCTTCCACCAGCTGTCGAAGTGGCGGGCGGAGATGACATCGTGGCTGATGCGCTGGTCGTAAAACTCAAACAGCGCCTCATCGTCCACCAGAATGTCGCGACGGCGGGACTTGTGCTCAAGCTCCTCGACCTCGGCGCGCAGCTTCAGGTTTTCACGGAAGAAGGCGTGACGCGTCTGCCAGTCCCCCTCCACCAGCGCGTGGCGGATAAACAGCTCGCGGCTGAGCGCCGGGTCAATCTGGCTGTAGTTGACCTTGCGCGCGGCGACCACCGGCAGGCCGTAAACGGTCACTTTCTCGGTTGCCATCACCGCGCCCTGCGCGCGCTCCCAGTGCGGTTCACTGTACGAGCGTTTCAGCAGGTGCTGAGCCACCGGCTCAACCCATTCCGGGTCGATACGCGCGGCAATTCGTCCCCACAGGCGGCTGGTTTCCACCAGCTCCGCGACCATGGTCCACTTCGGCGGCTTCTTGAACAAGCCGGAACCCGGGAAGATGGAGAAGCGGGCGTTACGCGCGCCGGTATATTCCTGCTTGTCCGCATCCTTCATCCCGATATGGGACAGCAGGCCGGTCAGCAGCGCGATGTGAATTTCGCGGTATTCTGCCGGTTCACTGTTCACCGGAATGCCCAGCTCTTTCACCACCTGGCGCAGCTGGGTGTAGATATCCTGCCATTCGCGCACGCGCAGGTAGTTGAGGAAATCCACGCGACACTGGCGGCGGAACTGGTTCGAGGAGAGCGCTTTCTGCTGCTCGCCGAGGTAGTTCCACAGGTTCACGAAGGCGAGGAAATCGGACTCTTTGTCGTGGAAGCGACGGTGCTTTTCGTCCGACGCCTGCTGTTTGTCCATCGGACGCTCGCGCGGGTCCTGAATGGAGAGCGCCGAGGTGATAATCATCGCCTCGCGCACGCAGCCGTGCTTTTGCGCTTCCAGCACCATGCGCGCCAGGCGCGGGTCGACCGGCAGCTGGCTGAGCTGGCGGCCCAGCGGCGTCAGCTTATAGATGCTCGCCTGCTCGTCGGTGGTAATGGCGCCGAGCTCTTCCAGCAGGCGCACGCCGTCCTGAATGTTGCGCTTATCCGGCGCTTCGACGAACGGGAACGCCGCAATGTCGCCCAGCCCCAGAGCGGTCATCTGCAGAATAACGGACGCCAGGTTGGTGCGAAGGATTTCCGGGTCGGTGAATTCCGGACGCGAGAGGAAATCGTCTTCGGAATAGAGACGAATACAGATCCCTTCCGACACGCGGCCGCAGCGGCCCTTACGCTGGTTAGCGGAAGCCTGAGAGACCGGCTCAATCGGCAGGCGCTGAACCTTGGTGCGGTAGCTGTAGCGGCTGATGCGCGCCGTGCCCGGGTCGATCACGTATTTGATGCCCGGCACGGTCAGCGAGGTTTCCGCCACGTTGGTCGCCAGCACGATGCGGCGCCCGCCGTGCGGCTGGAACACGCGGTTCTGCTCGCTGTTCGACAGACGCGCGTAAAGCGGCAGGATCTCGGTGTCGCGCAGGTCGCGCTTGCTGAGCGCGTCGGCGGTGTCGCGAATTTCGCGCTCGCCGCTCATGAAGATCAGGATGTCCCCCGCGCTCTCGTTGCCCAGCTCGTCGACGGCGTCGAAGATGGCCTGCAGCTGATCGCGCTCGGTATCGTCCGCCTCTTCCACAATCGGACGGTAGCGCACTTCAACCGGATAGGTTCGGCCAGAGACCTCGATGATTGGCGCATTGTTGAAATGCTTCGAGAAGCGCTCCGGGTCGATGGTCGCGGAGGTGATGATGATTTTCAGATCCGGGCGACGCGGCAGCAGCTCTTTCAGGTAGCCGAGCAGGAAGTCGATGTTCAGGCTGCGCTCGTGCGCTTCGTCAATGATGATGGTGTCGTACTGCATCAGCAGGCGGTCCTGCTGGATTTCCGCCAGCAGGATACCGTCCGTCATCAGCTTGACCATTGTGTTGTCGCTGACGTGGTCGCTGAAGCGCACCTTGTAGCCGATGCAGCCGCCCGGCTCCGTCTGCAGCTCTTCGGCAATACGGTTCGCCACGGTGCGCGCCGCCAGACGACGCGGCTGGGTGTGGCCAATCAGCCCTTTTAGCCCGCGCCCCAGCTCCATGCAGATTTTCGGTAGCTGGGTGGTTTTCCCCGAGCCGGTTTCCCCCGCGACAATCACCACCTGGTGGTCGCGTACGGCCTCAAGGATGTCCTGTTTCTTCTGGCTGACGGGCAGGTTTTCCGGGTAGGTAATTGCCGGGCGTGCGGCTTCGCGCAGCACAACCTTCCCTGCCGCCTGTTCAATCTCTTTCGCCATCTCCTGGAAAATGGCCTGTTGTGCATCAGGATTTTTAACCTTCTTCACGCCGTGCAGCCGGCGGGAAAACCGCTGTTTATCGCGCAGCATCAGGGAATCAAGCTGTTGCAGGAGCATCGGGAAGGTGATTTTTGGTTGTTCTGTCATAGCGTTAACGGGCAGTGCTCTGCCGGGTAAAATCTCTTTTTAATGATTGCTATAGAGTACCACATTGACGCTTTTAGCGCCTTATTCAAAAAATTCGAACATAGGCTTCGATATATTGCGCTATCTCTGTGGCAGGATTGTGAATAAAGTGTCAACAAGCAACGGGGCAACCCCCTTCAATCAAATGCAACAACAGGAATCACCCATGAGCAAAGTATTAGTTTTGAAATCCAGCATTCTGGCAGGGTACTCTCAGTCTGGTCAGCTGTCTGATTACTTCGTTGAGCAGTGGCGTGCACAGCATTCTGCCGACGAAATCACCGTGCGTGACCTGGCAGCAAACCCAATTCCTGTCCTGGACGGCGAGCTGGTTGGCGCGCTGCGCCCAAGCGATGCGCCGCTGTCCCCGCGTCAGCAGGAAGCCCTGGCCCTGTCCGACGAGCTGATTGCTGAGCTGCAGGCGCACGACGTTATCGTCATCAACGCCCCAATGTACAACTTCAACATTCCTACCCAGCTGAAGAACTACTTCGACCTGGTGGCGCGCGCTGGCGTAACCTTCCGCTACACCGAGAACGGCCCTGAAGGTCTGGTGAAAGGCAAGCGTGCGATCGTCCTGACCAGCCGTGGCGGTATTCATAAAGATACCCCAACTGACCTGGTTGCGCCGTACCTGAGCCTGTTCCTGGGCTTCATCGGCATCACCGACGTGAACTTCGTGTTCGCTGAAGGTATCGCTTACGGTCCGGAAGTGGCGACCAAAGCGCAGACCGACGCAAAAGCCGCGATCGACAGCCTGGTCGCAGCGTAAGATTTTGCCCTCTCACCGCCCGGTGGGAGGGTTTTTCTTTTCCCCGCATTTCGCTATCATCCGCACCCACTCTCCAGCCGGGCGGCCTGATGTCTGCGATTATCGATTCTTTTATTGCCCCACCGTGTCACGACGACATTGAGATCCTCTGGCAGGATGAACATCTGCTGCTGATTAATAAGCCTTCCGGCCTGCTCAGCCTCTCGGGCAAAAACCCGCAAAACTTCGATTCTGTCCATTATCGTCTGGTCCAGACGTTCCCCGGCTGCACGCTGGTACATCGTCTGGATTTCGGCACGTCAGGGCTGATGGTGGTTGCGCGCAATAAACCCATCAACGCGGCGCTCTGCCAGCAGTTTAGCAAGCGCAGCGTGGAGAAAGTTTACAGCGCCCTGCTTTGCGGACATCTGGAAAACGATGAGGGAGTCATAGACGCGCCCATTGCCAAAGACCCGGCGCTGTTCCCGCTGATGTCGATCTGCGCCGTCAACGGTAAACCCGCCCGCTCCCGCTATCGGGTGGTGGAACGGTTTTATCAGGGGACGGGGCTACCGTTAACGCGTGTGAAACTGATACCGGAGACCGGGCGAACCCACCAGCTGCGCATTCACTGCCAGCGGCTGGGGCACCCTATTCTGGGCTGCGATCTGTATGGCGGTCTTGAAGCGCCGGGGACCGAGGGAACGCCCCGGCTGATGCTGCATGCCAGCGAGCTGAATTTTATTCATCCCGTGAGCGGAGAGCCGGTTAACGCCCGCCACGCCGCCCCGTTCTGAACGCGGTTTACCACATCAAATCGTCAGGGATTTTGAAGTCCGCGTACGGATCGTCTTCGTCCTGCTCTTCCTGACTGAGCGCGCTGTTAAGCACGATGCTGTCGGCATCGCGCTGGGCAATTTTATCGGCCACCACCGCCGGAATGATCGCGTATTCACAGTCGCCGTTTGCATTGAGCACCAGGCGCGCAATGGCCAGACGGCCGTTGATCAGCTGGGTTTGCGTCTGCTTGTCGACCTCAATTTTTTTGATCAGATTGCCGTCGGTGAAGTTAAAGGTGATGTTGCCCTTCGCTACGGTGATGCGGTTCATCTCGATCAGCTGCTTCACCTGCGCTTTAAACTCTTTCGCGAGCACGGCCTGCTTCTGCTGCTCGCTCAGCAGCTTGTCGCGCTCGATCTGCGCCTTCTTGTTCTCTTCTACCGCTTCCCGAGCCTCACGAGCCTGAACGCGTGATTTCTTTGCCGTGCGCTGCACTTTCGCCGCTTTTTTGCTGCTGACCAGGCCCGCTTTCAGCATCTGCTCTTGTAAGGTGAGTTTTGTCATGATCGTTTCTAAACCGGTTGGAAATTTTGGGGATTATACCGACATTAAGCCCGTGCCGAAACATAAGTAAAACATAGGATAACTCACTTTAACTGTCTGATAATTTGGCTGCTGCCAAATAAAGCACACCGGAAACATCCATGATAACGATTAAAGCAGCCGACCTCCACGCGCCTGAATCCCAACGTCTCATTGATAATCTTTCATCTGAACTGGCGGCTATTACAGGAGATCGCGGTACGCGACATTTTAACGCCGACGCCATGATGGCCGAACGCACACTGTGGGTTGTCGCTAAGAATGATAATGGTGATGCCGTGGGATGTGGGGCATTGCGCCCGCTATCAGAACAGATTGCGGAGCTTAAGCGAATGTACTCCGACAGAAGCGAACCCGGTATTGGACAGGCTTTACTGGCTTTCCTTGAAGCCTCTGCGCAACGTTTAGGCTACGGTGAAATCTGGCTTGAAACACGAAAAGTGAACAGGCGCGCCGTGAACTTCTATGAGCGGAATGGCTACAGCGTTATAGACAACTACGGCCCCTACATCGGCAGGCAAGAAGCCGTCTGTTTCGCTAAAAAATTCATGATGACCTGACGCGGTCGGAAAATGTGATCAGCATCATGAACTTCGCTCATGTTGCATTGAAATTAAGTCACTTCCCCTGCGCCGCGGGCTCAGGCATAAATTATGCATTGGTAACTTCTTAGCAACATGAACTTAGGATGCATAACCACAATGAGCAAAGCTTTCACATATACCCTTAAGCGCAGTTGCTTCGATGAGAATTACAACCCGTCTGAAAATACGCGTACGACCACCAACTTTGCCAACCTGGCGCGTGGGGAAAAACGTCAGGAAAACCTGCGCAATACGCTGGTGATGATCAACAACCGCTTTAACGCCCTGGCGTGCTGGGATAACCCAACCGCCGATCGCTACGCGGTTGAGCTTGAAATCATCTCCGTCGACCTGAACATAGGCGCGGAAAAGCCGTTCCCGGCCATTGAGGTTTTGCAGACGTACATTGTCGACAAGAAAAATAACCAGCGCATCCCTGGCATTGTCGGGAATAACTTCTCTTCTTACGTGCGCGATTATGATTTCAGCGTTCTGCTGCTGGAGCACAACAAGAACCAGCAGCACTTCAGCGTTCCTGAAAAGTTTGGCGAACTGCACGGCAACATTTTCCGCCATTTTGTGAATTCGCCGGAATACAAAGAGAACTTCAGAAAGGGCCCGGTGATTTGCCTGAGCGTTTCCAGCAAAGACACCTACCGCCGCACCGGTAACCAGCACCCCGTTCTGGGCATTGAGTACGCGCCGGACGGCGAGTCGTTAACGGAACTGTACTTCGCCAAAATGGGCCTGAAGGTCCGCTACTTCATGCCGGAGAACAGCGTGGCGCCTTTCGCGTTCTTCTTTACCGGGGACTTGCTGAGCGATTACACCGATCTGGAGCTGATCGGCACCATCAGCACGATGGAGACGTTCCAGAAAATCTATCGCCCGGAAATTTACAACGCGAACTCGGCGGCGGGACTGTTTTATCGCCCGGATCTGAACCAGCAGGATCATTCATTAACCAAAATTGTTTATGACCGCGAAGAGCGAAGCCGGCTGGCGATTGAACAGGGTCGATTTACCGAAGAATATTTCATCAAGCCTTATAAACACATTCTCGAGCAGTGGTCTGATAACTACACGCTTTAATTCATCAAAAAAGGTCTTTTATTATGAAAACATTGCTCCCGACGTCTACGGCTGGCAGCCTGCCTAAGCCGACCTGGCTTGCGCAGCCTGAAACGCTCTGGTCTCCGTGGAAATTGCAGGATCAGGAACTGCTGGCGGGTAAACAGGATGCGCTGCGCCTGTCTCTGGACGAGCAGATCCGTGCGGGAATTGATATTGTCAGCGACGGGGAACAGACCCGCCAGCACTTCGTCACCACCTTTATTGAACACCTGAGCGGCGTCGATTTTGAGAACCGCCAGACCGTACGCATTCGTAACCGCTATGACGCCAGCGTGCCCACCGTGGTTTCTGCCGTTGCGCGTCAGAAGCCGGTATTCGTGGACGATGCAAAGTACCTGCGCCAGCTCACGGACAAGCCGATCAAATGGGCCCTGCCCGGGCCGATGACCATGATCGACACCCTTTACGACGCGCATTATAAAAGCCGCGAAAAGCTGGCCTGGGAATTCGCCAAAATCCTCAACCAGGAAGCGCGCGAATTAGAGGCCGCGGGCGTGGATATTATCCAGTTTGATGAGCCAGCGTTTAACGTCTTCTTCGACGAGGTCAACGACTGGGGCATCGCCGCGCTGGAACGCGCCATTGAGGGTCTGAAATGCGAAACCGCGGTACACATCTGCTACGGCTACGGCATCAAGGCCAATACCGACTGGAAAAAGACGCTCGGCTCAGAATGGCGCCAGTATGAAGAGGCCTTCCCTAAGCTGCAAACCTCTAATATCGACATCATCTCTCTGGAGTGCCACAACTCCCGCGTGCCGATGGATCTGCTGGAGCTGATTCGCGGTAAAAAGGTGATGGTTGGGGCGATTGACGTAGCCACCAACACCGTCGAAGCGCCAGAAGAGGTCGCCGACACCCTGCGTAAAGCGCTGCAGTTCGTTGATGCCGACAAGCTTTACCCGTCAACCAACTGCGGCATGGCTCCCCTCTCCCGTCAGGTGGCTAACGGCAAGCTGAAAGCGCTCAGCGCCGGCGCAGAAATTATCCGTAAAGAACTCGGCGCGTAATTGCCTTACGTTTGCCAGTACGGCGGCGAGCCGAAAAACGCCACGTAATAATCAATCACCGCCCTGACGTTCAGGGGCGGATGACGCGCGTGAGGATAGATCGCCGCAATATTGAGCGGCTCCGTATTGATAGCACACGCCATTTCCGGCATAAGGGCGACCAGCTCCCCCCGCTGCAGCCTGTCGCCAATCAGCCAGTCCGGAAACAGGACGATCCCCATTCCACCCAGCGCGGCAATGAGCAGCGACTCCGCATTATTGGACGTCATCAGCGGCGCGACGGGATAGTGCACCCAATTCTCCCCCTTGCGCCGTACGAGCCAGCGGTTAGGGCCAGACGAACCGCGATACACAAGGCATTTATGCTGGCTCAGCTCGGCCGGATCGGCCGGTACGCCGTGTTGACGCAGATACGCGGGCGACGCGGCAAGGTGGTAGCGCTGCTGCCCGAAGATGCGGGCGTGAAACGTCGAGTCCGTCAGCGTGCCGATGCGAAAGATGAGGTCGGCGGCATCCCGGTGCGGGTCGATAAAGTCATCGGTCAGCGTCAGCTCTATGGTTAACCGTGGATAACGCTCGGCCAGGCCTGCCAGGCCAGGCGCAACGTGCCTCTGTCCAAAAAATACCGGCCCGTTAATGCGGACCGTGCCGGAGGGTTCGGTCGAACGTTCATCCAGCTCCCGGCGCGCCTCTTCGAAGCTATCGACCATCGCCCGGGCATAGCGGATGAAAAGATGCCCGTTTTCCGTGGGGATCACCGCCCGGGTATTGCGGTAGAACAGCTGCTGGCCGAGCGCGTCCTCAAGCTGATGAATAATACGCGACACCTGCGAGGCGGAAATTCCCTCCCGTCGCGCAACGACGGAAAAGTTCTGCGTTTCATAGACGGCAATAAACAGCAGCAGTGAGCGAAGATTCATGCTTCCGGCATCTGACATTAATGCATTTCCTGCAAAGGTGTTTCCTGCATTATGGCATTTTTCTCACATGTCTACCGACGTAATCTTCTTCGCCTAAAAACGGAGGAAGCGTGATGCATTTTGTATTGATTTTACTGGTGATTGCCGGCGGGATGGGCCTTTCCGTCGAGGCGGGTTTGCTGGGGCCGTTAGGAGGAGAAGTGGGCGATTTATGGGCCACGTTCAGCATTTTCGGGGTCGGTGCCGCGCTGACCTTTCTGCTGATGCTGTTTTTCAGCCCGCGCAACAGCCCGTCGTTTTTCGCACAGCCCGGCTGGCAGCTGCTCGGCGGCGTGCTGGGTCCTGTTTATGTTGTCATTCTGACTATCGCCACCCCCGCCATCGGCATCGCTCTGACGATGATCGGCATTCTGGCAGGTCAGGTTTTTAAAAGCCTGATCATTGACCACTTTGGCCTGCTGGGTACGCCGCACAGGAAGATAAACGCAAGGCGCATCGTGGCGCTGGTTTTTATTATTGCCGCACTGGTACTGGTCGCAAAGGGGTAAACACATGACGCTGATGATGATAATTCTGGCAGTTTGCGGGGGCGCGACGCTGAGCGTACAGGCAGCGATTAACGGACAGCTCGGCAGCAGCGTGGGCGTTTTCAAGAGCGCGTTTCTGACGTTTTCCGTCGGCGCGCTGGTGACCGCCCTGCTCATTTTCTTCTTTGAGCCTAAGCAGACGGTCACGCTGCTGGACGTGCCGAAATGGCAGCTCCTCGGGGCGATGTTCGGCGTGCCCTACATTGTGATCATGGTGCTCGCCGTGCAGCGCATCGGCACCGCCGTCGCCACGGTGGCGGTGATATTCGGCCAGCTCGCCATGAGCATGCTGATAGATAACTTTGGCTGGTTGAACAATCCCGCTATTGCGTTTTCACCGAGCCGTCTGGGCGCGGTGGTTTGCCTGGGGATTGCCTTGTACTTCATTTACTCCAGCAGCAAAACCGGCGATGTTCGCGACTAATCTTCCGTGTTCCGGGTGAAGAATAGCGTCACCGTGGCGACGGTGACGCCAAATTTTTTCATCTCGGTTTTATTAAACAGATGCGTCTCATCCTGCAGGTACATCCAGTCGTCAAAGTTCAGCAGCCAGGTTTTGCCGTTGGCCTTCACGTTCATGCTGTAATGCCAGTTAAAGGCGTTGCCTGCGGCCTGCCCGGTGGCAACCCCTTCAATATCCCCTGCCGTTCCCTCGTAGCGGTCGTTCCCCACGCGGCGAATGTGCCAGACCCGCTGCTGCTTCTCGCCGTCGTCGTACACGAAGCGCTCGTTCAGCGTCAGCGTATCGCCGATAACGTCCCCGGCAATTTCGACGTGGAAACGGCGGATCTGCTTGCCGCTGCGATCCTGCACCATGCCCCACGCTTCGGTTTTGCCCTGGAAGTAGTGGAAGATATCAAGCCGCGGCTGCTGCTGGCGATACTCGGCCACCTCCGTGCTACAGCCCGCCAGCAGCATCGTGAATGCCAGCGCCAGCGTCAGGATTCGTTTCATTTTTGGCCTCCGATTAGCTGCTGACGCAGCTCAGGATATTGCGTGCGGGGATCGAGCCAGATGGCCAGAAAGCGGGTGCTGAACGCTTCCGACTGACGCGGCCCGAGCGGAATAAAGGATGTTTGCGCCGCCGACGCGCGGTACCAGAACTGCCCCTGCTTATTGTTGAGAACAAACGCCAGCTGTGCGCCCGGTCGGACATCCGGCCACAGGGACTGGAGCATCCTTAGCCAGGCTTCACTTTCCGGTTCCTGTTCCAGGATCCCCAGCGCCTGCCACTGGTCGCGGGTCGCCTCAACCAGTTCATCGCGATCTATGTCGCGCGCGTAGGTAATAATCAGCGCCTGATCCCGATCGTCCCGGCCGTAACGGCCATCCGGCGTGCGGAGCTGGGAGGTATAGACCGTAAACGGCCCCCAGGTCAGCGTGGCATCGCCCACCTTACGCCAGGCCAGCCAGTCGGCGGCCTGGGCGCCGGGAACAGCCAGCATCAGCCAAAGCAGCAGAACCGCAGCACTCATTTTTGTCTCCCCATCAGCAGGTGGAAAAACAGCATCAACACCAGCCAGCCCGGCGCCATCCAGCTGACGACGATAAAGGTCGGCTCCAGAAACGTGATGGCGCCCAGCCGCTCGCCAATCAGGTAGGCCACCGGGCCTCCCACGGCCGCCAGCAGGGTCAGCAGCCAGCCGGGTAACGTGGTGGTACGCGTAAGCTGCGTCCAGACCACGGCGAACATCAGCCACAACGCCACCATCCATAGCGGCATCAGAGCGTCGCCCGTGAAGGCAATCAGCCCCGTCAACGCCCAGAGCGCATCCAGCAGGCTGCCCGCCGCGGCCAGCCCAATGGCGTACAGACGGTATGCCGACGGCAATAACAGATACGCCAGGATCGCCAGCCCGAGCCAGATAATCAGGCCCTGTTCGCGAAACAGCACCACCAGCGCCCAGTAGAGATCGAACGCGACGGCCAGCAGAAAGACCTGAAGGTAGCGTCTCATACGCGCTCGGCGGTCAGCTGCACCACGCTGATGGTGCGGGCGTTAAACCCGGCTTCGCAGTAGCCGAAGTAGTACAGCCACATGCGGCGGAACCGTTCATCAAAGCCGAGCTTTTCAATCTCCTGCCAGGCGTGGACAAAGCGCTGCCGCCAGTGGGCCAGCGTCCGGGCGTAGTCCGGCCCCATGTCGAAAAGATTGCGCACCACGAAATCGGTGTGGCGCGTCATCAGCTCGTTCATCGCCGTAATGCTCGGCAGGAAGCCGCCCGGGAAAATGTAACGCTGGATAAAATCGACGCTTTTGCTGTAGTCGCGGTAGCGCTGGTCCTGAATGGTGATGGCCTGAATCGCCATCCGTCCACCGGGGCGCAGCCGCGCCTGGCAGGTACGGAAGAACGTGGGCAGATAGCGTTGCCCGACGGCCTCAATCATCTCTATCGAAACCAGCTTGTCGTACTGTCCGGTGAGGTCGCGATAGTCGCAGAGCAGTACCTCAACCCGATCCTGCAGCCCGGCGCGGGCGATGCGCTCGGTTGCCCAGATATATTGTTCCTGCGACAGCGTGGTGGTGGTCACCCGACAGCCGTAGTGACGGGCGGCGTATTCCGCCATCGCGCCCCAGCCGGTGCCAATTTCCAGCAGATGGTCACCCGCGTTTAGCGCCAGCTGGTCGCACAGGCGCGCCATTTTGGCCTGCTGCGCCACGGTAAGATCCTGCTCGTCAGCGGTAAACAGCGCGCTGGAATAGAGCAGCTCTTTATCCAGAAAATGGCTATAAAAGGTGTTACCCAGGTCGTAATGGGCGGCAATATTTTCACGCGCCTGGGCGCGAGAATTGCGCCGCGTCCAGTGGCGAAGCCGCTCCAGCGGGCGGCCGAACAGCCGGAACCCGTTCTCCAGACGACCAAGCACCTCACCGTTGAGGGCCAGGATTTGCAGAAGCGGCGTAAGCTGCGCGGTTTCCCATTCGCCATCCATCCAGGCTTCTGCGGCGGCGAGGCTACCGCCCGTTAAGACGCGCCAGTAGACGCCGGGCGTGAGGATCTGCACGTCGGCGTGCAGCGCGGAGGATGTCTCGCCAAAATGGAAGGTCTGCGCCCCTTCACGCAGGGTGAGCGAGCCGCCGCGAATGCCGCTTAACAGACGAAACAGCAGCCAACGCGCAATGCGGACGTTGCGCGGGATATCGGGTTCTAGCGCAAAGACGGGATCGGTCATGAGCGTTCACTCCTGCTGACGGGATGGTTATACAGCGGCACGCGCTTGAGCCACAGCCTCAGCGCCTGCCAGTAAATGGCGAAAACGGTTTTCAGGGTCATCAGCGGGATGCGCAGCAGCAGCGAGCGCAGCGCCGGGCGGGTCAGAGGCTCCCGGCGCAGCGCCAGCGTGGCGTCAAACACCTTCGCCTCCTGATGATTTTCAATGTGCATATGCAGCGTGTTGTCCGGGGTGTTGAAGCGCCAGTGGTAGATCATGTCCATCGGGTTGAAGGGGGAAACGTGAAACGCTTTCTCCGTAGGCTGGGCATTTTGCCCGTCGACCGCGTAATAGTGACGCTCGTTCCACGGCGTGTTGCGCACCTCCGCCAGCACCCAGCGAAGCGTATTTTCCGGGTCATAGCAGTAGTAAAAGTTGACCGGATTGAAATGGAACCCAAAATAGCGCAGCTGCGTCAGAAGCATGACCCGCCCTGCGGGACGTTCCCCGGTCAGGCTCTCCAGCCTGTTCAGCACCTTGTCTTTAAGCGGCGCGCCGAGCGGGTAGTCCGCGTCATGGAACGAGGCGGCGGCAAAGCGGTTGCGCCGCACGCCGACGGAGGCCAGCAGCGGCAGCTCATCGAGATCCAGCCAGGCCATAAAAACGTCGTAGCTGAATTCGTGGGTTTTCGGCTGAAGGCGGCGGTGGCGCAATACGCCGTGATAGAGGCAGCTGTTCATTTCAGTTCCCCTCCCCTGCGGCGATTTCATTGACCACGTCCAGCGCGCTGCGCACGCCGTCTTCATGAAAACCGTTGTACCAGTAAGCGCCGCAGTACCAGCTCCGGTGATGACCGTTGATCTCGCCGCGGCGCGCCTGGGCCCGCCAGCTTTGCGGGTTAAACAGCGGATGCTCATAGACAAAGCGTTGCAGGACGAAGCGTTCATCCACCGGCGCGTCCGGGTTCAGGGTGACGCAGAACAGCGGGCTGCCCGCAGGCAGATCCTGAAGAATGTTCATGTTGTAGGTGACGCAGGCGCTGGCCTGCTCCTGCGCGCTCAGGCGATAGTTCCAGCTCGCCCACGCGCGCTGCCGCACCGGCAGCCAGCGCGGATCGCTGTGCAAAACAACCTCGTTGCGCTGCCAGCCGATATCGCCCAGCACTTCGCGCTCCGCGGGCGTAGGATCCTCTAGCATCGCCAGGGCAGTGGCGGAGTGGCAGGCAAAAATCACCTGGTCGAAACGCTGGCTGCCGTTTTCGAGCTGTAGCGTAACGCCGCGCTCGTGGCGGCTCACGCGCTGCACCGGTGAATTAAGATGCAGTTTCAGACGGTCGCCCAGCTTGTCGAGCATGGCGCGGATATACTCCCGCGAGCCGCCCGGCACTACGTACCACTGCGGGCGCCGGGTGATATCCAGCAGGCCGTGATGGTGAAAGAAGCGCAGGAAGAGCGGCAGCGGGAAGCGCTTCATCTCCTGCAGCGACGACGACCAGATGGCGGCCCCCATCGGCAGAATGTAGTGGCGCGCAAAAAACGGCGTGAAGCCGTGCTGGTCCAGAAACGTCTGCAGCGTGGCGTTCGGGTCGACCTCCCCTTCAAGCGCCTGTTTCGCCAGGCGGTTAAAGCGGACGATGTCACCGAGCAGCCGCCAGAACGCCGGATTCACCAGGTTTCTGCGTTGGGCAAACAGCGACGTCAGGGTGTGGCCGTTGTACTCTAGCCCGGTCTCGGGGTTGTGCACCGAAAAGCTCATCTGCGTTTTTTGCCCGCTGATGCCAAGCTCGCTGAGCAGGCCCATAAAGCGCGGGTAGGTGCGGTCGTTGTAGACGATAAATCCGGTATCGATCGCGTATGTTCCCTGGGGCGTTGAGACGTCAACCGTCGCGGTATGGCCGCCGGGGGTGGCGCCCGCTTCAAACAGGGTTACCTGATGGTGCCCTGCCAGGCGCCAGGCGCAGGTCAGCCCGGCGATGCCGCTGCCGATAATTGCAATGTTCATGAGCGCACCATCCTGCGCAGCAGCGCGCGCTGCAGAAACGCGGGCAGCCCGGAGAGCAGCCGCAAAATAAGGCCGAACCCGGCGGGAAACGCGATATGCATTTTGCCTTTCGCCAGCCCGGTACGGATCGCCTTGACCGCCTCGTCGACGCTCACCCTGCCCGGCATGGCAAAATCGTTTTTGCGCGTCAGCGGGGTATCGACAAAGCCCGGAGAGACGACCGTCACGGCAATCCCCTTTGGCTCCCAGTCCAGGCGCAGACTGTCGGCAAACCAGCTCAGCGCCGCTTTGGACGCGCCGTAGGCCTCTGCCCGCGGAAAAGGAAGCCAGTGGGCCATCGAGCTCACCAGCACCACGCGGTTGCCGGCAACCAGCTGCGGCTGCAGCGCGGCCAGGCAGTTCACCGGCCCGAGAAAATTGGTGTTCATGACCCGCTCCACCAGCGCCGCATCCACCACGCCGCCGTCGAGATATTCGCAGGTACCGGCGCAGAGAATAACCAGATCGGCGTAAACGCCGCTCAGCGCCTGGCGACAGGCGTCCCTGTCTGTCATATCGAACAGGCGAACGGAGAGATTGGGGCAGGTCTGATGCAGCGCTTCAAGCCGCGCCGGATCGCGCCCGCAGGCAATCACGTGGTAGCCGTCAGCGGCAAAGGACTTCGCCAGCCCCGCGCCAATGCCCGAGCTTGCGCCGGTAATCAGCACCGTCTTCATGATTTGACCCTCCGCTTCACGCCGCGTACCGCCCAGCCCAGCAGAGGGAGGTGTTCGTAGATCATCTCTCCCGCATCGTAGAAGTCCCGCTGGCGCGTGATGAGATCGTTTTCGGTGTCCACCACCGAACATCCAGGCAGTTCAAGCGGCTCGCCTCCGGCAATGCGCGGATGCGACCAGTGCATTACCCAGGTGACAACGAACCGGTTCCCGCTGCACAGCGGCGGATCGATGGTAAAACGGCACTTCTCGACATTGGCCAGCAGATGGGTGAAATAGCGCTGAAGCGCGAAGATACCGTCGTGCTCGCCGAACGGATCGATAAGGGTGGCATTCGAATGGTAAAGCCCGACCAGCGCGGACGGCGGCTGGCTATCCAGTGCGGCGTAGTACTCAATAAACCGACTCACGACAGAGGGCAAAGTGCTCATGGGTCACATCCTGGCTGTAAACAACGTGGCGTAATCGCATAATTAAAACTTACACAATTAACGTTATTTGTCCAAGTTTGTGCAAATTTATTTTTTAATCCCTATAAATATCAATATGTTGATGACTCAATCCTTTGACGGTTTTGTAGGCCAGTTAAGGCGTAGCCGCCACTCGGCTTTCACTTTCAGGTTATCCTTAAGGCAAACATACCGGTTCTCTTCCAGGCTTATTCTTTTTAATTCATAAGGATGCCTGACATGAAACGCTTCTTTCTCTCGCTTTTCTCCAGCCCCGAATCCCTGCTCCAGGTAATGAGCCAGCAGGAAATTATTGAAGCCGTGGAAGATGGCGATCGCATCATTATCGACCAGGACGGGAACGCTTCTGTGAACTACAAAAGCAACGAGGTGCGGCAGGATTTTCTGCGTCACGTCAACACGCTGAAGAGGGCCTGATATGGGAACGGCGATATTTATGGTGCTGATGGTTTGCGGGTACTGGTACACCAGCCGGGACCTGTCGACGCGCTTTAAAATCAAGCGTTCCTTCGGCTGGGACGTCTATTTTCTCGTTGCGCTTTATGGCTGTATTTTCGTTCTGCAGGGCGTAATCGCCACGGGATTACTCTGGCTGCTGCTGTTCACCCTTTCCGCCGCCAACAACGCTTTCCATTTTGCCTCGCTGAAATATACCGACTGGCAAATCGACTTTATGAACTGGAGTTTTTTAGGCATTCAGGCTCCGGTGGTAGTGATGCTGGCGTTTGCTATCCTGTTTTGCCTCTACCGCTCTAACTGGGCAGGCAGCGCCAGGCTGGACGGAGAAAGCCGGAAAAAGCTCTACAAACGTCTTGCCCAGTCGAGCGGTATTGAACAGCTGCTGTACCAGTGTATGGAGCAAGGCGAGCTGGCGCAGGTGACGCTTCGGTCGCGGCGGATTTACATCGGCATGATCCACACCGCGACGCTGGAATATGAAAAAACGGCCAATATTGTGCTGATCCCGATGTTAAGCGGGTACAGGGACGAGAAGACGATGAATCTGCGCATCGAGAATAATTACAGCAAGTGGTATGCGGAGCATGACATCACGCTCGATTCAGAACCCCGCAGCGCCATGTCTTTCCGAAAGGTAATTTTGCTCAATCAGATTGAGAGCATCTCGTTGTTCGACCCCGCCAGCGCCAGCGCGCTGTCCCTGGCGCAGCGGGACGCCCCCCCTCTTTCTAAAGAGACATCCCCATAATCCTGAGTATGCTCTGCTGTGAGGGATTGCTAATAACCCGCGTTAACGAACGGCGAATGACAACAGTTTATGGCGTCATTCACCGTTTGGGTTTTTGAAAGAGGTTCCATCTGTAGCCAGGCTCGCATAATTCTCGCGTTTTTCTGCCCATTGCAGCATGGCATCGAGTGCCGGGCATAATGCCTGCCCCCATTCGGTGAGTCGATATTCCACTTTTGGTGGTACCTGAGGATAGACCATCCGCGAAACGATACCGTCGGACTCAAGCTGTCGAAGCTGCTGCGCCAGCATCTTCTGGGAAATACCGGGGATCAGTTTTTCGAAATCAGAGTAGCGCTGCACTTTTCCGTCAAAAAGATGAAAAAGAATAATTAATTTCCAGCGGCCTTCGAGCAGCCGTAATACTTGCTCCACGCCGCTTGCGGCAGATTCCGGGCTATATAACTTACTCATAATTTAGTAACTCACTTTTTCGTGTGTACTTGTCAATTTCTCAGTCTATGTTGAATATACCCGTACTGTAAATAACGGGAGTTATTGGTCATGTCATTAGATATTAATTTCGCAGGCAAGCGCGTGCTTGTTACCGCTGGCACAAAAGGGCTGGGAAGAGCAGTCGTCGGGCTTTTAAAACAACTTGGTGCAACGGTATTTACCGCGGCGCGCCATGAGCCGGAGGTCAATATCGCAGATACATTTGTAGCCGCTGACCTTACGACAATTGCAGGATGTGACCTGGTCGCATCAGCCGTTCAGGAACAGATGGGAGGAGTCGACGTGATTATTCATGTGGCAGGCGGTTCCACCTCACCCGGCGGCGGTTTTGCTGCGCTGGGAGAAGAAGCGTGGCAGCAGGAGCTCAATCTTAATTTGCTGCCCGCCGTTCGCCTGGATCGCGCCCTGCTGCCCGGAATGCTTGCTCAGGGAAACGGTGTAATTATTCACGTGACCTCTATTCAGCGCGAACTGCCGTTACCGGAATCAACCACCGCGTATGCAGCGGCTAAATCGGCACTTTCGACCTACAGTAAAAGCCTTTCAAAAGAAGTGTCGCCGAAGGGGGTTCGGGTTGTGCGCGTCGCACCCGGCTGGATCGAAACCGAGGCCGCGGTGGCCCTGGCGGAGAGGCTGGCTACGCAGGCAGGCACAGACTACGAAGGCGGCAAGCAGATCATTATGAATTCGCTGGGTGGAATACCGCTGGGACGCCCTGCCAGGCCGATTGAAGTGGCTAACCTCATCGTCTTCCTCGCGTCATCGCATGCTGCGAGTATTACCGGTACTGAATTTGTCATTGATGGCGGCACCATCCCGACGGTGTAACGCGGGTGCTTAATCGGCCCCGGATGAGGGCTGATTAAGCACAGAGTCATGTCATTGGCCCGTCAGCTTTTCTAAGCCCGTTTTCAACGCGTTTATTACTGCTTCTGTATCCATTCCCATTTGGGCATGGATAATAGCCCCGTCGATAAGCATCATAATGTCGTTACAGGTCTTTTCATCCGCTATATCGGCGAGCATTTCGATTTTATTCTTTGTTTCTGTTTTATGGTCCCGGCATATCGCTTTTATTTCATTTTCAATCTCTTCGGATTTTGCCTCGGCGCTGGCGTTAATAAACGCGCAGCCGTGAAAATCGGGTGAAATAAACCATTCGTGAAGCGTTGCAGATATCGCATCAGAAGGTGATTCGCCTTCGTCCAGATGTCGACGTAACGTAGCTTCAAACCAGCTAATCCATATTTCATGCCGATAGTGCAAATAGGCGAGAATAAGCAAACTTTTACTCGGAAAGTGACGATAAAAAGTCACCTTGGTGACTTTTGACACCTTAATCAGCGTATCCACCCCCGTCGCCCTGAAGCCTGTGGAATAAAAAAGATCGTGCGCCGTAAGTAATATTTTATCCCTGACGCTGACTTTCGGTTCGTTACTTGCGGATTGTGTTTTCATTTTTTCGACGGCCTCAAAACGGATATTGACAGCGTTATTTTTCAGGCATAGATTACATCAGGTAGACAGATCTGTCTACTTCATATAACGCTGAGGTTATCGCTATGAACACACGTCCTCCATTACCGCCCTTTACTCGCGAAAGCGCCATCGAAAAAGTCAGACTGGCCGAAGACGGCTGGAACAGCCGCGACCCGGCAAAAGTCGCGCTGGCCTATACGCTGGATACCCAGTGGCGCAACCGCGCGGAGTTCGCCACCAACCGCGAGGAAGCCCAGGCGTTTCTGGCGCGGAAATGGAAAAAGGAGCTGGATTACCGCCTGATTAAAGAGCTCTGGGCGTTTACGGATAACCGGATCGCGGTGCGCTATGCCTATGAATGGCATGATGATTCCGGCAACTGGTTCCGCTCCTACGGCAATGAAAACTGGGAGTTTGAGCCGGACGGGCTGATGAAGCGCCGCTTTGCCTGCGTAAACGATATGCCGATAAAAGAATCTGAACGTCTGTTCCACTGGCCGCTGGGCAGACGCCCGGACGATCACCCTTCTCTGAGCGAATTGGGGCTATGACGTTCCGGTTCCGATCTGGGAAACAACGGGTGCAGCCCCCTGCCTAAACGCGTAAACTACCATGAGTAGATAACAGAACCGAGGAAAGCATGGTCGTTAAGCGCTTAAGAAAAGAGGATCGCCGCGTGCAGTTGCTGGAAGTGGCGCGCGGAATCGTTCGTCAGCAAGGCACGGAGGCGCTGACGCTGGGCTACCTGGCGGAGCGGGCCAACGTGACGAAGCCTATTCCCTACGATCACTTTGGCGATCGCGAAGGGCTGCTGATGGCGCTCTACCAGGACTATAGCGACCGGCAGCTGGCGAAGTTCAGGGAGACGCTGGCGGTAGACAGCAAAACCCTGGACAAGACGATCCGCTTTTTCAGCGCCGCCTATATCGACTGCGCCATTACCGCCGGACCGGAAACCGGTCCGATTGCGGCGGCGCTGTCCGGCTCCCGCGCGTTGCAGACGTTCCGCGAGGCGTGCGTGGCTGAATGTGCCGACTGCCTGCGTACCGCGCTGTCCCCGTTCGTCGTGCTGAAAGGCGTTCAGGGAGAAGCGGCGCTGACGGCCATCATCGGTGCGGCGGACGCGCTCAGCACCGCCGCGGGTAACGGCGTGCTGGCCCGCAATGTTGCGGAAGATACGCTCAGCGGCGCGATGTCCGGCGTGCTGGAGACCTACGCGAATAGCACAAAATGATCGTTGGGTGCGGATTGACAGCTAAGTTACCAATAGTAATATAGATGACGGTTCTCACCCACTTCGAGGTCGCTATGTCTGCAACACACGCTATTAATAACGCGCTGATCGTGACGGCTCATCCTGTCGACACGTCGTTATCCCATACGCTGGCCGCCCGCATTGCCGGTAAATTACGCGAGCAAGGTACGCAGGTTGAGATCGCCGATCTTCATGCGGAAGGGTTCAATCCGGCGTTTTCTCGCCCCGATCTCGATTTATATCACGGCGATCCGGGCGCGCTTCCTGACGATATCCTGCACGAGCAGCAGCGCGTCGAGCGAGCGGATATGCTGGTGTTTGTCTTCCCCATTTACTGGTGGTCGGTCCCCGCGCTGTTGAAAGGCTGGTTCGATCGCGTTTTAACCCTGAACTGGGCGTATAAGGTGGCCGACGACGGTCGAATCGTTGGCAACTTACGGGACGTTCCCGTCCGCCTGATTGCCACCGGCGGCAGCGATCTCGCCGGATTCGACAAGCACGGCTATTCGACGGCAATTCAGACGCAGATAATCGAAGGGGTATTTGGCTTTTGCGGGTTGAAAAACGTTAAGCTCGATATTCTTTACCAGGCAGACACGGCTACGACTGAGCAGGTTGAAGATTTCCTGCAAAGCCTCGGCAGCATTAAATAATCCTGGCTATCCAGTCAGCAAAGGCGCGCACGGCTGGAGAAAGATATCGCTGGTGGGGATAGAGCAGCGTGACGGGCACCGACGGCGGCTGCCAGTCCGCCAGCACCTCCACCAGCCTTCCCTCGCGCAGATGCTCTGCGACAATATTCTCGGCCACCTGCACCAGCCCAAAACCCTCCAGACACATTTGAATATAGAGCCCCGTTTCATTGACGGCGGCGGCACCGTTCACCGGCACAGACAGCATTTCAGCACCCTGAGCAAAGCGCAATTCGTTCGCGCGTCGCGTCTGGCCGGAAAAATAGTGAACCGCCCGGTGCCCGCTAAGTGCATCCGGCGACGGCGGAATGCCGTATTCCCGGAGATAGCCCGGCGAGGCGCAGGTGACCCAGCGAAAGCGGCCCAGCGGACGGGCTACCAGCGTGGAGTTATTCAGTTCCCCCGTTCGAATGACACAGTCGACGCCCTCCTGCACCAGGTCAACCTGACGATCGCTGACGCCGATCATGAGGTAGATATCCGGATAAAGACGGTAAAAATCATTCAGCTGTGGCATCACGATGTGATGAGCAATCCCGGCTGGCATATCCACCCGCAGGCGACCCTGCGGTCTACTGACGGAATCGCTCAGGCTGGACTCCGCCTGGTCGATTAATGCAAGAATTTCCCGACACTGCGTCAGGTACTGTAAGCCTTCGGGCGTCAGGCTCACCCGCCGTGTCGTCCTGTTCAGCAGGCGCACCTGCAGGTATTTCTCCAGATTTTTAATGGTGCTGGTGACCGTTGAGGCAGGCAGGGAGAGGGTTTCAGCCGCACGCACGAAGCTGCCGGACTCCGCCACCCTTATAAAGATCTGCATAGCCTGGATACGATCCATTCGTTCTTCCACCTGTAGAATTCAATTATTCGCTGATTATGAATAAAGAAAACATATTACGCGCCTTTTTCACGCTAATCGAGTGTCGTAGCTTGTGGGCAGTAGTTAACAAGAGAGACGAAAAAATGACCGATTACGTAAGAAATATTGTGAATAATCAGAACACCCCTTCCCCGGAGACGCTGATTCGCGGCGCGACGATCCTCAGCATGGATGAAACCGTGGGCAATATCGAACGCGGCGACATCCTAATCAAAGGGACCACGATTGCGGCCGTCGGCGAAAAACTGGAGGCACAGGGAGCCACGGTTATTGATGCCACAAACATGATTGCCATGCCGGGGATGGTGGATACCCATCGCCACGCCTGGGAGGGGCAATTGCGTCGCATCAACCCTAACGCGGAATCGCTGGAGGACTACTGCAACGCCACGCATTTCTCTTTTGCGAAATACTACCGACCTGCCGATATGTACGTTGGCAACCTGCTCTCCGCGCTGGGCTGTATTGACGCCGGGATCACCACCGTCATTCATAACTCCCATAACAGCCGCAGCGCCGCCCATTCAGACGCCGCCGTCGAGGCGCTTCAGGATGCCGGGATCCGCGCTATTCACGCCTCTGGCGCGCCGGTATCCGGGGAATGGGACACTAAGAACTGGCCGGGAAACTGGCAGCGCCTGCAGGAAAAGTATTTTCGGAACAACCCGGACAGCCTTGTTTCACTGGCGGCGATGGCCCAGTTGGAACCTGAGATGTGGACCGAGGCGCGCAGGCTCGGGCTACCGATCGTCACTGAATTTTTCGACGGTGAAATGGCCTCACAGCTTGCGGAGCTGCATCAACGGGGGATGCTGGGCACGGACAATATCTTCAATCACTGCACGGCCCTGCCTGACGAAGGCTGGGCGATCCTGCGGGATGCGGGCGTGCGGGTGAACGTCTGCCCTCGTTCCGACGCGCACTACGGCATTGAGAACGGGATGTTTGCCATTCAGTCTGCCCTGCGTCACGGCATTCGGCCCGGCCTGAGCGTTGATAATGAAACCTCATATAGCGGCGACATGTTTATGGAGATGCGCGTGGCGTTTTACCTGCAGCGCGTCATGGGCATGCATCAACAATCCTGTTGCGGTAGCGCGCACTCCCTGAAAACGCTTCAGGCCGCCCAGCTTCTGAAGGCCGCCACCATCGATGGCGCGGCGTGCGCCGGGCTGCAGGAGAAAGTAGGAAGCCTGACGCCGGGCAAACAGGCCGACCTGATCCTGATTAACGCGGGCGATCTCAACCTCTACCCCTCCGGGAATGCTTTTGGCACGGTTGTGCATGCCGCTGAGCGCAGCAATATTGATACCGTGATGATTGGAGGACGCATCGTTAAGCAAGGCGGCAACGTGCTGGGCGTGGACAGCGCACGCCTTCGTGCAGCGATTGATGAATCACGCCAGCATCTTTTTACCGCCACTGGCTATGAGCCTGACATATTTGCGGACAGCTTCCTGCCGCTGCATCAGGCGCACTGAAGGTAATGAAACGGATGAGCATGGTTTATTACGTCATCGCCTTTGCCGCAGGCCTGGGTATTACGCTGCAAACGACCCTCAACAGCCAGCTGGCAAAGGGTCTGGCCGGTGATGCGGTAACGGCGGCCCTGTTTTCTTTTACCGCCGGGGCGGTGAGTCTTGGGATTTACGCATTGCTAAGGGGTGGATTAGCCACCTCGCTTTCGGCAATTCCGTCGCAACCGCTGTGGAGCCTGACGGGAGGATTCATCGGTGCCTGCGCGCTGTTCAGCTATGTCGTGCTGGCACCGAAAATTGGTTTTTCCGCCCTGCTCGGGCTGGCGATTGTCGGGCAGTTGCTCTCGTCGCAGGTGATTGACCACTTTGGTCTGCTGGGTACCCTGCGTCGTCCGGTTTCAGCGATGCGGTTGGGCGGAATGGTCATCATGCTCGTTGGGCTCGCCATCATGCTGTTTGGCGATCGCTTCACCGAACGTTTTTTGCAGTGAACGCTAACGGCACGCCTGTGTAGCCTGAAGAAGCGGGTCATCGCCCGGCACTTAAGCGCGCAATTACAGGGTAAAACCGCCGTCACCCACTTGCGCCTGGGCGTACCACGCCATCAACTCTTTTGTGCCGGGTTCGTTTTCAGCAGGCGACCACGGGGCGGTATCATGCTCGGGAACAGGCTGATACCCTCCGTGTTTTACCTCAAAAATGACGCCGCCTTTATCCAGAGACAGCACGGCATGCCAGGTACCGGCATCCATCTCCAGCACCTTGCACTCTTCGCCTAACACCACGCGCCGGGTTACGTTGCCGCTATCGTCGAAGTTCAATACAAGAAAGCGACCGCTCAGCGCCGTCAGCAGTTCAAACGTGTGCGGGTGGCGATGAGGGCGAACATAGGTACCGGGCTCCATGGCGATAGCCAGGCGCTGCACCGGGTCGCTCAGATCTGGGTGTAAATTACGATGCGCCCGTAAGCGAGGAGAATTAGCGGCCTGCTCGCTTTGCTGCTGCAGGTCACTGAAGGTAATTTGTTTCATATAAGCCTTTGAGGATGTGGCGATTAACGGCAAGCCGATTGCTGCACGACGTTATACCATTCTGAAAAGCCGGTGAGCTATGGCGTTTGTGAAACAAAACGCTGCAGTGTGTTGGGACCCAGAGCGTCACGTTGAGTAAAACTCACATTGACTGCCACTATTTATCGTTTTTCAAACATAACCGCATTGAAATACCATCCGTTCATCACTGGTATATTGCTGGCCAGAAATTTATAGCAAAATTCAAATAATAATATATGTGTATGGAGTACCTATGACACTCGATGTTTTATTTCATCTAATGAAAATGGCCTCACCTGAAAAAAACACCGCCGGTGAAAATATACATGCGCTCATCACGTTACTTTCGTCAGATAGCGATCGCGCTGAGGCGCTTTCGCCATTTATCCATCGACTCCATTTCCTGTCTTTCGCTCAACGCAATCCGGGTAACGCCGAAGAGTTGCTCTCGGCACACATTCCAAAAGACGATGCAACCCCACTCCTGCCTGACTTCGCGGACTGGCCTCGGGTGCGTTACACAGGGTCCGGGGAGGTCCAGACGCCGGAATCAGAAGAGTATTTCAGCAAAATGACTTCGGCTACCAATGTGATACGCGCGGCGCTGATCGACGCCGAGCGAGCAAAAGGAACGCCTGCGCTTTATATTCTGGATAAATTACTCAACCTGAACAGTGCCCTGCCGGAAAGATATAAGAAAATGGCAAATATTCCCTACGCCTAATACATTCAACAGACAGGATATTCCGCGAGAAATATCCTGCTTTTTATTTCATGCACGCTTTTCATTGTAATCAAGACAGACAATATTCAGAGAAGGAATAACCGGCGCGTTAAGGCTAAGCCACGCCAGCAGACGTTCAATACTCTGTCTTCTGAGCGAATTTTTCGGCCACACAAGATAGTAGCCGTCCCCCGTTGCTATCGCCTCCCTGAAGGGCAGCGCGAGCAGGCCGCTTTTTAGTGCTTCCAGCGTGAGCCGGAGATCGGCCATCGCCACGCCGTGACCGTGCATGGCGGCCAGGCTCCCCTGTTCGAGGGTATCGAACACAATTCCGCCGCTCATGTCGAGCCCGGGGAAAAGCCCTGTTCTTTTCAGCCAGCGCTTCCAGTCCCGCCTGTCCGGAGAGGGATGGATAAGATCGCACTCAGGAAGCTGGTGCCGGGCGGACTCAAGCAGTGACGGCGGACAAACCGGAATAAGCCATTCGCTGAAAAGCAGGCTGCTCTCCGTTGACTCGCCGAAAAAGCCATTGCCGAGGAGGATCGCGCAATCGTATGGCTCCCGGCTGAAGTCAACGGTGTCGAAGTCCATCCAGACGCTGGCGATTTCGATTTTCGGTTTCGCATGGTTCTCGCGAAAGGTTTTGAGAACGTTCAGGAGCCATCGCATCGTCAGGGTGCTGGGCGCTTTGAGGCGCAGAAGGTGATTTTCACTGCGGAATGCGCGACAGGCCCATTCAATGTTCGAGAAACTTTCGCTAAGCTGACCGGCCAGAATACGCCCGGCTTCGCTGACCTCCACTCTCGGCCCCTACCGCTTAAACAGCTCGCAGTCGAACCACATTTCAAGCGTCCGGACATGCCTGCTGACCGCCCCCGGAGTGATATTCAATGCTTCAGCGGCTTTGCTGAAGGAGTTCAGCCGCGCGGCAACTTCAAACGCGCGCAGCGCGTACAGTGGCGGTAAAGACATACTTTTCCTTTCAGTGAGGTGAGATCAGGGTGTTATTTTTATTATCGGCACTCAGCTACTTGTCACTCAGTTCTTCAGGCGGAAACGTCAACAGTGACTCCCTGAGAATGGATCCAAGCTGTACACGTTTAACATCCGGTACGTTTTTAAGCAGTGCACCCCTGCTTTTACAGATTGTTGAACCGGTCGTCATCGCCCCCGAGATCAGCAACAACGATTTATACAGCTCCGTGGGCGAAAGGCAATACGGATCCCCGTCGTGAGCGAGCAGGCGCGGTGAATGCGACAGCAGAATTGAGAGTCGTATTTCAGCCAGCCGTAAGGTAAATTCAGAATGGTTTTTGGTCATTACGGAGTGGATATGTCGCAGACGTTACCGGGAGTAGATGTTTTGTTTATCGCCGGGTTCGGGCCTGTTTCGCGCGATACAGAATCCAGCATCGCCTTTTATATCCAGACACTCGGCCTGCCGCTGAAGCCGATGGAGGGGAATAGTGATTATCTGCTCACTGAAGAGGGACAACTGGAAGGCGTGAAGCATTTCGCCGTCTGGCCGCTCGCGCAGGCGGCAACCTCCTGTTTTGGAAAAGAACAGTGGCCAGAAGAGCACCCGATACCGCAGGGATGGGTTGAGTACGAGGTGCAGGATCTGGAATCGGCTACACGAGTTCTGAGTGAAAAAGGCTATCGGTTGCTGGTGGCTAACCGTATGGAACCATGGGGGCAAACCGTCACTCGCCTGCTTAGCCCTGAAGGCTTGCTTACGGGGTTGACGATTACGCCCTGGTTGCGGGGGTAATATTTTTAGCAGGACCTGGATTCTATGTGGGGATGTCCGCTTTGAGCGAAGAGCGGACATTTCTGTGGAAATAAATTACAGCAGCCACCGACAATAAATACGGTAATTAAATTAGTAGCGATCTCTTCAGCTATTTAATAGTTTGCTATAAAGTTTTCTGTAAAATTCTACGACAACTATACAGCCATTACTGCCATTCCAGGTCATAGGGAATCCGTTATGCCAATTTCTATCAAAGCCACGAAAAACACCAGTACAGGCATCAGGGGAGTTCAGCGATATGGTGAAATGTATCGGTGGCGTGTTGATGCTGTGAGGTTCAGAAGCCTAACAGGACAAGATCCAACACCGCTATTCATTGCACGTCTTAATGAGCGTGAATCCGGATGTGTAGACTCTGCTAGTTTTCATACGATTGAGGATGCAGGAGATGACCTTTGTAAGTTCTTAAAAGCTATGACTGGAAATTCATTTGTGTACTAATGCCCTTACTCGAAATTACTCATTACTCTTTTCATAACGTCCACCTTTGGCACAAAGCGGACATCATGAATTCCTCAAGTACCAGAATAATGACTGATTCCAATACCAAACCCCTACCCCCCTAAAGCCTCCACAATCGCCCTCTCCATTTTCTCTGGCGTCGTCATCGGTGCAAAACGCTTGAGGGGTTTACCGTCGCGTCCGATCAGAAACTTAGTAAAGTTCCACTTAATCCGCCCACCCAGCACGCCGGGCAATTCGTTTTTAAGATAGCGAAACAGCGGGTGCGCTGCGCTGCCGTTAACCTCGACCTTCTCGAACATGGGGAAGCTCACGCCGTAGTTAATGTGGCAGGTCTTTGAGATTTCATCGGCGTCGCCGGGTTCCTGTTTACCGAACTGGTTGCAGGGGAAACCCAGCACCACTAACCCTTGTTCGGCGTATTTCTTGTATAGCGCTTCGAGACCCGCATACTGGGGCGTAAAGCCGCACTGGCTGGCGGTATTGACGACCAGAACCACCTTCCCAGCATAGTCGTCCATTGTGATAAGACGACCATCCAGGCTGGTGGCGGTAAGTTGATGAAAGCGAGTCATGCTGAAATCCTCAAAGCAGGCAGAATAGTCACCGTGACCACCCACGCGGCGGCCTCCGTACAGAAAGTTTACATTCACACAGGCTAAGTGTGATACATTCCCGCCGCGCCAATGACCATCACACTCGCTATCAGGTATGCAGAACATCATTAAAAAAATTTGCTGGCTTCTGCTTACCATCCCACTACTCAGCGGTTGTGGCACGCTTTCGCAAATGTCCTCCCCGGAAGGTACCCAGGAACTCCTCACCCATGAATCGCTGGATGGCGACGTTGACAGCGTGGTGCGTCACTACATGGCGCAAAAATCCGTTCCAGGAATGACGGTCGCGGTGATCCATAATCACGGCTCACCGCAGTTTTATACCTGGGGCGTTACCGATGCGGTCAATCGTTACCCGGTCAGGCCAGATACCCTGTTCGCACTCGGCTCGCTCAGCAAAGGGATCACGGCGGAAGTGGTGGCCTGTCTGGTCAGTGAGGGGCAACTGAACTGGAACGACAGCCTGGCAACATTGCTACCGGCGGGAACGCCGCTGAGCAAAGATGCACAAAAAATCACCCTGCTGGAGCTGGTAACCCACACCTCCGGCCTTCCGCGCCAGAATATGGATGTTCCGATGCTCGGAAAATTCATCCGCTACTTAAGCACGGGTGATAACTTCTACGGTGATCTGGACAGCGATAACGTGCTGAACTATCTCGCCAGCTGGCGCGCGCCGAAGGATAAAACGCCGCAATACTCCAATACCGGCTACGCCCTGATTGGCTATATCCTGAAGCACAAAACCGGGGAAGATATTCAGAGTTTAGCCTCGCGCTATATTTTCCGTCCGCTGCACATGGCTAACAGCAGCTTTACGCCACAGAAGCTCAAAGGATACCCGCAGCGGGCGCTCGGCCACGCGGGCGATCAGCCAAAATTTATCCCGCGCGGGCAGCTGACGCCGGACTGGCATTTTTCCAACAACATGGTGGCGGCAGCGAGCTTATACAGCAACGCCGAAGATCTGGCGGCCTATGCCCGCTATCACGTCTCTACGACCCACAATTCCTTGCTGGACAGCGTCTTTGACGAAGTCAGAAATACCGATATTCAACGCCCCGACGGGGTGCAGGGCATTGCCTGGACCACCGACTTTATCGGTCTGGAAAAAATCACCTATCAGGTCGGCTATATCGGCGGCTACTCCAGCTTTATCGGCTATGACAAAGAAAAAGGTAATGCGGTGGTGGTGCTGCAAAATACCTTTAACTGGAGCAACTATATTGGCATCGCGCTATTGATGGATATGGCGAAAAAAGACGGCCTTACCCCTACACCGCCGACTTCGGCCTTAAATTCTCATCAAACGTCAGCCGTTTCCGGTCAGGCTCAGCCTCGCGCAGCGGCTCAACCTGATGCATAGTTAGCTTGCAGCGCTCCACCAGCACCTGATACTCCCGCGTGCCCTGCCGCTTCCACGCCAGCTCCTGCTCGCTCAGCTCGCGAATCGCTTTGGCCGGGCTGCCGATAATCAAGTAGTTGGCAGGCATCTCCGCTTTCGCTTTAACGAACGCCGCCGCGCCGACGATGCTGTTTTCACCGATGACCGCCCCGTCCATCACCACCGCGTTCATGCCCACCAGCGCGTTACGGCGGATGATGCAGCCGTGCAGGATGGCGCTGTGGCCGATATGCCCGTCCTCTTCCACCACCGTGTCCTGCTCAGGGAAGCCGTGCATCACGCAGTTATCCTGAATGTTTGCCCCGTCTTTCACCACGATGCGGCCAAAATCGCCGCGCAGGCTGGCGTTAGGACCAACATAAACGCCTTTACCCAAGATCACGTCGCCAATCAGCACCGCCGTTGGGTGAACATAGCTCTCGTCAGGCACCACCGGCGTCAGACCGTCAATTTGATAAACTGGCATCTTCACTCCTTATGCGCTTGTAAGGCCACCAAAGCGTTGATAGTAGAGCGTGCCGGGTACGGGCAGCTCGCCCACGGAGGTTTCACCCTTCTCGCTGACAAACGCCAGCGCCCCCGGCGCGACACGCTGATAGATATTAATGCAGAGCTGACGGGCGCTTTGTCCCGCCCAGTGCGCGGGCAGTAACTCCTCCGGCAGCAGCGGATCTTTCAGCACCACGCGACGATAAAAATGAATCAGCAGCAGCTGGATCTGGAAGCAGCGCTCCGGCGTCAGCTCCTCCGGCGCGGCCTCCTTCAGCAGCGGCAGCAGCGGGCGAAACGAGTTGATAAAGGACTCGTACATTGCATTTTGCTCGGTTAGCTGCCAGCACTCTTCCACCCGCGAACGCAGCGCCGCGCGGGAGAGCGCCAGCGGCGAGTGGGCTTCAAAGAAAATCACGTTTTCCGCCACGCCGGCGTCGTGAAGCAGGGACTGCACGTCCGCCAGATGCTGCGACGGTGAGGCCATCAGGCTCGGCGCCAGCGTGCCAAACCCCTGCCAGATCAACTGTTTTTTGACGTCGGCAAGGGTGGTTTTATCCAGCCCTTCGGAGAGCAGCAACAGCCATTTGCCGTCCCAGGCGGGCAGCTCTGCGCGATAGATCTTATTCTCCGCGCGACGCGTCAGGCGCAGCCCTTTGTCGCTCAGGCGGTAAAAGCTGCGTCGCCCGATGCGGGAAACGTCCAGCCAGCCCTCTTTGTTGAGGCGAAACAGCGCGGTGCGCACGAAGCGCTCGCCAAATCCCATGCCTTCCAGTAAGGCTGCCAGGCTGCCGAGCCAAATTTCGCCGCCGCGGTGTGAAAGTGCGTCACCGTATAGCGAGGAGATAAGCGACGTTCCGCTGACGGGAACCGAGCTGACCGCGTGCTGGATAAAGGCGTCGAGTTTATTCATGTGATTCATTCTGTTGTTATTTTTGTCCTGGATGAATCATAGCATAGGATTCTGGGATAGCCCCTCACCCTAACCCTCTCCCAAAGGGAGAGGGAACTTTTACACCCTCTCCCTTTGGGAGAGGGCTGGGGTGAGGGAAACTCAACCGTTGGCCGCAATTTTACGCAAATCAAACACCCGGCAGGCTTTCCCCTCCGAGCGCGGAATGCTGCCGCAGTTCACAATCATCACGTCGGTGGAAATCCCCACCATCGACTTAATGCGGTGGCGCAGCTGGTGGCACACCTGGCAACGCTGCTCGTGCGTCAGCGTTAAGCTGCTCTCTTTCAGCTCCACCTTCACGGAAAGTGAATCAAGATGCCCGCGACGGTTCACCTCCAGCTGGTAGTGCGGAGAAAGGTGTTCGAACTTCACGATCTCCTCTTCAAGCTGCGACGGGAAGACGTTGACGCCGCGGATGATCAGCATATCGTCGCTGCGGCCGCTGATGCGGTCCATGCGCCGCATGCTGCGCGCGGTGGCCGGGAGCAGGCGCGTCAGGTCGCGGGTGCGGTAGCGGATCACCGGCAGCGCCTCTTTGGTCAGCGTGGTGAACAGCAGTTCGCCCTGCTCGCCGTCGTCCAGCGGCGTGCCGTCGTTCGGGTTGACGATCTCCGGGTAGAAATGATCTTCCCAGATGGTCGGGCCGTCGGCGGTTTCGATACACTCCATCGCCACGCCCGGCCCCATCACCTCGGAGAGGCCATAAATATCCAGCGCCGTAATGCCTAAGCGTTTTTCGATTTCGCGACGCATGGCCTGCGTCCACGGCTCGGCGCCGAAAACGCCCACGCGCAGGGAGCAGCCGCTGGCGTCGCCGCCCATCTGGCGCTCCAGCTCCTCAATCAGGTTGAGGCAGTAGGATGGCGTCACCATGATCATGTCCGGCTGGAAATCACGGATCAGCTGCGCCTGTTTCTCCGTCTGGCCGCCGGACATCGGGATCACCGTCGCGCCTAAACGCTCGGCGCCGTAGTGCGCCCCCAGCCCGCCGGTAAACAGGCCGTAGCCATACGCCACGTGAATTTTGTCCTTCGCGCTGCCGCCCGCGGCGCGCAGGGAGCGGGCCACCAGATTGGCCCAGTTGTCGATGTCGCCCTGCGTGTAGCCGACAACGGTCGGTTTGCCGGTGGTGCCGGATGACGCGTGAATGCGCACCACCTGCTCCATCGGCACGGCAAAGGTATCGAAAGGATAGTTATCCCGCAGGTCCTGCTTGGTGGTGCACGGAAATTTGCGGATATCCGCTAGCTCTTTGAAATCGTCAGGGTGAACGCCCGCGGCGTCAAACTTGCGTTTGTACATCGGCACGTTGTTATAGGCGTGGTGCAGCGTCCATTTCAGACGCGCGGTCTGCAGCGCCTGCAGTTCATCAAGGGAGGCCGTTTCAATCGGATCAAGCTTTGTTGTATTTGTCATTGTAGGGTGCTCACATTGTAATTTGATCAAACGCGCTCAAGGATCACGGCAATGCCCTGACCCACACCGATGCACATCGTACACAGCGCGTAGCGCCCGCCGCGTCGGTGCAGTTCATTACTCGCGGCCAGCGCCAGCCTGGCGCCGCTCATGCCCAGCGGGTGGCCCAGCGCAATCGCGCCACCGTTCGGGTTGACGTGCGCGGCATCACCCGGCAGGCCCAGCTGACGCAGCACGCCCAGCGCCTGCGCGGCGAACGCTTCGTTAAGCTCGATCACGTCCATATCGTTAATGCTGAGTCCGGCGCGCTCCAGCACCTTGCGCGTGGCGGGTACCGGGCCGAGCCCCATCAGACGTGGCTCCACGCCCGCCGTCGCCATCGCTACGATCCGCGTGCGCGGGACTAACCCCTGCGCCAGCGCCATCTGCTCGCTGGCGACGATCAGCGCCGCCGCGCCGTCGTTGACCCCGGAGGCATTTCCCGCCGTAATCACCCCGTTCTTACGAAACGGCGTTTTTAGCCCGGCAAGCTGCTCAAGCGTGGTGTCCGCGCGGGGATGTTCATCTTCGCTGAACTCGGTGACCGCCCCTTTTTTGCCCGGCACCCGCACCGGCACAATCTCCTGCGCCAGAATGCCGTTCTGCTGCGCCTGCGCGGTACGCTGCTGGCTGCGCAGCGCGAACGCGTCCTGATCGGCACGGCTGATATTTAACAATTCAGCTACATTCTCTGCCGTTTCCGGCATACTGTCAGTTCCGAATTGCTGATGCATGAGCGGATTCACAAATCGCCAGCCGATGGTGGTATCAAAGATCTCCGCCTGACGCTGGAACGCGGCGGTGGCTTTGCCCATCACAAACGGCGCGCGGGACATCGACTCCACGCCGCCCGCGATCAGCAGGTCGCCGTCGCCCGCCTTAATGGCGCGTGCGGCAAAACCAATCGCGTCCAGCCCCGACCCGCACAGGCGGTTAATGGTGGTTCCGGACACCGTCTGCGGCAGCCCGGCGAGCAGCGACGACATGCGCGCCACGTTGCGGTTATCTTCCCCCGCCTGGTTGGCGCAGCCGAAGATCACGTCATCAATCCGCTCCAGATCGAGCTGCGGATAGCGGGCTAGCAGCGCGCGCAGCGGCACGGCGCCGAGATCGTCGGTCCGAACGGCGGAAAGTGCCCCGCCGTAGCGCCCCACCGGGGTTCGAACGCCATCACAAATAAATGCGTCACGCATCAGGCCTCTCCTGTCACATTGCCGCCGATGCGGTGAGATTTTCCGCGAAAAAGAGCGACGGTTTTCTGTTGCTGGTTCTGAATTTCAATGTCGTACACGCCGGTCAGCTTGCCCTGATGCTTCACCCGCGCGGTGGCGGTGAGCGTATCCCCGGCAAAGCCCGGACGCAGAAAATCAATCGAGCAGCCGGAGGCCACCGCCGCCAGCCCCTGGCTGTTGCAGGCGTAGGCAAAGGCGGTGTCTGCCAGAGAAAACAGCTGTCCGCCGTGGCAGGTTTTATGGCCGTTGAGCATCTGCGGGGTGATGGTCATGGACACCACCGCGTAGCCTTCATCCATGTCGACAATGTCCATCCCCATCGCCTGCGCGCAGGCGTCCCGTTCATACATGGCGCGGGCGTTATGCCAGGCGTTATGACTCATAGCTACTCTCCAGAAGCGCGCGCTGGCGCAGCAGGGAACAGGGGCGATAGCGCTCTTCGCCGTAATGACGCTGCAGGTTCTCCAGCAGCGTCAGCAGGCGCTGCCAGCCCAGACGCTCGCCCCAGGCGATTGGCCCGCTCGGGTAGTTGACGCCGAGGTGCATGGCGGTATCGATGTCCTTCTCGCTGGCGACTCCTTTTTGCAGGGCATCCAGCGCTTCGTTGGCAATCATCGCCACCGTGCGCCAGACCAGCAGGCCGGGATAATCGGCAATCTGCACCACCCGGTGCCCCTGCTGCTGCAGGTAGCGGATGGCTTTTTGCGTCGCGGTATGCGGGTTGCTGGCGGCTGCGGCAATCACCGCCACGTCGCGCTCGATGCGGTCCACCACCACCACCGGGCCGTTAAGCCGCAGCGCCAGAGCCTGCGCGGTTTCGCCCTGCGTTTCGATCAGGTACACATCATCAATTTCGGTGACGCCGTCACGTCTTTTTTCCACCCGCATCGGGCTGTAGCTGTCGTTCACAGCCTGCACCCACTGCACGGCGGGTTTGTCACCCTGCCAGTCGTAAACGCCCTTCCCGCTCTTTTTGCCCAGCCTTCCCGCCAGCACCAGCTCCTGCTGCACCAGCGAGGGCAGAAAACGACGCTCCTGCCAGAAGGCGTTAAATACCGAGCAGGTCACCGCAAAGTTGACGTCCTGACCGATCATGTCGGTCAGCTCCAGCGGCCCCATCGGGAAACCGCCGCCTTCACGCAGGGCGGCGTCAATTACCTCCGGCGCAGCCACCTGCTCTTCCAGCGCGCGCCAGGCCTCGGAATAGAACGGACGCGCGACGCGGTTGACGATGAACCCCGGCGTTGACTGGCAGCGCACGGGCTGTTTGCCCCAGTTCAGCGCCAGCTCGCACAGCGCGTCGGCCACTTCCGGAGAGGTCGCCAGCCCGCTCACCACCTCCACCAGCTTCATTACCGGCGCCGGGTTAAAGAAGTGCAGCCCGGCGACGCGCTCCGGATGGTGGATGTCCGCGGCAATCGCCGTGACGGAGATGGAAGAGGTATTGCTGGTCAGCACCGTCTGAGGCGGGCAGATTTCTGCCAGCTGCGCAAAAAGCGTCTTTTTCACCTCCAGCCGCTCAGAGGCCGCTTCAATCACCAGATCGGCGGCGGAGAGCGCGGTGATATCCGTAACCGGAAGCAGCCGGGCGAGGATCTGGCTCCCGGCATCGGCGGAGAGTTTTCCGCGCGTCACCCGGGAGGCCAGACGCTGGCGGATCCCGTCGATGGCGCGGGATACCGCATCGCTGGAGATGTCGTAGAGCAGCACCTGATGCCCGTGGCTGGCCGCCACTTCGGCAATCCCGGCGCCCATCGTGCCGCTGCCAATCACGGCGACAGTCCGTATGTTCAGCATCTTATTTCCCCGTAAAGTTCGGCGCGCGCTTCGCGAGGAAGGCGCTGACGCCCTCGCGGTAGTCGTCGCTGCGCCCGGCCAGGCGCTGATAGTCGCGCTCCAGGTCAAGCTGCGCGTCCAGGGTGTTGGTTTCCGCGGCGTTGATCGCCTGCTTGATCAGCCCCAGCCCGAAGGTCGGTTGAGAAGCAAAATGCAGCGCCATCTGCTGCGCGGTGGCGGAGAGCTGGTCGTCGTCCACCACCTGCCAGATCATCCCCCACGCCTGCGCCTGTTCGGCGCTGAGCTTGTCGCCGAGCAGCGCCAGCCCCATGGCGCGGGCGCGTCCCGCCACGCGCGGCAGCAGCCAGGTACCGCCGCAGTCCGGCACCAGGCCGAGCTTGCTGAAGGCCATCACAAAGTTGGCGGAACGGGCGGCAATCACCATGTCGCACCCGAGCGCCAGCGTGGCACCGGCACCCGCCGCCACGCCGTTAACGGCACAAATGACCGGTTTCGGAAGCTTTGCCAGGCGGCGCACCAGCGGGTTATAGAAGGTTTCTACAGACATTCCCAGATCCGGCGCCGGGCCGTTGGGGTCGACGTTGCGGTCGTTCAGATCCTGACCGGCGCAGAAGCCGCGTCCCGCCCCGGTGAGCAGCAGGCAGCGAACGGCGTCATCGCGCTCGGCCTGCTTCAGGCACTCGGCAAGCTGCTGGTGCATCACGTCGTTAAAGCTGTTCAGACGCTCCGGACGGTTCAGCGTAATGGTCATTACGCCCTGTTCTACGTGACTGAGAATAAATTCCACAATTAGCGTCCTTTAAAGTCGGGGGTGCGTTTTTGTAAGAAGGCGTCGATCCCTTCCCGGCGGTCTTCGGTGGCGGAAAGCAGCGTAAACAGCTGGCGCTCCTGCGCGAGCCCGGCCTGGAGCGGCACTTCCTGAGACTGGCGCAGCGCCTGCTTCGCCGCCTGCAGCGCCAGCGGCGAGTGGCGCGCCATCAGCGCCGCCTGCTTCAGGGCATACTCCAGCGTCAGCGCTGCGGGGAAAACGTCGCTCACCAGCCCGGCATTCAGCGCCTGCTGCGCGGAGAGGCTCTCGCCGGTCAGCACCATTTTGCTGGCAAGGGATTTACCCACGCTGCGGATAAGACGCTGGGTGCCGCCCGCGCCGGGCATAATGCCCAGCGTGATTTCCGGCAGTCCGAAACGGGCGTTGTCGCCCGCAATGACCACGTCGCACAGCAGCGCCAGCTCGCAGCCTGCGCCCAGCGCGAAGCCGTTAACGGCGGCGATCAGCGGTTTGTTAAACGCGTTAATGCGTCCCCACAGCTGCGGGCGGATATCGTTCAGGGTGGCGGGCAGGTCTTTCTCCGCCATTTCGTTGAGATCGGCCCCGGCGGCAAAGCAGCGCTCGCTGCCGTAAATTACGCAGACGGCGATGTCGGCATCCACGGCGGCAGCCTCAAGCTGCTCGGCAAGCTGCGCCAGCAGCGCATTGTTGAGGGCGTTGCGCGCCGCCGGACGGTTCAGCGTCAGCTGCAGCACGCGGTCATGACGGGTAACAATCAGTTCGCTCATGCCATCCCCTTCGCGTCAAAGTCGACAATCACGTCGGCGGTCAACGGCAGCGACTGACAGCTCAGCACGTATCCGGCGGCCAGCTCGTCCGGCTCCAGGCTGTAGTTGGTTGCCATGTCCACCTTGCCGCGCAGCACTTTGCATTTGCAGGTGGCGCACACGCCGCCCTTGCAGGCGTAAGGAAGATCCGCCCCCTGGCGCAGGGCGGCATCAAGAATGCTTTCGTCGTCCGCCGTCAGGGTGATTTCACGGTCGCGCCCGTCCTGGCGCACGGTCACTTTTTGACCTTCCGCCTGTACGTGCACCGCACGCTTCACGGTGATTCCTGAGGTGTTAAAGCGCTCAAGGTGAATGGATTTTTCCGGCATCCCCAGCGCCCTCAGCGTCGCTTCGGCGTCGTCCATCATCGCCGACGGGCCGCAGATAAACGCCTCGTCGTACTGGCGGAAGTTGATCAGGGTTTTCGCCAGCGCCTGCAGCTTTTCCCCGTCGATGCGGCCAAAGAGCAGATCGCTGTCCAGCCGCTCCTGGCTGAAGATGGAGAGCAACTGTAAACGCTGCGGGTATTTGTCCTTCAGGTCCGCCAGCGCCCGGCGGAACATCATGCTCTGGCTGCTGCGGTTGCCGTAGATCAGGGTGAAATGGCTGTTGGATTCGGTCGAAAGCGTGGCGGAGATAATTGCCAGCATCGGGGTGATCCCGGAGCCTGCGGCAATCGCCAGGTAGTGGCCTTCACGGTCAGCCTGCGGCTGGTAGCCAAACTGCCCCTGAGGAACCATCACCTCCAGCGCCATGCCCGCTTTGATCTCATCCCGGGCATAGCGGGAAAAGCGCCCGCCGTCGATGGCTTTGACCGCCACGCTGATCTCACCCGGCGCGGTGCTGCGGCAGATGGAGTAGCAGCGGCGCAGCTCGTCCTTACCCAGCGTCGTTTTCAGGGTCAGGTGCTGGCCGGGACGGAAGCGGTAGGCCTCCTGCAGCGCCTGCGGCACCGCGAAGGTGATGGTCACCGCGTCGCGGGTTTCAGGCTCCACTTTTGCCACTGTTAATGAATGAAACGTTGTCATGGCAGCCTCAAATACATTTGAAATAGTCGAAGGGCTCGCGGCAGGTATTGCAGCGGTAGAGCGCTTTGCAGGCCGTCGAACCGAATTCACTGATAAGGGAGGTGTCGGTGCTGGCGCAGCGCGGGCAGCTCACCTCCGCCGGGGCGTGCGCGTGGCAGCTATGGCCCACGGGCGGGCTGATGCCGTACGCCCGCAGGCGCTCGCGCGCGTCGGCGGTCATCCAGTCGGTGGTCCAGGCGGGTTCAAGCTGGAGCACAATGTGCACCGGGGTAAAGCCGCGCCTGGTCATCGCGTCGCGGATCGCCCCCAGCAGGTGCTCCGTTGCCGGACAGCCCGAGTAGGTTGGCGTGAAGCCAATCACCCAGCCTTCCCCCTGCGCCTTCACGCTGCGCACCATGCCTAAATCGGTGATGGTTAACACCGGCACTTCCGGATCGGGGATCTGGCTTAACAGCGACCAGATCTCTGGTATTTGCGCGGGCGCGATGTCGACGAGGCGTTGCATAGCGTTCTCCTTTACCACTGCTGACCGGGATACGCGCGCTGGAGATACTGCATTTCCGCCAGCATCGGGCCCAGATGTTCGGTATGGAGCCCCTTTTTGCCTCCGGTGCGGTACGCCACCTCTGCGGGAACCTGCAGGCAGGCTTCTTTCAGACCAGCAAACACTTCGCTTTCCCACGGCTGGCGCAGGAGGCGCGGGTCAACCGCCACGCCGGCGTCAGTCAGCTCAAGCTCGACGGCATCGGCGTCAAACAGCTCCGCCGTAAACCGCCACAGGCTGTCGATGGCCTGCTGCATTTTTTGCGCGGACGTGTCGGTCCCGTCGCCCAGCCGCGCCAGCCAGCCGCGGCTGAAGCGCAGGTGGTAGCGCGCCTCTTTAATCGCTTTGGCGGCAATGGCGGCCAGCTGGCCGTCGCTGCTCTGAGTCAGACGTTCGTACAGCGCCACGTTCCAGGCGTCCATCAGGTACTGGCGGGCAATGGTGTCGGCGAAGCTGCCGTTCGGCTGCTCCACCAGCAGGACGTTGCGGAACTGGCGTTCGTCGCGGCCAAACGCCAGCGTGTCTTCATCGCCCTGGCCTTCTGATTGCGCGGCATAGGCCAGGAAATTGCGCGCCTGCCCCAGCAGGTCGAGGCCGATATTGGCGAGCGCGAGGTCAATTTCCAGCTCCGGCGCGTGGCCGCACCAGGCGCCGAGACGCTGGGAGAGCACCAGACCGTTGTCGCCCAGACGCAGGGCATAGGCAGTCACTGAGTTCATTCTTTGCCTCACATATGCTCGATGCCGTCAGGGATGGTGTAGAACGTCGGATGGCGGTAAACCTTGCTTTCCGCCGGGTCGAAGAACTCGCCGCTCTCTTCCGGCTGGGAGGCAACAATCTCGCTCGCCTTCACCACCCAGATAGAGCACCCTTCGCTGCGGCGGGTGTAGGCATCGCGCGCATTTTCCAGCGCCATGCGATCGTCGGCGGCATGCAGGCTGCCCACGTGACGGTGCGATAACCCCTGTTTGCTGCGTACGAACACTTCGTACAGCGGCCAGTAGACATTGCTCATGGTTATTTCCTCTTATGCGGCCTGACGGGTACGTTGTTTTTCGGCGTGCGCCAGCGCGGCTTCCCGCACCCACGATCCGTCGTCCCAGGCCTTGCGTTTCGCGGCCAGACGTTCGTGGTTACAGATGCCGCGCCCGTTAATGACCTCGTCAAACTCCTGCCAGTCGATCTCGCCGAAGCGGTAGTGGCCGCTCTCTTCATCAAAACGCAGGTCCGGATCCGGCACCGTCATGCCGAGCATCTCCACCTGCGGCACCGTGTTGTCGACAAAGCGCTGGCGCAGCTCGTCGTTACCGAAGCGTTTAATTTTCCAGGCCAGGCTGCGGGCACTGTTCGGCGAGTTGTCGTCGTTCGGCCCGAACATCATCAGCGCCGGCCACCAGAAGCGGTTGATGGCGTCCTGCAGCATCTGACGCTGCGCTTCACTGCCCTGCGCCAGCGCCATGCAGGCCTCAAAGCCCTGACGCTGGTGGAAGCTCTCTTCTTTACAGATTTTCACCATCGCGCGGGCATACGGGCCGTAGGAGGTACGGCACAGCGCCACCTGGTTAACGATGGCGGCGCCGTCCACCAGCCAGCCAATCACGCCAATGTCGGCCCAGCTCAGGGTCGGGTAGTTAAAGATGGAGGAGTATTTCATCTTGCCGTCGAGCATCTTCTGGTAGATGTCTTCCCGCGCGCAGCCCAGCGTTTCCGCCGCGCTGTAGAGGTAGAGCCCGTGCCCGGCTTCGTCCTGCACTTTCGCCAGCAGAATGGCTTTACGGCGCAGCGTCGGCGCGCGGGCTATCCAGTTCCCTTCCGGCAGCATGCCGACAATTTCGGAGTGCGCGTGCTGACCAATCTGGCGGATCAGCGTTTTACGGTAGGCGTCCGGCATCCAGTCCTGAGGCTCAATCGCCGTCTCCTGCGCTATGCGCTGCTCAAACCGTTGTTCTTGCGTCACGTCATCACCTTTATGATTCGTTAGTGTGCGAATTAAAGAGAAATGTTGAATCACTTTGTTTTTTAAAAGTTACACAAAGGTTAAATATAACCCCAAGAATTGTTTCCCGGTTTTGTGATGCTGCTCGCAAGGCTTTTACTTCAGGCCTTTTACAAAGCGCCTTCACGCGAGGCGATTCGTCCAGCCAGATCACAACGTTAACAATTCATTAAAAACACAGCTTGATTTTTATGATTCACGATCAAACTATTAATAGTGAAATCACGAAACATTTGGAGATAAGCGATGCAGCAGTTAGCCAGCTTCTTGTCCGGTACCTGGCAGTCTGGCCGGGGCCGCGAACGCGCGATTCATCACGCCATCAGCGGCGAAGCACTCTGGGAAGTGACCAGCGAAGGGCTGGACATGGCGGCCGCCCGTCGCTATGCCATTGAGCATGGGGGCGAAGCATTGCGCGCCATGACCTTTATCGAACGTGCCGCCATGCTGAAAGCGGTGGCGAAACACCTGCTCGGCGAAAAAGAGACGTTTTATGCCCTGTCCGCCCAGACGGGCGCGACCAAGGCGGACAGCTGGGTCGATATTGAGGGCGGCATCGGCACCCTCTTCACTTACGCCAGCCTGGGCAGCCGCGAGCTGCCGGACGACACGCTGTGGCCGGAAGATGAGCTTATCCCCCTCTCGAAAGAAGGCGGCTTTGCGGCGCGCCACGTCCTGACCTCGAAGTCCGGCGTAGCGGTGCATATCAACGCCTTTAACTTCCCCTGCTGGGGGATGCTGGAAAAACTCGCGCCGACCTGGCTTGCCGGGATGCCCGCCATCATCAAGCCCGCCACCGCTACCGCGCAGGTGACGCAGGCGATGGTCAAATCCATCATGGACAGCGGACTGGTGCCGGACGGCGCCATTAGCCTGATTTGCGGCAGCGCGGGCGATCTGCTCGACCAGCTCGACGGCCAGGACGTGGTGACCTTTACCGGCTCAGCCAGCACCGGGCAAAGCCTGCGCGTGCACCCGAATATTGTGGCGAATTCGATACCGTTCACTATGGAAGCCGACTCCCTGAACTGCTGCGTGCTGGGTGAAGACGTCACGCCGGAGCAGCCGGAGTTTGCCCTGTTCATTCGGGAGGTGGTCCGCGAAATGACCGCCAAGGCCGGGCAGAAATGTACCGCCATTCGCCGGATTATCGTCCCGCAAAGCCAGGTTGATGCCGTCAGCCAGGCGCTGATTGCCCGTCTGGAAAAGGTCGTCGTTGGCGACCCGGCGCAGGAAGGGGTGAAGATGGGGGCGCTGGTCAACGCCGAGCAGCGCGCGGACGTGCAGGAGAAAGTGGACCGGCTGGTCGCCGCAGGCTGCCAGATCCGTCTGGGCGGCAAAGCGGATCTGCAGGCCGCGGGGGCGTTCTTCCCGCCAACCCTGCTGTTCTGCCCGCAGCCGGATGAAACCCCGGCGGTGCACGATACAGAAGCCTTCGGCCCGGTCGCCACGCTGATGCCGTATCGCAGCGCAGACCACGCCATGCAGCTTGCCCGCGCGGGCGGCGGCAGCCTGGCGGGGACGCTTGTCACCGCAGATTTGACCCTTGCCCGCCAGTTTATCGCCGGCGCGGCGCGCGCCCACGGGCGTATCCAGATCCTTAACGAAGAATCATCAAAAGAATCTACCGGCCACGGCTCCCCGCTGCCTCAGCTGGTGCACGGCGGCCCTGGCCGCGCGGGCGGCGGCGAAGAGCTGGGCGGCCTGCGCGCGGTGAAGCACTACCTGCAGCGCACCGCGATTCAGGGTAGCCCGTCGATGCTGGCCGCCATCGGCAAACAGTGGGTGCGCGGCGCGGCGGTGCAGGAAGATCGCGTCCATCCGTTCCGTAAATACTTTGAGGAGCTGCAGCCGGGCGACAGCCTGCTGACGCCGCGCCGCACGCTGACGGAGGCGGACATCGTGAACTTTGCCTGCCTGAGCGGGGACCACTTCTATGCCCATATGGACAAGATCGGTGCGGCAGAGTCGATCTTTGGCGAGCGCGTGGTCCACGGCTACTTCCTGATCTCCGCCGCGGCGGGACTGTTCGTTGATGCAGGCGTCGGGCCGGTGATTGCCAACTACGGCATGGAAAACCTGCGCTTTATCGAGCCGGTTAAGCCGGGCGACACCATCCAGGTGCGTCTGACCTGCAAGCGCAAAACGCTGAAGAAACAGCGTACCGCCGAGGAAAAACCGACCGGCGTGGTGGAATGGGCGGTTGAGATTTTCAATCAGCACCAGCAGGCCGTGGCGCTCTACTCCATTCTGACGCTGGTGGCGCGCCAGCGGGGTGATTTCAGCTAACGTCACCCCTCACCCTGACCCTCTCCCCAACGGGGAGAGGGGATTGATCTGCACGACCCTGTGATTCATCCCCGCTCTTTTTTTAACCTGGCAAGACCAACAAATAACCTGGCAGATGCAGGCAAACGCTTTTCTCAGGCGCCTGTCAGGATAAGGCTGTCACAACACAATAAACACAACAAGATGAGGTCTACGATGGGAAGCAATTCTTCTTTTTCTGCCCGTAGAACGGCACTGGCCATGGCCGTTGCGCTGTGTTGCGCCTGGCAATCCCCTGTTTTCGCCCACGGCAGCGAGGCGCATATGGTCCCGATGGACAAAACGCTGCAGGACTTTGGCGCGGACGTGCAGTGGGATGATTACGCACAGATGTTCACCATTGCGAAGGACGGTGCCTTTGTAAAAGTCAAACCGGGCGCAAAGACGGCCATCGTCAACGGTCAAACCCTCAAGCTTGAGGTGCCGGTAGTGATGAAGGGCCAAAAAGCCTTTATCTCAGAGACCTTCATCAACGACGTTTTCCAGTCCGGGCTCGATCGGACCTTCCAGGTTGAAAAACGCCCTCACCCGCTAAACGCGCTGACGGCGGACGAAATTAAGCAGGCCGTCGAGATTGTGAAAGCCTCTGCGGATTTTAAACCCAATACCCGCTTTACCCAGATCGCCCTTGCGGAACCAGAGAAAGCCAAAGTGTGGGACTTTGTGCTCAACGGTACGGCAGTGGATGCCCCTCGTCAGGCGAAAATCGTCATGCTCGACGGCAAGCACGTTATCGAAAGCGTGGTGGATCTGAAGGATAAAAAAATCCTGCGCCGGGAAGCGGTAAAAGACGCGCACGGCATGGTGCTGCTGGATGATTTCACCGCGGTGCAGCAGATTATCAACGAGAGCACGGAGTTTGCCGAGGTGCTTAAAAAACGCGGCATCACCGACCCGAAAAAAGTGATTACCACGCCGCTGACCGTCGGCTATTTCGACGGTAAAGACGGCCTGAAGCAGGAAGACCGCCTGCTGAAGGTGGTGAGCTATCTGGACGTCGGCGACGGCAACTACTGGGCGCACCCGATCGAGAACCTCGTGGCCGTGATCGACCTTGAGCAGAAGAAAATCCAGAAGATTGAGGAAGGTGCCGTTGTGCCGGTTCCCCTGACCCCGCGTCCCTATGACGGCCGCGACCGCATAGAGACGCCGAAAAAACCGCTCGACATCATTGAGCCGGAAGGCAAGAACTACACCATAACCGGCGACATGGTGCACTGGCAGAACTGGGATTTCCACCTGAGCCTGGACTCCCGCGTCGGCCCGATGATTTCAACCGTCACGTATAGCGACAACGGCAAAAAGCGCCAGGTGATGTATCAGGGATCGCTCGGCGGCATGATTGTCCCTTACGGCGATCCGGACGTGGGCTGGTACTTCAAGGCCTATCTCGACTCCGGCGACTACGGCATGGGCACCCTGACCTCGCCTTTGGTGCGCGGTAAGGACGTGCCGTCCAACGCCGTAATGCTCAACGAAACCATCCCGGACTACACCGGCACGCCGATGGAGATCCCGCGCGCGATCGCCATTTTCGAACGCTACGCGGGGCCGGAATATAAACATCAGGAGATGGGCAAGCCGAACGTCAGCGCCGAGCGTCGCGAACTGGTGGTGCGCTGGGTGAGTACCGTGGGCAACTACGATTACATCTTCGACTGGGTGTTCCATGAAAACGGCACCATCGGCATTGATGCCGGCGCGACGGGTATTGAAGCGGTGAAAGGCGTTCAGGCGAAAACCATGCATGACGCCACCGCCAAAGACGACACAAAGTACGGCACGCTGATCGACCATAACATCGTGGGCACCACCCATCAGCACATCTATAACTTCCGTCTGGATATGGACGTGGACGGCATCAACAACAAGCTGGTGGCGATGGATCCGGAGGTGAAGCCGAATACCGCTGGCGGCCCGCGCACCAGCACCATGCAGGTCAATCAGTACGATATTGATACCGAACAGCAGGCGGCGCAGAAGTTTGACCCGGGCACCATCCGCCTGTTGAGCAACACCAGCAAAGAGAACCGCATGGGCAACCCGGTCTCGTACCAGATTATCCCTTACGCGGGCGGTACTCATCCGGTAGCGACCGGCGCGAAATTTGCCCCGGACGAGTGGATTTACCATCGTCTGAGCTTTATGGATAAGCAGCTGTGGGTGACGCGCTACCACCCGGATGAGCTGTATCCGGAAGGGAAATTCCCGAACCGCTCCATCCACGACGCGGGTCTCGGTCAGTACAGCAAGGATAACGAATCGCTGAACGACCAGGATGACGTGGTCTGGATGACCACCGGCACCACCCACGTGGCGCGCGCGGAAGAGTGGCCGATCATGCCGACGGAATGGGTGCACACCCTGCTTAAACCGTGGAATTTCTTCGACGAGACGCCAACGCTTGGGAAGAAAAAAGACGAAAAATAACCACCTGCCGGGCAATTGCCCGGTTTTTTTTACCCCAGCGTTTGAGGATCGTCCGGGCTTGCTTATAGTTACTGATATCTCACCTGAATGATTTATCCCCCGGACGGGAAAGGATTTTATGGAAAAAAGAAAAAAACCGACGCTGGAACGGGCAACCTGGCCTACGCGCCACGCCATGGTCATGCACGGGCTGGCGATGAACCTGCCCTGGCTGGCCTTCGTCAACATCAGCTTCGCCGTGATGATTCTGCTGCGACACGTCCTGCTTAACGCCAGCGATCCGCTTTATCCCCACTTGCCGCATATGATGAAAATGGTCGACGCCTCGATGCTCGGCATTATTATCCTTTCGGCTGCGCTGATCCTTATGGCCTGGCGGCGCATCGCCGGTATCAGCGTGGTGTTGTTTATCTGTAGCGCTATCTGGTCGATATCCTCCTTCTGGTTTATCACCGATTTACTGCTGCCTCACGTCTGGCCGCTGTGCGTCATTTTATTACTCGCAGGGTTAACGGCGCTCTACTTTTACCCTCAGGGGCTGCTCGCCTTCGTGCTCCCGCTCTGGATAACCCTGCCGATTGCCAGCTGGGCACTGAATGATGGCCTTAATCTTCACTTCGTTATCATCTGGAGCGTCTTTTCGCTGATCCTCATCTGCGGGCGTTTCATCCTGTTAAGCTGGTTTGACGAGGCCTGGCGACGTAACCAGCAAAACCAGCTGCTGATCTCACGACTGGATGCGCTGGCGCATCAGGATCCGTTAACCACAACCGCCAACCGCCGGAAGATGGAAGTGGTGCTGGAGAACGCGGTTGAGCAGAAGAAACCGTTCTCGCTGATTATGCTGGATATCGACTATTTCAAACGCTACAACGACACCTACGGTCACCAGGCGGGTGACGACTGTCTGACGCGCGTGGCGCGGGTGCTGAAGCAGTCGGTGCGAACGCCCGACGACGTGGTGTCTCGCTACGGCGGCGAGGAGTTTGTGGTGATCCTGTTTAACTGCCCGGAAAATATCGCGGAAAAAGTTGCGGTACGCATTCAGGATGGCCTGCGCGCGGAGTCAATACCGCACAGCGCGTCAGACGTCAGCGATCGTGTCACCGTCAGCATGGGGATTGCGGGTATGGTCGAGGGCTTAGCCGGCACCGAGATCATCGCCCGCGCCGATGCGGCGCTGTATCGGGCGAAGGAGGCCGGGCGGGATCGGTGGTCGCTTTGAATAAAGCCGGGTGCGGCCTGATGCCCTCATCCTGACCCTCTCCCACAGGAGAGGGAACAAACACTAAAAAGGCAACCTCCCGGTTGCCTTTTGCTTTTACTAGTAGCGCACGCAAACCGACTTGGATTCGCACCAGCCGTCCAGCCAGTCCGGGCCAAAGTCGCGTCCTGTACCGGACTGCTTCATCCCGCCGAACGGCAGGTTGGCGTCAATCAGCGTATGGCTGTTCACCCAGACAGTGCCCGCCTGCAGCCTGTCGGTATACTCCAGCGCCTTGCTGATGTTCTGCGTCCAGACGCTGGCCGTCAGGCCATATTCGGTGTCGTTTGCCAGCTGGAGCGCCTCTTCTCCATCGGATACCCGCACCAGGTTGACCACCGGACCAAACACCTCTTCACGGGTTAGCCGCAGCGCGGCATCCGGGTTCACCACCAGCGTAGGCGACACGTAATAGCCTTTACCTTCCGGACCCCGGTTACCGACGATCAGCTCCGCGTTGCGCGACGTCGCCTCGTCGAGGAAGGTCTGCACCTTATCGCAGTGCGCGCGCGACACCAGCGGGTTGATAAACGCCTCCGGCGACATGCCCGGCCCGACGCTCAGGGATTTCACCGCCTGTTCGAACCCGCTCACCAGCGTGTCAAATAGCGGCGCTTCAATGTAGATGCGCGAGCTCGCCGCGCATACCTGCCCCTGGTTCAGGAAGCTGCCGGTCATTAATCCTTCTATCACCCACGCGGGGTCCGCATCCTTCAGCACGATGGCCGGGTTTTTCCCACCCAGCTCCAGGGTCACCCCGGTTAGCGTGTCCGCCGCCGCGCGGGCAATTTGCTTACCCGTCGCCGTTGAGCCGGTAAAGCTCACCTTCGCGATATGCGGGTGCGAGGTTAGCGCTGCGCCACACACCGCGCCGCTCCCGGTCACCACGTTGAATACCCCGTCCGGGATGCCCGCTTCGCTGGCCAGCTCCGCCACGCGCAGCAGGGTCAGCGGCGTGGTTTCAGAAGGCTTGATGACAATTGAGCAGCCCGCGGCCAGCGCAGGCATCACTTTCCACATTCCAATCATCAGCGGGAAGTTCCACGGCACAATCCCGGCCACCACGCCGACCGGCTCCTTACGCGTCCACGCCTGATAGCGCGCGCCCTGCGGCAGCGGGATGGAGAGGTCGAGGGTTTTGCCCGCAATTTTGGTGGTCAGCCCGGCGGTATAGCGCATCCAGTTGAGGGTGCAGCCGACTTCAAAAGCCCGGGAAATGTTAATTGATTTGCCCTGCTCCAGCGTTTCAAGCTGGGCCAGCTCCTCGCCGTGCTGTTCGACCAGATCGGCGAAATAGAGCAAGATCCGCTCGCGCTCCGCCGGTAATTTCCCGGCCCAGCAGCGGGTAACAAAGGCGCGCCAGCCGGACATGACGGCCCGGTCAACGTCATCGACGCTGGCATCGGCTGTCGAGGCAATCACCTCGCCCGTGGCCGGGTTATAGACGTTTAGCCGCTTTTCGCTGTCCGACGCGGCCTGACGCCCTTCAATCCACAGGCCGTGGTGTCGGTCTAAAAACTGCTGCACGGCAGGCAGAATAGCCACCGGTGATTCAGACATTGGATACTCCTTCGTTATTCTTCGCAGGGTGTTCATCCAGTCTATGTGGGGTTTTGCATTCTCGCTTTTGTCTCTGTGACATTCGCTTTGCCACCTGTGACAGGTGCCGCAAATCGCGATAATCGCCGCTTATATCGCTGTTACCGGTGAGTGTTCTTTCCTATAGTCAGCCTCATAGCTCAGACAAAATGCAACACAAATGCAACAATGCGAAAACGTTGACGGTGCAGCGAGAGAAACGATGGCGTGTGCAAGCGAGCAGGAACAGTATCAGCAGTGGCTGGCGCAAATTAACCAGGTTTGCGGGCGTTTTAACGCCCAGCCCACCGAAGGCAAATTCTTCGGCGAACTGGAGACCAGCTACGCGCGCAGCCTGAAGCTCAGTACCGTCACCGCAGGCGGCGTTAACCTGTTCCGATCCCGTCAGGAGATCGCGCAGAGTAACGATGCGTGGTTCTATACCGTGTTCCAGCTTGAAGGCAGCGCGCAAGTTGAGCAGGATGCGCGGCGCGCGGTGCTCAGAACCGGGGATATCACGCTGATTGACGCCTCGCGCCCCTGCTCGATCAACTGGCAGGAAAAGTCCCGCCAGATTTCGCTGCTGGTTCCCCGTCAGATTATCGAGCAGCAGTGCCGCTTTCAGGAAATAAGCTGCGCGCTCGCCCTATCCCGCTCGTTGCCCACGGTACAGCTGAGCCATCGCCTGCTGATGGAGAGTATGAACAACCCCGACCTGAGCGACCGGGAGAGTGAAGCGGCGCTTGAGGCGATGGTCTGCCTGCTGCGCCCCGCGTTCCAGCAGCGCGACGTGATCCAGCCGCGCAAGGAGCGTCAGTTTCAGCACGTGGTGGCGCTGATTGACAACCATATTCAGTCTGAATCGCTGCGCCCGGAATGGATTGCCGCCGAGAGCGGAATGTCCGTGCGCAGTCTCTACCGCATGTTTGCCGAAAAGGGACTGGTGGTAGCGCAGTACATTAAAAACCGTCGTCTGGATCTCTGCGCGCAGGAATTGCAGTCAACCGGCGATGATGAAAAGCTGGCGGGCATTGGCTACAGCTGGGGATTCACCGACCATAGCCACTTTTCAACGGCCTTTAAGCAGCGTTTTGGCGTCTCGCCGGGGGAATACCGCAAGCGCTACCGCTAGCTATTTTTTCAACCACTTACCGTTAATGCCCTTCACGTACTCGCCCGGCTGCGCGCGGGCCACCAGCTTTTGCCCCGCCATTTTCGCCACTTCATCCACCGGCAAATTGTTGCTGTCGGCCAGCTTCTGGTAGCTCTCCGTGCGCGCCGCGTTAATGCGATTCACCAGCGACAGCGTTTCGGCATCCTGTTGGATCGGGGCCAGGTAACCGCTCAGGGTTTCCCCCACCCGCCCCTGCGCGCGGGCATCGTTTAAGGTCAGGGCAGCCGCCTGCGCGTTCATTCCCAGAGCCAGTAAAATCAAAGCTACTCGTTTCATGGCGTCCTCAGAACAGATCGCTGCGCGATTTCAGCAGGGTTTCAACGTCTTTATCGACCTTAATGTGGATCTCGTGTTCGATTTTGACATTCATGTTGATGGTAATCGGCTCCTTTGGCGCAGCGACTTCAATGCGCGGCGTACAGCCGGTCAGTAGCGCGGCAACGGTGAGCGCACCAGCCATCTTTTTCATTGTTGTTCCTCACTTTCCTTGCCGGTCGAACTGCGGAGACCGGGAATCGCCGCGTGTTGCTCAAACCAGGTTTGCAGGTTGTCTCCAAAACGCAGGCTGCGCCAGAGGGTAAAGACATTCTCGTCATGGGTATAGTTCAGATTGACGGAGCTGCTTTTGCCGTCCACGCGGCTGGTCCCCTTAATGGTCGCCTGCATGGTTAATTCACCCAGGTTATCTAAATTGATTTTCGTCCACGACCGCGAGATTTCCATATAGCGGAGCCAGTTAATCGCCGCGCCCGCGACCATATTATCCTTCACGATGGCGTCTGCCGTATCTTTGTCGATGCGCAGCGTCATTGGCCCCGGGTTGGTCAGCCAGCCATCTTTAATGATCCATTTTTCATTGTCCAGCCAGAACGGCAGCGCCCCGCTCACCGGGCCCGACAGGGTAAACTGCTTCGGGTTGACGGCGCTAATCAGCTCGCTTGAGGAGATATTGTCCACGCGCAGCAGAGCCGGATCGTGCTGCGGCATCCGCAGCTGCTGCATGGTGATCTTCCCGCCGAGCGTTTCCACCTTAACGTTGGTGAGCAGCAGCGGGTTGTCCTCCGTCCAGGGGTAATTCCCCTGCAGGTCCGCGGTAATGTTGCGCGCGGTCACCAGGTTTTCCACTTCGCCAATGCGCAGCGTGACCGGGCCGCGCGTGCCCAGGGACCATGTCCCCTCGCTGAAGCGGAACGGCAGCACAAAATCGACGCCGTTGATCTGGTTATCCGGCATCCAGGCGCTGCCTGATTTCAGCACGCCATGTCCGCCCGCCTCAAAGCCCTGATCGGGGGCCGCCGAGAAGGCAACCTGCGCATAGAGCTCCCCGTCACGCAGCGTCATTTTCCAGTCCGGCGGGACCAGCGGCTGGAAGACGGTGAGCGACTGTTTTGGCCACCAGGCCTGTCCGCGAAGGCGCTCCCCATCCCAACGACCGTTCACCTGCACCGGGCCGATGGCGTCCGCGTGCAGGTTACCCTTAAACTGGAAAATGGTCGGGTCGGTGCCGTCGACGCTGAAGGTCAGGACCGACGGCGGCAAAACGCTGCCGCCGGAGAAACGGGTTTGCCCGGCATTGAGCGACAGCGCGCCGCTGAAGGTTGGCTTCTCGGGATCCCGGACCCAGCGCACCGGTTGCTCCAGCGCCAGGCGAGGCTTGCTGACGTCCATCGTGCCGTACTGGAGCTTGTCAAAACCGGTGGAGAGCGCCGTCAGCTCAATGAGGTTGTCGCGCCACTCGCCTTTCCCGGCGACATCCCAGCGGGCATTCATCGGCGTAAAACGCCCTTTGCCCCAGTAGCGCCACTGCCACAGGCCGTTATCGGGTAAAAAGTCGTTGGCCTGCCCGTCCAGATGGAGTTCAAAATCGCCCATCTCGTTTTCATGGGCGCGCAAAATAGCCTGCAGACGACCGTCCACGCCCTTTTGGGTGAGCTTCACGCCCGCCAGAGGCCAGCGGATTTCATCGATATCAAGCGAGTCAATAATGCGCCCGCGTGAGCGAAGCAGCGCGCCCGGCGCAAAGGCCAACTGCGGTTCATACAGGCTGCCGGTGAGTTTTGCCGGCAATTTGGCGTAAAGAATCAGATCGTTTTGCTTCGCCTCGCCGCTCAGATGCAACGGCATGTCGCTGTTTTCCATGCTGAGCCTGCCCGGCCCGATATTCAGTACCGCGTTGCCTTTCCCTGCGTCACCGCGCGTAAGCACATTCAGCCGTCCGGTCAGGGTGGTTTTCTCCAGCCCCTGCTGCCAGCTGTCGGCGCGAAGGGAAACCCGGCCGCTCAGCGGCATACCCGAAAGACCCCAGTTCCAGCGCCCGTCGCTGATGTTCAGCTGTTCCGCCGTGATCTGCCACGGCAGGTCGAGAAGCGGATCGGGGTTATCCCGCGCCATCACCACCAGCTGTCCCTGATTGTCTTCCCAGTCCAGATCGGCATCGACCAGAGACGTTAACTGTGGCACGTTAAAGGTCGCGACCGCGTGGCCTTTCACCGGCACGCCGTCCGGCACCAGCGGCAAGGTAAACTCGCCCACCAGCTTAATCGGCTGCGGCTGGTCAGGGAGCTGAACATCAAACTGGCTGACCGAGAGCGTCTGGCCTCGAAGCGTGCCTTTGATGCTGACCTGTTCGCCTTTATAGGCGATCTCCTGAACGGATGGCGTCAGCGACGCATTAAGCTCGCCCTGCCACTGCTGCCAGGGCGAGAGCGTCAGACGGTGAATGGTGAGCCAGGTGTTCGGTAACACCGCCTGCCACTGGGCCAGCGTTTTTGGGGCGACGGTTGAGGGCGCAGACTGGGGAATCTTGCTCAGACAGACGGCGTTAAGATCCAGCGAGCCGATATCCAGCTTCCAGCGGCTCGGATGTGACAGCGTCACGTTATCGATGCGGGCAATCTCGCACTCTTCAACCAGATAGCGGAGATCGGGGATCACCAGCGCGTGACGGGTGAGTTTGGGGCTCTCTTCAAAAGCGATGCGCGTTCCAACCGGAAGCCAGATCCCGGCGAGCGTCGGCACCCACTGGGCGAGCGTCATCAGCAGCGTCAGCGGCACCAAAATCAACAGCAGTAAAACCGCAATGGCGGCTTTGTATTTACCCTTCATGGGCAGTTAATATCCTGATTTTTCGAAAGAATTAAGCCGGCAATGCCGAATATTGTCGCATGTTTAGCGGGTCAGTTGAAGCCAAAGCCAGATTTAAGGATAGATGTTGTAGCGATAAGCTGCGACGCTAGTGCCTGATGCGGGGCAAAGTCAGGAGATAAAGCATAGCGAATATTAATGACCCCCAATACACCGAGTCGAAACGCCACGGATCAAAGTTAATATGCAAAAATCCGCTCACAAACTCCCGACCATTGGCAAATACGTTAATTTGAATGGCTGAACTGGCTATCACAATCAGCGTGTAAGCAATGAAGACAGGATATTTGCGAAGCGTGTTAACCTTACGTTTTCCCATATACAGCAAGCAAAAAAGAGCTGCAGATACAATAAAATAGCACAAAGCAGGCCATATGGGCGGGGTTAACGACAATTCAAACTGTTGCATGCACGATTCTCCTTCTTCGTCTGATGCCTCTCTCAATCCTTAACAATGTCCCCTTACTACCGGAAGAATTGCAGTTTTCATAGCCTCTTGCCATTCTTTAACATCATCCTCCAGACGTCGTATCGCATTCTGAACCGAGTTCATCATCCCCACTGCCGCAGGCCAGATTCGCCCCGACGCTCCCACGCAGTAAGAATATCATGGAGTTAGAATGCTTAGATGCTCTAGAATAATTGATAGAACTTATTGAATTCAATAATATTTTATAAATTGTAAGATAATTTTAATCATGCTAACGTGAATGCAAAATCACTGGAGAAAGTCTTATGAAACTCGCGGTATATAGCACAAAGCAGTACGACAAAAAGTATCTGCAACATGTTAACGAAGCTTACGGGTTTGAGCTTGAATTTTTCGACTTTCTGCTGTCCGAAAAAACCGCCAAAACGGCGCACGGCTGTGAAGGCGTATGCATTTTTGTTAACGATGACGGCAGTCGTCCGGTGCTGGAAGAGTTGAAAAAGCAGGGGGTGAAGTATATCGCCCTGCGCTGCGCCGGCTTCAACAACGTGGATCTCGACGCGGCGAAAGAGCTGGGTCTGAGAGTGGTGCGCGTCCCGGCATACTCACCGGAGGCGGTTGCGGAACATGCTATTGGCATGATGATGTCGCTCAACCGTCGTATTCACCGCGCTTATCAGCGCACCCGTGACGCTAACTTCTCTCTGGAAGGGCTGACCGGCTTTACCATGTACGGCAAAACCGCGGGCGTGATCGGGACCGGTAAAATCGGCGTCGCCGCTCTACGCATTCTGAAAGGCTTCGGCATGCGCATGCTGGCATTCGATCCGTACCCGAGCGCAGCGGCGCTGGAGCTGGGCGTAGAGTACGTTGACCTGGCGACCCTGTTCTCGCAGTCTGACGTGATATCCCTGCACTGCCCGCTGACCCCGGAAAACTACCACCTGCTTAACCAGGCGGCGTTTGACCAGATGAAAGACGGCGTAATGATCATCAACACCAGCCGCGGCGGACTGGTTGACTCTCAGGCTGCTATCGAAGCGCTGAAAACGCAGAAAATTGGCGCGCTGGGGATGGACGTGTATGAGAACGAGCGCGATCTGTTCTTTGAAGACAAGTCTAACGATGTGATCCAGGACGACGTGTTCCGCCGTCTGTCTGCCTGCCATAACGTCCTGTTTACTGGCCACCAGGCGTTTCTGACTGCCGAAGCGCTGATCAGCATTTCGGAAACCACGTTGGGTAACCTGCAGCAGCTGGAAAAGGGTGAAACCTGCCCTAACGAACTGGTCTAAGCGTGACCCCGGGTGGCGGCTATGCCCCACCCGGCATGCTGTCTGTTTCCCAGGTCCGGTGTGCGAAGCGCCACCAGAGCAGGACGGCCGCCAGCGCAATCGCGCTCAGCACGCTGAATGCCGCCGCAAAGGAGTAATGACCGGCAATCGTGCCGGTTAACGCCGGGCTCATGGATGCCCCTACCCCCTGCATCAGCATCACCACACTCTGCCCGGCATTGACGTGCCCGCTCCCGCGCAATAGCACCACGATAAACGACGGTACCACGACCCCCAGGATCCCGGCGGCCAGTCCGTCGAGAATTTGTACCGGGATCATCATCAGCGGCGCGTCCGTCATTGCTGCCAGCGCCGCGCGCACCGGCATAACCAGCAGAGCCAGCATAATCAGGCGCCAGTAGCCGTAACGTTCTATTCGGCCTGCAACCCAGATGGCAACGGGGATCATCACCGCCTGCGAGATGATAACGGTGCCTGCCGCGAACAGGCCAGGGTTGATCGAGGCGGGTGCCGCGGCCACCCTCATGCTCAGCATCGGCAGCAGTGCGGCGTTCGCCAGGTGGAACAGCAGCAGCGTCAGCCCGGTCACAAACAGCGCCCGGTTTTTAATTAACACCGCGAAGCCTGGGACAGGAACGTTACCTGAAGATGAAAGCCCTCGCGCCGCATCGTTATCAATATCCCCGTTCCGGATGGCAAGCAGCGCGCAGAGCGTCAGCAGCGTCGTGCAGGTCATCAGCAGGAAAATCCCCCCGACGCCCCAGTGCCAGGCAATGCCGCCTGCTATCACTGCGGTGACAAAATTGCCGCCGTGATTGAACGCCTCATTTTTGCCCATCTGCGCGCTGAACCCGCGCTGGCCGGTCAGGCCCAGCGTAATCCCGGCGACGAGAGGCCCGACAAACGCCGCGCAGATGCCGGTGACCATTTGTGAGACGGCGACAACGCCGGTCTGCTGGCTAAACCAGAGCAGCAGCGTGCTCAGGGTGATCAAAATGCAGAGCAGCGCCAGCAAGGCGCGTTTGTTCCTGGAGGTGTCGGTAATAACCCCCGCCGGTAATGTGGCCAGTAACCCCGCCAGCCCTCCGGCCGTCATCAGTAAGCCGATATCATCGGGGGTCCAGTGTCGCTCAGTAAGAAAGATACCGAGAAAAGGACCAAGGCCATCACGGACATCCGCAATGAAAAAACTTGTCAGGCATAACGCCCGCAGCGAACGAAGAGACATACTTCCTGCCTGTGAATTATCCGGCTCGCGTTTCGCAATGACCCGCGTCCAGACGATCGTACAATAAAATTAAAAATGTAGCCTAGCGCTGCTTTTTGAAAATCAGATGACGGACCAAAAGACCGGATTAACCAGGGAGGCTACGCGTCACACCAGCCTCCGACGAGCTGTAGCAAAATGTGAATAGCCGCCGGGAACATCAGCAGGAAAAGTAAAACCGTCACCACAGCAATCGCCATCAGAAACTCCTTTTAAATTTTTCGTTTTACGAAATCGTAGTCAGTATTTTTAAATTGTCACTGGCGCTCGGCTATTTTCTTTATTATTCACGAGGACGCCCCTTTTTATTAAGGCGCCCTCGTTGCTGGTTTGATTAAAATTCGCGTTTTAAACGCCGGAGCTTTACCTTTTCATTATGCTTTGCCGCTCAAATAGCAAAGTTTTCCGTCATCTGCTTCAGTGCCCTGGACTGCTCGGTCAGCGCCTGCGATGCCGCAGCGGACTGCTCAACGAGCGCCGCATTACCCTGCGTCACGCCATCCATCTGGGTGACGGCAGCGCTGATTTGCATGATGCCCTGCATTTGCTCAACCGAAGCCATTGAAAGACTGTCCATGGTTTCTGCCAGCGTAGCCACGTTGCTCGCGGCCCGCAAAATCGTCTCTGCCGTTCTGGATGCCACCGACACACCGTTATCGACATCCTCAACGGCATGCTCAATTAGCGCCCCAATTTCTTTAGAAGCCGTTGCGCTGCGCTGAGCGAGATTTCTGACTTCCGTCGCCACCACGGCGAAGCCGCGACCATGCTCACCGGCACGTGCAGCCTCGACCGCCGCATTAAGCGCCAGAATATTAGTCTGGAAAGCTATCCCTTCTATAACGCTGGTGATTTCCTTTATCTTCAGCGCGTTAGCCGAGATATTCTGCATCGTTTCGCTCATTTCGCCCACGGCAGACTCACCTTCGCGTGCCAGTGCTTCCGTCTTTCTTGCTGACGTTGCCGTATGCTCAGCGACCTCGGTATTGTTCCGAACGGTCATCGTCAGCTGCTCCATGCTGGCGGCAGTCTGCTGCAGCGCCGCTGCCTGCTCCTCGGTACGAGACGATAACTCCATATTGCCCTGCTCGATCTCCCCGGCAGCCAGATCCACCGACGTCGCGGCCTCTTTGATTTCAGTGACAAGGGTTTTCAACTGGGTCTGCATGTTGTCCAGAGCCGCAAGCAGCGTGCCGGTTTCATCCATCCGGGTAATACGTATGGTTGAGGTGAGATCGCCGGCGGCAATGGTGTTCGCCGTATTCAGGGCCTGCTTTAGCGGTCGGAGAATACTGCGCGACAGCAGTGTGCCCGTCAGCAGCGCGGTGAAAACCGCCGCAATCATTCCCAGGATTATCATCATGCGCGTACGGAAGCGTTCTTCAGCCAGTCGGGTTTGACGTTCAGCCATAATGCTGTATTCGTCGTTCAGCGCTTGCTGAATAACGCCCCGCATAGCGTCCATTTGCTCTTTTCCGGTATTACGCTCAAGGCTACTGATGAACGCATCCATATCTTCGCCCCCGCGGGATACCCTCTCTCTTCGCTGGATTAACGGCAGCGCAAATGACCTTTTCCATTCTTCTTCAAGCCTGGAGAGGGTGGTTAATTTTTGCTGCTGCGACGGGTTATCACGCGTAAGCCCTGCAATTTCATCAACTTTGCTTTTAAACCTCTCATCCCCCTGCGTGAAGGGTTGAAGAACGTCCTGATTGCCGGTGAGCGCAAAACCGCGAATGCCGGTTTCCATGTTGATCAGGTTTTCGGTTACGGAGCGAAGGTTATCGACCACTTTATAGCTATGAACGTTGAGCTTGCTGACGGCCGTCACTCTGTCAAAGCTCAAATAGAGCAACCCGCAGACGACGGACATTAAAACCACAATTGCGCCAAATGCTATGGTAAGCCGGGTGCCGATGTTGAGATTTTTAAACATGACTCTTCCTTAATAATTAGCATAGGTTCATCTTCTGGAGATGAATTTTAATAACGGCTTATTTTTTGTGGGTAATGGAAATAGGTTCCCACCACGACCACACCCATGCTAATCGGCAGAGGAAATTAATACTTTAGGCTGTAATAAAAATATATTAACCCTCTTTTTGCGATGATTCTTATATGCAATTAACGACCGTACTTCAATCAGTATAAATAATTAAATTAAGTTGCGAGAATTATAAATTTGAGATTCGCAAAAGCGCCTAAAATTAAGCACATTTAATGCAACTGCATTTCAAAACATTAATAAATGTAAGTTTTAGTTCTTTTTTTGACCATTTGAGGACTTTCAGACCTATAAAAAAACCGGGCGCGAGGCCCGGTTCTCTTCGTAGCTAAAAGTGACGCTATGCGCTCAACCCGCGATTCTCCAGCATCGGTTCAATCTTCGGATCGTGTCCGCGCCAGCTACGATAAAGTTCGGCTAAATCAGCGCTGTTGCCACGAGACAAAATGGCCTCACGGAATTTCTGCCCGTTCTCGCGGGTTAAGCCGCCCTGCTCGACAAACCACTGATAGCCATCGTCCGCCAGCATTTGCGTCCACAGGTAGGCGTAGTACCCCGCCGCGTAGCCGCCGCCAAAAATATGGGCAAAGTAGCTGCTGCGATAGCGCGGCGGCACGGCGGGCAGATCCAGACCCTCTTTTTTCAACGCCGCGGCTTCGAATTCTTCAACGCTCGACACGGCCTCGCTGATGCCGTGCCAGTTCATGTCCAGCAGCGCCGCACTCAGCAGCTCCGTCATGTCATAACCCTTGTTGAAATGGGTCGCGTTGAGCATGCTTTCCCGCAGCGCGTCCGGCATGGGTTCACCGGTTTCGTAGTGACGGGCATAGTGGCTGAACACCAGAGGATGGCTGGCCCAGTGCTCGTTGATTTGCGACGGGAATTCAACGAAATCACGCGGCGTATTGGTACCGGACAGCGTGGCGAAGCGCTGGCTGGCAAACAGACCGTGCAGGGTATGGCCAAACTCGTGGAACAGGGTTATCACGTCATCCCAGGAGAGAAGCGCGACGCCTCCGTTACCCGGCTTTTGGTAGTTGCAGACGTTGTAGATCACCGGGCGGGCAGCAAGCTCGAAGGACTGCTCGATGAAATTGCCCATCCAGGCTCCGCCCTGCTTGGAATCGCGGGCAAAGAAGTCACCGTAAAACAGCGCCATGCCTTCACCGGTGTGGTCAAAAATTTCCCATACGCGGACGTCAGGGTGATAAACCGGAATATCGAAGCGCTCCACAAAACGGATGCCAAACAGCTGGCTGGCCGCCCAGAATACGCCATCCTGCAATACGGTGTTGAGCGCAAAATAGGGTCGAATCTGCGATTCATCGAGGGCGTATTTCGCCTGGCGCACGCGCTCGGCATAAAAGGCCCAGTCCCAGGCCTGCGCGGTGAACCCACCCTGCTCGTCATCAATGACCTTCTGAATATCGGCCTGCTCGCGCTCTGCACGGGCACGCGCGGCGGGCACAATTCCGCGCATAAAGGCCAGCGCGGCGTCGGGAGTTTTCGCCATCTGGTCGGCGATGCTCCAGCTGGCGTAATCCTCAAAGCCCAGCAGACGGGCCTGCCGCGCGCGCAGCGCCGTAAGACGCAGGATCAATGTGCGGGTGTCGTTTTCATCCCCTTTCTGGGTGCGCGTCCAGCCGGCGTTGAACAGGTTTTCGCGCGTCTGCCGATTGCGCAGCGCGGCTAGCGCAGGCTGCTGTGTCGTGTTCAGGAGCGGGATCAGCCAGCGGTCGTTCAGCCCTTTTTCCGAGGCGGCCTGCGCCGCGGCAGCGATCTCTTCTGCGCTGAGGCCTTCAAGCTGGTGCGCGTAATCCACCACCAGCCCGCCCGCATTGTTGGCGGCCAGCAGGCGCTGGTTAAACTGGCTGGTCAGGGACGCGGCCTCGGTGTTCAGCGCCTTCAGCTCGGCTTTTTCCGCTTCATTCAGGCGCGCGCCGGCCAGAATAAAGCGCTGGTACGTCTCCTCGACCAGCCGACGGGATTCGGCATCCAGCGCGGCGCGGTCCTGACAGACGCTCTCGACGCGGGCGAAAAGGGTGTCGTTCAGCCAGATGTCGTTCGACAGCGCCGCAAGTTCGGTGGAGAGCTGCTCCTCCAGCTCCTGCAGGTAGGCATTGGTGTGCGCGGAGGTCATGGCGAAGAAAACGCTGCTGACGCGCGCGAGCATAACGCCGCTTTTCTCTAACGCCAGCACGGTGTTAGTGAAGTCTGGGGCAGCGGTTTGAGAAACTATCGCGTCTATGTCCGCCCGCTTCTGGCGAAGCGCTTCATCGAAGGCCGGACGATAGTGCTCGTCTTTGATTGCCTCAAAATGGGGGGCCTGGTAAGGCAGCAGGCTGATGTCAAAAAAGGGGTTGTTGGCCGTCATCTTTCACTCCTCAGAACGGATATCTTCCCAGAGTAGGCCAGGCCGCCATCGCCTGCAACGCCGTCATACAAATGTTGCCTTAACGCACCCTCTGCGGGCGTGCTATGTTAGTACAACACAAAAAGCGTTGAGGAACAGTGAGATGATTATTTTAGTTACCGGGGCAACGGCGGGTTTTGGTGAAAGCATCACGCGTCGCTTCGTCGCCAACGGGCATAAGGTGATTGCAACCGGCCGACGTCAGGAGCGCCTGCAGGAGCTGAAGGAAGAATTAGGAGACAGCATCCTGACCGCGCAGCTGGACGTGCGTAACCGCGCGGCCATTGAGGAGATGATTGCTAACCTGCCGGCAGAGTGGCGCGCCATCGACGTGCTGGTCAACAACGCCGGTCTGGCGCTGGGCATGGAGCCTGCCCACAAGGCCAGCGTTGAAGACTGGGAAAACATGATCGATACCAACAACAAAGGGCTGGTGTATATGACCCGCGCGGTGCTGCCGGGCATGGTGGAGCGCAACCGCGGCCACATTATCAACATCGGTTCTACAGCCGGGAGCTGGCCTTACGCGGGCGGTAACGTCTACGGCGCGACCAAAGCCTTTGTTCGCCAGTTCAGCCTGAACCTGCGTACCGATCTTCACGGCACCGCTATTCGCGTCACCGATATCGAGCCGGGCCTGGTTGGCGGCACCGAATTCTCCAACGTGCGCTTCAAGGGCGATGACGCGAAAGCGGATAAAACCTACGAAAACGCCAATGCGCTGACGCCGGAAGACGTCACCGAAGCGGTCTGGTGGGTCGCGACCCTGCCAAAACACGTCAACATCAATACCGTGGAAATGATGCCGGTCAGCCAGAGTTTTGCCGGACTTAGCGTCCATCGTGGCTAAATAAGCCCTTCCCGGCCCGCGGGCCGGGTCTGTTTCGGGTTATAAAAGAATGGTAGTATGTTCAGGCTAACTCTCTGAGAAATGACAACTCATGGCCGCTGAATCGCAACTCAATCCCACCCAGCCCGTAAACCAGCAAATCTATCGCATTTTGCGACGCGATATTGTCCAATGCCTGATCCCGCCGGGAACACCGCTTTCTGAAAAAGAGGTCTCCGTGCGTTTTGACGTCTCCCGCCAGCCGGTGCGTGAAGCGTTTATTAAGCTTGCTGAGAACGGCCTGATTCAGATCCGCCCGCAGCGCGGCAGCTACGTAAACAAAATTTCACTCTCACAGGTGCGCAACGGCTGTTTTGTACGCCAGGCGATTGAATGCGCGGTGGTGCGCCGTGCCGCAGCGCTTATCAATGACAACCAGTGTTACCTGCTGGAGCAAAACCTGCATCAGCAGCGCATTGCGATTGACCGTAAGCAGCTCAACGATTTCTTCCAGCTTGATGACGAGTTTCACCAGAAGCTGGCGCAAATTGCGGACTGCCAGCTGGCCTGGGATACCATCGAAAACATCAAGGCCACCATTGACCGGGTGCGCTACATGAGCCTCGATCACGTCTCCCCGCCGGAAATGCTGCTTCGACAGCATCACGATATTTTCAGCGCGCTGGAAAAACGCGACCCAGACGGGGTGGAAAAAGCGATGACGCTGCATCTGCAGGAGATCGGCGAATCCGTGCAGCTTATTCGTCAGGAAAATAGCGAGTGGTTTAGCGAAGAGTGATATTTGCCGCCCCTTTAGAGGGCGGCGTCGTGATTATCGAACGACCAACACCGGAATTGTGGCGTAGCGCAGAATAGATTCCGCATTTGACCCCAGCAGATGGGTGGTGATGCCCGGATTTTTCGACCCGATGACAATCACGTCAAATTCCCCTTCTTTGCTCAGCTTGATAATTTCATCGCGGACGCTGCCAAAACGAACCAGGGTGTGAATATTCTCCGGGGAGATATCGAACAGTCGTTTTAACTCGTTCATTTTCTTCCCGGATTCTGCGCTCATATACTCTTCAAACTTTTTAATATCGGCGTTGAATCCGCGCAGGAGAGACCGACTGCTGGCAGGCAGAATATTGACCAGGGTAATCGACGCGCCCTCGGCCTTCGCAAGGTTAGCCGCGTGGCGAACCGCTTTGTCGCTCAAATCCATTTCAAACACGTCAACAGGCATCAAAATCTTCTTATACATAAGCCTGACTCCTTATTCCGATGAAGGGTTATTTCCTGCACCCAGAATGACATCGGGAATATAAACCAACCCTCAACGCTTCCCCGTTGAAACTATCAATAAATGAAAATAACGGTCTGCTTTGTAAATTGCTGTCGTGAAGCGTCAGCGCCCCACGAAATAAAGAAAAAAGTGTGAGTTTGATCAAAAACAAAAACATGACTGGCAGACAGGCGTATTTATAGTGCCCCGTGAACGGCAAAACCTGAAATAGCGCCGTAACGGATAGTTTAGAGAGGAGAAAATACCATGATGACATACGACCGTAACCGCAATGCAATCACCACCGGCAGCCGCGTCATGATTAGCGGCACCGGCAAAACCGGCGTGATTAAGGCGATCCACAGCGACGGGCTGGATGCCGCGCAGGTGCGCCGTGGAAAAACGGTGGAAGTGGAAGGATGCGAAGGTAAGTTCGAACCAATTGAACTGATTCGTCTGGGTATGCACTAAATTGTGCGTCGACATGCCGCCGAGAACGGCGGCATGTGTTGTATTACAGGCGTGACGCGTACTCAGCCACCGTGGTCTTAGCCCCCTTCTGCAGCAGCGTCTGATACGCGCTCATCACGGCGTCTGTGAAGACTTTTTCTCGCGGCAACTCTTTTCCAAAAATGGCTTCAATGCCGAGCAGCGCGTTAACCCGGTTTTCCCCTTCGGCACTTCCCTTCACCGCCGCCTGAATCGCCGCCAGCTGCGGGTCGCTCACGTCGATGGCGTTACCCTGCTCGTCCACGCCGCCGACATAGCGCATCCACCCCGCCACGCCCAGCGCCAGGAGTGGGAAAGGCGTCTGGTGCACCAGGTGCCAGCGCACGGAGTCCAGCATGCGCTGCGGGAGCTTCTGGCTGCCGTCCATCGCAATTTGCCAGGTACGGTGGCGCAGGGCCGGGTTGCTGTAGCGGGCGATCAGCAGGTCAGCGTAGCGTTCTAAATCGACGCCCTTCACTTTCAGGGTCGGCGCCTGCTCGTTGAGCATCAGCGCGTGCGCGGCGACGCGGTAGTGCTCGTCTTCCATACATTCATTGATGTGCTGATAACCGGCCAGATAGCCCAGGTACGCGAGGAACGAGTGGCTGCCGTTGAGCATGCGCAGCTTCATCTCTTCAAACGGGATCACGTCTGAAACCAGCTCGGCGCCGACTTTTTCCCATTCCGGACGCCCGGCCACAAAGTTATCTTCGATAACCCACTGGCGGAACGGCTCGCATGCCACCGCCGCCGGGTCGCTTACGCCGGTCAGCTGTGCGATTTTATCCAGCGTATCGGAAGTGACCGCCGGCACGATGCGATCCACCATGGTTGACGGGAAGGTGACGTTAGCCTCGATCCAGTCCGCCAGCTCGCCGTCTACCGCCCGGGCGTAAGCGCAGGTTACGTTGCGCATCACGTGGCCGTTCTCCGGCATGTTGTCGCAGGACATCACGCTAAACGCGGGCAGCCCCGCCGCTTTACGACGCGCCAGCGCTTCCACCACCACGCCCGGCGCGGATTTCGGCTGATGCGGGTTTTGCAGATCCGCGGCAATTAACGGGTGATCGAGCATCAGTTGCCCGGTTGCCGGAGAGTGGCAGTAGCCTTTTTCGGTGATGGTCAGCGAGACAATCGCCACCTGCGGTTCACACATTGCCGCCAGCACGCTCTCCAGCCCGTCGACCTGCGCGTGCAGCGCCTTTCTGACTACGCCAACCACGCGGGAGGTCCAGGCATCGGCAGACATTTCCGCTACGGTGTAGAGGTTATCCTGCGCCTTCAGGTCGGCAATCTGCTGCTCGCCGCCAATCAGGTTAACCTCACAGTAGCCCCAGTCGCTGCCGTGTTCAGCCGCGAGGATGTCGGCGTACACCGCCTGATGCGCGCGGTGAAATGCGCCGAAGCCTAAATGGACAATGCGTGCTTTAAGGCTGTCGCGATCGTACTGAGGCAGCGTCGCGTTGGCCTGTAATAAGGTGTTTTCCATGATTAAGACTCGCTAATTAGAAAGCTGTGGATCGCTGCCGCCCGGTCCAGAGCGGCAGCGCCTGCTGACTACACCAACTAGAATGGCAGTCGGGGTAAAAATAACTGCCATCAACCATACTGATACTGCCGTTTGAGTTTTTGATTTATATTAACTTTTGCTCAAGTGGTGTGACATAAACAAAAAGTTGTGTGACAAGTCACGCAAGATATAAACCGCTAGCGTCGCGTGGAGACCGCACCGTAACCCACGCGCTCTTTCGGCGCGGCCTCCGCAGCATCTTCCGCCGCGCTGAGGTCCCGGTCGCGGACTTCCGGCATAAGGAACGCCGAAACCAGCCCAATCAAGGAATAAGCCACCAGCATGGCAACGATCGGCCACCAGGAGCCTGTCATGTTGCAGAAGATCCCCGCCAGTACCGGACCAAAGCCCACCGCCACCAGACCGCCCGCCTCTTTCGAGATAGCCATGCGGGTAAAGCGATTCCGCGAGCCAAACATCTCCGCCATGGTGATATTTTCCAGCGCAAACAGCCCCAGCACGGCGAAATTATGGATAACGATGATCGAGAGCATGATTGTCCCCGGCGCATAGCTTTTATCGACGATAATCGACAGCATCGGGTAGGCCAGAATAATGGCGGAGATATTGAGGATAATGTACGGCAGCCTGCGCCCCACTTTGTCGGAAAGCCAGCCCAGCAGCGGGATGGAGATAAACCCGAGAATGGAGCTTATCATCAGCGCATCGGTGGGAATCGCTTTATCGAACAGAAGCGTCTGAACCAGATAACCCGCGAGGAAGGTCTGGATCAGCCCCGAGTTGCCCGCCTGACCGAAACGCAGGCCGGTCGCCAGCCAGAAGGATTTACTTTTCACCATTGAACCCAGCGAGGTGTCCGGCTGCACGGTTTCTGCATCGTTTACTTTCTCAAAGACCGGGCTCTCCTTGAGGTTCATTCGCAGCCAGATGGCAAAGATCATCACCACAACGCTGGCAAGGAACGGCACGCGCCAGCCCCAGGCGAGCAGCTGTTCACGGTCGAGGGCAAAGAACATAATGGCCCAGATCGCCGTGGCGCTCAGCGTTCCGCAGTTAGTCCCCATCGCCACCAGCGAGGAGATGATGCCGCGTTTCCCTTTCGGCGCGTACTCCGCCAGCATGGTACCTGCCCCGGAGATCTCTGCCCCGGCGCCCAGCCCCTGAATAATACGCAGCGTCACCAGCAGTACGGGCGCAAAAATGCCGATCTGCGCGTAGGTTGGCAGCACGCCAATCAGCGTGGTGCAGATCCCCATCATGGTGATGGTGATAAACAGCACCTTTTTACGGCCAATGCTGTCGCCCATTCTGCCAAAAATAAAGGCCCCGACGATACGCGCGATGTACCCCGCGCCGTAGGTTCCCATCGCCAGAATTAGCGCCATCGCGGCCGACTGTTCCGGGAAGAAGATTTCATGAAATACCAGCGCCGCCCCCAGCGAGTAGAGCTGGAAATCCATAAACTCCAGCGCGGTGCCCAGCCAGCCGGAGACGGCGGCTTTCACCAGATCGGAGGTGGTTCTTTGAGGTTGTGCTTGCGTCATAATGGCTATCTCTAAAAGGGAAGATGCGTACCACTCAGAGCCCGTCTTCGCGGGCTCTTAACCGCGTGTAGGGTTATTGCCCGAACGTCAGTAAAACCTTGCAGCACTGCCGCTGGTCTTTTTCAAACAGTTCGATGGCGTCTGTTACATGGTGATAGTCAAAGGTATGGGTGATCAGTTTTTCCGGGTCGATCAGCCCTTTTTCCAGCCAGTCGATGACGACCGGGAATTTGTTAGCGTTCAGGCGCGAGGAGAAGATCGCCAGCTCTTTGCCGGTGATGCCCTGCTGAACTATCTGGCTCGGCTCGCTCGAGAAGCCCATCAGCACGATGCGCGCCGCCGGAGAGGCCAGGGTGACCGCTTCCTGCAAAATCGACGGATGACAGGCGGCGTCAATAATCAGCGTCGGCTTGATGCCTTTTTCGTCCAGCGCGGCCTGCAGCGAGTGCTCGGCATTATTTAACACCCAGTCCGCGCCGCTGCGCTGGGCCATAGCCAGCCGCTCATTGATTCTGTCGACGACGATAATCTGCTTCACGTTATAGACGCCCTTCAGCGCCTGCACGGTGACCAGCCCCATCGGCCCTGCGCCGTAGATCAGCGCAACGTCCTGTTCGGTAGGGCTAGCCTGCCTCGTCACGTTGGCGGCAATGGTGAAAGGCTCAACCATGACGGCGTGTTTATCCGGGATCGCATCCGGGATGCGCCAGGCATTTTTCGCGGGCACGGCGGCATATTCGCTGAAGCCACCGTCGCGGTGGACGCCCAGCACCACCAGCGAGGTGCAGACGTTCGACTTACAGACGGAGCACGGGTAGCAGTGCCCGCAGCTGATCACCGGATCCACCGAAACGCGCTCCCCTAACCGGGACGGTTCTACGCCCTCGCCTACGGCGTCGATCTCGCCAAAAAACTCGTGGCCGATCACGCGCGGATATTTTGCAAACGGATTATGGCCGCGGTAGATATGGCTGTCTGACCCGCAGATCCCGGCCAGCTTGATTTTGACGCGGACTTCCCCTGCGCCGGGCTCCGGGCGCGGACGCTCTTCAATTACCAGCTGGTTCGGCTGTTGAATCACTACGCTTTTCATCGTTCGCTCCTCGGTTACCAGTTCCACAGCGTGCCGTCTTCGAGACGGGCCACCGGCAGATAGGCCGGATCGTACGGGTATTTCGCCGCCAGCTTTTCATCAAACTCAATGCCCAGCCCCGGCTTCTCGCCCGGGTGCATATAGCCGTTATCAAAGCGCCAGCCGTGCGGGAAGACTTCCAGCATCTGTTCGGAGTAGCCCATATATTCCTGCACGCCAAAGTTCGGCACCCACAGGTCAAAATGCAGCGCGGCCGCGTGGCAGATCGGCGATAGATCGGACGGGCCGTGCGAGCCGGTACGCACCTGATAGAGCGACGCGAAGTCCGCGATGCGGCGCATCCCGGTGATCCCGCCCGCATGGGTGATGGTGGTGCGGATATAGTCGATAAGCTGCTCTTCGATAAGCTGCTTGCAGTCCCAGATGCTGTTGAACACCTCGCCCACCGCAATTGGCGTGACGGTATGCTGGCGGATCAGGCGGAAGCACTCCTGGTTTTCAGCGGGCGTAGGGTCTTCCATCCAGAACATGCGGAATGCTTCGATGCTCTTGCCGAAGCGCGCCGCTTCGATGGGCGTCAGCCGGTGGTGCATGTCGTGCAGGAGATGTTCATTGAAGCCAAACTTGCTGCGCACCGCGTCAAACAGCTTTGGCGTGAAGTCGAGGTATTTCTCGGTGGACCAGAGCTGTTCTTCCGGCCAGTCGCCTTTGGTGGCGGGCTCGTAGGCCAGCCCCTTCCCTTTGGCCATGCCGTAGGTGGTTTTCATACCCGGCACGCCGCACTGCACGCGGATCGCCTTAAAGCCCATCTCCTTATGGCGGGCGTAATCTTCCAGCACGTCGTCAATGGTGTGCCCGGTGGTGTGGCAGTAGACCATGACGCCCTCACGGGATGCGCCGCCCAGCAGCTGGTAGAGCGGCATGTTGGCCGCTTTGGCTTTGATGTCCCAGAGCGCCATATCCACGGCAGAGATGGCCGACATGGTGACCGGCCCGCGACGCCAGTAGGCGCCCTTATAGAAGAATTGCCATATATCTTCGATACGGTGCGCGTCGCGGCCAATCAGCTGCGGGCAGAGGTGATCTTTCAGGTAGGACGCTACGGAGAGCTCACGCCCGTTCAGCGTGGCGTCGCCGAGCCCCACAATCCCCTCATCGGTGGTGATTTTAAGCGTAACAAAGTTACGCCCCGGGCAGGTAACAAACACGTCAGCCCCGACAATCTTCATAATTCCTTTCCTTACATCGCTCGTTGTGATGACGGAAATTTACCCACCCACACAACTACCATACAAGTATGATGATCATAAAATCAGCTAACGATCACAAAAAAGTGCACCTTCGCGTATCTCTAAAATCCATCATTTTGTGCCTGTTTCACTTCAGGTGACGATTCATTTAGGCAGCGTACCTGAAGATATCTTTTACTTGTCCATACCCCGTGCCGCGGGTATGCCGTTATTGCTCTTTGGTGTAGAATCTGAACGGGGAAACTTGCTCATCTGCACCCATTTAAAAGGAAACGCTATGACTACATTAAGCAAACGCCTTTGTCTGACAGCCCTGCTGGCGCTGTCATCGTTCGCCTTTGCCGCCTCTGCGTCAGCGGAAACCAGCAAGCTCATTATCGAGTCTGGTGACAGCGCGCAAAGCCGCCAGAACGCCGCGATGGACAAAGAACAATGGAATGACACCCGCAGCCTTCGTCAGAAGGTCAACAAACGTGCCGAAAAAGAGTGGGACAAAGAAGATGTCGCCTTTGACGCACGCGATAAGTGTCAGCAAAGTGCGAACGTCAATGCCTACTGGGAGCCGAACACCCTGCGCTGCCTGGATCGCCGCACCGGTCGTACGGTAGCCCCGTAATGGCGGCGCCCTGTGACGTAAAACTCCGGCCGCTGGAGCGTGAAGACCTGCGCTTTGTCCACCAGCTCGACAATAATGCCAGCGTGATGCGCTACTGGTTCGAAGAGCCTTACGAGGCCTTTGTCGAGCTGTCGGATCTTTACGACAAGCACATTCACGATCAGAGCGAGCGTCGTTTTGTGGTGGAGTGTGAAGGTGAAAAAGCCGGGCTGGTGGAGCTGGTTGAGATTAACCACGTTCACCGCCGGGCGGAGTTCCAGATCATTATTTCGCCTGAGCACCAGGGGAAAGGCCTGGCCTCACGGGCGGCGAAGCTGGCGATGGATTACGGATTCAACGTCCTGAATCTCTACAAGCTTTATCTGATCGTGGATAAAGAGAACGAAAAAGCGATCCATATCTACCGCAAGCTGGGCTTTATGGTAGAAGGCGAGCTGATTCACGAGTTCTTTATCAACGGCGAGTACCGCAACACCATTCGCATGTGCATTTTCCAGCATCAGCACCTGGCTGGACACAAGCCGTCAGGCGCCAGCCTGCTGAAACCAACCGCGCAGTAACCTGCGCGGTTTTATCCTCAGTAGTACTCAATCGTATTCTTAATGGTGTACTTGCGCTCAACGGCGGGTTTGACGCTGTCGTCCTTGATGGTCAGATCGCAGCTCACCGGGTTGTTATGTCGATCGTAATCGCAGCTCTGCGTCACGTTGCCCATCGGCTTGTCGTTTAACAGGCTCACGGCCGAGTAATCCATTCTTTTGCGCAGATCCTTAGACGGCGTTGACTGTACCGATAAATGCTGATCCCCTGAGACGGTGGTTTTGCCCAGCGGGTAGCCATCCGCATCGTAGCGGTACTTCACCTCCATCTCTTTGCCGTGCGCGGCCACCACGAAGCCGTTGTCGTCGGTATCCCACGTCACCCCGGCTGACGGCAGTTCGGCCAGCTGGCATTTGCCCTGCAGTTTCACCTTACGCTGCTGGGTTTCTGCATCGATGTAGTAGTTGGCATCCAGCACCAGCGCTACGCCCGTGTTAGCCTCCAGGTCGTGCAGCTCCAGCGTGTCGAAACACCCTTCTTCCGACACGGTGCCGGTGACCCGTTTAGACACTTCGCCCTTCTCGTTGAACAGCGTCTGGGTAAAATCTTTGACCGGGCCGCGCAGAGGGTCGAAATCAAATTCGTTCGAAAAACTCGCCATCTCGGGCGTAAACGACAGCGGTGCGGAGTTGTTATCACAGCCCGCGAGAGTAGCGGCCAGGAGCGTTATCGCTGCATATTTCTTCACATCATTTACCAATAGAATGAACGGATTGTTGCTCTCATAGTAGCAAATAGAGTCGAACCAATGGATAGCAATTTGGAAGTTCGTGCCTTACATTCCTTCTGGCTAGAACTGATTTTTATCCTATCCCGAATAAGCACTTACTGATGTTGAACTGACCAAAATACTGTTAAAATGCATGAATTTGGTCCAGCCATCAGCCTTACGGGACGCTCAAAGGATGAGAACTTTTATAATCAATCTTAAACACTCGCTCGAACGTCGTGAAAAAATGGAGTCTCAACTGGTAAAGTTGAACATTACACATGAATTTATTGAAGCAGTAGACGGTCGGGAAATGACTGATGCTGAACGTAAAAATGTCACACGTGAGGTAAATTATGCGTTCCTTCCGGGAGAAGTGGGTTGTGCTTTAAGCCATCAAGCAATATATAAAAAAATAATAACCGAAAATATAGAGGCAGCACTCATTCTCGAAGATGACATCGAGCTTAGTGACGACCTTAGTGAAATATTAAACAACGTGACGCTTAGCCACACCAGACCTGAGATTCTTCTCCTTAGTCGCGTCAATAAATATCACAAGAAGCCGATTAAAAACATATACGGCTCGTATAATGTGCATAAGGTGCACCACGCCACGACAGCTCACGCTTACATTATTAATCAAAAAGCTGCCAGCAGGCTTCTTCAGAATCTTTATCCTGTATGGATGGTTTCCGACAAATGGAGCCTATTCGAAGACCTGTCCCTGGCTAAAATTCACGCATTAGTACCTTATCCAGTGCGTCTTTCTGAAGAGGCTAATGACTCGACAATCAACGAATCTAAAGGTGATGCTCTGTTAGATGCAAAAAAGAAAAAAATCTGGAATTCATTGATGCAGGAAAGACCTTTAGCCGCAAAACTTCGCCACCGTTATCGCCGAGCTATTACTCCGCTATTCAATAAAATAATCAACCAGGGCAAAGGGTAAGTTTACTTTTGTATTTTAATACTGGCTCGGCGTCAAAGCGCCTCCAGGACTATTCAGAAAGATAGCCATAAAACAAAAGCTTACCTAAATCCTGCTATGCTTAACCTCTACACAGAGAAAAGGAGCTACAGATGAAACGGTTACCCTGGATTACCGCCCTGCTGTTAATGAGTGCCTCAACGGCCGCCCTGGCGGCACCGGACTCCTGCGAGCGCGTGAAAAGCGACATTCAGCAGAAGATCGTCAACAACGGCGTGCCGGAGTCTGGTTTTACGCTGAATATTGTGCCGAACGATCAGGCCGACCAGCCGGACGCCCAGGTGGTGGGCCACTGTGCCAACGACACCTTTAAAATTTTGTACACCCGCACAGGCAGCGGGGCGGCGTCCGGCAATCAGGATAATGCCCCGGCTGAACCTCAGTAAATCACCGTCAATCCCCTTTGATTTGACAAGGATTAATATTTACTACCTCCAAATAAGTAACACTCACCCCATCATTAGCCCGGTTATCATTTCGGGAAAAATAATACGTAATCACAATGGTGGGGTGAGCCATGTCCGATATCGAACATCACGGCGGAATTAGCCGTCGAACACTCGTAAAATCTACGGCGATAAGTTCTCTGGCGCTTGCCGCTGGCGGCATTTCGTTGCCTTTTGGACTGAAAAGCGCCGCAGCCGCGGTACAAAACGCAGTGAAACCGGCAGAAGATAAAGTGGTCTGGGGCGCCTGCTCGGTCAACTGCGGCAGCCGCTGCGCGCTGCGTCTGCACGTCCGCGATGACGAAGTGTACTGGGTCGAAACGGATAACACCGGTGAGGATATCTACGGCAATCACCAGGTCCGGGCCTGCCTGCGCGGACGCTCTATTCGCCGCCGCATCAACCACCCTGACCGTCTGAACTACCCGATGAAACGCGTGGGTAAACGGGGCGAAGGCAAGTTCGAGCGCATCAGCTGGGACGAGGCGCTGAACGCCATCACCACCAGCCTGAAAGACGTGGTCAGCAAATACGGCAACGAAGCGGTATACATAAATTATTCCTCCGGGATTGTCGGCGGCAATATCACCCGCTCCTCCCCTTACGCTTCGCTGGTGGCGCGCCTGATGAACTGCCACGGCGGGTTCCTGAGCCACTACGGCACCTACAGCACGGCACAAATCGCCTGCGCGATGCCTTATACCTACGGCAGCAACGACGGCAACAGCACCTCGGATATCGAAAACACCAAACTGGTGGTGATGTTCGGCAATAACCCGGCGGAAACCCGCATGAGCGGCGGCGGGATTACATATTACCTGGAGCAGGCCCGCGAGCGCTCCAACGCGCGCATGATCGTCATCGATCCGCGCTACACCGATACGGCAGCCGGACGCGAAGACGAGTGGATCCCGATCCGTCCGGGTACCGATGCCGCCCTGGTGGCGGGAATTGCCTGGGTATTGATCGACGAAAACCTGGTTGACCAGCCGTTCCTGGACAAATACTGCGTTGGGTACGACGAAAAAACCCTGCCGGAAGGTGCCCCGGCGAATGGCCACTATAAAGCGTATATTCTCGGCCAGGGTGATGACAACACGGCGAAAACGCCTGAGTGGGCCTCGCGCATTACCGGCATTCCAGCGGATCGCATCATCAAGCTTGCCCGCGAAATCGGCTCCGCGAAGCCGGCCTATATCTGCCAGGGCTGGGGGCCTCAGCGACAGGCGAACGGTGAACTGACCTCCCGCGCCATCGCGATGCTGCCGATTCTGACCGGCAACGTGGGGATCAACGGCGGCAACAGCGGCGCCCGTGAGTCGACCTACACCATCACTATCGAACGAATGCCGCTGCCGGAAAACCCGGTTAAAACGCAAATTTCCTGCTTCAGCTGGACGGACGCCATCGCCCGTGGCCCGGAAATGACCGCTCTGCGCGACGGGGTGCGCGGTAAAGATAAGCTGGACGTGCCGATTAAGTTCATCTGGAACTACGCGGGTAACACCATTATTAACCAGCACTCCGATATCAATAAAACCCACGATATTCTGCAGGACGAAAGCAAGTGCGAAACCATCGTGGTGATCGACAACTTTATGACCTCATCGGCGAAATATGCCGATATCCTGCTGCCAGATTTAATGACCGTCGAGCAGGAAGACATTATCCCTAACGATTACGCCGGGAACATGGGCTACCTGATTTTCCTCCAGCCCGTGACCGCACCGAAGTTTGAGCGCAAGCCTATCTACTGGATCATGAGCGAAGTAGCGAAACGCCTCGGACCGGATATCCATCAGAAATTTACCGAAGGGCGCACGCAGGAAGAGTGGCTGCAGTACCTGTATGCAAAAATGCTCGCTAAAGATCCCGCACTGCCGTCCTATGACGAGCTGAAAAAAATGGGCATTTATAAGCGCAAAGATCCGAACGGACACTTTGTGGCCTATAAAAAATTCCGCGAGAACCCGGAAGCCAATCCGCTGAAAACGCCCTCAGGCAAGATTGAGATTTATTCCAGCAAGCTGGCGGATATTGCGGCGACCTGGGAGCTGGCAAAAGATGAGACCATCAGCCCGCTGCCCGTCTACGCATCCACCTTTGACGGCTGGGATGCGCCCGAACGCGCGCAGTTCCCGCTGCAGCTGTTCGGCTTCCATTTTAAAGCCCGCACCCACTCGAGCTACGGTAACGTCGACGTGCTGCAAGCGGCCTGCCGCCAGGAGGTCTGGCTGAATCCCGTTGATGCCGCGAAACGTGGCATTAAGAACGGCGATACGGTGCGCGTCTTTAACGATCGCGGTGAGGTGAGAATAGAAGCGAAAGTCACGCCGCGCATCATGCCAGGCGTAAGCGCCATGGGCCAGGGAGCCTGGCACGATGCCAATATGAATGGCGATCGTATCGACCACGGCTCGTGTATCAACACCCTGACCACGCACCGCCCGTCACCGCTGGCAAAAGGCAACCCGCAGCACACCAATCTGGTGCAGATTGAGAAGGTGTAAGGGGTGAATTCTCTGACCCTGGCTTATGCTTTGGTCTGTATTAATAGTTAATCACGTCGCGCGGACATCACCGCGCGAGCAAGGAAGGTTTAATGAAAGACGTCTCACACCGTGACTCGTTCGCATTCAGCGCCCGCGTACTGGGCGCGCTGTTTTACTTCGCGCCTGACAGCGAGCAGACAGCCCCGCTGGTGCAGGCACTAACCGCTGGCGAATGGATAGAGGACTGGCCCCTGCCGCCGGAAACGCTGCAGCCCGTTGCCGAAACCTTTGCCTCGTCTTCCGATGAGCCGCTGACGGATGCCTGGCAACGGCTGTTCATTGGTCCTTATGCCCTGCCCGCTCCGCCGTGGGGTTCCGTCTGGCTGGACCGTGAATCCGTGCTGTTTGGCGATTCCACTCTCGCCCTGCGCCAGTGGATGCGGGAAAACAATATCGCGTTTCAGATGCAGCAAAATGAACCGGAAGATCATTTCGGCACCCTGCTGCTGCTGGCGGCATGGCTGGCCGAGAATGGCCGCGACTCGGAGTGCGATCGGCTTCTGGCGTGGCATCTGCTGCCGTGGAGCACGCGCTTTCTGTCGGTGTTTGTCGACAACGCCGGGCATCCGTTCTATATCGCGCTCGGCAGGCTTGCGCAGCTGACGCTGGCGGACTGGCGATCGGCGTTGGTTGTTCCGGTTGCGGAAAAGACGCTGTACCGCTAGGTGAAATGGCTTGCCTGCAGTGGGCGGGCAAGCCGTCAACACGGCAGTACTGTGCTCGTCGAAAATAGCTTAAGAAACCCGTCAAAACAGATAGCTGTAGTTCACGCTGGCAAACCACAGATACGGATCGTCATAGCTTCCCTTAAATTGTTCTGGCGATTTCACACGCGAGGACTGCATATGCAGATACGAGACGGCAAACCCTATGTTGCTTTGCGGCGTCACCTGATACTGGGCGCCCGTTGCAAAACGCCACTCGTCCCCGGTAGGTAAGGAAAGTGCAACATCATCCTGAGATTTGTAGACGGTACTGTCAAACGCGACGCCCGCATTGATGCGCCACAATTCGGTTGGACGATACTGTACCCCCAGCGCGGTATGCCACGAGTCTTTAAGACGATTTTTGCTTTCGGCATCTTGTCCGGCTACTGAAATCTGCGGGTTGCCAAATTGGCTCCAGTCCTGCCAGCCAAGGTCCCCCATTACCGACCACGTTTTATTGAAATCATGCACCAGGCTTAACATAATTTGCTGAGGCGCCCTGACCTGTGCAGAAACGGGAATGTCATATTCAACGTTGGGTAAGTTTGGGAAGCGGGCTTTGGCATCAATATTAAAGTCATAATCCGTTTTACTGGTCCATGCGATCCCCACCCGCGTTCGATCGGTAAGCGCCATCAGTAAGCCCAGACGGTAGCTCAGCGCCCAGTCATGATCGTTTTCTTTTACGTCTTCATCGTCGACATGGCGAGTAAGAGAAAGGAATCCGTAATTGACATTGACGGAACCGCCCACGGACACCCGCTCGCTCAGCTTATAGGCTAAGGACGGACTCAGGGTCATCGCGACCATCGTGCTTTTTTTGATGAGCCGTTCGCCTGCCCAGTTATCAAAATCAATGCCCAGACCATAATTGCCGTACAAACCCACGCCAGCATACAGCGCATCATCAATTTTCTGGGTGTAAAAGGCACTCGCATTTGGAAAAAAACGCAGGATATCGCCAGGGCTTTTGCGGCCCGAGTCATCATCAAGGTGATACGAAATATCCCCGTCCATTGCCTGTGATCCACCGGTAAACATATGGTCAGGCAGCCGCGTCATCCCGGCCGGGTTGGTCACTATTGTGGATGCATCCTGAGCGCGGGCGGCCTGGCCCGCCCCCGCAAGCGCGGTATCTTCAGTCCCTATTTCATAGAAATAGAGCGCGCTGGCCTGAGTCGCCTGCGAAAAAAACAGTCCCAGATAAAACAACGTCGATTTTCTCATGTGCCCTCTGCCTGCGAATGAATGCCCGTTTTTATTTGTCCCGCTCAGGTGCCACTGCCGGTGCCGGATACCAGTTCTCTTTGGCGACCATGACGCTGCCTTCAGGCTGCATAACGAAGTTGGGCGACATGATCTGCACGTTGAATTCGTTGAAAACATCCTGAATGTTGCTGAACAGCAGATTGCGCGCGGCAGCCAGCGGCTGTCCGGGTAGCAGCCTGACCTGAAGCTCATAGGCGATATACCAGTCCATTAACGCCAGCTGACGCACCAGCGGCGCGGTCGTAAGATCCACGCACGCTGTCCGTTTGGCGGCCAGCTCAAGCATGGCATGAACCTGTCGCCAGGGCGTGTCGTACCCGATGGTGACGCTTACGGTCAGGTTGATGCTGCCATCATTATTTTGAGCGCTGAGGTTCGTTATTTTGCCGCTCACCACGACGGCATTAGGTACGGTCACTACGTAGTTTTCACGCGTGATAATTTTGGTGGCGAGCATACCGATTTCACTCACCTTCCCTTCGTTATCCGCGACCCGAATAACATCCCCTTTGCGCAGCGCGCGTGAATAAATCAGTACGAGGCCGCTCATGGCATGATTCATCACCCCGGCAGATCCCAGCGTGAGCATAAGCCCAAAAAAGACGCTTATGCCCTTAAAGGCCAGCGAATTGGCGCCGGGGAGAAACGGGTATGCGGCGGAGAGCGCGAACAACCACACCACCACAGAGAGCAGTTTTCTGGTTGCCCCGACGGTTTCGGGGTGAAGTCCCGGAAACTGTAAACGGCCCGCCTCCACCTGATTGAGTACCATCTTCAACAACTTAAGAATGAAGGCGGTGATGATAAAAATAATCAAAACAATCAGCAGGCCCGGTAAGGCAGAAACGATGGATAAGAAAATCTGACGAACGACGCGCAGGGACCAGTCGCCCAGCGAGGTTGCCCAAACCCGCGTCCAGGGAAACAGGCTAAACGCCCAGCTAAGCCAGACATAGAAAGCTATCATCCCCAGCAATATCATCAGCAAGGCGTATAGACGGGCTTCAACGGCACCGACGTAACGCCGCCAGGTTTTAGGGATCAACCCGCGCTTTTCTGCAATCCGGCGACGAAAGTGGCGCTTGACCCGACGCCAGGAGCGCCACGCGCCCCAGATAAGCAATAAACAACCGGCCAGCCCCAGCGCGGTTTTCACCGCGGAAAGCACAAGCCATCCGGTGTCGTATTGGTCGTGAAGCGCTGTGCGCTGTGCCTCCAAACGCGCCAGCACGCGCTGCGCGGCCTGATCGAGAGTCAGGTCGTCACCTTCATCAAGATCCGCCTGCGTCAGCAGCATAAGCGGCTTGCCATTCATCACGAACAGCTTGCCCTGCTGGTTATAACGGGTGACGGGGACAATTTTTATCGGTTCACGGACATCCGCCTGGCTGAAATTACGCAGCGTGTTGCGGATGCGTAAAACGCGTTCTTCCGGGGTTGTCAGGCCGAACTTTGCCTGAAGCATGACGATGGGGGTATGGAAAATATACAGCGTGCGCGCTTGCTCCTGCTCCGTCGGTTCCTGACGGGGCTCAGCAGCAAACGCGCCAGGCGTTAAAAGGACTATCACAAGCGTTAAAAATGCGAGCGCTCTTTTATTCATACCCGGCACCAAGGAGCGTGAAATTAACTTTTTTCATTACTCTGCCAACCAAACGGTAGACGCACGATTTTCTGAGCATAGACCAGCGCTTCAGTTCTGCAATTTTCCTGTAAACCTCACCTTTTCATTCAGCAAGAAGGAAATACTCCTTTCGCAAATTTATTAATAAATAAATCTAAAGATTACATTTTTGCAGCGTTAACTATCATTAAATGGCATTCGGCATATTCAGCGTCAGACGGCAGTGTCCTACAGGTTGAGGTGACATTCTCCGCTGGCTATTCAGCTTATTCACTCAGGAAAGTGTTATGAAATTTCATGTAATAACCTCTGCTGTATTACTGGCACTGGCATTTTCTCAGCCGGTATTCGCGGCCGATGCGCCTTTATCGCCGTTAATGAAACAGCTCAATAACGGCAACTGGCTGGCACCGGAAGAGGCGCAGACGCTTAGCGACGAACTGTATTATCAGGATGCCATTCAGGCATATATTCAAACCTTGCCCCTTTTGAATACTATCGGTTTGCGTGATGGTTCCGAGGCAGCATTTGGCAAAGGCTACAATGTCCTGCCAATCTGGAAAGAGCGCATGGACAGCCGTGCCGTCGTGCCGACGCCAAACGGGGATGTTATCTATTCGATGAGCTACCTGGACCTTAAAGAGACGGGTCCGCTGGTGGTTAAAGCTCCGGCAAACGTCATCGGCATGTTTACCGATTTCTTCCAGAAAACCATCACCGACGTAGGAGCTATCGGCCCGGACCGTGCTCGCGGTGGCTTGTATCTGCTGTTACCGCCTGACTACGAAGGGCCGGTCCCTCAGGGTTATTACGCCTTTAAATCATCAACTTATAACGTATTCCTCTTCTTCAGAACCATCATGGGGAAAGGTGACGGTAAGCCTGACCCGGTCCCGGCGGTAAAAAATGCTGAAACGACGCGAATTTATCCGCTCTGGGACGTAGAGAAAGAGGTCAAGCCGATGCAGTTCCCGGACGCCAGCGGCAAGCGCGTCAACATGATGTATCCAACGGACGCCAGCTACTGGCAGAAACTGAAAACCTTCGTGGACTATGAGCCTTTAACGGCGATCCCGGAGGAGACGCGTAGCGCATTGTTAAGCATCGGCATGGTTAAAGGGAAACCTTTCGCGCCGACGGCGAAGCAGCAGGAAATGCTTAATAAAGCGGTCGCCACCGCACCGCGAATGATTCTGGCTCGCCGACAGGTGGGGCGCGACGATCAGCGTCAGCTGTACTACAAAGACAGACAGTGGGAAAACTCGTGGGCGGGTGCAACCGCAGAATGGATGCAGTACGGCACGCTTGATGCTAATCAGCGCGCGGCCTTCTTCCAGATTGCCTATTCCAGCGCGGCCGCGATGGTAATGCATACCACCGGGGCGGGCTCGAAATATCCTTACACGACCAAAGACAACACCGGTAAATTCCTGAACGGCAGCAATACTTACAAACTGCATCTGCCGCCAAATCCGCCAGCCGCGCTGTTCTGGGCGGTAACGGCCTACAACATCACCGACGGCACAATGCCTGAAACCGATCAGCTGCTGCCCTCCACCAACGGTTATTACAACATTCCGAAAAACAATGACGGCTCCATCGACCTTTGGTTTGGGCCAAATAAACCGGACGGCGTAGCCGACAGCGCGTTTATCAAAACGGTTCCCGACCGTAACTTCCTTGTCGCCCTTCGCCTGTACGGCACCGAGGACGGCTTCTACGATCAAACCTGGGTACCGGACGATCTGGTGCAGACCAACAAATAATTGAGAGAAAACATGAAAAAACGCTACCTTGCCCTTTTCACCGCGCTGGCGCTCAGCGCGGGCGTTCATGCGCAAACTGCGCCGCTAACCATTCCGCATCCCACCCAGTTTGATCGGTTAAACCAGCCGTCTGCGGATGTGACGATGCCAGAAAGCTATGTAAAGGCCATTGCGCAGCAGGCCTACATCTGGGGCTGGCCCATGGTGAACCAGTTCAACCGCCGGGAAACCATCACCAAAGCGCCCTATCCCGCGCTTAATGGCGGGATGGTCCCCGTCGCACCTATGGGTCAGCTCAGCATGCTGACGGACTATATCAAGCCGGAAGAAACCTTCGTTACCTGCCCAAACCAGGACGTTGTATACGGGCTTGGCTTCTTCGAGTTAGATAAAGAACCGATCGTTATTCAGGTACCTGATTTTGGCGAGCGTTTCTGGGTCTACGCTATTTATGACGCCCGCACGAACCAGATTGGTAACGTCGGTAAGCCTTACGGCACGAAGCCCGGATTTTATTTATTAGTCGGGCCGAACTGGAAAGGAGAAACACCGAAGGGTATTGAAGGAGTTATTCGTTCCTCCACTGAAATGGCTAACGTCATTCCACGCGTGCAGATGGATGACACCCCGGAAGAGCGCAAAGCCATTCAGCCTCCCATCAAAGAAATCATGACCTACCCGTTAAGCCAGTTTGACGGGAAAATGAAATCCTTTGAGTACTCAAAAATTCCCGCCATTGGTGATAAACCGGATGCCAGCGCGGGCGAGACGCGTTGGGTGGTGCCAGAAAAATTCTTTGACCAGTTCGCAAACGTGCTGGAAAAAGTGCCGCCGCTGCCTGGCGAAGAGGCCATGTACGCGCAGTACCGCCATCTTGTAGAGGCCGGGAAGAAAAACCCTGAAGTACGCAAATGGATGGATGAAGCAGCCATCGAGACCGATAAAACGGTGATTGCAGACTTCTTTAAATGGAAGAATAACGGGGTGCCTGCCGGCAACGGCTGGAACCGCTCGAAAAACAACGCCGAGTTCGGGGTGGACTACTACAACCGAACCGGCACCTCCAAATCGAATATGTTCGATAACAAACCGGACGAAACCCAGTATTTCTACACCGACAATGATGCCGCAGGTGAACAGCTATCTGGTAAGCATGACTACACGGTAACCTTCGCCAAAGGCGAGCTTCCTCCTGTAAAAGGTTTCTGGTCACTCACGCTTTACAACAGTAAACATCTGTTTAGCCCCAATGAGCTGAACCGTTATTCACTGGGGACGAAAAATAAAAACCTGAAGTACAACGAGGATGGTTCGCTGACGCTCTATGTCAGCAAAACCCGCCCTTCTGACGATAAGGTCAATAACTGGCTCCCGGCTCCGGACGGTAATTTGTCACTCTACATCCGCGCCTACTGGGGCGAACAGCCTATTCTGGACGGCACCTGGCAGCCACCGAAGATCGAAACGGTTAAATAAGCCAACGCGGTCGCCCCCGGATGGCTGTTCGGGGGCGTTTAGCAGAACCTACACGCTAAAAACTGTACGTCACCTTCAAGCTCCCCGTGGGTGACGTTTTACGTTTCACTATCGGGCTATCACCCGCATCCCCCGTCAGCTGCGTAGCGCCCGCGGAAGCAAGCACGCTCCAGCGCGACGTGAGCTTATGGCTCCAGTCAAGGCTCATCGAATACGCGTAAATTCCCGCTCCGGCGTTATGTCGGGCAAACCCCGACGCGCTCGACTGGGCGTCACTGACGCCATAGTAGGTCTGCATATACTTGCCGGAACCCCAGCTGCCGGTCAGCGCCAGCGTCACCGCATTTTTTGGTGATGTATAAAGCGGGCTGGAAATGCCGAAATGCACCGCCTCACCGTTGTCTCTCTCAGAAACAGGAACCTCAGCCTGCAGCTGGAGATTAAGCCAGTCGGTCACTTTATATCCCAGCCCGGGCACAACGATTGCAGAGCCTTTTATCTCGCCCATTCCTCGCAGCTCGTCGCTGCCGGAGCCGATCGAATCGCTGCTGACGTCTTTATCTTTCCGGCCCGTGCGATAGCTCAGGGCAGCGCTGTAATCGAGATTACCGATATTATTCCCGTAACCGATACCCCGCGTGGTGCTGATAAAGAAGCCATTCGCCATTGAGTAATCCACCACCTGAGCCGCGCTAACGCGGCTTTTATCCGAACCCGAGTAGCGCGGCGCGACGTCCACGCCTCCCCCCAGAGTTAAGACATTGCCCTTCTGTTCTGCTGCCATTACCGGGGTGGCCAGTAACGCCAGAACAACGCCCGGCACAATGCTTTTCAGTCTGTAGCCCGAAAGTGAATGGGGGAACGTATGACGCAGTTCGATGTTTCTCATTAAAGAAGCCCTTATGGATTCAAATGGTTGCGATGCAGGCGGTGAAACGCCAGGACGCCCATTTTGAATACCGACCCTAAGGTTCTTATGAGCCGAAAATGAAGAAACGCTGAAGCGCCAGCCGGTGCTGTAAACCGGACGGATTTCCTGCTACCGTTTTTTTCTTAAGTTGTTCTTCATCCACGGTTGTTACAGTTACCAATGTGAAAATTTTACTAATCGAAGACGACCTGGATCTTGGCAACGGCGTGCGTATTGCCCTTTCAGATCAGGGATTTGACGTCATATGGGTTCGCCGTAAAGAGGATGCGCTGCATCAGCTTGACGTCTGCGTGCCGGAACTGATTTTGCTCGACCTGGGGCTGCCCGACGGCGACGGCATGAGCCTGATGACGCGTTTGCGCCAGCAGCTTAAGGGGATCCCCGTCATTATCCTGACGGCGCGAGGCACTCTGCAGGATCGCCTGTGCGGCCTGGATGCCGGTGCAGACGACTATCTTGTCAAACCCTTCGTTCTCGCCGAACTGCTGGCGCGAGTCAGGGCCCTTGCGCGACGCAGCTACGGTTTTGAAAATGAGGCGATAGAGATCCGGGGCTTATCGCTCCATGTCCCGACGCGCCGCGTGACGGTGAGCGCGCGTCACGTTGAGCTGACGGCCAGTGAATATGCGCTGCTTGAAACGTTGATGCTGCGCGCTGACCGGGTGATCACGCGGCGGTTCCTGGAAGAAAGGATATTCGGCAACAAGGAAAATCTCAGTAATGCGCTCGACGTGCATATGGGAAATTTGCGGCGGAAAATAGGCGAAGGCTATGTGCGAACGGTGCGGGGCGTCGGGTACGTCATTGATACCGTCTCTGTTCAGAAGGTGACGGGTTAATGCGAAACGTCTGGTATCTCCTGAAGCGTCCCACGCTGGTGCGGCGAATTATCATCGCCCAGATGGTGCTGCTTACCCTGCTGTGGTGTCTTTTTTTGACCTTCATACTGCTGGAGGACCTGCGTAGCCCTCCGATACTGACGGGCAGTAAGACGTACGACACTGTTTTTTCCCTGGTCGATCGTCTTGACGAACGCCCGCAGGATCGTAACGAGGTGCTGGAAGCGTTCAGTAAGGCGTTGCGGGAAGGCTATGGCGGCGGCGAAGATCCTGCATTATCAATCAACCTCATCGTTCGCAAGAATAACGCAATCATTTTTTCATCCGCTGGCGCACCAACGGGAGTAATGAACACCAGGCTGGGTGAAATGCAGCGTGTTCAGAGTGACGGTCGTACCTGGACCAGCCGTACCCTCAAATCCCCTCGTTCCGACGTGGACGTTACCCTTTTCACACCGGCCGGCAGCTGGAACTTCTTTATCTATCTGAACTCACGCGGCTACTACATTATGCCGCTGCTGGTCTGTATTCCTTTTCTTCTGTTTCCCGCGTGGCTGTCGATCCGCATTGCGATGCGTCCCTGGAGCAAGGTGGTGAATGAAATTTCATTACGCAGGCCAGACGATCTCTCTCCCTTAAAAGCCGGCCCGAGGCACAGGGAGCTTCGCAAAATGGTGGACGCGATAAACGATTTTCTCGCCAGAGTGCGGGAAAGCGCTGAACGAGAACGGGTTTTCATTGCGGACGCCGCGCACGAGCTGCGTACGCCGCTGGCTGCGATGCGCATTAACGTGGAGGCGCTGCAGTCCTGGGCAAGCAGCGAGAGCCAGCGGCAGCTGCTTGCAGGGATTGTGCGCAGCAACGGCCGGGCGGCGCGTCTCGTCAACCAGCTGCTGCTGCTGATGCACAGTGAAGCGCGCATTGACACCGCGATGGAGCCCGTGCCGCTGACGTCGCTCATACAAGAGCGGATGGCTGCGCTGGAGCCGCTAGCGTCCGGGCGCAGGATTGAGCTGGAATTCTTCGCTGAGGATGAGATCTGGATTGCTGGCGTCAGGGAGCGTCTGATGTCGCTGATCGACAATCTGATTGAAAACGCCGTGAAGTACAGCCCTGATGGCGGGCGGATTCAGGTAGAGGTACGCTCAGCAGATAAATCAGCCCAGCTGCGCGTCTCCGATGAGGGGCCGGGCATTCCGGTTGAATTGCGCGAGCGCGTGTTCGACCGGTTTTTCCGCGATCCCAATCAGATGCAAAGCGGGAGCGGGCTGGGGCTTGCCATTGTCAAAGCGGTTGCACAGCAGCATAACAGCAGCGTAAACCTGAGTACTTCCGCAGAAGGTGGCCTCCTGGTGACGGTTGACTTCCCGGACCGCACGTTTAGCTAAACCAGAACAGGGTGTTCGATCGCAAATGCCGCAGATTGCTTCAAAAAAATTACCGTATTTGTTATATTGTTGTTTATTGCTTATTCACCTCTGCGGTGCCAAAAAGAACAAGATTCACCGCAACCCAGGAAAGAGAAATGTTAGATTACCGCTTCCCGACAGCTTTGCAGATGGTTCTCAGCGTAGCGATGGCGGAGCAACTAGGTGAACGTTCGACAAGTGCGATTCTGGCCTACGGCCTGGAAGCCAACCCGAGCTTTATCCGCAAATTGATGGTTCCACTCACGCGTGACGGCATTATCGTCTCAACGCTTGGCCGCAACGGCTCAATTCATCTTGGACGTCCGCCGGAAAAGATTACCCTGCGCGATATCTACCTTTCAGTCACCGAAGATAAAAAACTCTGGGCGTCGCGCCCGGACGTGCCGGCCCGCTGCGTGGTCAGCGCGAATGCCTGCTGGTACTTCAAATCGATTTCCGAAGAAGCAGAGCAGGCTTCGCTCGCGGTACTGGCGCGCCACACCGTGGCAAGCGCGCTGGACGAGGTCAAAAAAGCCGATACCAGCGGGTGCGATCCTTTACCTGAACTCATTGCCCAGTACAAAAAAGCCCAGTAATTTTCGCGAAAAAAAACCGCCTTTACGATAAAGGCGGTTTTTTGTTATCTGCGGTATCCCTACGCGGGCAGAACCTCCCTTTCCACTTTGCCGCGCGTCACGAACTTACGCAGCGTCACGTAGAACACCGGCGTCAGGAACAGACCAAACAGCGTTACGCCCAGCATCCCGGAGAAGACCGTAATCCCGGTGACGCCGCGCACTTCTGCGCCCGCGCCGTGGCCGAGGATCAGCGGAATGGTCCCGGCGATAAAGGCGATGGACGTCATCACAATCGGACGTAAACGCAGGCGGCACGCTTCCAGCGCCGCTTCCATGATGCCTTTGCCCTGAATTTCCAGCTCGCGGGCAAACTCCACGATAAGAATCGCGTTTTTACAGGCCAGCCCCATCAGCACCACCAGCCCCACCTGCACGAAGACGTTGTTATCGCCACCGGTCAGCCAGACGCCAAACAGCGCGGAAAGCATAGTCATCGGAACAATGAGGATCACCGCCAGCGGCAGCGTCCAGCTTTCATACAGCGCCGCCAGCACCAGGAACGCCAGCAGTACCGCGACCGGGAAGACGATCAGCGCCGTATTGCCCTGCGTGGCCTGCTGGAAGCTCAGATCCGTCCATTCAATATTCATTCCGTTCGGCAGGATCTGCTTAGACATCGCGTCCAGCTGCGTCATCGCCTGCGCGGACGAGAGCACGCGCGGGTCGGCATCGCCAATCAGATCCGCTGCCGGGTAGCCATTGTAGCGGATCACCGGATCCGGCCCGTAGGTGGTCGTGATTTTCACCATACTGCCAATCGGCACCATTTCGCCCTGGCTATTCCGGGTGCGTAAATTCGCAATATCTTCCACGCTGTCGCGGAACTGCCCGTCTGCCTGCGCCATCACGCGCCAGGTGCGTCCGAACTGGTTGAAGTCGTTCACGTACGACGAGCCCAGATAGGTTTGCAGCGTACCGAACAGATCGGTCAGCGACACGCCCTGCGCTTTCGCCTTATCGCGGTCAACCTGCACGTCCAGCTGCGGAACGTTAGCCTGATAGGTGGAGATCGGGAAGTGCATCCCAGGCGTCTGCATAATCGCACCGGACATGGTGTTCACCGCGTTTTGCAGCGCGCCATAGCCCAGACCCGCGCGATCCTGAATATACAGCGAGTAGCCTGACCCCTGACCCAGCCCCAGAATCGGCGGCGGCAGAATGGAGAAACCAAAGCCCTGCTGGATTTGCGCGATTTTGGCGTTAATCTCCGCGTTAATTTCCGCCGCAGAGTGCTTGCGCTGGTCAAACGGCTTCAGGCCGAAGAAGACCGTCCCGGTATTCGGCGTGTTGGTGAACTGCAGCGCGTTCAGCCCCGGGAAAGCCACCGCGTAGTCCACGCCTTCGGTATTCATGCCGATTTCGCTCATTTTGCGGATCACCGCGTCGGTGCGCGCCAGCGACGAGCCTTCCGGCATCTTCACGCCGCCAATCAGGTAGAGCTTATCCTGCGTCGGAATAAACCCGCCGGGTACCGCTTTAAACATGACGCCCGCGGCACACAGCAGCAGCAGATACACCACAAACACCGCGCCGCGTCGGCCCAGCGTTTTGCCTACCAGCCCCTGATAGCCGTTCGAGCTACGATGGAAAAAGCGGTTAAACGGACGGAAAATCCAGCCGAACAGGCGATCGATAAGCCGGGTCGGGAAGTCTTTCGGCGCGCCGTGCGGTTTTAACAGCAGCGCAGCCAGCGCCGGAGAGAGCGTCAGCGAGTTGATGGCGGAGATCACCGTGGAAATCGCTATCGTCACCGCAAACTGCTTGTAGAACTGACCGGTAACGCCAGAGAGGAATGCCATCGGCACGAACACCGCGCACAGCACCAGCGCAATCGCGATAATGGGCCCGGAGACTTCACGCATCGCCTGATGCGCGGCCGCAAGCGGCGCAAGCCCCTCTTCAATGTTTCGCTCGACGTTTTCCACCACCACGATGGCGTCGTCCACCACGATACCGATGGCCAACACCAGCCCGAACAGGCTGAGGGTATTAAGCGAAAAGCCCAGCAAATAGAGAATGCTGAACGTCCCCACCACCGACACCGGCACCGCGATCAGCGGAATGATCGACGCGCGCCAGGTTTGCAGGAACAGGATCACCACCAGTACAACCAGCACCACCGCTTCCAGCAGGGTTTGCACCACCGCACGGATGGAGTCGCGCACGAAAACTGTCGGATCGTAAGGTGCCGCCCACTTCATATCTTCCGGGAAACGGGTGGACAGTTCGTCCATTTTGGCGCGCACCGCATTAGACAAATCAATGGCGTTTGCCCCCGGTGACTGGAAGATACCAATCCCGACCGCGTCTTTGTTGTTAAGCTGGGAGCGCAGCGCATAGCTGCCGGAACCCATCTCGATACGCGCCACGTCGCGCAGGCGGACGACCGAACCGTCCTCCGACGTTTTCAGGACAATGTTGCCAAACTCTTCCTCGGTATGCAGACGACCCTGAGCGTTAATGGAGATCAGGAAATCGCTCTCTTTCGGCAGCGGCTCGGCGCCAAGCTGCCCGGCGGACACCTGCACGTTCTGTTCCTGCATTGCCGTGACCACGTCCGAGGCTGTCAGCCCGCGGGCCGCGACCTTGTTCGGGTCCAGCCAGATGCGCATGGCGTATTCACCGGAGCCGAAAATCTGAATCTGGCCGACGCCGGGGAGACGCGCCAGCTCGTCCTTCACCTTCAGCGTGGCGTAGTTGCGCATGTACAGTGAATCGTACTTACCGTTGGGCGAGAACAGATGCACCACCAGCGTCAGCGTTGGCGACTGCTTCTGCGTCGTGATGCCCAGGCGCCGCACGTCTTCCGGCAGACGCGCCTCGGCCTGGGCGACGCGGTTTTGCACCTGCACCTGCGCCTGATCGGGATCGGTACCCGGACGGAACGTGACGGTAGTGACCAGCACGCCGTCCGAGCCGGCGACGGATTTCATGTACATCATGTTCTCAACGCCGTTTATCGCTTCTTCCAGCGGCGTCGCCACGGTCTCGGCAATCACTTTCGGGTTGGCGCCCGGATACTCCGCGCGCACCTGCACGCTTGGCGGTACGACGTCAGGATATTCGCTCACCGGCAGAAGCGGGATGGCGATTAATCCTGTGATAAAAATCAGAATCGACAGTACGGCAGCGAAAATCGGCCTGTCGATGAAAAAGCGGGAAAAGTCCATGGGAAGGATTCTCTGGTCAAGTGATCAGTTGAGGGCGGTGCTGGCAGTCATGGCGACGGTTTTCGCATTCACCGGCATACCCGGCATGAACACTTTCTGTAGACCGTCAACGATGACCTTATCGCCAGGTTTCAGCCCCTGCTGCACGATGCGTAAACCGTCGGCCAGACGCCCCGGCGTAATATCGCGACGCTGCGCTTTGCCCTCTTTGTCCACGATATAAACATACTTGCGATCCTGGTCAGTCAGCACCGCTTTGTCGTCAATAAGCGTGGCCTGGAATTCAGCGCTGCCCGGCAGGCGCACGCGGGCAAAGAGTCCCGGCGTGAACTGACGCTGCGCGTTATCCAGCAGCGCGCGCATGCGGATCGTACCGGTACTCGGCGTAAGCTGATTATCAAGGAAATCCACTTTGCCCTGATGGGGGTAGCCCTCCTCGCCGGCAAGGCCGATCTCAACCGGTAGCGCCGTATGGTGGCTGGACGCCCTCTGCCCGTTGCGGGCGAGATTTTGATAGTGAAGATAGGTTGACTCATCCACGTCAAAGTAGACGTAAACCGTCTTCTGCGAGACCAGCGTGGTGAGCACGCTGGCGCTGTCGCCCGCGGAGACCAGATTGCCGCTGGTGATTAACGCCCGGCTGGCGCGGCCATCAATAGGTGCCGTCACTTTGGTGAAGTCGAGATTCAGCTGCGCGGCGTCTACCGCAGCCTGGGCCGCGCGAATATCGGCCTGCGCCTGAATGGCGGCCGAACGGCGCTGCTCCCACTCTTCACGGGATACCAGGTTGGTATTGATTAATTTATCGGTACGGTTAGCCTCGCTTCGCGCCAGGCTGGCCTGCGTTTTGGCTCTCTCCAGCGTCGCCTGCGCCTGCTCCAGCGCGGCGCGATAGGTTCGGTCATCAATCGTGAACAGCACCTCGCCCTTTTTCACTTCCTGGCCGTCGGTGAAATTCACTTTGTCGATGTAGCCAGAGACGCGGGGGCGAAGCTGCACGCTTTCCACAGCTTCAATCCGGCCGTTAAAGCTATCCCACTGGCTAATGGATTTCACAACCACGTCAGCAGCATTGACGGCGGGCGCGGGCGGCGCGGCGTTATGCGCTACGCTGTCATCACATCCGACGAGCAGCACGGAGAGCAGCATCGCTCCCAGCGCATTCAGATGATAGTTTCCCCAGGTTTTTTGCAGGCTCATTATTTTTATTCCGGTAATTGTAGCCGCCGGGCAAGACGCAGCGGGAGGCGCCGCGCCACTTCCTTTGTCCGGGCTGGCTTAAGGCCATTTGTGTCGTTCATCGCCACAAAACTGTAACAGTTTCGAATACACTATCGCGGCGATTGTAGGAATGCGCCTAACTAAGTGCAAGAATAATTGTTGCACTTTATGTGCTATTTGAGTCGTCGATAAAAGGCCCGTTTCGGGTAAGGATTTAAATGCAACAATAAAACTTGCAATTATCGTGAAACCAGGCCACCTTAAAATGCAACAGATAAAGATACTTTTCTATCGCTGCGTGGGGGAAACCTGATGAACACTGGCGCATTTATGCATGATTTACTCGACTGGATTGATAACAACCTCGACAGTCGCCTGGACATTGAGACCGTCTCAAGGCGCTCCGGCTATTCGAAATGGCACCTCCAGCGCCTGTTCAAAGAGCACACGGGCTATCCCCTCGCCGGCTATATTCGCGCGCAAAAGCTGCAAAAATCGGTTGAGCGCCTCGCACACAGCGATGAGCCCATCCTGAACGTGGCGATTGCGCTCGGGTTTGACTCTCAGCAGTCCTTCAACCGCAGCTTTAAGCGCCAATTCGGTCAGGCACCTGGCGCATGGCGACGCAGCATCGGCGGCCGTGAAACGCAGCCGATGCACCAGTAGCTCACTTTTTACTGCAACATCATCCCGAAGCTGTTATACTGTATATAAATACAGTATGAGAGGTGCGTGATGGCTGTTGAAATAAAATATGTTGTCGTAAGAAAAGGTGAAGAGAAAATGACATTTGCCAGTAAGAAAGAGGCTGACGCTCACGACAAACTGCTCGATATGGCAGACGCGTTCACCGACTGGCTATTGCAAAGCGGAATGCAGATGGATGAAACGCAGGCTGAAAATCTTGGTCTGTATCTCGCCGAGCAGAAAGAGACCGTGCAGCATATTTTGCGCACCAGCAAGCTCCCTGCCCTCGATGCCCCTGCGGCTGATGATAAAACCGAATCAGATGCGGCTGACAGTAAAAAAATCAGAGCGGTAAAAGCTGCCTGATCGCCACATCGTCACCGAACCTGACGCCGCAAGCAGCATGCTGCTTGCGGCTTTTTTATTAACGTCAGCGCCTGGCAAATCACGCGCCGGATTGCGGCAAGGCATCAATCATCTCTTGTAACTCATTGTACAGCCTTGCCACATGGAAACCATCGCACACGGAATGATGAACCTGAACGGCGAGGGGCAATAATACTTTGCCATCGTGTTCGTAGTATTTTCCAAGCGTAAACATAGGGGCAAAAAAGTTCTTCATGTGCGCAACGTTGACGTTAAAGCTGGTAAAACTCACCCAGGGAATGCCAGATATGAAAAAGATATTTTCCCTGGATTCGTCCTTAGGCCAATAAGCAAGATTATTACCGTAGCGCGCAATGTCTTCAGCGTAGGTCTTCTGGAAGTGCTGAATATTGCCATCGTAATGGCTCCATAATGATGAAAATGTCTCTATTTCATTATGGAAAATGGTATAATTTGGATGGACTTCGTTCCATATAATAAGCTCATTGTCTTTCATGGCCATACGGAACTCAGGACGACTGTTGACGATCTTAGAAATGAGAAAAATAATCGTCGGGTAAAATTTCCAGCCAACCGCTTTGATGTGTTTTAACAGCGCGGTAATATCGATTAAAACCGTCTGGTTAAACGTCGACTGAGCGAACCCCTGAAAAATCTCAAAATGTTCCTTCCTTGCCCAACGAGATAAGTCAACGGACGTATATTCCGGAATTGTTTTTTCCATTTCTAAGCCTTTAATGAGCAAGGACATCTCTGATGTTAGCCTAAATTTTTTCCCCGCATTAAGCAAGCAGGCGACGGAATTCATTAACGCTGGCGCTATGTCTTTGCGGCGGGCGGGACGTTTACCCTGGCGGATGTCGTACCTGGGCTGTCGATGATGACACCGTTTGACAAGCCCGGCGAGCCTGCACTTGAGGACTGGTTTGAACACTCAAGCCAGCGTCCGGCGTTTTTTTGCGTCACGGAAATAACGGCAGGGTTTTAATTATTCACATCCGCATCTTGAGTAAGGATATTTTATTTAATTACAAAACCCTGAAGCCTGTCAGAGGGAATAATAATTAAGCCATATCCTGGACAGCCCGTTGCACCGCTTTGCTAGCCTGATAGTCAGGCAAAGCTCAACCCGGAGGTATTCTTGCTGATTAGACTCAAGAAAGAACGAACGCATAAGGAGGATCGCCGGCTTGCCCTCTGGCTGGCGACCTCGGCAGGTTTGCTTAACGCCATCGCCCTTGGGGCATTTGGCTTTTTCCCCTCTCACATGACCGGCAACACCTCACAATTATCCAGCGAAGTCTCCTCCACCGATCTGAGCGATATGATTTTCTTTGGCTCGATTATTCTCTCTTTTGTCACCGGCGCAATCCTTGCCCGTCTTATTGTGCTATTGGGCATTATCCATAATATCAGGCTGGTTTTTTGCCAAATTCTTTTTGTCGAGGGGGTACTCCTGACCGGCGTCTCTCTCTACGAGATGTATTTCCACGCCCTCACGAGCAACCGCGAGATTATTATTTTTCTGTGCGGCCTGATGGGCATTCATAATTCAACCTCCACGCAGCTCTCCGGCGGACGGGTGAGATCGACGCACATCACCGGTACGCTGACGGATGCAGGCATATCGCTGGCTTCCGTGCTGGTGGCGATGCTCCGCAGGGATTACTCGAAGGATACCGCGGCGCAAAAAAGTCAGCTGAAAACCCACTTAACCACCATTTTCTCGTTTATGACCGGGGGGATCGCAGGGCTGCTGTTGTTCAGATGGGTTGGCTTTAACGCCATGCTGGCACTGGGGCTGATGCTCACGATTGTTGCGACGGTTTCCATTATTACCGTCTCGACGCGCGTTCGCCGGGTGCGCGCAGCGGCGTGAACCCGGTCAATCACCCTGCAGCTGCCCCAGCAGGCGCTGCATGTTGTCGTCACAGGCGATCCCCTCCGGCCGGTTGGCGATACTCGTGACCAGGTCCAGCAGCTCTCTTCTGTTTTCCTCGAGCTGCTTTTGCATAGCCTCTATCTGCGTAATGCGCGTCTTAAGGGATTCGATCAGTGCTTCATGATCCCAGCGCTGTTGCGGCTGCGGCAGGAAGCGGCGTATTTGCTCGAGCGTAAACCCGGTGCGCTGAGCGTTATCGATGATTTTCAGCAGCGCGGCAGCGTTCGTAGAATATACGCGATATCCGTTTCCCTGCCTTACTGGCCGTGGCAGTAAGCCTTCCGCTTCATAAAACCGAATTCGCGACGGGGCGATCCCCGTCATTTTCGACAGCTCGCCAATTTTCATTTCTTTAGCTCTGGCATATTGACCTTAAAGTTAACTTTAAGCTTAAACTTTTTATAAGGTCAACCGGATCGCCATCTCTCACGGAGCTAAAATGCAAACTATTCTGGGAGCCAGCGGGCAAATAGCCCTTGAACTGGCCCGCGAGCTAAAACGCGGCTATACCGACGATATCAGGCTGGTCAGCCGCCATCCGCAGAAAATCAACGCCAGCGATACCCTCTTTGCGGCCAACCTCCTGGATGCACAGCAGACGCAGAAGGCGGTCAACGGCAGCAACACGGTCTATTTTACTGCCGGTCTGCCGCCAGATTCCGCGCTCTGGGAGCGCCAGTTTCCGACCATGCTGGAAAACGCCCTGCAAGCCACGCGAAGCGCGGGCGCAAAATTCGTCTATTTTGACAATACCTATATGTATCCTCAGAACGACGTGCCGCAAACCGAAGAGACGCGCTTTGCGCCCCGGGGACGGAAAGGCAACGTGCGTGCGCTGATGGCCAACCGGGTGCTTGATGAAATGCAGCGGGGCGATATTCCCGTTCTCATTGGTCGAGCACCGGAGTTTTACGGGCCTGAGAAAACGCAGAGCTTCACGAACGCGCTCATTATCGACAGGCTTAAGCAGCACAAACGCCCGCGCGTTCCGGTACGTGACGATACGCGTCGCACCCTCATCTGGACGCCAGATGCCAGCCGCGCGCTCGCCCTGCTGGGCAATACGCCGGAGGCCTTCGGGCAGACGTGGCATTTACCCTGCTGCGACGAAAGGCTGACGTATCAAAAGTTTGTCACTCTCGCCTGTGAGATCTTCGGCCAGAAAGCGGACTACGCCGTGCCGGGCAAGCTGGCATTCGCCGCGACGGCGCTGTTTTCGCAGGGTGCGCGCGAAATGTGGGAACTGTTGCCCAGATATGACGCTGACAATCTCTTTGATTCAACGAAGTTCAGGCAGCGTTTCCCCGAATTCGCCGTTACCCCTTACCGACAAGGGCTTGAAAGCATCTGGCATGAGTGGAATTCGAAAACATATAAAACAGCATAACTACGTTGCCGCACCGTCAGGATGCGGCCCCTAAATTGTGACAACGTCACATTCCAATCTCGTGTTTAGGACTATTCTGCCTGCCCGACAATCAGCCCTTATGCCATCAGGCCTGGCTGAAGGTTGCCACTAGTTTCATAGGGTTACTGATTTCACCCCTTCGCTGGAACCCTTCCCAAACGCTTGCTATAGGTCAATTACCCCTGCCGAAACATGGCATAACAACAGGCAACCGGCGGTTGCTATAACGCATGCGCACAGGGAGACACACCGCAATGCACCCATTACTCAAACGCTCGCTGCTGTTTGTCGGCGCCATTCTCGTGGTCCTCGCCCTCCTCGTCTGGGGAATCGGGCTTGAGACAATCAAGGCGCGCCAGGTTGACCTGGTCTACCTCGGGCAACAGCACATGATTCTGGTTTTCTCGTCGATGTTTTTTGCCCTGCTGGTGGGCATTCCGGCCGGTATTTTGCTGAGTCGTCCGGCCGCGCGGGGCGTCGCCGAATACGTGATGCAAATATTCAACGTTGGCAACACCCTGCCGCCGCTGGCCGTGCTGGCGCTGGCGATGGTGGTGATTGGCATCGGCGATACGCCTGCCATCATCGCCCTGTTCCTCGCCTCGCTGTTGCCGATTGTGCGCAATACCTACGCCGGGCTGTGCTCGGTCCCGTCGTCGCTGCTGGAAGCGGCAAACGGCATTGGGATGACGAAATGGCAGCGCCTGCGCCAGGTTGAGCTGCCCAACGCCTGGCCGGTTATGCTCTCGGGGATCCGCATCGCTACCGCCATTAACGTCGGCACCGCGCCGCTGGCGTTCCTGATTGGCGCCAGCAGCTACGGCGAGCTGATTTTCCCGGGCATTTATCTGAACGATTTCCCGACCCTGATCCTCGGCGCGGCGGCCACCGCCCTGTTCGCCCTGATCCTCGACACCCTGCTGGCGGCGCTGGGCCGCGTGATGAGCCCCCATCTCGCTCGATAACAATAACAAGGAGCTTTTATGAGACTGTTTTCCAGCCTGACGGCGCTGTGTGCCGCGGCGCTGTTCACCGGCCAGGCGCTGGCAGCCCCGCTGATTCTGGCGACCAAGAGCTTTACCGAGCAGCATATTCTCTCGGCAATGACCGTACAGTACCTGCAAAAGAAAGGTTTCCAGGTTCAGCCAAAAACCAATATCGCCACGGTGATCTCCCGCAACGCGATGATCAACAAGCAGATTGATATGACCTGGGAGTACACCGGCACGTCGCTGATCATCTTCAACCACATCAACAAGCGTATGTCGCCGCAGGAATCATACGAGACGGTGAAGCGCCTCGACGCCAAGCACGGTCTGGTGTGGCTCAAACCCGCCGACATGAACAACACCTACGCCTTCGCCATGCAGCGCAAGCGCGCCGAGGCGGAGCATATCAACACCATGTCAGAGATGGTGGCGAAAATTGAGCAGGTTCGCAAAACCAACCCGGACAAAAACTGGCTGCTGGGCTTAGACCTCGAATTTGCCGGGCGCAGCGACGGCATGAAGCCGCTGCAGGAGGCCTATAAGATGGATCTGGACCGTCCGCAAATCCGGCAGATGGACCCGGGTCTGGTCTATAACGCCGTGCGCGACGGCTTCGTCGACGCCGGGCTGGTTTACACCACCGACGGGCGCGTAAAGGGCTTTGATCTCAAAGTGCTGGAAGATGATAAAGGCTTCTTCCCGAGCTATGCGGTCACCCCGGTGGTGCGCAAGGACACCCTGGAGGCAAACCCCGGTCTGGAAGAGGCGCTCAATACTCTCTCTGCCCAGCTCAACAACGACGTTATCACCGAGCTGAACAAGAAGGTGGATATCGACCATCAGTCACCGCAGCAGGTCGCCCGCGATTTCCTGCGTAGCAAGCAGCTGCTGTAGGAGGCGCTATGGATACCGTTCACTACATTCTGGACAACTGGGACTATCTGTTAACCCTGACGCTGCAGCATCTGTGGCTGGTGGCGCTGGCCGTGGGCTTAGCGATTATCATCGGCGTCCCGCTGGGCATTTTAATTGTGCGCCACAAGTGGCTGGCAACGCCGGTGCTGGGGATAGCCACCATCGTGCTGACCATCCCGTCTATTGCCCTGTTTGGCCTGATGATCCCGCTGTTTTCGCTGATCGGTCAGGGGATTGGCGCCCTGCCCGCTATAACGGCGGTGTTTCTCTACTCGCTGCTGCCGATCGTGCGTAACACCCACACGGCGCTGGACAGCCTGCCGCCGGGCCTGCGCGAAGCCGGACGCGGCATCGGCATGACGTTCTGGCAGCGTCTGCGCTGGGTGGAAATTCCGATGGCGCTGCCGGTGATTTTCGGCGGGATCCGCACCGCCGTGGTAATGAACATCGGCGTGATGGCAATCGCCGCCGTGATAGGCGCGGGCGGGCTTGGCCTGCTGCTGCTTAACGGCATCGGCGGAAGCGATATTCGTATGCTGATTGCGGGCGCGCTGATGATCTGTCTTTTAGCGATTGTGCTCGACTGGCTGCTGCACCGTCTGCAGGTGGTTCTGACTCCAAAGGGGATTCGATAATGATAAAACTGGAAAACCTCACCAAACAATTTTCACAGAAGCACGGCCAGACCTTTAAGGCCGTCGACAACGTCAACCTGAACGTGCCTGAAGGGGAAATGTGCGTCCTGCTCGGCCCGTCCGGCTGCGGGAAAACCACCACCCTGAAGATGATTAACCGCCTCATCACCCCAAGCAGCGGGAACATCCTGATTAACGGCGAGGACACCAGCGGGATGGACACCGTGACCCTGCGCCGCAACATTGGCTACGTAATCCAGCAGATTGGCCTGTTCCCGAACATGACCATTGAAGAGAACATCACCGTCGTGCCGCGCATGCTGGGCTGGGATAAAGCGCGGTGCAAAGCCCGCGCCGAAGAGCTGATGGATATGGTGGCGATGGATCCGCACAAGTTCCTCCACCGCTATCCGCGCGAGATGTCCGGCGGCCAGCAGCAGCGTATTGGCGTTATTCGCGCCCTGGCGGCGGATCCCCCGGTGCTGCTGATGGATGAACCGTTCGGCGCGGTGGACCCGATCAACCGTGAGGTGATCCAGAACCAGTTCCTGGAGATGCAGCGCAAGCTGAAAAAAACCGTCATGCTGGTGAGCCACGATATCGACGAAGCCCTGAAGCTCGGCGACCGCATTGCGGTATTCCGTCAGGGAAAAATCGTCCAGTGCGCCAGCCCGGATGAACTGCTGGCGAAACCGGCGAACGAGTTTGTCGGCTCGTTTGTTGGTCAGGACCGCACGCTGAAGCGCCTGCTGCTGGTCTCCGCGGGCGACGTCACCGACCAGCAGCCGACCATTACGGTGCGAGGCTCTACCCCGCTTCCTGACGCGTTTGCCACCATGGACGATAACGATATTCGCGCGATTACCGTGGTTGACGAGCACGGCAAGCCGCTGGGCTTTGTGAAGCGTCGCGAAGCGCGCAACGCCAGCGGTACCTGCGCCGACATCCTGCATCCGTTCCGCATGACCGGCAAGGCCGAGGACAACCTGCGCGTGGTGCTTTCCCGTCTGTATGAAAGCAACACCAGCTGGATGCCGATTGTGGACGAGGACGGGCGCTACAACGGCGAAATTTCGCAGGACTATATTGCCGAATACCTGAGCTCAGGGCGTACGCGCCGGGCGCTGAATATTCACAGCGACAGTTAATTTTTCCGGCCGGGCATCGCCCGGCTTTTTCGCACGCATACCTTTTGCTAACCCCGCGATTTCCCGCCACAATATTGTATCGTCCCCGTTTAATCGCGACCCATGCAACGTCTTCACGCTTACCCCGACATCCGCGCGATGTTTCGCCGACTGCTGATTGCCACCATTACCGGCGTGCTGGCCGCGCTGGCCGTTGCGGTGTTCCGTCACAGCATGTACCTGCTGGAGTGGCTGCTTCTGAGCAACGACAGCGGCAGCCTGGTGAATGCCGCCGCGTCGCTCTCTCCCTGGCGACGCGCGCTAACGCCTGCGCTTGGAGGGCTGGCTGCCGGATTGCTGCTCTGGGGATGGCAGCGCCTGACCGCCCAGCGTCCCCACGCGCCGACCGATTATATGGAAGCGCTGGAGACCGGCGACGGTCAGTTTGACTACGGCGCGAGCCTCGTTAAATCTCTTGCTTCGCTGCTGGTCGTTGCCAGCGGAAGCGCCATCGGTCGCGAAGGAGCCATGATCCTGCTTGCCGCCCTCGCCGCCTCCTTTTTCGCCCGTCGTTTTACGCCCAAATTCGAATGGAAGCTCTGGATCGCCTGTGGCGCCGCCGCCGGGATGGCCAGCGCCTACCATGCTCCCCTGGCCGGCAGCCTGTTCATCGCTGAGATTCTGTTTGGCACGCTGATGCTGGCCTCGCTCGGCCCCGTGGTGATTGCGGCGGTGGTCGCGCTTCTCACCACGCAGCTCCTGGCACCGGGTGCCGGTACGCTCTACGAGGTCCATCTGAGCGGCATCCTCACCGCGACAGATTATGCTCTGCTGGTCGCAATGGGCCTGCTGGCAGGCCTCTGCGGACCGCTGCTGATGTGGCTAATGGCGTTCAGCCACGGGCTTTTTCTGCGCCTTAAGCTTTCGCCGCCGTGGCAGCTGGCGCTCGACGGCTCGATCGTCGGGCTGCTTTCTCTTCTGACGCCGAAGGTGTGGGGGAACGGCTACAGCGTGGTTCAGGCTTTTCTTCTCGCCCCGCCGCTGCTCTCGGTGATTGCCGGGGTGTTTATCTGTAAATTGCTGGCGGTGCTGGCAAGCAGCGGTTCGGGGGCGCCGGGAGGGGTGTTTACGCCTACGCTGTTTGTCGGTATGGCAACGGGGATGCTGTTCGCGCAGCTTTTCGCGCTGTGGCTGCCGGGTTCTGAGACGGCGATGCTGCTGGGGCTGGCCGGGATGGCAACGCTGCTCGCCGCGACCACGCATGCACCCATTATGTCGGCGCTGATGGTCTGTGAAATGACCGGGCAGTATTTTTTACTGCCCGGTTTACTGGTCGCCTGCGTGATGGCGTCCGTACTGTCGCGAACGTTACGCCACGACTCGATCTACGGTCAACACGCCACCGAGGGCAGAGAGATCGATGTACTGCGCTAGCTCGCGCTGCTCGGCGCGAGGCAGATAAGGCAGCTCGCCCACCAGCGGGCCAGGCAGCTTGGTGCTCAGCACGTCGATGATTTCAGCGTAGTGCGCGAGGCCCGGATTAATGCGGTTTGCCACCCAGCCAACCAGCGGCAGGCCGTCATTGGCAATCGCCTGCGCCGTCAGCAGCGCGTGGTTGATGCACCCTTCCTGGATACCCACCACCATCACTACCGGCAGTTGCTCCTGCACGACCCATTCAGACAACGGGCGCAAATCATTCATCAGGCTGCGCCAGCCGCCCGTCCCTTCGACCACCACGTGATCGACCTGCTCGCTCAGGTTCGCCAGGCCGTCGGACAACAGGGGGTAATTGATCGGGCCGCTGTGCGCCACGCTGCTCTCCTCTTCGCTTAACGCAATAGGATTGACCGCGTGATAAGGCAGTTCCAGCGACGAGACGCTTTGCAGCACCAGGGCGTCTTTATTTCGCAATCCCTCTGGCGTCTCTTTACTCCCTTTTGCGACCGGTTTGTACCCTGCGACGCGTTTACCGCTTGCTGCCAGAGCCTGCAGCAATGCGCGGGATACAACGGTCTTGCCGACAGAGGTATCTGTACCAGTAACAAAGAAACGCTTAAGCATGACTCACTCCACCTCTTGGGTATGCTTCGAAAATATCAACCAGGTAAATAATTCAGTGGAGGAAGTCTACGGGATGCGTGCGCTACCCGGCTTGAGATAGCGCAATTTTTCTTACATCTGCGGAAAAGAGTTAACCCTGCAACAGGCGGATAAGCAGCGAGCCGTTGTACATGGCATCTTTGACCAGCGCCGCGCCGGCCATCGTGCCCTGGTTGGAAAACTGGGTACTTTCTACCGCAATATTTCTGCTGTAGGCGGGAAGCGACTGCTGTTGAATACAGGCCGTAATCGCCGGAAAAAGGATCTCCGCCGCCTGGCTCAGCGGTGAGCCAATCAGGATTTTTTGCGGATTGAAGAGGTTCACCATAATCGCCAGAATGCGGCCTACGTTATTTCCCACTCCGGTAATAATGTCCTTCGCCAGCAGATCCCCCTGACGCGCGGCGGCGCAGAGGGAATCCACCGTTAAGGGCTGGCCGTGAAGCGAGGAGCTCATGGACTGGCTAAGCCTCACCTGCGCCAGTTCGAGCACGCTTTCCACGCTGGCGATCGTCTCCAGACAGCCATGGTTCCCGCAGTAGCAGCGCTTGCCGTACGGGTCGACCTGGGTGTGGCCAATCTCCACCAGGCTGCTGCTTCCGGCGTGGAGGAGCCGTCCGTCGGTGATCACCCCCGCCCCGACGTTATGGTCGATGACCACCTGAATGACGTCCCGCGCACCGCGCGACGCGCCGAACAGCGCTTCCGCCATCGTCCAGGCGCTGATGTCGTGCTGAATATAGACCGGCACGCCGGTATGGTTTTCCAGCACTTCGCCCAGGGGCATCTCTTTAACATCGTCGTAAAACGGCATGCGGTGAACAATACCATTTTCGGTATCAATAATGCCGGGCATGGTGATGGCAATCGCCGTCAGGCGTTCTAGCCGCTGCTGATGGCGAATAAAGAAGCGATCGATATGGGAGACGATCGCATCGAGAAGCGGTTCCTCGGCGTTGAGCGGCAGCTCAAGCCGGTCTTCCACCACCAGCTTGCTGCTGAGGTCGCGCAGCGCAAGGAAGATCTCTCCGCGGCTGATGCGCAGCGAGAGGTAGTGCCAGGCTTCCGTCTCGACCACCAGGCCAACCGCCGGACGACCACGGCTGCCCGGCTCCTGAATTTCCGTCTCCTGGACCAGGTGCGCTTCCAGCATTTCGCGGACAATTTTGGTGATACTGGCGGGTGCCAGCTGTGCCAGGCGCGACAGATCGATACGCGAAACCGGACCAAGCTGATCAATCAGGCGATACACCGCGCCAGCGTTGGTCTGCTTAATCTGATCAATATGCCCTGGCTGACTATCAGCAACCACCTCGTACTCCCTTATTTTCGAGCTTCGAAATAAACTTTTGGCTATGGTGAAGCACTTACATGGGTGTCGTCAAATATTTACTTAGCCATGTGATTTACCGCACATTTTTACCCGTTTTTCCCGGGAAATATCAGACCGCGGAGGCCTGGATTAACCGCTGTTTGAAGCGCTGCGCAGCATGACTCTGTTCGCGATGTTTTGACCACACCAGCCACATCTCGGACACGGCATCCTCCTCGGCAATGGCTACCCAGCGCATTTCGCGCAGCTGTACCCGCTTAAAGGAGGCCGGGAGTATCGACACCCCAAGCCCGGCGGCGACCAGGCCGATAATGGTCATCGCCTCTCCCACCTCCTGGGTGATGACCGGGGCAAGATCGTAGCGGCGCATCAGCCCCAGAATATCGTCATACAGGCCCGTCCCGACCTGCGGGTCAAAAAAGACAAACGGCTCTTTTGCCAGCTCTGCCAGCGAAACCGCCGGACGCGACGCCAGCGGGTGGTCGTTCGGGATCATGGCCATCAGCGGCTCGCGCAGGATCACCTCCCACGCCAGCGTGTCCGGCAGCTGGGTATTACGCATCAGCCCCAGATCGAGCGCGCCTTCATTCAGCGGCGCAATCTGCTCGCGGGTATTAATTTCGCGCGTCTGAATATGCACGTCCGGAAAATGACGGCGGAATGACGATAGCGTCTGCGAGACGGCGCTGATAAACGGCGCGGACGAGGTAAACCCGATCCGCAGCTCTCCGGCTTCCCCAAGATAGAGCCGTTCCGCCCGGGCGGCGGCGTCGTCGACCATGCTCAGAATTTGCCGGCTATCGATCAGAAACTGCTTACCCGCCGCCGTCAGGCTCACGCTGCGGTTGGTGCGGGCCAGAAGACGCGCCCCGACCTGCTGCTCGAGGATTTGAATCTGCTGGCTTAAGGGCGGCTGAGAAATATTCAGCCGCGCCGCCGCGCGGCCAAAATGCAGCTCCTCGGCGACGGCGACAAAGTAGCGAAGATGACGCAGCTCGATATTCATATTTTTAAAGTATCATTTGAGATTATTAATATATTAGACAGAATATTTACATTTTCCTACCCTGAACAGGTGGTCATACCCGTCACCAGAAATCACGGGGATGTTTAAGCAAGGAAACTGTGTGAGTCGTACATCTACCATTGATATCGATCCGGCCAGAGATATTAATGATTTGCCTGTAGCATCGCAGCCGGTTCAGTTCATCAAACGCGGTACCCCCCAGTTTATGCGCGTCACCCTGGCGCTCTTTTCCGCCGGTCTGGCAACGTTTGCCCTGCTCTACTGCGTTCAGCCGATCCTGCCCGTGCTCTCCCACGAGTTCGGCGTATCGCCCGCCAGCAGCAGCGTTTCGCTTTCCATTTCAACCGGGATGCTGGCAATTGGCCTGCTTTTTACCGGCCCGCTCTCCGACGCCATTGGCCGTAAACCGGTGATGGTAACCGCCCTGATACTGGCCTCGGTCTGTACGTTACTCTCCACGATGATGACCAGCTGGCACGGAATTTTGATGATGCGCGCGCTGATCGGGCTATCGCTCAGCGGCGTGGCGGCAGTCGGGATGACCTATCTCAGCGAGGAGATCCACCCGAGCTTCGTTGCCTTTTCGATGGGGCTGTACATCAGCGGGAACTCGATTGGCGGCATGAGCGGGCGTCTGCTGAGCGGGGTATTTACTGACTTCTTTAGCTGGCGCATTGCGCTGGCGGTGATCGGGTGCTTTGCGCTGGCATCGGCCCTGATGTTCTGGAAAATCCTGCCGGAGTCGCGCCATTTTCGCCCGACTTCACTGCGCCCGAGAACGCTGTTTATCAACTTCCGCCTGCACTGGCGCGACAAAGGTTTACCGCGACTGTTTCTGATGGGATTCCTGCTGATGGGTTCCTTCGTGACGCTGTTTAACTATATTGGCTACCGGCTGATGCTCTCGCCGTGGCATCTGAACCAGGCCGTTGTGGGTTTGCTTTCCGTGGCCTATCTCACCGGCACGTGGAGTTCGCCGAAAGCCGGAGCGATGACGGCGCGCTTTGGCCGCGGGCCGGTGATGCTGGTGTTTACCGCGGTGATGCTGCTTGGCCTGCTGCTGACGCTCTTCTCTTCCCTGTGGTTTATCTTTGCCGGGATGCTGCTCTTCTCCGCAGGGTTCTTCGCCGCTCACTCGGTCGCCAGCAGCTGGATTGGCCCGCGCGCGCGTCGCGCCAAAGGACAGGCATCGTCGCTGTATCTGTTTAGCTATTATCTGGGCTCAAGCATAGCCGGGACGCTGGGCGGCGTGTTCTGGCATCACTACGGCTGGAACGGCGTGGGCGGGTTTATCGCGCTGATGCTGTGCGCGGCGCTGCTGGTGGGAGCAAGTCTTCATAAACGTCTGAGATAGTAAGGGACTGATGCCCGGTAAGACGAGCGATCCCGATAAACGGCACCAGCATACTGGTGCCGTTTCACGTTCAGGAATCCCAGGCCTGCTCTATCTTACCGGCTTCAAACTGCGGAGGCGGTTTTCGGAAGCGGCGCGTTAGCCATGCCAGGTAAAGGACCCCCAGTGCCGCCCAGATGAGGCCAAGCGTCAGGGACGTCGCTTCGAGGTTTATCCACAGCACGCCGACCGTTGCGGCACCAATGAGGGGCAGCAGGAAATAGTGGAGCCGATCTTTCCACGTTTTGTTCAGCCCTTTACGCCGCCAGAAATGGTTGTACACCGAGAGATTAACAAACGTAAACGCCACCAGCGCGCCAAAGTTGATCAGCGCCGTCGCGGTCACGAGATCAAAGTACAGGGCCGACAGCGCCACTATCCCTACCATAATGACGTTCAGGGCCGGCGTGCGCCACTTCGGATGCACGTAGCCAAACACCCGCTCCGGGAAGACGTTGTCACGCCCCATCACGTACAACAAGCGTGAGACGCTGGCGTGCGAGGCCAGGCCTGAAGCGAGCGTATTCACAAACGTGGTGCACAGAAACACCGACTGGAAGAGCTTGCCGCCCACGTACAGCGCAATTTCCGGCAGCGCGGCGTCCGGGTTCTTGAAGCGCGCGATCGTCGGGAAAAAGAGCTGCATGAAAAACGAGGCAATAATGAATATCAGCCCGCCATACAGTGCGGTCAGGAAAATGGCTTTGGGAATAACCCGCGCCGCGTTTGGCGTCTCTTCCGACAGCGTGGTGACCGCGTCAAAGCCGAGGAAAGAGAAGCAGACGATCGTCGCGCCGGTAATAATCGGGATCAGATGTGCGTTCTCGCTGATAAACGGCTGGAGCGACCAGACGGTGCCAATCCCCTCACCCTTGTGCAGGCCATGCACCACGAGTATGACAAACACCACCATGATGGCGATCTGCACCAGCACAAACAGGGTGTTAAAGTTGGCGACCAAATTAACGCTCTTCAGGTTCGCCAGCGTCAGGATCGTCACAAACCCCACCACCCAGACCCACGGCGGGACTTCCGGGAACAGCGCGGAAAGGTAGATCTTCGCCAGCAGCACGTTGATCATCGGCAGGAAGAGATAGTCCAGCAGCGATGACCAGCCGACCATAAACCCCAGATGGGGGCCGATCGATTTCTGCGTGTAGGTGTACGCAGACCCCGCTTCCGGGAACTGTCGTACCAGCTTGCCGTAGCTGATGGCGGTAAACATGACGCCTGCCAGCGCCAGGAGATACGAGGCGGGCACGTGGCCATTGCTGATACCGGACACAATGCCGAAGGTATCAAACACGGTCATGGGAGTGAGGTAAGCCAGCCCCATCATGACCACCTGCCAGAGCTTGAGGGAACTGCGCAGCCGGGTTCTTCCGGCCATGCCCGGCGAATCAAGTGACGTGTTAGTCGCCATAAACCGTCCCCCCCATGCTTACCGTGGTTTGCAATTGCGTTGACCTTAACGCAAACCTGCTTAGCAAAGGGGGAAGTTGTAAAGAACATACGCGATCGTACCAGCGCAGCATCTCTGGCTCGCACTCACAGCAGGCGCCTGACTGGCCCCCTTCGCCCTGCGGATAGTTGAACATCTGCATCATTTCCTACCTCGTCACACAGTGTCGTTAAGAAAGTCCCTGTGCCGCCTGCGCTCCATAACGCGACTCCCGGGAGATAGCTGGCGTGCCAGCGAACAGTTCGGCCAGGCTCCGCGCAGGCCGTTTGGTGAAACGTATGAGATGAAACAAAGCGGCCCCTTACCGGGGCACGTCATCAGGCGTTTTTCAGCATCCACTCAATTTCTGTTTCGGTAATCAGGCGTTCAAACTGCAGTAATTCATCATTTTTGCAGGCGTGATAGACGTGGCAGAAACGTTCGCCCAGCCGCTCGCGAAGGTGATCGTTTTGCATAAATTCCCACAGCGCATCGCTCTGACGAATCGGGAACGGCAGTCCGTCCTGCTCCAGGCCATTGCCTTCAACTTCTTCCTGCAGGGGTAAATCGTTATCCAGCCCGTGTAGAATGCCGGCAAAAATCGCCGCCATCACCAGATACGGGTTCGCGTCTGCGCCCGCCACCCGGTACTCGACCCGATGGTTATGGCGATCGCCGCAGGGGATACGCAGGGCAACCGTGCGATTATTGTGTCCCCATGACGCCTGCGTCGGCACGTACATTCCCGGCTGGAAGCGGCGGTAGGAGTTGACGTTCGGTGCCAGCAGCGCCATGGACGCGGGCATCAGATCGATCATCCCGGCCAGCGCGCGTTTCAGCAGCGCGGAATCCTCGCCGCTGGCGTCTGCGAGCACGTTTTCGCCTCTGTTGTTTTGCATGCTGATGTGGATATGCATCCCGCTGCCCGCATGCTCTTCATAGGGCTTTGCCATAAACGTGGCGTGCATCTTATGTTTTTCCGCCATCTGCCTGACGAGACGTTTTAGCGCCAGCGCATCATCGCAGGCGTCGAGCACGTTTTCCGTATGGTGCAGGTTAATCTCAAACTGGCCCGGGGAGGCCTCAGCCACTGCCCCGTCTGCGGGGATCAGCTGCAGCTGCGCCAGTTCGTCAATGTCGTTCAGCACGTCAGCAAAGTGGTTCAGGTTATCAACCGAGTAGACCTGGCTCTGCGTGTTACGCACGTCGGTGCCTGGCGCGCAGGGTGGCTGCAGATAGCCGTCGGCATCGCGTTTACGGTCAAGTAAATAGAACTCCAGCTCTACCGCTACCACGGGGAACAGACCGCGCTGGCGCAGCTGCTGCCAGAGTCGGTTGAGTACGTTCCGCGGCTCAACGTCAAAGGGAGCGCCATCTTCATCGACCATGGTGAGCTGCACCTGACCAATGTATTCCGGGTCGGCGGCGGAGGGTGTCAGGGTGCCCGGTACCGGCACGCAGATACAGTCCGGCTCGCCGAGCTCCTGCCCCAGGCCCGCCTCTTCCACGACGTTACCTAAAATGTCCATGGCGAAAACCGATGCCGGGAAATAGCAGCCTTTTTCAAGCTTGCTCAGTCCGGCAACCGGGATGCGCTTGCCGCGAAAACAGCCGTTCAGGTCGGTCAGGAGGACATCAATAAACTGGGTGTCAGGATACTTTTCTAAATAGCGCTTCACTTCCTGCGTAAAGGCGCTGCCCCGCCTCTCATCCGTGTGCTGCACAAAGTTCTCAACTTCTACGATATTGGTTTCCATGATTTACCACCGTTTTTGGGATTTGCGTTCGCTGCTCTGGACTGTCAAATATAATGTCCACACTATCGAATCTGTATGCAAACAAATTGTTTGTCAAATGTTAAATTAAGTTTGCAAAAGGCAGATCGCATTGCTAGATTGAGAAAATATTGAACGAAAAGGCCGTTTCACAGGCGAGAATGGCCTAAATTTAGTCCACTTTGTGAGGGCGATCATGGAAAATATAATGAACAAGCCAGTTATTGGCGTAGTGATGTGCAGAAACAGGCTTAAGGGTCATGAGACCCAGACCCTGCAAGAAAAGTACCTGAATGCCATTATTAACGCGGGGGGCTTACCTATTGCCTTACCGCATGCGCTGGCAGAGCCAGAGCTACTTACCGCTCTGCTGCCAACCCTGGACGGGATTTACCTGCCGGGCAGCCCAAGTAACGTGCAGCCGCACCTTTATGGTGAAAACGGCGATGAGCCTGACGCCGATCCCGGGCGAGATCTTCTGAGTATGGCGCTGATTGCCGCCGCGCTCGAAAGGCGCATCCCCATTTTCGCCATCTGCCGGGGGCTGCAGGAACTGGTTGTTGCGACGGGAGGAACGCTGTATCGCCGCCTGTTCGAGCAGAACGACCTGCTTGAGCACCGGGAAGATCCTGAACTGCCTGTTGAGCTACAATACGCCCCTTCTCATGAGGTTCAGGTTCAGGAGGGAGGACTGCTGTCTCAATTAATACCAGGCTGTAACACATTTTGGGTAAACTCGTTACACGGGCAAGGTGCACGAACGTTAGGACCACGGCTCCGCGTGGAGGCCCGCTCGACGGACGGGCTGGTCGAAGCGGTCAGCGTTCATGACCACCCCTTTGCCCTCGGCGTGCAATGGCACCCCGAATGGAACAGCAGCGAGTATGCCCTGTCACGTATGTTGTTTGATGGTTTTATCACCGCCTGTCAAAGCCACATTGCCGAGAAGCAACGGCTTTGACCACTACCGTAAAGGAAATGCAACTATGAGCGATGACGGACTGGCGCCAGGGAAACGTCTGTCTGAGATCCGCCAGCAGCTGGGTCTCTCGCAGCGGCGTGCCGCCGAACTGTCTGGGTTAACACACAGTGCCATCAGCACCATCGAGCAGGACAAAGTCAGTCCTGCCATCAGTACGCTGCAAAAGCTGCTGAAAGTTTATGGGCTGTCGCTCTCGGAATTCTTTTCGGAACCGGAAAAACCTGATGAACCGCAGGTGGTTATTAATCAGGAAGACCTTATCGAAATAGGCAGTCAGGGGGTTTCGATGAAGCTGGTTCATAACGGAAATCCGAACCGTACGCTGGCGATGATTTTTGAAACTTACCAGCCTGGAACCACGACCGGAGAGAGGATCAAACATCAGGGTGAGGAGATCGGTACGATACTGGAAGGTGAAATAGTGCTGACCATTAATGGCCAGCCTTATCACCTGGTTGCGGGGCAGAGCTATGCCATCAATACCGGCATACCGCACAGCTTTAGCAATACCTCGGCAGGCATCTGCCGCATTATCAGTGCCCACACCCCCACCACATTCTAATTACCACTCAGTCCCGGCGTAAGCGCGCTTACGCCGGGACAAATAAAAACGATCAATGTCGGCATTCAACGGGTTAGTTCCCGGGATGCCTCACGGCTTCGTATTGCCTGAAACGGCCATGACCTTATTTATCTGATTGCGAAAGAAAGGAGTGAATATGCATTTTCAGCACCTGACTTACTGGCAGGATAAAGCAAAAAACAGCGCCATTGAGACCCGGTTATTTATTAACGGTGCCTATTGTGACGCCGCCGATAATACCACGTTTGAAACCGTCAATCCCGCAACCCAACAGACGCTGGCGAACGTGGCCCGGGGCAAGCAGGCGGACGTGGACCGTGCGGTTCAGGCCGCGCGTGAGGTATTTGAGCGCGGTGACTGGTCGCAGGCGTCTCCGGCGCAGCGCAAGACCGTGCTGAATAAGCTCGCCGATTTGATGGAGCGCCACGTCGAAGAGCTGGCCCTACTGGAAACGCTGGACACCGGTAAACCGATCCGCCACAGCCTGCGCGACGATATTCCCGGCGCGGCGCGCGCCATTCGCTGGTACGCCGAAGCGGCGGATAAAGTCTACGGAGAAGTGGCGCCTACGGGTCCGGGCGAGCTGGCGATGATCGTGCGCGAGCCGATCGGGGTTGTCGCGGCCATCGTCCCCTGGAACTTCCCGCTGCTGCTGGCCTGCTGGAAGCTGGGCCCGGCACTGATCGCGGGCAATAGCGTGGTATTGAAACCGTCGGAGAAATCGCCGCTCACCACCCTGCGGCTGGCCGGGCTGGCGAAAGAGGCGGGCCTGCCGGACGGCGTGCTGAATGTGATAAGCGGTTACGGCCACGAAGCGGGCCAGGCGCTGGCACTGCATCCTGAGGTCGAAGTGCTGACGTTTACCGGCTCGACCCGTACCGGCAAGCAGCTGTTGAAGGACGCGGGAGAAAGTAACATGAAGCGCGTCTGGCTGGAGGCAGGCGGCAAGAGCGCCAACATTATCTTTGCCGACTGTCCGGACCTGGACAAGGCCGTGAGCGCGACCGCCGCCGGGATTTTTTATAACCAGGGGCAAGTCTGTATCGCCGGAACCCGCCTGCTGCTTGAAGACAGCATCGCCGATGACTTCCTGGCAAGGCTGAAAGCGCAGGCCCGTCACTGGCAGCCGGGCGATCCGCTCGACCCCGACAGCACGATGGGCATGCTCATCGACGCTGCGCACGCCGATACCGTCCACACGTTTATTCGCGAGGGAACCCGGAAAGGTACGCTGCTGGTGGACGGGCGGGAACAATCATGGCCTTCCGCAGTCGGTCCCACCATTTTTGTCGACATCGACCCTGCCTCCCCGCTGTGCCGGGAAGAGATTTTCGGGCCGGTGCTGGTCGTCACCCGTTTTAAAACCGAAGAGGAAGCCTTAACGCTGGCCAACGACAGTGAATATGGGCTTGGCGCGGCGGTATGGACCCGCGATCTCTCCCGCGCGCACCGCATGAGCCGCCGCCTGAAAGCAGGCTCGGTCTTCGTCAATAACTATAACGACGGCGATATGACCGTACCCTTTGGCGGCTATAAGCAGAGCGGCAACGGTCGCGATAAGTCCCTGCACGCGCTGGAAAAATTTACCGAACTGAAAACCATCTGGATTGCCCTGGAGCCTCAATCATGACCGAACATACCACCAGCTACTACGCGGCCAGCGCGAACGCTTACGAACCTTTCCCGACGCTTAACGAGTCGATCAGCTGTGACGTGTGCGTGGTGGGCGGCGGCTATACCGGCCTCTCCTCCGCGCTGCATCTGGCTGAAATGGGCTACGACGTGGTGCTCCTCGAAGGGGCACGCATCGGCTTCGGCGCCAGCGGACGCAACGGCGGCCAGCTGGTTAACTCCTACAGCCGCGATATCGACGTGATTGAGAAAAACTACGGGCCCGATGCCGCAAAAGTCCTCGGAAGCATGATGTTTGAAGGTGGGGAGATCATCCGGGAGCGGATCCAGCGCTATCAGATCCAGTGCGACTATCGTCCCGGCGGGCTGTTTGTGGCGCTAAACCATAAGCAGCTGGAGACGCTGGAGGAGCAAAAAGCCAACTGGGAACGCTACGGCAACACGCAGCTGGAGCTGCTGGACGCCAGCGCCATCCGCCGGGAAGTCGACAGCGAACGCTATACCGGCGCGCTGCTGGACCGCAGCGGGGGGCACATCCATCCGCTGAACCTGGCGATCGGCGAAGCGGACGCCATTCGCCTGAACGGCGGCCGGGTGTATGAAAGGTCCCCGGTGACCGCCATTCAGCACACCAGCCCGGCCGTGGTGAGCACGCAGCATGGCCAGGTGACGGCCCGCTACGTGATCGTCGCGGGGAATGCCTATCTGGGCGATAAGATAGAACCGGAACTGGCAAAACGCAGCATGCCCTGCGGCACCCAGGTGGTGACCACCGCCCCGCTGTCGGAAGAGGTCGCCCGCACGCTGATCCCCAATAACTACTGCGTGGAAGATTGCAACTATCTGCTGGATTACTACCGCCTCACCGCCGACAACCGCCTGCTGTACGGCGGTGGCGTCGTCTATGGCGCGCGCGATCCGGACGATGTCGAGCGCCTGGTGATGCCAAAGCTGCTAAAAACCTTCCCTCAGCTGGCAGGCGTCAAAATCGACTACCGCTGGACGGGCAACTTCCTGCTGACCCTGTCGCGGATGCCGCAGTTTGGTCGTCTGGATAAAAACATCTATTACATGCAGGGCTACAGCGGCCACGGCGTGACCTGCACCCACCTGGCCGGACGGCTGATCTCGGAGCTGTTGCGCGGTGACGCCGAGCGCTTTGATGCGTTTGCCAACCTCCCGCACTACCCCTTCCCGGGCGGCCGCAGCCTGCGGATTCCATTCACGGCGATGGGCGCGGCGTACTACAGCCTGCGCGATCGTCTTGGCGTATGATCGTTTCGACAAAAGGGTATCTGACATGAGTAACCAGGAATTTCATCAGCGCAGACTTTCTGCTACACCGCGCGGCGTAGGCGTAATGTGTAATTTCTTTGCCCGGACGGCGGAGAATGCCACCCTCACCGACGTGGAGGGCAACGACTATATTGATTTCGCTGCCGGGATCGCGGTTCTGAATACCGGCCATCGTCATCCTGAACTGGTGGCGGCAGTGGAAAAACAGCTTCACCAGTTCACCCACACGGCCTACCAGATTGTGCCGTATGAAAGCTACGTTTCATTAGCCGAAAAACTTAACGAACTGGCCCCGATTCAGGGCCCGGCCAAAACGGCGTTCTTCACAACGGGCGCGGAAGCGGTGGAAAATGCCGTTAAAATCGCCCGGGCCCACACCGGCAGACCGGGCGTGATTGCCTTCGGGGGAGGCTTCCACGGCCGAACCTATATGACCATGGCGTTAACCGGCAAGGTCGCGCCCTATAAGCTGGGATTTGGCCCGTTCCCCGGGTCGGTTTATCACGTGCCGTATCCCTCCGAGCTGCACGGCATCACGACGCAGGATGCCATCACGGCGATAGAACGCCTGTTCAAAGCGGATATTGAGGCGAAACAGGTGGCGGCGATTATTTTTGAACCCATTCAGGGTGAAGGCGGCTTCAACGTCGCCCCGCCAGAACTGGTGGCCGCCATCCGCCGCATCTGCGATGAGCACGGGATCGTGATGATTGCCGACGAAGTGCAGAGCGGCTTCGCCCGGACGGGTAAACTGTTTGCCATGGAACACTACGCGGACAAGCCCGACCTGATGACGATGGCGAAAAGCCTGGCAGGCGGAATGCCGCTGTCCGGCGTGGTGGGCCGCGCCGAGATCATGGACGCGCCGGCGCCCGGCGGTCTGGGGGGGACCTATGCAGGCAATCCGCTTGCGGTGGCCGCCGCGCACGCGGTGCTGAATATTATCGACAACGAGTCGCTGTGCGCCCGCGCCTGCCATCTGGGGGATCGGCTGAAAGCCACGCTGGAGGAGATTCAGGGCAGTTTTCCTGCGCTCGTGGCGATAAGGGGAAGAGGATCGATGATTGCGGCGGAGTTTTTTGATCCCGAGAGCCGTGAACCTTCGGCCGCCATCGCGCAGGCGATACAGCAAAAGGCACTCGCCCAGGGCCTGCTGCTGTTGATCTGTGGCCAGTACGGTAACGTGATCCGCTTCCTTTATCCGCTGACCATTCCGGATGCCCAGTTCACCCAGGCGCTGGCGATCCTGCAACAGGTTATGCGTGATAAGACCTAAGCGCCCACTGAAAACCGTCTCCCGGCATTCCGGAGGCGGTTTCAACGGAGGAGATCGGCACAGATTTCCTCCGTGCGGGAAATGTTGGGGAATTTGGTCTGTTTCATTGTATGCTCCCTGAAACACATCCCTGGCAAGAGGAAATAAGAATTGCAAAAAACATCCGCCTATCAGTCACTTGTGAAAACCTTCCAGCGTCTCTCCCGCTTCTCGCATCTCTCCTCCATCGCCAGTTGGGACATGTTTACCATGATGCCGCCAGGCGGCAGCGCCGCGCGCGGTGAAGCGCTGGCAGAGATGAGCGTCCTGCAACATCAGATCCTGACCGATAAAAAAGTCGGCGACCTGTTAGCGGCCGCGGCAGGGGAAAACCTGAATGACGTCGAACAGGCCAACCTGCGCGAAATGACGCGACAGTACCAGCAGGCCACCCTGCTGCCGGAATCGCTGGTGGAAGCCAAATCTCTCGCGGGCAGCAGGTGCGAGCACGCCTGGCGTACTCAGCGCCCCGCCAACGACTGGCAGGGCTTTTCCGCCAACCTGAAAGAAGTGGTGAAACTCAGCCGTGAAGAAGCCCGCCTGCGCGCCGAGGCCAAAGGCTGTACGCCGTACGACGCGCTGCTGGATATTTTTGAGCCGGACATGACCAGCGCGCGCCTGGACGTGCTGTTTGGCGATATGAAAACCTGGCTGCCGGACCTGCTGGCAAGCGCGGTGGAGAAACAGGCACAGCGGTCGTTCGTTCCGCCGCAGGGCCCCTTCCCGACGGCAACCCAGCGCGAGCTGGGGCTGGAAGCCATGAAGATGCTTGGCTTCGATTTTAACGGCGGACGCCTGGACGTGAGCGCGCACCCGTTCTGCGGCGGCGTGCCGGAAGATGTGCGCATCACCACGCGCTATGATGAGGACGAACTGCTCAGCGCGCTGTTTGGCGTGATCCACGAAACCGGACACGCGCGCTACGAGCAAAACCTGCCGCGCGCATGGGCGGGCCAGCCTATTGCCCTCGCCCGCTCAACCGCGATCCATGAATCCCAGAGCCTGTTCTTTGAGATGCAGCTGGGACGCAGCGAAGCCTTCCTCAAGCACCTCCTCCCTGCCGTTCACGCCCGCTTTGGCAGCCAGGCGGCGTTTAGCGAAGAGAACTTTATCGCCTGGAACCAGCGCGTGAAGCCAGGCTATATCCGCGTCGATGCCGACGAAGTGAGCTATCCGGCACACGTGGTGCTGCGCTATGAGATTGAGCGCGCGCTGATCAACGGCGAGATCGAGGTGGACGATATCCCCGCCCTGTGGGATGAGAAAATGCAGGCCTGGCTCGGGTTATCCACCAAAGATAACTACCGCAACGGCTGTATGCAGGATATCCACTGGACCGACGGCGGGTTTGGTTACTTCCCGTCGTACACGCTGGGCGCGATGTACGCCGCGCAGCTGTTCCATGCGGCTAAGACCGCGCTTCCGGGACTGCAGTCCTCCATCGCTGAAGGCGATTTTTCGGCGCTGTTTGAGTGGCTGCGTCAGAACATCTGGCAGCACGGCAGCCGCTTTAGCACGTCGCAGTTAATCACCCAGGCGACGGGGGAAGATCTGAATATCCGCTACTTCCGCGAACACCTCACCTCACGCTACCTGTAATGATAAGGCCGGGGTTCTTCCCCGGCCTTGTACATATGGTTACACGCCGATACCAATCACTCACGGAAACCCCGAATTTACAGGGATATAGTTATTTCAACGGCCCCGCAGTGGGGTTAAATGAAAAACCAAATTCGAGGGTATGAACATGAAAAAAGTATTAGCTCTGGTTGTTGCCGCTGCTATGGGTCTGTCTTCTGCTGCGTTTGCTGCTGAAACCACTGCTGCACCAGCTGCTGCGGCACCGGCTGCAACGACCACCGCGGCGCCAGCAAAAACCGTACATCACAAGAAACACCACAAAGCCGCTAAACCGGCTGCAGAGCAAAAAGCGCAGGCCGCTAAAAAGCACCACAAAAAAGCCGCTAAACCAGCCGTCGAGCAGAAAGCCCAGGCTGCGAAAAAGCATCATAAAAAAGCAGTAAAACACGAAGCTGCTAAACCAGCTGCACAGCCAGCTGCGTAAGCGTACAGGCTTAACCGTGCTCTTCGGGGCACGTTGGTAAACCGGCGCTGAACCGGAAAAGGTTCTGCGCCGTTTTTTTATCCGGAGGGCGTATGCTGCGACGCTATCGGTTTGAGCTGATTCTTATCCTGCTTATTTTATGCGCGCTCATCGCAAGCCATTTTTATCTTTCCTGACTGTAGCACGCTGATTTTACTCCCACTTTAGCGCCGTCCCGTCTATAGTATTTTCATAGGGTTCACTTTTAATAATCATAATTACCCCCACCAGAGTGTGATATGCGTAAATCTGTTGTGTTGTTGCTGGGAACGTTTGGCCTTTTTTCTGGATTTTCACAGGCGGATGATGGCGGTGATAACGCCATTAGCGCTAAAGAGCTAAAGACGCTTTTTTTCGGTCATGACGATCGTACCCGCGTCACCGATCCTACCCAGGCTCCCTGGGATGCTATAGGCCAACTGGAAACCGCCAGCGGCAACCTGTGTACCGCGACGCTGATCACCCCGCAATTAGCGCTGACGGCGGGCCACTGCCTGTTGACGCCACCCAACGGAAAGCCAGACAAAGCGGTTGTCTTACGTTTTGTGTCGCAAAAAGGGATCTGGCGCTATGAAATCCACGGCATTGAAGGCCGGGTTGATGCTTCGCTCGGTAAGCGACTGAAGCCGGATGGCGACGGCTGGATTGTGCCGCCCGCGGCAGCCTCGTGGGATTTTGGCCTGATTATTTTGCGCTACCCGCCTTCGGGCATTACGCCGCTGCCGTTATTTGACGGCGATAAAGCGGCGCTCACCGCCGCGCTGAAAGCCGCCGACCGCAAGGTAACGCAGTCAGGCTACCCGGTCGATCATCTGGATGCGCTCTACACCCACACGGACTGTATCGTGACGGGCTGGGCGCAGACCAGCGTGCTTTCGCATCAGTGCGATACGTTGCCGGGCGACAGCGGTTCACCGCTGATGCTGAAAACCGATAACGGCTGGCAGTTGATTGGGGTACAAAGCTCCGCCCCGGCGGCGAAAGACCGCTGGCGAGCCGATAACCGGGCCTTATCCGTCACCGGCTTTCGCGATAAGCTGGAAGCGCTGGCTAAGGAGTAAGCCAGCGCGGCTGTCGGTGAAGCAGGGTTACCGATTGATCAGGCGAGTTTTATCATGATCATGCCCGCCAGCAGCAATATCAGCCCTATCCAGCCTTTATTATTTAAACGCTGCCCGAAGAGCACCCACCCTGCGGCCAGGGTGGCGGCGATACCAAAACCGCCCCACAGCGCATAGGCCACAGACAGATCGATACCTTTGACCGCCTGTGACAGGGCGCTGAAGGCCCCCAGCACCGCGGCAATCGACATCAGGCCGTAAACTTTACGGCGAAAGCCGTCGGAGAATTTCAGCAGAACGTTCGCCAGAATTTCCAGCACGATGGCGAAGCCCAGCCAGGCCGCGTGAACCCATTCAAACTGCTGCATGGTTCTGCTCCTTCTGCTGTTTGGTCGGTTTTCGGGTACCTGATTTAATCAGCACGATACCCGCCACCAGCGTCGTTAGTCCGGCGACCTTCATTGTTGTTAATGTTTCGTCGAATATCAGAACGCTGAAAAGCGTAATCAATAAAATACCGATCCCTTCCCACAGCGCGTAGGCCACACCCAGCGCGATTTTCTTCACGGCAAATGAGAGGAAAATATAAGAAAGGGAAATCATCACCAGCATTAAAATAAAACCGGTATTGCCCTCGCTGACGCTTGCCCATTTCATAGACAGCGTGCCGGTAATTTCAGCGAGAATAGCCAGGGCTAATAAGATCCAGTAAAACATGTTTTTCTCCTGCTTGAGAATATAATCCATCGTGGCCCGCCGCATGCGGCAAACCCAAAAATATGAAATTAAATCAGACAGCTAAGCGCGTAGCGCCAGCTCAGGCAGAAGAGGTGACTATAGTGCGGTGCGCCAGTGTTGCTCACCAGCAAGCAGGCAGAAGGAGGTGGAAAATAGAGCAGCGATATTTGAAGAATACGTCCTGAACAAATTGTCCATAAAATTACAATTATCCGCGTTGTTGCTTCTCGTCTTTGCGGATGAAAATTGTCCTCGGTAGTTGAACACGCCAAATTTGTACCATAACTGAAGATTTTACTCAAAGTCTTTTCAATTCTTTACCCGTCCCGTTTGATTTTGGTTAGTTTATTGCAGGGCGTTTACCCTTTATTATAAATAAAAAGCGTTTTTCGGAGTCACCATGGCTAAACCCATTATTACCCTGAACGGGTTAAAAATTGTCATCATGCTGGGCATGCTGGTGATCATACTCACGGGCGTTCGTTTTGCCGCCGACATCATTGTGCCCTTTATTCTGGCTCTGTTCGTTGCGGTGATCCTTAACCCACTGGTCCAGCGCATGACGCGGCTGCGCATCCCGCGCGTGCTGGCGATTACCCTGCTGATTAGCGTCATTATTTTCGCTATGGTGTTACTGGTTGCGTATCTGGGTACCTCGCTGAACGAACTGGCGCGAACGCTGCCGAAATACCGTTCCTCGCTGGCGATACCGCTGCTGCAGCTTGAGCCCTGGCTACAGCGCGCGGGAATAGAAGTCTCCGTTGAGGAGCTTCTTAAATATATCGACCCTAATGCGGCCATGACGATCGTCACAGGACTGCTGACGCAGCTTTCCAATGCCATGACCTCCATTTTCCTGCTGTTTTTAACGGTGGTGTTCATGCTGCTGGAGGTGCCGCAGCTGCCCGCAAAGTTACAGCAAATTATGGTACGTCCGGTTGAAGGAATGGGAGCTATTCAGCGCGCGCTGGACAGCGTTTCACGTTATCTGGTGCTGAAAACCGCCATCAGCCTGGTCACCGGGGTGGTGGTCTGGGGAATGCTGGTGGCGCTGGACGTCCGCTTTGCGTTCGTCTGGGGGCTACTGGCGTTTGCGCTCAACTACATTCCCAACATCGGCTCCGTGCTGGCGGCGATCCCCCCTATTCTTCAGGTGCTGGTGTTCAGCGGATTTTATGACGCGCTGATTCTGCTGGCCGGCTATCTGGCGATAAACCTGGTGTTCGGGAATATTCTTGAACCACGAATGATGGGACGCGGGCTGGGGCTTTCGACGCTGGTCGTCTTTTTGTCCCTGATTTTCTGGGGCTGGCTGCTCGGTCCCGTAGGCATGCTGCTTTCCGTTCCGCTGACCATCATCGTGAAGATTGGGCTGGAACAGACGGCGGGCGGGCAAAGCATCGCCGTGCTGCTGAGCGATATGAGCCATCAATAGCCGTCATTCCGCCATCGACAGGAGGGGCTTGCTTGCCCTTCCCCCTTCACGGTAAGCCCCGAGCGCCCTCTGCCAGTCCGTCAGAGAGTACACCGTACCGGGGCTGTACTCGCTGGCGCGCATCCGGGGCCAGATTTGATTGAACTCAGCGCGCCACGCCTCAGCGCTGAGCCCATCCAGATAGTTACGAATATGGAACCACGCCACGCGCGGCAGGGGCCGCTGCTGGCGGAAGGTCTGCCCGGAGAGCAGCCCGTAGCAGACAAATATGCCCTGCTCCGGCATCACGCTCAGGATCGCTTCCGCCAGCGTTCCGCCGGTTGCATCGTAAACGACGTCGGCACGCGCGGCAACGGAGAGAATCCGCTGCAAGTCATGCTGTGCGACAGGAACAATCCCCATCGCCGCCAGCCGTTCAGCGTGAACGGGCGAACGATGAATACCGTACACCGTCTCTGCCCCCGCCAGACGCGCCCACTGCCCAAGCAGAATGGCGCAATCCGAACCGGCGGCCGTGAGCAGCACCCGCTTTCCCCGCGGTGGATAGTGGTTCAGCATCATCTGTGCCGCCAGCGGGTTGATATAGGCCCGCGCGGCCAGGCGTGAATCGACATCGTCCGGGACGGGGATCGCATACTCTGCCGGGCAATCCGCATAGCGCTGCCAGGTGCCCTGCCCGCGCAGCGGCAGAACGCGTTTACCCGACAGATGCGCAAACGACGCGGGCGCCTGAATGACAACGCCGACGCCTTCATACCCCGCGACGGCGGGCAGCGAAGTTCTGTGGCGATAGGCGCCGGTAATGGGAATGAGATCGGACGCGTTCACCGGCGCATACAGCATTTGCACGCGGAGGTGTCCCGCCGCAAGCGCGCCCGGCGGCGCGGCTTCAGGTTGCAGAACAGATTCTGGCTCGCCAAAACGGCGATACCAGAGGGCCAGATTTTCCATTACGATCTCACGGCTGACGGCGGAATACTTAATCGCGCCAGCCCATTGCCGGTGCGACATGTTTGAGAATGGACTCAATCACGTGCGCATTGTAATCCACGCCGAGCTGGTTCGGTACGGTTAGTAATAACGTATCAGCCTCGGCAATCGCCTCGTCTTTTTTCAGCTGTTCAATCAGCCTGTCAGGCTCTGCGGCATAGCTGCGCCCGAAGATCGCGCGCGTTTTCTCATCAAGATACCCCACGCTATCGCTGTCGTTGCGGCTGGCGCCGAAGTACATCCGGTCGCGGTCGTCCATCAGGGCAAAAATACTGCGGCTGACCGAGACGCGCGGCTCGCGCGCATGCCCCGCCTCTTTCCAGGCCTGGCGATAAGCGCGGATCTGTTTTGCCTGTTGAATATGGAACGGCTCGCCGGTTTCGTCGTCTTTCAGGGTTGAGCTTTGCAGGTTCATGCCGAGCTTAGCGGCCCATACCGCCGTCGCATTCGAACCGGCGCCCCACCAGATACGCTCCCGCAACCCTTCAGAATACGGTTCCAGGCGCAGCAGCCCAGGCGGATTGGGGAACATCGGCTGTGGATTCGGCTTTGCAAACCCTTCGCCGCGCAGCACCTCAAGCAGCACCTCGGTATGACGGCGCGCCATGTCCGCTTCGTTTTCCCCTTCCTGCGGGACATAGCCGAAATGACGCCACCCATCAATGACCTGCTCCGGGGAGCCACGGCTGATGCCAAGCTGCAAACGGCCGCCGGAAATCAGGTCCGCCGCGCCCGCATCCTCGGCCATATACATCGGGTTTTCATAGCGCATATCGATCACGCCGGTACCGATTTCGATAGTTTTCGTTTTGGCGCCGATGGCGGCCAGCAGGGGGAACGGTGAACTCAGCTGACGGGCGAAGTGGTGCACGCGGAAATAGGCGCCGTCCGCGCCCAGCTCTTCAGCGGCAACGGCCAGGTCGATGGACTGCAGCAGCGTATCCGCCGCCGAGCGCGTGCCGGACTGCGGTGAAGGCGTCCAGTGACCAAACGATAAAAAACCGATCTTTTTCATAACGATGTGTCCTGATAATGCGTTGCGTTCTCTCCACTTTACGCATTACTCGCTGAGAATAAATGCCGTTTATTTAACGGAAAGCATCAAATAAATTGACGGAATTGAGCGGTTCGTCATTCCGCCCCATAATGGGATATAATATCCCCCACTTTTTTCATGGCAGGTAAAACCGGCAATGGCTCTGATCCCCAAAAACTACGCGCGGCTGGAAAGCGGCTATCGCGAAAAAGCATTAAAAATCTATCCCTGGGTCTGCGGACGCTGCTCGCGGGAGTTCGTCTATTCCAACCTGCGTGAATTGACGGTTCACCATATCGATCACGACCACACCAACAACCCGGAAGACGGCAGCAACTGGGAGCTGCTGTGCCTGTTTTGCCACGATCACGAACATTCTAAGTACACCGAAGCGGATCAGTACGGCACCACCGTGGTTGCCGGGGAAGACGCCCAAAAAGACGTGGGCGTCGCCACGTTTAACCCGTTTGCTGACTTAAAGGCAATGATGGACAAGAAGAAGTAGTCCTTCACTGCCCTTACCTGCGGGTTATTTCAGGGAATAACCCGCGCCGCCCGCAGCTGCGCGAACAGGCTGAAAAACATCTCATCCGTCGCCTGCATCCGCGCAAAGCCCGACCGCCTGAGCTTGCTCCCGTCACCAAACATGTCGTAGTTCCAGCCGAAGACGAAATCGGCAAACCGTCCGTTGCTCAGCTGCATTATATCCGCCTCCACCAGCCGATCCCCGGCCAGCTCGCGCCATGCGCCGCGATAGTCCGTAAACAGCTGGTGAAACGACAACCTCACCGGCGGCGCAGAGTCCAGTTCAAACCAGCGGGCAATGCGCGGCCACAGCTCGCTCCAGCGCCAGAGGTCGCCATTGTTCACGTTGAACGCCTGATTCTGCGCTGCAGGTGACGTGGCCGCCCACAGCGTGGCCTCCGCCAGCAGTCCGGCGTCGGTATAATCCACAATGCTGTGCCAGGTCTGTTCCGAACCGGGAAAACGCAGCGGTAGCCCCAGCGCCTTACACAAAGAGGCATACAGGGCAATGCTCAGCGCAAGGTTCATGGTATTACCGGGCACCGCGCTACCCACCACGCCCGGCCGGATGGCATTCCAGTGCCAGCGTTTTCCACGCTGATACTGGCTGAGCCACGCGAGCTGGGCAGAGTTAAATTCTGCGCCGGGCACGCCGGGATCGCTTTCCCGCGCCGGGGTTTTAAACGGGCCCAGATGCGCGCCGTAAACTTTATAGCCCTGCATCAGGCTGACCGTCTGCAAAGGTGCCTTTTTTTCGAGGGTGCTGACCAGGTTACGCAGCATGGTGACGTTCGGCTCAACCATCTCCGTCCAGTTGGCGGCGTTCACCCAGGCGCTGTAAAAGAGATGGGTAACCCTGCTCAAGGATTGCAGAGCCTGCGCGCTGTTCTGGGCATCCAGCAAATCGACGTTCACCATCGGAATGCCGTCAGTATGGGATAATGCCTGACGACTCACGCCGATCGTTTCCCATCCCTTGTGCAGAAGCGTTTTGACAAGCTGTCTGCCGACAATACCGCTGGCCCCCGCGACGAGGGCGACCTTTTGTTGCTGCATCTTATCCATGGTGTTTCTCCAGAAAGGGTGACAGACGCAGTGTCATCTATTATTTTTTTAGTGAATATCCCCTTCATCAGATAGCACTTATCAGAAAAACCATTAAATGAATAACAAGCTCAACGCCATTTCCACCTTTCTTTGCGTCGCGGATGCGGGCTCTTTTTCTGCCGCCGCCCGCCGGAGCGGGATGAAGCAGTCCGCCGTCAGCCAGCAGGTTGCCGCTCTTGAACAAGAGCTGGGCGTGGTGTTGCTGCACCGAACAACGCGCACAATGAAGCTGACCGAGCAGGGAGAACGTTACCGCCGCGACATGCAGCTGCTGCTGGACGCCATGCGGGAAGCGGAGGGGCGGCTGGCGCCGGTCGATCGACAATTTCAGGGGAGCGTTCATATCCAGCTGCCGAGCGGCCTGGGCCAGCTCGTCTTGCCGCATTTACTGGAGCTGCAGCGCCTGCATCCAGAATTACATCTGCGGATTTCCCTTGATGACCGCCTTGCCGATCTGGTGACGGAAGGCGTGGACGTCGCGATACGGCTGAGCAGTGAGCCCCCGCAGGCGCATGCGGCTCGCGTGCTGGCGCGTATTGAAGCCGCGCTGTTTGCCTCCCCCGGTTTTCAGGCTGTGCACGACGTGAGCGAGCTGACGACGCTGCCCCATGTGCGGTTTAGCGGCATCCCGCTGGATGCCCCCCTGCGGCTAATCTCTGATGAAGAAACGATTGCAGTAAACGTGAATACCGTTTTCCGCGCCAACACCAGCGACGCGCTGCTACAGGCGCTGGAGGCCGGGATCGGTATCGGCGGTATGCAGCGACCGCTTGCGGCCAGGGCTCTGCAAACCGGCACGCTGGTACCGGTACTGCCCGACTGGCGGTTGCCCGATCGCTTCCTCTATGCCGTCTACCCTGACGCCCGCTTTATTCCGCAACGCGTCAGAAAAGTCGTCAGCGTAATCGAGCAACTGCTGATTGAGCGCGCGGAGCATGCCCCCGCAAAATAACCGCTTCCTACCGCGCCACCGGTAAATCCGCGTAACGCGTCGTATAGGCCGGTGACAGCATCTCACGCTTCATCGCCCAGGCTTTCTCAATCCCCTGCCCGGCAAACCAAATCTTCCCTTTGCCGGAATGATTCAGGCTGTCGATCGTCGCCATCAGCGCCGCGCTGTTGGCGCACAGGCGGTTATCGTCAAACAAATTCAGCTGGGCAACGCCGCTGCTGAAAAAGTCTGCCAGCATCACTCCCGCTTTCATATAGCGATATCCGTCAAGCCAGATACGCCCCAGCGCCTCGGTGGCGGCACGGATGATATCGCGCGAGTCATTGGTGGGCGTCATCAGGGTGACGGAAGCCTGATTGCCGTAATAAATTTCGTTGTCCGCATGCGGGCTGGTGCGCACAAACACGCTGATAAAGCGGCAGTACTGATGCTCGCCGCGCAGTTTCTCCGCTGCGCGTTCCGCGTAGGCGCAAATGGCCTGATGCATCTCCTCGTATTGCGTTATACGGTGTCCAAACGAACGGCTACAGATAATTTGCTGCTTCGTGGGAGTAAACTCTTCCAGATCGAGGCAAGGCTCACCGCGAAGCTCGCGCGCCGTGCGCTCCATGACCACGTTAAAATGTTTGCGGATGACCCAGGATGACGCTTCCGCCAGCTCCAGCGCCGTGGTTATGCCCATCGCGTTAAGCTTTTTCGTGATGCGTCGGCCTACGCCCCACACCTCCTCCACCGGAACCTTTGCCAGCAGCTTACGCTGCCGTCCACGATCAGAGAGATCGACCACGCCACGGGTGGCTGACCACCGTTTCGCCGCATAGTTGGCCAGCTTCGCCAGCGTTTTGGTCGGCGCAATCCCGACGCCAACGGTTAAGCCCGTATTTTTAAAAACCTGCGTACGCATCTGATGGCCGAACGCTTCCAGCGACATGCAGTTGCTGACACCCGAAACGTTCACAAATGCTTCATCGATGGAGTAAATCTCAATGGCCGGCGCGAGATCGGTCAGCGTCTGCATCACCCGGCTGCTGAGGTCGGCATACAGCGCATAGTTCGAGCTAAAGACGTAAACCCGTGACGGATAACTCTTCTCTTTGAATTTAAAATAGGGTTCCCCCATTTTTATGCCGAACTGCTTTGCCTCCCGCGACAGCGAAATAATGCAGCCGTCGTTATTGGACACCACCACGATGGGCTTACCCACCAGATCGGGGCGAAACACCCTCTCGCAGGAGGCATAGAAGCTATTCACATCAACCAGCGCGAACATGTTTATGCGTTTTGAGCGTATGAGTGACGACACCGAAGATTTGCAGCTCCTCTTCGGACTGAAAGGCGATCGGCTGATAGCGGGCATTACGCGGCAGCAGCCGCAGAACCGGGCGGGTCTGTAGCTCTTTCACCGTAAACTCACCGCCGACCGACGCCACAACAATGTCCCCGTGTTCGGCATTTAACGAGCGGTCTACCACCAGCAGATCGCCGTCGCTAATCCCCGCGCCGATCATGGAGTCCCCGCTCACTTTGATAAAGTAGGTCGCACTGGGGTGCCTGACTGCCAGCCGGTTAAGATCGAGACGATCCTCCACATAATCCTGCGCAGGGCTTGGGAAGCCACAGGCAACGCGCTCAAGATAGAGAGGTAATTCAATAGGTTGCTTTGGATGATAAGAAAAGAGAGTGTCCATAAATGCCTTTCCCGCCAGATACTGTATATAAACACAGTATTACGGATTACGGCACAGGATCAAGGTCATTTCCGACAAAGACCGCAAACGCGTTGAAGTTTGAGCGGATTTAATTTAACAACCTCTTCTGCGGGCGATCGCAGATGGGCTAACCAAAAGTCATAACAAAGTCATTAATAAACACTTTAAAATCACTTAAATTTAAAACCAAAAGATCGAAAAATCACTATGCAAGCACTATTCATTGACTTTTTGATAAGAGTAACGCATATTTCAGGACACGAATTATCAAGACTTTTGGAGGACGTTTTCTATGCCAGCCCGTGACTATCCCGACAAGCGAGTTGCCCGCGGTTTAGCAAAGGAGGCCGATCTCAGGATGTTGAGCGCCCGCATCGAGCCTGACCTGATGGAGTACATCAGAATCACCGCCTTTGAGACGCGAAAAAGCAAGCAGGAGATTGTGGCAGAAGCGTTAGCGCTTCACAGACAGCAAAGTCAATGCGGAGTCTGAGCAGGCAAAGCCTGGAAGTGTCCTTCCGGCTTTGCCCATGCTGCGATTAACCCATCAGAGCATTCAGTTTTTCAAGTGCTTCAGGCGGCAATTGCACCTCTCCCGCCGCGAGGTTTTGCCGCAGATGCGCCACGGATGAAGTGCCGGGGATCAGCAGGATGTTCGGCGAACGTTGCAGCAGCCATGCCAGCGCAACCTGCATCGCCGTTGCGCCCAGCGAGTCCGCGACGGCCTGCAGGCCGGTGGACTGCAGCGGCGTGAAGCCTCCCAACGGGAAGAACGGCACATACGCAATCCCCTGCTGCGCCAGTAAATCCACCAGCGCATCGTCGCCGCGGTTCACGATGTTGTACATGTTCTGCACGCAGACGATCTGCACCATCTTCCGCGCTTCCGCCACCTGCGTGGCCGTAACGTTGCTCAGGCCGATGTGGCGCACCAGCCCTTGCTGCTGTAATTCTGCGAGGGTGGAAAGCGGTTCAGCAATCGATCCTTCTGCCGGGCCGTGTGCGCTAAACATGATCCGCAGATTCACCACGTCCAGCACATCCAGCTTCAGGTTGCGCAGATTGTCATGCACCGCCTGGGTCAGCTCCTGCGCGGAAAAGGCCGGCAGCCAGGCCCCTTTGTCATCGCGACGAGCGCCGATCTTGGTGACGAGGGTGAGATCGTCCCGGTAAGGATGAAGCGCCTCGCAGATCAGCTGGTTCGTCACATGCGGGCCATAAAAATCGCTGGTATCGATATGATTCACACCCGCCGCCACGGCTTCGCGCAGTACGTCCAGCGCGGCTTGTTTATCCTTCGGCGGGCCAAATACGCCCGGCCCGGCAAGCTGCATTGCCCCGTAGCCCAGTCGTTTAACCGTTCGCGTTCCGAGCGCGTACGTCCCGCTTTTATCAATGCTGCTCATGTTAACCTTCCTCATAAAATGATCCGGATTTACAACAGGTTCCTGACCGAAGCCCTAAGTTAAGCGCGAGTTAAATTAAAGTTTAAATTCTATACGACGATAGTATGGGTGTACCTCTGCATCTTTTCTAACGGACGACCGCTATGCTGAAAAATCTGCACGTGATTACCGGAATTATCTTTGCCCTCACCATATTCTGTCTGCTGCAAGTTGTCACGGGAGGGTTGTTCTACTCTGCCGTCAGCAACGATCGCCATAACTTCCAGAACTCCGGCGTGCTGAATGCCCAGCAGGAAAGCCTGAGCGACAGCGTGAACACGCTGGTGAAAACGCGCGTTACCGTCACTCGCGTGGCGATCCGCTACCTGAAGAACCAGCGCGACCCGGCATCCCTTGCCGCGATTAATAAACTGCTCGGCACCGCAGGCGACTCGCTGGCTAAAGCTGAAGCCTATAACAAAGAATGGCAGAAAATGCCGCAGGTTAACGGCCAGAATGCGGCGTTAACCGACGAGATGCAGAAGTCATGGAATCAGATGCACGAGGTGATGCGTTTGTCGATTGAGTATCTGCGTGCCGACAACTACCAGGCCTATGGCGATCTGGACGCTCAGCAGGCCCAGGACGACATGGAAGCGGTCTATAACCGCTGGCGCGCCGAGAACAACACGCTGCTGAAGGCGGCAACCGAAGAGAACCAGAGCAGCTTCACGCAGATGCAGTGGACGCTGGCAGCCATTTTCCTGGCCGTTATCGCCGTGCTGGTGGTGATCTGGCAGGGTTTACAGCACCTGCTGTTAAAGCCGCTCAACGCCATTATGAACCATATTCGCGCCATTGCGGGAGGCGATCTGACGCAGGATATCACCCTCTCTGGCCGCAATGAGATGGGTCAACTGGCCGCCGGCCTGCACGAAATGCAGCAGTCGCTGGTAACGACCGTCAGCGCCGTACGCGGCAGCACCGACTCCATCTACACCGGCGCGGGTGAAATTGCCGCAGGGAGCAACGATCTTTCCGCCCGCACCGAAGAGCAGGCCTCCTCGCTCGAAGAGACTGCCGCCAGCATGGAAGAGCTGACCGCAACGGTCAAACAGAACTCCGATAACGCCCGTCAGGCGACGCTGCTGGCGAAGAATGCCTCTGAAACAGCGGCTCGCGGCGGCCACGTCGTGGATAACGTGGTGCGCACCATGAACGAAATTGCCGACAGTTCGCAGCAAATCGCCCACATTACCGGCGTGATTGACAGCATTGCGTTCCAGACCAACATTCTGGCGCTTAACGCCGCGGTAGAAGCGGCCCGCGCGGGCGAGCAAGGCCGTGGGTTTGCGGTTGTCGCCGGTGAAGTCCGTACGCTGGCCAGCCGCAGCGCGCAGGCGGCGAAAGAGATCAAAGGGCTTATCGAGAACTCCGTCAGCCGGGTGAACACCGGTTCTGAGCAGGTCAGCGAAGCGGGCGCCACCATGAAGGAGATTGTCGCCGCCGTCACCCGCGTCACCGATATCATGGGCGAGATTTCGTCCGCATCGGATGAACAGAGCCGCGGAATTGAGCAGGTGAGCCTGGCCGTGTCGCAGATGGACAGCGTGACGCAGCAAAACGCCGCGCTGGTGCAGCAGTCCGCCACGGCGGCAGCGGCGCTGGAAGATCAGTCCGAACAGCTGCGTCAGGCCGTGGCCGCGTTTCGTCTGAACGGTAAAGCAAACGCCACCGCCCCGCGCCCGGCCAACGTTAAAACGCCGCAGCTGCTGCGTCCGGCAACGGCTAACGCCGCCCCCGACAGTAACTGGGAAACGTTCTAAGCCTCAGGCGGGCGAAGATATCGCCCGCTAACGGCTGCGCTTGGCGTGCCGTTCCCAGTTCTCCTGCTTCGCTTCGTCGGATTTTCGCAGGGAAACATAGCAAGCCCCGCTGCCGCCGTGATGCGGCAGCGCCACGCAGAACGCCTGCACTTCCTCGAACTCGGTTAACCAGCGTGCCAGATAGCTACGCACCACATTAGGATGCGAATTTTGTTCGCGCCCTTTCCCGTGGATGATGATGAGGTTACGTAATCCGTCACGACTGGCCTGGCGAATAAAGGAATACAGCATCTGGCGGCAGCGTTCAGCGGGCTGACGCAACAGATTTAAGCTGGCCTCTCGGGAGTATTTACCCGAACGCAGCTTATCAATAACGCCCTGCTGAACGCCTTCGCGCTGGAACGCCAGCGGCTCGTCAAGCGGCAATAGCTCAAGGAAACCCAGGGTCAGAAAGTTGTCGAGCTGTTCGGTATCGATGTCCTGGCGAGCCCGGGTATTACGGCTTTGCTGCCAGTGGATATCGGTGCAGCGTTTCAGGGGCTGGACATCCTCCATGGCGTCAAGAAAAAGGGATTTGTCGTCAGGGTTCATGGAAATCCTCCGGCTACATCTGGCCCTGTACTATACCTGCGCCAGACAGGTGTCTCAATAACCCTTAGAAGGTGAGGCACGCGTTAAATATTAACCCGATGAATATATATAGTAATTATAAAATGCACTTAAACCTGACTTAACTAAAACCTCCGCAACGGTAAAATAAGTGATTTACGTTAAATTTTCGTGAAATCAATCATTCACCTTCATTTCATTTTTCGGGAAAGGTGTTATAACTAAATTTACCTGCCTCATGGATATAATACCCAGGACTTGCGAAAGGACGCACTGCTGTGTGTACTGTAGGGTCTGTCTGATGTCGGGCAGACTCTGTTTTTTTATTATGCGATGTTCACCCTGAAACTATTTTCCTCGCCTCCCTTCTGAATTGCGTAATTAATGATTCGGCAAGCGGAGTTTGACGAGAATCCCGGCGCTGAATTAAATAATATGCGGCTTTTGGAAGCGACTCGGCAACCGGCAGAATGACCAGACGGTGCGCCAGCAGCGGATCACAGCCTAACTCCTGCGGCAGGATGCTTAAAAAATCGCTTTGCGCGACAAGGCTAATGCAGGAAGAAAAGGTTTCGCACACTACGCCAATCCGCGGTATTTGCGAGCGGTGGCTAAATAGATCTTCTAATTGCTTATAATAACTTCCCCGCGGCGTTGGCATTGTCCAGTTATAATGCAGCAGATCGTTAATGGATGTTGCCCCTGTCGCCGGATGTCCTTCCCGGCAAAATACCGCAAACGGTTTTTCGAAGAGTTTTTCAAACGTAAACTCATGGTCGTAAGGCCCCTGATAATAGGTGTTGATGGTGAAGTCCAGTTCGCCCTGGCGTAATTCATTGATCATCGACACCAGCTGACCTTCCATAATTCGCACTTTAACCTGCGGGTGCTGGGCGTGAAAACGGGTGATGACGGCGGGCATCAGGCTGCGTGACACGCTCGCCCCCATCCCGATATTGATCTGCCCGGCCAGATCCCCCTGCCGCTGGCGTATGTCATCCTGCGCCGCGCGCAGCTCTTCCAGAATCAGCCTGGCGCGCTGGTAAAACCCTTCCCCGCACTCGGTCAGCGCAACGCCTTTACTCCGGCGAACAAAAAGCTGCGCCGCCATGCCCTCCTCCAGCTCTTTGATGGATTTGGTCAGCGCCGGCTGCGAGAGATTCAGCGTCCGGCTGGCGCCGCGAATGCTGCCCTGACGCGCCACTTCAACAAACGCCCGGATTTGATGAAATTTAATCTGAAATGACATAGCCCAACCGATAACCGTTGTTTATCAGAGTAAAGAAACTGTCATCTACTTTAATGGAAAGGGATGTGCGAGGGTAATTCCTGAACGGTTAAAACTGTGAAAAAACGGTTAGTGATAAGTAAAAACTATCACAGCGTGAAGCAGTTCACATTTTTTAATGATGACAGGAACAGATATGGACACACTGGCGCAGTACATCCAGACATTAGCCCCCCAGCTGAGCGCATGGCGTCGGGATTTTCACCATTTTGCGGAATCCGGCTGGGTAGAGTTCCGTACCGCCGCGAAGGTCGCGGAAATCCTCGACTCCCTGGGCTACGAACTGGCGATGGGTCGCGACGTGGTCGATGCCGAAAGCCGTATGGGGCTGCCCGATAACGCCACCCTGGAAAAAGAGTTTGCCCGCGCGCGCGCGCAGGGCGCGCCTGAAAAATGGCTGGCGCCGTTTGAAGGCGGATTTACCGGCATTGTGGCGACCCTGAATACCGGCCGTCCTGGCCCGACGCTGGCGTTTCGCGTCGACATGGATGCCCTGGATTTAAGCGAAGCGCTCGACGACAGCCATCGTCCGTTCCGCGACGGTTTTGCCTCCTGCAACGCGGGAATGATGCACGCCTGCGCGCACGACGGCCACACCACCATTGGCCTGGGGCTGGCAAAGGTGCTTAAGCAGAACGAAGCGCAGCTCAACGGTACCATCAAGCTGATCTTCCAGCCTGCCGAAGAAGGCACCCGCGGCGCGCGCGCCATGGTCGCCGCCGGGGCGCTGGACGGCGTGGACTATTTTACCGCCATCCATATTGGTACGGGCGTCCCCGCCGGAACGGCGATCTGCGGCAGCGATAACTTTATGGCCACCACCAAGTTCGACGTGAACTTTACCGGCGTTGCGGCACATGCGGGCGGCAAACCGGAGGATGGACGTAACGCCCTGCTTGCCGCCGCGCAGGCCGCCCTCGCCCTGCACAGCATCGCCCCGCACAGCGAAGGCGCTTCCCGCGTCAACGTCGGGGTGATGCAGGCCGGTAGCGGACGCAACGTGGTGCCCGCCAATGCCCTGATCAAGGTTGAAACCCGCGGTGAAACCGAAGCCATTAACCAGTATGTCTTTGAACGCGCGCAGGCCGTCATTACCGGCGCGGCCGCGCTCTATGGCGTGAGCGCGGAGATGCGCCTAATGGGCGCCGCCACCTCCAGCGCGCCAACGCCGGCCTGGGTTGATTACCTGCATGAACAGGCGAGCCAGGTTTCCGGAATTGTGCACGCAATCGATAAGGTGAAAGCGCCGGCAGGCTCTGAAGACGCCACGCTGATGATGGCCCGCGTGCAGCAGAACGGCGGCATGGCGTCGTATATGGTATTCGGCACGGACTTGAGCGCCGGACATCACAACGAAAAATTCGACTTCGATGAGCAGGTCATGGCGGTCGCCATTGAAACGCTGGCGCGAACTGCGCTCAATTTCCCGTGGACGCGAGGTGTGTAATGCAGGAGAACTACGCTTTTATTGCCGATGCTATCGACACGCGATGTCAGACGCTAACCGATATTGCCGACGCTATTTGGGATCATCCCGAAACCCGCTTTGAAGAGTTCTGGTCCTCCAGACGGCTCGCTGACGAGCTGGAAGCCGAGGGCTTTACGCTGACCCGCGAGGCAGGCGGTATCCCCAACGCGTTTATCGCCAGCTTCGGCAGCGGGAAACCGATTATTGCCCTGCTGGGCGAATACGACGCGCTGGCCGGGCTAAGCCAGCAGGCGCACTGCACGACGGCGCAATCCGCCACGCCGGGGGCGAACGGCCACGGCTGCGGGCATAACCTGCTGGGCACCGCGGCGCTTGCGGGCGCGGTGGCGGTAAAAAGCTGGCTGGAGCAGCACGGCGGCAGCGGAACGGTGCGTTTTTACGGCTGTCCCGGTGAGGAAGGCGGCTCCGGGAAAACCTTTATGGTGCGTGAAGGTCTGTTTGATGACGTTGATGCCGCCGTCACCTGGCACCCGGAGGCCTTTGCCGGGATGTTTAACGTCAGCACGCTCGCCAACATTCAGGCGGCCTGGCGTTTTCACGGCGTGGCGGCGCATGCGGCCAACTCGCCCCATTTAGGGCGCAGCGCGCTGGACGCCGTGACGCTGATGACCACCGGCACCAACTTCCTTAACGAGCACATCATAGAGAAAGCGCGCGTCCATTACGCCATCACCGACACCGGCGGAATTTCGCCCAACGTGGTGCAGGCCCAGGCCGAGGTGCTGTACCTTATCCGCGCCCCGGAGATGGCCGACGCGCAGCAGATCTACGAGCGCATCGAGAAAATCGCCCAGGGCGCGGCGATGATGACCGAAACCACCGTCGAGTGCCGCTTTGATAAGGCCTGCTCCAGCTACCTGCCGAACCGCACGCTCGAGGCTGCGATGTACCGCGCGTTGCAGCACTACGGCACGCCGGAGTGGACCGATGAAGAGCGCGACTTTGCCCGCGAAATCCGCGCCACGCTGACGCCAAACGATCTGCAGAACAGTCTGAAAAACATTGCCGCAACGGGGGGAGACGCAGGCAAAGCCTTTGCCCGCCGCCATCAGGAGACGCTACTGGTGGATGAAGTCGCGCCCTATGCCATCACGGATAACGTGCTGGCGGGTTCAACGGACGTGGGCGACGTCAGCTGGAAAATGCCGGTCGCCCAGTGCTTCAGCCCCTGTTTTACCGTCGGCACGCCGCTGCACACCTGGCAACTGGTGGCGCAGGGACGAACCTCCATTGCCCACAAAGGCATGCTGCTGGCCGGGAAAGTGATGGGGGCGACAGCGCTCAATCTGCTGCAGGACGCAGACCTGCTGAAAAAATGCCGTGAAGAGTTCGAACAACAATTACAAGAAAAACCGTACGCGTGTCCGATCCCACGAGGCGTGACACCGTCACCTTTAAAATAAAAAAACACAACACAACAACACAACACTCCCGAGGAACGCCCATGAGTATGTCATCCATACCTTCGCATTCCCCATCCGGTAAGCTCTATGGCTGGGTTGAAAGGATCGGCAATAAAGTACCGCACCCTTTCCTGCTGTTTATCTATCTGATAGTGATTTTAATGGTCGCCACCGCCGTGCTCTCCGCCTTTGACGTGAGCGTGCGTAGCCCGGCTGACGGCAGCCTGGTAGCGGTGAAAAACCTGCTCAGCGTTGACGGGCTGCACTGGTTTTTACCGAACGTCATCAAAAACTTCAGCGGTTTCGCTCCGCTGGGTGCCATTCTGGCGCTGGTGCTGGGCGCCGGTCTGGCGGAACGCGTAGGCCTGTTACCCGCGCTGATGGTAAAAATGGCGTCCCACGTCAGCGCGCGCTACGCCAGCTACATGGTGCTGTTTATCGCCTTCTTCAGCCACATTTCGTCCGACGCCGCGCTGGTGATTATGCCGCCGATGGGGGCGCTGATCTTCCTCGCCGTCGGGCGTCATCCCGTGGCGGGCCTGCTGTCGGCCATTGCGGGCGTGGGCTGCGGATTTACTGCCAACCTGCTGATCGTCACCACCGACGTGCTGCTCTCGGGCATCAGCACGGAGGCGGCGAAAACCATTGATGCGGCCATGCACGTCAGCGTGATCGACAACTGGTACTTTATGGCGAGCTCGGTGATCGTCCTGACGATTGTCGGCGGGCTGATTACCGATAAAATCATCGAGCCGCGTCTGGGCAAATGGGAAGGCCGTAGCGATGAAAAGCTGGAGACGCTGAGCAAAGAGCAGCGCTTCGGCCTGCGCGTTGCCGGGATTGTCTCGCTGGCGTTTATCGCGCTGGTGGCGCTGATGGTGGTGCCGGAAAACGGCATACTGCGCGATCCGGTAAAGCATACCGTCCTGCCGTCGCCGTTTATTCAGGGCATCGTGCCGCTGATTATTCTCTTCTTCTTTGTCGTTTCGCTCGCCTACGGTATCGCGACCGGCAAAATCCGCCGCCAGGGCGATCTGCCGCAGCTGATGATCGAGCCGATGAAAGAGATGGCGGGCTTTATCGTGATGGTGTTCCCGCTGGCGCAGTTTGTGGCGATGTTTAACTGGAGCAACATGGGCAAGTTTATGGCCGTGGGCCTGACCGACGCGCTGGAGGCGGCCGGGCTAAGCGGCGTGCCGGCGTTTGTCGGGCTGGCGCTGCTGTCATCCCTGCTGTGCATGTTTATTGCCAGCGGCTCCGCCATCTGGTCAATTCTGGCGCCAATATTCGTGCCGATGTTTATGATGCTCGGGTTCCACCCGGCGTTTGCCCAGATCCTGTTCCGCATCGCGGACTCCTCGGTGATCCCGCTGGCGCCCGTCTCACCTTTCGTTCCGCTGTTTTTAGGCTTCCTGCAGCGCTATAAGCCCGAGGCCAGACTGGGTACCTACTATTCGCTGGTTTTACCCTACCCGCTTATCTTTTTAGGGGTATGGCTGGTGATGCTGATGGCATGGTATCTTGTCGGCCTGCCGATTGGGCCGGGGATATACCCGAGGCTGAACTAAGGGATTGAAAATGCTGAGATTACTCGAAGATAAAATTGCGACGCCGCTCGGGCCGCTGTGGGTGATTGCGGACGAGCAGTTCTGCCTGCGCGCCGTTGAGTGGGAAGAGCACAGCGACCGCATGGAGGAACTGCTTGATATTCATTACCGCGCACAGGGTTATGAACGCATCAGCGCCACCAACCCGGGCGGGCTGAGCGACAAGCTTGCGGCGTATTTTGAAGGCGATCTCAGCATCATCGATACTCTGCCGACCGCCACGGCGGGCACGCCTTTTCAGCGGGAAGTGTGGCAGGCGCTACGGTCAATACCGTGCGGGCAGGTCATGCATTACGGCCAGCTCGCGGAGCAGCTAGGCCGCGCAGGCGCCGCACGCGCGGTGGGTGCCGCCAATGGCTCTAATCCGGTCAGCATTGTGGTGCCCTGCCATCGGGTCATTGGCCGCAACGGCACCATGACCGGCTATGCCGGCGGGGTGCAGCGCAAGGAGTGGTTACTGCGTCACGAAGGGTATCTCTTGCTGTAGATCCCAGGCTTTTTGTGCTTAATTTTCTACCGGTTAGGCTAAAAATCCATAATCAAGCTGTGGAATTTCAAGAAGATGGCAACACGTTGCCGTCTCTTGTCCTTATTGAGGGTTTGTCAGGCTTACGTACTTACCAAAAAGATGTTAAAATTGACCAATATCAATTAAGGCTTGAGCAAACCTATGATCCCGGAAAAGCGAATTATACGACGCATTCAGTCTGGCGGTTGTGCTATCCATTGCCAGGATTGCAGCATCAGCCAGCTCTGTATCCCGTTTACCCTGAATGAGCATGAACTCGATCAGCTTGATAACATCATCGAGCGCAAAAAGCCTATTCAGAAAGGGCAGACGCTGTTTAAAGCGGGAGACGAACTGAAATCGCTCTATGCTATCCGCTCTGGCACCATCAAGAGCTACACCATCACCGAACAGGGTGACGAGCAGATCACCGGCTTCCATCTGGCAGGCGATCTGGTGGGCTTTGATGCCATCGGCACTGGCCACCACCCGAGCTTTGCTCAGGCACTCGAAACCTCTATGGTTTGCGAAATCCCGTTTGAAACCCTGGACGATCTGTCCGGCAAGATGCCTAACCTGCGTCAGCAGATGATGCGTCTGATGAGCGGTGAGATCAAAGGCGACCAGGACATGATCCTGCTGCTTTCCAAAAAGAATGCAGAAGAGCGCCTGGCCGCGTTTATCTATAACCTCTCCCGCCGCTTCGCCGAACGCGGTTTCTCGCCGCGTGAGTTCCGTCTGACCATGACCCGTGGCGATATCGGTAACTACCTGGGCCTGACCGTTGAAACCATCAGCCGTCTGCTGGGCCGTTTCCAGAAGAGCGGAATGCTGGCCGTTAAGGGTAAATACATCACTATCGAAAACGGCGAAGCGCTGGCCGTTCTTGCCGGACACGCCCGCAACGTGGCGTAACTCTCCGCATGTTGATAACCAGACTGATAAATTCACGTGATTTATTGGTCTGGTATAATCGCTTTCGTTTTAAGACATTTTCACCGTAGCACGTCCCCACACAGCGCCTGAAAGGTTGTCGTTGAGGTTATGAATTGAGAGAAAGTTTGTTTTTCGTTTCAGTCGTGATTGCCTCAGTGACCTTTATCTTCATCTGGATCATGCTGGTCGGCCCGATGAAGGGGGAGGAAAAAACCTACGTTCAGGATTCCACGACCTTTGCGATAGCGGTGATGGTGCTGCTGTTCATTGCGTTTATCGCGGTGACAACCACCGTGCTTTTCCTCTGATAAATTTTCATGAATTATTGATCTGGCAAAAGCTCTCCTCTGTTTCATTCAGGATATATAGGTTACTCTTTTAATTACAGACTGTGGTGACAGTAGTAAGGAGACCTGTATGGCCAAGTATCAAAACATGCTGGTAGCTATCGATCCGAATCAGGACGATCAGCCGGCATTACGACGCGCTGTGTATTTACATCAACGGATTGGTGGCAAAATCAAAGCGTTTTTGCCGATCTATGACTTCTCGTATGAGATGACCACCCTTCTGTCGCCTGACGAGCGCACCGCTATGCGTCAGGGCGTCATCAGCCAGCGTACCGCGTGGATCCGTGAACAGGCGAAGTATTACCTGGAAGCGGGTGTGCCTATTGATATTAAAGTGGTCTGGCATAACCGACCTTTTGAAGCCATTATCCAGGAAGTTGTTGCCGGTGGGCACGACCTGCTGCTGAAGATGGCGCACCAGCACGACAAGCTGGAGTCCGTGATCTTCACCCCGACCGACTGGCATCTGCTGCGCAAATGCCCTTGCCCGGTCTGGATGGTGAAAGACCAGCCGTGGCCTGAAGGCGGGAAAGCCGTTGTGGCGGTGAATCTCGCGAGCGAAGAGGATTATCATAATTCGCTTAACGAGAAGCTGGTGAAGGAGACCATCCAGCTTGCCGATCAGGTTAACCATACCGAAGTGCATCTGGTGGGTGCCTATCCGGTTACCCCGATCAATATCGCCATTGAGCTGCCGGAATTTGACCCTAGCGTCTATAACGACGCGATCCGCGGTCAGCACCTGCTGGCGATGAAAGCGCTGCGCCAGAAGTTCAGCATTGACGAGAACATGACGCACGTGGAAAAAGGTTTGCCTGAAGAGGTGATCCCCGATTTAGCCGAGCATCTGCAGGCCGGGATTGTGGTCCTGGGGACCATTGGCCGGACCGGTATTTCTGCCGCCTTCCTCGGCAATACTGCCGAACAGGTGATCGACCATCTGCGCTGTGACCTGCTGGTCATCAAGCCGGATGAGTATCAGACGCCGATTGAGCTGGACGACCCGGAAGACGATTAACGTAAATAGAAAAGCCCGCCGGAGAGGCGGGCTTTTCTCATCAGCTCTCCATTACCGGCTTCGGCTGTTCACCTGACTCCTCCTGCATCCACGGCGCGTGCAATACCATGCTGGGCAGCGCCAGCTTAATCTCCTGGGCGTTCAGCCCTTCAAGAATACGGATATTGATCTCCTGCTGGATGTCCATGTATTTGTTGTAATCCGCGGTATTAACAATATGGACGACTTCAAACGTCAGGCGGTCGCGGTCGAATCCCAGAAAATGGGCGCGATCGAATTTTGTCTCACCGACATCGGTAATGATCTGCCTGACCATATCCCCCACGTAGCGCAGCTTATCGGGCGGCGTGTCGCTGGCCACGCCAAAGGTAAAGACGATGCGGCGCGTCTGCATGCGCTTGTAGTTGTGAAGCGTCTGCTGAAGCAAAATGGCGTTGCCGCATACGATCTGCTCCCCGCTCAGGCTGCGGATACGGGTCGTTTTCAGGCCAATGTGCTCTACCGTCCCCGCCACGTCGTTGAACACCACAAAATCGCCAATTTCAAAAGGCTTATCGAAGCCGATAGAGAGTGAGGCAAACACGTCGCTGAGGATCGTTTGTACGGCGAGAGCAATGGCAATACCCCCTACCCCAAGGCTGGCAACCAGAGCAGTGATGTTGACGCCCGCGTTAGCAAGGATAGACAGCAGCATCACTGACCAGACGATGGCACGGAGAATAAGCCCCGTGATCACCAGCGTAACCGGGTTTTTATGGCTTCCCGGCGCCAGCATGACGTGACGAAGCCACGACACCACCCCCTGATCCATCCACAGCGCCACCTGGATGGCGAAGACAAGGAACCAGGCGTGGCTGACGGTGCTAAAAAGATGATCGGGCAGGTCAACGAAGCGCAGGCTGAAGAGCAGCGCCACCACAAACAGCAGGAATCGGCTGGTGCGGTTAAGCATATCGGTCAGGATAAAGCGCATCCGGTTGGTGGTTGGGTGCTTGTCGCCCCAGGTGGTGATGCCTTTTTTAACGAACGCGATCAGGCGCGTCAGCAGCCAGTACACCAGCAGCGTCACAAAGACAACCGTGGCGGCACCTATCCAGAACGTTGGCGTCATCATCAGCGCGATGATGTCGAAGCGGGACAGAAATTGCATTACACCTCCTCGTATTACACAAAGGGTAAAGTATAGACAGAGGAGAAAAGCTGACCGCAGAAATAGGAAAACCGCCCCGAAGGGCGGTTTGTCAGGAGAAAGCGAATTACAGCGCTTTCAGAATCGCATCCACGCTGGCCTTGGCGTCGCCAAACAGCATGTGGGTATTCTCTTTGAAGAACAGCGGGTTCTGCACGCCAGCATAGCCGGTGTTCATGGAGCGTTTGAAGACAATGACGTTCTGCGCCTTCCACACTTCCAGAACCGGCATCCCGGCGATTGGGCTACGCGGATCGTCCTGCGCTGCCGGGTTAACGGTGTCGTTAGCACCAATAACCAGCACGGTGTCGGTGTCGGCGAAATCATCGTTGATCTCGTCCATCTCCAGCACGATGTCGTATGGCACCTTCGCTTCCGCCAGCAGCACGTTCATGTGGCCAGGCAGACGCCCAGCCACCGGGTGAATACCAAAGCGCACCTTGATACCGCGCGCACGCAGCTTCTCGGTGATTTCCGCCACCGGATACTGCGCCTGCGCCACCGCCATGCCGTAGCCCGGGGTGATGATCACAGAATGCGAGTTTTTCAGCATCTCTGCGGTGTCTTCCGCGCTTATCTCCCGGTGCTCGCCCACTTCTTCGTCAGAGCCGGTAGAAGAACCGTCAGAACCGAAGCCACCGGCGATAACGCTGATGAACGAACGGTTCATAGCCTTACACATGATGTAAGACAGGATGGCACCGGAAGAACCGACCAGCGCACCGGTGACGATCAGCAGGTCGTTGCTCAGCATAAAGCCTGCCGCCGCCGCTGCCCAACCGGAGTAGGAGTTCAGCATCGAGACAACCACTGGCATATCCGCACCGCCGATGGACGCCACCAGATGCCAGCCAAACGCCAGCGCGATGATGGTCATCACCAGCAGCGCCAGTACCTGCAGGCCCACGCTTTCGGTACGCACGAAGACCACCAGCAGCACAAACGACACCACCAGCGCCGCCAGGTTCAGCTTGTGACGGTTAGGCAGCATCAGCGGTTTAGAAGAGATCTTACCGCGCAGCTTGCCGAACGCCACGATAGAACCGGTGAAGGTCACAGCACCGATGAAGATGCCGAGGAACACTTCGGTCAGGTGAATGTTGACCAGAATCGGCTCCATGCCCGGTTCGTGATACAGGTAGCTGTTGAAGCCCACCAGCACCGCCGCCAGACCCACGAAGCTGTGCAGAATCGCCACCAGCTCCGGCATCTCGGTCATTTCAACGCGCTTCGCCAGGCGAATACCAATCGCGCCGCCGATGATCATCGCCACCAGGATCCACGCCACGTTGCCGGTATCCGGCCCGAAGATGGTGGCAATCAGCGCAATCGCCATCCCGGCGATACCAAAGTTATTTCCCTGCTGAGACGTTTCGTGTTTGGAAAGCCCCGCCAGACTGAAAATAAACAGGATTGCAGCAACAATGTATGCGGCTGTAACTAATCCTCCAGACATATGCTACCCCTTAGCCTTTACGAAACATTTTCAGCATGCGCTGAGTCACGGTGAAACCACCGAAAATATTGATACTGGCGATCAGCACCGCGATAAAGCTCAGGAAGCTGATCCAGCCGCCGTGCCCAATCTGCAGCAACGCCCCCACCACGATGATCCCGGAGATAGCGTTAGTCACCGACATCAGCGGCGTGTGCAGCGCATGGGAAACGTTCCACACCACGTAGTAACCCACAACGCAGGAGAGTGCGAAGACGGTAAAGTGGCCGAGGAACTCCTTCGGCGCGACGTCAGCCAGCCAGCCGAACAGAATAATGACCAGCGCCATGATGGCGTATTTGCGCCACGGAGAAGACGGTTTAGCCGGTTCTTTTGGCTCTGGTGCCGCTTTCGGCGCAGCCTGAGGCTGGGCTGAAACCTGAATAGGCGGCGCAGGCCAGGTAATTTCACCTTCGCGCACCACGGTAACCCCGCGCACCACCACATCGTCAAAATCGACGGTGATGTTGCCGTCTTTCTCTTTGCAGAGCAGCTTCAGCAGGTTAACCAGGTTGGTGCCGTACAGCTGAGAGGACTGGGTTGGCAGGCGGCCAGGCAGATCGGTATAACCGATCACCTTCACGCCGTTAGCGGTCGTGGTCACCTGATTGGCAACGGTATACTCGCAGTTACCGCCGTTTTGCGCTGCCAGGTCGACAATCACGCTGCCCGGCTTCATGGAGTCGACCATTTCGCGGGTGATCAGCTTCGGCGCCGGTTTACCCGGAATAAGCGCGGTGGTAACAATAATGTCGACGTCTTTCGCCTGCGCGGCGAAGAGTTCCATTTCGGCTTTGATAAAGGCTTCGGACATCACCTTCGCGTAACCATCACCGCTGCCCGCTTCTTCCTTAAAGTCCAGCTCAAGGAATTCGGCCCCCATGCTCTGAACCTGTTCCTTCACTTCGGGACGGGTGTCGAACGCGCGCACGATAGCGCCCAGGCTGTTTGCCGCACCGATTGCGGCAAGACCCGCCACGCCCGCGCCAATCACCATTACTTTCGCCGGTGGGACTTTCCCCGCCGCGGTGATCTGGCCGGTAAAGAAGCGTCCAAATTCGTGGGCGGCTTCAACAATGGCGCGGTAGCCGGCAATGTTTGCCATGGAGCTCAGCGCATCCAGCGACTGCGCGCGCGAAATACGCGGCACGGAGTCCATCGCCATCACGGTCACGCCACGGGCCGCCAGCCTCTCCATTAGTTCAGGATTTTGTGCAGGCCAGACGAAGCTCACCAGCGTGGTGCCTGGATTCAGCAGCGCAATCTCACTCTCTTCCGGCGCGTTGACCTTCAGAATCACGGGCGACTGCCAGACTTCAGCACCGTCCACCACTTCCGCGCCAGCCTGAATAAAGGCTTCGTCATCGAAACTCGCCAGCTTGCCTGCGCCGCTTTCAACCGCGACGGTAAAACCCAGCTTAAGCAGTTGCTCCACCGTTTTCGGTGTTGCCGCTACGCGGGTTTCATTGGCTAACCGTTCTTTTGGTACCCCAATACGCATAGTTTTCCCTTCCATCGGTTTTTGATGATGGTTTGTCGATAAATGCCTGCGGTTTGTATCAATTTTCGCCAGCTTGATAGCGACGAGAAATGAGTAACCCCGCAAAATAAAACAGTAACAAACTGTCTATAACCTACTGAAAATAGCGCTTGTGATCTACCGCCAGAAAACACTATTTCTTACTTTATCTGCGAAAAATAAGCGATCGGCGTCACTGACAGTGATATTTACCTTAAATTCATCGCCAGAACCGATAAATAGCGCAAGCGAAGCGGTAAAAACATGATATAGCGCCATAAGAGAACAAGTTATTAACATTAAATTAACTTGTAAAAGTCATATGCTTTATCAGTTTTGCTTGTCAAACGCCTGTTTTTTCAACATATCACTAAATGTTATCGAATTCGGTAATTCAGTGAGCACAGGCAGTGAAAAATGGCGCAGACAGCGACGGGTTTTAAATGCCATAATCGGGACCGTCTCAAATTAACAACAACACCAGTACATGGTTTGCGCAAGGCGAAGGATTATTTTTATGAAGCTTAAGAACACACTCCTGGCGTCCGCACTTCTCTGTGCGACCGCCCTGTCTGCGAATGCCGCAACAGAGTTAACGCCGGAGCAAGCGGCAGCGTTAAAACCTTTTGACCATACGGTCATTGTGGGTCGTTATAATTCTATTGGCGATGCCGTCGCCGCCGCATCAAAAGCCGCGGATAAAAACGGGGCGGCCTCCTTTTACGTTGTTGACCAGTCCGATTATGGCAACAGCGGTAACCAGCGCGTGACCATTGCGCTGTATAAAGATAATGCACCAAAGGCTGACGCGCCGAAAAACCGCGTGATCAACGGTATCGTTGAGCTGCCGAAAGATCAGGCCATTGAGCTGGAACCTTACGACACCGTTACCGTTCAGGGCTTCTATCGCAGCCAGCCTGAAGTGAACGATGCCATCACCAAAGCCGCGAAAGAGAAAGGTGCCTACTCTTTCTATATCGTGCGTCAGGTGGATGCTAACCAGGGCGGCAACCAGCGCATTACCGCATTCATCTACAAAGAAGATGCGAAAAAACGCGTTCTGCAGAGCCCGGATGCCATCCCTGCGGATTCTGAAGCGGGTCGCGCGGCGATAGCCAAAGGCGGCGAAGAAGCGAAGAAAGTTGAAATTCCAGGCGTAGCGACCTCCGCGGCGCCAAGCGCTGAAGTGGGCCGTTTCTTTGAAACGCAGTCCACGAAAGGTGGCCGTTACTCCGTGACGCTGCCGGACGGCACCAAAATTGAAGAGCTGAACAAAGCCACTGCCGCGCAGATGGTGCCGTTCGACAGCATCAAGTTTACCGGCAACTACGGCAACATGACGGAAGTCTCTTACCAGGTCGCGAAGCGTGCGGCGAAGAAAGGGGCGAAGTATTACCACATCACCCGCCAGTGGCAGGAACGTGGTAACAACGTGACCATCAGCGCCGATCTGTACAAGTAAAAAAATCGTTGGCGAAAGGCGGCGCAATGCCGCCTTTTTTTGTTACTTTTTTCGAATTTCTGCCACACATCATTGCATGCTCTCGTTACACTCCGTAAAATCCCGCGCCTTAGTGTGATCCACCATTTTTATGCGCCTTAGCGAAATAATTATTCTGGATTGGGACTTTTCATAACAGGAAGCCAATGGAAAAGAAACTTGGCCTGAGTGCTCTGACTGCACTCGTTTTAAGCTCAATGCTGGGTGCGGGCGTATTCAGTTTACCGCAGAACATGGCGGCCGTCGCAAGCCCGGCCGCCCTGCTCATTGGCTGGGGCATTACCGGTGTCGGGATATTGCTGCTGGCGTTCGCCATGCTGCTGCTGACCCGCGTTCGCCCTGATCTGGACGGCGGCATTTTCACCTATGCACGTGAAGGTTTCGGCGAGCTGATTGGCTTCTGCTCCGCCTGGGGCTACTGGCTGTGTGCGGTCATCGCCAACGTCTCTTATCTGGTGATTGTCTTCTCGGCGCTCAGTTTCTTTACCGATACCCCTGAGCTGCGCCTGTTTGGCGACGGCAATACCTGGCAGTCCATCGTCGGCGCTTCGGTACTACTGTGGATTGTTCACTGGCTGATTTTGCGCGGTGTCCAGACCGCCGCCAGCATCAACCTGGTGGCGACCCTGGCGAAACTGGTGCCGCTTGGCCTGTTTATCGTGCTGGCCTTTATCGCGTTCCGTCTCGACGTGTTTTCGCTTGATTTCAGCGGCATTGCGCTGGGCGTTCCGGTCTGGGAGCAGGTGAAAAACACGATGCTGATTACCCTGTGGGTATTTATCGGCGTTGAGGGTGCCGTCGTGGTTTCTGCCCGCGCGCGTAATAAGCGCGATGTGGGCCGCGCCACGCTGCTGGCCGTCCTTGCGGCGCTGGGCGTGTATCTGCTGGTGACGCTGCTGTCGCTGGGCGTGGTGGCGCGTCCTGAACTGGCCGAAATGCGTAACCCGTCCATGGCAGGCCTGATGGTGAAAATGCTCGGACCCTGGGGCGACGTGGTGATTGCCGCAGGGCTGATTGTCTCCGTCTGCGGCGCTTACCTGAGCTGGACCATCATGGCGGCTGAAGTGCCGTTCCTGGCCGCGACGCACAAGGCGTTTCCACGCCTGTTTGCCCGTCAAAACCAAAATAATGCGCCATCTGCCTCACTCTGGCTGACCAACATCAGCGTTCAGGTCTGTCTGGTGCTGATCTGGCTCACAGGTTCAGACTATAACACCCTGCTGACCATCGCCTCGGAGATGATTCTGGTACCCTATTTCTTAGTGGGTGCGTATTTATTAAAAATCGCCACGCGTCCGGTGCACTATGTTGTGGGCGTAGGGGCCTGTATTTACGGTCTGTGGTTGTTGTATGCTTCCGGGCCGATGCATCTGCTGCTGTCGGTAGTGCTGTATGCGCCGGGCCTGCTGGTGTTTATCTACGCCCGCCGCACGCATCAGTTGGAGAACGCGCTGAAACGCCGTGAAATGGCCTTAATCGGGCTGTTACTGGTTGCTGCCGTACCGGCAACCTGGATGTTAATGGGATAGCACTGTCTTTCCCATTGTTGAACTGTAAAGGAGAATACGATGGGAAATGCACCGCTTCGCCCAATACTGATCACCGGTGGAGGCCGCCGTATCGGCCTCGCCCTCGCCCATCACTTTCTCAACATTCGCCATCCGGTCATTGTCAGCTACCGTACGGAATACCCGTCGATTGAGGGGCTGCGCAAAGCCGGAGCGGTCTGCATTCAGGCTGATTTTTCCACCGACGAAGGCATTCTGGCCTTTGCCGAACAGGTTAAATCCACCGCGACGGGGTTGCGCGCCGTGATCCATAACGCCAGCGCCTGGTGTGCCGAGAAGCCCGGCACGTCCCTCAGCGATACGCTCTCCGCCATGCTGCAGATCCACGTTAACGCCCCTTATCTGCTCAACCACGCGCTGCAGGATCTGCTGCGCGGCCACGGGCATGCGGCGGGCGATATTATTCACTTTACCGATTATGTGGTGGAGCGCGGCAGCGACAAGCACATCGCCTACGCGGCCAGCAAAGCCGCGCTGGACAACATGACGCGCTCCTTTGCCCGCAAGCTCGCGCCCGAGGTGAAGGTGAACGCCATCGCCCCGGCGATGATTTTGTTTAACGAAAACGATGATGCGGAGTACCGCCAGCAGGCGTTGAATAAGTCGCTGATGAAAATTGCCCCCGGCGAGAAAGAGGTAATCGACCTTGTGGATTACCTCCTCACCAGCTGCTATGTCACCGGCAGAACCTTTGCCGTGGACGGCGGCCGCCCGCTGCGCTAGTGAAAGCGGCTCCAGAAGAATATTAACACCCAGGCGCTGAGTCCCCAGCAGACCACTGCCCCGCCCAGCGCCAGGGGAAGCCGCATAAAACCGGTGAAATACCACAGGGAAAGCAGGTAGAGAAAATAGGGAACGATCGACCACATGCCAAACACAATGGTCGTACGTAACGCTTCCATACCCCGTTCAGAGGCCACAATATAGTGGGCAATCAGCGCGAAGGTCGGGAATAGCGGGATCAGCCCGGCAATATAGTAGTTTTTGGTTTTTGCCAGAATGCCAATCAGTAACACCACCAGCGCCCCCAGCGCGGCTTTGATCACCAGCCCCATATTTTTCCCTATAACAATCAAGTAACACCAGCAGCCAGAATAACGGAAGCGGCGTTAATTTTGAAAGATTAATGGAAGGTTAAGGTTCCGCGGTGTATTTTGGCTTTTTTCACGAAAACAGACGCTGTATGAATAAGATTGTATATGTTGAAGACGAACCCGAAGTCGGGCAATTGATCGCCGCCTATCTGGATAAACATGATATGGACGTCATTGTTGAGCCTCGCGGCGATCGTGCCGAAGAGGTGGTCGTCCGTGAAAACCCGGATTTGGTGCTGCTGGACATCATGCTGCCAGGCAAAGACGGCATGACGCTCTGCCGGGACCTGCGCGCCCGCTGGGACGGCCCTATCGTTCTGCTTACTTCACTGGACAGCGATATGAACCATATTCTGTCGCTGGAGATGGGCGCCAATGATTACATTCTGAAAACCACACCGCCTGCCGTCCTGCTTGCCCGCCTGCGCCTGCATTTACGCCAGCATGCCAGCAGTGAACGCGAAGCGCCCGCGCCGTCTCTGACGCCGCACAAAGCGATGCGCTTCGGTACGCTGTCTATTGACCCGGTTAACCGCCAGGTCCTGCTTTCCGGTGAGCTTATCGCCCTCTCTACCGCAGACTTTGACCTGCTGTGGGAGCTGGCCACGCATGCCGGGCAAATCATGGACCGCGACGCGCTGCTGAAAAACCTTCGTGGCGTGAGCTATGACGGAATGGATCGCAGCGTTGACGTGGCGATTTCGCGTCTGCGCAAAAAATTGCAGGATAACGCCACCGAGCCCTACCGCATTAAGACCGTGCGTAACAAGGGTTATCTGTTTGCCCCCCACGCCTGGGAAACCTGATAAAAAGATAACGTGCGCGAAATGAAGGCATTATGCGTAGAAGTCCTTTCTTTCGCGCGTTAATTTACACGTTTACGCAACAATTAACTTGCTAAGCGCGCGAACTAATCCATAATAAATATTCAGACGTTCTCTCCTTTAAGCCGCACCGGGCCGGCTATAAGCCCACACCTTTTCAGCACATTCTCTCCCATAAAATCTTGAAATGAGGATTTAAGCTCATGAAATATGTATAGCTACCATGACGTAGAAGCCATCAAAACCAATCTTGAATGGATTGTTAACCAGGCAGCGTTTAGCCATTCCTCACCCTCACGCGCCGATCAAAAAGCGCTCATTGACCTCCTTGAACTTATCCAGTCTTACGAATTACTCCTGGATTTAATTAACGAATTTGGGACCGCCGTGATCGATCCACAGATTGCGGAAGGTCTGGCCATAACGGAAACACTCATCGCCAGGGTAAAAAACAGCGCGAAGGCCATGTAACGCGCTTCACAGACATGAAAATATTGACGGGTTTTCATGTATATTCTGCACAAAGCGTTTCTTCGGTGAGATCCAATGAAAAAGCTGTTTGTGCAGTTTTATCTTTTGCTGTTTGTCTGCTTCCTGGTCATGACCATGCTGGTCGGGCTGGTCTATAAATTCACCGCCGAACGTGCGGGCAGGCAGTCGCTGGACGATCTGATGAAAAGCTCGCTGTATCTGATGCGCAGCGAGCTGAGAGAGATCCCGCCCCACAACTGGGCAAAAACCCTCAAAGAGCTCGATCTGAACCTGTCGTTTGATTTACGCATCGAGCCGTTAAAAGATTTCGATTTGGACCCGCCCGCCATGCAGCGCCTGCGCGACGGGGACATTGTCGCGCTGGATGAGAAATACACCTTTATCCAGCGCATCCCGCGCAGCCATTACGTGCTGGCCGTCGGGCCGGTGCCCTATCTCTATTATCTGCACCAGATGCGTCTGCTGGACATGGCGCTGATGGCCTTTATCGCCATTTCGCTCGCGTTTCCGGTCTTTATCTGGATGCGGCCCCACTGGCAGGACATGCTGAAGCTGGAATCCGCCGCGCAGCGTTTTGGCGAGGGGCATTTTACCGAACGCATTCACTTCGACAGCGGTTCCAGCTTTGAGCGTCTGGGCGTGGCCTTTAACCAGATGGCCGATAACATCAATGCCCTGATCGCCAGTAAAAAGCAGCTGATCGACGGGATTGCGCACGAGCTGCGCACGCCGCTGGTTCGCCTGCGCTACCGTCTGGAGATGAGCGAGAATCTGACCGAGGCAGAGAATCAGGCGCTTAACCGCGACATTGGTCAGCTTGAAGCGCTGATTGAGGAGCTGCTGACCTACGCGCGTCTCGACCGTCCGCAAAACGAGCTGAACCTCACCACGCCGGATCTGCCCGCCTGGCTGCAAACCCATATTGATGACGTTCAGAGCGTAAACCCGCAGCGCACGCTGTTGACGTGCGTCACGCCGGGTGACTACGGCGCGCTCGATATGCGCCTGATGGAGCGCGTGCTGGACAACCTGATGAACAACGCCATGCGCTACAGCGAGAGTACGCTCCAGATTAGCCTGGATTTGCAGGGCAACCGTGCCAGCCTGACGGTGGAGGACGACGGACCGGGAATTGCCCCGGAAGCGCGAGAAACCGTGTTTGAACCGTTTGTCCGCCTCGACCCCAGCCGCGATCGCGCCACCGGCGGATGCGGCCTGGGGCTGGCGATTGTCTACTCTATCGCGCAGGCGATGGGCGGCACGGTGCACTGCGAGGAGAGCGAGCTCGGCGGCGCGCGCTTCTGCTTTAGCTGGCCGGTGTACCATAACATCGCCCTTCCCGTCCCTGCCTGACCTCAACCGCACGCTGGCCTGACCCGGCGTGCTGTGCTATATGATAAGTATGTTGTAACTAATGAGAGTGTTTATGGCGACCTACGATCTCATCGAACGGCTTAACGGCACGTTTCGGGAAATAGAACACGAGCTCCTGACCCTGACCGAGCGTTTGCAGGCCTGCCGCCTGCTGGCCGCGCGCGTCTTTACCCTGCCGGATGTGGCTAAGGGAGCCGAGCACGATCCGCTGGACACCATCGAGGTCGAACAGCACATCGGCAGCGCGGCCCTTGAGCTGACGCTAAAACACTATCGCCGCCTGTTTATCCAGCAGCAGTCAGAAAACCGCAGCAGTAAGGCGGCCGTACGCCTGCCGGGCGTCATCTGCCTGCAAACCGATGCGACAGCGCGCGAAGCGCTGGAAAGCCAGATTGCGCATATCAACACCCTGAAAGCGGCCTTTGAAAAGATCGTTACCGAAGAGTCCGGCCTCGCGCCTGCCGCGCGGTTTGAGTGGGTGCACCGACAGCTTCCGGGGCTGATTACCCTGAATGCCTATCGAACGCTGACGGTACTGCGCCACCCCGCCACGCTGCGCTTCGGCTGGGCGAATAAGCACATCATTAAAAACTTCACCCGGGATGAGATTCTGGCCCAGCTGGAAAAAAGCCTGAAGACGCCGCGCACCGTCGCGCCGTGGTCGCGGGAGCAGTGGATTGAGCGCCTGGAGCAGGAGTACCACAGCATCGCCTCGCTACCGGCGGATGCGCGCCTCAAGATAAAGCGCCCGGTGAAGGTGCAGCCTATCGCTCGCGTCTGGTATTCCGGTCAGCAAAAGCAGGTGCAGTATGCCTGCCCGACGCCACTGATTGCGCTTTACGATGCCGATCGGGGCGCGGTGGTACCCGATATTGGGGAACTGCTGAATTACGATGCTGAGAATGTTCAGCACCGTTACAGGCCTCAGGCGCAGCCGCTACAGCTGATTATTCCCCGGCTGCACCTGTACGTGGCGGGATGATTATTTCAGGCTGCCGACCATCGCTTCCGGGCGGACCCAGGCGTCGAACTCCGCCTCCGTGAGATAGCCCAGCGCCAGGGCGGAGGCTTTCAGCGTCAGCCCCTCTTTATGCGCTTTTTTAGCGATCTCCGCGGCTTTGTCGTAGCCGATATGGGTATTGAGCGCGGTTACCAGCATCAGGGATTCATTGAGCAGCTGGCTGATGCGTTCGCGATTGGGTTCAATCCCCACCGCGCAATGCTCGTTAAAGCTCTCCATCCCGTCCGCCAGCAGACGAACGGATTGCAGCACGTTGTGGATCACCATCGGGCGATAGACGTTCAGCTCGAAGTTGCCGGACGCACCGCCCATGTTGACGGCCACGTCGTTGCCCATCACCTGGCAGCAGAGCATGGTCATGGCTTCGCACTGGGTCGGGTTGACTTTACCCGGCATGATGGAGCTGCCCGGCTCGTTTTCCGGGATGCTGATTTCACCGATGCCGCAGCGCGGGCCGGAAGCCAGCCAGCGCACGTCGTTGGCAATTTTCATCAGCGAGGCCGCCAGCCCTTTCAGCGCGCCGTGGGTGTGGACCAGCGCATCGCAGGTCGCCAGCGCTTCGAACTTGTTGGGCGCCGTAACGAACGGCTGTCCGGTAATGGCAGCAAGCTCCTCCGCCACGCGCACCGCGTACTCAGGATGGGTGTTTAACCCGGTCCCGACCGCCGTCCCGCCGAGCGCCAGCTCCGCCAGGTGCGGCAGGCTGTACTCAATATGCTTCAGGTTATGTTCCAGCATCGCCACCCAGCCGGAAATCTCCTGACCGAGCGTCAGCGGCGTGGCGTCCTGCAGGTGCGTACGGCCAATCTTGACGATGTCGCGGAAGGCCTGCGCTTTGTCGTTAAGCGTGGATTTGAGCACGTTGAGCTGCGGAATAAGCTGCTCGCGAATGGCGATTACCGCCGCCACGTGCATCGCCGTCGGGAAGACGTCGTTAGAGCTCTGGCTTTTGTTGACGTCATCGTTCGGGTGGACCTTACGCTCCATGCCGCGCACGCCGCCCAGCAGCTCGCTCGCCCGGTTCGCCAGCACTTCGTTCATATTCATGTTGCTCTGGGTACCGGAACCGGTCTGCCAGATGGCGAGGGGGAATTCGCCGGGATGCTTACCCGCCAGCACTTCGTCTGCGGCGTTGATGATGGCGGTGGCTTTATCGGCGTCCAGCAGGCCCAAATCCTGGTTCACCTTCGCGGCGGCGCGTTTGGTCAGCGCCAGCGCCTGGATCAGCGAGACGGGCATTTTTTCGGTCGAAATACGGAAGTGCTCCAGCGAACGCTGGGTTTGCGCGCCCCATAGCTTGTCGGCCGGGACGTCGATGGCGCCCATCGAGTCTTTCTCATGGCGTACCGTGGTCATTACTTTCTCCTTGATAACAAAAGAGGGATTGCTCACATGCTTAAGGGATAAGTATTGATGACTTCTGAGAAACGGTATGGCGCTTTGTGCGCTCTTTTAGATGTCGGGTGGCGGCTGCGCCACCCGTTTTTTTCAATTTACTTCACGCACGCCGAACACTGGGACGACTGGATCTGCTTGAAGAAGTCGTTGCCTTTGTCATCCACCAGGATAAACGCCGGGAAGTCTTCCACTTCGATTTTCCAGATCGCTTCCATACCCAGCTCCGGGTACTCCACGCACTCCAGGCTCTTGATGCTGCCCTGCGCCAGTACAGCCGCCGGGCCGCCGATGCTGCCCAGGTAGAAGCCGCCGTGCTTATGGCACGCGTCCGTCACCTGCTGGCTGCGGTTGCCTTTCGCCAGCATGATCATGCTGCCGCCGTTGGCCTGCAGCTGATCAACGTACGAGTCCATACGTCCTGCCGTGGTTGGGCCTAACGAGCCGGAGGCATAGCCTTCAGGCGTTTTCGCCGGGCCCGCGTAGTAAATCGGGTGATCTTTGATGTACTGCGGCAACCCTTCCCCGTTGTCCAGACGCTCCTTCAGCTTAGCGTGCGCGATGTCGCGGCCCACGATGATCGTGCCGTTCAGGGAGAGACGGGTTGAGACCGGGTACTGCGAAAGCTGCGCCAGAATCTCTTTCATCGGACGGTTCAGGTCAACGCGAACCGCTTCACCCTCACCCGCTTTACGCAGCTCTTCCGGGATGTATTTGCCCGGGTTGTTTTCCAGTTTTTCGATCCACACGCCTTCGCGGTTGATCTTGGCCTTGATGTTGCGATCCGCAGAGCAGGAGACGCCCATCCCGACCGGACAGGAGGCACCGTGACGCGGCAGACGGATCACGCGCACGTCGTGGGCGAAGTATTTGCCGCCAAACTGCGCCCCGAGGCCCAGATTACGCGCCTCTTCCAGCAGCTCCTGCTCAAGCTGCACGTCGCGGAACGCCTGACCGTGCTCGTTACCTTCGGTTGGCAGGCCGTCGTAGTATTTGGTTGAAGCCAGCTTGACGGTTTTCAGCGTGCTTTCAGCCGAGGTACCGCCAATCACGAAGGCGATATGGTACGGCGGGCACGCCGCGGTGCCGAGGGTGCGCATCTTCTCAACCAGGTAATTTTTCAGCTTGCCCGGAGTGAGCAGCGCTTTGGTCTCCTGGTAGAGATAGGTTTTGTTGGCTGAACCGCCGCCTTTGGCGATACAGAGGAATTTGTACTCGTCACCGTCAACGCTGTAGAGATCGATCTGCGCGGGCAGGTTGGTACCGGTGTTGACCTCTTTGTACATATCCAGCGCCGCGTTTTGCGAGTAGCGCAGGTTGTCTTCGGTGTAGGTGTTGTAGACGCCGTGCGCCAGCGCCGCTTCGTCACCGCCGCCGGTCCAGACGCGCTGGCCTTTTTTACCAACGATGATCGCCGTGCCCGTGTCCTGACAGGTTGGCAGAATGCCTTTCGCCGCGATGTCTGAGTTACGCAGGAACTGCAGGGCAACGTATTTATCGTTCTCGCTGGCCTGCGGGTCGCTCAGGATATCGGCAACCTGCTGCTGGTGCGCGGGGCGGAGCATAAAGGAAGCGTCGTGAAAAGCGTGCTGCGCCAGCAGCGTCAGCGCCTGCGGATCCACCTTGAGGATCTCTTGTCCTTCAAACTCAGAGACGGAGACGTGATCGCGGGTTAACAGGTAATACTCGGTCCGATCCTTACTGAGGGGGAAAGGATCCTGATAATGGAAGGGTTTATTCGACATTGTTCTCTCACTTACTGCTTCGGTCTGTTTATTCAGGGCAGATGTTCCGCTGCCCGGCTTAAAAGCGAGTCAGCTTATCCTACACAATTTTTTAACAAAAACTGAGACTAGTACGACTTTTTACATCCACAGGTTACTTCCACGTGGTTTATTGCTTTAATACCCGGAGTTAATTCCACATTTGAATCAGGGCTTGATAATGCAAAAACTCATTAACTCAGTGCAAAACTACGCCTGGGGAAGTAAAACTGCGTTAACGGATCTCTACGGTATCGCGAACCCGAACAACCTGCCGATGGCGGAACTGTGGATGGGGGCGCACCCTAAGAGCAGCTCAAAAATTGAAGACGCCAGCGGCCAGGTACGCAGCCTGCGTGACGTGATTGATGCCGATAAAGCCGCGCTGCTGGGCGACAAGGTGGCTCAGCGCTTTGGCGAACTGCCGTTCCTGTTTAAGGTACTGTGTGCCGACCAGCCGCTCTCCATCCAGGTTCACCCGAACAAAAAAGCGTCTGAAATCGGCTTTGCCAAAGAGAACGCGGCGGGCATCCCGCTGGACGCTGCCGAGCGTAACTACAAGGATCCAAACCACAAGCCGGAGCTGGTTTTTGCGCTGACTCCCTTCCTGGCGATGAACGCGTTCCGCGAGTTTTCAGAGATTATCTCTTTGCTGCAGCCGGTCGCGGGTGCCAACAAGGCTATCGCCCACTTCCTCGAAAACCCTAACGCGGACGCGCTGAGCCAGCTGTTCGCCAGCCTGCTGAATATGCAGGGTGAAGAGAAATCTCACGCGCTGGCGGTGCTGAAAGCGGCCCTGGGCAGCCAGCAGGGTGAACCGTGGGAGACCATCCGCCTGATTTCCGAGTTTTACCCTGACGACAGCGGCCTGTTCTCCCCTCTGCTGCTGAACGTGGTGAAGCTGAACCCGGGCGAAGCGATGTTCCTGTTCGCGGAAACCCCGCACGCCTACCTGCAGGGCGTGGCGCTGGAGGTGATGGCCAACTCCGACAACGTGCTGCGCGCAGGCCTGACGCCGAAATATATCGACATTCCTGAGCTGGTTGCCAACGTGAAGTTCGTGGCGAAACCTGCCGCAGAGCTGCTGACTCAGCCGGTGAAAAACGGCGCAGAGCTGGACTTCCCGATTCCGGTTGAAGATTTTGCGTTTTCACTTCATGACCTGAGCCAGACGGAAACGGCTATCGCGCAGGAAAGCGCGGCGATCCTGTTCTGCGTCGAGGGCGAAGCAACGCTGCACAAAGGCGAGCAGCATCTGGTTCTTCAGCCCGGTGAGTCAGCATTCGTTGCAGCCAATGAGTCTCCGGTCAGCGTGAGCGGCACCGGTCGTCTGGCGCGCGTTTTTAATAAGCTTTAAGCACTTACTGAATTTTTTAACAACTCTTGCTAAGCTAGTTGAAGGCTTAATATCTCCGGGCGGTTTTCACCGCCTGGTTTCATTTTAGGGATAGTCGCAATGAAAAAATCGGTCGTAGCGGTTGGAGTGATTGTAGCGTTAGGCGTGGTCTGGACGGGTGCCTCCTGGTTTACCGGGAAACAGCTGGAAGGCCGTCTGGCTGAGATGGTGGCGCAGGCTAACGGAGAGATTAAGCGCAGCGCGCCGGAGGCGGGTCTGGAGCTGAGCTACCAGAACTATCAGCGCGGCGTGTTCACCAGCCGTATGCAGCTGGTGGTGAAGCCGGTGGCCGGTGCGGCAAACGGCTGGCTGAAGCCGGGACAGAGCGTGGTGCTGGATGAAGTGGTAAGCCACGGTCCGCTGCCGCTGGCGCAGTTAAAGTCGTTTAACCTGATCCCGTCCATGGCGTCCGTTCATACCGTGCTGGTGAATAACGACGTCACCAAACCGCTGTTTGACCTGGCAAAGAACGAATCACCTTTCGACATTAACACACGCATTAGCTACTCCGGTGATACCAGTTCTGATATCGCGCTGAAAGCGCTGAACTACGAGAAAGAGAACGAAAAAGTCGCCTTCAGCGGCGGTCATTTCAAACTTGATGCGGATCGGGACGGCAACGTCTTCTCCATGACGGGTGAAGCGGAAAGCGGCCTGGTCAACGCCGTGAACGAATACAACCAAAAAGTACAGCTCACCTTCAACAACCTGAAAGCCGACGGCAACAGCCGTATGACCGACTTTAAAGAGCGTATCGGCGACCAGAAGCTCTCCGTGGATAAGATTGCTATCGCAATTGAAGGGAAAGAGATGGCCGTGCTGGAAGGCATGGACGTTAACGGTCAATCCGACGTATCCAAAGACGGTAAGAGCATCAACACCCAGCTGGATTACACGCTGAAGAGCCTGAAGGTGCAGAATCAGGATCTGGGCACCGGCAAGCTGTCGCTGAAGATCGGCAATATCGACGGCCAGGCGTGGCACGAATTTAGCCAGAAATACAGCAAAGAGAGCCAGGCGCTGCTGACCGACGCCGCGCTGCAGCAGAACCCGGAAGTGTACCAGCAGCAGGCGATGGCGGTGCTGTTCAATAACCTGCCAATCCTGCTGAAAGGCGAGCCGGTGGTCACCGTTGCGCCGCTAAGCTGGAAAAACAGCAAAGGCGAAACCAGCTTTAACCTGTCGCTGTTCCTGAAAGATCCTGCCGCCGCCACGGGTGAACCGCAGACGCTGGCGCAGGAAGTGGATCGCAGCGTGAAGTCGCTCGACAGCAAGCTGACCATCCCGATGGATATGGCGACCGAGTTTATGACCCAGATTGCGAAGCTGGAAGGCTATGGCGATGAAGATGCCGGCAAGCTGGCGAACCAGCAGGTGAAAGGTCTGGCGGCGATGGGTCAGATGTTCCGCATCACCAAAGTGGAAGACAACACCATTTCCACCAGCCTGCAATATGCCAACGGCCAGGTAACGCTGAACGGCGACAAAATGCCGCTGGAAGAGTTTGTTGGCATGTTTGGTATGCCAACGCTGGGGATGCCGGAACCGGCTGAACCCGCAGCGCCAGCCGTACCGGCGGCACCGCAGCAGTAAACAGAAAAACCCCTCTTACGAGGGGTTTTTTAATGTCGTTATCCCTTCCATCCCTGCAGGAAATCCAGCAGCAAGGCGTTAACTTTCTCAGGCTGTTCCTCCTGAGGAAGATGTCCACACTCGTCGATACCGTACGCCCGCAGGTTATCCGCCATTTCAGCCCAGACGCTTTGCATATCGAAGAGCTTGCCAACCGCGTGAAAATCATTGCCCCACAGCGACATTACCGGACAGGTGATTTTCACGTCAGCGTCGGCAAGATCCTGCGCCACATCTTCCGCGTTGGCGCGGTAGTCAGCCATCGCGCCTCGCACGGCTCCGGGCGCCTGATACGCGCGAACATAGGTGTCAAACGCTTCGCCGCTGATGGTTGACGGATCGTAGGTCCAGTCCGAGAAAAAGTGGCGCAGCCAGATATTTTCGCGTCCCGCAATCAGCGCTTCCGGCAGATCGGGCACAAGATGGAACAGGAAGAACCAGTATGCGCGGGCGATGGACGCATTCAAATCGCGCGCCACGATACGCGTTGGCACGTTATCCATCACCACCAGACGATCCACCAGTTCTGGGTAATCTTTTGCAAACCGCGTCGCGACGCGCGCGCCGCGATCGTGCCCCACCAGCACCACCTTCTGTAAGCCCAGCGCACGCATCAGCTCCCGGATGTCCCGCGCCATGTTCCGTTTATCATAGCCAGAAACTGGTTTATCCGTTTCGCCATATCCTCGTAAATCCGGGGCGATTACGCGGTAGTGCCGGGACAATACCGGCATCTGGTAGCGCCAGGCATAGTTTGTTTCAGGAAAACCGTGCAGGAGAATAACAGGAGCGCCTTCACCCTCTTCAACCACAAACTGGCGGATGCCGTTTGCCGTTACGGTGTAACTTTTCATATTCGTAACCTCACTTTATTTCAGCAGAGGCACGTTGGCCGCACGTTGATAAGGCCCGTAATTTACAGGGTTCCAGCTATAGCCCAGCTGCCAGGCGGTAATATGCCCAATACCCGGGAAAGGCAGATGCGCTGCGGCCATCCACTCACCCTCTTTCGCCAGCGCGTTAAATTCCTGCGCCCGGGACGAGATGGCTTTTTTCGAATCGACGTCAAAGCGAATAGACACTTCAGGATGCGGGAACTGGACGGCTGGCGCATGAATCAGATCCCCAATGAAGTTAATAGCCGTCCCCTGAGACGCAAAGCGATAAACGGTACTGCCAGGCGTATGACCAACGGCATAGGCTGTCTGGACTTCCGGGATGGGCGAGGCTGGCGGAACGAAGGTTTTAAGATGTCCGGAGGCTTTATACTCAGACAACGCTTTTCGGGCAATAGCGAAATACTCCTTCGCATTAGCCGGCGCGCTCGCTTCTTTTGCAGGATCGAGCCAGTAGTCGGCCTCCCCCTGCGGTACGTAGACGGTGGCATTAGGGAACAACGCTTTACCGTCCGCATCGCTCAGGCCACAAACATGATCAAGATGAAGATGCGTCAGGAAAATGGTATCAACCTGCTCAGGACGGTAGCCTGATGCTTTCATATTGTTGACCAGCTGGCCGGCCGTTTGCGGCACGCAGTGCCCCGCTCCGCTGTCAATCATGACCAGATGTTTACCGGTATTAACCAGGAAAGCGTTAAACGCGGTCGGCATGCGTTCGGCATCAATTTTATGCTGAGCCAGCAGTTTACGAACCTTGTCGTCTGAAAGGCCGTGCAGTAATGACGGCGAAAGGTCGTTATAGCCGTCGAACAGCGCCGTGACCTCATATTCCCCTACCGCCAGACGATAATAGCCGGGGACCTGCTGTTTCACCTGCGCAGGTGCGTCAGCCCAGGCGGCACTTACCAGCAGCAGGCTGCTGAATGCCAGAACCGTTTTCAACTTTTTCATCTTCTCTCCAGATTCATTTTCTCACAACGTGAAGAGACTATGGCAGCACAACGATAAATACTGTAGATATGTACTTTGATAAGGCAGCGTAACGAAAAACGATATAATGAAGCTGGAAGATATTGAAGTGTTTGTCGAAGCCATCAAGGCCGGTAGCCTGGCGGGCGCCGCGCGTCGGCTCTCGATGAGCCCCATGGCCGCGTCACGCTCTCTTAACAATCTTGAGGCCGAACTGGGGGTCAGGCTGGTGCATCGCACCACGCGATCCCTCTCACCCACCAGCGATGGGGACGTTTTTTTGCCTCATGCGCAGGCGCTGCTGGAAGATAAAAATAACGCGCTGGCCGATCTGTTTCCCGACGGTACGCAGCTGTCCGGACGTCTTCGCATTACCGCCTCAGCCGCGTTTGGACGCAAGATCGTTGCGCCGATGTTGCCGCTGTTTATGCAGCAACATCCTGCCCTGCAGGTTGACCTGCTGGCAACCGATGAGCAAATTGATATTGTCGGGAAAGGCATAGACGTGGCGTTACGCATTGCACCGCTGCGCGATAACCGGTTGGTTGCACACCGCATCTGTGATAACCCTCGCGAGCTTTGCGCCAGCGCGGAGTATCTGGCCGCGTACGGTTCGCCGACATTACTTAACGATCTGGCTGGACATAGCTGCCTGACCACCACTGAGACGACGCACTGGTCGTTTGAAAAGGGTGAACAGCGCTACAAACAAAAGGTGTCAGGCCGATTCTCGGCTAACTCTATTGAGGCCATTTTCGAGGCTTGCCTGGGAGGACTCGGCATCGCGAATTTATCTCGCTGGTACGTAGAGCCTGCCATCGCAGAGGGTAAACTCGTGCGGATCGTCCTTGAAGATGCTCAGCCGGAATCGCTGGCCATTTGGGCTGTCTACCCAACGTCACGCCTGATCCCGGCAAAAGTGCGAAAATTTGTAGAAGCACTGGAGACACAGCTGACGCTCAACCCGCTTACGCAGCAGAGCTGAATTATTTCACCGTCACCAGCCGCGCCGCCACAATCTGGTGCCCGGCCTGGACATCCGTATTGTCGATGCGCTGCATAATTCTGTCCGCCAGCGTGTAGCCCATCTCCCGCGCAGGGGTGGTAGCCCAGACGATGGGGAGATCGTCCAGCGCGTTTTCACCAACGTCGGCGAAGGCCCCTAACGCCACCTGATGACCGAAGAAGGTTTCCACCCCGCCCTCGCCGCTCTGACGCCCGGCGCGGATCAGGCCGAACCAGGCGCCCATAGCAATCACATCGTTGTAGCAAATCACGGCGCTGATCGTCGGGCTGCTTCGCAGCAGCGCGCCAATCGCTTCCGCCGCTTTTTTCTGGCTGGATTCACACTCCACGACCCATTCGCTGTGGAACGGCAGGCCGTATTTAATCAGCGTCGCGCAGTAGCCGCCGACACGCTCGGCGCGCGTCAGGGAAGAGCTTTTACCTCCCAGCCAGGCAATGCGCTGATGCCCGCGGCGAATAAGATGTTCGGTCAACATTTGCGCGGCCTGCATGTTATCCGGGCGCAGCGTATCGGCCTCGTCCAGGTAGCTGGCGCGCGAGGCAAACACCAGCGGCACGCCTTTTTCGGCGGCGCGCTCGCACAGTTCGCTGCCCACGCCCGACGCTCCGGCGACGATCACTCCGTCAACCCCCTGGGTCAGCAGCATATCGAGACGGGAGAGAAGCTGCCCGGCCTCGCGCCCGCCGTGCAGCAGAAAGACCATCCGCCCCTGCGCTTCCAGAGCCTCGGTTAACCCGGCGGTCAGCTCCGCATAGAAAGGTGACGTCAGGTCGCGGACAATCAGGCCAATCACCCCGCTTTGCCCGCCGCGCAGCGCCGACGCCTGGCGGTTACGCACAAAGCCCAGCTGTTCAACCGCCTCGTTCACCCGCTGACCGGTTGCGGGAGAGATGCGACCTTTCCCGCTCAGTACCAGAGAAACGGTGCTGACGGAAACCCCCGCCGCCAGCGCGACATCGTTGATGGTGATTTTTTTCGCTACGGCCATGTGTCGGCGTGACTCCCTGAAATGAGATCGGTAAAACGTTTTATCAATACGTTATCTTTATACTACCAGTCAAAGCCTGAGAATGTGATTCAGCGCGCACTAAACTTTGATAAAACGTTTTATCTTCTCGCAGCATTGAAGCAGACAAACCAATTTTAACAATAAAGGAGTCGTTTTATGACGGCGAAAGCAGCACAAAAAATATCGCTGTGGGAGTTTTTCCAGCAACTGGGTAAAACCTTTATGCTGCCCGTGGCGCTCCTCTCGTTCTGCGGGATCATGCTCGGGATCGGCAGCTCGCTGAGCAGTAAAGACGTCATCACGCTGATCCCGTTCCTCGGTACTCCCGTGCTGCAGGCGATCTTTATCTGGATGAGTAAGGTCGGCTCCTTCGCGTTTAGCTTCCTGCCCGTGATGTTCTGCATCGCCATCCCGCTGGGTCTGGCCCGCGAGAATAAAGGCGTCGCGGCGTTTGCCGGGTTTGTCGGTTACGCCGTGATGAACCTGGCGGTTAACTTCTGGCTGACCGCGAAGGGCATTCTGCCGACCACCGATGCTGCCGTGCTGAAGGCCAACAACATTCAGAGCGTGATCGGCATCCAGTCTATTGATACCGGGATCCTCGGGGCGGTGATCGCCGGGGTCATTATCTGGATGCTGCACGAGCGCTTCCACAATATCCGCCTGCCGGATGCCCTGGCCTTCTTCGGCGGTACCCGCTTCGTGCCGATTGTCACCCTGGTGGTCATGGGTCTGTTCGGCCTGATCATTCCGCTGATCTGGCCGGTCTTTGCGATGGGCATCAACGGCATTGGCCGCATCATCAACGGCGCGGGAGATTTTGGTCCGATGATCTTCGGTACCGGCGAGCGTCTGCTGCTGCCGTTCGGCCTGCAGCATATCCTGGTGGCCCTGATTCGCTTCACCGAAGCGGGCGGCACCATGGAGGTGTGCGGTCACGACGTGAGCGGTGCGCTGACCATCTTCCAGGCGCAGCTGAGCTGCCCGACCACCCACGGCTTCTCCGAAAGCGCCACCCGCTTCCTGTCTCAGGGTAAAATGCCGGCCTTCCTCGGCGGCCTGCCGGGCGCCGCGCTGGCAATGTACCACTGCGCGCGCCCGGAAAACCGTCATAAAATTAAAGGGCTGCTGATCTCCGGCGTGATTGCCTGCGTCGTCGGCGGCACCACTGAACCTATCGAATTCCTGTTCCTGTTTGTCGCACCGGTGCTGTATCTCATCCACGCGCTGCTGACCGGCCTGGGCTTCACCGTGATGGCGGTGCTGGGCGTGACCATCGGCAACACTGACGGCAACGTGATCGACTTCGTGGTGTTCGGGATCCTGCACGGCCTGTCCACCAAGTGGTACCTGGTGCCGGTCGTGGCGGCCATCTGGTTCGCGGTGTACTACGGTATCTTCCGCTTCGCCATCACCCGCTTTAACCTGAAAACGCCGGGCCGCGATACCGATACCGCCACCAGCGTTGAGCAGGCGGTGGCCGGTACCGTGGGCAAATCCGGGTACAACACCCCTGCCATTCTGGCTGCGCTGGGCGGTGCGGATAACATTACCTCGCTGGATAACTGCATCACCCGCCTGCGTCTGTCGGTGGCGGATATGTCAAAAGTGGATACCAACGCCCTGAAAGCCAACCGGGCCATCGGCGTGGTACAGTTAAATCAGCACAATTTGCAGGTGGTTATCGGCCCGCAGGTTCAGTCGGTGAAAGATGAGCTGGCAACCCTGATGCGAACAGTAGAAGCCTGATGCCTCAACCCCCTCTCATGAGGGGGTTTTACTTTAAGGATTAACGTCATGTTTGATTTTTCTACCGTCGTGGATCGACACGGCACCTGGTGTACGCAGTGGGACTACGTCGCCGACCGTTTTGGCGCAGCGGATCTGCTGCCCTTCACCATCTCGGATATGGACTTCGCCACCGCCCCCTGCATTACCGACGCGCTGCATCAGCGCATCAACCACGGCGTTTTAGGCTATAGCCGCTGGAAAAACGACGAGTTTCTTGCCGCCGTTGCGCACTGGTTCCAGCAACGCTTTAACAGCCGCATCGATAAAGAAACCATCGTTTATGGCCCTTCCGTCATCTACATGGTGTCAGAACTGATTCGCCTCTGGTCAAAGCCCGGTGACGGCGTGGTGGTCCACACCCCGGCGTACGATGCGTTTTACAACGCGATTAGAGGCAATGCGCGTCAGGTTGTGCCCGTTGAGATGGAAAAGCAGGCGGCTGGCTGGCAGGGCAATATGGCGGCGCTTGAAGCGGCCCTGGCGAAACCGGAAAACAAAATTTTGCTGCTGTGCAGCCCGCAAAATCCGACCGGAAAAGTATGGACTCTTGAAGAATTGAACCATATGGCCGAGCTTTGCGAACGCTATGACGTGGCGGTAATCAGCGATGAAATTCATATGGACATGGTGTGGGGGATGCATCGCCACACCCCGTGGAACGCTGTGGCACGCGGCAAATGGGCGCTTCTCACCTCCGGCTCGAAAAGCTTTAATATTCCGGCGCTGACGGGCGCATACGGCCTGATTGGCGATGAGGAGAGCCGTACCGGCTATCTCAGCGCGCTAAAAGGCCGGGACGGACTCTCTTCCCCTTCCGTGCTGGCGCTCACGGCACATATCGCCGCCTATCAGCAGGGAGAGCCGTGGCTGGATGCCTTGCGGCGTTATCTGGAAGAGAATCTGTTGTATATCGCGCAGGAATTAAACAGCGCTTTTCCGAAACTTAACTGGCAGCCGCCGGAAGCAACCTATCTGGCCTGGATTGACCTGCGCCCGCTGAACGTTGACGACAGGGCACTGCAAAAAGTGCTGATCGAGCAGCAAAAAGTCGCCATCATGCCGGGATACACGTACGGAAAAGAGGGCAACGGCTTCGTGCGCCTTAACGCCGGCTGTCCGCGCAGCAAGCTGGAACAAGGGGTTAAGCGCCTCATCGCCGGGATCAACACGCTCCTGTAATTTGTTTGCGCAACGGAATATTCCCTTGCGCAAATAGCTTTTTACCCCGTTTTGTTTTTATAATATGGCGCACTTTAACCAGAAAAGAGTGCGACCATGATTGATACACGCCTGCCTTTAACTGATATTCATCGTCACCTTGACGGTAACATTCGTGCCCAAACCATCCTCGATCTTGGCCGCCAGTTCAATTTAACGCTTCCCGCTCAGACGCTTGAGTCATTGATCCCACACGTTCAGGTCACCTCCAATGAACCGGACCTGGTCAGCTTCCTGAGCAAGCTCGACTGGGGCGTGAAGATGCTGGCCTCGCTGGATGCCTGCCGCCGCGTGGCGTTTGAGAATATTGAAGATGCGGCCCGTAACGGCCTGCATTACGTCGAGCTGCGCTTCTCGCCGGGCTATATGGCGATGACCCACGGCCTGCCCGTTGCTGGCGTGGTGGAGGCCGTCATTGAAGGCGTCCGCGAAGGGTGTAAAACCTACGACGTCCAGGCCCGCCTGATCGGCATTATGAGCCGCACGTTCGGCGAGGCCGCCTGCCTGCAGGAGCTTGAAGCGCTGCTGGCGCACCGCGATGCCATCACCGCCGTCGACCTCGCCGGCGATGAGCTGGGCTTCCCGGGCAGCCTGTTCCTCTCCCACTTCAATCGCGCGCGCGATGCCGGCTGGCACATTACCGTGCATGCGGGGGAAGCAGCGGGCCCGGAAAGCATCTGGCAGGCCATCCGCGAGCTGGGCGCAGAGCGTATCGGCCACGGCGTGAAGGCGGTAGAAGATCGCGCCCTGATGGATTTCCTGGCGGAGCAGCGTATCGGGATTGAGTCGTGCCTGACGTCCAACATTCAGACCAGCACCGTGGCAACGCTGGCGCAGCACCCGCTGAAAACGTTCCTTGAGCACGGCGTGCTGGCCTCGCTGAACACGGACGATCCGGCGGTTCAGGGCGTGGATATCATCCACGAGTACAACATCGCCGCGCCGCAGGCTGGCCTGAGCCGCGAGCAGATCCGTCAGGCGCAGGTAAACGGGCTGGAGATCGCCTTCCTTACGCCTGAAGAGAAGCAGGCGCTGCGGAATAAAGTGGCGCGCGGTTAACGCCGCTGCCGGGTGGCGCTGGCGCTTACCCGGCTTACAAAAATTATGCCAGACAAAGCGTGGCGCGATGTTTGGCAGATTCAATCCCCAGCTCAATCAGCTCCATAATCTGGATCGCCTGGCTGGCCGGAACCGGGTTCTCCCCCGTTCCGTTCAGCGCATCGCGGATGGCTGCATAATAGGCCGGATAGTTTCCCGGGATCGTTAACAGGGTTTCCTCAACCAGCTCCTCACCTTCCGCCCGCGTCACGACGCCGTCGCGCATATCATAGCCCCAGTCTTCCTGCGGCAGACGTTCTCCGTTTTTAAGCCGGTCTTCCTGCGGATCGAGGCCAAATTTCACGTAGCTCCCGCGCGTGCCGTGAATGATAAAGCGGGCAGATTCCGCGGCTGCGACCATCGTGCCGTGCAGCACAATCCGGCGCTGCGGGTAACTCAACACCGCGTGGAAGTAATCGGTTGTCTGCGCCCCGGGCCTGAGCTGGGCCAGATCGACCGTCATGCTCACCGGCAAACCAAACAGATTCACGGCCTGGTCCAGCAGATGCGGGGCTAAATCGTACCAGATGCCGCTGCCCGGACCGGCCTGTTCGCGCCAGCGGTTTCTTACCTGCGGACGGAAGCGGTCAAAGTGCGATTCAAAATAAACGATCTCCCCTAACGTGCCTTCCCCGAGAAGTGTCTTAACCGTCAGGAAGTCGCTGTCCCAGCGGCGGTTATGGAAAACGGACAGCACTCTGCCCAGGCTTTTCGCCAGCGCCTCCAGCTCACGCGCCTGTGACAACGTCACGGTGAAGGGTTTGTCAACAATGACATGTTTCCCCGCTTCCAGCGCGGCTTTCGCCAGCGGGAAGTGCGTGTCGTTCGGGGTGGGAATAACAATTAAATCGATATTCGGATCGTTGAAAAGATGTTTAGGCTCAGAGACAACCGGCACTGCGGGCCAGTCAGCGTGGACTTTGGCGGCGTCGCTGCTGGATACCGCAGCCAGCGCCATTCCCGGCGTCCCGGCGATCAGAGGCGCATGAAACGTTTTGCTCGCGTACCCGTAGCCTATAAGCCCGACGCGGATGTTATCACTCATCGTGTTGTCCTCTTTTTTCGTTTCTTATTTCATACTGGCCTGTCTGGCATTGTCCTCATTAATAATGAGCCATGGCGCTTAAAATAGCAGGCTGTAGCGGCTATTTTTGTTACATAGTATTAACCTTCTGATTTTGTATAAGGGAATCGTTCCCAAAGCGCTTGCCGTCAGAGAAACAGCGCTGTAACATTTGCGCCCTGTATTTATGGATAAATTACAACAGTGAATCATGGCATCAATTATTAATCGAATCATTGAATTAGCGGGATGGATTGTTCTTGGGGTTTCGGTCATTTTGCTCGGCGTAGCCAGCCATATTGATAACTACCAGCCGCCGGAGCCTGCTGCCGTCACGCATCCTAAGTAACCGGTTGCTGCTATAAAGAGTGACATAATATGTCAGTTTCGGATTGCCAGCCCCGGTGAACGCGGTTAACCTTCTCTTCCAGGCATCACCTTCGGTGCCTGAATTTCAGCAAAGAAAACTCCTAATTTCGTCGCGTTATCTGAGTGGGCTGTTTACGTCTGTATTAATCCGTTTATTATTCGACCGAATTACCTTAACTGGTATTACTCACTTTTATATGGAAAATTATTAATATGACAGTTCAGGACTATTTATTAAAATTTCGCAAGATCAATTCGCTTGAGAGCCTGGAAAAACTGTTTGACCATCTGAACTACACCCTGTCGGATAATCAGGACATTATCAATATGTATCGCGCCGCGGATCATCGCCGTGCGGAGCTGGTCTCCGGCGGACGCTTGTTCAACGTCGGCGAAGTGCCGAAGTCCGTATGGCGCTACGTTTTATAAGAAAGTAGCCATCCGCGCGAAATGTTATATACTCTCCGCCCTGCAAACTGGCTGTACAACATTTCGCGCAGATAATGGGAGAGTTCATGACCGCAACGCCTGGAGAACGCATCGGAGGCTGGTTAATCGCCCCACTGGCATGGCTGCTGGTTGCCTTATTAAGCGCATCGCTTGCGCTGCTGCTTTATACCACCGCATTGATTACCCCTCACGCCATTAAGACCCTGATGTCGCAAAGCGTGCTGAATATAGCGATGTGGTTTGTGTCGTTCGTTTTCGCGATTGGGATGTGGTACTACACCCTGTGGCTGACCATCGCCTTCTTTAAGCGCCGCAAGAGTGTGCCTAAGCACTATATAATCTGGCTGCTCATTTCGGTTCTGCTGGCGGTTAAAGCGTTTGCTTTCTCGCCCGTGTCTGACGCGCTTGCTGTCCGCCAGCTGCTTTTCCCGTTACTGGCTGCGGCGCTGCTGGTGCCCTATTTCAAGCGTTCAACGCGTGTGAAAAACACCTTCGTGAACCCGTAATAACCTTACAGATAACCTGTTGTCGCCTGCCCCGGTTTGTCCGATAATAGGCGGCTTTTTTATTTCAGGCTAAATAATGACCGATTACTTACTGCTCTTTGTCGGCACTGTGCTGGTTAACAACTTCGTTCTGGTGAAGTTCCTTGGCCTGTGCCCGTTTATGGGCGTGTCCAAAAAGCTGGAAACGGCGATGGGCATGGGGCTGGCGACGACCTTTGTCATGACGATGGCGTCTATCTGCGCGTGGTTGATTGACACCTGGATCCTCATCCCGCTGGGGTTAATCTATCTCCGGACGCTGGCGTTTATTCTGGTCATTGCGGTAGTGGTGCAATTTACTGAAATGGTGGTGCGTAAAACCAGCCCGGCGCTCTACCGCCTGCTGGGTATCTTCCTGCCGCTGATCACCACCAACTGCGCGGTGCTTGGCGTGGCGCTGCTGAACATCAATCTTGGCCATAACTTCATGCAGTCGGCGCTGTACGGTTTTTCCGCCGCCGTCGGTTTCTCCTTTGTTATGGTGCTGTTCGCGTCGATTCGCGAACGTCTGGCGGCAGCGGATATCCCTGCGCCATTTCGCGGTAACGCCATTGCGCTGGTGACCGCGGGTTTAATGTCTCTGGCCTTTATGGGCTTTAGTGGTCTGGTGAAGTTGTAATGAGTGCTATCTGGATTGCCATCGCCTCTATCAGCGTCCTGGGGTTGGTGTTTGGCCTTGTCCTGGGCTATGCCTCCCGCCGTTTCGCGGTAGAGGACGATCCTGTTGTTGAGAAAATTGATGAGCTTTTGCCGCAAAGTCAGTGTGGACAGTGCGGCTACCCGGGCTGCCGCCCTTACGCTGAAGCGGTAGGCATTCAGGGTGAAAAAATTAACCGCTGCGCGCCCGGCGGCGAAGCGGTAATGCTGAAAATTGCCGCCCTGCTTAACGTCGACCCGCAGCCCGTAGATGGCGATGCCGAAGCGCAGGAGCCGGTTCGCGCCCTTGCCGTGATCGACGAGGCAAACTGCATCGGCTGCACCAAATGTATTCAGGCCTGCCCGGTTGACGCCATTGTTGGCGCGACCCGCGCCATGCACACCGTTGTGGCGGATCTGTGCACCGGCTGCAACCTCTGCGTGGCCCCCTGCCCGACGCAATGTATAGAGCTGCGCCCGGTTGAAACGACTACCGAAAGCTGGAAGTGGGATCTTCAAACTATTCCGGTTCGCAATATTCCTGTGGAACAACATGCTTAAGTTATTTTCTGCTTTCAGAAAAGAGAAGATTTGGGACTTTGACGGCGGTATCCATCCGCCAGAGATGAAAACCCAGTCCAACGGCACGCCGCTGCGTCAAATTCCGCTGGCGACGCGTTACGTCATGCCGCTCAAGCAGCATATTGGCGCTGAGGGCGAGCTGTGCGTGAAAGAAGGCGATACGGTGCTGCGCGGTCAGCCGCTGACCTTCGGACGCGGACGTATGCTGCCGGTCCACGCCCCAACATCCGGTAAAGTGGTGGCGATTGCCCCTCATACGGTGGCGCATCCGTCCGCGCTGTCGGAACTGAGCGTGATTATTGAAGCCGACGGTGAAGATCGCTGGATTGACCGTGACGGCTGGAGCGACTACCGCAGCCAGAGCCGCGACGCGCTTATCGAGCGTATTCATCAGTTCGGCGTCGCGGGGCTTGGCGGCGCGGGCTTCCCGACCGGCGTCAAGCTGAGCGGCGGTGGCGATAAGATTCAGACGCTGATTATCAATGCCGCCGAGTGCGAGCCGTATATCACCGCAGACGATCGTTTGATGCAGGATTGCGCCGCCCAGGTGGTGGAAGGCATCCGCATCCTCGCCCACATCTTGCAGCCGCGAGAAGTGCTGATTGGTATCGAAGACAATAAACCGCAGGCTATCTCGATGCTGCGCGCCGTGCTGGCCGGCAGCCATGATATCGCCCTGCGCGTTATTCCGACCAAGTACCCCTCTGGCGGCGCAAAGCAGCTGACGCAAATCCTCACCGGAAAGCAGGTGCCGCACGGCGGACGCTCGTCGGATATCGGCGTGCTGATGCAAAACGTCGGCACCGCTTACGCCGTCAAGCGTGCGGTGATTGACGGCGAGCCGTTGACCGAGCGCGTGGTAACGCTGACCGGAGGGTCAGTTTCTCGTCCGGGTAACGTCTGGGCGCGCCTCGGCACGCCGGTGCGCCATCTGCTGGAACAGGCTGAATTTTGCCCGGCCAGCGACCAGATGGTGATCATGGGCGGCCCGCTGATGGGCTTTACCCTGCCGTGGCTCGATGTCCCTGTGGTGAAAATCACCAACTGCCTGCTCGCCCCTTCTCCAACCGAAATGGGGGAAGAGCAGGAAGAGAAAGGCTGCATCCGCTGCAGCGCCTGTGCCGATGCCTGCCCGGCGGATCTCCTCCCGCAGCAGCTGTACTGGTACAGCAAAGGCCAGCTGCACGATAAAGCAAAAGCCCATAACCTGGCCGACTGCATCGAATGCGGTGCCTGCGCCTGGGTCTGCCCAAGCAACATTCCGCTGGTGCAGTACTTCCGCCAGGAGAAGGCCGAAATTTATGCCATCTCCATGGAAGAGAAACGCGCCGCGGAAGCCAAGGCACGTTTCGAAGCGCGTCAGGCGCGTCTCGAACGTGAGAAGATGGCCCGTCAGGAACGTCATAAGCAGGCCGCCGTTCAGCCTGCCGGGAAAGATCAGGATGCAATCAACGCCGCACTGGCGCGCGTTCGCGAGAAAAAAGCCAATGCCGCCCAGACGCTGGTGATCCAGGCCGGTGATAAACCGGATAACCGCGAAGCGATTGCCGCCCGCGAAGCGCGCAAGGCTGCGGCCCGCGCCCGTCAGGCGGAAAAAGCGCAAACGGCGCAGCCGGAAGCTGAAATCGATCCACGCAAAGCGGCCGTCGAAGCGGCCATTGCCCGTGCCAAAGCCCGCAAGGCCGGGGAGCAGCCAGTGGTGGTTGAACAGGATCCGGTCGATCCGCGTAAAGCTGCCGTTGAAGCCGCGATTGCCCGCGCTAAAGCGCGAAAAGCAGCGCAGCAGACGCCTGCCGCAGAACCCGAAGTACCGGTCGACCCGCGTAAAGCCGCCGTTGAGGCCGCGATTGCCCGCGCCAAAGCGCGCAAAGCGGCGCAGCAGACGCCTGCCGCAGAACCTGAAGCACCGGTCGACCCGCGTAAAGCCGCCGTTGAAGCGGCCATCGCGCGCGCCAAAGCGCGCAAAGCAGCGCAGCAGGAAGAGCAGCCGCAGGCCGCAAACGACGACCCGCGAAAGGCCGCCGTCGCGGCCGCGATCGCGCGCGTTCAGGCGAAGAAAGCCGCACAGCAAGCCGTAAACGAGGATTAAATGGTTTTCAGAATCGCAAGTTCCCCCTACACCCATAACCAGCGTCAGACCTCGCGCATTATGATGCTGGTCTGCCTGGCCGCGCTGCCGGGCATTGCCGTTCAGTGCTGGTTTTTCGGCTGGGGAACCCTGTTCCAGATAGCTCTGGGATGCGCCAGCGCCGTCGCGGCGGAAGCCCTCGTGCTGAAGCTGCGCAAGATGGCGGTTTCCCGCATCCTGGCCGACAACTCCGCGCTGCTGACCGGCCTGCTGCTGGCCATCAGCATTCCCCCGCTTGCCCCGTGGTGGATGGTAGTGCTCGGCACCGTGTTTGCCGTGATTATTGCCAAACAGCTCTATGGCGGCCTCGGTCATAACCCGTTTAACCCGGCAATGATCGGCTACGTGGTGCTGCTGATCTCCTTCCCGGTGCAGATGACCAGCTGGCTCCCTCCGCACGAAATTGCGGCCACGGTTCCGGGCTTTGTGGATGCTTTGCAGGCGATCTTTACCGGCCATACTGCGTTGGGTGCGGATATGAACGCGCTGCGTATGGGCGTAGACGGTATCAGCCAGGCGACGCCGCTCGATACGTTCAAAACGTCCCTGCACGCCGGGCACAGCGTTGAGCAGATCATGAAATCCGCCATCTACAGCGGCATGCTGGCGGGCGCGGGCTGGCAGTGGGTCAACCTGGCCTATCTGCTGGGCGGGCTGTTCCTGCTGCAGCAGAAGGCCATTCGCTGGCATATTCCGGTCAGCTTCCTCGTGACGCTGGCATTCTGCGCCACGCTGGGCTGGGTCTTCTCGCCTGAATCACTGGCCAGCCCGCAGATTCATCTGCTCTCCGGCGCGACCATGTTAGGCGCATTCTTTATCCTGACGGATCCGGTGACGGCCTCCACCACCAACCGCGGTCGCCTGATCTTCGGTGCGCTGGCTGGATTGCTGGTCTGGCTCATCCGCAGCTTCGGCGGTTATCCGGACGGCGTGGCGTTTGCCGTCCTGCTCGCCAATATTACCGTTCCGCTCATCGACTATTACACGCGGCCCCGCGTGTACGGCCATCGCTAAGGGTTTCGCCATGTTAAAAACGATGCAAAAACACGGCGTCACGCTGGCTGTCTTCGCCGCGGTTCTGACGGGGCTGACGGCACTGGTCAATGCCTTGACCAAAACGACCATTGAGGAACAGGCTTCAAAGCAGCAAAAGGCGCTGTTCGACCAGGTGATCCCGTCCGATTTCTACGATAATGACCTGCAAAAAAGCTGCTTTGTGGTAGACGCCCCGCAGCTTGGAAAAGGCGCGCATCGCGTTTTTATCGCCCGTAAAGGGGATAAGCCGGTAGGCGCGGTAATGGAAGCCACGGCGCCTGACGGTTACTCTGGCGCCATACAGCTGCTCGTGGGCAGCGATTTTTCCGGTACCGTTCTCGGGACCCGCGTCACGCAGCATCATGAAACGCCGGGCCTGGGCGATAAAATCGAAACCCGTCTGAGCGACTGGATTTTGCACTTTGCCGGTAAAGTCATCCACGGCGAAGACGACACGGCATTTGCGGTGAAGAAAGACGGCGGCGAGTTTGACCAGTTCACGGGCGCAACCATCACGCCGCGGGCGGTGGTAAACGCCGTAAAACGCGCCGGGCTGTATGCCGAAACGCTGCCCGCGCAAATCAACAATCTTCCGGCCTGTGAGGAGTAATCATGAGCCAGGTTAAAGAGGTTATTGTCCAGGGGCTGTGGAAGAATAACTCCGCGCTGGTACAGCTGCTTGGGCTGTGTCCGCTGCTGGCGGTGACATCTACCGCTACCAACGCGCTCGGGCTGGGCCTGGCGACCACGCTGGTGCTGACCCTGACCAACTTCTCTATCTCCGTTTTGCGCCGCTGGACGCCGTCGGAAATCCGTATTCCGATTTACGTGATGATCATTGCGTCAGTGGTAAGCGTCGTGCAGATGCTTATCAACGCTTACGCGTTTGGCCTGTACCAGTCGCTCGGGATTTTTATTCCGCTTATCGTGACCAACTGTATCGTGGTTGGCCGCGCTGAGGCTTTCGCGGTAAAAAACAACCCGGCCATTTCCGCTCTGGATGGGTTTTCCATCGGGATGGGCGCGACTGCCGCTATGTTTGTCCTCGGCTCCGTGCGTGAAATTCTGGGTAACGGGACGCTCTTCGACGGCGCAGATGCGCTGCTGGGCGGCTGGGCCAAAGTGCTGCGCATCGAAGTGTTCCACACCGACACGCCATTCCTGCTGGCGATGCTGCCGCCTGGCGCGTTTATTGGCCTTGGCATGATGCTGGCGGTAAAATACCTGATTGATGAAAAACGTAAGCGCCGCGCGGCAGAGCGCAGCGTTCTGGAAGGGACACCCGAGAAGGCATCATGAATAAAGAAAAGCGCATTGCGATCCTGACCCGTCTGCGGGACGAGAACCCGCACCCGACGACGGAGCTGAATTTTACCTCTCCGTTTGAGCTGCTGATCGCGGTGCTGCTCTCTGCGCAGGCGACCGATGTGAGCGTCAACAAAGCCACCGCCCTGCTCTATCCGGTCGCCAATACGCCAAAGGCGATGCTGGAGCTGGGCGTGGAGGGCGTTAAGTCTTATATCAAAACCATCGGCCTGTTTAACAGCAAGGCGGAGAACGTGATTAAGACCTGCCGGATCCTGCTGGAACAGCACGGAGGCGAAGTGCCGGAAGATCGCGCCGCGCTGGAAGCCTTGCCGGGCGTGGGGCGTAAAACCGCGAACGTTGTGCTCAATACCGCGTTTGGCTGGCCGACCATCGCCGTGGATACGCATATATTCCGCGTCTCAAACCGGACCAACTTTGCCCCAGGGAAAAATGTCGAGCAGGTTGAAGAGAAGCTGTTAAAAGTGGTCCCTGCCGAATTCAAGGTTGACTGCCATCACTGGCTTATTCTGCACGGTCGTTATACCTGCATAGCCCGAAAGCCGCGCTGTGGCTCCTGCATTATTGAAGATCTCTGCGAATATAAAGAAAAAGTTTATTCCTGACTTTTATCCACGTTCATAATCCCACACCAGGAGAAGGCCTTCCAGAAACCCTTCTCCTGACCATAATTCATCCGCCTTTTGCATCCTCTGACGCGTCACTTCTTCGGCTCTATAACGCTCAAACAGGTTAATACTTTTTTCATAGCCAAAAATTTCTATATATCTGTGATCCCGATCACTCTGATAACGTCATGTTGTTTTTTTGTTGTCAAAGTCACCGCAAACCCTTTGCCGGGCAAGATATAACCGAGTTTACCCGGAAGATAAGACCAGCTATTTTTCAGATTATGGGCTATCTCACTGCAACAGACGGCAAATAGCAGAACATATCGCCAAAAGCCTGTCCCGCAGGGTAGATCCCAGTCGAAAAAACTACCTTTAGTTATCGTATAAAATTTAACGCTGAATAACATTTGCAGAAACCGACGATTATACCGCCCCAGATATATGTAACAGATTATTACAAACGTATTGCCAGACGGGGCAGGATAGTGAACATTACCCGCCGTTTCTCCTCCCAATATAACTATAAGGCGGATGGGCTACGGCCATCACGCTATGAACACCCCCGTTAATATGGGATGTAAAAAAAGAGGTATATGTGTCGACTGCAAACAATAAACCAACAGAAGAAAGCGTGAGTCTGAACGCTTTTAAACAACCGAAAGCGTTTTATCTCATCTTCTCTATCGAGTTATGGGAGCGTTTTGGTTACTACGGCCTGCAAGGGATCATGGCGGTTTACCTGGTTAAACAGCTGGGTATGTCCGAAGCCGATTCCATCACGCTGTTCTCCTCCTTCAGTGCCCTCGTCTACGGTCTGGTTGCTATCGGCGGCTGGCTGGGCGATAAAGTTCTGGGTACTAAGCGCGTCATTATGCTGGGTGCCATTGTTCTGGCTATTGGCTATGGTCTGGTTGCATGGTCAGGACATGATGCGGCTGTGGTCTATATGGGCATGGCAACCATCGCCGTGGGTAACGGTCTGTTCAAAGCAAACCCGTCTTCCCTGCTCTCAACCTGCTACAGCAAAGATGACCCACGTCTGGACGGTGCATTTACCATGTACTACATGTCCATCAACATTGGTTCCTTCTTCTCCATGCTGGCAACCCCATGGCTGGCGGCGAAATTCGGCTGGAGCGTGGCGTTTGCGCTGAGCTTCGTGGGTATGCTGATCACCGTGGTAAACTTCCTGTTCTGCCGCAGCTGGGTGAAAGACTACGGTTCAAAACCTGACTTCGAGCCTGTCCACATGGGCAAGCTGCTGGCCACCATCGTGGGCGTTGTCGTCCTGGCGGCGATCGCCACCTGGCTGCTGCACAACCAGGGTATCGCTCGTGCCGTTCTGGGCGTGGTTGCGCTGGGTATCGTGGTCATCTTCGCGAAAGAAGCGTTCGCCATGCAGGGTGCAGCCCGTCGTAAGATGATTGTGGCGTTCATTCTGATGCTGGAAGCGATTATCTTCTTCGTGCTGTACAGCCAGATGCCGACCTCTCTGAACTTCTTCGCTATTCGTAACGTTGAGCACTCCATCCTGGGCATCGCGTTCGAGCCGGAGCAGTATCAGGCGCTGAACCCGTTCTGGATCATGATTGGTAGCCCAATCCTGGCCGCTATCTATAACAAGATGGGCGACCGTCTGCCAATGCCGCACAAGTTCGCAATCGGTATGGTGCTGTGCTCCGGCGCGTTCCTGGTGCTGCCGCTGGGTACCAAATTTGCCACTGACGCGGGTATCGTGTCCGTTAACTGGCTGATCCTGAGCTACGCGCTGCAGTCTATCGGTGAACTGATGATCTCCGGTCTGGGTCTGGCGATGGTTGCGCAGCTGGTTCCGCAGCGTCTGATGGGCTTCATTATGGGTAGCTGGTTCCTGACCACTGCCGGTGCGGCGATCATCGCCGGTAAGATTGCGAACCTGATGGCGGTGCCGGAAAACGTGACCGACCCGCTGGTCTCCCTGAACGTCTACGGTACCGTGTTCATGCAGATTGGTATCGCTACGGCGGTTATCGCGGCGCTGATGCTGCTGACCGCGCCGAAACTGAATCGAATGACTCAGGACGACGACAAGACCACGGAAGCGAATAAAACCGCTACCGCGTGATATCTGAGAGAAACGACTGAACAGAAGCCGCTAAGAGATTAGCGGCTTTTTTTTTGTTCCTTCGCGCACTAACATAGCTGAAACCTCAGCAAAAAGGAGTTACCGATGAAACTGTTCTACAAACCGGGCGCGTGCTCTCTTGCTTCCCATATCACCCTGCGCGAGAGCGGAAAGGATTTCACGCTGGATGGCGTTGACCTGATGAAAAAGCGCCTGGAAAACGGGGATGACTTTTTTGCGATTAACCCTAAAGGGCAGGTTCCGGCCCTGCTGCTGGATGACGGCACTCTGCTGACCGAAGGCGTGGCGATTATGCAATTCCTGGCGGACAACGTACCGGATCGCCAGCTCCTTGCCCCTACCGGCAGCGTCGCACGTTATAAAACGCTGGAGTGGCTGAACTATATCGCCACCGAGCTGCACAAAGGTTTTACCCCCCTGTTCCGCCCGGATACGCCGGAAGAGTACAAGCCGACCGTGCGAGCCCTGCTGGAGAAAAAGCTGCAGTTCGTGAATGAATCGCTGAAGGACGATCAGTGGATTTGCGGTTCACGCTTCACCATTGCCGACGCGTACCTGTTTACCGTACTGCGCTGGGCACGTGCGGTTAAGCTGAACCTGGAAGGGTTGGACCACATCGCATCGTATATGGCGCGCGTGGCGGAGCGTCCAGCGGTGGCTGCGGCGCTAAAAGCGGAAGGGTTGAATTAAGCGAGCCGTCTGTGTTGCCGGGTGGCGCTGACGCTTACCCGGCCTGCGAACTCTGGACGATTATAATCGTGTGGCGCTGAAATAATGCTCCGGCTTCGCGATGCGATCCTGGGCCGCGACCACCTGCAGTTCATATTCCTGCATCTCTTTCGTCGCAATCATAATTTCGTACACCGCTGCCGTAACGTGCTCCAGCGCGTCTCTCACCGTCGCACCCTGCAGCAGCTTCACCAGCAGCAGCCCGCTGGTCACATCACCCACGCCCACCGGCTGACGCGCGCCGAAATCCACCAGCGGCCGGCTGATATGCCATGCGTCATCTTTCGTCACCAGCAGCATCTCAAAACGCTCCTGGGTCAGCCCTGCGCGGGCGAGATGTTTTACCAGCACAATCTCCGGCCCCTGGGCTATCAGCTCGCGAGACGCGCTTACAGCCTCTTCTACGCTGTTAACCGGATGCTCGCAGAGGATCTCAAGCTCAATCAGGTTGGGCGCAATGATATCGCTGGCGGGCAGCGCATGGCGAACGTGAAATTCCGCTACGCCAGGCGCCACGATGCAGCCTTTCTCCGGGTGACCCATAACCGGGTCGCAGAAGTATTTTGCCGCCGGGTTTGCCGCTTTCACCTGACGCACGATGCCGAGGATATGTTCCCCCTGCTCCGCTGAGCCGAGGTAGCCGCTCAGAACGGCGTCGCAGCGCTTGAGCTGGTCGATATCCGCAATACCCTGCACAACGTCCGTGAGGTGCGAAGGCGGCATCACGCAGCCTGTCCATTTACCATACTGCGTGTGGTTAGAGAACTGCACGGTATTGAGCGGCCAGACGTTGGCACCGAGGCGGCGCATCGGGAATTCCGCTGCGCTATTGCCAGCATGTCCAAAAACAACGTGGGACTGAATGGCGAGGATGTTCTTCATCTTTTTCTTACCAAACCCTGAACAAACAAAAAGGGCGTGGTTTCCCACGCCCCTGGAGACTATTACTTATTTCCAGCAGACCAGACAGTAGTTTTTCTTACCGCGGCGCAGCAGCGTGTAGCGGCCATACAGACGATCGCCGTCAACGAAGGTGTATTCCGGGTCAGCCTGCTTTTCACCGTTGATGGTGATCGCGTTGGAGGCGATGGTTTTACGCGCCTGCCCGCGAGACGGCTGCAGCTCAGAGTCCACCAGCGCCTGCATCAGGTCAGCCCCTTTTTCCATCTCAACCATCGGCACGCCGTCCTGCGCCAGCTGTTCGAAGTCCGCTTCGCTCAGATCGCTCAGCGTACCGTTGAACAGGCTTGCGGTGATGCGTTTTGCCGCGGCCAGGCCTTCTTCACCATGAACCAGTTTGGTCACTTCGTCCGCCAGCACGTACTGGGCACGCGGTGCTTTACCGCTGTTCTTATCTTCCTCTTCCAGCGCATTGATCTCTGCAATGTCCATGAAGGTGAAGAACTTCAGGAAGCGGTAAACATCGGCGTCCGCCGTGTTGATCCAGAACTGATAGAATTTGTACGGGCTGGTTTTCTTCGGATCGAGCCACACCGCGCCGCCTTCGGTTTTACCGAATTTGGTGCCGTCTGCTTTGGTGATTAGTGGAACGGTCAGGCCGAAGACCTGGTTCTGATGCAGGCGACGGGTCAGGTCGATACCGGAGGTGATGTTCCCCCACTGGTCAGAGCCGCCGATCTGCAGAGAGACGCCGTGCAGCTTGTTCAGGCAGGCAAAATCATAGCCCTGCAGCAGGTTGTAGGAGAACTCGGTAAAGGAGATACCCTGGTCGTCACGGTTCAGACGCTGCTTGACCGCTTCTTTGTTAATCATCTGGTTAACAGAGAAGTGCTTGCCGATGTCACGCAGGAAGGTCAGCACGTTCATGCTGCCAAACCAGTCGTAGTTGTTAGCAGCAATGGCAGAGTTATCACCACAGTTGAAGTCGAGGAACGGTGCAACCTGTTTGCGGATCTTATCGACCCACTCCTGCACGGTATCTTCGGTATTCAGCTTACGCTCCGCGGCTTTAAAGCTCGGGTCACCAATCAGACCGGTCGCGCCGCCCACCAGGGCAACAGGCTTATGGCCCGCCATCTGGAAGCGTTTCAGGCATAACAATGGAACAAGATGCCCCAAATGCAAGCTGTCAGCGGTGGGATCGAAGCCGCAATAGAGCGCGATCGGGCCTTGCGCCAGTCGCTCTGCTAACGCTTCCTCGTCCGTCACCTGGGCCACGAGGCCCCGCTCTTGCAATTGTTTAATCAAGTTACTGCTTGCCATCAAATTCTCCATGTATAAACGACTGCACCTTTGCCGGTACACGACTTTTCGCCTGATGCGAAAGGACAATAGAATAAAGCGCAAGCGCGGTGTGCGCTAGCGCTTAAATCAACAAATTTCGGGGATTACGGGGCCAGTCTGTCGATTTTCCAGCCGCCATTCTCGCGCTGGTATAAAAAGCGGTCGTGCAGGCGATGCTCACCGCCCTGCCAGAATTCCATCTGCTCAATCGGAATGCGGAAGCCGCCCCAGAAGCTCGGTAGCGGGATTTCACCCTGCTGGAACTTCTGTTTCAGCTCCAGGAATTTACTTTCCAGCACGCCGCGGGCAGAGATCCGGCTGGACTGTTTTGACACCCAGGCGCCAATCTGGCTGTCGCGCGGGCGGCTGTGGAAATACTTCACCACCTCAAGGGTCGAGAGACGTTCCGCTTTGCCGGTGACCATCACCTGACGTTCAAGCATGTGCCACGGAAACAGCAGGCTGATGCGCGGATTATTTTCTAAGTGGTGCGCCTTGCGGCTGCCCAGATTGGTATAGAACACCAGCCCTTTCTCGTCGTAATGCTTGAGCAAGACGATGCGCTGATACGGTTGACCGTTTTCATCTACCGTCGCGACGACCATGGCCGTTGGGTCGGCCAGCTTCGCGTCGCAGGCCTGTTTCAGCCAGCGTTCAAAGAGCGCGAGGGGTTCAGCGGGAAGATCCTGGCGACGCAGGCCGCCTTTGGTGTATTCACGGCGCAGATGCGCAATTTGCTGCAGTTCATCGTTATCTGACATGGCGTTAGCTGATCTTGAGATTGGGTGGCGCTATTGTGCGCCGCCCCTGTAAAAATCTCAACGCTTCGGATTTTCAAGCTGGCAGTTGTTCAGCACAATGCGGTCGCGTTTGTAGACCGTGGCGCTGTCGCCTTTCGACCAGAAGACATAGATGCCGTCCGAATAACGCGCTCCGGAGGCAGAGATACCCTGCTTAAGGGTCAGCAGCTTATTGTCGTAGACGAAGCTGGCTTCCTGACGCGGGTTATTCAGCTTCACGGTCAGCGGTTTTTCATCGCAGCGATACTCCAGGGTATCGGTCTGCATGCGCTCAAGGAACTGGTTATAGACGCTGCATCCTGACAGCAATAAAGGCGCGGCAATAAGAAGAAGTTTTTTCATGGGCGTATTCCGAAGACTTTCCTGGTCCTGGAGGGCATGGCTGCCCTCCTGTTTTATTCCATTCTAACGACGAGACGCCGCGCTGAATTTCAGTTAACTCTGATTATGACGAGGATTAGCCGGGAAAATCGCCCCGAGGACACTGGCCTCGCGCGCGCCGGTTACCGACGGCAAATTGCCCGGCAGCCCGGCGATGGTGCGCCAGGCAAGCCAGGCGAAAGCCAGCGCTTCCATATCATCACCGCTGATGCCGGCCTCGTCCGTCGTGGTCACCTCGGTGCCCGGCAGCAGCCCGGCAAGACGCGCCATCACCAGCGGGTTTCGGCTTCCCCCGCCGCACACCAGCAGGCGTTCGCAGCCGCCGCTGAGCAGCACTTGCTCAGAGATCGACACGGCCGTTAATTCTGCAAGCGTCGCCTGGACGTCCTGCGGGGCGAGAGCCGGGAACAGCGCCAGCTGGCGCTCAAGCCAGCCAAAGTTGAAGTATTCACGCCCCGTGCTTTTCGGCGCCGGTAAGGCAAAATAAGGGTCGCTGAGCATGGACTGCAGCAGCGGGAGAACCACTTTACCCTCGCTCGCCCAATCGGCGTTTTTATCATACGGTTGACCGCACTGCCGCCAGATCCAGGCATCCATTAACATATTTCCCGGACCGGTGTCGTAGCCGCGAACGGGCTGCCCCGGAATAAGCATCGAGAGGTTAGCAATCCCGCCAATGTTGAGCACCATGCGGCGTTCTGAAGGGTGCGCCAGCAACGCCTGATGGAAAGCAGGCACCAGCGGCGCGCCCTGGCCGCCAAGCGCAATATCGCGGCGACGAAAATCCCCGACGACCGTTACGCCGGTCTTCGCCACAATCTGGTTGTTATCGCCGATTTGCAACGTATGCGGCGCATCGCCCGTCGGCTCATGCCAGACGGTTTGTCCGTGACACCCGATGGCGACCACATCCTGGGGACGAAGATGTTCTTTTTGCATTAACGCCTGCACCGCATCCGCAAACAGCGCCCCCAGCCGAACATCAAGTTGACCAAGCTGGGAGAGGGTCAACTGCTGCCCCTGACAAATGCTCAGAATGTCCTCTTTCAGCGAAAGGGGGATTGGCCAGGTCAGGCTCGCCTGCTGTGCCACCATATGTTCGTCAATGGCGGCCAGAACGACATCTACCCCATCCAGACTGGTGCCCGACATCACACCAATGTAGCGACCCGATTTCATGCGCTTTCCTTACGTTGCGTGGGCTAAGGATATCCACTCAACCATAAACAGCGCTCCTTTGCCATCCGACGATAATATTTTTTAACAATGTCGCCGGGCGGATCCTGTTTATGTCTCGTTAAGTCAAATTCAAGTACAATTTTCTTATTGTTAGTGCAAAGATATGAACTATGGCCCTTTATGCCATATAATTTAGCCATAACGGATGCCTCCAGATAGGCGTTTTTGGTGAACAGGAGATTCAAATGATTGTACGTGTACTGGGCGTTTCGCTGATTGGTTTAACCCTGGCTGGCTGTGTGAACGACAGCTCGCTGTCTGGCGACGTTTACAGCGCTTCTGAAGCAAAACAGGTTCAGAGCGTGACTTACGGTACCGTTGTTAACGCCCGTCCTGTACAAATTCAGGGTGGTGATGAAAACAACGTGATGGGCGCAATCGGCGGTGCTGTACTGGGTGGTTTCCTGGGTAATACCGTTGGCGGTGGCACGGGCCGTTCTCTGGCGACCGCAGCGGGCGCTGTAGCGGGTGGCGTCGCGGGCCAGGGCGTTCAGGGCGCGATGAACAAAACCCAGGGCGTAGAGCTGGAAATTCGTAAGGACGACGGCAGCACCATTATGGTGGTTCAGAAACAGGGCAACACCCGCTTCTCCGCCGGTCAGCGCGTTGTGCTGGCAAGTAACGGCAGCCAGGTTACCGTTTCCCCGCGTTAATTAAAGATGGATGTGGTCATCCGGCCACATCCACTTACAAAATATATAATTCTCGTGAATATATTTACAATATATATTTATTCCATCTATTATTAATCCTGCCGTATATTGTTCCCGCGCAAAGTATTTATTGCTTTAATTGATTAGACTCTTCGCAACTACCTCACCCTATTTCATTTTAATTTTGTAAAACTTTATATGCTTGCGAATAGTCGTTCTGTCAAAGGTCGTTATATCTCGTTCTGTTTCGGTTGCGCTGTCGTCATCGGAATACTACAAGCTTTATTTGCGAAACTGGTGGAATGGGTTCCCTCCTTCTCACCCCTTTTGTTCCCTACGCTCACCATTTTTTTACTCGTGTTTCACCTGTTCATTGCCTGCTTTATGGCAATGAAATACTGGTGTGATAAGAGACGGCTTTATTTGATTGTCATCTCCTTTGCCTTTTCCGGTTCAGCATTACTGATGGTTGGAACGTTGACCAGCTTTCCGGCATGGCTGAACCTCTATCAGTTTAACGACGCGAACTACAACGATGCGATGATCTACTATATGTTCCGCCATCTCATAATGGCCGTCCTGATGATCGCTTCGGCATTACTCTATCCCTCCCGCAATCAGCCTTTTTCACGCTTAGCGCATATCTCGATCGTCAGTGGTGCATTTCTCTTTACCGCCTGTGGCGTGATGCTGGCGTGGATGTATTCCAGCCATTCCCCGTTTTTATCCCTCGATCTGGTCGATAATGAAACGCGGCAGTTTATGGTTCTCTGGAGCCACAGTATTAATATTTCATTAATTGTTCTCTGGGTGGTGACATTAGCTACGCTGATGTTTATTACGCGGGTGCGCAATCTTTTCTGGGTGGGAGGTAATTTTCTGTGTATCTGCTACGTCGTCACGCTCTCTATGCTGTTGGTGGGCGGGCACGCCGAAGATATATCGTGGTATCGTGCCCGGCTATTTGAAACCGTCGCGACGCTGATGATTATTTTCGTTCTGCTCTACGATGTCTTCAGGTTATACCGTGATTCCCATTTAAAGTATCAGCAATCGTATCAAAATTCGATTCGCGATCCGCTCACGCGCCTTTATAACCGCAGCTATTTTTACGAATCGTTAAACCAGGCGCTGGATATCGCCACATCCAGCCGCCCTGTTTCGGTTATCGTCAGCGATCTCGATCGCTTCAAACGCATCAACGACAACTATGGACACCTTCAGGGAGACAAAGTATTGCAGTTTGTCTCTAATCTTTTGATGGATTCCGTGCGCCCCCAGGATATCGCGGCGCGAATCGGCGGCGAAGAGTTTGTTCTGATGCTGGCAAATACCGCTGCCGAAGACGCCTACCAGGTGGCAGAACGCATTCGCTTGAAGCTGAGCAGTTTTGACAAAACCAGCAGTGAGGGTCAGTTACCGGAGCCGGTTACCATCAGCATGGGCGTGTTTACGGCAACCTCATCATCGGTCTCCGCAGAAGCGTGCGTAGAAAATGCCGATAAGGCGATGTATGAAGCGAAAGAGACAGGCCGTAACCGCGTCGTTGTCTTCAAGTAAAAATCAGGCCTTGCGGATGCAAGGCCTTGTTGTCCGGTCAGTCGCGAGACTGTAGCTCGTGGATGTTTTGCTCAAGCCGCGCAATGAGGCTGATGAGCATTTCAAGCTCCGCCGGGGAAACCCCTGAAAGGATTTCACCGCGGGTTTTGGTAATTACAGCTTCCATTTCAGTGATGATGGGAGCCGCTTTCTCCGTCAGCTTAATCCGCTTGGCGCGACGATCGCTGGCGCAGGTTTGCCGGGAGATAAGTCCCTTCTCTTCCAGTTGGTCAAGCGTGCGCACCAGCGACGGTTGCTCAATGCCTATCGCTTTAGCCAGTTGAATTTGTGACTGGTCGGGCGGCAGCTGATGAATGTTGTGCAACGTGACCCAATGCGTCTGCGTCAGTTCCAGAGGTTTCAGGCGATGGTCAATCAGAGCACGCCAGACGCGTACCAACCTTGCCAGATCAGAACCTAATGGCGATTCCAATTTCATCTCCTTATAATTAGCTTGCTAAGTTATTATACTGATTTTAGAATAGTGTGCAGCATTTGTAATGGCAAAACAAATGCAATACTGCATTCATCTAATTCAAAAGTATGACTTACACTGATTTGTGATGCTTCTTCATACTAAGACAAGCCAACGCGGCATTCTGTTCACTGCAAAGGATTTCTGCCTGTGATCTTTTTTCATCGCCCAGAGGGTTTACCCCTTCAGGATCTGATCTTCGGTGCGTCAGTCTACTTTCCTCCTCTGTTTAAAGCCGTGCTGGTGGGCTTTATTCTGTGGCTCATCGCGCATCGCCTGCTTCGCGACTGGATGTACTCCGGCGAAATCTGGCATCCCATGCTGATGGATCTTTCCCTGTTTGCCCTCTCCGTATGCCTTGGCCTTGCTGTTCTGATCGTGTGGTGAATATGCCTCTGAAAACGCTGAAGTACTTTTCCACCCTGTTCGTCCTTGTCCTTGCCGTGGTCGCTGGCTGGTGGTTGTGGAATTATTATATGCAGTCCCCATGGACCCGTGACGGCAAAGTTCGCGCTGAGCAGGTCAGCATCACCCCCCAGGTGTCGGGAAGTATTACAACGCTGCTGGTTAAGGATAACCAGCTCGTTAAAAAGGGAGAGGTGTTATTCCGCATCGACGACACCCCGTACCACATTGCGATTCTGAACGCCCAGGCGCAGCTGGCAAAAGCCCAGTCTGACTTAGCGAAGGCCAATAACGAGGCCAATCGCCGCCGTCACCTGTCGAAAAACTACATCTCCGCGGAAGATTTAGATACCGCCAATATCAACGTCAAGGCCATGCAGGCGAGCGTCAACGTGGCTGAGGCGACGCTGAAGCAGGCGCAGTGGGAGCTAACCCAAACTGTGATTACCGCCCCCGTCGACGGATGGGTGACCAACCTCTCCGCCCGTGTGGGGAATTATGCCACCGCCGGTCAGCCTGTTTTTGCCCTCGTCGATAGCCACTCCTTCTACGTAGTGGGCTATTTCGAAGAGACCAAGCTTCGTCATATACGTGAAGGCGCACCCGCCGCCATAACGCTTTACAGCGGCTCGAAAAAGTTACAGGGTCACGTTTCCAGCATTGGCCGCGCCATTTACGATCAAAGCGTTGAAACGGATTCCGGGCTGGTGCCGGACATCAAGCCGAACGTACCGTGGGTGCGCCTGGCTCAACGCGTGCCTGTGCGCGTGGAGTTTGACCGTTTACCCGAGGACATCACGCTGGTTTCCGGCACCACCTGCACTGTCTCCATCGGAACCCGTTAATGAAGCTACAGGCGCTCTCCTGGCAAAACACGCCGTGGATGAAAGCGACGCGCCCCCAGTGGCGCTACGCGCTGCGTAACGGCATTGCCATGTGCCTGGCGCTGACCGTCGCCTATTACCTGAACCTGGATGAGCCCTACTGGGCGATGACCTCTGCGGCGGTGGTAAGCTTCCCTACCGTTGGCGGGGTGATCAGCAAAAGCCTTGGCCGTATCGCAGGTAGCCTGCTGGGTGCCACCGCGGCGTTAATAATCGCGGGCCACACGCTGAACGATCCGTGGCTGTTCCTGCTGAGCATGGCGGCATGGCTGGGTTGCTGTACCTGGGCCTGCGCCCATTTCACCAATAACGTGGCCTATGCTTTCCAGCTGGCGGGCTATACCGCCGCCATTATCGCCTTTCCGGTCGTCAACGTGCTCGACACCACCGAGCTATGGGATATCGCGCAGGCGCGCGTCTGCGAAGTGATTGTCGGGATCCTCTGCGGCGGATTTATGATGATGGTCCAGCCCAGCACTTCCGACGGCACAGCGCTTATCACTGCGCTGAAAACCATGCATACCCGGCTGCTGGAACACGCGAGCCTGCTGTGGCAACCGGATACCAGCGACGACATCAGACTCGCGCATGAAAAGGTTATCGGGCAGATCCTGACCATGAATCTGTTACGTATTCAGGCGTTCTGGAGCCATTACCGTTTTCGCCGTCAGAACACGCTGCTTAACTATTTACTGCACCAGCAGCTGCGCATGACCAGCGCTATCTCCAGCCTGCGCCGGATGCTGCTCAACTGGCCGACGCCGCCGGAAAACACCCGCGCCGTAATCGAAACCCTGCTCGCGGCGCTCGCGCGCCCGGATGCGGACATCTACACCGTCGCGAGGATCATCGCCCCGCTCGCCCCGGTGGATGAGTATGATTATCGCCATCGCGCCTTCTGGCAGCGGCTGAATTACTTTTGTCGGCTATATCTGCGCAGCAGCCGCTGGATTAAGGCGGTAGAGAATGCCACCCCGGTCACGGAGTTTAACGTTCCCGGCAGCCCGGCTCTCGCACGTCACACCGATTATCTGGAAGCGCTGTGGAGCGGTTTTCGCACCTTCTGCGCGCTGATGCTGGTGGGGGCGTGGAGCATCACCACGCAGTGGGAGTCCGGTTCGGCGGCCTTAACGCTTGCCGCTATCAGCTGCGTGCTTTACTCCGTCGCGGCCTCACCGTTTAACTCGCTTACGCTGCTGCTGCGAACGCTGGTTTTGCTGTCACTGTTCAGTTTTGTGGTGAAGTTTGGCCTGATGGTGCAGATAATCGATCTCTGGCAGTTTCTGCTGTTCCTGTTTCCGCTATTAACTACGATGCAGCTCCTTAAGCTGCAAATGCCGAAACTGGCGGGTCTGTGGGGGCAGCTGATTGTCTTTATGGGCTCGTTTATCTCCGTGACGAATCCGCCGGTGTATGATTACGCCGATTTTCTGAATGACAACCTGGCAAAAATCCTTGGCGTGGGGCTGGCGTGGCTGGCCTTCGCGGTGTTGCGTCCCGGCTCTGACGCACGTAAAAGCCGTCGACATATTCGTGAATTGCGTAGAGGGTTTGTCGACCAGCTCAGCCGCAAGCCGGATCTGCAAGAAAGCGAGTATGAGTCGCTGGTTTATCACCACGTCAGCCAGTTAAATAACAGCCAGGACGCGCTCTCCCGACGCTGGCTGCTGCGCTGGGGCGTGGTGCTGTTGAACTGCTCGCACGTGGTCTGGCAGCTTCGCGCGTGGGAAACGCGATCCGATCCGCTCTCGCAGGTACGTGATGTTTGCATCTCTCTGCTACGCGATGTGATGAGCGAGCGCGGCGTTCAGCAGCGGCCTCTGGAGGCCACGCTGGCTGAACTGCAGCGGATCTGCGACACCCTTGCACGGCACCATCTTCCCGCAGCCCGCGATTTGGCCTCGATAATCTGGCGCCTGCACTGCTCGCTGTCGCAGCTGGAACAGGCGCCGTCGCCTGGAACGATTGGGGATCAGATTACGCCGCAGGCATAGCGCGCCCCGCCGCCGCCAAGCGGTTTAGGCCGATCGGACATGTTATCGCCGCCCACATGGATCATCAGCGCTTTGCCTTTGACCTCATCCAGCTTTTTCAGCCGCGGAGCCACGACCGGATCCGTGGCTTTACCATCATTGTTTACCACCAGCACCGGCAAGTCGCCCAGGTGTCCCATACCTTCAGGCCCTTCATGTTTACCTGAATTCTGCGGATCGAGGTGGCCCCCTGCTGCTTCCGCTGCCGACGGTTTACCCTCTTTCATGGCTGGCTGACAGCTCCCCTTGGCATGAACGTGGAAGCCGTGTTCACCCGGCGGGAGTGCTTTAAGATCGGGTGCGAATTCCAGCCCTTTATCGGTCTCAGTGATTTTCACCGTACCGATGGACTGACCCACACCCTGTGAGGTGACGAGATTCATTTCTACTTCGTCGCTGGCTGCCTGCGCCCCTGCGCAAACAACCAGCGTGACCAATGCCAGAGTAAAACGCTTCATATGACCTCCGCGGGTTATTTTTTGCCCCTTAAGTGTATACCAGGGGCACAGATTTCACCGGAAAGTCACCTTATTGCGGTTTATGGCACGTCGTAACCCAGCGCGGCCTTGCGGATGCGGAACCACTGCTGGCGGGTCATCTGCAGCTCTTCGGCGGCCAGTGCGGAACGGACGCGTTCAATCTTCCCGGAGCCAATGATCGGCAGCGGTTTTGACGGCAGACGCAGGATCCAGGCATAAACCACCTGCTCTATGCTCTCCGCGTTCAGCTCGCGGGCGATGGTTTCCAGCTCATTGCGCAGCGGCTGGAACGCATCATCATTGAACAGGCGTCCACCGCCGAGGCACGACCAGGCCATCGGGCGAATGCGCAGCTGCTGCAGCTGGTCGAGCGTACCGTCCAGCAGCAGCGGCTGATGAACCGGGGAGATCTCAACCTGGTTGGTGGCGAGCGTAAACGGCAGACGAGACTGGAGCAGCGCAAACTGGGCCGGGGTAAAGTTGGAGACGCCGAAGTGACGCACCTTCCCGCTCTGATGCAGGCTCAGGAAGGCTTCCGCCACCTCGTCGGCATCCATGAGCGGGTCCGGACGGTGAATCAGCAGCAGGTCGATACGATCGGTTGCCAGATTGACCAGCGACTGCTCGGCGCTCTTGATGATATGGGCGCTGTCGGTGATGTAGTGACCGAGGGCATGCTCCGGTTTGGCCGTGGTGGCAATACCACATTTCGTGACGATCTCCATGCGATCCCGGAGTGCCGGAACCAGCTTGAGCGCCTCGCCAAAGGCGGCTTCACACTGATAGCCACCGTAAATATCCGCATGATCGACGGTTGTTACCCCTAAATCGATATGCTCTTCAATAAAGCTTGCCAGCTGGAGGGGGGACATATTCCAGTCCATCAGGCGCCAGTAGCCCATCACAAAACGGGAGAATTCTGGCCCCTGGGGGGCAAGGGTAATTCGCTGAACCATAACATTTTCCTCAAGGACGTGATGTCATGAGTATACGCAATTACCGCATTAAAACAGTGAAGGTTGCTGGGGTTCTTCGGTCTCAGCGGCTTTGTTTGCGCGGATTTTGCGCAGAAGCCGCTGTCTGCAGAGGCGTAACACCTCCTGCTTTTGCGTGTCGCTGAAGCTTTGCCAGTTAAAACGCTCGTCACGGGTACGCATGCACCCGCGGCAATAACCGCGTTCATCTGACTGACAAATCCCCCGGCACGGGCTCTGGATGGGGAAAAACTCCAGCTGCTCTGCCACACTCACCTCCGGTTAACCGCTCTCACCTACAGTGAAGACGCTAAAAGCGCCGCGTGCAAGGGCTTTACCACAGTTTTGTGGCATTAAGGTTTCACTAATCTTCCCTCTCTATACTCGCCACATCATGACAATGACAGGTTTACCGATCGATGTGGTTAAGTAAAAAGTTACAGTGTAACGATATTAAATTCACTTTGGGCTGTGCACTCTTCTTCACGCTGCTAAACGGGCTGTTTATTCAGCGCAGCTGGGCCATTATTGCTCCTGCTCATCTGCACGACATTCTCTTCGCCGCATCCGTGCCGGTGGTGCTGTTTTGTGGCTGGGTGATAGTTTTTAGCCTGCTCAATATCCCGTATATCCGTAAGCCGCTGCTGATCGTATTAACTGTCGGGTGCGCTGCGGCAACGTATTTTATGTTTACCTTCGGCGCGGTCATCGATCAGAACATGATTGTGAACGTGTTCGAAACTAACTCCCAGGAAGCCACCGCGCTGGTGACCCCGCAGATGATTCTGTGGATTGTCATAACCGGTCTTGTTCCATCCCTGGTGCTGGCGCTGACCCGCATTCGTACCGGCAAATGGTGGTACGCCCTGCTGACGCGCGTTGCCGCGATGCTCGGTGCCCTGTTGGTGATTATTCTTATCGCCGCGGTGTTTTATAAAGATTACGCGTCGCTGTTCCGCAATAATAAAAGCATCGTCAAAATGGTCACCCCGGCGAACTACGTCAGCGCCGTGGTGAAATACAGCAAGATGCGCTGGTTTGCCGGCGATCAAACGCTGGTGCGGATTGGCGAAGATGCGCACAAAGGCGCGCTGATTACGGGTCAGCAGAAGAAAACCGTTCTGGTGCTGGTCATCGGCGAAGCGTCGCGCGCGGCGAACTACTCACTCAATGGCTACGGGCGTGAAACCAACCCCGAGCTGAAAAAGCAGGATGTGATTAACTTCCCCCAGGCCTCCTCGTGCGGGACTGAAACCGCCGTTTCCGTGCCCTGCATGTTCTCCGGCATGACGCGCAGCAAATACGATGCCGATCTGGCGCACCATCAGGAAGGGCTGCTCGACGTGCTCAAGCATGCGGGTTTCAACCTCCTGTGGCGCGACAACGACGGCGGCTGTAAAGGCGCCTGCGATCGTATTCCCCATACCGACATGACGCAGTGGAAGCTGGACCAGTTCTGCAAAGACCAGTCCTGTATTGATGACGTAAACTTCTACCGCCTGGACAACGTGCTGGACGGTCTGAAGCAGGACACGGTGCTGGTTATCCACCTGATGGGCAGCCACGGTCCGGCGTACTACCGCCGTTACCCGGATAATTTCCGTAAATTCACCCCCACCTGCGACACCAACGAAATTCAGGATTGCGATCATCAGGCGCTGATGAACACCTATGACAATACCATCCTGTATACCGACAGCATGGTCAGCAAAACCATTGACGCGCTGAAGGCCCGACAGGCGAACATGAACACCGCGCTGATCTACCTCTCGGATCACGGGGAATCGCTCGGTGAAAGCGGTATTTATCTGCACGGCACGCCGTACATGCTGGCGCCGGAGCAGCAGACGCACATTCCGTTTATGTTCTGGCTCTCCCCGGACTATGCGAAAAACTTCGGCATCAACGAGCAGTGTTTACGCGACCACGCAGCAAAAAATGCGGTTTCGCAGGACAATTTATTCTCAACGGTGCTGGGCATGATGGACGTTAAATCAAGCGTTTATCAGCAACAGCTGGACATTCTGAACGCGTGTCGCCGGTAACAGCGCTTGCATTAGACCGAACGGTCTATTAGAGTGAATCCATGAGCAGAAATACTGAACACGATACCCGCGAACATCTCCTGGCGACCGGCGAGCGGCTGTGCATGCACCGCGGCTTCACCGGTATGGGGTTGAGCGAGCTATTAAAAACCGCTGAGGTACCGAAGGGGTCGTTCTATCACTACTTCCGGTCCAAAGAGGCTTTTGGCGTGGCGATGCTGGAGCGGCACTATGCTGCTTACCACCAGCGCCTCGCAACCCACTTCGCCACGGGGGAAGGTAACTATCGGGATCGTGTTCTGAACTACTATCAGGAAACGCTGAACCAGTTCTGTCAGCAGGGCATTATCAGCGGATGCCTGACGGTTAAACTCTCTGCCGAAGTGTGCGATCTCTCAGAAGATATGCGCACGGCAATGGATAAAGGCGCCAGCGGCGTTATCGCCCTGCTGGCGCAGGCGCTGGCGAAGGGGCGCGAAGAAAATACGCTCGCCTTCCCCGGCGATCCCTTAACGCAGGCTCAGGTGCTCTACTCCCTCTGGTTAGGCGCCAACCTGCAGGCTAAAATTTCTCGCAGTGCCGTGCCGCTCGAAAGCGCGCTGGCGCATGTGAAAAGTACGATTACTGCGCCTGGCGCTTAGCAGGCGTTTTTATTTCCGTTATTACTAGTCGACTGGTCTACTCAGGAGTCGTTATGTCAGCTGAAAAATTATTTACCCCCTTAAAAGTGGGTGCCGTCACCGCGCCAAACCGCGTGTTTATGGCTCCGCTTACCCGTCTGCGCAGCATTGAGCCGGGTGATATCCCAACCCCACTGATGGGTGAATACTATCGTCAGCGCGCCAGCTCTGGCCTGATCATCACCGAAGCCACGCAGATTTCTGCTCAGGCCAAAGGATATGCGGGTGCGCCGGGGCTGCACAGCCCGGAGCAGATCGCCGCATGGCAGAAAATCACCGCGGGCGTTCACGCTGAAGACGGCCGCATTGCGGTCCAGCTGTGGCATACCGGTCGTATCTCCCACAGCAGCATTCAGCCTGGCGGTCAGGCGCCGGTTTCAGCGTCTGCCCTGAACGCGAACACCCGCACCTCCCTGCGCGATGAAAACGGCAACGCGATCCGCGTCGACACCTCTACGCCACGCGCGCTGGAGCTGGACGAGATCCCGGGTATCGTGAACGATTTCCGTCAGGCCGTGGCCAACGCCCGCGAAGCCGGTTTTGACCTGGTTGAGCTGCACTCCGCGCACGGTTACCTGCTGCACCAGTTCCTGTCACCGTCGTCTAACCATCGCACCGACCAGTACGGCGGCAGCGTCGAAAACCGCGCCCGCCTGGTGCTGGAAGTGGTTGACGCCGTATGCAAGGAGTGGAGCCCAGACCGTATCGGTATCCGCGTCTCCCCAATCGGTACGTTCCAGAACGTCGACAACGGTCCGAATGAAGAAGCGGACGCGCTGTATCTGATTGAAGAGCTGGCGAAACGCGGCATTGCCTATCTGCACATGTCCGAGCCGGACTGGGCAGGCGGTAAGCCTTATACGGAAGCCTTCCGTCAGAAAGTACGCGAGCGCTTCCACGGGGTGATCATCGGTGCGGGTGCTTATACTCCGGAGAAAGCCGAAGACCTGATTAATAAAGGGCTGATCGACGCCGTGGCGTTTGGCCGCGACTATATCGCCAACCCGGATCTGGTTGCGCGTCTGCAGCAGAAAGCGGCCCTGAACCCGCAGCGTCCTGAGAGCTTCTACGGCGGAGGCGCGGAAGGCTACACCGACTACCCTTCTCTGTAATCTCGCCATTGTTCATTGATAGCGGCGACACTTCGCCGCTATAATAAAACATCGTTTCTGTTCAAAAAGATACTCTACTCCATTGGTTAATGAGGAAATTATGCGCCTACTTCACACCATGCTGCGCGTTGGCGATCTGCAACGTTCTATCGATTTCTACACTAACGTCCTGGGCATGAAGCTGCTGCGCACCAGCGAAAACCCGGAATACAAATACTCGCTGGCGTTCGTGGGCTACGGCCCGGAAACGGATGAAGCGGTCATCGAACTGACCTACAACTGGGGCGTGGACAGCTATGAGCTGGGTACGGCTTACGGCCATATCGCGCTGGAAGTGGACAACGCTGCCGAAGCGTGTGAACGCATCCGCAGCAACGGCGGTAACGTCACGCGCGAAGCCGGCCCGGTAAAAGGCGGCACCACCGTGATTGCGTTTGTGGAAGATCCGGACGGTTACAAGATCGAGCTGATTGAAGCCAAAGACGCGGGTCGCGGTCTGGGCAACTGATCCCTCAGGGCGCAACATGCGCCCGTAGTTTTACTGCATCACCCTGCAAAATTTGCCATAATGCGCACTGCTTTTTCCCCTTGTAAGAGACCCTGATGTCCGATAACGCTCAATTTAGCGGTCTGTGCGACCGTTTTCGTGGTTTTTATCCCGTTGTCATTGATGTTGAAACAGCCGGATTTAACGCTAAAACCGATGCGCTGCTCGAAATTGCCGCCATCACGCTGAAGATGGATGAACAGGGCTGGCTTACACCGGACACCACGCTGCATTTCCACGTTGAACCTTTCGAAGGGGCAAACTTACAGCCGGAGGCGCTGGCGTTTAACGGTATCGATCCGCATAACCCGCTGCGTGGGGCAGTCAGTGAATATGATGCGCTGCACGCCATTTTTAAAATGGTGCGTAAAGGCATGAAAGAGAGCAACTGCAGCCGCGCCATCATGGTAGCCCATAACGCCACCTTCGATCACAGCTTTACCATGGCCGCAGCCGAACGCGCGTCGCTCAAACGCAACCCTTTCCACCCGTTCGTGACCTTCGACACCGCCGCGCTGAGCGGCCTGGCGCTGGGACAAACGGTTTTATCCAAAGCCTGCATTACGGCGGGTATACCGTTTGACGGCACCCAGGCGCACTCCGCCTTATACGACACGGAGCGCACCGCGGAGCTGTTCTGTGAGATCGTCAACCGCTGGAAGCGTCTGGGAGGCTGGCCGCTGCCGATGGGCGACAGTGAAGAATAAAAAAAGCGACCTTATCAGGTCGCTTTTTTATTAACGCAGATAATTACTCAGCGTCCGGCTCTTCGGTTTTGTACTTCGCCGCCGTCTCTTTGATCAGCTGCTGCAGTTCGCCACGCTGATACATCTCAATCAGGATATCGCAGCCGCCCACCAGCTCGCCGTCTACCCACAGCTGCGGGAAGGTCGGCCAGTTAGCGTATTTTGGCAGCTCAGCGCGGATGTCCGGGTTCTGCAGGATATCAACGTAAGCAAAACGCTCACCACAGGCCGACAGCGCCTGAACCGCTTGCGCGGAGAAGCCGCAGCTTGGCAGCTTCGGAGAACCTTTCATATACAGCAGAATCGGGTTTTCAGCGATCTGGCGCTGGATTTTTTCAATAGTGGTGCTCATGTCTTGCTTCCTTTAACTTCTGTTACGGCAGTAGTCTGACATTGTAGCGGGTCAGGCTGGCATCGGAAAATAACATTTTCGTCACGTTTATATATTTTACCCCGACTCCACAAAAGTTGCATTGCAAATGACGTTTACCCCTTCGCCCGTCAGGGTTTTGCTTAGGGAGTGAACAATTGTGCGACAGAACGATGAATTTTTTTGCACTTGCTAACGAAACACGTTTTTAGATTGAAAAATGCTATTAACTTATCGGGTTTTTATGGATTAGAATCGACGGGCTTTGTAAATCACACGCGGGTATTATTGATGACCTGCATATATCAGGGGACTGCCCAGTGGCGCGGATAACTAAAATCTCGATCACGCTCTGTGCTTTACTGTTTACATCACTCACGTTAACGCCAGCGGCAAACGCCTCTCAGCAGGCGCGGCAATCTGCTGTACAAAAAAGCCATCTGGTAAAAGCCACAGAACGTAAGAAAAAAACCACCACGAAGAACGTCAAGAAAAAAACCACCGCTCAGACTAAACAAACCGCTTCCAGCAAAACGAAAACAAAATCTTCCCGCACTACCCGCACCGCCAAAAATAAAGCTTCGCAGACCGCCGCTAACCTCATTACAGAAAAGTGCATTACCCGCAAAGGCCATAAAGCAAAATGCACGAAGGTAACGAAGCTGGCGGACGTGCATAAAGTGCGTGTGCAAAAAGCGCAAAAAACCGCGATGAATAAACTGATGGGGCAGATTGGCAAACCTTATCGCTGGGGCGGAAGCTCACCGCGTACCGGTTTCGACTGCAGCGGCCTCGTCTATTACGCCTATAAAGATCTGGTTAAATTCCGTATTCCACGTACCGCCAATGAGATGTATCACCTGCGCGATGCGTCGCCGGTTAACCGGGGTGAGCTGGAAAACGGCGATCTGGTCTTCTTCCGCACGCAGGGTCGCGGTACGGCTGACCACGTGGGCGTCTATGTCGGCAACGGGAAATTCATCCAGTCTCCGCGCAGCGGTCAGGACATTCAGATCACCTCGCTCAGCGAAGATTACTGGGTACGTCATTACGTTGGCGCGCGTCGCGTCATGACGCCAAAAACCATTCGTTAATCCCTGCCCTGCCGCATCGGCGGCAGGGTAAGTTCCTCTTTTGCATACCCTTTCAATTTGCTATCCTGTCCTTGTTGTCTGTAGGGTTATTGGCAACACAAAATACAATAAGGAGAGAAGCAATGTCGTTCGAATTACCTGCACTACCGTATGCAAAAGACGCCCTGGCACCGCACATTTCTGCGGAAACCCTGGAATATCACTACGGCAAGCATCATCAGACGTACGTCACTAACCTGAACAACCTCATCAAGGGCACCGGTTTTGAAGGCAAAACGCTGGAAGAGATCGTTCGCAGCTCAGAGGGTGGCGTTTTTAACAACGCGGCTCAGGTGTGGAACCACACTTTCTACTGGCACTGCCTGGCGCCGAATGCCGGCGGCGAACCTGCCGGTGAACTGGCAGCCGCCATCAACGCCGCCTTTGGCAGCTTTGCGGAGTTTAAAGCGAAGTTTACCGATGCAGCCATCAAGAACTTCGGTTCTGGCTGGACGTGGCTGGTAAAAGAGGCGGATGGCAAACTGGCTATCGTATCCACGTCTAACGCGGGCACCCCGCTGACCACCAGCGCTACGCCGCTGATGACCGTGGACGTGTGGGAGCATGCTTACTACATTGATTACCGCAACGCGCGCCCGAACTATCTGGAGCACTTCTGGGCTCTGGTTAACTGGGACTTTGTCGCGAAGAACTTCGCCGCGTAAGAGACACGCAGAAGGGGCAACCCTTCTGCGTTTTTGCTTATTCAGCCGTGCAAACCGCTTCTGGCTGTTTACGGCCGGACATCATTACCAGCAGCAGGCCAAGCGCGGCAATAATCGCCCCCATCACCGGCACAAAACTGTACCCCAGACCGCCTGAAATCACGGCGCCTCCGGCGGCAGCACCCAGCGCATTGCCGAGATTGAACGCCCCGATATTCACGGAAGACGAGAGGCCCGGGGCCTCATGGGCGACGCGCATCACGCGCATCTGCAGCGGCGGCACCACGGCAAAGGTAGCGGCTCCCCAGACGACCATCGCAATCGCCGCGCCGAACTCATTCCGCGCCAGCCACGGGATGGCGACCATAATGACAATCAGCAGGGTTAAAAAGCCCTTCAGCGTGCCGCTCACGGAACGGTCGGCAAATTTTCCGCCGAGATAGTTGCCAATCGAGAAGCCGACGCCAATCAGCACCAGCATCGCGGTAACGAAGAGAGGCGTTGCGTGAGTAATATCGTGCAGCACCGGTGAAATGTAGGTGTAGAGAGTGAACATCGCCCCTGCCCCCAGCACCGTGGTGAGCAGCGCGGAGAGTACCTGCGGGCGCATCAGCACCGCCAGCTCTTTACGCACTTCCGGACGTTCTCCGGCGCTGCCTTTCGGCAGGGAGAAGAACAACGCCACCATCGCGACCACGCCCAGCCCGGCCGTTGCCAGGAAAGACATACGCCAGCCGATCGCTTCACCCAGCCAGGTCGCCGCCGGTACGCCGCCGATGTTGGCAATCGTCAGCCCCATAAACATGGTCGCCACGGCGCTTGCCTGCTTGTGTTTTGGCACCACGCTTGCGGCCACGACCGATCCCAGCCCAAAGAACGCGCCGTGGTTGAGGCTGGTCAGAATGCGCGACAGCATCAGGGTAGTGTAGTCCGGCGAAATGGCCGAAAGCACGTTGCCCAGGGTGAAAATCGCCATCAGGAAAATCAGCGCATTGCGGCGCGCGCGGTGCGAAAGCAGAAGCGTCATCAGCGGCGCCCCCACCATCACGCCGATGGCGTAGGCGCTGATTAACATCCCGGCGGCCGGGATCGAGACGTCCACGCCCCGGGCGATGACAGGCAGTAACCCCATCGGGGAGAATTCAGTGGTGCCAATCCCAAAAGCGCCAATCGCCAGGGCCAGCAGGGGAAAATTGATTTTCATGCGTCAACTCCGGATGCCGTGTCATGTAGTGACACAGAACAAAGAAGCGGAAAGCATGACATCAATCACAAAAAATGAGAAGTTAACAAAATGGCAAAAGATTTTTGCCAGGGAAGTAACAATCGGGACGTTCGGGAGGGAGAAGGCTCTCCCCCCGCGTAAATCAGTGCAGCGCAGCCGTCAGGCCAGCCGCCACAATCAGCGCCAGCACAATAACGGTGGTGAACAGCGAAAACTTCAGATCGGAACTCATCAATTTTTCTCCTTTTAATCCCCCCACGAAAAGTGAGCTTGCTCATTTTTGCACAGTTTACGTCAAAAATCTTCCATGATTTAAGCTGATAAACACTTTACCTCTTCCCCTTTTCATCAAGATAGGCCAAAATTCCACGCTAAATTTATTAGCGTACCGGCCATTGACCCCCTCCTGACGTCCCGTGTCGTTTTCCTGGCGTGCCGCAATCCAAAATTGCGTGATAAGGGTGAGAGAAGGCAAACGTTTACCTTCAAGTTTTTCAGGAGCTTAGGATATGGTCTGGAGTGACATTTAATGGCAACAATTAAAGACGTAGCAAAACGCGCAAACGTTTCCACTACAACCGTATCACATGTAATTAACAAAACCCGCTTTGTGGCGGAAGAGACGCGCAACGCCGTCTGGGCAGCAATTAAAGAGCTGCACTACTCCCCGAGCGCGGTTGCGCGCAGCCTCAAGGTTAACCACACCAAGTCTATTGGTCTGCTGGCGACCAGCAGCGAAGCGGCCTATTTTGCCGAGATCATTGAAGCGGTAGAGAAAAACTGCTTCCAGAAAGGCTATACCCTGATTCTCGGCAACGCCTGGAACAGCATTGAAAAACAGCGCGCCTACCTGTCGATGATGGCGCAAAAGCGCGTGGATGGCCTGCTGGTGATGTGCTCTGAGTACCCGGAATCCGTGCTGTCGATGCTGGAAGAGTATCGCCATATCCCTATGGTGGTGATGGACTGGGGCGAAGCGCGCGCGGATTTCACCGATTCGGTTATCGATAACGCCTTCGAAGGCGGTTATATGGCGGGCCGTTATCTGATCGAACGCGGCCACCGCGAGATTGGCGTGATCCCGGGTCCGCTGGAACGCAACACCGGCGCGGGCCGCCTGGCCGGCTTTATGAAAGCGATGGAAGAAGCGCTGATTACCGTGCCGGAAAACTGGATCGTGCAGGGTGACTTCGAGCCGGAATCAGGCTACCGCGCGATGCAGCAGATCGTCTCTCAGCCGCACCGTCCAACCGCCGTCTTCTGCGGGGGGGACATCATGGCAATGGGCGCGCTCTGCGCTGCCGACGAGCTGGGCCTGCGCGTCCCGCAGGATATTTCCGTGATCGGGTATGACAACGTGCGCAACGCGCGCTTCTTCACGCCAGCGCTGACCACCATTCACCAGCCGAAAGATTCGCTGGGTGAAACCGCCTTCAATATGCTGCTGGACAGGATCGTCAACAAGCGTGAAGAGTCGCAGTCCATTGAAGTTCACCCTCGCCTCATCGAACGCCGTTCCGTTGCGGATGGTCCGTTCCGCGACTATCGTCGTTAATCTCATTGCGGAGCCAGTCAGTCTGGCTCCCGCAGCCACTCCCGGTTAAGCGTTTCGCTGTCCCCCAGATATTCCAGAAGCCAGGCCATGGCGGGCGAGACATCATTTTGTTGCCAGGTGAGGCAGCAGGCCGCATCCGGGAACGGGTTCTCCAGCGTCAGCTCAACCCACTCGCCGGTGTCGATGCGCGGACGCGCAAAATGAACGGGCACCATCGCAACGCAGAGCCCGGCGCTGAGGCACGTCGCCGACGATTCCCAGTCAGGGGCCACCACCCGCCGCTGGTTATCTAAAAGCCAGGTAATACGCTTAGGCAGCGAGCGGGAGGTATCCTCCAGCACCAGCGACGGCCAGCTGCGCAGCGTATCGTCGCTCAGCGGCCCTTCCATCTTCGCCAGCGGATGATCGCTTGCCACCACGCATTTCCAGCTCAGCATGCCCATATCGCGAAAGGCGTAACGTCCACCGACCGGGATCGCCTGGGTCGCACCAATCGCCATCTCTGCCCTGCCGTCCGCCAGCGCATCCCAGACGCCGTTGAATACCTCCTGCGAGACGCGCAGCTCGACGTCAGAAAAATGACGGTAGAAATCGACAATCATCTGCCGGGTACGCTCGGGCTTAACGATGTTATCCACCGCGATGGAAAGGTGTCCCCGCCAGCCGTTCGCGATCTGCTGGCACTGCTCGCGGGTGATCTGCATTTTTTTGATAACAGAACGCCCTTCCTTCAAAAACCACGCCCCTGCGGGCGTTAATTCCACATCACGATGCCGCCGTTCAAACAGCGGAACCGCCAGCCACTCCTCAAGCTGTCGCACCGTATAGCTGATGGCCGAAGGGACGCGGTGCAACTCCTGCGCCGCCCCGCTAAAGCTGCCGTTACGCGCGACAGCATCGACCACTTCAAGAGAATAATCTGACCACATTTTCTGCCTGCAAAAAATTTGAATGCACCCGCCAAATATTAGCGTTTCACAAGCGGCTTTGCACTCCCTACACTCAGCGCCAACGTATACCTGCCTCCTCAGGAGAATAAAACAGTGCAACCCAGGAAAGGTTTTTTAGTCTGGCTCGGCGGCTTAAGCGTGCTGGGCTTTTTGGCCACCGATATGTACCTGCCGGCTTTCGCCGCCATGCAGGAAGATTTGCAAACCCCTGCCGCCGCCATCAGCGCCAGCCTGAGTTTGTTCCTCGCCGGTTTTGCCTTCGCGCAGCTGCTCTGGGGACCGCTCTCGGATCGCTTTGGGCGTAAACCGGTGTTGCTGCTGGGGCTGGCCATTTTTGCCGTGGGCTGCCTGGGGATGCTATGGGTGCGCGATGCCACCTGGCTGCTGGTGCTGCGGTTTGTTCAGGCGGTCGGCGTCTGTGCCGCGGCCGTGACCTGGCAGGCGCTGGTCACCGACTACTACCCGGCGAACCGCACAAACCGTATTTTCGCCACCATTATGCCGCTGGTGGGGCTCTCACCGGCCCTCGCCCCGCTGCTGGGCAGCTGGATCCTCGCGCATTTCGACTGGCAGGCCATCTTCGCCACGCTGTTTGCCATTACGCTGGTGCTGATGCTGCCGGCGTTCGCCCTCAAGCCCGCGCATAAAAAAGAGGCGCACGCAGACGCGAAGCCGATTACCTTCACCTCCCTGCTGAGCGCTAAGGCGTATCGCGGCAACGTTCTGATCTATGCCGCCTGCTCGGCGAGCTTCTTCGCGTGGCTCACAGGTTCGCCGTTCATTCTGCACGATATGGGCTACAGCCCTGCGGCCATCGGCCTGAGCTACGTTCCGCAGACCATCGCGTTCCTGGTGGGCGGTTACGGCTGTCGCGCGGCGCTGCAAAAATGGGAAGGTCAGCAGATGCTGCCGTGGCTGCTGGTGCTCTATGCGCTGAGCGTCATCGGCACCTGGGCCGTTGGCTTTATTCCGGGCGCAGGTCTGGCCGAAATATTGATTCCATTCTGCGTGATGGCCATCGCGAACGGGGCGATTTACCCTATCGTTGTGGCGCAGGCGCTGCGTCCGTTCCCGCAGGCGACAGGCCGCGCGGCTGCGCTGCAGAACACCCTGCAGCTGGGGCTGTGCTTCCTCGCAAGCCTGGTGGTCTCCGCGCTGATTGCCACGCCGCTGCTGACGACGACCAGCGTGATGCTGGTTACCGTCGCGCTGGCGGCGTTGGGTTATCGCATGCAGGCCGCCGCGCAGCGCGCGCAGGATAAGAGCACGCAGGTGGAAACCTCGCATGCCTAATCGCGCCAGAAACTATGTTAATTTTCAGTGATTAGGTTGCTAAGAATTTTCTATTGAATCACCAAATTTTGAGGCCTATACTAAATTTGGCTCGATTAAATACGATAAATATTAAGTGTTAACGGGAGCCGGAGCGCTCCCGTTTTACCATGGAAGGCATTTCGGCAAGGGTTATCTCCCTTCCTCTGTTCTACGTCGGATACTAGCCTCGCGGTATTTACCGTGAGATTTCTCACAAACCAAAAAAAGCGTCTACGCTGTTTTAAGGTTCTGATCACAGTAGGGTGATGGAGAAGCTATGAGTTCATCGTGTATAGAAGAAGTCAGCGTTCCGGACGATAACTGGTCCCGGATCGTCAGTGAACTGTTGGGACGTGCGGGCATTACAATTAATGGCTCATCCCCCTCCGATCCTCAGGTTAAACATCCCGATTTTTTCAAACGCGTGTTGCGGGAAGGTTCGTTAGGCCTGGGAGAAAGCTATATGGACGGCTGGTGGGAATGCGAACGGCTGGATACTTTTTTCGCCAGCGTGCTGCGTGCCGGTCTGGAAAAACAGCTCCCCCGCAATCTAAAAGACACCCTGCGTGTCGCCTCTGCCCGTCTGTTTAACCTGCAAAGTAAAAAACGCGCCTGGATCGTCGGCAAAGAGCATTACGATCTCGGCAACGATCTGTTCAGCCGCATGCTGGACCCCTTCATGCAATACTCCTGCGCCTACTGGAAAGAGGCGTCGACGCTTGAAGAGGCTCAGCAGGCCAAGCTGCGCCTGATTAGCGAGAAATTGCAGCTTCAGCCCGGCATGCGCGTGCTGGATATCGGCTGCGGCTGGGGCGGGCTGGCCTATTTTATGGCGAAGCACTACGGCGTCAGCGTGGTCGGCGTCACCATTTCCGCTGAACAGCAAAAAATGGCGCAGGCGCGCTGCCAGGGGCTGGATGTTGATATCCGGCTGCAGGATTACCGTGACCTGAACGAACAGTTTGACCGCATCGTTTCCGTGGGCATGTTTGAGCACGTCGGGCCGAAAAACTACGACACCTATTTCGAGGTGGTTGACCGTAATCTGACACCGGAAGGCATCTTCCTGCTGCACACCATCGGCTCTAAGCGGACCGACAATAACGTCGACCCGTGGATCAACAAATACATCTTTCCGAATGGCTGTTTACCGTCCGTTCGCCAGATTGCCAACGCCAGCGAATCCCATTTTGTGATGGAAGACTGGCATAACTTCGGAGCGGATTATGACACCACGTTAATGGCATGGCATGCACGTTTTCAGGAAGCCTGGCCTGAAATTGCGGACAACTATTCTGAACGATTCAAGCGGATGTTTAGCTATTATCTGAACGCCTGCGCGGGGGCGTTTCGCGCGCGCGATATTCAGCTCTGGCAGGTTGTTTTCAGCCGTGGGATTGAACACGGATTGCGGGTCGCACGCTAAAAAAATAACCCCGGACAGCCGGGGTTATTTTTTATTCTTCTTCTACAGCGTTAATTATTGCGGCTTCTTTTGCGGCCAGCACGCGCTCAACGATATCGACAACCGCCTGGGTTTGCGGATCGATTTCGATATTCACGCGATGCCCCAGTTTTTTCGAACCCAGCGTGGTGCGCTGCAGCGTCTCGGGAATTAAATGCACGCAAAAACGGGTTGGCGTCACTTCTCCAACCGTCAGACTAATCCCATCAATGCCAATAAATCCTTTATAGAGGATGTATTTCATTAATGAAGGATCCTGCACTTTAAACCAGATTTGACGGTTATTTTCCGACGTCACGATTTTCGCCACTTCGGCGGTGGTCATGATATGCCCGGACATCAGATGGCCGCCAATCTCATCGCTGAACTTCGCCGCCCGCTCAACGTTGACGGTGTCCCCCACCACCAGCTCGCCCAGGTTGGTAATACGCAGCGTCTCTTTCATTAAATCAAAGCTAATCTGGTTGCCATTAATTTCGGTGACGGTCAGGCAGCAGCCGTTATGGGCAACCGAGGCGCCGGTTTCAATGCCATCAAGCATATATTCCGGCAGCTCTACAACATGAGTACGAAAATTAGGTTTTTCATCAATGGACACCACCTTGGCGGTGCCCTGCACAATACCAGTAAACATGCTTACAACTCCTGTTTTTTCCGGACGGTGGTGACACCGTTTAATCCCACCACAATAACAGTTGGAAAAACAGGTTGCCAGCGGAGCGCATTTTCTGGCGATTTTTTCACTAGATAAATAGCTAAAGCCCGCTACAATAGCTGGCACCCCCCTGCATTTTCTTCTTGCTGCCAGTTACGGCGGCTTTTTTAGTCTCTCATATAACTACAAAATAAAGGTGTTCACGTGCAGAAGTACATGAATGAAGCGCGCCAGTTATTGGCACTGGCTATACCAGTGATCGTCGCGCAGGTGGCCCAGACCGCAATGGGATTTGTGGATACGGTAATGGCGGGTGGCTACAGCGCCACCGATATGGCGGCCGTTGCCATCGGCACGTCAATCTGGCTGCCGGCCATCCTGTTCGGCCACGGTCTGCTGCTCGCCCTCACGCCGGTTATCGCTCAGCTTAATGGCTCGGGTCGTCGCGAGCGTATTGCCCATCAGGTCCGCCAGGGTTTCTGGCTGGCAGGGTTTGTTTCCGTGCTGATTATGGTCGTGCTCTGGAACGCGGGCCATATCATCCGCGCTATGCACAATATTGACCCGGCGCTGGCAGATAAAGCCGTGGGCTATCTGCGCGCCCTGCTCTGGGGTGCGCCTGGCTACCTCTTCTTCCAGGTGGCACGTAACCAGTGTGAAGGACTGGCGAAAACCAAGCCCGGCATGGTGATGGGCTTTATCGGCCTGCTGGTGAATATTCCAGTGAACTATGTCTTTATCTACGGTCATTTCGGCATGCCGGAGCTGGGCGGCGTCGGCTGCGGCGTGGCGACGGCTGCGGTTTACTGGGTAATGTTCTTCAGTATGATCGCCTATGTGAAACGCGCCCGTTCAATGCGCGATATTCGCAACGCAAACAGATTCAGCACGCCGGACTGGAGCATCATGACGCGTCTGGTACAGCTAGGCTTGCCGATCGCGCTGGCCCTGTTCTTTGAGGTGACGCTCTTTGCCGTGGTTGCCCTGCTGGTCTCCCCGCTGGGGATTGTTAACGTCGCCGGACACCAGATTGCGCTCAACTTTAGCTCCCTGATGTTCGTCCTGCCGATGTCGCTCGCGGCGGCGGTGACGATTCGCGTTGGCTTCCGCCTGGGACAGGGCTCCACCCTGGATGCGCAAACGGCCGCGCGGACCGGGCTGGGCGTCGGCGTCTGTATGGCCATCTGCACGGCACTGTTTACGGTGGCGCTGCGCGAACAGATCGCCCTGCTCTATAACGACAACCCGGACGTGGTGGCGCTGGCCTCGCACCTGATGCTGCTGGCTGCGGTATATCAAATTTCTGACTCCATCCAGGTGATTGGCAGCGGCGTATTGCGCGGATATAAAGACACGCGTTCGATCTTCTTTATTACCTTTATCGCCTACTGGGTGCTGGGTCTGCCGGCTGGCTACGTGTTGGCGCTGACCGATCTGGTCGTTGATCGCATGGGGCCAGCCGGATTCTGGATGGGCTTTATTATCGGACTGACGTCGGCGGCGATCATGATGATGATGCGCATGCGCTTCCTGCAGCGCCAGCCGTCAACGGTAATTTTGCAGCGCGCTGCGCGTTAAATATGCAGTAGCCGCCCGCTGGCGGCTACTTTCTCTTCACTTTGCGCGGTAATGAAGCAATCGCGTGAAATCAGAGAGAAAAATGCATTTTCCCTCTTGCCACCTCGGTGCTGTGCCGCTAATATTCGTCCCCGTTGTCACCGACAACACGTTGCGTTCATAGCTCAGTTGGTTAGAGCACCACCTTGACATGGTGGGGGTCGTTGGTTCGAGTCCAATTGAACGCACCATTCTGCGTCCGTAGCTCAGTTGGTTAGAGCACCACCTTGACATGGTGGGGGTCGGTGGTTCGAGTCCACTCGGACGCACCATTTCAGTCCTGAAATGGTGCAAATTCTCTCCTGTTAGCCTGAATTTTCTTAATCCCTTATTTTCATCATTATTCTCCTGCTACGCTTTTCTTATGGAAAAAAAACAGGAAGCGCGTCAATGAAGAATATCGCGATTATCGGCTCCGGCCCCACAGGGATTTACACCTTTTATCATCTGCTAAATAACAGCACTCCGCTCTCCGTATCCATCTTCGAACAGGCCGATGAAGCCGGCGTGGGCATGCCCTATAACGACGACGATAATTCCCGGCTGATGCTGGCGAACATTGCGAGCATTGAAATCCCGCCCATTTTTATGACCTACCTCGACTGGCTTAAAGAACAGAGCGACGCCCATCTGGCGCGCTTTAAGGTTGATAAAGCCCGCCTGCATGACCGGCAGTTCCTGCCGAGGCTCCTGCTGGGAGAGTATTTTCGCGACAGCTTTCGTTCAATCGTGAAAGAGGCAAAAAAGCTGGGGTTCCAGGTGACGGTTCATGAATCCGCGAAGGTAACGGACATCATCCCCTCGACAACCGGCGTCACCCTTTCCGTCAACAACACCACCTTGCCCGATCGGTTCGACCTGGCGGTGATCGCCACCGGCCATGTCTGGCCGGATGAGGAGGAAGCCACGCGCACGTTCTTCCCCAGCCCATGGTCGGGGTTGATGGACGCCAGCATTCCCCCTTGCCGCGTGGGCATTATGGGAACCTCGTTGAGCGGTCTGGACGCGGCTATGGCGGTGGTGATGCAGCACGGTGAGTTTCGTGACGGTAAATTCATCCTCGACAAGGGCAGCGAAGGGTTAAACATTACGCTGATGTCCCGAACGGGCATTCTGCCTGAGGCCGATTTTTACTGCCCTATCCCTTATGAGCCGCTGTCGGTATTGACCGAATTCGTGGTTGAAAGCGAGATAGCCAAAGGATCGGACGGCCTGCTTGACCGCATCTTTGCCCTGATGGTGAAAGAGCTCGAGCTCGCCGACCCGGCTTGGTGCGAGAAAATTTCCTTGCGTAACCAGGATGCCGACAGCCTTCGTGAGGCGTGGTTTGAGGATCGTAAGCGGCACGGGCCCTTTACCTGGGCGGAAGAGAACCTCAGCGAGGTTGAGCGCAACAAACGCGAACGGCGCACCGTGGCCTGGCGCTATACCGTCCTTCGGCTGCATGAGGTGGTTCAGGAGATTGTGCCCCACCTCAACGAAGAGGACAGAGAGCGCTTTAAGCAGGGCCTCGCCCGCGTGTTTATCGACAACTATGCCGCCATCCCGCCGCAGTCTATCCGCAGGCTGCTTGCGCTTCGCGAGGCCGGCATCATTAGCGTGGCGGCGCTCGGCGATGATTACACGCTTGATGCCGGCAGCGATCGGACGGTCATTACCACCAAAGAGACCGTTTATCGTTTCGACGTGTTTATTGATGCGCGCGGACAAAAGCCGCTCAAAACAAAGGACCTGCCTTTCCCGACGCTGCGTAAACAGCTGGCAGAGACGGGCGACGAGATACCCGACGTTGGCGAGGATTACACGCTTAAAGCGCCTGAAACGGTTCGCGGGCGCATCGCTTTCGGCGCAATACCGTGGCTAATGCACGATCGTCCCTTCGTTCAGGGGCTGGCGGAGTGTGCGGAGATTGCAGAGGCGATGGCGAAGGCGGCTGAAAAACAAGCCTCAGGGAGACGGCGTAGGTTACCGTACGTGGAGAACTGACAGGGCTTCCATGCCCTGCTATCGGTGATTACTCGAAGAAGACCTCCGGGTTTTCCGACAGCGATACGAACGTTTTGGTGTTCTTATCCAGGGCAAGGATTTTGCCGCTTTCAATGTCGTATACCCAACCGTGCAGTCGGATGGAGTTATTACGCAGGCCCACCGCGACGGACGGGTGGGTCTTGATGTTGCTCAGCTGCGCAAACACGTTCTCCTGCACCATCGCATTCACTTTATCGATAGGCGTGTCCCAGCTTTTCTTCTCTACAACGGCTTTTGCCGCGTCGGAATAGCGCAGCCAGTGCGATACGGCAGGCATCGGCTCCAGGTTGGCGTTATCGGCAATCGCCTTCATCGCGCCGCAGTTGGAGTGGCCGCAGATCACGATGTCGGTCACGCCCAGCGCCACCACCGCGTACTCGATAGTTGCGGAGACGCCGCCCGGCTCCGGTCCGAAAGGCGGGACAATGTTGCCAGCATTACGAATGACAAAAAGCTGTCCCGGCTCTTGCTGGGTGACCAGTTCAGGAACCAGACGGCTGTCGGAGCAGGAGATGAACAGCGCTTTGGGATTCTGGCTGGACGCTAAACTGCGAAAGAGCTCTTTACGTTGCGGGAAAATCTCTTTTTGAAAGCTGAGAAAACCTTCAATGATATGTTGCATAGCAATTTCTCTTTTATCTGTTTTCGTTTAGGTATGATCGCGATCACACTCGTAAAGTTTACCCACCGTACTTTACCTGAGACAAGCAATATATTTCTGGCCCGACCGCTGCACGATGTCGTCGGCGTTCGCCGGGATGTTCTGCCCTTCAAACGCGCCGTAAAGACGCGCGAACGATCTTCCCGCCAGGCGCCGGGTAACGTCCTCAACCGTACGGGCAGGCAGCGGGAGCATATTCGGGTAGCTCCACATAAACGACACGGCATCTTTCCCCGGCGTGACCTGCAAAATATCCCCCGCCAGCAAAACGCCCTCGCCCTCCTGCCAGTGCAGCACCGTTCCGCCCGCAAAATGGCCGCCGAGACGCAGCAGCGTGACCGAGGGCATAATCTCCAGCGCATCGCCATCCCAGAAGTGAATCGCCGGGCTGTTGCGCATCACCCATTCGCGGTCGCTGGCGTGCAGATAGACCGGTGCATCGAAAGCCGCGGCCCACTCCTGCATCGTGGTGTAATAGTGCGGATGCGAAATCGCAATGGCGTGAAGGCCACCGAGCGCGGTGATGAGCGTTTGGGTTGCGGGATCAAGGTTGGCAATGCAGTCCCACAGAATATTGCCGTGTGGAGTGCGCAGAAGCAGCGCTCGCTGGCTAATTGCAAAGGACGGTACCGTTTTGATACTGAACAGCGCGGGCTCCAGCTGCTGCCATTTGTTCGCGTGCGTGGCCGTCACCGTCGCGTAATCAATCCACGCCTGACCGCTGGCCGGGACATACTGGCGTTCATCCTCGCAAATCGGACATCTCTCCGGCTTTCCGTCATAGGAGGTACCGCAGGTTTTACAGAGTGTAATCATGAGCGCTCCTCGGTGATAAAGCACTGAGTATGGCAGGGATTATCCTTATGTGCTGCGAGGTACATTGCCGACGTTTTTTACCCTATACTGTGCCAGTATCAAAAACCGAACAGAGCAGGTGCAACATGGAAATTGATCTCGATAACTTAGTTTTTAACGGACTGGATGAAGCGGAAGAGCGTAACGCGGAACGTCTGGACGACGCGGATAAGAAAGCGCAGGCGGTTGTTGCCGACGACGACTGCGGTGATGCCTGCAAGATTTGATAAAAAAAAGCACCGGTAAACCGGTGCTTTTTTAGATTACTTTTTCAGCCCGTCAATGGCCGCCTGAGCGCAGGCTTCATCAAGATGACCGCCCGGCGCGCCGCCGATGCCGATCGCCCCAATCACCTCATCGCCTTCTTTTACCGGCAGACCACCTGCCAGCAGCAGGTAGCCAGGAATATCACGCATGTTCTGTGCGCCCGCATTGCTCTGCGCCGCTTCCATCACTTTGCCTGACGCATTCTTTGCGCTAAGCGCCGTAAACGCTTTCATTTCGCTGGCTTTTACCGTGTGAGGACCGGCGTTATCCATACGCTGCACCGCTTTTACCACGCCCGCACGGTCAACCACCGTAACCGCGACCTGGTAATTTTTCGCTGCACAGGACTGAATGGCGGATGTTGCCAGCGCGTTAGCCTGCGCCAGAGAGAGATTCTTTTGGGTCAACGTCTCGGCCTGCGCGGCCAGACTTACGCTACCCGCGACCAGTGCCGCAACCATCATTACTTTTTTCATTGCACTTCCTCGAGTGTTGTTTGACATCTCAAAGGTTACTTAACTGCACAACGAAACGTAATTCGGTTGATTACGCACTCCACCTGGTAATTATACGGATTGCAATTTGTCGTACGCCCGGCTCGCCTGTACCAGGCTGGTGACGCCGAGCTTGGCAAACGCCGCCGCGCGGTGCGCTTCCACGGTTCTCGGGGAAAGATTCAGACGTGCAGCCACCTCTTTGTTACTGCACCCTTCCATCAGTACGGTCAACACCTCGTGCTCCCGCGCGGTTAGCTGTTCAAAGCGTGCTTTGATCTGCGAAATATCCTGCCAGGCGGCAGACCGTCGCTGGCTCTCCTCGAACGCCAGCCCAACCGTTTCGATGAGCTTATCGGCGTCTAACGGCTTGGTGAAAAACTCAAACACGCCGTTGCGAAACGCGCGACGGCAGGCGTCGATCGTTCCGTGCCCGGTCATAATAATCACCGGCAGCAGCGGCCAGGGCCATTCGCCCTCTTCCAGCCACGTCAGCCCGCCTTTGCCCGGCATGCGCATATCCAGCAGCAGACAGCCGACAAGCGCCGATTGACCGTCCTGCGTTTTCGTAAAGGCTTCGACGCTCTCAAACGTCTTAACCTGCCAGCCCATCCCCGACAGTAAAAACGCCAGGGATTCTCTGATGGACTCGTCGTCATCGATGAGCCAGACAACCTTATCCATGCTTTGTCTCCTCTCCTGCTGCCAGCTGCAAGCGGATCTGCGCCCCACCCTGCGGGGCATTGCCCAGGGTAATCGAGCCGTTCATGCGCGTTATCAACGTTTCCGTTAACGTCATCCCCAGCCCAATTCCGCCGGGGCGTCCGCTAAAGAATGGCATAAATGCGTTCTGCAGAGCATCCGGGCTAAACCCGGGCCCGCCGTCGGTCAGAGTAACCAGAATGCCCTTCTCATTTTTCTGACTGTCGATTCGCACCCAGCCGTGCGTGCTCTCCTGCTGCGCCTGAATCGCATTGCTGAGCAGATTGTGCAGGATCTGCTCCAGCCAGAGTCGGTCCGCCAGCACGGTCATGGCATCCTCGGCAAACGCGTGGATTATCGCGATACGTCTGGATTTGCGCTCGTGCTCCAGTAAATTTTCCACCTGCAGCCAGCACTGAACCAGATCGGTTTCGCGCAGGGTCACCTTCTCCTGAACAACATGCTCGCGAAACCGCGTCAGCAAGGCGCTGATACGCTGCGTTTGCAGCAGCGCGGCCGCGAGCGCCTGCGACACGGCCTGCGGATTATCCTGCTGCTGCTGTCGCTGCGCCCCCTGGATCCAGGTTTGCACGGCGGTCAGCGGCTGGTTGATTTCATGGACGATGCCCGCGGTGATCTCTCCCAGCGTGTTAAGCCTGGCATGCTGATAATAGAGCGCACGCTGCTCGGCCTGCTGGCGCTGTTTGCGCTGCCAGAGCACGGTTCCCGCGCCCGCAATCACCATCCCCCACGTCAGAAAGAGCAGCGGATACGCCAGCCAGGAGACCCTGAACCAGTCCGGTTCTGCCGCGGCAGAGAGAGTAAAGGGCTGAGTATGCTGCGGGAAGGTGCGCTGCCAGTGCCAGAAAGCGTCTGTAGACCACGGCCGATCGTTATTAGAGAGGTTCAGATGCAGCTCTGCAAAGCTATGGCTCGGCGCAAGCAGCGCGCTTAAGTCGATCAGGACGCGGATCTGCCGCCACGGGTTGTATAGCCAGTACTGAACGCCGCGAAACGGCTCCACGCGGGCGGCGTCGAGCGCGCGACCGGTAGTTTTTTCCAGGGCCTTAATATGCGGGAATTTTTTGCTTAACGCGGTGATATCTTCATCGCCATTCAGAAGCGGAAGCACCGACTCGTTTTGCGTCAGCACGGCGCCGATCGCCGAATAAAGCGCCGTAAACTCGCGATCGCGCTCCCAGAACTGGCGGCGTATCTGTTCCGCATACAGCAGCACGCCGCTTATCAGGCAGACTAGCACCCACAGCGCGATGCTGCGCTTTATCATCTTTTTTATGCTCATAGCGTTAACTGGCACCGTCATTCAGACTGACGACATTACCAGTTAACGATGATGAGAACAAAAAAACGCGGCGCGATCAGATCTCCGGCGTTTTGCTAAAGCCGGTCAGCATCAGGATAAGGCTTTGCGGGGAGGATGCCGTCTCAAACTGGTAGTGATTTCCCTGACGATCGCCGCCGATGTACCACGAAATCTCGGTTTTCCCTTCTGCCAGCGCCTTGCGCACCGCTTTATCCACGTCCACCATCCGGTATCCGCGGGAGTGGTTAAGGTAAAGCACCGCATCCGAACGGTAGTTACAGGCTGGCCGCGACTGCCAGCTCACGCTGGCCGGATCCCAGTCGTTGCTTGCCGGATAGAAGAAGATTTGATCCGCGCCGTTGGTTTCCACTTTCCCGCCATAAATCCGCACGCGGTATTTAAACTGCGACGGATCCTGTCCGGCTGGCAGCGGGGGAATGTGGAACTTCACCAGCGACAGCGTTTCGCTGTTTTTCGTGCGTCCGCCGTTCTGCCAGTTATCCTGCACCAGCAGGGCCTGTGGATCGGGCTGGGAAAGCGCTGGCTCCAGGCTGCTGAGCCAGACGTTGGCCTTCGCCTTTGAATAACCGTACGGAACGGTGGTGCCGCAGTCCAGCCCGCGGTTCATGCACAGGTCGGTCATAAAGCGCGCGGCGTCTTCCGTCCAGCCGTTCATAAAGTCAGCATGCGCCGTATACAGGCTCCCCCACCGCTCTTCACGCTCGTCGCCGTGCATGATGGGGTCGAGGGAAAGCTGCGCTTTACTGGTATCGAGCGAGCTAATCGTCGGGAGCACGTACGCAATGTTCATGTTCACGGTGGGAATTTTCACCGGGAAGTCGGACGGGCACTGCCCTTTGGTGTCGTAGGTGGCGTTGACCAGACCGTGGGCGGGCTTAAGATTTACCCCATCCCAGCAGTTTGGAAACTGAATGCCGATATTAAACTGCACGGCATCGTTCGCCTTGCGTAAGCCGCAGACCTCACCCGTTTTGGTGGTGTAGCCGTGGCCGTTAGCGCACAGGAAGGTGATATGTGGATTCGGCGCGGTGCCGTGATGATCGCCCGCCAGCAGCGATAGCCCCGCCGGGAACGGGTGCAGCGGCCAGGCGTCCACGTTCGATGCCTGATAATAGGTTTTTTGATAGGCAGGTTTGACCACCGTTCCGTCAGGCAATTTCAGAGAGGGTGCCCAGTAAGCCGAGCTGTCTGCTTTATTATCGCAGGTGGTCTTTTCATGCGTACGCAGCGATTCGCGGCTGGAGAAGGCATCCGTTTGCACGTTGCCAAAAAAATCGTGGAGCATGGCCTCATTGGGCATGCCGTACATCATAATGGCATCGTCGCCGAGCGTGTGGGAGTAACCGCAGACGACGTGCGCCTGTGGCGCAGCGTGCGCCGCCTGCATGGCAATCAGTAGTGCGGTGGCAGAGAGTGCCGGGGTGAGTATTATCCGTTTCATTATCATCTCCTTCTGAGAAAGGAGATATTGGTAACAAAACGGCTACGGTTTACCGAGGATTTGCCCGCGTATTTTTCCGTTCATCCCTGCTTTACACGCATCACGCACAGCACATTCCAGTACGTTTCGCGCGTGCGGCGAAGTTCAGCGTGGCGTTTTATCATGGAACCGCTCCGGGTCTATGTTGGCGACGTCCACGCCATAGAGGCTGGCAACAGGCAGTATTGACTCAAGAACACGCTGCGCGCTGTTCTCCGCATTCGCGGGCCGGGTCGCAAAAAACCGCCGTAGCGTGCCGATCCATTTTTTCATCGTCTTTACCCCTCTCGCTTTACCTGAGTTCAGTAAAACACGCCTCCATCAGGGAGGGGAAATAACAATAACGACTGTTGATATGCAGGATCTGAGTAACACGCGAAACGCTGACGCCTTACCCGGCCAGCGCCTTAACCACCGTTTCCATCGCTTCGGTTGTCAGTGCGCTGCGCTTGATGCGCTGGTTCGCCAGCGCCGTGCGCAGCACGCCCGCAATGACAATATGCTTCGGCTCCTGCCCTAAATCACGCATCTCCAGCACCACCTTTCCGACCACCCGGCACATCTCCTGGTACAGCGCTTCATCTTTGGTCACGTTACCCATCGTCATCACTCCATTGCCTGTTAAACGTTGAGCTTAAATGATTCTCCCCCCGGATACAAAAAAGAAGCCCGGCGAGGATCTCGCCGGGCTTCATCTGGAAAATCAAACAATTAGTTGTTTACTGGAATGACCGCGCCTTTGTATTTAGTACGGATCCAGTCCTGAATCTCTTTGGAGTGCAGCACGTTCACCAGCGCGACGATGTCTTTCTTCTTCTCGTCGCCGCGATGCACGGTAATGATATTGGCGTACGGGTTGTTTTCACCGCTCTCTACCGCAATCGGGTCATGAACCGGGTCCAGACCGGCGTCAATCGCGTAGTTGGCGTTAATCACCACCGCGTCGCCTTCGTCGTTGTTGTACATCTGCGGCAGCAGGGACGCTTCCACGTTCGGCGTGAACTTCAGTTTTTTCGGGTTCTCAACGATATCGCTGATGCGCGCCGTCACTTTGTCGATGCCCGGCTTCAGCTTGATCACACCCTCTTTTTCGAAGATGGAGAGAATGCGGCCTTCTTCAGAAACCGCATCACGCATGATGATCTTGCCGCCTTCCGGGAGGTCCTTCAGGGATTTGTATTTTTTGGAGTAGATGCCGATTGGCTCAATGTGGATCGCGCCCGCACTGACAAAATCGTAGTCCTTATCGCCCGCGTGATCCTTCAGGACGCTGTTCAGGTAAGGGATGTGCTGGAAGTAGTTGGCGTCGATGTCACGTCCGGCCAGCGCGGTGTTGGGCAGAATGTAGTCCTGGAACGGTTTAATCTCCAGATCGATACCCTGCTTCGCCAGAATCGGCTTGGCCTGCTCCAGAATTTCGGCGTGCGGGGTGTTGGACGCGCCCACGGTCAGGGTGTCGGCCCAGGAGGCGAAGCTCAGGGCGCTCAGGGTGGCGGCCGCGATCAGCGTCAGTGTCTTTTTCATGATGTGGTTCCTGTGTGTTTTATTAGCGTTTATCTAACAGTGAAGTAATGACATCGCCGCAGAACTGGATAATGAAAACGATGATTAAAATGGTCACCGTTGCCACCAGCGTGACGTCACCATGGTTGCGCTGGAATCCTTCCAGATAAGCCAGATTTCCCAAACCGCCGGCGCCAATCACCCCCGCCATTGCGCTGTAGCTCACCAGCGCAATCAGCGTCACCGTAATACCTGAAACCAGTGCAGGTGATGATTCCGGCAGTAAAACCCGAAACACTAGCGTGCTCAGTCGTGCGCCCATCGAGCGCGTTGCTTCTATGACCCCTTTGTCCACTTCGCGCAGGGCGATCTCCACCAGACGCGCGTAGAACGGCGCGGCGCCGACAATCAGCGCCGGCAGCGCCGCGTTAGCACCAAGGATGGTACCGACGACGGTCTTGGTGAACGGGATGAGCAGGACGATTAAAATGATGAACGGAATAGAGCGGAACACGTTCACCACAATCGAAATGACGCTGTAGACCGTGCGGTTGTGGAACAAGCCACCGCGCGCGGTTAAAAACAGCGCCAGGCCCAGCACGATGCCCAGAACAAAGGTCGCCACGCCGGAAAGCGCGGTCATATACAGCGTCTCCAGCGTGGCAGCCCAGAGCTGATCCCACTTGAGATGCGGAAAGAGATTCTCAGCCATGTTTAATTACCTCGCCTTCAATATCGCTTTGCTTCAGGTCGGCGAGGATATTGTTCAGTTGTTCATCGGAGGCCACCACGTGGACCCAGAGCTGCCCGAAAACACCGTGGGCGGTTTGCGTCATTTTTCCGTGCAGGATGTTAAACGGCAGGCCGTAGCGCAGGGTTAATTCCCCGACAATCGGCTTATGGGTGCTGTGTCCGGTAAAGGTCAGCCTGATCACCGTGCCTTCCAGATCGTTTGCCAGTTCGGTATTGAAGGTCTCTTCCTCGGCGTACTGACTCACCTGGCGGACGAACTGCCGGGTGATGGGCTGCTGCGGATGGGTGAAAACGCTCAGCACGTCGCCCTCTTCCACCACTTTACCGTTCTCCATCACCGCCACGCGGTCGCAGATTTTGCGCACCACGTGCATCTCGTGCGTGATCAGCACGATGGTGAGTTTGAAGCGGCGGTTAATGTCGAGCAGCAGATCGAGGATCTGATCGGTGGTCTGCGGGTCGAGCGCGGACGTAGCCTCATCGCAGAGCAGCACGTCGGGGTTGTTGGCCAGCGCGCGCGCAATCCCCACGCGCTGTTTTTGCCCGCCGCTCAGCTGCGACGGATATGCATTCTCGCGCCCCTTCAGGCCAACCAGTTCCACCAGTTCGGCGACGCGCGCCTTAATGTTAGCTTTTGGCACACCGGCGATTTGCATCGAGAAAGCAATGTTCTCACTCACCGTGCGCGACCACAGCAGGTTGAAGTGCTGAAACACCATGCTGATCTTCAGGCGCGCCAGGCGCAGCGCTTCACCTTTTGCGGCGGAGATATCCTGCCCGTTAATGGTGACGCTCCCGGCGCTGGGTTTCTCCAGACCGTTGAGCAGGCGAATCAGCGTGCTTTTCCCGGCCCCGCTGTAGCCGATAATGCCGTAAATTTGTCCCTGCTCTATCGTCAAATTGACGTTATCAACGGCGGTCAGCGCGACTTTTCCGTTGTCAAAAACCTTCGAAATATTCCTGAGTACGATCATTCTTATACGTTATCCGTTGCGCATATAGCGGTTTAGCAGTATGGATGTCCAAATGATAGTAAACAGGCGTTATCAGCTTTGAAATGAACAAAAAAGCATGTCTTATAACTTTCGGAAATAAACAGCGAGTTTGCCGGGCGGGAAGTATTTAGACTAATTTCAGCAATGATTATCTGCCAGACGCATATGTGCTGGCTTACCTTCCGTAAAAGCGGTCATTTTTTCAGCATTTTATGCCGGTATAGCCATCCTCACATCCAGACAACTGTACGTCTTGCTGTCCTGACATCCAAAAACGACATTTATATTCCATTACGTTCTAAAAGGCAGTGAATGGTTCTTTATTGAGAAAATTTCACCGCCCTATCATCCCGTCATGACATCCAGAAAGGAAAACATCATGACGATTTACCACTCCGTCACCGAACTGATTGGCCGCACGCCGCTGATCCAGCTGCATAAGCTCGATACCGGCCCCTGCTCGCTGTTTCTGAAGCTGGAAAACCAGAACCCCGGCGGCTCGATTAAAGACCGCGTTGCGCTGTCGATGATTAACGAAGCGGAGCGCACCGGCCAGCTGCAGCCGGGCGGCACGATTATTGAGGCAACGGCGGGGAATACCGGCCTCGGCCTGGCCCTGATCGCCGCCCAGAAAGGCTACTCGCTGATCCTGGTGGTGCCGGACAAAATGAGCCGCGAGAAGATTTTCCACCTGCGCGCGCTGGGTGCCCAGGTGGTGCTGACCCGCTCCGACGTCAACAAGGGCCACCCCGCCTATTACCAGGATTACGCCCGACGCCTGGCCAACGAGCTGCCCGGCGCGTTTTATATCGACCAGTTTAATAACGAGGCCAATCCGCTGGCGCACCGCACCACCACGGCACCGGAGCTGTTTGAGCAGCTTGACGGCAGGATTGACGCCATCGTGGTGGGCGTTGGGTCCGGCGGGACGCTGGGCGGCCTGCAGGCGTGGTTCGCCGAGCACTCGCCGCACACGGAGTTTGTCCTGGCTGACCCCGCCGGGTCGGTTCTTGCCGACCAGGTGGAAACCGGACGCTACCACGACGCGGGCTCCTGGCTGGTAGAGGGAATTGGCGAAGACTTTATTCCGCCGCTGGCCCACATCGAAGGGGTGAATCGCGCCTGGCGCATCTCCGACCGGGAAGCCTTCACCACCGCGCGCGAGCTGCTGAAAACGGAAGGTATTCTGGCGGGCTCTTCCAGCGGCACGCTGCTGGCGGCGGCGCTGAAATACTGCCAGGCGCAGACCATACCTAAACGCGTGGTGACCTTCGCCTGCGACAGCGGCAATAAATATCTCTCCAAGATGTTCAACGACGACTGGATGCGCCAGCAGGGGCTTATCACGCGCCCTCAGGCGGGCGATCTCTCCGACTACATCGCCCTGCGCCACGATGAAGGCGCCACCGTCACTGCCGCTCCGGACGATACGCTTTCCACCGTGCTGGCACGCATGCGCCTGTATGACATCTCTCAGCTCCCAGTCCTTGAGAACGGCAAGGTGGTGGGCATTATCGACGAGTGGGATCTGCTGCGGCATATCGGCGGCGACGGCGACCGCTTTGCCCTGCCGGTCACGGCGGCCATGACCCGTCAGGTGGAATTCCTCGACAAACGCGCCCCGGAGAGCGCCCTGCACGCCATCTTCGACCGCGGTCTGGTGGCCGTGATTAACGACAATGACCGTTTTCTCGGCCTGATTACGCGCAGCGACGTCCTGACCGCGTGGCGCAATCGTCTACAGCAATAAAGGATTAAACGATGAAAAACCTGGCAACCCTGAGCGTCCACAGCGGCGCGTTTAACGACCAGCACGGCGCCGTCATGCCGCCGATTTACGCCACGTCGACGTTTGCGCAACCGTCACCCGGGGAGCATACCGGCTATGAGTATTCCCGCAGCGGCAACCCAACGCGCCACGCGCTGGAAACCGCCATCGCCGAGCTCGAAGGCGGCACGCGCGGCTACGCCTTTGCCTCCGGTCTCGCCGCCATCTCCACGGTGCTCGAACTGCTGGATAAAGACAGCCATATCGTCGCCATTGATGACGTTTACGGCGGGACCTATCGCCTGATCGAAAACGTACGCAAGCGCAGCACCGGCCTGCGGGTCAGCTGGGTTAAGCCGGACGATTTAGCCGGGCTTGAGGACGCCATTCGCCCGGACACGCGCATGGTGTGGGTGGAAACGCCGACCAACCCGCTTCTGAAGCTGGCGGATCTGGCGGCCATTGCCGCTATCGCGCGGCGTCATAACGTCATCAGCGTGGCGGATAACACCTTCGCGTCGCCAGCGATCCACCGCCCGCTGGCGTCGGGTTTCGATATCGTGGTTCACTCCGCCACCAAATACCTTAACGGCCACTCGGACGTGGTGGCCGGGCTGGCGGTGGTGGGTGATAACCCGGCGCTGGCGGACCAGCTTGGCTATCTGCAAAATGCGGTCGGCGGCGTTCTGGATCCCTTTAGCAGCTTCCTGACCCTGCGCGGTCTCCGCACGCTTGCGCTGAGGGTAGAAAAGCACAGCAGCAACGCGCTGGAGATTGCGCAATGGCTGGCGCAGCATCCTCTGGTCGAAAAAGTGTTCTATCCCGGCCTGGAATCGCATCCGCAGTATCAGCTTGCCCGCACGCAGATGGCCCTGCCGGGCGGGATGATTTCCGTCGTGGTGAAAGGCGATGCGCAACGCGCCACCGAGGTGATTCGCAACCTGAAGCTGTTCACCCTGGCGGAAAGCCTGGGCGGCGTGGAGAGCCTGGTGAGCCAGCCCTACAGCATGACGCACGCCTCGATTCCGCTGGAGCAACGCCTGGCAAACGGTATTGTGCCGCAGCTGATTCGCCTGTCGGTGGGCATTGAAGATCCGAAAGACCTGATTGCCGACCTCAGCCAGGCGCTGCAAAAATAGGCAAAATGCGGCAGGTCGATCGCCTGCCGCCAAAAGTTGTCATCATGGCTTAACGCCTTGATAACAATATTATGTGAAACGGCATTGATTAATTCTGAAACGCCGTATCCATTTTCCTTTTATCTTAAAATCAGCGTATAATGCGCGCCAAATCCCTGGTGAATGGTTTCAGCGCTTGGAATACAAAAAACAACCTACAACTTCCCCTCTCCTTCGTTGGGCTGTCACTCAGGCACACTTTCTTCTGCACGCTCATTTGATGTCTCCTATCCTTAGTGCGTGTCATATACTCTTTTGCAACACAGGTTTGACTCCGCGGCGGTGCGCCCCCGGAGCGAGATTTCCATATCCTTCCCAACTTAAAGACTAAGACTGTCATGAAAAAGACGAAAATTGTTTGTACTATCGGCCCGAAAACCGAATCCGAAGAGATGCTGAGCAAAATGCTGGACGCCGGCATGAACGTGATGCGTCTGAACTTTTCCCACGGTGACTACGCGGAACACGGTCAGCGTATCCAGAACTTGCGCAACGTGATGAGCAAGACCGGTAAAAAAGCGGCGATCCTGCTCGATACCAAAGGTCCGGAAATCCGTACCATCAAACTGGAAGGCGGTAACGACGTCTCTCTGAAAGCGGGCCAGACCTTCACCTTCACTACCGACAAATCCGTTGTCGGTAACAGCGAAATCGTTGCGGTAACCTATGAAGGCTTCACCACCGATCTGTCCGTGGGTAACACCGTGCTGGTCGACGATGGTCTGATCGGTATGGAAGTGACCGCTATCGAAGGTAACAAAGTTATCTGTAAAGTGCTGAACAACGGCGACCTGGGCGAAAACAAAGGCGTTAACCTGCCGGGCGTTTCTATCGCGCTGCCAGCACTGGCTGAGAAAGACAAACAGGACCTGATCTTCGGCTGCGAACAGGGCGTTGACTTCGTTGCGGCGTCCTTCATCCGTAAGCGTTCCGACGTGGTTGAAATTCGTGAGCACCTGAAAGCCCACGGTGGCGAGAAGATCCAGATCATCTCCAAAATCGAAAACCAGGAAGGCCTGAACAACTTCGACGAAATCCTCGAAGCGTCTGACGGCATCATGGTTGCACGTGGCGACCTGGGCGTTGAAATCCCGGTTGAAGAAGTGATCTTCGCGCAGAAGATGATGATCGAGAAATGTGTTCGCGCGCGTAAAGTGGTTATCACCGCCACGCAGATGCTGGACTCCATGATCAAAAACCCACGCCCTACCCGCGCTGAAGCAGGCGACGTGGCGAACGCCATCCTCGACGGTACCGATGCAGTGATGCTGTCCGGTGAATCCGCGAAAGGGAAATACCCTCTGGAAGCGGTCGGCATCATGGCGACCATCTGCGAACGTACAGACCGCGTGATGACCAGCCGTCTGGACTTCAACAACGACAGCCGCAAGCTGCGCATCACCGAAGCAGTATGCCGCGGTGCGGTAGAAACCGCTGAGAAACTGGAAGCGCCACTGATTGTGGTTGCGACCCAGGGCGGTAAATCTGCGCGCGCAGTGCGTAAATACTTCCCGGATGCCACCATCCTGGCCCTGACCACCAACGAAACCACCGCACGTCAGCTGGTGCTGAGCAAAGGCGTGGTTGCGCACCTGGTCAAAGAGATCGCCTCTACTGACGATTTCTACATTCAGGGTAAAGCAATGGCTCTGGAAAGCGGTCTGGCGCAGAAAGGCGACGTTGTTGTCATGGTTTCTGGTGCACTGGTACCAAGCGGAACAACCAACACTGCCTCCGTTCACGTGCTGTAATAATTCACGAACGAATTAAATTTGATAAAAAGCGCCCAATGGGCGCTTTTTTTATTAGCGGTATTAGCCAAATTCATTCAAAAAGCAAATCGGGTTTTTCTATTTAAATGCGATTTATCTAAGATGAATCCGATGAAAAATGCCTTTTTTTACATAGCTTTTTACTCAAAACGCACTGATTCGATGCTTCTTTGAGCGAACGATCAAAAATAGGCGTATTCCCATCAAAAAAATATTCTCAACCCAAAAAAGTTTGTGTAATACTTGTAACGCTACATGGAGATTAACTCAATCTAGAGGGTATTAATAATGAATCGTACTAAACTGGTACTGGGCGCGGTAATCCTGGGTTCTACTCTGCTGGCTGGTTGCTCCAGCAACGCTAAAATCGATCAGCTGTCTTCTGACGTTCAGACTCTGAACGCTAAAGTTGACCAGCTGAGCAACGACGTGAACGCAATGCGTTCCGACGTTCAGGCTGCTAAAGACGACGCAGCTCGCGCTAACCAGCGTCTGGACAACCAGGCTACTAAATACCGTAAGTAATAGTACCTGTTAATAAAATGGCGCACATTGTGCGCCATTTTTTTTGCCTGCGTCAAACCCCTACTGCGTTACCTTCTCCCCTTCCTCTTCTGCTACCGCAGCAGACACCCGGCTGTTCTGCACTGACAACACGCTGTTGCTGGCCGAGGGCCCGCTACCGGCGGATACAACCACCGGGATCCCCGCACGGCGCGCCAGCGCTTTATCAATAAGCGCTTTATCGCTTCCGGATTGAGAAACAAAGGCGGCAAAGTCTGCGGAGTGGCTAATGGGCGAAATTTGCGGGTTCTCGCCCTCCACCTGCGCCAGCGGACGGTGGACCTCAATATAGCGCTTGCCGTCCGGCTCAACCGAGAATTTGACCGGCTCATTGATAATTTGTACCCGCGTGCCGACCCGCACCTGCTCAAACAGGGCTTTAATATCCGGGGCGTTCATTCGCATACAGCCGGAACTGACGCGCAGGCCTACGCTGTCCGGCGCGCTGGTGCCGTGAATAAGATATTCCCCATTACCAATACCCAAACGCAGTGCGTAACGCCCCAGCGGGTTATTTGGTCCAGCCGGGACGACGGGAGGCAATTTAATTCCCTGGGCCAGGGAACGCGCTCGGATGCCCGCCGTTGGCGTCCAGGTTGGATTAGGTATTTTTTGGCTAACGCGGGTGGTGCTTACCGGCGTTTCCAGCCCCAGCTGTCCGATGCCGAGCGGGAATACCTGGACAATATTTTCTCCCGGCGGGAAGTAGTAGAGCCGAAGCTCGGCCAGGTTCACCACAATGCCCTCGCGGGGCGTATCCGGCAGCAGCATCTGCGAAGGGATGGTGATAACGGTACCCGGTGCGGGGTTTACCGGCGCAATGGTATTGTTCGTTTCAAGGATCACCTGCGCCGCGGTATTAAACCGACGGGCGATGGTCTGAAGCTTATTATCCCCTTCCTGTATCGTGTAGGTTTGATTTTGCCCAATCAGGCGGCTGCCTGCGGGCGGCAACGGATAGTCCATCGCGCGGGCCGAATTAAACGTACCGAGCGAACTGAGGAGTAATAGAGTTATTAGAGACGCGCGCTTCATGCTGAGATTCCTTATTCACTGGCAGGACGCCAGAAAGCTGAAAAACCAGCGAGGCGGGAACCACCTCGCGAAACAGAATGAATGCTGTTCTGTAAGTCTAGCTAAGGATTGCAGCTTTGGCGCGAATGGCGCGAATCATTGCTTCCAGCCCCTGGGAGCGGGACGGGGTGAGGTGTTGGGTCAGGGCCATTTTTTCAAACCACGGGCGGACATCGAACGCGACAATATCCTGCGCCGACATCCGGTGGTAAAGAATAAAGACCACCGCAATCAGCCCTTTTACAATGGCCGCATCGCTGTCGCCGTGCAGTGCGATTGTGCCGTCATCAGACTGCTCCATCACGATCCACACCTGGCTCTGGCAGCCCTGAATAATGTTTTCCGGGTTATGCGCCTCTTCTCCGAGCGGCGGCAGACGCTGCCCCAGCTCGATGATGTAAAGGTACTTCTCTTCCCAGTTTGCACAACGCCCAAAGTTGCGCAGCAATTTGTCTCTGTCCGGCAGTTCTGCCATCGTTTGCCTCTTCTTAGCCCAGCAGCTGGTGAATGCGCTTAAGCCCCGCCACCAGCCTGTCGACCTCTTCCATTGTGTTATACATCACCAGCGATGCGCGGCACATTGCCGGAACCTGGTAAAAGGCCATCAGCGGCATGGCGCAGTGGTGCCCGGTCCGGACGGCCACGCCGTAGTTATCGAGGAAGCTGCCCACGTCATAGGCGTGGTGTTTCCCCAGGTTAAACGCAATTACGCCCTGCCGGTCAGCCGGGCCATAGAGGGTCAGATCCGGCACGCTGGCAAGCTCCTGCAGCGCGTAGTGCATCAGCAGCTGTTCGTACTCCTGGATGGCGTCCAGGCCGATTGCGGAGACGTAAGACACCGCCGCCCCCAGGCCGATAATCCCACCGGTATTGGGGGTGCCCGCTTCGAAACGCCACGGCGCTCGGGCGTAGGTCGTCCCTTCCGTCAGGCTGACGGTGGCGATCATCGATCCGCCCCCTTCCCACGGCGGCATCGCCTGCAGGATGTCCTCTTTCACATACAGCACGCCGATCCCAGTAGGCCCATAGAGCTTATGCCCGGAAAATACGTAGAAATCGCAGTCCAGCGCCTGCACGTCCACCGCGTGGTGCATCACCGCCTGCGCGCCGTCAATCAGCACCTTCGCGCCGGCCTGATGGGCTTTTGCGATAATCTCTGCCACCGGGTTTTCGGTGCCCAGCACGTTAGAGACCTGGGTGACCGCCACCAGCCGCGTCCTGTCGTCCAGCAGGGCGTCAAGCTGTTCAAGCTGCAGCGTGCCGTCTTCGTTCAACGGAACGACCCGCAGCTGCGCGCCGACACGCTCGCAGAGCATCTGCCATGGCACAATATTGGCGTGGTGCTCCATCTGGGTGATGATGATGTTATCCCCCGCGCGCACCTGGGCGTTTCCCCAGCTGTTGGCAACAAGGTTAATCCCCTCGGTGGTGCCGCGCACAAATACCAGCTCTTCCGGCAGGCGCGCATTGAGGAAGGCTGCAATTTGCGTGCGCACGTTTTCCATGCGCTGGGTCGCCTCGGCGCTCAGCGTATGAATACCGCGATGCACGGCGGCGTAGCCGTGGCGGTAAAACTCGGCTTCCGCATCCACCACCTGATTCGGCTTCTGCGCGCTGGCCGCGCTGTCGAGATAGGCCAGCGGCAGGCCGTTCACTTCACGGGTCAGAACAGGGAAATCGGCCCGCACTTTTTCTACGGGAAAACTCATGCTTCGCCTCCGGGCAGACGCTGACCAATGCGGGCCAGCACCTGCTGCTTCAATACGCCATCGTGCAGCGCTTCCGTAAGCTCCGCCGCAAAGGCGTAGATGATCATTTTCTGCGCCGCCTGCCGGTCGATGCCGCGCGAGCGCAGGTAGAACATTTGCTCATCGTCGATCCGCCCGACCGTCGCGCCGTGGCTGCATTTTACGTCGTCGGCGTAGATCTCCAGCTGCGGCTTGGTGTCCACTTCCGCCAGGCGCCCCAGCAGCAGATTGTTGTTGGTCATCTGCCCGTCGGTTTTGATGGCGTGCTGGGCCACGTTAATCAGGCCGTTAAACACCGCCCGCCCTTTATCGCTGACGATGGTTTTGTGCAGCTGGCGGCTGTTGCAGTAGCCTTTGTTGTGCTCAAGCCAGGTGCGCGTGTCGCACACTTCTGATTTGACCGGCATCGCCAGGCTGTTGATGCGCAGCGTAGTGTTTTCTCCGTTAAGCTGCGTGCTGGTGTTGTGGCGCAGCACCGCGCCGCCGAGCAGAAAGCTGTGGCTGTACGCCGCGGCATCCTGGCCCAGCAGCATATCGTTATGGGCAAAATGGTGGCTCTGCGGATTCTCAAACGCCAGCTTAATGTGGTGAAGCTGCGCATTCGCAGCGACGTTCATCGTCAGCCGCGACCCGGTAAAGTGTCGGGTCTCGTTGAGGCTGACGTAATGTTCGATGACCGTGGCCTCCGCCCCCTCCGCCAGCTCAAGGTGATGGCGATAGTGCGCGGTGTTGATCTCATCGCCCTCCACGCCCTGGGTGATGTGCATCAGCAGCAGCGGTTTTGCCGGGCGCTGGTTACGCTTCACGCGTATATGCGTCACGCTGCGGGCCAGGCTCTCGGTCAGGTGCAGGAACACCTCAGGCTGAACCGGGGCGCTCAGGCTCTGGCGATCGTCGTTAATGATGATATCGAACCCGCTTTCCTGGGCGTCGTCGCTCAGTTCAGGGCGCCAGACGCCGTCGACGAAGACCAGACGCACCGCATCCACCGTCAGCGCCAGGGCGTCGCGCCGGGCCGGGTCAATCTCTGCCAGACGCGTCACAAACTCGCCGTTCAGCAGGCCATCGAGCGGGGTGTACTTCCAGTTCTCATGCTTACGCGTCGGCAGGCCGAGACGCAGCATCTGCTGCAAGTGCTGCTGCGCCTGCTCGGAGCGCGTATGCCCCTGCTCCTCAAACAGCCTGTGCCACTGCTGGAGCGCATTACTGCTGTTCGGTAAGCCAGCCATAGCCCTGCTCCTCCAGTTGTTTAACCAGCGTGAAATCACCGGATTTCACAATACGTCCCTGGTAAAGCACGTGGACGTAGTCCGGCTTGATGTAGTCCAGAATGCGCTGGTAGTGGGTGACGATAATGAACGAACGCTTGCCGTCGCGCAGGGCGTTCACCCCGTCGGCGACAATCTTCAGGGCGTCGATATCCAGACCGGAGTCCGTCTCATCCAGAATGCACAGCTCGGGCTCCAGCACCGCCATCTGCAGGATGTCGTTACGCTTTTTCTCACCGCCGGAGAAGCCAACGTTGACCGAGCGGGTCAGCAGGTCTTCCGGCATTTTGAGCAGCTTGATCTTCTCTTCCATCAGGTCCTGGAAGTCAAAGCGATCCAGCGCCTCCTGGCCGCGATACTTGCGCACCGCATTCAGCGCCGTCTGGAGGAAGAACTGGTTGCTGACGCCCGGAATTTCCACCGGGTACTGGAAGGCCATAAAGATGCCCTCACCCGCGCGGTCTTCCGGCGACATCTCCAGCAGATCTTTGCCGTTGAATTCGACGGAGCCGCCAGTCACTTCGTAATCTTCGCGTCCCGCCAGCGTCGCTGAAAGCGTACTTTTCCCGGAGCCGTTCGGCCCCATGATGGCGTGAACTTCACCCGGCTTGACGTCAAAATTGAGACCGCGCAGGATCGCTTTCTCTTCCACGCTAACCTGTAAATCTTTAATGCTTAACATGTGCTTTCCTTAACCGACGCTGTGTTCAAGACTAATGGCGAGGAGTTTTTGTGCTTCAACGGCGAATTCCAGCGGCAGTTCAGAGAACACGTCCTTACAGAAGCCGTTCACAATCATCGAAATGGCATCTTCTTCGCTGATGCCGCGCTGCAGGCAGTAGAAGAGCTGATCTTCCCCGATACGCGACGTGGTCGCCTCGTGCTCAAGCTGAGCCGTGTTGTTGCGACACTCCACGTACGGGAAGGTATGCGCCCCGCAGTCAGCGCCAATCAGCATTGAGTCACACTGGGTGAAGTTACGCGCGTTGGTGGCCGTCGGCATGATTTTCACCAGCCCGCGATAGCTGTTCTGAGAATGCCCGGCGGAGATCCCCTTCGAGATGATGGTGGATTTGGTGTTTTTCCCGATGTGGATCATCTTGGTGCCGGTATCGGCCTGCTGGTGCCCGCTGGTCAGCGCCACCGAGTAAAACTCACCGATGGAGTTATCCCCGCGCAAAATACAGCTCGGGTATTTCCAGGTGATGGCGGAGCCGGTTTCCGACTGCGTCCAGGACATTTTACTGTTTTCGCCTTCGCACAGCGCGCGCTTGGTGACGAAGTTCAGGATACCGCCGGTGTTGCCGTCGCCGGGGAACCAGTTCTGCACCGTGGAGTATTTCACCTCGGCGTCTTTGTGGATGATGACCTCTACCACCGCCGCATGCAGCTGATAGCTGTCGCGCACCGGTGCGGAACACCCTTCGATATAGCTGACGTAGCTGCCTTCGTCCGCCACCAGAATGGTGCGTTCAAACTGGCCGGTTTTTTCGGCGTTGATGCGGAAATAGGTGGAGAGCTCCATCGGGCAGCGCACGCCTTTCGGCACGTAGATAAAGGTGCCGTCAGAGGCTACCGCGGCATTCAGCGCGGCGAAGAAGTTATCGTTGCTCGGTACCACGGTGCCGATGTATTTCTTCACCAGCTCGGGATGGTCATGAATGGCTTCGCCAAAGGAACAGAAAATGATCCCCTGCTCGGCCAGCTTTTCACGGTAGGTGGTCGCCACCGAGACGGAGTCAAAAATGGCGTCCACCGCCACCTCTTTCCCCTCGCGCACGGGCACGCCCAGCTGGTTAAACGCCTCTTCTACCTCTTTGCTCAGGAAGCTGTTCTCGGCGCCGGTCTGCTGGACCGCGCCGGGCTGCGAGGCGCAGGTGTCGTCACAGCTGCCGCAGGATGGCGCGGAGTAATAGCTGTAATCCTGATAGTTCAGCTTGTCGTAGTGGGCTTTCAGCCAGTGCGGCTCTTCCATCTCCAGCCAGGCGCGGAAGGCGCTCAGGCGGAATTCGAGCATCCACTCGGGCTCGTTACGCTTGGCCGAAATGGCGCGCACGACATCTTCATTAATGCCTTTCGCCAGCTCGTCGGTCTGCAGCTGCGTGAAGAACCCCTCTTTATAGTTGAGGTGTCCGCCGCTCCAGGTGTTTACATCACTCGTTGCTTCAGTATTGCGAGACATAGTACCGCCTATACCCCAAAGCTTTCGCCGCAGCCGCATTCGTTCTGGGCTTTCGGGTTATGAAATTTGAATAACTGGTTTAAACCTTCCCGCACGTAATCCACTTCGGTTCCGTCGATAAACGGCATAGCCTGCAGCGCGACGTACAGCCTTGCGCCGTCAGTTTCAAACACCAGGTCATCTTTTTCCGGTGCGGTGACGGTATCCAGCACGTAGCCAAAGCCCGCGCAGCCGGTCTGCTTAACGCCTAAGCGTACGCCGAGGATCTCGGGCTTTTTCGCCACCAGCTCGTGGATATGCGCCGCCGCCGCAGGCGTGAGCGTTAATCCGCGCCAGGCAAAATCGGCAGGATTGAAGGTTTCTGAATGCAGTTCCATAGGTCCACCTCATCTGATTAGCCATCAGGGCATAACACCATGTTAGTGATAACGATTATCACTTCAACCCTCTGTCAGCAGGGGCATTCGGCTAAACCGCCCTTTTTGTCTACTTTTATTAAGCATAGACCCTGTCAGAAGATGCGGGCGGGATGGATTTAATTGTTCAATGCTTTGAAAATTAATGGATTATCTAACGGAGAAAACAGCGAAGAGGGGAAAAGTAAAATATGTATCGGAAATGCCTATTTTTGAGATAGCTTTTGTTCTGGAAGTGACTAAAACAAAAAAGGCCCTCAAGGCCTCTGATTATTATTGATGAAATGAAACGGTAAAACCCTGCTCACGCCAGTGATCGAGCTGTTCCTGCTGACGCGGTGTTGGCGTTTTTCCCGTCCAGACGAAGATTTTTTGCCCCGGGAAGAGTTCAGGACGCGGGGAATCAATCGGGTCCGCCAGCACGTCAATGTGCCAGCCTTGCTGCGCCAGCCGCGCGGCTTCAAGCCACAGATGAGTACGGTCATCGCATTCCCAGCCGATAAGCAACGCATCTTTACCCGCTTTTTTGCGCGACTCCGCCAGGCTGAGAACCGCGAATTCAATCAGGATACCGTCAAGCATGCTCGCCATGTGGCGTACCGTATTTTGATCCTGATTCATTCGCTGACGGACGGGGGAAATGATGTTATCAATCAGCGCATCCATGGCGTGATTGCGGCGGAATTCGCCGATTTTGGCACGCAGCTTTGCCGGGCTGGCATAACGCAGAACGGTCATCATCTCTTCCTGGAACGAGACCCAGTTACCCTGAGTCAGGACTTCTTTGTTTTCCAGCAAGTCTTTTACTTTTCCGACCGAAACGCCGCTTTTCATCAGGCGCTTGATCTCTTCAATACGCAGGATATCTTCATCGTCAAACTGACGATGACCCCCTTCGCTGCGCTGCGGCTTCAACAATCCATAACGTCGCTGCCAGGCACGCAGCGTAACGGGGTTGATACCGCATCGTTCGGCCACTTCGCCGATACTGTAATAGGCCATTAACTCCCTCACGCTCAGAACTTCCATACCTAACTACACCAACCTTATCAGATTGTACAAACCATTTGTATAACTAAGACCGCATTTTGCCCAGGTGAAAGGTGTCGTTCTCCCTTCACCTGTTAATACATTGTTGTCTAAAATTTGCTTCTCGTACAGCTAAGTCTGCCGAATTCTGTACAGCTTTATCAGAAATCGAATTTTTTCTCCGGCCATGCAATCGCCGGAATTCCGCCATGCCGGGGGCTGGCAAAGAGATGGCCCTGGAACTGGGAAATGCCCGCAGATTCCAGCCACATCCACTCTTCTGCCTTCTCCACGCCGACCGCGCAGAACTGAATTTCAAGCGAGGAACAGCATTTGATAATCGCCTGAATGATGGCCTGTCGAGGGCCACTTTTGTGCACGTTGGCGACGAGATCGCGATTAATCTTAATTCTGTCGGGCTGGAATTGGGCCAGTAGCTGTAGTCCCGCAAAACCGGCTCCAAAGTGGTCGATCGTCACGCTGATGCCCGCACTTTTTAGCTGTCTGACTGAATCCGTGAACTCGTCAAAACGGGAAATGGCTTCACTTTCAGTAAACTCCACCACAATTTGCTCAGGGACAAAACCGTTTGCTTCAATCGCGGTGAGCAGGAAATCTACGGCGTTAGGAATGTTAACCAGCGTCATAGGCAGCAGGTTGAGAGATAACGTCTGGTTCTGCAGCCCGAGCGCGCTGGCCATTGAGAGTGCCACCTGCTTGCTGCGCAAATCAGAGGTATACACGTCGTCACGCGGCAGATTGGCGAAGTAGACTTCCGGTGCGCCGCCGTCAGGCGTGCGGAGAAGCGCCTCCCAGGAGACGACCCGCTGCATAAACGGATCGACTATCGGCTGGAAGGCAAAGCTGCAATCCGCTCCTTTCGCGACCACCTCGGGTTGCGCTGACAACCGCGTTTCTTCGCGAACGAACTCCCAGGAATCCGCTGGCGGCAGTTCAAAATAGTTAGCTTTTTCCGTGGCCTCGACAAAGGTACGGAAAAACTGCAGCGGACGGTCGTTGTAGGTCAGCTGATAGCGTGTGGTTCCCTTGTTCAGCACCTGTTGCAGCACCTCGCTTCTGTCGAACTGGCGCAAATCAAAAAGCTCCATGCCCACCTTGCCAAAACGACGAACAGGCCCGTGATCCCGCATCAGCTCTACCACGTTATGGTGGCGCGGGTCGTTACAGATCTCCTCATAAATAGCAGAAACATGATCCACTGGCCCCTCAAGCAACTGAAAAAAATGTGTGCCGTTAAACAGCAAGATCCCCGTGACGTTGGCTTGCCGGTTTTTACTATTTGCAGCAGCGACCATAGCTTCCAGCGCTTTCACTGGAACGTCCTCGCAGATATGACTGCGGTAAATGATGGTTGTAAGCATGCGATTCCTGGGGGTTAAGGGTTTTGACCACAAAAACATGTGGAGAGACTTCTCTTATAGCACATTAATTGCCTCACAAATAATTTACATCTCAATCATTTACTGCCGTTAATGGCACGCTCAAAAGCGTTGTACAACTTAACAGCGACCATGCAATTTGTACAATATATTCTGTAGCATTACCGTTTCGTGAACAACAAATAACTTACTGATAAATATGTTATTTATAAAATATATCCTGATTTTATTAAAAATCTGTACATTTTTCATGTACAGATTTAGAAAATGTGTATACCTTAAATGTAACGTTACTGATTACAAAATTTTACAGGAGCGAAACATGCAGCAGAAAGGTTACGTCGCAGATTCCGCAGCAGCAATCGCACAGTACTTCGAAAAAGCCACGCTTCCTACTCAACAGGAAACGCTGGGTCAGGTCGTTGTTGAGATCCTTAGCGACGGGCGAAATCTCAATCGCAAATCGCTCTGTACCAAACTGTTAAGTCGCCTTGAAAGGGCCGAGGGCCCAGAAGAGGAACAGCATTACCACATGCTGCTTGGCCTGCTCTTCGAACGATAACGTGATGAACAGCAGTGACGCGGACAAACTGACCGATCAGTTGATAGGCGAAGCCGTTCTTTCTCTGTTGAGAGAGCGTGGCCCCGTTACAACTGAAGCTCTGGTCCAGCGTCTGCGGCATATGAAAGCACATGAAAAGAATCCCCGGCGGCGGGAGACACTGGCGAAGGCGATTTCCGATATCGGATCAAAAAGCCTCGGATTAAAACGTCGCAGAACCGCGCAAGGACGAATGAGCAGAGAGGGACCTCTCAATGATAACAGAGGCAATGTAGTGTCGTTGTTTGGAAAGGGAAAACCGTCCGATCCCAAAAAAATACATTGACTGCATTTTAACAGCTACGGTGAGATCAAATGAGACAAAATATTCGGCTGCAACCCGAATACCATTCTGCTTTTTTAGACAGTGCGCTGGCGGAATATTTCCGTCACGCAGGCGATCGTTTTGCTGAAGAGTCCGCTATTTTTTCTACTGCAGTACGCTGTGTTCTGGCCTCTGAAGGTCATATTTCTAACAAAGCGATCATCCTGTGGCTTATTCAGACGCTGGAAGCGACCAGCGACGTTGTTCAGGCGGATGTTATTCGTAAGACGCTTGAAATCGTTGTGGGCTACACCATGGATGACGTTTAACCCTCCTGCCATTCAGCACTCATGTCATCGTCAGAACTGACGAACATTTTGACGATGACATCCCCCTCTCTTCATAACCCCCTGTAAAATAAGCGCAATAAAGATGGCATGGTTTCTGCTTACTCCCTGTTACGGGACTGGGCTTACCAGTCATTTTGCTTCATTTATTAACAGGTCTGTTATTGATGAAAAAAATCGCCAGCGTCTGCCCTTACTGTGGTGCAGGCTGCAAACTAAACCTTGTTGTTGAGAATAACCGTATCATCCGTGCCGAAGCGGCAGAGGGAGCCACAAACCAGGGCACACTATGCCTGAAAGGATTTTACGGCTGGGACTTCCTTAACGATACTCGCCTGCTCACCCCACGTCTGACCCAGCCGATGATCCGCTACCGCAAGGGAGAGGCCTTCACTCCCGTGACCTGGGAGGAGGCTATCCGCTACACGGCCCAGAAGCTCGGCAGCATTAAAGCCCAGTTCGGCCCGCGTTCGATTATGACCACCGGTTCGTCGCGCGGAACCGGGAATGAAACCAACTACGTGATGCAAAAATTTGCCCGCGCGGTGCTGCACACCAACAACGTCGACTGCTGCGCGCGCGTTTGTCACGGTCCTTCCGTCGCCGGGCTACAGGAGACCCTCGGCAACGGTGCGATGAGCAACTCTATCAACGATATTGAACACTCCAAATGCCTGCTGGTATTTGGCTATAACTGCGCAGACTCCCACCCTATCGTCGCCCGGCGCGTGCTAAAAGCCCGTGAAAACGGCGCGAAAATCATCGTCTGCGACCCGCGCCGCATCGAAACGGCGCGCATTGCCGACCAGCACCTGCAGTTGAAAAACGGCAGCAACATGGCGCTGGTGAACGCCTTTGGCTATGTGCTGCTGGAAGAGGAGCTGTACGACAAGAGCTACGTCGCGCGGTTTACGGAGGGGCTAGAGGCCTATCGGCAGACGGTAAAAGAGTATGCCCCGGAGCGCGTAGAACACCTCACCGGCATCCCCGCCCGCGACGTTCGTCAGGCAATGCGCACCTTCGCAGCGGCCCCTTCCGCCACCGTAATGTGGGGTATGGGCGTGACCCAGTTTGGCCAGGCCGTCGATGTCGTCAAAGGGCTTTCCAGCCTGGCGCTGCTGACCGGCAACCTCGGCCGCCCTGCCGTCGGTGTCGGTCCCGTGCGCGGGCAAAACAATGTTCAGGGCGCCTGCGATATGGGCGTTCTGCCGAATATGTTCCCCGGCTATCAGGATGTGACCGATCCGGCTGTCAGGCAGAAGTTCGCCGACGCCTGGGGGATTGACGTGAATAACATGGACGATCGCGTCGGGACGCGCATTACCGAAGTGCCTCACCTTGCGCTGGAAGGCAAGGTTAAAGCCTATTACATCATGGGGGAAGATCCGCTCCAGACGGAAGCCGATCTCGGCCTGGTCCGCAGCGGTTTCGAGGCGCTTGACTTCGTGGTGGTTCAGGACATCTTTATGACCAAAACGGCGGAAGCGGCGGACGTTCTGCTCCCAGCCACCTCATGGGGCGAGCACGGCGGCGTCTTTACCTGCGCCGACCGGGGTTTCCAGCGTTTTGGCAAAGCCATTGAGGCCAAAGGCAACGTGAAGCGCGACTGGGAGATCGTCAGCCTGCTCGCCACCGAGATGGGCTACCCGATGCACTACGATGATAACCAGCAGATCTGGGACGAGATGCGCGAGCTGTGCCCTCTCTTCTACGGCGTGACGTATGAAAAAATGGGCGAGATGGGCCACGTGCAGTGGCCGTGCCCGACGCTCGATCACCCCGGCACGCCGTACCTGTACAAAAACAATCAGTTTGATACGCCAACAGGCAAGGGGCAACTGTTTGCCGCGCCGTGGCGCGCGCCGGCAGAGACGCCCGATGATGATTACCCGCTGGTGCTCTGCACGGTGCGCGAAGTTGGGCACTACTCCTGCCGCTCGATGACGGGTAACTGCGCCGCGCTGCAAAGCCTCGCCGATGAGCCGGGACGGGTGCAGGTGAATCCTGCCGATGCGAACAGACTGGGTATTACCGACGGCCAGCTGGTCTGGGTACGTTCGCGCCGGGGTAAAGTCATCACCCGCGCCAGCCTTAGCGAGCGCATCAACGCCGGGGCGGTCTATATGACCTATCAGTGGTGGATCGGGGCCTGTAACGAATTAACGCAGGATAATCTCGACCCCGTCTCAAAAACGCCGGAGACAAAGTATTGTGCGGTGCAGCTGGAGGCCATTGAGGACCAGCGCTGGGCGGAGGATTTTGCGGCGTCGTCTTACCAGACGATGAAAACGCGATTGATTAATGCCGTGAACGTCTGATGCACCTGCCGGGTGGCGTCAGCGCCACCCGGCAACAGCGCCACGCTTTAGCCGTACTGCGGGTTATCAGCTGTTAGTCAGATAATCACGCAACCGGTTCGGACAGGCATTTTTCTCTACCATCCGGTGAATCAGGGCCATGAGTTCAAAATCGCTGCGCAGGTCGAATTTCTGCATCAGCAGATATTTATGGGTGAAAATGGTTTTATCACTGGTGTTAAGCTTATTCGCAATCTGCCCTACCGATAACCCTCTGTAAAAATGCACCATAACGCGAATCTGCTGCACAGATAATATTTTATGCTGGCATTCTTCGCAGCTTTTATTCTTCCAGCGAAAGCTGGGTAATTGCGTACGATACCAGGCGATAAACAGCGCCTCGGTCATTCTGTCAAGCGAGGTGCGCCGAGAGATAAATATCATATCCTGATAACAGGACGGACATGCCGAGAAACGTTGCTCATCCTCGACAAGGCCAATCACAATCCCTTTTTTTCGCGCCAGTAATTCTGGATAACAGGTCAGGTTTTCCCCCTGACATAACGCGAGAAAAATAATATCGGCGGCGCTGACATATTCATGAGAAAGCTCAACGTCAAAATGGAGCGAATGCCTGAAATTATGCGTGAAGAAATCTACAAGAAAACGCTGCAACCCATCTCTGAAAAATGAATCTTTCTCTATAATCAGAATATTCAACATAGCAGTTACCGACATCTGTCAATCATTAAGAAATATCAACCCATCAACTGATTAGTTGTACTGCATCGTCATGACAACGACTGCGCTGATGCTTCCCGGCGTCGCGCCGCCGGTAAAGGATCTGACCGATGCCAGCATGGCCATCGTCGCGGTTCTGTCCGCTGAAATTGTCTGCGTAATGCTTGTCCCGGTACCTTTTAATGTACCGCTTGCCGCTTCACTCATCGCAACCGCGACATTCGTGGCCGAACCGCTGTTCATATAGTAATCCGCCCCCGCGACGGGATCGGGGTTTCCGGTAAATGAAACCGTCACGCTGCTCGTTCCTGTCGGACACTGGGTAAACAGCAGGTTAAACGGCACAGGATCGGATGATGACCCCGGCGTGGCCATGTTTGATGCCTGTATATTGCCGAGATCAATATCCATGTTGTCATTCCCGCCGTTAAATATGCAGGGAGAAGCAATAATATTGCCGGTAACGCTAATATTAACAGCGTCTCCCGCAAAGGTATTGCAGCTTATTAACGTGGCGGCAAGCGCTGCCGCTCGCAAAATATTCATCGTCTTATCCATTACTGATACGTTAAATCAAGAGTTGCTGATGCGTTGGCTTTACCGGTTGAAACATTCGCCTGCGTTTGATAATAGCGGGCAGTTATCGGGAAAGTTTCCTGGCCGCCAGCGGATTGCTTCAAAACAATTCGGTTATTTAATTCTAAAGGCGCTCCATTATATAACAATTGCACGCCGACGCCTTTCGCCACATCCGCGTTTCCCTGACCGGTCAAGGCTAATACGCTGGTAGTACTAACGTCAGGGTTTTGCATTCCCTGCAGCATGACATTAATATTCGCATCCGCATCGCAGTCGAGGCCCAGATTCTGCGTGTTTTGAGCGCCAGAAGGAATAGTGCCGACAGCGTTGCCAAAAGCCGATGCTGAAATATCACCGATAGGAAAACTTAATCCAGGCGTTGTTATTGAGCATGCTAATTGCGTCACTTTGTTACCAATATAGTTAACCGTTAACGACTGAACGTTATCATCACCATGGGCCGTTGCCAGCAGTCCGGAGCCTATCACGCCTGACGTAATATTCCCTGTCTTTATTAAAGTTACCTCCAGAGGGGAAACAACTGTCTGTGTCGGCGTCGAATTTGTATATTGCCTGACCTTTGAAAAATACCAGCTTGCAGAGGTGAATTTTAACGCAATACCCACGCCAGGCACATTTGTATTATAATAATTCGCTATTGACGAAGGCGTACTGAACATACTCATTTCATAGGTAATCGTTCCCGAACCGACGCAGAGATCAATATCACCGCTGCTATTGGTGATAAAGCTACTTATCACTGTGCCAACGGGAGCATCGCGCTGAACCGTCACGGCAGGCTGCTGTATATTGAACGGTTGTGCTGGATTAAATCCACTGCCCCCAAACGTACAGTCTGCTTCAGCACGTAGTGAGCATAACCCTAACAGTGCCAGAAAAATGATTTGCCCATACGGCCGATATTTATTTGCTGAATACATAACTCATCCTCAACGACAATCATAAACAACGTCAGGGATACTGTTGGATCTCTCTTTTTCAGTAATCGCATAGTTAACCTGACATTGTTCTGAATTATCACTACCCCATTTAACCCATAACGTTCCGTTTGGACTTAACCCCGTCAAATAAACCTGGCCTTTATCTCCCACAATAAAGCTGTTCCCGCTCTGCCCTTTGATGGTGGCGATAGCGCCAAACGGAACCGGCTGGCCATTACGGTACTTAAGCGTCATCAACACCCGCATCCCGACATTTGCCACATAATCCGCCCTGACCACCGCACCGCGGGTCGGTATCACCGTCTTGTTGGTCAGCTCGAGCTCCACGTCATCCGGTAGCGTATCGGTCATCAGCGCCACGTCGTTCTTACGGTACGGCGTCAGGTTGCTCACCGCGGTGTAGCCACGCCAGTCGGTTTTTGCGCCGCTCTGATTCTGGATGCTTACCCCTTTCGCGCCGGGTGCTTTTATCAGCACGTTGGTTTCACCCAGAGGCTGCGAGAAGGTCACCCCGTCGGCGTGGGCAACGATCCCACCCTGTAACCCATAGTTCAGACGATCGCCGCCTTTGTCGTAACCGTACCCCCCATAGACTTCACCATAGGTACCTTTAAAATCAGCGCTGGCATTGCCGGTATACCCCACGGAATCCGTTCCGTAACCTTGCTGCACGTTCCAGCTGAGCGCGTTGTTTTCCAGCGCGGTACCGTTAAGGCCGACGCTATGCGTCGTGCCGTTGTTCCTGCTGGCGTTCATGCTGTAATTGGCCCAGGTACGCGGCAGGAAGGCCGCTAACGGCACGCTGACGTTCAGTGCAATCTGCCGATCCGTATCGTTGCGGGTTGAACGACCGTTGCCGTCAGTGCTGCCGTTTTTACTGTAGGTATAGGTGATCCCATAGTTCACGCTTCCCCACGCATTGTTATACCCGGCGCTGTAAGACGCCGTGGCCTTACCGGAATTCCAGTAATCTTCACGTACGGCGCTGAGCATGAGCGATCCCAGGCTCTGACCGATGTTTTGGCTCATCGTCAGCTCGGCGCGGTTACGACGGCGGTCCTGCAGCGCGCTGCTGTCGCCATAGGAATCCAGCACCTCCTGCATCCCGTAGTAGCCGCTGGTTGAATAGCGGTAGCCCGCGATGGCGAAGTTGGTTCCCGTCTCAACAAAGTTTTTGCTGTAGCGAATGCGCCAGGACTGGCCGCTGCTTCCCGGCAGGTTTTGCGGGGTTGACCACGCCTGGGTGACATCCGTCGAGAAGGCGCCAAAGTCGCCCATGTTTTTACCGATCCCTGCCGCCAGAGAGCGATACTTGCTCGACTCCTGGAAACCGCCGTAGAGCGTCAGGCCATGCGGCAGGCCGTAGATCCCGGTCAACTGTGCGAACGGGGTTTTATCAACGTCGCTGCTATAGGATCGGTACTGGCCTGCGGTTAACGCATACTTAAAGCGCCCTTCACGCTGCAACACCGGCAGTGAAGCAAAGGCCACGGAAAAGTGCTGCTCGCTGCCGTCGCTCTCTTTCACGGTAACGTCGAGGTCACCCGCGCCGCCAGTGGGGTAGATGTCCGTAATTTCAAACGCGCCCGGCGCCACGTCGCTCTGGTATATCTGGTAGCCATTCTGGCGAATGATGACCTGGGCGTTGGTGCGGGCAATACCGCGCACCACCGGAGCGTACCCTTTCAACGAGTCCGGCATCATGTCATCGTCAGAGGCCAGCTGCGCGCCCCGGAATGGAATACTGTCGAACACGTCAGCCGGAGAGGTGCTGTCGCCGGCCGTAAGCTGAGCCTTGAGCGGAACGATCGCCCGCTGTACGTAGGTGTAGACCGTATCCCATTTGTCGTTGCCGCTGCTGTCGCGGCTCCAGGTGGAATAGTTGCGGATCCGCCACGGACCGACGTTAATGCCCGGGCGCAGGTTGGCGTACTGGCTGTTCGCGTTACTGCTGTTGCCGTCACGTCCCCAGATGTTTGAGCCGCTCAGACTGTAGTTAAGCAGCGCGGCGGTGATCCCCTCGTCCCACATTTCTGGCGGCACATATCCGCGAGCCTGCGGTGACAGCGCCGCCTGTGGAATCGTCATCTCCAGGTGCTGGGCACTGAAAATGAACGCCGTGGAGGCCTGCGGGATCGCCGAGAGCTTCGCACATTCGCCGCCTGAAGCCAGGTCAGGGAATAGCTCGGTTTTTACCCCCCAGCTTTTCAACAGCGCCACGCTCAGGCAAGGCTGCAAGGAGGTCTCGCCTTCCGCGTTTTTTACCGCGTCAAATTTGATCTCGCGCGTGTCAACAACCTGCCCGTCGATGAGCACATCAACGCGATAGGTGCCGGGCAGCTGCGAGCCGGACTCAAACGCCGAAAGATCGGCGCCTTTCATGCCGGGGTTATCCAGTTCAATCAGCTCAGGGTTAAAATACTCGCCGGCATAAGCGGTCCCGGTAACCGAACCGAGTACGACAGCGATTAACAGTACCGGTTTAATTAAAACCGCCTGCTTATTATGGCTAATCACGACGTTACTCCATACCGAGAATAAAGGGGACATCTGGCACAATGCGAATTACAGGGTGGCGTTATGCACATTTCCGGTGCCGCCGTAATCATTAATTATTTTGAACGTTACCGAACTGCCGGTAATACCTTTCGGCAAATCAAACCGTGCGCTAGCGCCGGGAAGTACATAGGTTACGTCCTCCAGTTTTTTACCGTTGACGCGGATTTCATTGAAATTCATTACCACGTTCGTTGGGTTAGTGACCTGGATTTGATTCCCGCTACGCTGCCAGGTTAATTTATCTGCCAGATCTTCAGGAATGACCCCTTTCAGCGCCGCTGGACGATAGATCAACTTAATGCGGGTTTTTACCGCAATTTGCAGCGTGTTATCTTTTCGCGATGCCGCCGGAATAGATTTGATATTTAGCCAGTAGAGCGACTCTTTATCTTCGGCCACTGGGCCTGTCAGTACAATACGTTCCACGTTCTGCTGGCCTTTATCCAGTCGGTAGAGCGGTGGCGTAATAATAAAAGGTGTTTTCTCAGCACTTCCGCTTTGCGATTCCACCCACGACTGAATTAAATATGGTGCTGTGTCGGGGTTAGTGACGCTAATAGAAGACTCCTTTTTATTGCCATCATAAATAACGCGCGTTCCACCGATGACCACACCAGCAGTGGCTTCAGAAATACCGGCTAAAAGAAATACGCAGGCAATGAAAGTTTTACTCAGAAAATACATTTTATACCTCAATAACAAAGGGGCCGACAGACGGCCCCCCAATGGTTTCCGTCAAGAAAATCAGTTGTAGACAACGGAGAAGTTAGCCACGGAATTTGCAGGTCCGGCGGTTACCGCTGATGCAGTGGATATATACTGCGCGTAAAAATTCAGCGTATTATCCATCGTACTGCTGAGCACATAGGAATAACTGTTGCTGCCGTGTAACGGCAGATCGACCTTATCCGCCGACATCAGGTTAATTGCTACCCCTGTTGCAGCCCCAGCCACTGACGAATCAATTGCCAGCAGGTTGGCATTGGTTGGATCCGGCGTGCCGTCGAAACGGACTTTTGCGTTAGTCACCGTAACTGGACAGTTTTTCAGTACAATATCAAATCGTGTTGCAGCCGTTCTGGAACCCGCAGCCGGGAATTCCGTTTTATTATAATCACCCAGCACTACCACCTGGTTCTGAGAAGCCACATCGACATCGCAGGCAGAATCAAGAATATTACCGTTAAAATTAACGGTACCTGCCGCTGCGAACGTATTTGTCATGGTCAGTACAGAACCGGCTGCAAACATTGCCATCATTAATTGCTTTTTCATAATGCTCTACCCTGTATCACTTTATTTATTACTGAGATTCGTGCAGCAGAAAGCCGATAAAAAACCTCTTCAGATTTTTTATTTCCCAATAAATGGGATAAGGCGTTTCTCACTGATTGGTCAAAATTTATATAATTATTTTCGTGAATACAACTTTTTGATGGTCTAGCTGTAGACTGGAATTTAACGAAAAAGCAACATTTACTTCAGGGGAATCTTATCTGTTATTGCGCCAGGTCTATTATTAGACTCGCCTCACTTTTTCTTTTTATTCAACTGGTTAGATTTCAAGAGTGTCTTGGTCTACTTTTAGACCTCGCTGAAATATTCCCTGAGTTCTTCATTTTTAAGATAATTCTCTTCGCAGATCAAAAAATGATCACACATGAAGTCGCTGTGAGGTAACTTATGAATACGCGTTTAACCACCCCACTGAATAATAACGAATCCTCCGTTCTGGATTTAAAACCGTTCTCCCATATAGACATGCTGATTAAACATGTGTTGCCAGCGGCCAACAGAATGATCATCAGTCGTGGTGAAACCGTCCATTATTATAAAGATGATGTTCGGCAGTGCTTTTTGCTTATCCAGGGCAGCGTGGCGCTTCATCGCCGGGGTGACGGCATTGTGTTAAATTCTGAATGTGCGCCTTTTATTCTGGGCGTAAGCAGTCAATTCTCCTCTGAACATCTGTACGTCAGGGCGCTGGAGACCGCGGAAATCGCCCGCGTGTCGCTGGAAAGCTTTAACCAGATTGTGTCGCAACATGATTTATGGGAGCACTTTTCAAAGCTGCTTATTTATACCGCCTCGCGGGTATACGAGCATTGCGCGCAAATATCGCAAATGTCTGCCTACGATATCATCCGGTTCCAGCTTGTTGAGCTGATGCAGGAGCCGGACGCCATACGGCAAAATACGACGGCGGCAGCCTACATCAAAAGCCGGACGTATCTTTCACGTAGCGGAATTATGCGTATTCTGGCGGAATTGCGTACCGGGAAGTACATCACCATGGAGCGCGGCGTTCTGCTTGAAATTCACCATTTACCGCGAAAATATTGATTGCCACCGTGCCTGTACGGGCGAGAAACGCTATAATTAGCCAGGTTATTTTTAAGGTTACCGGCTACCATGTCCCTTCCAGAAACGTCTCACCGCGGCTCGCCCTACGCACAAGAGCTTATTTCTCACTTACTGCCTGATTGTACAACGCGACGCACCGCTCGCGGTGAGCGGCTCGATCTTCAGATCGACGGTCAGGGAATGTGCTATTTAATTCTTGAGGGAACGGTCGCTATCTACAGAAGAAGCGACGACATGATGCTCTCCACGGCCCGCAGCCCCGCCCTGTTCGGTCTCGCTAATCTGACAGATATTTATTTCAATGATTACCTGAAGACCGTTAGCCCGTGCCTGATAGGCACGCTCACCACCGGGCGGGTGAATGAAATTATCAAGGAAAAGGCGCTGTGGGGGCTGCTCTCGAAACAACTTATGTTTGTATATAGTCGTCTTTATAACAACGTGATGCCGCAGGGCGCGCCGACGGCGTATGAGATGATTCGCCAGCAGCTGATAAAGCTGATGGAAGAAGATGAAAGCTATCGCAGCAGCGTGACGGCGGAAAGGTATATTCGGGAGAAAACCCAGCTCTCCCGCAGCGGCGTGATGCGTATTCTGGCGGATTTAAAAACCGGCGGCTTTATTGAAATAGAAGAAGGCCGACTCATCAGGATCAACAAGCTTCCCGCCCGCTACTGAATTCCGGGCACAAAAAAGGCCGCACTCGCGGCCTATTCAACAACACTCACTCAATGGACGTGAACGCCCAACCGCCAGGCAAAGTAGATCTCTTCTTTCAGCTCATTCGAAGAGAGCGCCAGCAAATCCGTGAACTCCAGCTCAAGCTGTTTCAGCTTTTTCAGGTATTGCGCCGGAGACAGGTTGCTCTTATCGCGACGTAAATATTCAATTGCCAGCTGTGTTGGGGTTATTTCAGTATCCATGATGTCCTCGCTTATGTACAAATCCTGACCAGTATATCACATCGTGCTGGCTAGTTTTTGACCAAAGGCAATTCATCTGAAAACTTTACACGACCGCCGTCGTCAGCCGCGACGAGCAGCACAGGCGATCCTGCTCGTCGAGAATATCAATCTGCCACACCTGGTGGCGGCTGCCGGCGTGCAGCGCGCGGCAGATACCGCGCACGCGTCCGCTGCGCACCGAGCGAATGTGGTTGGCATTCACCTCAAGCCCGACCACCTTCTGTTCGCCTTCGGTGCAGAGATATCCCGCAACGGAGCCCAGGGTTTCCGCCAGCACGACGGAGGCCCCGCCGTGCAGCAGGCCAAACGGCTGATGGGTGCGACTATCGACAGGCATCGTCGCCTCCAGATCGTCGTCCCCAATGCGGGTGAACTGGATATCCAGCAGCCCCACCATATTCCCCTCGCCCATGGCGTTCAGCGCCTGCAGCGTGACGGCACGTTTCCAGATCATCCAATTATCTCCAGTAAAGCCTGTAATGGGTGGCGTACGCCGTTAACCTCTACCCGTTTGACCTGGCTGCGGCAGGAGTAGCCCGTCGCCAGACAGCGGTTTCTTGGCAATCGCTGCATCGCCTGATGCCAGGAGAGCTCATAGATGCCGAGCGAGTTGGCGTGGTTTTTCACCTCGTGGCCGTAGGTGCCCGCCATGCCGCAGCAGCCCACGCTGACGCTCTCCAGCTTCGCGCCGAAGCGCGCAAAAATAGACGCCCACTGCGCCGGGGCGCCGGGCAGCGCCGTCACCTCCGTACAGTGGCCGAACAAATACCACGGTTCACCGCTAGCCTCCTGAATGGCCTTCTCTTCCAGAGCTGCCGGCAGCCACTCGTGCACCAGCATGACGTGGAAATCGCCGCGCTTATCACCCAGCGTCTGCTTGTATTCATCGCGATAGCAAAGCACCAGCGCCGGATCGACGCCGACCATCGGCATTCCAAGTTCAGCGATCCGGTTGAGAAAATCAGCGGTTTTTTGCGCCGTTTTCGCAAAGCGGTTCAGGAAGCCTTTAATGTGCTGTGCCTTGCCGTTTGGCGAGAACGGCAGCACCACGGGCTGATACCCCAGTTTTTCAGCCAGACGGATGAAGTCAGCGACCACCTGCGCGTCGTAATAGCTGGTAAACGGATCCTGAACCACCAGCACTACATTCGCTTTTTGCTCAGGAGTAAGCGCTTCGAGCTGTTCCAGGGTCATGTTCGCCGAGCGGTGGCCGACGAGCTGGCGCTGCAGCGACGGCACCGACAGCAGCGGCAGATCGACCATGCCGATGTGTTTTTCGGAGAGCTTGCGCACCAGCGGCTGATTAATAAAGAAGTTAAAGGTCTTCGGCGCGCGCGCCATCAGCGGCGCGTAGCTTTCTACCGTCGCCACCAGATGGTCGCGAACCGGGCGCAGATAGCGGGTGTGGTAGAGCTGCAGGAAGCGCGAGCGGAATTCCGGCACGTCGATTTTAATCGGGCACTGGGTAGAGCAGGCTTTACAGGCCAGGCAGCCGGACATCGCCTCTTTCACCTCGTGGGAGAAATCATATTCGCCCTTGTTGGCATGCCAGCTGTTGCGGGTGCGCTCAATCAGCGAGCGCAGGCTGGCCCGTTTTTCCGGCAGCTCCTGCTCCAGCTTCAGGGGATCGACGCCGCGGTCCGCCAGCAGACGCAGCCACTCGCGCACCAGCGTCGCACGCCCTTTCGGCGAGTGAATGCGGTTGCTGGTGATTTTCATTGACGGGCACATTGGGCTTTTCACGTCGAAGTTAAAGCACAGGCCGTTGCCGTTACACTCCATCGCGCCGCGCCAGGACGAGCGCACCGCAATCGGGATCTGTCTGTCATACGTGCCGCGCTTCACGGCATCCACCTGGAGCATCGGCGCGTCCACGCCTTCAGGCGGGCAGATTTTCCCCGGGTTGAGGCGGTTATCCGGGTCGAACGCCGCCTTCACCTTGCGCAGCTCCGCGTAAAGCTGTTCCCCAAAGAAGGCCGGGCTGTATTCCGCGCGGAACCCTTTCCCATGCTCCCCCCACAGCAGACCGCCGTATTTGGCGGTCAAGGCCACCACGTCGTCGGAGATCTGCTTCATCAGGATCTCCTGCTGCGGGTCGCACATGTCCAGCGCCGGACGCACGTGCAGTACCCCGGCATCCACGTGGCCGAACATGCCATAGCTAAGGCCGTGGCCGTCCAGCAGGGCGCGAAACTCCACGATATAATCCGCCAGATGCTCAGGCGGCACGCAGGTGTCTTCGGCAAACGGAATCGGCTTCGCCGCCCCTTTCGCATTGCCGAGCAGGCCCACGGCTTTTTTACGCATGGCGTAAATACGCTCGATACCGGCCAGATCGTGACAAAGCTGCCAGCCAATCACGCCGCCTTCGCCTTGAGCAATAAGCTCATCCAGGCGCTGACAGAGCGTCGTCACCTGGCTTTCAATCAGCTCCGCGTCATCACCGGCAAATTCCACGATGTTGAGGCCAAGCATCTCTTTATCCGGCACGTCGGTAATCAGCTCGCGCACGGAGTGCCAGACGATATCTTCCCGCGCCAGGTTCAGCACCTTCGAGTCGACGGTTTCCACCGACAGCGCCTTCGCGTCCACCATAAACGGCGCATTGCGCAGCGCGGAGTCGAAGGAGTCATATTTGACGTTCACCAGGCGACGCACCTTCGGCAGGCGGGTGATATCCAGCCGCGCCTCGGTAATAAACGCCAGCGTCCCTTCGGAGCCGGTCAGCACACGGGTTAAATCAAACTGCGTCAGGTCGTCGTTAAAGACGTGGCGCAGATCGTAGCCCGTTAAGAAGCGGTTCAGTTTGGGGAATTTGTCGAGAATCAGCTGGCGGTTGTCGCGGCAGCGCTCCAGCACGGTGCGGTAGATGCGCCCGCTGGCGGTATTGTCTTTACCCAGCGTTTCCGCCAGTTCGACCGGCATCGGCTGGGTATCAAGAATGTCGCCGCCTAACAATACCGCCCGCACGCCCAGCACGTGATCGGAGGTTTTGCCGTAGACCAGCGACCCCTGCCCGGAGGCATCGGTGTTGATCATTCCCCCGATGGTTGCACGGTTGCTGGTGGAGAGTTCTGGGGCAAAAAAGTAGCCGTAAGGCTTGAGGTACTGATTAAGCTGATCTTTGATCACGCCCGCCTCAACCCGCACCCATCCCTCTTCAGGGTTGATCTCAATGATGCGGTTCATATAGCGCGACATATCAATAATGATGCCCTGGTTCAGCGCCTGGCCGTTGGTTCCGGTGCCACCGCCGCGCGGCGTGAAGACCAGAGAGGCAAACCGCTCCTGCGTTGCCAGCCGGGCGATAAGCGCCACGTCGGCCGTTGAACGAGGGAAAACAACCGCATCGGGAAGAAGCTGGTAGATACTGTTATCGGTTGCCATCGTCAGCCTGTCGGCATAGTTCGTGGCGGTATCACCTGTAAAACCCTGTTGCTCCAGTGCCTGCAAAAAATTAAGCACCAGCTGAACGACGCCAGGTGCCTGAGAAATCTGTGGGATCATTACTGTCGACCCTAATTAGAGTTGTGGGAATCGTTTGCGTGTATCTTAAAAGTTTTATCACATTTTTTTCTTATAATCTCTGCTGAATTACAGGCAGAATTCGCCTGTCAAAAACCGCTGATATCGCTAATGATTAGAGAAACGCGGTTTTCCATTCCCGCCAGACGTACTGGCGTTCTTTTAAGGAAAGTTTCATTTATGGTCAATCTTCGCCAGCCCAGGGATGTTGCGCAAATTCTGCTGTCGGTGCTGTTCCTGGCCCTCATGATTATTGCGTGTCTGTGGATTGTTCAACCCTTTATTCTCGGCTTCGCCTGGGCTGCGACCGTTGTCGTCGCCACGTGGCCTTTGCTGCTGCGCTTGCAGAAGCTGCTGTTTGGCCGCCGCGGCCTGGCCGTGCTGGTGATGACGCTGCTGCTGTTCCTGCTGTTTATTATTCCGATTGCGCTGCTGGTAAACAGCCTTGTCGACTCCAGCGGCCCGGTGATCCGCGCCGTGACCAGCGGCGACCTGACGCTGCCGGACCTCGGCTGGCTGAACAGCATTCCGGTCGTGGGCGCTAAACTTTACAGCGGCTGGCATAGCCTGCTGGAGATGGGCGGCAGCGCGCTGATGGCGAAAGTGCGCCCGTATATTGGCACCACCACCACCTGGTTTGTCGGCCAGGCCGCGCATATCGGCCGCTTTATGATGCACTGTACCCTGATGCTGGTCTTCAGCGCTCTGCTTTACTGGCGCGGTGAGCAGGTGGCTTTAGGCGTTCGTCACTTTGCCACTCGCCTCGCGGGAAAACGCGGTGATGCCGCGGTTCTGCTGGCCGCGCAGGCCGTGCGCGCGGTCGCCCTGGGCGTTGTGGTGACGGCGCTGGTGCAGGCGGTGCTGGGCGGTATTGGCCTGGCGATTTCCGGCGTGCCGTACGCCACCGTCTTTACCGTGGTCATGCTGATGACCTGCCTTGCGCAACTGGGGCCGCTGCTGGTACTGGTTCCGAGCATTATCTGGCTCTACTGGACGGGTGATACCACGTGGGGAACGGTTCTGCTGGTCTGGAGCTGCGTGGTTGGCACCATGGATAACGTGATTCGCCCAATCCTAATCCGCATGGGCGCAGACCTGCCGCTGATCCTGATCCTCTCCGGGGTTATCGGCGGACTGATTGCCTTCGGGATGATCGGCCTGTTCATTGGCCCGGTGCTGCTCGCCGTCACCTGGCGTCTGTTCTCCGCCTGGGTTCATGAAGTGCCGCCGCCGGGAACCGACCCGGACGCGATCCTGAGCGAGCTGGAAGAGCTGGAAGAGAAGAACACGCAGTAAGTTTTTGCCGGGTGGCGCTAACGCTTACCCGGCCTTAACTGTTTCACGCAATACTTAAATACTGCTAAAGTATTTATTCGTTACGCACTGGTCAGACCCGCCATTTCAGCATTAAGTCCGCTATTATCCTCAAGAAATCTTTACGTCTCTTTAACTATTGAGACGAATCCGATCGACGCTAAAAATTACAATGCCTACTATTAGCTCACGGTTATAAATCAACACCTTGATTTATAAGCATGGAAATCCCCTGAGTGAAACAACGAATTGCTGTGTGTAGTCTTTGCCCATCTCCCACGATGGGCTTTTTTTTATCCTGACTACGCGCGCTTCACGTCACAGGCGCTGAGCATCCGCCACTCCGCTGGCAGCACCCGGGTTTCCCCTGTCACATTGACCGTCACCGCCTCGCGGATATCCGCCGACGATGCGCCAATTTGAATTTCAAACTCGCCCGGCTCAACGACGCGCTGGCCGTCGCGACGGGTGAAGTTGAACATATCAACCGGCAGCGTGAAGGTGAGCGTGGCGGTTTCGCCCGGCGAGAGCGTAACGCGCTGGAAGGCCTTAAGCTCCTGAAGCGGGCGCACCTGACTGGCGACCTTATCCCGCACGTAGACCTGCACGACTTCGCTGCCGCTGCGCTCACCGGTATTGGTGATATCCACGCTCAGCGTCACCTCACCGTCGACCAGCACGCTGCTTTCAGCGACGCGGGCAGTGCCCCAGCTAAACTGCGTCCAGCCGAGGCCGAAACCAAACGGGTAACGCGCGCCGAAATGGAACGCAAACGGTGTGCCGCCGCTTTTCAGCTTGTGGTTATAGTAGAACGGCATCGCCCCGGCGCTTTTCGGCACGCTGACCACCAGCCGGCCCTGCGGCTCCGCGCGACCGGTTAACACATCGGCAATCGCCCAGCCCCCTTCCTGCCCCGGTGCCCAGGCCATCATCAGCGCGGCAACCTTATCTTCCAGCCCCTGGAGGTTGTACGGGCGCCCGCCGGTCATCACAACAATTACCGGTTTGCCGGTGGCGACCAGCGCCTCCAGCAGCCGTTGCTGCACGCCGGGCAGATTCAGGGAATCGGTATCGGAGCCTTCCCCTACCGTGCCGCTCTGGAACAGCCCGGCGAGATCGCCCACGCAGGCCACCACCACGTCACTCTCCTGTGCGGCGCTGACCGCCTCGGGGATAAGTGCGGTACTTTGCGAAACAGGAGACTGCTGCATTGGCTTGCCGCCGCTGTCGCCGGGGAAGACCGGCGCGCCCGCCATCCGTTTTTCGATAATGTGGCACCCTTTCGCGTAGCGCACGTTCGATGCACCCAGGTACTGCTCCAGCGCCGCGCGCGGGGTCGTCACCTGCGAGGTCTCCTCAACCATATCGCTGATGATCAGATGCACCGGGAAGCTGTAGCCGCTGAGTAACGCCAGCGGATCGTCTGCCGTCGGCCCCACCACCGCCGCGCGGGGTTTACCGTTCAGCGGCAGAATACCGTTGTTTTCCAGAAGCGTGACCGATTTTGTCGCCACCTCCCGCGCCGCCTGGCGGGTCATCTCATTTTGCAGATCGATGCCGTTTTCATCGGCATACGGGTTCTCGAACAGGCCGAGGCGGAATTTTTCGGTCAGCGTACGCGCCACGATCTCATCCACCTTCGCCATGGAAATCAGCCCGCGCTCAACGGCGTCTGCCAGATGCCTCGCGCAGTCGTCTTTCGGCAGCTCAACGTCCAGCCCGGCGTTAAAGGCAAGCGCGGCGGACTCCGCTGCGTCGTGGGAAATCCCGTGGTGCTGGTGCAGCAGGCTGACGCCGCCGTAGTCCGCCACAATAATGCCGTCGAAGCCCCACCTTTCGCGCAGGACAGTGGTCAGCAGGAAGCTGTCGCTGTGCCCCGGCTGGTTATCAATGTCGTGGTAGGCGGGCATGACCGAACCGGCGTTTGCCAGCTTGACCGCCATTTCAAACGGCAGCAGGAAGGTGTCGTTCAGCTCGCTGAAGCCCAGATGAACCGGGGCGTGGTTGCGCGCCCCTTCGCTGAACGAGTGGCCTACGTAATGCTTGAGCGTCGCCAGCAGATCGCGCTTGTCGCCCTGCAACCCTTTCACGTAGGCGGTTGCCATCACGCCCACCAGCCAGGGATCTTCCCCGAACGTCTCTTCGGTTCGCCCCCAGCGCACGTCGCGGGAAACGTCCAGCACCGGGGCCAGCCCCTGCTGGCAGCCGACGGAACGCGCCTCTTTACCGATCTGCTCCGCCGCGCGCTGCACCAGTTCAGGGTCCCAGGTGGAGCCGTAGTTCAGCGAGGACGGGAACAGCGTGGCGTCTTTGCACAGCAGCCCCACCAGGCATTCTTCATGGAACAACGCCGGAATGCCGAGCCGCGTCTCTTCCATCATCATGCGCTGCAGGCGGTTAGCGGCGCGCACCCCGGTTTTCGCGTCAACGATGTGGGTGCCGAGCGGACGGGTGATCTGCCCGACGCCCAGCTTTAGCCGTTCGCTCAGCGCCGCCTGCTCGCTGACGCCGGCGAACTCATCGCTGAGGTCGCTGCGCTCCCGGTGGTTGCCGTTTTCATCGAGGATCAGCCAGTAGGCGTGCATCTGGGCGAACTTCTCTTCCGGGGTCATGCGCGCCAGTAAATCGGCGACGCGCTCGTGCACGGGACGTCCCGCGTCCTTATAGATAGCAGTCATATTTTACTCCTGTAGTGCGGAAGGGGTTGCCGGGCCGAGCTGCCCCGCGTCGGGTCTTACCTCACGCTTGCTGGCCAGCTCCCGGGCGATGGAATCCACCAGCCGGCTGTTGAGCTTGTAGATGGAAAGCAGCGCCACCATGCAGAGGAACAGCGCGCACGGAATAAGGGTGAACAGCGCGTTAATGGTGGAGAGCACGTGCGGCGCCTGGGCTGCCTGGCCCGGGGCGTAATCCACCATGCCGAGCACCCAGCCGACCACCGCCCCGCCCAGCGCAAGGCCAAACTTGATGGCGAACAGCGCGGTAGAGAAGACCAGCCCGTCCAGACGGCGGCCGCTGCGATGCTCTTCGTAGTCGACCACATCGGAGAACATGGTCCACTGAAGCGGCGTAGTGAGGTTTTGAATAAAGCTAAAAACGATGTTAAGGCCAAAGATCAGCCACACCTGCGAAGGCGGCAGGAAGAAAATCAGCGCGCCGAAAATGACGAAGGAAATTATCGTCCACTGATAGGCGCGTACGCGGTCAAATTTACCCAGCAGGCGTTCAGATAATAACGCGCCGCTTAACGAGGCCACCATTCCGGAAACAATAAAGGCAAAAACCAGCTCCGGGCGCAACAGCACATAGTTAACGTAATACATGGTGGCAGAGCCGCGCGTCACCACCGCCGTTAACAGCAAAATATTAAACACGAACACAATGCGCCACTGGCTGTTACCGGCCAGCAGTTTTAAATCGGTGAGCATGGAGCCGGAGGTATCATTGCGCGGGGAATAACGCTCGCGGGTCATCAGGAAGCAGCAGAAGAACAGCACAATCCCCAGCAGCCCCATCAGGCTCATGGCATAGAAATAGCCTTTCTGCACGTTGCCCTGGCCCAACAGTGAGACCAGCGGCAGAGCGATAACCGTCACGATCAGCCCGCCGATAAATGACAGGCCAAAACGCCAGGACTGCAGGGAGTGGCGCTCGCGCGGATCCAGCGTCAGCGCGCCCGGCATGGCGCAGTAAGGCACGTTTATGGCGGAGTAAATCAGACTTAAAATCGCGTAGGTCGCGCAGGCATAGACAATTTTTGCCGTCGGCCCCACGTCCGGTACGTAGAAGGTGATAAGGCAGCTTGCGCCAAAGGGAATGGCGAACCACAGCAGCCAGGGACGGAAACGACCGTGACGCGTCTGGGTGCGGTCAACCAGCGCGCCAATGCACGGGTCGACAAACGCATCCACCACGCGCACCACTAAAAACATGGTACCCATGATCGCGGCAGGCAAACCAAAAACGTCGGTATAGAAATAAGCAAGAAATAACGTGGCCGTTTGCCAGACCAGCGCGCTGGCCATATCGCCTAAGCCATAACCTATTTTATCTTTAGTACGCAATACAGAGGAAAGTGTCATTGTTATTTGCCTTTTTATCAGGTTAAAACGTATTTCAACCAGTTGCGCATCTTCTGAAGGGAAATGCGCAGTAAGGCTCAAGTATTAGCAACGCGTTGCGCACTAACAATTGTCTTAATTAACAGACAAATTATGATATTTGGTTTTTTAGATTATTTGTGATGGGGAGCAAATTAGCGGTGAAATAAAAAAGGCGAGGAATAAAACCCTCGCCTTTTTGCGATCGTGTTGCCGTTACTTGTTCAGTTCCGCCAGGCTCAGCCAGGTTTGCACTACCGTGTCCGGGTTCAGGGAGAGGCTATCAATCCCCTCTTCCATCAGCCAGGCGGCAAAGTCTTCATGGTCGGATGGACCCTGACCGCAAATCCCGACGTATTTACCCTGCTTCTTCGCCGCGCGGATGGACATGGAGAGCAGCGCTTTCACCGCCTCGTTACGCTCGTCGAACAGCTCGGAGACCACGCCGGAGTCGCGGTCCAGGCCCAGCGTCAGCTGCGTCATGTCGTTCGAGCCGATAGAGAAGCCGTCGAAGTGCTCCAGGAACTGCTCGGCCAGCAGGGCGTTGGACGGGATCTCGCACATCATGATGATCTTCAGCCCGTTTTCGCCGCGCTTCAGCCCCTGACGCGCCAGCTCGTCCACCACCGCTTTCGCCTGATCCACGGTACGCACGAACGGGATCATGATTTCGACGTTGGTCAGCCCCATGTCGTTGCGCACGCGTTTCACCGCCTCGCACTCCAGCGCGAAGCAGTCGCGGAAGCTGTCGGACACGTAGCGTCCGGCCCCGCGGAAGCCCAGCATCGGGTTCTCTTCTTCCGGCTCGTAGCGCTCGCCGCCCACCAGGTTAGCGTATTCGTTAGACTTAAAGTCAGACAGGCGGACGATCACGCGTTTCGGGTAGAACGCCGCGCCCAGCGTGGCGATCCCTTCGGTCAGGCGGCCAACGTAGAACTCTTTCGGCGAGTCGTAGCCTTTCATCATCTCGCGGATTTCGTTCTGCAGCTTCGCGTCCTGGTCGTCAAACTCCAGCAGCGCGCGCGGGTGAACGCCGATCATACGGTTGATGATGAATTCCAGACGCGCCAGGCCAACGCCTTCGTTCGGCAGGCAGGCGAAGTCAAACGCGCGGTCCGGGTTGCCGACGTTCATCATGATCTTCAGCGGCAGATCCGGCATGGTATCCACGCTGGAGCTCTTCACGCTGAAGTCAAGGATATCGGCGTAGACGTAGCCGGTATCGCCTTCCGCACAGGAGACGGTCACGTTCTGGCCGTCCTTCATGCGCTCGGTAGCGTCACCGCAGCCGACAACCGCCGGGATCCCCAGCTCGCGGGCAATGATCGCCGCGTGGCAGGTACGGCCGCCGCGGTTGGTGACGATGGCCGAGGCTTTCTTCATGATCGGTTCCCAGTCCGGGTCGGTCATGTCGGTCACCAGCACGTCGCCTGGCTCAATACGGTTCATCTCGCTGATGTCGTGGATCACCTTGACCGGACCAGCACCGATGCGGTGACCGATGGCGCGGCCTTCCGCCACGATTTTACCCTGCGCGTGCAGCGTATAACGCTCCATCACCTGGCCGCGAGAGCGAACGGTCTCCGGGCGCGCCTGAACGATAAACAGCTTGCCGGTGTTCCCGTCTTTCGCCCATTCGATATCCATCGGGCGGCCGTAGTGTTTTTCAATCTGCACCGCCTGCTTCGCCAGCTCCTGCACTTCGGCGTCGGTCAGGGAGAAGCGGTCGCGCTGCTCCTGCGGCACATCTTCAATCTTAACCTGCTTGCCGTGCTCCTGGGTTGGGGCATAGATCATGCGGATTTTTTTCGAGCCCATGGTGCGGCGCACCACCGCCGGACGGCCCGCAGCAAGCGTAGGCTTGTGGACGTAGAACTCGTCAGGGTTCACCGCACCCTGCACCACCATCTCACCCAGGCCCCATGCGGAGGTGATAAACACCACCTGGTCGAAGCCGGATTCGGTATCAATGGAGAACATCACGCCGGAGGAACCCACGTCCGAACGCACCATGCGCTGCACGCCCGCGGAGAGCGCCACGCCGCGATGGTCGTAGCCCTGATGCACGCGATAGGAGATGGCGCGGTCGTTGAACAGGGAAGCAAACACGTGCTTCACCGCCACCAGCACGGCATCGTAGCCCTGAACGTTCAGGAAGGTTTCCTGCTGCCCGGCAAACGACGCGTCCGGCATGTCTTCTGCGGTCGCGGAAGAACGCACGGCAAAGGAGGCCTGCGCGTCGTCAGCGGAGAGCTGGTTGTACGCGTCATGGATAGCTTTTTCCAGTTCCGGCTGGAAAGGTGTGTCGATGATCCACTGGCGGATCTGCGCCCCGGCTTTAGCAAGCTCGGTGACGTCATCAATATCCGTTTTATCCAGCAGGTCGTAAATGCGCTGGTTTACACCGCTCTGGTCTAAAAACAGGTTAAACGCGTCGGCGGTCGTGGCAAACCCGTTTGGTACGGAGACACCCATACCGGACAGATTTGTAATCATTTCACCCAGGGAGGCATTTTTGCCCCCAACTCTGTCTACATCATTCATGCCGAGTTGGTTATACCAAAGCACCAGCGGTGACGAGCCATTGTTGGACATCGAAACAATCCTTTTGTGATATTTGATCGGAGTAAGTAACACCTGACTACGTATTTATACTGGCATAATTATTTGCGCTAAAAAAACGGTGAATCGTGTAAGCAATTTAAATTTTCAACTTTTCGGATAGTTTCCCACCAGCCAATAAGCTGATGATTCCTCTATATTCAGCCAGAAACCACAAAAATAAAGCCGCTATTTGAAAAATGAAATCCGCTTTTCAGGAAAACCAAAAACATCATTTCATTTTAAATTCAGATAACTTCTTTGCTGTGCAATTAACTTTTTTAATTTATGCTTTCAGACAATTACGTATGATATTCAGGGTGGGTAAAATGGATAATGCTGTCGATCGTCACGTTTTTTATATTTCTGATGGTACGGCGATCACCGCCGAGGTGCTGGGCCACGCGGTGATGTCGCAATTCCCCGTTTCGATTAACAGCATCACGCTGCCGTTTGTGGAAAATGAGAGCCGCGCCAAAGCGGTGAAGGACCAGATTGACGCCATCTTCCAGCAGACCGGCGTGCGCCCGCTGGTGTTCTACTCCATCGTTATTCCAGAGATTCGCCACATCATTCTGCAAAGTGAAGGCTTCTGCCAGGATATCGTGCAGGCGCTGGTGGCCCCGCTCCAGAGCGAGCTGAAGCTTGACCCGACGCCTATCGCCCACCGCACCCACGGGCTGAACCCCGGCAACCTGACCAAGTACGACGCGCGTATCGCCGCCATCGACTACACCCTGGCGCACGACGACGGGATCTCGCTGCGCAATCTCGACCAGGCGCAGGTGATTTTGCTCGGCGTGTCGCGCTGCGGCAAAACGCCGACCAGCCTCTATCTGGCGATGCAGTTTGGCATCCGCGCCGCAAACTACCCCTTTATTGCTGACGATATGGATAACCTGGTGCTGCCCGCTGCGCTCAAGCCGCTGCAGCACAAGCTGTTCGGCCTGACAATTAACCCGGAACGTCTCGCGGCGATCCGCGAAGAGCGCCGCGAGAACAGCCGCTACGCCTCGATGCGCCAGTGCCGCATGGAGGTTTCCGAAGTGGAGGCGCTGTACCGCAAAAATCAGATCCCGTGGCTGAACAGCACGAACTATTCGGTAGAAGAGATCGCCACCAAAATTCTCGACATCATGGGGCTTAACCGCCGCATGTACTAATATGCTAGTACATTAGCTCAGATTCATGTATCATCCATTTCAACAGCGGGGCGGTGTCGCCCCGAACTTGAAATCAGCAGGGATTGGTTTAATGTGATGCCCATCACTTCCCGGTAGTCTGCCGATGAAGCACAAATTTTCTGAGACACGTCATGAATAAAACCGATGAACTCCGCACGGCGCGCATAGACAGCCTGGTCACCCCGGCTGAACTGGCCGAGCGGCACCCCGTTTCCGCCGCGGTCGCGGAACATGTGACGGCCTCCCGCCGCCGCATTGAAAAAATCCTCAATGGTGAAGACAAGCGTCTTCTGGTAGTGATTGGACCCTGCTCCATCCACGATCTGGATGCCGCGATGGATTATGCAAAACGCCTTCAGGGGATGCGGGATAAATACCAGCATCGCCTTGAGATTGTGATGCGCACCTACTTTGAAAAACCGCGTACCGTGGTGGGCTGGAAGGGGCTGATTTCCGACCCTGACCTTAACGGCAGCTATCGCGTGAACCACGGCATTGAGCTGGCGCGCAAGCTGCTGCTGCAGGTCAACGAGCTGGGCGTGCCGACGGCCACCGAGTTTCTCGATATGGTGACCGGGCAGTTTATCGCCGACCTGATCGGCTGGGGCGCGATTGGCGCGCGCACGACCGAAAGCCAGATCCACCGCGAGATGGCTTCCGCCCTCTCCTGTCCGGTCGGCTTTAAAAACGGGACCGACGGCAACACCCGAATTGCGGTGGATGCGATCCGCGCCTCGCGTGCCAGCCATATGTTCCTCTCGCCGGACAAGAGCGGCCATATGACCATCTACCAGACCAGCGGTAACCCGTATGGGCACATCATTATGCGCGGCGGGAAGAAGCCTAATTACCATGCACAAGATATTGCGGCAGCCTGCGAAACGCTGGCCGAATTCGACCTGCCGGAACATCTTGTGGTGGATTTCAGCCACGGCAACTGCCAGAAGCAGCATCGCCGCCAGCTGGACGTTTGCGATGAGGTCTGTCAGCAGATCCGCAGCGGCTCGACCGCCGTTGCCGGGATTATGGCCGAAAGCTTTATCAAAGAAGGCACGCAGAAAATCGTTGCCGGGCAGCAGATGGTATATGGCCAGTCTATCACCGACCCGTGCCTGAGCTGGGAAGACAGCGAGCTGCTGCTGGAGAAGCTGGCGGCTGCGGTTGATTCTCGCTTCTGATGTTATTGTCGGGTGGCGCCCTTCTCCCTCTCCCACGGGGCTGAGGGATCCCCACAAATTAATGCGAGCAGTGAACAATCCCCTCGCCCCTTTGGGGAGAGGGTTAGGGTGAGGGGCACATACGGCGGTAGTGGTCATTCCGTTCACTTTACGTTCCTTGCTACTCTGTTACGACAGGACCAGTGAACGTGCCAGGGTGGCTCAGTCGCCACCACCCTGGCGACCCGGGCTCCCGGCGGTAAATCGCCGCTTCGCGGTACCCTCGGCTTATTCCTTTCGGCTTATCGGGGACGGGCGGAGGTAACGTCCATGTAAAGCCCGCCCTCTCGGCGCATCCATGCGCCTCGCCCCGGCCTGCAGGAAACGCCTCAGCGATTTACAGCCGGACCAGGGCGTCGCTGCAAGCCATTCATTTTCCTGAAGCAACGTTCATCGCTTCGGGTAGAGAAATTACTGGGGATTCCTCAGCCCACGGGGAGAGGGTTGGGGTGAGGGGATCAGGCCGCACCTCCCCCTAAATTTGATCCCGTCACACAATTTTCACAAAAACGCTTGCCGTGAAATTGCAGTTTATTGATAATGATTATCATTGTTACATTGATTGTTATTTATAAACATGATGTCACCTACGGATAACAGCGCGGCAACGCCAGCTAAAACACACACAGCACCGTCCCCTACCCCTACCGATCGTCGCATCGACAGCAAAACTTTGCTGGGTGATGAGGGCCGGGTGATTATCGAGCATGACGGCCAGCACTACCTGCTGCGCCAGACGAATGCCGGAAAATTGATCCTCACAAAATAAACCAAAACTTTCGCCAGCCACCCAGATGATCCCCAGGCAGCCAGCGCTTTCGATACTTTATGGAGAGTTGCTATGCCACACCTGCATACCGCACGTTTACGCCCGTCCCTTCTGGCGCTGGCGATTGTCAGCACCCTGCCGGGCGCCGCGTTTGCTGCCGCAGATGAAATCACCGTCACCGCCACGGGCAACGCCCGTAGCGCCTTCGAAGCCCCTATGATGGTGAGCGTGATTGACGCCACCGCCCCGGAAAAACAGACCGCCAGCTCTGCCGCCGATCTGCTGCGCAACGTGCCCGGCCTGACGCTGGACGGCACCGGCCGCACCAACGGTCAGGATGTTAACCTGCGCGGCTACGACCGCCGCGGCGTGCTGGTGCTGGTCGACGGCGTGCGCCAGGGTACCGACACCGGGCACCTCAACAGCACGTTCCTCGATCCGGCGCTGATTAAACGTATTGAAGTGGTGCGCGGTCCGTCTGCTCTGCTCTACGGCAGCGGCGCGCTGGGTGGCGTCATCTCCTATGATACCGTCGACGCCAAAGATCTGCTGGAACCGGGCAAAAACAGCGGATACCGCGTGTTTGGTACCGGCGCGACGGGGGATCACAGCCTCGGCCTCGGGGCCAGCGCCTATGGCCGTACCGATACCCTGGACGGCCTGGTGTCGTGGTCCAGCCGCGACCGCGGCGATATCCGCCAGAGCGACGGTGCGACGGCGCCGAACGACGAATCTATCAATAACATGCTGGCGAAAGGCAGCTGGAAAATCGACCAGGCCCAGACGCTGAGCGGCGCCCTGCGCTACTACAACAACGCCGCGCAGGAGCCGAAAAACCCGCAAACCGCTGATGCCAATAGCAGCAACCCGATGACCGACCGGTCCACCATTCAGCGCGATGCGCAGGTTGGCTACCACATTGCGCCGGAAGGGTACGACTGGCTGAACGCCGATGCGAAGGTTTACTGGTCCGAAGCGCGCATTAATGCCCAGAACATCGACAGCACCGGCGAGTTCCGCAAGCAGACCACCAAAGGCGGCAAGGTGGAAAACCGTACCCGCCTGTTCAGCGACTCCTTTGCCTCTCACCTGCTGACCTACGGCGGAGAATATTATCGTCAGGAGCAGCGTCCGGGCGGGGCCACGACCGGCTTCCCGGAGGCGAAAATCGACTTCAGCTCCGGCTGGCTGCAGGATGAAATCACCCTGCGCGACCTGCCCGTTACCCTTCTGGGCGGCACGCGCTATGACAACTATCGCGGCAGCAGCGAGGGCTACGATGACGTCAATGCCGATAAGTGGTCTTCCCGGGCGGGATTAACCGTCAGCCCGACCGACTGGCTGATGCTGTTCGGATCTTACGCGCAGGCCTTCCGCGCGCCGACCATGGGCGAAATGTATAACGACGCCAAACACTTCTCCATCGGCCGGTTCTACACCAACTACTGGGTGCCTAACCCGAACCTCCGCCCGGAAACCAACGAAACGCAGGAGTTTGGTTTCGGCCTGCGCTTTGACGACCTGATGCTCGCCAACGACGCGCTGGAGTTTAAGGCCAGCTATTTCGATACCAAAGCCAAAGACTACATCTCCACCACCGTCAATTTTGCCGCGGCGACCACCATGTCGTACAACGTTCCCAACGCCAAAATCTGGGGCTGGGACGTGATGGCAAAATACTCGGCCGATCTGTTTAACCTCGACGTGGCCTATAACCGCACCCGCGGGAAAGATACCGATACCGGGGAGTACATCTCCAGCATCAACCCGGACACCGTCACCAGCAAGCTGGACGTTCCGGTGGCGCAAAGCGGTTTCTCCGTGGGCTGGATCGGCACCTTTGCCGATCGTTCAACCCACGTCAGCAGCAGCTACAGCAAGCAGCCGGGCTATGCGGTTAACGATTTCTACGTCAGCTATAAGGGTCAGGAGCAGCTCAAGGGCGTCACCACCACGCTGGTGCTCGGCAACGCCTTCGACAAGGAGTACTGGTCTCCGCAGGGTATTCCGCAGGACGGTCGTAACGGCAAGATTTTCGTAAGCTATCAGTGGTAATTCCCTTCGGGGCCACTCTTCAGAAGGATAAGACAATGCATCACTACACACGCTGGCTTGAGCTAAAAGAAGAACATCCGGGTAAGTATGCGCGAGACATCGCCGGGTTAATGAACATCAGCGAAGCGGAGTTGACCTTTGCGCGCGTGGGCCATGACGCCTGGCGACTGCGCGGCGAAATCCGCGATATCCTGGGCGCGCTGGAAGCCGTGGGTGAAACCAAGTGCATCTGCCGCAACGAGTATGCCGTTCACGAGCAGGTGGGCAGCTTCACCAACCAGCACCTGAACGGCCACGCCGGGCTGGTGCTGAACCCGCGCGCGCTGGATCTGCGCCTGTTCCTTAACCAGTGGGCGAGCGCGTTTCACCTCAGCGAAACCACCGCCCGCGGCGAGCGCCAGAGCATTCAGTTCTTCGATCGTCAGGGCGATGCGGTGCTGAAGGTCTACACCACGGACAACACCGACCTCGCCGCCTGGGGCGACGTGCTGACCCGCTTTATCTTTGCCGATAACCCGCCGCTTGAGCTGAGCGCCGGGGATGCCCCGACTCACGCCGAAAACGCGGATGCCGCTCTGGTGGACAAGGAGTGGCGCGCCATGACCGACGTGCATCAGTTCTTCAGCCTGCTCAAACGCCACAACCTCAGCCGCCAGCAGGCGTTTCGCCTGGTGGGCGACGACCTTGCCTGTAAGGTGGAGAACAGCGCGCTGGCACAGCTGCTGGAAGCGGCACGCCAGGACGGCAACGAAATCATGGTTTTCGTCGGCAACCGCGGCTGCGTGCAGATCTTCACCGGCGCGGTGGAGAAAGTCGTGCCGATGAAAGGCTGGCTGAACATCTTTAACCCTGCCTTTACTCTGCATCTGCTGGAGGAGACGATCGCGGAGAGCTGGGTGACGCGCAAGCCCACGGCTGACGGTCACGTCACCAGCCTGGAGCTGTTTGCCGCCGACGGCACGCAAATCGCCCAGCTTTACGGCCAGCGTACCGAAGGCGAGCCGGAGCAGAGCCAGTGGCGCAGCCAGATTGATGCCCTGACGCCAAAAGGGCTGGCCGCATGAAAACGTGGTTAGCCCTGCTGAGCGCCCTGCCTCTGGTGACGTTTGCCGCCGCGCAGGAGAAAATTGTCGCCCTTGGCGGCGACGTGACCGAGATTGTCTATGCGCTTGGCGCGCAGTCTTCGCTGGTCGCACGCGACAGCACCAGCCAGTGGCCGCAGGCGGCAAACGATCTGCCTGACGTGGGGTATTTACGCCAGCTTAACGCCGAAGGCATTTTGTCCATGCGCCCCACGCTGGTGCTGGCCAGCGACCAGGCGCAGCCGTCTCTGGCGCTGAAGCAGGTCGAACAAAGTCACGTCAGGGTGGTAACCGTTCCCGGCCGCAACGACCTGAGCGTCATTGACGAAAAGGTTCGCGTTATTGCCGACGCCACGCACCGTGAAGCCGAGGGAGAAGCCCTGCGCCACACGCTGCGTCAGGCGCTGGCGGCTCTGCCCACCGCGCCCCTCAACAAGCGGGTGCTGTTTATCCTCAATCACGGGGGAATGACCGCGATGGCCGCCGGGCAGCAGACCGGCGCAGACGCCGCCATCCGTGCCGCCGGGCTGCAGAACGCGATGCAGGGATTCACCCGCTACCAGCCGCTGTCTCAGGAAGGGGTCATTGCCAGCCAGCCCGATCTGGTGGTGATTTCGCAGGACGGCGTGAACGCGCTGGGCGGCGAGGAAAACCTCTGGAAGCTGCCCGGTCTGGCGCAAACCCCGGCGGGACGAAACAGGCAGGTGCTGGCGATTGATGATATGGCGCTGCTGGGCTTCAGCGTGCGAACGCCGGATGCCATCCAGAAGCTGCGCGCCAAAGCGGAGCAACTGCCCTGATGTCCCGGCGGATCGCCTTGTCGCTGTGGATGCTGGCCGCGATCCTGAGCATCATGACGCTCACCGCGACCGGGTTTGGGGCACTGCACCTGCCGGTCAGCCTGCTGTGGAGCGGCAGCGATGAGGCCATGCGTCAGATCTGGCTTACCATTCGTCTGCCCCGCGTGCTGCTGGCGCTGGTGATTGGTGGAGCGCTGGCGCTGGCCGGCTGTGTGATGCAGGGGCTGTTCCGCAACCCGCTGGCGGACCCGGGGTTGCTGGGGATCAGCAGCGGCGCGGCGCTGGCGGTGGCGCTGTGGGTGGTCATTCCCGCCGCTTTACCTGCCCTGCTGATGCTGTATGCCCCGATGCTCGCGGCGTTCCTCGGCGCGCTGGCCGCAACCGTCATTATCTTCCTGCTCAGCCAGCAGCGTCACGGCTCCCTGTCCCGCCTGCTGCTGGTGGGGATCGCCATCAACGCCCTGTGCGGCGCGGCCGTCGGGATGCTCTCATGGCTCAGCAACGATGCCCAGCTTCGCCAGCTTTCCCTCTGGGGAATGGGCAGCCTCGGGCAGGCGCAGTGGTCCACCCTGCTGGCGGTAACGTCGCTGATGGTGCCCGCGGTGCTGATTATCTGGCGGCTGGCCGGCCCGCTCAACCTGCTGCAGCTGGGCGATGAAGAGGCGCACTATCTCGGGGTGGATGTCGCGATGGTACAGCGGATCCTGCTGCTGTGCAGCGCCCTGCTGGTTGCCGCGGCGGTGGCCGTCAGCGGCGTGATCGGCTTTATTGGCCTTGTGGTGCCGCACCTGATGCGCATGTGGCTGGGGGCCGACCACCGGGCCGTCGTTCCCGGCTCGGTGCTGGCCGGCGCGCTGCTGCTGCTGGTTGCCGACACGCTGGCGCGCACCCTGGTCTCACCGGCGGAGATGCCCGTCGGGTTGTTGACCAGCCTTCTCGGCGCGCCGTGGTTCCTGTGGCTTATCTTTCGTCGCGGAGGTACGCATGGCTGAACGCTATTGTGCAGAAAGCATTTTCTTTCACGCCGGGCAGCGGACGCTGATCGACGATGTGTCGCTTACCCTCTCTCAGGGTGAGCTGGTCGCCCTGATTGGCCCAAACGGTGCCGGGAAATCGACGTTATTGCGGCTGCTTACCGGCTATCTTAAGCCCGCAAGCGGACGCTGCACTCTGGCCGGCACGCCGCTTGCGGACTGGCCGCCGGATACCCTCGCCCGCTACCGGGCGGTGATGCGCCAGAATACACAGCCCGGATTCGACTGGCCGGTAGAAGCGGTGGTCGGTATGGGACGCGCCCCCTGGACTCGCTCCCCTGAAGCGTCGGTGGTTGAGGAAGTGATGGCGATAACGGGCTGTATACCGCTGGCGGGCAGACGCTATTCGACGCTCTCCGGCGGCGAGCAGCAGCGGATCCAGCTCGCCCGCGCGCTGGCCCAGCTCTGGTGCGACGGAGCACCGCGCGGCTGGCTGTTTCTTGATGAGCCCACCTCCGCGCTGGATCTCTACCACCAGCAGCATCTGCTGCGCCTGATGAAATCCCTGACCCGTCGGGGTCATCTCCACGTCTGCGTGGTGCTGCACGATCTCAACCTGGCGGCGCTGTGGGCGGATCGCATTCTGCTGTTGCACAGCGGCAGGCTGGTCTCCAGTGGCGCGCCGGAGGACGTGCTGCAGGCCGGGACGCTGGCGCGCTGGTACGGCGCGCAGGTGCGCGTCGGCAGCCATCCGGATCACCCCGTACCGCAGGTATTTCTCGCCCCCTGAGCGGGCTGGTAAAAATCCTTCAGCGTTTCCAGCAGGGCATGCGCCGCTTTAGAGAGCTGCGTGTGCCCAGGATGGATCGCTCCGATACACTTTTCTATGGGCGGGTTATCCAGCGGAATACAGACCGCGCCCAGTGCCGTCATCTGCGCTTCGCAGAGCGCCGGTACGGCGCTGCCGCCCAGCCCGCTGGCGACCATGCGCCCTACCGTCACCAGCTGATGGCTCTCCAGCGCCACGTCCAGCTTTCTGCCGCTTCGCGCCAGCTCCTCCTCCATCATCAGACGTACCGCCGAAGGGCGCTGCAGGGTAATGAAGTCCAGCGTCAGCAGCTCTTCCCAGGCCAGCCGCTTTTTGCCCGCCAGCGCGGAGTCCTTCGGCACAATGGCGACAAACCTGTCGAGCCCCAGCGGCGTAAACAGCAGGTTGTGCGTGGGGGCCGGCTCAAAGGCGATCCCCATCTCAACCCGCCCTTCCCGCACCATCTCAATCACCTGCTCATTGATGACGTCATGCACGGTGACGTTGATCCCGGCGTGGCGATCGCGAAACGCCTTGAGCACCTCAGGCAAGACGTTGGCGGCAAATGACGGCATCGCCGCGACGGAGATTTTGCCGCGCTGCAGGGTAAAGCACTGGTGCATCGCCTCTTCCACATTATCCCAGTCGGCAAGCAGCTGCCGCGCCATCGGCAGAAACGTCTCCCCCTCCTGCGTGAGGGCAACCTTGCGCGTGCTCCGCTGCAGCAGCGGGCCGCCGAGCGCGTCTTCCAGACTTTTAATCGTCAGGCTCAGGGCCGGCTGAGAGAGATTTAAGCGTTCGCTGGCGTGCGCGAAATTGAGAGTGTGAGCTACCGCTAAAAACGCGCGTAACTGTTTGACACTCATTCTCATTTTTCATCCTGTTAACTAATTGAAAAGAATTAGTTAACAGGAAATTAATAAGAAAACCAAATGAGTGGGTCACAAATTCAAAATTAACAAATGAGTCGCCGCCCCTAATGATACCGGCACGGTTAACGGGAGGGATGACTATGGCAGGACTGGATAAGCGCGTTGGCAGCTATGCGCAGGCGCTGGATGGGCTGACGGACGGAATGACCTTGCTGGCGGGCGGCTTCGGCCTGTGCGGCATTCCGGAGAACCTGATTGCGGAGGTCCGACGCCGTCAGGTGAGAGATTTGACCGTGGTGTCAAACAACTGCGGCGTGGACGGTTTCGGTCTGGGGATACTGCTCGAAACGCGGCAGGTTCGCAAAGTGGTGGCCTCTTACGTCGGCGAGAACGCGCTGTTTGAGCAGCAGGTGCTGAGCGGCGAGCTGGAGATTGAGCTCACCCCGCAGGGCACGCTGGCGGAAAAGGTGCGCGCGGGCGGGGCCGGTATTCCGGCGTTTTACACGGCCACCGGCTACGGCACGCCCGTGGCGGCCGGCAAGGACGTGCGCCAGTTTGCAGGCAAGCACTGCATCCTCGAGGAGGCGATCGTCGGCGATTTCGCGCTGATCAAGGGCTGGAAAGCGGACTGGTACGGCAACGTCATCTATCGCCATACCGCGCAAAACTTTAATCCGCTGATGGCAACGGCGGGCCGGATCACGGTGGTGGAGGTGGAAGAGATTGTTCCGCCGGGTGAACTGCCGCCGTCGGCCATTCACACTCCGGGAATTTACGTCGACAGGCTGATTGTCGGCCAGTTTGAAAAACGCATTGAGCAGCGCACCCTGCGCGCGCAAGGAGTGTGACGATGTTAACCCGTGAACAGATGGCCATGCGCGTCGCCCGCGAGTTGCGCGACGGTTTTTACGTCAACCTGGGGATCGGCATCCCTACCCTGGTGGCGAACTACATCCCGGACGGGATGGACGTGATGCTTCAGTCGGAAAACGGCCTGCTGGGGATGGGGGCTTTTCCTGACGAGCAGAGCCTCGACGCCGACATGATCAACGCCGGTAAACAGACCGTGACCGCGCGGATCGGCGCAGCCATTTTCGACTCGGCCCAGTCGTTTGCCATGATCCGCGGCGGCCATGTGGACCTGACCGTGCTGGGCGCGTTTGAAGTGGACGTGGAGGGCAATATCGCCTCGTGGATGATCCCCGGAAAGATGGTGAAGGGTATGGGCGGCGCGATGGATCTCGTTGCCGGGGCGCAGAACATCATCGTGGTGATGACCCACGCCTCAAAGAGCGGTGAGTCAAAGCTGCTGCCGCGCTGCACGCTGCCGCTCACGGGCGCGGGCTGTATCCGTCGGGTCCTGACCGATCTCGCGCTGCTGGAAATCCAGGACGGCGCGTTCATCCTGCGGGAATACGCCCCGGGCGTCAGTATTGACGAGATCGTGCGTAAAACGGCAGGGAAAATCATTGTGGCGGACGACGTGCGCGAGATGCGCTTCAACTGAGGGGTCAGCATGAACAAGGTCATGATTGTCGGGGCAACGCGAACCCCCATCGGCAGTTTTCGCGGATCGCTCTCGCCCCTTTCTGCGGTTGAGCTGGGGGCCGTCACGGCACGGCACCTGCTGGAGAACAGCGGTATCAGCGCAGAGCAGGTAGACGAACTGATTTTCGGACAGGTGCTGACGGCCGGATGTGGGCAAAACTCCGCCCGCCAGACGGCCATCGGCGCCGGATTGCCCGTCAGCACGCCGGCGACCACCGTCAACCTAGTGTGCGGCGCGGGCTTAAAAGCGGTGCAGCTCGCCGCCCAGGCGATCCGCTGCGGCGACGCGGAGGTGGTTATCGCCGGCGGTCAGGAGAGCATGAGCAACGCCCCGTATCTGCTGGACGGCGCGCGTGCCGGGCTGCGTTTCGGGCATGCGGGCCTCAAGGACAGCATGATTACCGACGGCCTGTGGGACGCATTCAACGATTACCACATGGGGATCACCGCTGAAAACGTCGCTCGCGAGTATGGCATTTCCCGCGAGCAGCAGGACGCCTTCGCCGCCCGCTCGCAGCAAAAAGCGGCCTCCGCCATCGAAGCGGGTCGCTTCGACGCCGAGATAGCGCCGGTGACGGTGAAACAGGGTAAAAAGCCGCCGCTGGTTATCAGCCGTGACGAACAGCCCCGACCGGGCACCACCGCAGAGCAGCTTGCGCAGCTGCGCCCCGCCTTTTTGCACGAGGAAGGTACCGTCACGGCGGGGAATGCCTCCACGCTCAACGACGGTGCCGCCGCGGTGCTGCTGATGAACGAGGAAAAGGCGCGGGAGAGCGGATTGCCTGTTCTTGGCCGCATCGTGAGTTACGCCGTGACGGGCGTTGACCCGTCGGTGATGGGCATGGGCCCGGTCAGCGCCTGCCGGACGGCGCTGGCGCGGGCGGGCTGGACGCTCGACGAGGTGGACCTCATTGAAGCTAATGAAGCCTTTGCCGCCCAGGCGCTGGCGGTGGGCCAGCAGCTCGGCTGGGACGAGCGCAGGGTAAACGTTAACGGCGGCGCCATCGCCCTGGGCCATCCGATTGGGGCTTCCGGCTGCCGCATTCTCGTGACCCTGCTGTACGAAATGCAGCGCCGTGACGTCAAAAAAGGGCTCGTCACCCTGTGCGTAGGCGGCGGACAAGGCATTGCCCTGACCGTCGAGCGTTAAACCTCTCGTTGGTACCCGAATAATAATTAAAGTGAGGAGTCGTAATGAGTGTGTTAATAGCCCTGGCGGCGCTGGCACTGCTGATGCTGGCGGCCTACCGCGGATACAGCGTTATTTTGTTTGCGCCGATCGCAGCGCTCGGTGCCGTGCTGCTGACCGATCCGGGTGCCGTCGGCCCGACGTTTACCGGCCTGTTTATGGAAAAGATGGTGGGCTTCGTCAAGCTCTACTTCCCGGTGTTCCTGCTGGGGGCGGTGTTTGGCAAGCTGATTGAGCTTTCCGGTTTTTCACGCTCCATCGTCGCCGCCGCGATCCAGATCCTCGGGCGTCGACACGCCATCCCGGTGATTGTCCTGGTGTGTGCGCTGTTAACCTACGGCGGCGTTTCGCTGTTCGTGGTGGCGTTTGCGGTGTACCCGTTTGCCGCCGAGCTGTTTCGCCAGAGCGGCATCCCCAAGCGGCTGATCCCGGCCACCGTGGCGCTTGGGGCATTCTCGTTTACCATGGACGCCCTGCCCGGCACGCCGCAGATCCAGAATATCATCCCTACCAGCTTCTTTGGCACGAACGCCTGGGCGGCCCCGTGGCTGGGGCTTATCGGCTCTCTGTTTATTATCGTCTTTGGCCTGCTCTGGCTGGAGCGCCAGCGTCGGAAGGCGCTCAATAACAATGAAGGTTACGGCACGGATCTGAAAAATGAACCCGAGACACCGGATAACATTAATCTCCCGCATCCGCTGATTGCTATCTCCCCGCTGCTGGTGGTAGGCATACTGAACCTGCTGTTTACCCGCCGGATCCCCGGCTGGTACGGCGTGAGTCACGAATTAACCCTGCCCGGCCTGGCGAAACCGATTGTGACCGAGGTGGGCAAGATCACCGCCATCTGGGCCGTGGAGGCGGCGCTGATCGCCGGTATCGTGCTGGTGCTGTTTTTTGGCTTTCGCAATATTCGGGGGCGTCTGGCTGAAGGCAGCCGGACGGCGGTGAGCGGAGCCATTCTGGCGGCGATGAATACCGCCTCGGAATACGGTTTCGGCGCGGTTATCGCGGCGCTGCCTGGGTTCCTGGTGTTATCCAAAGCGCTGGCGGCCATTCCGAATCCGCTGCTGAATGAGGCCATCAGCGTGACCGTCCTCGCGGGGATCACCGGTTCGGCTTCCGGCGGAATGAGCATCGCCCTTGCGGCGATGGCCGATACCTTTGTTGCTGCCGCCCATGCGGCCAATATTCCGCTTGAGGTGCTGCACCGCGTGGCCTCGATGGCGAGCGGCGGGATGGATACCCTTCCCCATAACGGCGCGGTGATTACCCTGCTGGCTATCACCGGCCTGAGCCATCGCCAGGCCTACGGCGGCATTTTCGCTATCACCATCATTAAAAGTCTGGCAGTGCTTTTTGTCATTGCCGTGTTCTATCTGACCGGCATTGTGTAAGGAGAGAAGAATGAATCTGAACGGTAAAACCGCTCTGGTAACCGGCTCGACCAGCGGCATTGGCCTGGGGATCGCCCGCGTGCTGGCGAAGGCGGGCGCGCAGCTGATCCTCAACGGCTTCGGCGACAGCGCATCGGCACGGGAAGAGATTGCGCAACTGGGCAAAAAGCCGGGCTATCACGATGCGGATCTGCGGGACGTACTGCAGATTGAGGCCATGATGCGCTACGCCGAATCGCAGTTTGGCGGCGTGGACATTCTTGTGAACAACGCCGGGATCCAGCACGTGGCCCCGGTTGACGCCTTTCCGGTGGAGAAATGGAACGACATTATCGCCATTAACCTTTCCGCGGTGTTTCACACCAGCCGGCTGGCGCTGCCGGCCATGCGGGAGAAAAACTGGGGGCGCGTCATCAATATCGCCTCCGTTCACGGGCTGGTCGCGTCGAAAGAGAAATCGGCCTACGTAGCGGCGAAGCACGGCGTGGTGGGCTTTACCAAATCCCTGGCGCTGGAAACCGCCCGCACGGGGATTACCGCCAATACTATTTGCCCCGGCTGGGTACTGACCCCGCTGGTGCAGCAGCAAATCGACAAGCGTATCGCAGATGGCGTACCGCCGGAGCAGGCCCGCGAACAGCTTCTGGCGGAGAAACAGCCCTCAGGGGAGTTTGTTACCCCGGAACAGCTGGGCGAGCTGGCGCTGTTTTTGTGCAGCGACGGCGCCGTGAACGTTCGCGGCGCCGCGTGGAATATGGATGGCGGCTGGGTTGCTCAGTGATGAACAGGCCGGATAAGGCAACGCCGCCGCCCGGCCAACATCTCTAGCTTGAGCAGCTGACTTCCAGCCGCTTGCCCCAGTCGGGCGGGCGGCTGACGTAGTCATCATCCCGGTCGGCAAACGGCGTGCGCAACGCCAGATGCAGCCGGTGTAACTCGTCGTACTCGCCCTGCTCTGCCTGCTCAATCGCCCGCTGCGCCAGCCAGTTGCGTAATACCATCGCGGGATTCGCTGCGTTCATCTGCGCCTGACGGGTAGCGTCGTCTACCTGCTCCTGCTGCAGCCGCGTGCGGTACTGTGCAAACCAGTCGTCAAACGCCTGACGGTCAATAAACTCGTCGCGCAGCGGCGAGGCGGCGCTGTGCTGCTCCGTCTGGCCCAGCATGCGGAAGGTGCGGGTGTAATCGCTTCCCTCACGCGCCATCAGGGCAAACAGGCCGTTGAGAATGTCATTGTCGCCCTTCTCCTGGGTCATCAGCCCCAGCTTGTTACGCATCAGCGTGCCGTACTCCCGCAGCAAAAGCTCCTGATAGCTGTCGAGCGCATCGTTCAGGGCATCAACGTCAATAAACGGCGATAAGGTCTGTGCAAGCCGCTGGAGATTCCACAGCCCAACCGCGGGCTGATTATCAAAGCTGTAACGCCCCTGATAGTCGGAATGGTTGCAGATATACCCCGGCTGATAATCGTCCAGGAAACCAAACGGACCGTAATCAAAGGTCAGGCCGAGAATCGACATGTTGTCCGTGTTCATGACCCCGTGAGCAAAGCCTACCGTTTGCCAGCGCGCAATCATCGTGGCGGTACGGGCAACCACGTCCCGGAACCAGAGAACGTATTTATCCGCCTCATCCTGCAGATGCGCCCAGTGGTGGCGAATGGCGAAGTCCGCGAGCTGGCGAACCTTGTCCGGCTCGCGGCGATAGTAAAAGTGCTCAAAATGACCAAAGCGCAGATGGCTTTGCGCAATGCGCATCAGCATCGCCCCCTTTTCCACCGTTTCGCGCGCCACCGGCGTGTCGCTGGTGACAATCGACAGCGCGCGGGTGGTGGGAATACCCAGCGCATGCATCGCTTCGGATGCCAGACTTTCGCGTATTGTTGAACGCAATACCGCGCGCCCGTCGCCCATGCGTGAATATGGGGTAAGGCCTGCGCCTTTCAGATGCCAGTCAACTGTCTCCCCGTTGGGAAGCCGTTGTTCGCCGAGCAGGATCCCCCTGCCGTCACCCAGCTGCCCCGCCCAGACGCCAAACTGGTGCCCGCTATAGACCTGAGCCAGAGGCTGCATGCCGGGGAGAAGCGTCTCGCCTCCCCAGACGCCAGCGCTCTCTGAACGCTGAAACAGATCGGGCGGAATGGCCAGCTCATCGGCCAGCCGATCGTTATGCCAGATAAGACGTGAATTATGTAACGGTGTTGGTTTGAGTGCGGTGTAAAAGCCAGGCAACTCGTCATGCCAGTGAGCAGTAAAAGACAGGGTCATAAGTCCTCCTGCTTTTAGTGTAGAGGGTTTACCCGGACTTAAACACGGGCGAAAGGCAGGGTTATCGCTGCTGAACGAGCGTCGTGACGTGCTCCGCCGAGACGGCTGGCCAGAGCGCGCCCTGCATGGCACCAAAATTGAAGGACAGGACGCGCTGCAGCAGGCCGTGGTCGTCAATGCCGGAGACGATCACCGACTGGCAGTGCGGGGTTATTTGCCAGAGGATCGCGCGCATAAAAGGCTCGAAAGAAAGCTCTGAAGCACGCTGCTGGATGAATCCTTTATCAAGAATAACCCGTTTAAATAATCCATCATAGACGGCCTTGAGCGATGCCGCACCGGCACCAAAGTTTGCCAGCACCAGCGGAAAATGGATTGCCATTCTTGCCAGTTGCAGATCGTCCTTTCCGTTATTTAAACCTGGATAGTTCTCATTAACAGTAAACTCAAGAAACGGATAACGCTCAAGAATTGAAACAGCATTCCCATTACTTAATAAAAACTCAACAATTGCTGGTGTAATATTGATCCATGCAATTAACTGATGCTGAATAAAAAACAGTTTACAGGTATCAAGCAATTGCAGTTTTTCGTTAAACAGCGCTAACTCCTCTGCTGCTGAAAGCCGAGGGATAACGAGCTCGGTGGGGATCCTCACATCGGTGCCGACGCCAGTAAAGTTAACCAGTATTTCTAAACCTTTTAGCTCGCCTGCGCTATTACGGGCAGGCAGAAGCATCAGTTCAGACTGGTAAGCATTATCTAGCGTAATAATCATTGCACTCGCCCCGCATTAAAGATGAGAGAGGACATCCTGGAGCAATTGCTGACACAATTCCACTGTCTTGATTTTAATAAGTTTAATTTCATTAGTTCCGTATTAATTTTCAGATTTATCCCTGAATCTAAAATAATCTTATCCTGGTTACTGAATAATAGCCAGTTTTAGATAAAACAGACACATAAGGATGTTGCTAATTTAGGTAAATTTAACTTTAATCAGCTTATTTGAGAAAAACGGCATGGCTTAATAGTTACCATGCCGACATAAGAATCGTGTACGGGCAGTCTAAATACGTCGCGCCTGCCAGAAATTTTTACGCCAGTACACGTTATCAAGAGAAGAGCGCATCACGCCGCGACTGGTAGAGGCGTGAATAAACTGGTTGTCTGTATCATATATCCCAACATGGAGGCCGCTTTCTCCCGAGCCGGTTTTGAAAAAGACCAGGTCACCGGGCAGGAGATCGTCTTTATCAATTTCAGTGCCTATTTCCGCCTGTTTGCGCGTGTCTCGCGGAAGCTGTAAATCAAACTTGTCACGAAACGTCATCAGCACAAAGCCTGAGCAGTCCACCCCGCCGCGGCTCATGCCGCCGTAGCGATAAGGCGTGCCGCGCCAGTTGCTCAGCTGATCGTTAAGGCTGGCAATGACGGTGATAGAATCTGATAGCCGCGGATTAGGCGGCGGTGCACGATGGCTGCTGCATCCAGCAAGAAAGAGTGCCGCCACAAGGAGAAACCAGAATCGCATTTTCAGACGAATCCTCTGCTTTTATTGTTCTTTCGGTAATTTAGCGTGCAATTGTGTCAACAGGCAAGAAACGGTTACTCCAGCCCGGTAGAAATCAGCATCTTATGCCCCTCTATATCCAGCCTGCGGAACGACATGTTGTAGGCACGGGCGAGATTGGGCGGCGTCAGGACCCGATCCCGCGTACCGCTGGCGACCATCCTGCCGTGCGACAGGAGCCACACGCGATGGGCGTGACGTAACGTATGGTTAAGATCGTGGCTGCTCATCACTACGGCGATACCTTTCCTGCTCAGCGCGCTTAGCAGGCTATCCAGCGCCGCCTGCTGGGCAACATCCAGACCGCTCATCGGTTCATCCAGCAGCAGCATCCTCCCGTGAGGATTGCCTGCGGGATGGATCTGCAGAATGACCGCCGCCAGACGCACCCGCTGCCATTCCCCCCCGGAAAGCTGGCTGGCATGCCGGGAGAGTTTATCTTCCAGCCCTAACGCCGCAGCCACCTCCTCCAGCAGTGCCGTATGCTGTTTGTCGTGCAGATGCAGCATCAGATAATGCCAGACCGGCATCGCAAAAGGCGGTACCTGCTGCTGCACCAGGTAGCTGCGCCGATGTGCCAGCGAGGCGGGTGACCAGTCGACCAAAGCCTGTTCCAGCAGAGTAATCTGCCCTGGCCCGGTGGTCAGCCCCGCCATCCGCGCCAGCAGCGTGCTTTTACCCGCGCCGTTTGGCCCGACGAGATGCAGGATTTCCCCCGAACTGATGTCGCAGGTTATCGGCTCCAGACGCCCCTTCTCGGCGACGTCCGTGAGCTGCATCAGCAGCGTCATTATTTCGCCAGCGCCAGCTTAATAGATTCCATGAGGATCGGATCCTCAGGCGTCATATCAGGCGAAAAACGCTGAACGACCTGGCCGTCACGACCAATCAGGAATTTTTCGAAGTTCCACAGAATGTCGTCCGGATAGAGCGGCGCGCGGCCTTTGCTGGCCATACGCTCGTAAAAACCGCTCTCTTCCGGCGCAACGGCCTTCGGCGCGGCAGCAATCAGCTTCGCATACAGCGGATGGCGGTCTTCACCGTTGACGTCAATTTTGCTGAACATCGGGAACGTCACGCCATAGGTGGTGCTGCAGAAGGTTTTAATCTCTTCTTCGCTGCCCGGCTCCTGGCCCAGGAACTGGTTGCACGGGAAGCCCAGCACGGTAAAACCGTCTTTCTCCCAGGCCTTATGAATATTCTCCAGCTGCTCGTACTGCGGCGTCAGGCCGCATTTCGATGCCACGTTGACGATGAGCAACACCTTGCCTTTGTAGCCTTCCAGCGTGGTGTTATCCCCATCAATGGTGGTCACTTCGGTATTCAGGATATCTGACTGCATAGCATTTCCTCAGGTTATCGATTTAACGTCCAGCTTTTAATATTAGCCAGATAAAGACTGGCGCGCCCAGCGTAGCGGTCACCACGCCAACAGGCAATTCTGCGGCCGTCAGGGCGAGACGGGCGATGATATCGGCCACCAGCAGCGTGGCAGCCCCGGCAACCGCCGAGGCCGGAAGCAAGGTTCGATGATCCGTGAAGCCGCACAGACGCAGCATGTGCGGAATGACCAGCCCGATAAAGCCAATCGCCCCCGCCAGGGCCACGCTGACGCCCACCAGCCAGCCAATGGCAATGACCAGTACGTTACGCCAGAAACCAATCGGCATGCCGAGCTGGCGGGCAGAGATTTCCCCCAGCGCGAGCCGATTCAGCGGCTGGGCCTGCAGCGCAGCCCACGCGATGACCGGCACCAGCAGCGCCATTAGCCAGCCCTGCTGCCAGTCAACGCCGCCAAAGCCGCCCATCATCCAGTACATGAGCTGGCGCAGGTCAAAGGAGGTCGAGAAGTAGACTGCCCAGGTCATCAGCGCGCTACAGATGATCCCCAGCGCAACGCCGGCAAGCAGCAGCCGGCTGGTCGACAGGTGCCGTCTGGCGAAGCGAAGAAGAATGACGGTGATCAGCAGTGCGCCAAGAATGGCGCTCAGGCTAATACTCCAGCCGGAGAGTTCTCCCCCGCCCAGCATCACCGCCGCAATCAGCCCGACGCCTGCACCGTTCGACACTCCGAGCAGGCCGGGCTCCGCCAGCGGGTTTTCGAACAGCGCCTGCATAATGGTGCCAGACAGCGCCAGCGCGGCGCCGACCAGGATCACCGCAACGGTGCGCGGCAGGCGAATTTGCCAGACGAAGAGCTGCCCGTCAGGCCCCAGCCAGCGTTCAGGCCCGATCCAGCTGTCGCCCGCGCAGAGGCTGATACCCGCGGCAAGAATAAGCAGCAGCACCAGCAGAAGCAGGCGACGCCGGTCGGAACGGTGCTGGCGATGAGCATAATCAAGCATGTGTACGGTTTGTTAGCGAGTGATGTAATTGATTTTACGGCGGGTTTGCCGGAGAGCGCAAAGAAAAAAGGCCGCGTGGGCGGCCTTTTTGGTTAGTTCATATTACTCTGCTTTAGGCGTTGCGTTTTCGACGCGGCTCTTTAACTTCTGGCCGGGTCTGAAGGTCACCACGCGGCGGGCTGTAATGGGAATATCTTCCCCCGTCTTCGGGTTACGGCCCGGACGTTGGTTTTTGTCTCGCAAATCAAAATTGCCAAAACCGGAGAGTTTTACCTGCTCACCATTTTCCAGAGCACGACGGATCTCTTCGAAAAACAGCTCTACCAGCTCTTTGGCATCCCGTTTGCTAAGCCCAAGCTTATCAAACAGATATTCTGACATTTCAGCTTTTGTAAGCGCCATAGGTTCAATCCCTCAATGATGCCTGGAATCGCTCTTTTAATGCCTCTACACATTTGGCGACGGTAGCGGCAATCTCCTCTTCTTCGAGTGTACGGCTGGTATCCTGAAGGATAAGGCTGATAGCGAGGCTCTTGAAACCTTCTGCTACGCCCTTGCCGCGGTACACGTCAAATAAGTTTACGCCAACTACCTGATTTACGCCAACTTTCTTACATTCGGCCAAAATATCTGCTGCAGGCACGTTTTCAGCGACCACAACCGCGATATCACGGCGGTTCGCCGGGAAGCGGGAGACGTCCTGCGCCTGAGGAATGACGCGGTCTGCAACCGGGCTCCACTCCAGCTCGAACACGATGGTACGGCCGTTCAGGTCCAGCTTACGCTCCAGCTCAGGGTGAACAACCCCAATGAAACCAACGCGTTTGCCGTCTAAATAAATCGCCGCGCTCTGGCCTGGATGAAGCGCAGGAATCGCTTCCGCGCGGAATTCAATTTCAGATAATTTACCGGTCAGATCCAGAATCGCTTCCAGATCGCCCTTCATATCGTAGAAATCAACCGTGCCTTTTGCCAGGTCCCAGTGCTCTTCGTAGCGGTTACCGCTGATGGCGCCAGCCAGCATGAGATCCTGACGGATGCCTAAATTTGCCTGATTATCCGGCACAAAGCGCAAACCGCTTTCGAAAATGCGCACGCGGTTTTGCTGACGGTTCTGGTTGTAAACGATAGTCCCCAGCAGGCCCGTCCACAGGGAGAGACGCATCGCGGACATTTCGCTGGAGATTGGGCTTGGCAGGATCAGCGCTTCCTGACCCGGGTGGATCAGCTGCTGCAGCTTAGGATCAACGAAGCTGTAAGTGATCACTTCCTGGTAGCCTTTGTCGTTCAGCATGGTTTTCACACGCTTCAGGGACAGGTCGGCTTCACGGTGGGTGCCCATAACCAGACCCGCCTGCACTGGCTCGTCAGGGATGTTGTTGTAGCCGTAGACGCGGGCCACTTCTTCCACCAGATCTTCTTCGATCTCCATGTCGAAACGCCAGGATGGCGCAACGGCTTTCCACTCGTCCTGGCCTTCGGTCACTTCGCAGCCCAGGCGCGTCAGGATGTCGGTCACCTGCGCATCCGGAACGTGGTGGCCAATCAGGCGATCCAGCTTGCTGCGGCGCAGGGTGATGGTGGCACGCTTCGGCAGGGTCGCTTCGTTGGTGACGTCGATAACCGGGCCCGCTTCGCCGCCGCAGATGTCGATCAGCAGGCGGGTTGCACGCTCCATCGCTTTGTACTGCAGCGCCGGGTCAACGCCGCGCTCGTAGCGGTGAGACGCGTCGGTGTGCAGGCCGTGACGGCGCGCGCGGCCGGTGATGGAGAGCGGGCTGAAGAACGCACATTCCAGCAGGACGTTTTGCGTTTCGTCGTTGACGCCAGAGTGTTCGCCGCCAAAGATACCGCCCATCGCCAGCGCTTTGCCGTGGTCAGCAATCACCAGAGTGTCGGCGTTCAGTTTGGCTTCAGTGCCGTCCAGCAGCACCAGGGTTTCCCCCTCTTTCGCCATGCGCACAACGATGCCGCCATCGATACGATCTTTATCGAACGCGTGCATCGGCTGGCCCAGCTCCAGCAGAACGTAGTTGGTCACATCAACCACGGCGTCGATTGAGCGGATACCGCAGCGGCGCAGCTTCTCTTTCATCCACAGCGGGGTTGGCGCTTTAACGTTAATGCCTTTTACCACGCGACCGAGGTAGCGCGGGCAGGCGTCTGCAGCGTCAACCTGAATCGGCAGCACGTCGCTGATGGTCGCTTCAACCGGCACAATCTCCGGCGCGTTGAGTTCGGTCTGGTTCAGCACGGCCACGTCGCGGGCCACGCCGATAATGCCTAAGCAGTCCGCACGGTTTGGCGTAACGCTGATTTCGATGGTGTTGTCATCGAGCGTCAGGTATTCACGGATATCGGTGCCGACTGGCGCATCCAGCGGCAGCTCAATGATGCCGTTGTGATCGTCGGAAATACCCAGCTCGGAGAAGGAGCACAGCATGCCTTCAGACGGCTCGCCGCGCAGCTTGGCCGCTTTAATTTTGAAATCACCCGGCAGCACGGCACCGACGGTCGCCACGGCCACCTTCAGGCCCTGACGGCAGTTTGGCGCACCGCAGACGATGTCCAGCAGGCGGTCACCGCCAACGTTCACTTTTGTCACGCGCAGTTTGTCAGCATTAGGGTGCTGGCCGCACTCGACCACTTCACCCACCACGACGCCGTTGAAGGCACCTGAAACCGGCTCAACGCCGTCAACTTCCAGGCCCGCCATGGTGATCTGGTTGGAAAGCGCTTCGCTGTCCAGCGTGGTGTTCACCCACTCGCGTAACCACAGTTCACTGAATTTCATTGTTCTGTCCTGCCCTTATTTAAACTGTTTGAGGAAACGCAGATCGTTTTCGAAGAATGCACGTAAGTCGGTCACGCCGTAGCGCAGCATGGTCAGACGCTCCATGCCCATGCCGAACGCAAAGCCGGAGTAAACTTCCGGATCGATACCCACGTTGCGCAGTACGTTTGGATGCACCATGCCGCAGCCCAGCACTTCCAGCCATTTGCCGTTTTTACCCATCACGTCAACTTCCGCAGACGGTTCAGTGAACGGGAAGTAGGACGGGCGGAAACGAACCTGCAAATCTTCCTCAAAGAAGTTGTTCAGGAAATCGTGCAGCGTGCCCTTCAGGTTGGTGAAGCTGATGTTTTTATCAACAATCAGCCCTTCCATCTGGTGGAACATTGGGGTGTGGGTCTGATCGTAGTCGTTACGATAGACGCGGCCCGGCGCGATGATGCGGATTGGCGGTTCCTGTTCCTTCATGGTACGGATCTGAACGCCAGAGGTCTGGGTACGCAGCAGACGCGTCGCGTCAAACCAGAAAGTGTCGTGGTCAGCGCGTGCCGGATGATGGCCAGGAATGTTCAGGGCGTCGAAGTTGTGGTAATCATCTTCGATTTCCGGGCCAGTCGCCACGGTAAAGCCGAGCTCACCGAAGAAACTTTCAATACGATCGATAGTACGGGTAACCGGATGCAGACCGCCGTTTTCGATACGGCGACCCGGCAGAGAAACGTCGATGGTTTCTGCGGCCAGACGCGCATTCAGTACCGCGCTCTCCAGCTCGGCCTTACGTGCGTTCAGCGCCTGCTGAACCTGCTCTTTGGCTTCGTTAATCACCGCACCCGCTGCCGGGCGTTCTTCTGGCGGCAGTTCACGCAGGGTTGTCATTTGAAGGGTCAGGTGCCCTTTCTTCCCAAGATATTCGACGCGGACATTGTCTAACGCGGCAACATCTGAGGCCTGATTAATGGCGGCTGTTGCACTGGCAACCAGCTCTGCGAGATGTGACATGATTTTCCTCATTATGTCGGTGCAGACACCGATTTGGTGGAGTTATTCTCTCAAATTCAGGCACAAAAAAAGCCTCCATCGGGAGGCTTATCTGGCGCTGTTTTTCGTTTCATCTTTCACGCGCTAGCCTCCTGGAGTCAGGTGCTAAAGTAAAAGAAGAAGCGGAAAATAGCAGCATTCATGCTTGCGTTACCTTGTCTGGTAAAAACCGTTAAGACCTTATTGAAAAGCCTGCACGGGTAAAAGTCAATGTTCTGATGACGTTAAAACAAAAGAGGGAGCAAAGCTCCCTCTCTCAACTGGCTTATGCCAGTGCTGCTTTCGCTTTTTCGACCAGAGCGGTGAACGCTACTTTGTCGAATACTGCGATGTCAGCCAGGATCTTACGGTCGATTTCAACAGAGGCTTTTTTCAGGCCGTTGATGAATTTGCTGTAAGAAATACCGTTCTGACGTGCTGCTGCGTTGATACGCGCAATCCACAGTTGACGGAACTGACGCTTACGCTGACGACGGTCACGGTAAGCGTACTGACCTGCTTTGATAACAGCCTGGAAGGCAACGCGGTATACGCGTGAACGCGCACCGTAGTAGCCTTTAGCTTGTTTCAAAATTTTCTTGTGACGTGCACGTGCAATTACACCACGTTTTACGCGAGCCATATGTGCTCTCCTGTATCTATATTCTTAGTAAAAAATTAAACGTTAACGGCTTATGCGTACGGCAGGCACGCGATAACCAGACCCAGATCGCCTTTAGAAACAAGGCCTTTTGGACGCAGGTGACGTTTACGCTTAGTAGATTTTTTGGTCAGAATATGACGCAGGTTTGCGTGCTTACGCTTAAATCCACCACCACCGGTTTTTTTGAAGCGCTTAGCAGCACCGCGTACGGTCTTAATTTTTGGCATCTTAATAACTTCCACTTCGCATTGTTAAATAAACGAAACATAGGCGAACAAAACCTATGAAACCCGAAGGCTCCACAGATTTTGCTACTTGAAGGCCTTACTGTTTCTTCTTAGGAGCGAGCACCATGATCATCTGGCGGCCTTCGATCTTCGTAGGGAAGGATTCGACTACTGCCAGTTCACTCAGATCGTCACGGACGCGGTTAAGCACTTCCATACCAATCTGTTGGTGGGCCATCTCACGACCGCGGAAACGCAGCGTGATCTTGGCCTTATCGCCATCTTCCAGAAAGCGAATCAGGCTGCGGAGTTTTACCTGATAATCGCCATCGTCGGTACCAGGACGGAATTTGATTTCCTTAACCTGGATAACTTTTTGCTTCTTCTTCTGTTCCTTAGAAGACTTACTCTTTTCATAAAGGAACTTGCCGTAGTCCATGATACGACAAACTGGCGGTTCGGCGTTAGGGCTGATTTCAACTAAATCTACTCCAGCTTCTTCAGCCTTTTCGATCGCTTCTCTCAGACTCACAATCCCCAGCTGCTCGCCTTCCAGACCTGTTAAGCGAACTTCCTGGGCGCGAATCTCGCCATTGATACGATTCGGACGTGCCGTTTGAACTCGTTTTCCGCCTTTAATACCTTATTCCTCCAGTTGTTGAAGACTGCGGCTGCGAATCTCTTGTTGCAGCTTCTCAATCACTTCACTTACGTCCAAGCTGCCCAGGTCTTTACCACGGCGGGTGCGAACGGCAACTTTGCCTGCTTCCACCTCTTTATCACCACAGACCAACATATACGGGACACGACGTAAAGTGTGCTCGCGGATTTTAAAGCCAATCTTCTCATTTCTCAAGTCTGCTTTTACGCGAATGCCCGCATTTTGTAGTTTCTGCGTCAATTCTTTAACGTAATCCGCCTGAGAATCGGTAATGTTCATCACCACGACCTGCACTGGCGCAAGCCAGGTTGGGAAGAAGCCCGCGAACTCTTCGGTCAGGATGCCGATGAAGCGCTCCAGAGAACCGAGAATGGCACGGTGAATCATGACCGGCACCTGACGCTCGTTGTCTTCGCCAACATAAGAGGCGCTTAAACGCTGCGGCAGGGAGAAGTCCAGCTGTACAGTACCGCACTGCCATGCGCGATCGAGGCAGTCATACAGGGTAAATTCAATTTTCGGACCGTAGAACGCGCCCTCACCCAGCTGGTATTCGAACGGAATACCGTTCTCTTCCAGCGCTACGGCGAGATCCGCTTCTGCGCGATCCCAGGTCTCATCGCTACCGATACGTTTTTCCGGACGCGTTGAGAGTTTGACTACGATCTTCTCGAAGCCAAAGGTGCTGTACATATCGTAGACCATACGAATACAGGCGTTAACTTCGTCACGAACCTGATCTTCAGTACAGAAGATATGCGCATCATCCTGAGTAAAGCCACGAACGCGCATCAGACCGTGCAGCGCACCTGATGGCTCGTTACGATGGCAGCTACCGAACTCCGCCATACGCAGCGGCAGGTCGCGGTAGGATTTCAGACCCTGGTTGAAGATCTGAACGTGGCCCGGGCAGTTCATTGGCTTGATGCAGTATTCACGGTTCTCAGACGAGGTGGTGAACATCGCATCTTTGTAGTTGTCCCAGTGGCCGGTTTTTTCCCACAGCACACGGTCCATCATGAACGGGCCTTTCACTTCCTGATACTGGTACTCTTTCAGCTTGGAGCGTACGAACGTTTCCAGTTCACGGAAGATGGTCCAGCCATCGTTATGCCAGAACACCATACCCGGCGCTTCTTCCTGCATGTGGTACAGGTCGAGCTGCTTACCGATTTTACGGTGGTCACGCTTCGCGGCCTCTTCCAGGCGCTGCAGGTACGCGTTCAGGGCTTTCTTATCAGCCCACGCGGTACCATAGATACGCTGCAACATCTTGTTGTTGCTGTCGCCACGCCAGTAGGCGCCGGCGATCTTCATCAGTTTGAAATGATGACAGAAGCGCATGTTCGGCACGTGCGGTCCACGGCACATGTCGACGTATTCTTCGTGATGATACAAGCCAGGCTTGTCATCATGAGCAATGTTTTCATCGAGAATAGAGACTTTATAGCTCTCGCCACGCTTGACGAAGGTTTCACGCGCTTCGTGCCAGCTGACTTTCTTCTTGATGACGTCATAGTTGGTTTCGGCGAGCTCGTGCATACGTTTTTCGAGCGCGTCGATATCTTCCTGGGTCAGGGTGTGGTCAAGATCAACGTCGTAGTAGAAACCGTTGTCGATAACCGGACCGATCGCCATTTTGGTGTTTGGCCACAGCTGCTTGATAGCATGACCCAACAGGTGCGCGCAGGAGTGACGAATGATCTCCAGACCTTCTTCGTCTTTCGCGGTGATGATCGCAAGCGTCGCATCGTTTTCAATCAGATCGGACGCATCAACCAGCTCACCGTTAACACGGCCGGCGATAGTCGCTTTCGCGAGGCCAGGACCGATGTCCAGGGCGACATCCATAGGGCTAACAGCGTGGTCGAAATGGCGTTGGCTGCCATCAGGAAGAGTAATTACAGGCATTTTATATCCTTATTTGCAGTGATGCCCCACACATAAGAGCATATACAAAGAAAATAATCGTGATTTGACAATAGATTACGACACCATCTGACCAACAATCGTCAAATTGGTTCGTGATCATGCACCTGCCGAATTCAGATTAATGCGGATTTACGGCAAGCGACGTAATGTTAACACTATCAGCAAGGAGATTGCACCCTCTGCAGCCAGATTGATGGGCTGGCACTTAGCGTGAATTTGCAGATTGCATCTCTCCGGCGCTCGCATTTCAGACATGCTGGGCTACTCTTGAACATGCCTTTTATATCAACAGGTGCATACCATGAATGTATCCAGTAGAACGGTTGTGATTTTGAACGTCCTTTCCGCAACAGGTTTATTGTTGATTCTCGCCGAACGATTCCACTGGTTCTGAGCCGAACCCTCGTTGGCATAACCCGATCGATCCCGGGAAGGCGCATCTTTTGGCCCCGTTTGATAGACTATGCGTATCAACGAACAAGGATTAGGTTATGCCAACAAAACGATTTGCCGTAAAACACTGGAAAATGGTGCTGGTGCTGGTTGCCATCTGCGGCGCAATGCTGTTATTTCGGTGGGCGGCAATGATTTGGGGCTAAGTAGACATATTAGCAGTCCAAATAAAAATTAATGCCGTTGCGCGTGATGAGAATTTATTGGCGCGGGTTAATCATAATAATGAAAACGGGCCGACACTAACATCGGCCCGCTATGATTACATTTTATAGCCCAGCGAAATCGTGGTTCTGCGATCGGTATGATCCGGTGCCGTTTCTGGCGGTGAAGAGTTCCAGGTCACGTTGTAGGCCAATTTCAAACCGAAGTGTTCATTGATAGCCACGTTCAACGCGCTTTCAGAGTTCAGCGTCGTATCCTCGGCACCAAACACAGAAACACCCTGCGTAAATTTAGTGTTGTCGGTCATCTGCCAGGCATACGTGCCGGAAGCATAGCCCAGCGGCTGGGTTTCATTTTCGCCATTGGTGTACTCGTCATAGCGGACACCAGGACCGAATTCGAAACGGAGGCTGTGTACCGGACCATTCAGGAACTGACGACCATAACCGGCGGTGAATACATCGCGCTGGCGATAGCCGTTGAAGCGGTCGGTTAACCAACTTGCCTGACCAAAGATGTAGTCATAGTCGGTCATGTTGTAACGGCTACGTCCACCTACCGCGTATTTCTCGGATGAGCGTTCATCGTTAGCGGACGTGTTGCTGGCATTTCCCCACAGCGACCATGCAGTGGTATTGCCGTACCAGGTCAGGGTGCTGTCCGCCGTCAGAGAAGAGCTTTTCGTGTTACCCGATTGCGCGAGATACCCGGCGTTCAGGTTACCTTCAAACGGTTTTTTGGCAGTGGAGGGATCGTCCATGACAGTAAAAACGGTGTCATCGGCGGCTGCATTCAGTGATGCAAAAACGCCACCCGCCAGCATCAGTGCTGCGGGTACTGTCTTCAAAAGCTTCATTTTATTTAAGGAGTCCGTACAACAAAAAAAGAGACCACCACGGTCTCGGAAACTTTCTTGAGGATCAATGACAAGGCGTCCAGAGAAAGGTAACAAATTATAAAAAGGCGCAAATAACATAGCAATATTTTCTTATTTCATTTTTTGAATAAGAACGATCTCAAAACGCGTTTTATTTTATATATCCCTCATCGCATTTATGTCAGCATTCATTTTTAAAATCATACTGTTATTTACATTGCCTTCCTGCCGATCGGTGCCAGGCTTAAAAGAACCCATGCTAAAAGGAGGTTATGATGGCTTCTATTTATACGCTGACGCTCTCCCCTTCCCTCGACTCCGCGACCATAACGCCGCAAATTTACCCCGAAGGTAAACTACGCTGTAGCGCACCCGTGTTTGAGCCGGGCGGTGGCGGGATCAACGTTGCGCGCGCGATTACTCACCTCGGCGGTAAAGCGACCGCCATTTTCCCGGCCGGCGGCGCCACGGGGGAGCATCTTGTTGCCCTGCTGGCCGATGAACAGGTTGCCGTGGATACTGTAGACGCCAAAGACTGGACCCGGCAGAACCTGCATGTCCACGTTGAGTCCAGCGGTGAACAGTATCGTTTCGTTATGCCGGGCGCCAGGCTGAGCGATGATGAGTTTCGTCAACTCGAAGAGAAGGTGCTGACCATTGAAAGCGGATCGCTGCTGGTCATCAGCGGTAGCCTGCCGCCGGGCGTCAAAACAGAAAAGCTGACAGCGCTGGTTGATGCCGTACTTCAGCGCGGCATCCGCTGCATTGTCGACAGTTCAGGCGAAGCCCTGCAGGCGGCATTAGAACCCGGACAGCTTGAGCTCGTTAAGCCTAACCAGAAAGAGCTGAGTGCGCTTGTTAATCGCGAACTTAGCCAGCCGGATGACGTGCGTACTGCCGCAGAAGAACTGGTTCGCAGCGGCAAAGCGCACCGCGTTGTCGTCTCTCTGGGTCCTCAGGGTGCGCTGGCCGTCGACAAGACGGGCTTTGTGCAGGTTGTGCCGCCCCCAATGAAGAGCCAGAGCACCGTCGGCGCAGGCGACAGTATGGTCGGCGCGATGGCGCTGAAGCTGGCGCAGGGCGCCTCACTTCTGGAGATGACGCGCTATGGCGTCGCGGCGGGGAGTGCCGCCACCATCAATCAGGGAACGCGCCTGTGTTCGCTTGCCGATACGCAGAAAATCGTCGATTACCTGTCACGAAGCTAACCAATATTCCCCCTCCTGACGGAGGGGGACACACGTCGAAGTCGCCAAATATGGCGTATCGACTATGCTAAAAAAACTTTCAGGATAACAACGAGGTGAATTATGAGCAGTGGTGATATCACCCGCTACGTCGTGACCATCGGCCTTCATGAAGCATCGCTTACCGAGCTTAATGAGCTCAACAACGCCTTTACACGGGCGAACTTCCTGCTCACGCTAACGGATGACGAAGGTCATATTCATGATTTAGGCACCCTGGCGTTTGGGCTGATCGCAGCCCTGAGTGAAGAAGAGGTGCATGCCCTGGCCGCCAGCCTGGTGGAAAGCGTGACCGACAAGCCTGCCGACATCACCGTGGAGACGTGGGAACGCTGGCAGAAAAAAGAACAATAAGTGCCCTGCATGAAATTAAACCGCTCAGGTGTGCGTTAGTTCGTATTTTTTTACCGCAGTTATGCGCTAACTTTATGATCTGGCAGACAACATGGGAGAGTCAACATGTGGCAGGCTATCAGTCATCTTTTACATGAGCAAATGGGTGAAGGTGAAATTGAACTGCGTAACGAGCTGCCGGGCGGGGAAATTCACGCCGCGTGGCATGTACGCTACGCAGGACGCGATCTGTTCGTTAAATGCGACGAGCGAGAGCTGCTCCCGATCTTTACCGCTGAAGCCGATCAGCTTGAACTGTTGTCCCGCAGCAAAACGGTGGCGGTACCTGAGGTGCTGGCCGTGGGCAGTGACCGGGACTACAGCTTTCTGGTGATGGACTATCTCCCTGCCCGCCCGCTGGACGCCCATAATGCCTTTATTCTCGGGCAACAGCTAGCGCGCCTGCACCAGTGGAGCGACCAGCCCCAGTTTGGTCTCGACTTTGACAACGACCTTTCCACGACGCCGCAGCCCAATGCCTGGCAGCGCCGCTGGTCGACGTTCTTTGCCGAGCAGCGCATCGGATGGCAGCTTGAACTGGCCGCCGAGAAAGGGCTGGAATTTGGCAACATTGACGCCATCGTCGAGCATGTGCAGCAGCGCCTGGCCTCCCACCAGCCTCAGGCGTCCTTACTGCACGGCGATTTATGGTCCGATAACTGCGCGCTGGGCCCCAACGGCCCGTATATCTTCGACCCGGCCTGCTACTGGGGCGACAGAGAGTGCGATCTGGCCATGTTGCCCCTGCATCCCGAACAACCGCCGCAAATATACGATGGCTATCAGTCTGTCTCCCCCCTGCCGCCGGACTTCCTTGAGCGCCAGCCCGTGTACCAGCTCTATACGCTGATGAACCGAGCCATTCTTTTTGGCGGGCAACATCTGGTCAACGCCCAGCGCGCGCTTGAACGCGTGCTTGCGGCTTAAAGACAAAGCGGGTGGCCTTGCCGCCACCCTTATTCGTTACAGAAAACCGAGCAGTGAGAAGAAGAAATATCCCGCCACGATGATGATAACCGGCAGGATATAGAGCGGGAAAATTTGCAGGAAAATGGTGTGACGAGGCACCACTATGCGGGATTCAATCTGCTCCCGGCTCATTCCTTCAGGACCTTTCGCCTTCTCAAGGATAAGCTGATCTTCCACCCCTTCGCGCAAAAAACGGGTCTGGCGGCTCATGCGTGCGCCCGATGCCTGCAGCGCCATCGCAATAAAAATCAGCGCATAGATAATCCAGAACCCAACATTCAGCTGCTGGTGAAAATCCGGCGTTGGCGAGTTGAACCAGAAGACGTTCAGGAACGGGGTGTTAAACCGCACCATCTCAATCATGACATGCGCAAAATCAAGCATTACCGCATTTATGCCCGGCTGTTTTTCGCTGTGATCGTACATAAACTTCAGCACGGATATCAGCGTAGAAATGACGGCGGGAATAAAAATCACCCAGCCTGCAATACGTTTTAAGACAGCAATGCGTCCAGCTTGTTGATACGTCATCAGTTCCTCTTCATAAAGACGCGTGATTTGAGCCTAAGTCTACCTGCTGGTCATCAATTTCGCCCGCTCTTTAAAAGCAATATGCTAAATTGCAGAGTGTGCTTAGCACTTATCGTCTGTCGAACACCTGGATAAGGAGACGTTGTGATGTCGACACCGCGCCAGATACTTGCCGCTATTTTTGACATGGATGGATTACTGATTGATTCCGAGCCGTTGTGGGATCGCGCCGAGCTGGACGTGATGGCCAGCCTGGGCGTTGATATCAGCCGCCGTAATGAACTTCCCGACACGCTGGGCCTGCGCATTGATATGGTCGTTGACCTGTGGTACGCCCAACAGCCGTGGGTTGGACCCGATCGCGACGAAGTCACCTCGCGCATTATCAGCCGCGCCATCGCGCTGGTGGAGGAGAACAAGCCGCTCTTGCCGGGCGTACGTGAGGCTGTCGCGCTGTGCAAGTCTCAGGGGCTGAAGGTTGGCCTGGCTTCTGCTTCACCGCTGCATATGCTGGAAAAAGTGCTGATCATGTTTGAGCTGCGCGACAGTTTTGACGCCCTGGCGTCTGCGGAAAAACTGCCCTACAGCAAGCCGCATCCGCAGGTCTATATGGACTGCGCGGCGAAGCTGGGTCTTGATCCGCTGACCTGCGTCGCGCTGGAAGATTCCGTTAACGGCATGGTGGCCTCCAAAGCCGCGCGTATGCGCTCCATTGTGGTTCCCGATGAAGAAAACCGCCACGATCCCCGGTATGCTCTTGCCGACGTCAAGCTGAATTCGCTGGCTGAACTGACGGTACAACACCTGCGCGGCGAATAGCGCCCCTCTTACAGGCAGCGTCATGCTGCCTGATGAAAAACAAAACATCGTTTCATTTTTGTTTGCTTTTCTCATTTCTGCCTCCTATCTTTAACGTCAGCACGGCGATAATCAGTCTTCTGAGGCGCGTATGATACTGGACACCTTTACTCTTTCAGGCAAAGTGGCCCTCATCACCGGGTGCGATACCGGGCTGGGGCAAGGCATGGCTATTGCGCTGGCGCAGGCAGGTTGCGATATCGTTGGGGTAAATCGCAAAGATCCGGAGAAAACGGCCAACTCCGTCACCGCCCTGGGAAGACGTTTTGTGGCTATTCGGGCCGATCTGAGCCAGCAGGAAAATCTTCAGCACGTCGTGGACACCGCCGTGGCGGAGATGGGACGAATTGATATTCTGGTGAACAATGCCGGGACGATTCGCCGGGAGGAGGCTCTGACGTTCAGCGAAAAAGACTGGGATGACGTCATGAACCTGAATCTCAAGTCGCTCTTTTTCCTCTCACAGGCGGTTGCTAAACAATTTATCGCCCAGGGCCACGGCGGAAAAATTATCAATATCGCCTCTATGCTCTCGTTCCAGGGAGGCATTCGCGTGCCGTCGTATACCGCCTCGAAAAGCGGCGTACTGGGGATCACGCGCCTGCTGGCAAATGAGTGGGCGGTACACGGTATCAACGTGAATGCCATCGCGCCGGGCTACATGGCGACGAACAATACCCAGCAGCTGCGCGCCGACGAACAGCGTAATGCGGAGATCCTTGACCGCATCCCGGCAGGTCGCTGGGGAGTACCGGATGACCTTCAGGGACCGGTCGTCTTTTTAGCCTCCTCCGCCTCGGATTACGTGAATGGTCACACCTTAGCCGTCGACGGCGGCTGGCTGGCGCGCTGACGCGCGTTTGTGACAAACAGTTACACCGTCACCTCTTTCGCCCACTGTATAAAAACCCTATACTGTATAAATTGACAGTTTCGTGGGTTTTATCATGACGGCGGAAGGCCACCTGCTTTTTTCAATTGCGTGCGCAGTATTTGCCAAAAACGCAGAACTTACTCCCGTGCTTGCACAGGGAGACTGGTGGCATATTGTCCCTTCCGCCGTTTTAACCTGCCTGCTGCCCGATATTGACCACCCGAAATCCTTCCTCGGACAGCGCCTGAAGTGGGTGTCGAAGCCCATCGCCCGCGCATTCGGTCACCGCGGGTTTACCCATAGCCTGCTGGCCGTATTTGGCCTGCTAACGCTTTTCTATTTAAAAGTCCCTGAAAGCTGGATAGTGCCGGGCGATGCCATTCAGGGCATGGTGCTGGGTTATTTAAGCCATATCCTCGCCGATATGCTGACGCCCGCGGGCGTGCCGCTGCTGTGGCCCTGCCGCTGGCGCTTCCGTTTTCCGATCCTTGCGCCGCAGAAAGGGAACCAGCTTGAGCGCGTGCTGTGCATGGCGCTGTTCGCCTACGCCGTCTGGATGCCGCAAACCCTGCCCGAAAACAGTGCAGTGCGCTGGTCTTCCCAGATGATCAATTCGCTGCAATTTCAGTTCAATCGTTTTATTCATCACCAGATTGAACAGTAATCCAACAAAATCATTCCATTTGTCATAAACCATTCCATTTGGATATAAGCGCCACTTCACACTTCTGCTAACCTTCCGCCAACAGGATCGGGAAAAACCGATCCCACATAATAAATCAGGAGAACGGGGATGAATTTTCCACTCATCGCGAACATAGTCGTGTTCGTCGTATTGCTATTGCTTCTCGCACAGGCGCGCCACAAACAGTGGAGCCTGGCGAAAAAAGTGCTGGTCGGTCTGGTCATGGGTGTGGCGTTTGGTTTGGCCCTACACGCCGTCTACGGCTCCGATAGCCCGGTACTGAAAGAGTCCATTCAGTGGTTCAACATTGTCGGTAACGGCTACGTCCAGCTGCTGCAGATGATCGTTATGCCGCTGGTGTTCGCCTCTATTCTGAGCGCCGTTGCCCGCCTGCACAACGCAACCCAGCTGGGTAAAATCAGCTTTCTGACCATTGGTACGCTGCTGTTTACCACGCTGATTGCCGCGCTGGTGGGGGTGTTGGTCACCAACCTGTTTGGCCTGACTGCCGAAGGTCTGGTTCAGGGTACCGCTGAAACGGCGCGCCTGACCGCAATTCAAACCAACTACGTGGGTAAAGTGGCTGACCTGACGGTTCCGCAGATGGTGCTCTCCTTCATACCGAAGAACCCGTTTGCTGACCTGACCGGTGCAAGCCCAACCTCTATCATCAGCGTGGTGATCTTCGCGGCGTTCCTGGGCGTGGCGGCGCTTAAGCTGCTGAAGGACGATGCGCCGAAAGGCGAACGCGTGCTGACCGCTATTGATACCCTGCAAAGCTGGGTGATGAAGCTGGTCCGTCTGGTCATGCAGCTGACGCCATACGGCGTTCTGGCGCTGATGACCAAAGTGGTAGCCGGCTCTAACCTGCAGGACATCATTAAGCTGGGCAGCTTCGTCATCGCCTCTTATCTGGGTCTGGGCATTATGTTCGTGGTGCACGGTATCCTGCTGGGCGTGAACGGCGTCAGCCCGCTGAAATACTTCCGCAAAGTATGGCCGGTACTGACCTTTGCCTTCACCAGCCGTTCCAGCGCAGCGTCTATTCCGCTGAACGTTGAAGCGCAGACCCGTCGCCTTGGCGTGCCGGAATCTATCGCCAGCTTCTCTGCCTCCTTTGGTGCTACCATCGGTCAGAACGGCTGTGCGGGGCTCTATCCGGCGATGCTGGCGGTGATGGTTGCCCCGACCGTGGGCATCAACCCGCTGGATCCGGTCTGGATCGCCACGCTGGTCGGGATTGTTACCATCAGCTCCGCAGGCGTTGCAGGTGTCGGCGGCGGTGCAACCTTCGCCGCGCTGATTGTGCTGCCCGCGCTGGGCCTGCCCGTGACGCTGGTCGCCCTGCTGATCTCCGTTGAACCGCTGATCGACATGGGTCGTACCGCGCTGAACGTGAGCGGCTCCATGACTGCCGGTACGCTGACCAGCCAGTGGCTGAAGCAGACCGACAAAGCCATTCTGGAAAGTGAAGACGACGCCGAGCTGGCGCACCGTTAATCTCGATAGAAATAAAAAAACCGCCTGATGGCGGTTTTTTTATGGCTGTTATTCTTCAACCTCTTCATCCTGGCGGATTTGCGTCGCCCATCGCTGGGCTGACTCCGGCACGGAAAACGCCGGCGACCGGCGGAAATGTTCCCCAATCAGGACAAAAGCCACATATTTACCGCGAAGCAGCCAGACATCACGAAAACCATCCACTTTCAGGGCATGGTCAGGCGGCGCGGGCTCAACGCGGGGCACATAGCTAATAACCTGGCGGTTTTGTTGACGAAGAGGTTTCATAAGCGACGGATTCACTAAAGCAAATTCTTGAAGCAGGAAAATTCTATGATAGCCGATCCTGCTGCCTTACGTCGCGCTCCGAGTGGGTGAGATGGCTCCTTTCGTTAATAACGTCATGTGAAAACTCTTAGTTAGCGAGCCATCTCACGACATTGTTCTATCCTTAATAGGGTTTTTAGCAATGGATAAAGGAGAAGCGTGCAATGTCGAACAAAGATAAATCACATCAATCACCGATTCATGGCACTGAAGAATCTCAACCGGGTATGGACTCTCTCGCCCCTGCTGACGGCTCTCACCGCCCCTCGCCTGGCCCATCAGCCCCTGGCGAACAACCAACCGCGCCGGGAAGCATGAAATCGCCGGACACCGGAAACGAGAAGCTGAAATCGCTTGAGCCGCACCGTAAAGGCGGCGAAGGTTTTGCGCTCACCACCAATCAGGGCGTGCGGATTGCTGACGATCAAAACTCCCTTCGCGCAGGCGCGCGCGGGCCGACCCTGCTGGAAGATTTCATCCTGCGGGAAAAAATTACCCACTTTGACCACGAGCGCATACCGGAACGCATCGTTCACGCGCGCGGCTCGGCTGCGCACGGGTATTTCCAACCCTATAAGAGCCTGAAAGACATTACCAAAGCGGATTTCCTCTCCGACCCGGATAAAATTACCCCAGTGTTTGTGCGATTTTCCACCGTGCAGGGAGGCGCAGGTTCGGCAGACACGGTGCGTGATATCCGCGGCTTTGCCACCAAGTTTTATACTGAAGAGGGTATTTTCGATCTGGTAGGCAATAACACCCCGGTGTTTTTCATTCAGGATGCGCATAAATTTCCTGACTTTGTCCATGCGGTAAAACCGGAGCCCCACTGGGCCATACCCCAGGGACAAAGTGCGCACGATACCTTCTGGGACTATGTCTCCCTGCAGCCTGAAACCTTACATAACGTAATGTGGGCGATGTCTGACCGTGGTATCCCGCGCAGCTATCGCACGATGGAAGGGTTCGGTATTCATACCTTCCGCATGATCAACGCGGAAGGAAAAGCTACGTTTGTCCGCTTCCACTGGAAGCCGGTAGCGGGCAAAGCCTCGCTGGTGTGGGATGAGGCGCAGAAGCTCACCGGACGCGACCCGGACTTCCATCGCCGCGAACTGTGGGAATCCATTGAAGCGGGCGACTTCCCGGAGTACGAGCTGGGCCTGCAGCTTATTCCGGAAGAGGACGAATTTAAGTTCGATTTCGACCTGCTTGACCCGACAAAACTCATTCCTGAGGAGCTGGTGCCGGTTCAGCTGGTGGGGAAAATGGTGCTCAACCGCAACCCGGATAATTTCTTTGCCGAAAACGAGCAGGCCGCGTTCCACCCGGGCCACATCGTTCCCGGACTGGACTTCACCAACGATCCGCTCTTACAGGGACGCCTGTTCTCGTATACCGATACGCAGATTAGCCGTCTTGGCGGGCCGAACTTCCACGAGATCCCGATTAACCGCCCAACCTGTCCGTACCATAACTTCCAGCGCGACGGGATGCACCGTCAGGATATTGATACCAACCCGGCAAACTATGAGCCGAACTCCATCAACGACAACTGGCCGCGAGAAACCCCGCCGGGGCCAAAACGCGGCGGATTCGAATCGTATCAGGAGCGTATCGACGGCAACAAAATTCGCGAGCGCAGCCCCTCTTTCGGTGAGTATTACGCCCACCCGCGCCTGTTCTGGAACAGCCAGACGCCGATTGAGCAACAGCACATCATCGGCGGCTTCAGCTTCGAACTGAGCAAAGTGGTGCGCACCTACATCCGCGAGCGCGTGGTCGACCAGCTGGCGCATATTGATATTCAGCTTGCCCAGAGCGTGGCGGATAACCTTGGAATTACGCTTACGGACGTACAGCGCAACCTTGCTCCACCGAAAGAGGTGAACGGCGTGAAGAAAGATCCGTCGCTGAGCCTGTATGCGGTGCCGGGAGGCTCGATTAAAGGCCGCGTGGTTGCCATCCTGCTGAACGACAAAACCCGCGCCAGCGACGTGCTGGGAATTATGCAGGCGCTGAAAACCCAGGGCGTGAACGCGAAACTGCTCTTTTCCCGCATGGGTGAAGTGACGGCCGATGACGGCTCCGTGCTGCCGGTGGCGGCGACATTTGCCGGCGCGCCGTCGCTGACCGTCGATGCGGTGATTGTGCCGTGTGGGGACATTGACAGCCTGCTGAACAACGGTGACGCCGTCTATTATCTGCTTGAAGCCTATAAGCACCTGAAACCGATCGCGCTGTCCGGCGACGCGCGTCAGTTTAAGGCGCAGCTGAAGGTTGCCGAGCAGGGCGAGGACGGCATTGTCGAGGGCGATAACGTTGACGATGCGTTTATGACGAAGTTGTTTGATTTGCTCGCCGCGCACCGCGTCTGGTCGCGCAGCAGTAAGATTGACCAGATACCGGCGTAAAGAATACCCTCACCCCGGCCCTCTCCCTGAAAGGGAGAGGGTGAAATGCAGACCTGCGCTTACATTACGGACAGCACCGCCCAGTTCCCTCGCCCCTTTGGGGAGAGGGTTAGGGTGAGGGGAAATTTCTCAAAGATCCCTAAACGTCCCCAGACGATACCCACGCTCGGCAATCGCATACTTAAGCGACGCCGACGTCAGCACGTCCAGTTCCGCCAGGCGAGGCCAGCAGTAGGCGCTCTTACGCACGGTGTTATCGACAAAAGCAGGATGCGCCATGACCTCCAGAGACCGCTCTCCCCTTGCCGCGGAATCCTCCAGCACCTTCAGGAACAGCGCTTCGTCGATCTCGTCGCCGTAAAAGGCGCTGCTGAACCCCTCAGTTGTTGTCACGGCACAGTCCGGCACGCCCTGCACCTCGCGATCCACGCGCATCGCCACGCCTTTGCGTTGGGCAAACGCCGCAACGATCGGGAAAATCGCCGGGATCATGTGCACATGATGGTGGCTGTCAATATGCGTCGGCGCCTTGCCAAACAGATCAACAAAGCGGTTGTACTGGCAGTCCAGCTCACGGGTAATTTCTTCGAGCGGCAGAGCGTCCTGCTCCGCCAGTTCCCAAATCCATTTGCCCAGCAGGCCGTCACGCGTCAGGCCCGGCATGGGCGAAAGCGGAATCCCAAGCGTCAGCACAAAATGCATGCCGACGCCCAACTCTGGCACCTCGCGGCTCAGCTGCGCCGCGTGCTCAACCGCTTCACCGTTCACCAGTGCCGTTGTAGAGGTCACTACCCCGCGGCGACAGGCTTCAATAATGCCGTAGTTCTGGCCTTTAGAGAGGCCAAAATCATCAGCATTAACGATCAGCAGGTTTTCCATTGTGCGTCCTCTCAGTGTTGTTTGAACTTCAGCTTCTCAATCGTGGCGGCAAAGTTCGGCAACCATTTTTCATGCGCCAGGATCATCTCGCTGGCCAGCTGCTCCGCATCGCGGTCAGAATGCACCAGCGGGCTGAGGTTCAGCGCCAGAAGCACGTCATTGAGCTCACCGCTCAGCGCCGCGTTGCTCGCTGCCACTTCAAAGCCTTTAATGGTGTGGATCAGGCCCATGACCTTGTCATCAAAGTGGGTGATGCGTGGATGCGGTTTGGCCCCCTCGCGCCCCAGAATGCAGGTCATCTCGACGGCCCAGTCCGCCGGGATATTGTCGATATGGCCATGATGCGGCACGTTCACATAGTGCTCCGCCTGCTTGTCGTTGTAGATGGCGTTGATCACTTCACACGCCGCATCGGAGTAATAGGCCCCGCCGCGCTGCTCCAGCGCTTTCGGTTTGACGTCCAGGTTCGGATCTTTATACAAATCGAACAGCTGCTTCTCAACTTTCTGAACGATCTGCGCACGCGCGCCGCCCTTATAGTACTCGCCCATTTCGATCGCCAGCATCTCTTTCTGCTTGAAGTAGTAAAGCAGGTACGAGCACGGCAGCAGATTCAGCGAGCGGATCAGCCCTTCGCTGAACGGGAGGTCAAAGATGTTCTTCACGGAGGCCGCGGTCAGGCGACCGGAAGCCACGCCGTCCAGCAGTTCGGCAAAGCGCGATTTTCCGTTCACGATGACGTCTTTAATGAACACCATGTGGTTCAGGCCGAACAGATCGATTGAGAGATCGTCACTGTCGGTCAGCTCCAGCACGTCGCGGATAAACATCTTCATGCCGATCGGGATATTACAGACGCCGATAAAGCGTTTGAAATTGGTATGACGATAAACCGCCTCGGTCACCATTCCGGCCGGGTTAGTGAAGTTAATCACCCACGCGTTCGGGCAGATCTCTTGCACATCCTTGACGATGTCGAAAATCACCGGAATGGTACGCAGTCCTTTGAACAGGCCGCCCGCGCCGTTGGTCTCCTGCCCAAGATAACCGTGGCTCAGCGGAATACGCTCGTCCAGTTCGCGCGCTTTCAGTTGGCCGACGCGCAGCTGGGTGGTGACGAAATCCGCGTCTTTCAGCGCCAGGCGACGATCGAGGGATTTATGCACGGTCATAGGCACGCCCGCTTTCTCAACCATGCGCTTGCACAGGTCGAAAATAATATCCAGCTTCTCCTGACCTTCCTCAACGTCCACCAGCCATAATTCGCTGACCGGTAATTCGTGATAGCGTTTTAAAAAGCCTTCAAGTAATTCCGGGGTATAGCTGCTGCCGCCACCAATGGTTACGACTTTTAATTTCTTTTGCATAATATCTCCCTTAGCGTATCAGGTTAATCGCCTGCAAGGTATAGCGTACTCTTCCCGCTATTTGGGCAAGCCATTAAAGCAATATTTATGGCGGGTAACCCGCCGAAAGTTAATTAATTACCGTTAAATTCTTCCGGTAGCTGTTCGGTGTGAATGAGGTCAATTTCTTAAACGTTTTAATAAACAGGCTGGGACTGCTGTATCCTGACTCATACGCAATATCGGTGACAGAATAGTTGGTAATCTCCAGCTGTTTTTTGGCAAAGTTAATGCGGATTTCATTAATAATTTGCACCGGCGTTTTACGATAATAACGCTGCGTCGCGCGGGTCAGATATTCCTGGGATTTCCCCGAGAGGGATACCATATTTTCCAGCGCATTTTCGCTGAACTGGCCTTTATCGTGCATCAGTTCCACGGTGCTGCGCAGCCACTGTGGAACATCATCCGTCACCTGCTGCTCTTCACGATGATGCCGCAACCGGTTCATCACGTAGAAGGTCACCGTTTCAATAAATTCATCAAATTCATTGTCGCGGAAGTTAAGCGAGGCGATGACCGTTTCAATCCAGGTCATGAACTCGTTTTTCACGCGATAAACCTGAGATGCCACAAAGCAGAACGGCACCAGCGGCAGATAGTGCTTCTCAAAGAAGCGTCTGCTGACGCCCACGTTCAGAATGCGGGTCGCGCCAAATTCGTAAAAGCTCTGGTGATAGGAACCCATCGGCAGGAAGACAAAATCCCCTCGCTCCAGCAGGACGCGCTTACCGTTGATCTCCTGGTAGTAGCGGCCGGTCAGAACAATCGTGAACTCGTAGTAGTCATGCTGGTGCAGACCGCTGGCGCTCTCCGTCTTGTTGTAGATAACCACGTGAAAATTTTTGCCATTAAACAGTTGCTGTTCAAATGCGGTTTTGATTTCCATCGTGCTGACCTCCTGCTGCTCAATCCGACTTAGTGCATTTTCTCGTGAAGCTCAATCAACTCCGCCACCAGCTCACGCGCCAGCATGGACGTCATCAGGTGATCCTGGGCGTGTACCAGCACCAGGCTGACCTTCATCTTCCCTTCGCCCTGGTCACTTTCAATCAGCTTTGTCTGCACCAGGTGCGCTTCGTTCAGCGCCGTGCGGGACTGCTCCATCATGGTTTTCGCGGCGGCAAAATCGCCCTGCTTGGCCTGCTTCAATGCGGCATACGCCAGGCTGCGCGCCTGCCCGGAGTTGATGATGAGGCCCATCACCACTTCTTCGAGATCGTTCTCTGCGGCTTCATCTGCGACGATACTATCCAAATCTAACATGTTTAAGCTCCTTGTGGCTGGCGCGGGCTTCCCCGCGCCGGTCAATCTTAGAATTTCAGTGAGAGGGCAATTTCCTCTTCGCTCTCTTCTTCATCAATGATGGTGGCGGCTTTGTTCGCAATCGCCACGAACGGCATATACAGCAGGGTGGCAATCCCGAGGTTGAATATCGCCAGCAGGAAGGCCGCGACGCTACCGTTGGTGTTAAAGAACGCGCCCAGACCTGCCGGCATGGTCCACGGTGCAATGTTGGTGATCGGTGGAATAATACCCATGTAATAGGCCGTCAGGGTGATCGCTGCCAGCAGCGGCTGCACCAGGATGAACGGGATAAACATTACCGGGTTCATGATGATTGGCAGACCAAACAGAATCGGCTCGTTAATCTGGAAGATGCCTGATGGCAGGGCCAGTTTCGCCACCTGACGATAGTCAGCGCGACGAGAGACAATAAAGACCGCGATGATCAGACCCAGGGTCGCCCCGGTACCACCCAGGAAGATATAGGAGTCAAGCATCGGCTTCGCCCACACATGGAAGGTTTTACCTGCTGCCAGCGCCGCGTCAACGGAGCCATACTGCTGGTAAAGCGCAACGTTTTCCAGTGCCCACGGGGTCATAATTCCGCTGTCCAGCGCGGCCAGTGCCAGTGAACCGTGCACGCCGAAGAACCACAGCAGAGAGGTGAAAATCACATACGCCCAACCGACCACGCCACCCATCGACGCCAGCGGCGTAGAGATAGAGTCCATGATGATCTGGTGGAAGTTCGTGCCCCAGTGAGAGAGCGCCCAGGCGATAATCCCCATGATGGAGAGAATAATGAAGCCTGGGATCAACGCGGAAAATGAACGAGAAACGGAAGCCGGCACGCTATCCGGCAGGCGGATAACCCAGTTGCGACGAATAATAAAGGTGAACATTTCTGCCACCACCAGGCCGATAACAATACCGGAGATAATGTTGGCTCCGCCCAGCCAGTTAGCGCCAACCGCGTAGGCTTCACCCACGCTGTAAGGGGTGACGGTCATAAACGCGGCAACGGATAATAACCCGGCGGCCAGCGGATCCACTTTCCGCTCTTCAGCCAGCGCCATCCCGATAAAGAAAGGCGCCATCAGCGACATAATACCCAACGTACCGTTATATACGTTGCCGCCGATGGCTTTAAAACCGTTAAGGGTTTCAATAGTGGAAGCGTCTAACCGAATTCCTAATGAATAAAAGAAGGAACCTTCACCAAAGCTCAGAAAAACGTTGTTTATTAAAACGAACATGGCCCCGGCCAGCGTCAACGGCATTAATTTAATAAAACCGTTTTTGATGGCATTAACGTGAGGCTGCTTTCCTATTTTAACAGCAAAAGGAAGGAGTACCTTTTCAAGTGAAGCGATGACTTTACTCATAGGAAAATACCCTTAAATGCCGTAACGCATGTTACGGCGTAATTGTGTGTGAAATAACTCTTTGACGGGAAAAATAAAAATTAATTAGCAGCTTTTTTAATTGCTGCCACAGCAGCTTTAAGTACACCTAAACCATCAATCTTGCCGTACAGCCCCGAGTCGATGACTTCGACCGGTTTATTCGGTAACAGCCGTTGAATTTCGGGCAACATATAGGCAATTTGCGGCCCCAGTAATACAACATCGGCTTTCTGGCCTTTTTCGCCCGCCAGCGTCTCCGGAAACGCTTCAATCACCACGGGGACTTCATACTTTTCAGCCTGCGCGCGCATCTTTGACACCAGGAGCGAGGTTGACATGCCCGCTGAGCAGAACAGGTAGATATGTTTCTTTTCCATCATAATTTCCCTCTTGTATGACTACCTGCCGTCGCGCTATCACTCGACTCGCTGTCCCGGCAGACAGGTAGATTGTGTACTGTTGTTTATCGTTGGAGTGAGTATACGCAATGGTACAGAGGGGAGATAATTCTGAACAGGCCTAAATTGTCTCTCATTGACCTGGCTTGTTGACTACCTTCACATTTCAGGCAAATAATTCGCGCAAAGAAATAAGATTAACGTATGCATAAAAAACCGGCCCAGAGGCCGGTTTGTTAACATCTCCAGTCAAGCAGGGTTACTGCGCCTTAGGTGCCTGTGGATCGGTGTCGTATTCAGCACAGGTCTGATAGCCGGAGTTAATCACATGTCCGGTATCATCCAGCGCGACGAAGTAGGTTTCTGCCTTACCATCACGTTGACCCAGGATATAAGTCTGACACGTACCGCGCGCGTGAATCATGGTCACTTCAGAAGAAGGCTTACCGGCGATCGCAGCCACCTGCGAACGGGTCATCCCTTTTTTAACGTCTTTCACCACGGGCTGGGTAAACTGATCCTTGGTGCGATCGTAAGCCGTACACCCTGCCAGCATCGTCAGTACCGCCGCTGCGCTAAGAATTCCTGCTACGTTCTTGTTCATATTCCGTCCTCTTGTTTATCAGCGTGTTATCTAAGCATGGGATAAAAAGTACTATTGTTCAACTTTGTGATTTACGCCAGACGAATTTCGGAAAATTCTAATAAAACAACGATAAGCTGCTAAATCGCCGCAAATTAACGCACTCGAAACTGTGATCCTTGTCGTTTTCCGCCCAAAGGGTTAGTTTTAACAGTTAACACATTCTGTTTATGTTCTGCATACGGAGGGCATGATGGCTCTGCAACAAGAGATTATTCAGGCGCTGGGCGCTAAGCCTGCGATAGATGCACAGGAAGAGATCCGCCGCAGCGTGGATTTTTTAAAGTCGTACTTAAAAAAGAACGCTTTCCTGAAATCCCTGGTGCTGGGCATCAGCGGCGGGCAGGACTCTACCCTGACGGGTAAACTGTGCCAGATGGCGATTTCAGAGCTTCGCGAAGAGACGGGCGATGACGCGCTGCAGTTTATCGCCGTGCGTCTGCCTTACGGCGTTCAGGCGGACGAACAGGATTGCCAGGATGCCATCGCGTTTATCCAGCCCGATCGCGTGCTCACCGTCAATATCAAAGGCTCGGTGCTGGCAAGCGAGCAGGCGCTGCGCGAAGCGGGCATTGAGCTAAGCGATTTTGTGCGCGGCAACGAGAAAGCGCGCGAGCGCATGAAAGCGCAGTACAGCATCGCCGGGATGACCAAAGGCGTTGTGGTAGGCACCGACCATGCGGCAGAAGCGATCACCGGTTTCTTCACCAAATACGGCGATGGCGGCACCGACATCAACCCGATTTTCCGTCTCAACAAGCGTCAGGGGAAGCAACTGCTCGCCGCGCTGGGCTGCCCAGAGCACCTGTACAAGAAAGCGCCAACAGCGGATCTGGAAGACGATCGCCCTTCCCTGCCGGATGAAGCGGCCCTTGGCGTCACCTATGACAACATTGATGATTATCTGGAAGGCAAAACGCTGGATGAAGGTACCGCGAAAATTATCGAGGGCTGGTACCTGAAAACCGAGCACAAGCGCCACACGCCAATTACGGTGTTTGACGATTTTTGGAAATAAACGCATCTCCACAAGTTTATGCGAGCAGTGGACAATCCCCTCTCCCCTGTGGGGAGAGGGTTAGGGTGAGGGGGAACCGCCACCCGGCTCTTTTTTAACCACAGCACACCTGCTACACTGTATACCTGAACAGTATATGGAGCAGTATGTGAGCAGGCGTCAATCCGCCCCGCGTCTTGAGTTTGAAGCGGCGGCTATCTATGAATATCCCGAACATCTCCGTCCCTGGCTTGAGGCGCTGCCCAAACAGCCGGGCGTTTACATCTTTCACGGTGAAAGCGAGACCCTGCCGCTCTACATCGGCAAAAGCGTTAACATTCGCAGCCGGGTGTTATCTCACCTGCGTACCCCGGACGAGGCCGCCATGCTGCGCCAGTCGCGCCGTATTACCTGGTTCCAGACGGCGGGAGAAATGGGCGCGCTGTTGCTGGAAGCCCGGCTGATAAAAGAGCAGCAGCCGCTCTTCAATAAGCGCCTGCGCCGCAACCGCCAGCTCTGCTCCCTGCAGATCGCCGACGGCAAGCCGCAGGTCGTTTACGCCCGCGAGGTCGATTTCTCCCATGCCCCGAACCTCTTCGGGCTGTTCGCAAACAAGCGTGCCGCCCTGCAGTCTCTGCAGGCGCTCGCCGACGAGCTGCAGCTTTGCTATAGCCTTTTAGGGCTGGAGGGCACCACGCGGGGCCGCGCCTGCTTCCGCTCCGCGCTCAAGCGCTGCGCAGGTGCCTGCTGCGGAAAAGAGAGCGTAGAGGCGCATCACGCCAGGCTCCTCGCGGGCCTGGCGGGGATCAGCGTCAACTGCTGGCCCTGGGACGGCGCCGTTGCGCTAAAAGAAGTGGGTGAAACCATGACGCAGTATCACATCGTCAACAACTGGCTCTGGCTGGGGGCTGTCGATGATTTAAGCGACGCGGCAACCCTGCTGCGTACCCCCGCGGGATTCGACCACGACGGCTACAAAATCCTCTGCAAGCCCGTCTTAGCGGGCAAGTTCGAGATCGTCGCGCTCAGTGACCCGGCAGCCAGTTAATTTCACTGAACAGCAGGGTACCCTGAGACTCCAGCAGACGCAGAGTATGGGTCCCCTCCTGCCAGCTGGCGCCCTGATCGGCCGTTAGCAATTTATCACCCAGCTGCCACGCCCCGCTTAATACAAACACCACGCCCCCGCGCGAGCCAAAGGTGGTAAAGGTACGATCGGCAACCCGCACCTTCGCCTGACAGCAGTCGCGCCGGGTCATGATGTTGAAATCCATCGCCATCCTGCCGTCGGAAAGCAGTGCCTTCACCGGCAGATCGCCGGCAAAACTGTATGGCTGATGCTGCTTGAGGGTATGGCAGAACGCCTGACCGGCATCCAGCGTCACCTCCCCGCCTTCCAGCAGGGTAATGACCCGGTCAACGCCGGGAAACGAGGAGAATTCGCCGTTGCTGGCGATGGTCGCGATACTTGCACGCCAGTAAAAATCGCGCGTCGCGGGAGGGATACAGCAAATTTCTCGCGTTTCGCCTGCGCCATTGCGCCAGAGGCTGACCGGCATCTTACGAATATCAAAGAACTCCATCACCACTCCTGAATGGCACAACCCGTGCCAGGGCAAGAGTATCGCTACCCCTGCAGTCTTGTTTGTTATCGTTAGGTATTCACAGACACAGTATCGGCAGCAGAGCGGGCAGGCCTTAGCGGAACGTTAATAAAAATGCTAACGCCATGACTCTACAAACATTCTCTGAAGCGATTACAGGAGAATACCGCGCTGGCGGCGGCAGACAAGAGGGCAGAATAGAAAAACCGCCGGTCCTGTCCACAGCGATTGCGCTTTTGTGGACAGGATCCCGGCGGTCTTAAGAGAGTGAACCGATTATTCGGTTGGTGCTGGCATTTTACCTTCCATCGCCGGACGTTCTGTCAGACGCTTCTCAAAATTGGCATTAAACTGTTTTTTCTGTTCCGGGGTGAGAATGTTGTAGATCTTGTTCTGGGTTTCCATGTGGGCCAGCATGCGGGCTTTATGCTGCTCGGCCATTTTGTCGATCTGCGCTTCGGCTTTCGCCTTATCGAAGCTGTCGCTGGCAATGATGTCATGCATTGCGCGGCGCTCTTCCAGCGGAGGACGCTTCATCTGGTCGCGCTGGCTTTTCATGATGTCGCGGATCTGCTGCTTCTGCGCGTCCGTCAGGTTCAGATCTTTAAACATCATCATCTCGTGGTGCATACCCGGCTTGCCTTTATGATGCATCATCATTTTGCCTTCAGCAGGCGCGGCAGTGGTGGTTGCGGTATCTGCGGCGAACGCCATGCTGGTAGCGCCCAGAGCCAGGGTAGAAGCAACAAACAGTGCAGTAAACTTACGCATAATTTATTTCCTTTCTTTCAGTTATTCTTCGGCGCTATGCCGTGTTGACGAGATTAACTTTACGGGGTTTATCGTCAATTAGTCAGAGCAACGGTAAAACAATGAAAGTGTAAAAAACAATTTTTCGCCAAATGTGGAGGAAATAAGGATAAAGCGTGGAGAGTTGCAACAAGAAATATTCAAAACGATGATTTTAAAGATATTTAGCAGAAGTATAACGGAGTGAAGGTGAATAATAAAGCAATTCGCCAGGAATATTCCGTAAAAGAAGTCAGAGCGCTTTAATCGCTAAGAAAACATTTTTACGTCCCCTCCCGGATGATGGGAGGGGAAACGTTCAGGAGAGTTTTTCCAGCATCAGACCGGCCCGCAGGCCAAACGCCACGGAGGGGTTGGGGAACAGCACATATTCGGTGGTTTTCTGCACCTCGTAACGCTCTTCGCCATCTTCCGCCAGCAGAGCCCCTTTGCGAAACGGCGTAAAGTTCAGAGTGTGCGCGGCCATGTGAAGCTGGAAAGCTTCGCTGCGGCGGGTGATCTGCTGTACGACCCGGTACCGCTCAACGGGCTGATGCGCGTGCTCGGGATCCGTCCCACCGAGCAGCGCCCGAAGCGCGAGACCCGTTGGCGCAAAGCGCGTGAGATCGTTCTGTCCGAACGGCAGCGCTTTTCCCAGCTCCAGCGTACAGGACAGCGCCCCGACGTTTTCACAGGTAAAGTGCGTAAACGTTCCGCCCGGCGACTGATGAAACACCAGCGCCTCCAGCCCGGCATCCCCCAGCCAGCTCAGAAACGCTTCATCCCACGGCTGATTGCGCTGCGGCAGAACGCCGAAGCGCACGTGGTAAGAGGCGCGGATCGCCGTATGCAGATCCAGATGCCAGCGCGCCGGTCCCGCCGCGGCAAAAAACGTCGTCACGACGTTCTCCAGCCACTGCGCGCGCGCCGTTTCGTCACTCTGCGGAAACTGCGACCAGCGGCCGCCGAACATGCGGTTAATGTCGCTAACCAGGTACCGTTTGTTTTGCGCCAGCGCAGGCGGGTTGCCAAGCACCACCAGCACGCGGCACGCAAGGGCGATCTCGCCGCGATACAGCGCGCGCAGCAGCCCATCGACGATCTCAACGGGCGCGGTTTCATTCCCGTGGATCCCCGTGGAAAGCAGCAGCGATAACGCGCTGCTGGCCGTCGGCGTCAGCTCAAGCACCCCGCGCCCCAGCCACCGCCAGCGGAATGAGGGGCCTTCCCCCTCACTCTGTTCCGGCGTTTCATCGGCCAGGGTCAGCGCCAGTAAATTTTCCATATCCACTCCTTTAGCGCTGGAACGGGTAAACCGAGCCCAGCTGCAGGATTGACGATAACGCGTCCAGCGCCTCGCGCCCTTCGCGCAGCAGCTGCGGGTCACCCAGATCGGCCTGCGTTAACCGGTCGCGATAGTAGCGGTCCACCCAGTCATTCAGGGTGTTAAAGAGCGTCTCATTCATCATGACTGCCGGGTTAACGGCCTGCATTTCATTTGGCGTTAACACGACCCGCAGGCGCAGACAGGCGGGGCCACCGCCGTTGGCCATGCTTTCGCGCAGGTCAAACACGCGCAGCTCGTCAATCGGGTTATCGGCCTTCACCAGTTCGGTGAGATAGCGCCACACGCCCTGATGGTCCCGGGACTCCTGCGGCAGCACCAGCATCATGCTGCCGTCATCGCGGCTCAGCAGCTGGCTGTTGAACAGATACGTTTCCACCGCGTCCTGCACGCTGACCGCCTGCGTTGGCACCTGGATCGGCATAAAGCCGGGCACGCGTTCGCGCAGCGTGGCGAGCAGTTTATCCTGATGGGCAAAGGCCTGCTCATGGCAGAACAGCACCTGGCGGTTGGAGACGGCTATCACGTCGTTATGGAACACGCCCTGGTCGATCACGTGCGGGTTCTGCTGGACAAAAATCACCTGGGAAGGATTGACCTGGTTCAGGCGCGCAACCGCCTGGCTGGCCGCCAGCGTCTGACGCGCTGGATAACGGGTTGGCGCGGCGTGGCCGCCCTCTTCCCGCCCGTAGATAAACAGCTGCACGGCAGGATCGCCGTAATCGCCCCCCAGCCGGTTATGGTTGGCCGCGCCTTCGTCACCAAACATCGCCACCTGCGGCAGGGCCTGATGGATCTCAAAATGGGCGTCATTACGGAAAATGGCGTGCAGCACGCGCTCGGTGGTCTCCGCTTCGGTGGCGCGGTGGAATTTGTTGTTCAGGTTCGCCACCGTCAGGTGGACTTTACCATCCAGCGTATCGGCCGACGGGGCGACGGTGGCCGCGTTTGCCACCCACATTGAAGAGGCAGAGCTTGCCGCAGAGAGCAGGTGCGGCGTCTGCGTACCCGCTTTTTCGACGACCTGCTCGTCCGTACCGCTAAAACCTAGCTGGCGCAGCACCGCCACGTTCGGACGCTCCTGCGGCGGGATCACCGCCTGCGGGAAGCCAGCATCCGCCAGCGCCTTCATTTTTAGCAGCCCCTGCTTCGCCGCCAGCTTCGGGTTGGAGACCTGGAAGCGGTGCTTCGTCGAGGCTTCATTACCAAAAGAGAGGCCGGCATAGTGGTGCGTCAGCCCCACCAGCCCGTCAAAATTGACTTCACGCGCTTTCATGACGGTCCCCTTCGCTAAAATCCAGCCCCGGATTGAGCGTCTCCGGCAGCGCCAGCGCCGGGGTCTCCAGGCTCGCCATCGGCCACGCGCAGTAGTCGGCGGCATACCAGGCGCTGGCGCGATGGTTGCCCGAGGCGCCCACGCCGCCGAACGGCGCGGTGCTCGCGGCTCCGGTCAGCGGTTTATTCCAGTTCACGATACCGGCGCGCGCTTCCAGCAGCAGCCGATCAAACTTCTCGCGATGCGGCGATATCAGCCCGCTCGACAGGCCGTAGCGGGTGTTATTCGCCATCGCAATGGCCGCATCAAAATCGTCGTAACGCCACACGCACAGCAGCGGGCCAAACACCTCTTCATCCGGCACGCTGCTCGCGCCGCTCATCTCAAGAATGCCCGGCGTCAGCAGCGAGGTACCCGGCTGAACCTGCTTCGGCTCCAGCAGGGTTTTCGCCCCGCGCGCTACATGGTCTTGCCAGGCTTTGAGCACGTTCAGCGCGGCCTGCTCGGAGATCAGCCCGCCGATAAACGGCTGTGGGTCGGCATCCCACGCGCCAGGCACCAGCCGCGCGCTCACCTCTGTCAGACGCTTCAGGAAGGCATCACCCTGCGCGCCGCGCTTGACCAGCAGGCGGCGGGCGCAGGTGCAGCGCTGTCCGGCGGTAATAAAGGCGGACTGGATCGTCAGGTGCACCGCAGCGTCGATATCATCAGGATCTTCGACAATCAGCGGGTTATTGCCCCCCATCTCCAGCGCCAGAATTTTCTCCGGCTGCCCCGCCAGCTGGCGGTGCAGCTGATAGCCCGTTCCGGCGCTGCCGGTAAACAGCAGGCCGTCGATATCGCTCAGCGCGCTCAGCGCCTGGCCGGTTTCCCGACCGCCCTGCACGAGGTTCAGCACGCCCGGCGGCAGCCCGGCCTGCTCCCACAGCTTCACCACCGCCTCGCCGGTTAACGGCGTCAGCTCGCTCGGCTTGAAGATGACGGTATTGCCCGCCAGCAGCGCGGGCACAATGTGGCCGTTCGGCAGATGCCCCGGGAAGTTATACGGGCCAAACACCGCCAGCACGCCGTGCGGACGGTGGCGCAGCGTGGCCGCGCCGTCCGGCATCTCGGTATGCTGCTCGCCGGTGCGGACGTGGTACGCCTTAACCGAAATACCGATTTTATTGATCATCGCCGTCACTTCGGTCGCCGCTTCCCAGCGCGGTTTGCTGGTTTCGGAGGCGATGATGCGCGTCAGTTCGGCCTTATTCGCCTCCAGCAGTCCGGCAAATTTTTCAACAAGCGCCTGGCGCTCGTCGAAAGGCCGTTTTGCCCACGCGGGAAACGCGCGGCGTGCGGCACGGCAGGCCTGCTCGACCTGCGCGGCGCTGGCGTCATTTCCCTTCCAGAGAATTTCTTTTCCTACCGGGTTGGTCTTTGTGCGCTGTTCGCCTTCGCCCGTTACCCAGTCACCGTTAATCCATAATGTCATGCTGTTTTCTCCTCAGGGCAGAGACGCACCAGGCGAACCGTATCGCCGGCGTTACATTTCAGGGCATCAAGCTCTGCAGCCGTCAGCACCAAACGTTCACATTTCGGGTTGGTCCGCACCAGCATGGCGCGGAAGTTGGCGTAATTTTCGTTCGCCACCAGGCATGCCGGCCAGTCACCCGGCGCGGGCTGGCCTTCGGATACCTCAACCAGGCGGCTTTTGCGGATCGCACGCACGCGGTCGATATCGCACTCCAGCGTCGGCCCGCCGTCAAAGATGTCCACGTAGTTACGGTAGCGGAAGCCCTCTTTCTCCAGGACCGCGCGGGCAGGCGCGGTTTGCGGATGCACCTCGCCAATTACCGCCTGCGCTTCCGGCGTTAAGAAATGGGTATAGATAGGATGTTTAGGCATCAACTCCGCGATAAACGCTTTCTGGCCGGTACCGCAGAGATAGTCCGCCCGGCTGAACTCCATCGAGAAGAAGCGCTCGCCCAGGCTCTCCCAGAAGGGCGAGTAGCCTTTGTCGTCGATCACGCCGCGCATCTCTGCCACCACTTTTTCGTTAAAGCGATCGCGGAAGGCGGCCATAAACATAAAGCGCGATTTTGAGAGCAGATAGCCGTTGCCCTCTTTGCGCCACGCCGGGTCGAGGAACAGCGTGCAGAGCTCGCTGGCGCCCGTGTGGTCATTACAGAGAAACAGCGTGGGCAGCGCGTTATAGACGTTCAGCTCTTTCGAGGCGTGAACCATCGTGCCGACGCGGTAGTTGTACCACGGGTCGTTCAGCCCGACGGCCACTTCGATGGCGCAAATCCCGGCCACGGTTCCCGTGTCGGTGTCTTCCAGCACGAACACGTAACCCTGTTCGCTTTTTGGCAACGTCCCCTGCCAGGTTTGCAGGGCGCGCTCAATGCGCGCCGACAGCGTTTTTTCATCGGCAGGAAGCGAGGTCAGCCCGCCTCCCGTCTTACCGGCAAGCTGCATGAGCCCGGCGATATCGCCGCGCTCAACGGGACGGATGACCATCATGATGACACCCCGGATTTCACCTTCTCACACGCCAGCGCAAAACGGTCCAGACCGGTTTGCACCTCTTCCTCACTCACAATCAGCGCAGGCGCAAAACGCACCACGTTGGCACCGGCAATCAGCACCATCACGCCCGCTTTTGCCGCTTCCTGTGAAATAAGCTTCGCTTTTCCGGCAAACTCAGCGGTGAGTTCGCAGCCGATCAACAGCCCCAGGCCGCGAATTTCTTTAAACAGGCCAAGCTTGCCGTTGATGGCGTTCAGGCGCTCAACGAACCACTCGTGACGCTGCTTAACGCCCTTCAGCACCTCAGGGGTGTTAATGATGTCGAGAACCTGTCCGGCGACGGCGGTTGCCAGCGGGTTGCCGCCGTAGGTGGTGCCGTGGGTGCCCACGGTCATCACGCTGGCAAATTTTTCGGTGGTCAGCGTCGCGCCAATCGGGAAGCCGCCGCCCAGCGCTTTGGCGGTAGAGAGAACGTCCGGCGTCACGCCGTAGTGCATATAGGCATACAGCTCGCCTGTGCGGCCCACGCCGGTCTGCACTTCGTCGAAAATCAGGACCGCGTCGTGACGGTCGCACAGCTCGCGCAGCCCCTGCAGGAATGCCTTTTGCGCCGGAAGCACGCCGCCCTCGCCCTGCATCGGCTCGACGATCACCGCGCAGGTGGTGTCGTTAATCAGCTCGCTGGCGGACTGCAGATCGTTATAGACGCCGTGGCGAATATCCGGCGGCAGCGGAGCGAAATCCTGCGAATAAGAAGGCTGGCCGCCCGCGCTCACGGTAAAGAGCGTGCGCCCGTGGAAGGCATTTTTGAACGCCACAATCCCGCTCTTGTGCGTCCCAAACTTATCGTGGGCATATTTACGTGCCAGCTTCAGCGCCGCTTCGTTGGCTTCCGCCCCGGAGTTACAGAAAAAGACTTTTTCGGCGAAGGTCGCGTCAATCAGCTTTTTCGCCAGGCGCAGCGCGGGCTCGTTGGTAAAGCCGTTGCCGGTATGCCAGAACTTCGCCGCCTGGTCGTTCAGCGCCTGACGCAGCGCCGGGTGGGCATGACCCAGCGCGTTCACCGCAATCCCCCCGGCAAAGTCGATATACTCTTTACCCTGCTGATCCCACAGGCGTGAGCCTTCCCCGCGAACCGGAATAAAAGCCGCCGGAGCGTAAACCGGCATCATCCATTCATCGAAATTTTCACGCGTAATTGACAGAGACATAGCGACCTCATCCGGTAAATAAAAAGTTATTTGAATGTTAAATAATTGAGTGTTTGCACTGTGAATGTAGATTGCAGCCTTCGTGCCAGCCAGCGATAAAATTGCATAAAAGGGTTGAGGTAACAGAATATCAATAGGTTACGATATGGAGTTATTCACTTTTGATGCATAAAAAGTGAATATTTTTACGGCAAGCGGCGCTTTGCCGCATGAAAATCAGAAAGAGTATGCAGAGGCCAAATATAATTCTGGAATTGTGATCGCTCGCGAAATTTATCGGCCATTTACGCCCTGTTTGAGGGCGAAGCGCGTCAGAATGGTGCAAATATTGCACCACCGGCATTATCTGTCGCAGTTATTGGTCGAACCCGGTAACAGTTGACGCAAATTCTGCTACCATCCATGCACTATTCACCTTGCACTGGCAGCGACTATGAAATTTGTCTCTTTTAATATCAACGGCCTGCGCGCCCGCCCTCATCAGCTTGAAGCCATCGTTGAGCAACATCAGCCAGATGTGATCGGCCTGCAGGAGACCAAGGTTCACGACGACATGTTTCCCCTCGAAGAGGTGGCGAAACTCGGCTACAACGTCTTTTACCACGGTCAGAAAGGTCACTATGGCGTCGCGCTGCTCACCAAAGACACGCCGGTTTCCGTGCGCCGCGGCTTCCCCGGCGACGGTGAAGAAGCGCAGCGCCGCATCATCATGGCGGAAGTGCCTTCCGCGCTCGGGAATATTACGGTCATTAACGGCTATTTCCCGCAGGGCGAGAGCCGCGATCACGAGACAAAATTCCCGGCCAAAGCGAAGTTTTATCAGGATCTGCAGAATTACCTGACAACCGAACTGAAAAAAGAGAATCCGGTGCTGATCATGGGCGATATGAACATCAGCCCGACGGATCTGGATATCGGCATCGGCGAAGAGAACCGCAAGCGCTGGCTGCGCACCGGCAAATGCTCCTTCCTGCCGGAAGAGCGTGAGTGGATGGAGCGTCTGCTGGGCTGGGGCCTGGTGGATACCTTCCGCAATGCCAACCCGGAAACGCAGGATCGCTTTTCGTGGTTTGACTACCGCTCGAAGGGCTTTGACGACAACCGCGGCCTGCGTATCGATCTGCTGCTGGCGAGCACGCCGCTGGCGGAGCGCTGCATCGAAACCGGAATTGACTATGACATCCGCAGCATGGAAAAACCGTCGGACCACGCGCCGGTATGGGCTAAATTCAAGCTGTAATCGCGCGTGAACATGCGAAAAACACTCTTCCTGTGCGCCCTTCTGGGCGCATTTCTTATGACATTTTTCATTCTGCCGCCTGACACGCTCTCTCTGGCTGGAGTTAAAACGCACCAGCAGACCCTAATCACCTATGTCGACCGCGCGCCGCTGCGTAGCGCGTTGATCTTCTTTGCGCTTTACGTGGCGGTTTCCGCCCTGTCGATACCCGGAGCTGCGGCTCTGACCCTGCTGGGCGGGGCGCTTTTTGCCCTGTGGGAAGGCACCGTGCTGGTTTCGTTTGCCTCCACGCTCGGTGCCACGCTGGCGATGCTCGCCAGCCGTTACCTGCTGCGCGACTGGGTGCAGCGGCGGTTTGCCCGGCAGATGACAACGGTGAACGCCGGCATGGCGCGCGACGGCGCGGGCTATCTTTTTGCCCTGCGCCTGGTGCCGCTGTTCCCGTTTTTCCTGGTGAATTTACTGATGGGGCTGACCCGCATCACGGTGCGGCGCTACTGGTGGGTCAGCCAGCTCGCCATGCTGCCCGCGACGGTTATCTTTCTGAACGCCGGGCGGGAGCTGGGAAAAGTGGCATCGCTGCGCGATATTTTGTCGCCGGGCGTGGTATTCGCCTTTACACTACTAGGGTTATTACCGCTGGTTACGCGCCGGCTGTTTTCCCGTTATCTCCCTTCTGCTAAAAAGTGAGGCATTATGCGCCGTGTGCGTTTTTGCACGTTTCTGACCGGTCTGCTGCTGGCAGCCCCCCTCTATGCCGCCGACGGCTGGTACGCTATTCAACAGCAGGCCAAAGGACAAACCGTCTGGTTTAACGCCTGGGGCGGCGATCCGGCGGTCAACCGCTACCTTGAGTGGGTTAGCGGTGAGATGCAAACGCACTATGCCATCACCCTAAAAATCGTCCCGCTGGCGGATGCCGCCGATGCGGTCAAACGTATTCAGACGGAAGCCGCCGCAGGGCGTAAGACCAACGGCTCGGTCGACCTCCTGTGGGTGAACGGCGAGAACTTCCGCACCCTCAAAGAGGCGAACCTGCTGCAAACCGGGTGGGCACAGAGCCTGCCCAACTGGCGCTATGTCGATACCCGTAAACCCGTCACGGAAGATTTTGCCATTCCCACGGACGGCGCGGAATCGCCGTGGGGCGGCGCGCAGCTGACCTTTATCGCCCGCAAAGCCAGCATGCCGACGCCGCCGAAGGATCCGCAGGCGCTGCTGGCGTACGCGCAGCAGCATCCGGGCAAGGTCAGCTATCCTCGCCCGCCCGATTTTACCGGCACGGCCTTTCTGGAGCAGCTGCTGCTGACGCTTACGGCGCATCCCGAGGCGTTACAAAAAGCGCCTGATGATACGTTTGCCCAGGTTACGGCGCCGCTCTGGACCTACCTCGATAAACTGCACCCGCTGCTGTGGCGTGAAGGGAAAGACTTCCCTCCTTCGCCCGCCCGAATGGATGCCCTGCTCGCCAGCGGCAGTCTGAACCTGTCGCTGACCTTTAACCCGGCGCATGCGCAGCAAAAAGTGGCGAGCGGCGAACTGCCTGCCGACAGCTACAGCTTTGGTTTTCGCGACGGGATGCTCGGCAACGTGCATTTTGTGGCTGTTCCGGCCAATGCCAGCGCGAGCGCGGGGGCGAAAGTGGTCGCCAATTTCCTGCTGTCGCCGCAGGCGCAGATCCGCAAGGCCAACCCGGCCGTGTGGGGAGACCCGAGCGTGCTGGATGCGAAAACGCTGCCCGAAGGTGAAGCGAAACAGCTGCAGGCCCATACGCCGCAGGGGCTGCCGAAGATGCTCCCGGAGCCGCAGTCCGCGTGGGTGAACGCGCTGGAGCAGGAATGGCTGCGTCGTTACGGCACCCGTTAGGCTGGCTTGTCTGGCTGGCGATGGCGGTGATTTATCTGCCGATCCTGCCCGCTGGCACCGTGCTGTTCGCGCCGGCCTTTTCCGTGACGAACTGGCAGCGGCTGCTGAACGATCCTCAGCTGCCGCAGGCAGCCGTTGCCACGCTGGTCTCAACGCTTATCGCCACGCTGGGAGCCCTGCTTATCGCCCTTTCCCTCGTGGCTCTTTTCTGGCCCGGTACCCGCTGGCGGCGCCTTAGCACGCGCCTGCCGTGGCTGCTGGCGATCCCCCACGTAGCCTTCGCCACCAGCGCGCTGCTGCTGTTTGCCGAGGGCGGACTGTTTTATCAGGTTTGTACCGCCTGTTCGCCGCCTTTTGACCGCTACGGCGTTGGGCTGGGCCTGACGCTCGCGGTCAAAGAGAGCGCGTTTGTGCTGTGGGCTATTTACGCCGTGCTGCCGGAAAAAGGGCTCGCGCAGCAGAAGATCGTCCTGCAAACCTTCGGCTACGGGCGTTTTCAGACGCTCAGCTGGCTTATCCTTCCGGCGATCGCGCCCGTCCTCGGGGCGGTGATGCTGGCGGTGCTGGCGTGGTCGCTGTCGGTTGTGGACGTGGCGATCGTTCTCGGTCCCGGCAACCCGCCCACGCTGGCAGTGCTGGCCTGGCAGTGGCTGAGCCAGGGCGACGCGCAGCAGCAGGTAAAAGGGACGCTGCTGTGCCTGCTGCTCCTTCTTTTACTGGCCATGCTTGCCGCGCTGGGGTACGGCCTGTGGAAGGTCTGGCGTCGCGCGATTCCGGACCTGAGCGGGACGCGCCGCAGGTTGCATATCGCGCTGCCAGAGCGCGCATTCAGCGGGTTTCTGCCCGCATGCGGCCTCCTTTGCGCCGCCGTGCTGTTGATGCTGGCGCAACGGGACGACGTGGGTCCCGTGGGCACCAGCCTCTCCTTCGGTCTGCTTTCGAGCCTTATCGCCCTCATCGTCATTTTTCTCTGGCTGGAATGGGGGCCGCAGCGCGGCGCGGCGTGGGTGTGGCTACCGCTCGCCCTTCCGGCACTGCCGCTCGTGACCGGGCAATACGCAATTGCTTTGCATCTGGAACTCGACGGAGGCTTTATCGCCGTCCTCTGGAGCCATCTGCTGTGGGTACTGCCGTGGATGCTGCTGGTGCTCCAGCCCGCGTGGCGGCGGATCGATCCCCGGCTTATCCTTACCGCCAGAACGCTCGGCTGGCGGCGGGCAAAAATTTTCTGCCTGCTGAAATGTCCCCTGCTGGTGCGTCCTGCACTGCTGGCCTTTGCCGCAGGCTTTTCCGTCAGCATGGCGCAATATATGCCGACCCTGTGGCTGGGCGCGGGGCGTTTCGCCACGCTGACCACCGAGACCGTCGCGCTCAGCAGCGGGGGCAGCATCCCGGTTCTCGCTAACCGCGCCCTGGGATTACTGCTGGTCACGGGCGTCGTATTCGGTCTTGCCGCACTGTTATCCCGGCTCGCGGGCCGCTACCGTCAAGGATTACGTTAATGCTTAAGGTCAACGATCTCACCATCGAACCGCTTTTCCGCGAGGTCAATTTTTGCGTACCCCGCGGGGAGATTGTCACCCTGATGGGGCCGTCCGGCAGCGGCAAATCGATCCTCTTTGCCTGGATGGTCGGCGCGCTGTCAGATAATTTTCACGCGCGGGGCGAACTGTGGCTCGACGAACGCCGCTGCGACAGTTTGCCCGTCGAATCCCGCGGCCTGGGGATTCTTTTTCAGGACGCGCTGCTGTTTGAACCTTTCAGCGTTGGGCAAAATTTGCTGCTGGCCTTGCCTGAGCGGATCGCGGGACGCGCGCGTCGGGAAGCGGTTGAGCAGGCGCTGGACTCCGCCGGGCTTGGCGGTCATTACGCCAGCGATCCGGCCACGCTTTCCGGCGGAGAGCGCGCCCGGGTTAGCCTGCTGCGCGCCCTGCTCGCAGAGCCGCAGGCGCTGCTGCTGGACGAACCGTTCAGCCGCCTTGATAAAGCGTTACGCACGTCGTTTCGGGCATGGGTATTTGACGCCGTCCGCGCGCGCAATATTCCGGTGGTGCTGGTCACCCATGACGAGGACGACATTCCACCCGGCGGCGAGGTGATGGAGATTTCTCGCTGGCAATAATGTGCTAACGCAATGTTTTCCGTTTCGGGAGAGACGACAATGCCCCCCTCTATTACTGACGTCAGGTTATTCGATGAAACGTGTTTCTCAACTGACCGCGCTGGCCCTGATCTGCGGCCTCGCCTCTTTTTCCTCTCTGGCAGCTGATATGGCCAACGCGATGACGCTGTCTCAGCTTCAGGCGCAGCACGGCGCGGCAATCGACACCCGCCCCAGCGCCTTCTATAACGGCTGGCCGCAGACCCTCAGCGGTCCTTCCGGGCACGAACCCGCAGCGCTCAACCTGGCAGCCGTCTGGCTTAACGCAATGAGCGACGAGCAGATTGCGCTTTGGGCCAGACAGCATCAGCTGACGCCGGCAACGACCATCGCGCTGTACGGCGACGACGGCGCCACTCAGGCGGTGAAAGCCCGCCTGGAGAAAGCCGGATACCGCCATGTTTCGTTCCTCAGCGATGCCCTCCAGGCGCCCGACCGCCTGCAGCGTCTGGCGCACTTTGAACAGCTCGTCTACCCCCAGTGGATCCACCAGCTCCAGCAGGGCAAACCGGTGACCGCCGCGCCGGCGGGCGAATGGAAAGTCATAGAAGCGGCCTGGGGCGCGCCGAAGTTTTACCTGCTTAACCACATTCCCGGCGCGGGCTACATCGACACCAACGAGGTGGAAAGCGTGCCGCTGTGGAACAAAGTCTCCGACGACAGGCTGAAATCAATGCTGGCGAAGCACGGGATCCGTCACGATACCACCGTCATTCTGTATGGCCGTGACGTTTACGCCGCCGCGCGCGTGGCGCAGATTATGCTCTACGCGGGCGTGAAGGATGTGCGCCTTCTCGATGGCGGCTGGAAGGCGTGGTCAGATGCCGGTCTGCCGGTTGAGCGCGGCACGCCCGGCAAAGTGGCGCCTGCCCCTGATTTTGGCGCGCCGATCCCCGGCCAGCCGCAGCTGATGGTGGATATGGAGCAGGCGCGCGGCATGCTGCACCGTCAGGATGCCTCCCTGGTCAGTATTCGTTCATGGCCGGAGTTTATCGGCGAAACCAGCGGCTACAGCTACATCAAGCCAAAAGGTGAAATTGCCGGCGCCCGCTGGGGCCATGCGGGCAGCGATGCCACCCACATGGAAGACTTCCATAACCCGGATGGCACCATGCGCAGCGCGGACGATATCGCCGCCCAGTGGAAAAGCTGGAATATCCTGCCGGACCAGCACGTCGCGTTTTACTGCGGCACCGGCTGGCGAGCGTCAGAAACCTTTATGTACGCCCGGGCGATGGGCTGGAAGCACGTCGCCGTCTATGACGGCGGCTGGTATGAATGGAGCAGCCACCCGCAGAACCCGGTCACCGCCGGAGAGCGCGGGCCAGAGAGCGCTCTCTAACGGGTGAGTGACTTCAGCGTCACGTAGCCGCTCCAGATGCGCGTTGTGGTGGTCAGCCAGCACAGCGCGCCGAATATCCACGCGAACAGCGTAAAGTGCGCCGGAAACAGGCAGCACAGCACGAACAGCGCGATGGTCTCCGTCCCTTCCGTTAACCCGCCGAGATAGTAAAACGACTTGTGCGCATAGCCGGGGTTGTCGATATTGTGCTTCGCCGCCAGCGCGGCAAAGGCGAGAAAACTGCTGCCGGTGCCGATAAACGCGAACAACAGCCAGGCGGCCGCCAGCGCATTCTCGGCCGGTGCAGCCAGCGCAAAGCCAAACGGCACCAGCGCGTAGAACAGAAAATCGAGGGCGATATCCAGAAACCCTCCCGAATCCGTCAGCCCTCTCCGGCGCGCCAGCGCGCCGTCCAGACCATCCAGCAGGCGGTTCAGGACGATGGCAACCAGCGCCGCCGGATACCAGCCGAGGGCCAGAAACGGCAGCGCCAGCAGGCCGATGGCAAACCCGGCAAGGGTTAGCCCGTCAGGCGTAATGCCCGGCTTATCCAGCACGGAAACCAGACGGTTCAGCGCGGGCTTTACCCGCGGGTGCAGGTGACGGTCAAGCATCAGGCTTCCCTTTAAACGTGGCGCACAGCCCCTGCGCCGGAATATCCAGCGCGGCATTAAACCGGGCCGAGAGATTCTGAAAGGCAATGAGCGCCGTCATTTCAGTGATGGCATCATCCGTAAAGTGGCGTTTCATCGCCGTTTTGACTGCCTCATCCACCCGTGGCGGCGTGGCGGTCACGGCCTCCGCATAGGCCAGCGCCGCGCGCTCCTGTTCACTGAACAAGTCAGAATCTGCCCAGCCGCTCACGGCCTGGACTTTATCCAGCGCGCCGCAGCGCTCGGCCAGGCGCAGGCTGTTGGCATCAATGCAGAACGCACAGTGGCACAGCTGCGATACGCGCGTCATGAGCAGCGAGCGCAGCACGGGCGTCAGGCGCGCTTTTCTGCGCTCCAGAAACCCCACAAACAAGGCGACCAGCCAGAACAGACGCGGCATGCGTCCCCACCAGCGCGTGGGGTTCAGCACGGCGCCGAAGTTTTTTTGCTGCACGGCGGCAATGGGTTTTACGCTCGCCGGAAGGGTTGGGATGGGATCTACCCAGGTGGACGTCTCTTTCACCTGATTCTCCTGATGGCTGGACTCTTTGAAAGGGCACGATAATATGGCGTTTTTCGCTATCAATTATTGACGACCATGCTAAAAACAGTCGATGTCGTTGCGGCCATCATCGAAAAAGACGACAAAATTTTACTGGCGCAGCGCCCTGCTCACGCCGACCAGCCGGGAATGTGGGAGTTCGCTGGCGGCAAAGTGGAGGCCGGAGAAACCCATCCTGAGGCGCTTATCCGCGAGCTGCGTGAAGAGTTAGGCATTGAGGCGCAGCCTGAGCAGTACGTGGCGAGCCATCAGCGCGAAGTATCACAGCGGTTAATCAACCTGCACGCCTGGCACGTACCCCGCTTCAGCGGAGAGTTAACGGCGCACTATCACAGCGCGCTGGTGTGGTGTACGCCGGAAGAGGCGTTCGGCTACAGCTTAGCCCCGGCGGACATTCCGCTGCTGGAGGCGTTTATTCTTTTACGCGACGCCAGACCAGCGGATTCGTGCTGATGGTACGTTCATCGCGCTGGCACTGGAGCAACACGCCATCCGCCTTCACGACGGCCCCTTCAGAATAGTTTTGATCCTGGTAGATGCAGCACTGGTTACACGGCTGCGCGCGCTGGCCGCTGGAGCTAAACACCTCCGGCGGCACATTCACTTCTACGTCCGGGCGAATGCGGTCAGCCTGCGCGCCTGCGGTCAACATTAATGATAACGCGGCCATCACGTAACGGTTCATAGACTTCTCTTCCTGTTGTGTCCTGATAATGACTATAACGGTAAATCGGAGAGAATCTTTAATTTAGCGCGTCATCGCTTTTTGTTATGACGCGGCCCGGGTCATTAATTTCCCTTTCGGCAAACATTTCCGCTTGCTTCACAAAGCGGTACGGGTGGTATAGTCAAAAAAACAACACAAATCGCATAAGCAACATACATAAATTACTATAAGAGGTTCTTATATCTATGGATCAGACACGCTCTCTGGAAAATTTCCTTGCCCATGTTCAGCAGCGCGACCCGCACCAAAGCGAGTTTGCTCAGGCCGTTCGTGAAGTAATGACCACCCTCTGGCCGTTCCTTGAAGAAAACCCGCGCTATCGTCAACTATCGCTGCTGGAACGTCTGGTTGAACCAGAACGCGTGATCCAGTTCCGCGTGACCTGGGTGGATGACCGCAACCAGGTGCAGGTCAACCGCGCCTGGCGCGTGCAGTTTAACTCCGCCATCGGTCCGTTTAAGGGCGGCATGCGCTTCCACCCTTCCGTTAACCTGTCGATACTGAAATTTCTCGGCTTTGAGCAGACGTTTAAAAACGCGCTCACCACCCTGCCAATGGGCGGCGGTAAAGGCGGGAGTGATTTCGATCCAAAAGGCAAAAGCGAAGGCGAAGTGATGCGTTTCTGTCAGGCGCTGATGACCGAGCTCTACCGCCATCTCGGCCCGGACACCGACGTACCGGCGGGAGATATCGGCGTGGGAGCCCGCGAAGTGGGCTTCATGGCCGGGATGATGAAAAAACTCTCCAACAACAGCGCCTGCGTCTTTACCGGTAAAGGATTATCGTTTGGCGGCAGCCTGATCCGCCCTGAGGCGACCGGCTACGGCCTGGTTTACTTCACCGAGGCAATGCTCAAGCGTCACGGCTTAGGTTTCGAAGGGATGCGCGTGGCGGTCTCCGGCTCCGGTAACGTGGCGCAGTACGCTATCGAAAAAGCGATGCAGTTTGGCGCCCGCGTGGTGACCGCCTCTGACTCTAAAGGCACGGTGGTGGACGAAGCGGGCTTTACGGCTGAGAAGCTGGCGCGCCTGTGCGAAATCAAAGCCAGCCGCGATGGCCGACTTGCCGATTACGCCGCAGAGTTTGGCCTGACGTATCTGGAAGGCAAACAGCCGTGGGGCGTGCCGGTGGATATCGCCCTGCCGTGCGCCACGCAAAACGAACTGGACGCAGACGCCGCGCGCACGCTGATTACTAACGGCGTTAAGGCGGTAGCCGAAGGGGCGAATATGCCGACCACTATCGAGGCGACGGATCTGTTCCTGGAGGCGGGCGTGCTGTTTGCGCCGGGCAAGGCGGCGAACGCGGGCGGCGTGGCGACGTCCGGCCTGGAGATGGCGCAAAACGCCGCGCGTCTCGGCTGGAAGGCGGAGAAAGTGGATGCCCGTCTGCACCACATCATGCTCGATATTCACCACGCCTGCGTGGAGTACGGCGGTGAAGCGTCACAGACCAACTACGTGCGCGGCGCGAATATCGCCGGGTTCGTGAAGGTGGCGGATGCGATGATTGGGCAGGGTGTGATTTAACAGGGAACCGCCCGGCGCGAGGGTGTCGCCGGGCTATAAGCGTACCACTATTCCAACCAGCAGCAGCACGCCGCTGCTGGCGATCAGCAGTGAAACAACGCTCTGCCTGCGCAGCAGGCCGCACAGCATGGCCACCCCGAGCGTCAGCAGCAGGAACGCACTCACCGCGTACAGCGGTTCGCCGCCGTGCAGCCAGCGACGCAGACAGAGAAGAGCCGGGACCAGCGTCGCCCATCCGGTACGACGCCAGGCCAGCAGCGTTCGCTCCGGCTGTCGCCCCGGATCGCGGTTCACTGCGAAGCCTGCCAGAGCATAACCGCAAGCAAGACTGCCAACACCATGATAAATCCCCCCAGCAGGAGTAACCCTCGCGTATAGGGTAGATCGCTCCCCAGGCGCATCGCGTATTCATTGTGACGCCAGCGCCGCCAGGCAATGATACCCAGCGCAGAGGCGGCGCTCAGCAGCAGCGCCGTAAGCGTCGTGCGCAGCCCAACGGAGGAGAGCTGAGGTGAGAATTGTTCTATCCCCACCGCTCCCGCCATCAGGGCCAGCGCGGTGCGGATCCACGCCAGAAAGGTACGCTCATTTGCCAACGTAAAACGGTAGTCTGGCGTTTTGCCCGCCAGCCACCATTTCCCCCGCGGACGTGGAGGAACAGACGAATTATTCTCCTGAAGACTCACGTTTGATTCTTTCCTTAATCAACAGTTCCTTTATGGAAAGCCCGGTTGAAGCGCTGTCGCGCAGGTTGTGCCGGGTGATTTCGGTACAAAGGAATTCGATAATAAAAAGCTGAGAAAGCCGCGTGGCGATGGAGTCGCCCTGAAACGGCCCTGCGCTGCCGCAGGTTAACAGCCAGGTGTCGGCAAGCTCGATGAGCGGCGACTGAAGGTTATGGGTAATCGCCAGGCAGTGCGCCCCGGCCTTTCGCGCGAGTCGGAAAGCGTTGACCACCTCCGGCGTTTCGCCCGAGTGAGAAAAGGCCACAACCAGATCTTCCGGCTTGAGGTTGGCAAGCTTCAGGGTCATGGTGAAACGATCGGTGTATGCCTCCGAGTCGATCCCCTGGCGGTTCATTTTATCCCTGGCTTCCATGGCGGACAGACCCGATGCACCAAACCCCACAAACAGCACCCGGCTGGCCGTCAGAAAACGATCGACGACCGGATGCACCACCTTCATATCAAGCAGACCGATGGTCTCTTTCACCGTGGTATCCAGCGTCAACGCAATTTTCTGCGCCACCTCGTTGCGTGAATCGTCCAGGAAAATATCCGGCGACACCGGCAGAGGCTGCTCGCTCTCCTCAAGCAGCTCGCGCTTCAGCGCCGCCTTTAGATCCAGCAGGCCGCCATAGCCAATCCTTTTACAAAAACGTACGATCGTTGCCTCACTGACCTGAATCGCCTCTGCCAGTCGGCTGACCGGCATCTGCGCCACCTGAGCAGGCTGCCCCAGAATAAACCCGGCGATGTGGCGATCGGTCTCGCTTAAGCCGCCCAAAATATTGCTGATATAGACCCGCACGTTTTCCCGATTCACGCTCATGGCGACGTTTCGCTCCTTTTGCGATAAAGACTGCCCGTATTCTGGCAATCCCCCGCTCATGCGTCCACCGCAAAGCGTAACCGGACGGTAAAAGTCTGGCTTTCTCCGGCGGGCAGATGCTGCATGCCGCGCTTGTTAACGGTCTGCCCGTCAGCATCCGGGGCATCGGTGGTGCCAGCGAGCGGTTCAATGCAGAGCAAATCCGCTCCCGGCACGCCCCACAAGGCCAGCCAGGGCTGTTCGCCGGTCTCCAGCGTTAAGGCGAGCGTGCCGTCGGGGGCACGAACGCGAATCACCCTGTGCTGGCAGTCGCCAAAATAGACAGCCCCTGCTGCGAAGCTTGTCCCTGCCAGCGCAAAGCGGGTGACATACCGCTGAGACCCGTCTGTTTTTAGCGTGCGATTATCGGTAAAGAACGGGCCGCTCACCGCCGGGCTGAACTCCACCCACCACCCGGAGCGGGAAGCAACGGGCAGAGCAAAGCCAGGATGCCAGCCAGCCGAATAAGGCAACGTTCTGCTGTCCTCATTGATCACCGTCTGCTGAAAAGTGAGTCCAGAGGCCTCGAGGGCAAACGCCAGCCGCACCCGCCAACGGCGCGGCCACTGTTTGCGCGCCTGCGGGGTGGAACAGGCTTCCAGCGTCAGCCTGTCCGGGCTCTGGTCAACACAGTAGAACGTTTGCTCCCGAAGAAAACCATGCGCCGGGAGCGGCCAGAACTGGCCGTCCAGCCAGAGTCCGTCGTGTATCAGCCTCCCGACCACCGGAAAAAGCTGCGTGGCCGTATGGTTCCAGACCGCCGCCTGCGGCTGCCATAACCGTTCTGTGCGCATTTGCTTGTGCCAGAGGCTGACCAGCTCGCCGCCGGATGCCCGTACCGTTGCCGTAAAGTGCTCGTTTTCCACCGTCCACATGGCGTTACGCTGTCCTTAATAACAATCGGATCTGGTAGACCAGCGCCCGATGCGGATCCCCTTTAAAAAAGGCGTCGATGAGGGAAAAAATCTCGGCCTCGCGGACTGTTTTCCCTTCGGGCAGGTGGCCCAGCAGGACGTCGTGGGAAATCCCCTGAGCCTGCCCAGCGCGGAGGATAAAACGCAGGGCTTCTTCCACGCCATGATGCTCGCACTCGGCCAGAAGATTCAGCCGTGACCAGCGCTCGGCGAAGGCCGACTCGCGCGCGGCGCCGATCGCGTCCAGTTCGAAACGGATATACAGTTCCGAAGGCGCATCGTGCGCCTGCATCATCTCGCGCATCGCCTGCGCGTAATGCAGCGTTTTTTCACCGTCTGCCAGCGAAACCGTCTGCCCCGGATCGGTTCGCAGATCAAACAACTTATCGCCGAAGCGCCACGGATTGAGGTAGCCAAAGGTGGCCGGGATCTGCATTACCTGCGCGCCTTGCGTAAAGTCAAACCCCGGATGGAGAGCGATATTTTGCAGTTCACTCACGTTAAACATGCTGTCGATGCGCGCGGGCATCAATGTGTATTCATACAGACGGCCTTTACCCTCCTCTCGTGGGCAGCGCATATAGACGTAATCGCCGTCGGTGATATTAATATGACCGCCAAAGTAGCCGAACAGGGCGTAGTCACGTACCGGGGCGTCGTGCGCGACAGCCTCGCGCAACGGCCGCCCGGTCATTGATGCCGGGGGCGGCACATCAAAATAGTCGAGCAGCGTGGCCGGTATGTCGATGGTCTGCGCCAGCGCCTGCCGCCTCACCCCGTAGCTGCGGCTGCGCGGATCGCGGATGAAAAACGGCGTGTTGGCGATTTCGTTGTAGACCGGCATGATATTTTTGCCCCACCACTGGTGCTCGCCGAGCAGGAAACCGTGATCGGTGCAGACGATAAACAGCGTGTCATCCCACAGGTTCAGCGCCTTGAGTTTATCCATCACCTGCCCGAGATAGTCGTCGCACAGGGTGACCAGCGCCTGGTAAAACTTCCTCACCTTTTCGTCGTTCTGCCCGCCGGGCGCACCGCAATAATAGGGAACCCAGCCGTCGAACTCATCGGCACTACAGCCATACTGTGCGAGGTATTTTTCCGGGACAAAAAACGGCTCGTGAGGATCAAAGCATTCGATCTGCAGGAACCAGTTATCCTGGTGCTGGTTAACCTCAAGGAAGTCCATCCCCGCCTGGATAGTGCGGTGCGTATAGTGATCTTCCTGCGCGGGCATCGCGGCTCGGTTTATCAGATCCTGCGTCATTCGCCCGCTGCGCCTGCGCAGCGTGTCTTCATCTTCTAGCCCCTGCCAGGCAATGGTCGGTTTCTCGACCTGACCTTTCCAGCAATCCCCCTCCTGACCGCGAATAAACTCAAAGGTGGAGTAGCGGGTATGGTAGGTGGCTCCGCCGTCCCGCCAGTAATGTTTGTGGTCGGTAACCAGATGCGTATGGATCCCGGCCTGGCGTAAGGCCTGAAAGGTAGAGAAATCAAACGGCTCCAGTGGTCCCCAGCTGCGATGCAAAAAGTTATAGCGGCCGGTATGCAGCTCCCGGCGGGCGGGCATGCAGGGCATGCTGCCAACGTAAAAGCGGTCGAACTGCGCCGATGCCTGCGCAAGCCGGGTGAAATTGGGGGTAATCGCCTCGCCACCATAGGGGGCAAGATGATGGCGGGTTAGCGTGTCGAACATCAACATAACTGCTTTCATAAGACGTCTCTCTTTATGAACCGATAAATTCTTCGACTTCGTTTTTGATCAGGGTGACATGAGGCCCATAGACCACCTGCACCCCTTCCCCACGAATAAAGGCGCCGCGGCTGCCGAGCCGTTTAAAGTCATCAACGACAACCTCTTTTGCATTCTTCACCGTTACGCGCAGTCGCGTGGCGCAGCAGTCCACGTCGACGATATTGTCGCGTCCTCCCAGCGCGCGCACGATCCCTGCGGCACGTTCATTGCCTGCAATGGCGGCCTCCACGGCCTCCTCGTCCTGCTCACGGCCAGGCGTCTTCAACTGTCGCCACTGGATCAGGAAGCGGAAGGAAAAGTAGTAGAGGCAGAACATCACCGCACCGAGCGGCAGCATCAGCAGCCAGTTCGTTTTGGCGTTGCCCTGAAGCACGCCAAACAGCAGAAAGTCGATAAGTCCGCCGGAGAAGGTTTGTCCGACGGTGATTTGCAGGATATGAGTCAACATAAATGCCACGCCGGTTAACACGATGTGAACACCGTAGAGCAGTGGCGCACAAAACATAAACGCAAACTCCAGCGGCTCGGTGATGCCGGTGACAAATGCGGTTAGCGCGGCGGAAAGCATCAGGCTGGCGACTTTTTTACGGTTCTCCGGCCGAGAGGCGTGGTAGATAGCCAGTGCGGCCCCTGGCAGACCAAACATAAAGTCAGCAAAGCGGCCAGCCATAAACCGCGACACGCCAATGTAGTACTGGGTGACCGCTGGGTCAGCAAGCTGGGCGAAGAAAATTTTCTGCGTCCCCTGCACCACCTGACCGTTAACCACCGCCTCTCCCCCCACGCTGGTCAGCCAGAACGGGAGATAGAACAGGTGGTGCAGGCCGAGCGGGATCAGGCATTTAAGGATCATGCCGTAGAACAATGTCCCCACGTAGCCTGTTTTTTCCACCAGCCCACCGAGATGGCTGATGACTGCCTGAATATGCGGCCAGACAAAGAAGAGCGCCACGCCGAGAAAAATGGCGAAGAACGAACTGAGGATGGGCACCAGGCGCGAGCCGCTAAAAAAGGCCAGCAGATCCGGCAACGCCGTTTTACCGAAGCGTTTATGCACCCACCAGGCAAGCAGCCCGCTCATAATGCCGCCCATCACGCCGGTTTGCAGGCTGACGATCCCAAGGACGTTCGCTTGCCCCGCTGCGGCCAGATTATCTGACGCCAGCGTGCCTGAAAGCAGCAGCGAGGCGTTAATGGCCTTATTCATGACGATGTAGCAGAGCACCGCCGCCAGCCCGGCAGTCCCTTTGTCGCTTCGCGCCATTCCAACCGCGATCCCCACCGCAAACAGTAGCGAAAGGTTATCGAACACCACGCTGCCGCATAGCTTCATGACGGTAAAAAGGGTCTGGAACAGCGTGCTGTCCAGCATCGGATAGGTCGCAAGCGTGACCGGATTGGTAAAGACGCCACCAAAGCCCAGCAACAGCCCGGCCGCGGGAAGAACGGCAATTGGCAACATAAACGACTTACCCAGATTTTGTGCGCCCGCAAACAATTTGCTCATAAAAGCCCCTGATATTGGCGAAATGAAGTTTATATTTCATGTTATTCGTGTTTATATGAAATCTATATTTCGATCGTTTTTTTATAATGTCAAAACCCAGTGAGAGAAAAGTGAACAGCATCACCTTTTTTCTCAAAGGCTAAGGAGCCCGAATGAACCGTCCGTTTCATCTGATGGCCAAATCCGTGAGCTATCAGTGCAACATCGCCTGCGACTACTGCTTTTATCTGGAAAAAGAACACGGGACGCTTCAGCCCCGCAAGCCGTCGAGACACATGGATGACGCAACGCTTGAGGCCTTTGTCCGCCAGTACATAGCGGCAAATCCGGGCCCGGAGGTGGAATTTACCTGGCAAGGCGGCGAGCCGACGCTGGCGGGCATCGCGTTTTACGAGCAGGCGCTGCGGCTGCAGCAAAAATATGCGGACGGGAAGCGCATCACGAACAGCATTCAGACCAACGGAGTGCTCATCGACGAAGCGTGGGCCACGTTCCTCGCCGCAAACCATTTTCTGGTGGGATTATCGGTTGACGGCCCCGCCTGGCTGCACGATCGCTACCGCAAAACCCGCAGCGGAGGCTCAGTATTTGACAAGGTTGTCCGCGCGATGTCGCTGCTACAGCAGCACCGTGTCGACGTGAATGTTTTGGCTGTCGTAAATAACGTCACGGCCGAGCATCCGCAGGAAATCTATCTTTTTCTCACCCGCGAGCTGGGGGCCAAATTTGTGCAGTTTATCCCTGCCGTCGAGCAAAGGACGCCAGGGGAGAAATACGGTGAACTGCTTTATCCGCAGTCGCTATGCGGAGGAAAAGTTACCGAGTGGTCAGTATCCGGTGAGCAGTGGGGAACGTTTATTAACGGCGTTTTCGACGTGTGGGTTCGGCACGATGTGGGCCAGGTGTATGTCCAGCTGTTTGACAGCGCCCTTGCCGCGTGGCTCGGGGAAACGCCCTCTTTATGCGTGATGCAGTCATCCTGCGGTTTTGGGCTGGTGGTTGAGCAAAACGGTGATGTCTACAGCTGCGATCACTACGTTTATCCTGAACACCGCCTGGGCAATCTGCGACGGGATAGCCTGGCAAAAATGGCCCACGGCAAACAGCAGCGGAAATTTGGCTTAGCGAAAACCGCCGTCTGTGCAGAGTGCATGCGCTGCGACTGGCGCTTCGCATGCCACGGCGGGTGTCCTAAGCACCGTATCCATAAAAGCGGTCAACGCTGGCACAACCATCTTTGCGCTGGCTATAAAGCCATGTTCAGCCATATGGATCCCTATATGCGGTTTATGGCGGAGCAGATCCGCCATCAGCAACCACCTGCCAACGTGATGGCCGTCGCCGGGATGATTGCCGGCAGCAATTGAGGTCCGTCGCCCGTCATTCCCCTTTATGACCCAGGCATAATTTTTTACAGTCGAGCAGGTTTATTATGGCCGCCTGCTTTGCGTACAAAAATGTGGACCTACATTGAAGGAACAATGATGAAACTTTGTATGATTTTTGCGTCTCTGATTGCGTTATCCGCATCGACACTGGCAGCTGATTATCCGGTGTTAACCAGTGCGCCGCCGGAAAAGGCAGGCTTTAATGTTGAAAAGCTAAACAGGCTGGACCGCTGGATCCAGCAGCAGGTCGATGCCGGTTATCCCGGTATGAATGTCGTGGTGATAAAAGACAATCAAATCGTTTTGCAGAAAGCCTGGGGCTACGCCAAAAAATACGAGGGTTCTGGTTTGGATACGCATCCCATCAGGGCCGCAACGGATACGCTGTACGACCTGGCCTCCAACACCAAAATGTACGCCACAAACTTTGCGCTACAGAAGCTGGTGTATGAAGGCAAAATTAACGTGAACGATCCTGTCGCGAAGTACATTCCGGGGTTTACCGATGCGCCTGAAGACAAGATTAAGGGTAAACAGTCCCTGCGCATTATTGATATCCTGCATCATACGGCCGGTTTCCCTGCCGATCCGCAGTATCCAAACGCGCGCGTTGCGGGCCGCCTGTATTCACAGGATAAACAGACCACGCTGAAAATGATTACGCGCACGCCGCTTGATTACCCGCCTGGTTCAAAACATGTCTACAGCGACGTCGATTACATGATCCTGGGTTTTATCATTGAGGCCGTTACCGCCATGCCGCTTGACGCCTATGTCGAAAAGCATATCTACCATCCTCTCGGCCTGAAGCACACGGTATTTAATCCCTTAACGAAGGGGTTCAAGCCGCAGCAGATTGCCGCCACGGAACTGAACGGTAACACTCGCGATGGCGTCATCAGCTTCCCCCATATTCGTACCTCCACCCTGTGGGGCCAGGTACACGATGAAAAAGCCTGGTACTCCATGGGCGGCGTTTCGGGTCACGCGGGTTTGTTCTCGAATACGCATGATATCGCCGTCCTGATGCAGACCATGCTTAACGGCGGCCATTACGGCAGCGTAACGTTATTCGATCAGAATACGGTAGATGCCTTTACCCGTAGCTCAGCAGCAGATGCTACCTTTGGTCTGGGCTGGCGGGTTAACGGCAATTCATCCATGACGCCCACCTTTGGCGTGCTGGCCGGCCCGCAAACGTATGGTCATACGGGCTGGACAGGCACGCTCACGGCCATCGATCCCGTCAAGAAAATGGCGATTGCAATCCTGGGCAACCGGCCCCACTCGCCGGTTGCCGATCCCAAAACAAATCCGAATGTTTTTGTCAGCGGATTATTGCCTGCGGCAACCTACGGCTGGATAGTTGATCAGATCTATGGCGCGCTGGACGATTAAACACCGCCCTTCTGCCGGGATGAGCAGCCCTCAGGATGAGGGCTGTTCGGCATGATTGTCTTTTGCCCGCGGTTTTTTCCCGCTACGTTTAAACGTTGGTTTTTTGCTCGCCCCTGGCGCAACCATTCCTCTGAATCGCTTCACCGGCGTGCTGCGCGCCTGATCGATCAGCTGGTAAAGCGTCCCCACCAGCGGCTGCATAAAGTCCTGATAGCGGCACTGCTTTTCGCTGATCTGCGTCAGAACCGATTCCCAGTGCGCGGTCATGTCCGGCCTCGCGGCCAGTTCCGGCAGAGAGTGAATCAGCGCCCGGCCCGGTTCCGTTGAGTGGATGTAGCGTCCCTTTTTCTCCAGGAAACCACGCTTAAAGAGCAGCTCGATGATCCCCGCTCGGGTCGCTTCCGTCCCCAGGCCGTCGGTGGCGCGCAGGATCTTCTTCAGATCTTTATCCTGCACAAAGCGGGCGATCCCGGTCATGGCCGACAGCAGCGTTGCATCGGTGAAGTGCCGCGGCGGCTGGGTCTGACGTTCAACCACTTCGCCCTTCTCGCACAGCAGTTCGTCATCTTTAGCGACTACCGGCAGCGGCGTGCCGTCGTTCTCCTCATCGCGCTCTTTGTTGCCCAGCAGCGTGCGCCAGCCCGCTTCCGCGAGGAAACGTGCTTTAGCGACAAACTTGCCTTTGGCAATTTCCAGCTCGATGACGCACTTGCGGAACACCGCGTCCGGGCAGAACTGCATCAGGTACTGACGGGCGATCAGGTTATAGACCTTCGCTTCGTTATCGGTCAGATTGACGCTGCTCGCGCGCGCCGTCGGGATAATCGCGTGGTGGGCATCGACCTTTTTGTCGTCCCAGCAGCGGTTATGGGTGTCCGGGTTAACGACGGGCTGCGGGAGCAGATCCGGCGCGTGGACGCCGATGGCGTTCATCACCGAATGGCGTCCGGCAAAGTGCTCTTCCGGCAGATAGCGGCTGTCCGAGCGCGGATAGGTGATCAGCTTGTGGGTTTCATACAACTTCTGGCAGATATCCAGCACGTTCTGCGCGCTGAGGCCAAAGCGCTTCGCGGCCTCAATCTGCAGAGCAGAAAGGGAGAACGGCAGCGGCGCGGGTTCTGATTCCCGTTTATCGTTATAGCTGGTAACGATGGCCGGCTGGCCGGTAATGCGGTTGACCACGTGCTCCGCCAGCGGACGATGGAGCAGACGTCCCTCTTCGTCCTGATACGACTCGCAGGCATCGCTCGGCTGCCAGACGGCGGTAAAGCGTTCGTCTTTTGGCGTGACGATGTGCGCTTTCACTTCAAAGAAGTCTTTGGCGACGAAGTTCTCGATCTCTTCATCGCGACGCACCACCAGCCCCAGCACTGGAGTCTGCACGCGGCCCACGGAGAGTACGCCCTGATAGCCCGCGTTACGCCCGAGGATGGTGTAGGCGCGGGTCATGTTGATCCCGTACAGCCAGTCCGCTCGGGCGCGCGCCAGCGCGGAGACGCACAGCGGGATAAATTCGCTGTTGGCGCGCAGGCGCGAAATGGCACGCTCAACCGCCTGCGGGTTGAGGTCGTTGATCAGGCAGCGCTGCACCTGCTGCCGCTTTTCCGGCGCCAGCTCAAGATAGTCCAGCACTTCGTCCACCAGCAACTGCCCTTCTCTGTCCGGGTCACCCGCGTGGACCACTTCCGTCGCCTCATGCAGAAAACGCTTAATAACGTTGAGCTGTTTGGTGACGGACGGACGAGGCTGAAGACGCCACTTTTCCGGCACGATGGGCAGATCGTTGAGGTTCCAGCGGGCGTAGCGGCTGTCGTAGACGTCCGGCTGCGCCTGTTCAAGCAGGTGACCGATACACCAGGTAACCACCTGCCCGTTGCCGCATTCGATAAAGCCGTCGCCTTTGCGATGCGGTTTAGGCAGCACGTCGGCGATGGCACGGGCCAGGCTTGGCTTTTCGGCAATAAACAACCGCATCGAATTAACGGATCTCAATCATCGGTCGGCCACCGCGCGCGGTCACCAGCTCGCCGATCGCCGTCAGGGTGATGCCAAACTCGGCGGCGGTCGCCTGAACCTCGGCTTCGGATTCCGGCGTGACCGCCAGCAGCAGGCCGCCGGAGGTTTGCGGATCGCACAGCAGGTTGCGCCACGCCTCTGGCATTTCGCCCATCAGGTGACCGTAGCTGGCGAAGTTGCGCTGGGTACCGCCCGGAACCGCGCCCTGGGCAATGTACTCTTCCACGCCCGGCAGCTTCGGCACGTCCTGATACCAGACCTGCGCCTGCACGCCCGCACCCTGACACACTTCAGAGAGGTGCCCCAGCAGGCCAAAACCGGTGACGTCGGTCATCGCCTTCACGCCGTCGATATTGGCGAACGCCGCGCCGGCGAGGTTCATCTGGCACATGACTTCCGTCGCCAGGCCTTTGTGCTCCGGTTTGAGCAGGGATTTTTTCTCGGCGGTGGTGAGCACGCCAATGCCCAGCGGCTTGGTAAGGAACAGCTTGCAGCCCGCCTGCGCGGTGCTGTTGCGCTTCACGCGCTCGGTCGGCACCACGCCCGTGACCGCCAGGCCGAAGATCGGCTCCGGCGCATCAATCGAGTGGCCGCCGGCCAGGGCAATCCCCGCCTGCTGGCAGGCGAAACGCCCGCCATCAATCACCTCGCGGGCGATTTCCGGTGGAAGGGTGTTGACAGGCCAGCCCAGAATGGCAATCGCCATGATCGGCTTACCGCCCATGGCGAAGATATCGCTGATGGCGTTGGTGGCCGCGATGCGCCCGAAGTCGAACGGGTTGTCGACAATCGGCATAAAGAAGTCAGTGGTGCTGATAATGCTGGTGCCGTTACCTAAGTCATAAACCGCCGCATCGTCACGCGTTTCATTGCCGACAAGCAGGTTCGGGTCGACAAACTTCGCCTGTTCGCTGTGCAGAATGGTCTCCAGCACTTTCGGGGAAATTTTACAACCGCAACCGGCTCCGTGGCTGTACTGCGTTAAACGAATGGTTTGCTCGCTCATGGACGTCTCCTGTCATCTCAATCGCGCTATGGTAGCGCTCATTCCATAAAGAGGTAAGTATGACTGTCTGAATTCTGCGGCGGATGCTCAGAATCCAGACAGTTTAGCGCGTGTAATTAAAAACGGCTGACGAAAGGCGTGGTGTCCGGCACGCTAATGGTGCTGGAGGCTTTAAGCTGCGGGGTGCCGAGGTAGAGGAAACCGACAATTTTGTCGTGCTCACCGCAGGAGAACCCTGCCCGCACGGCTGCGCTCTCGGTCAGCGGACCGGTGCGCCAGATACCGTTAAAACCTTGCGCAACGGCGGCCATCTGCATCGCCATCACCGCACAGCCGGCAGACATTTCCTGCTCCCAGACCGGCACCTTATGGTCGGCCTGGCATTTCGCCACGACAGCGATAATCATCGGGGCGCGGAACGGCGCGTTACGCGCCTTGTCGATACCTTTCTCATCCTGCCCGGCGGCAACTGCCCCCTGCTCCAGCAGCTGGCTGAAACGATCGCGGCCTTCGCCTTCAATCACAAAGAAGTGCCATGGCTGCAGCGTGCCATGATCCGGGGCACGCATGCCGGCACGCAGAATGTTTTCCAGCTGCTCGCCCGCAGGGGCGGGTTCAGCCAGACGTGACGCGCTACGACGGTTAACAAGCAGTTCGAGTGCATCCATTGGTTAACTCCTTTCTTGAAATTTACTCACAAAATTAACACGACGGCAGATTTTGTTACAGCCTGGCAGGCGATTCCTGCTGACAAGTGGCGGTTGGGTCATTACGATAACCCAACATTACCGTCCAGTGGCGACGGAAACAGTCATTTTCTGGTTAGGGAGAATACATGCGAACCCTTTGGCGAATCTTTGCCGGTTTCTTTAGATGGACGTGGCGACTGCTCAACTTCGTCCGCAACCTGGTGATGAACATCTTCTTCATCCTGCTGGTTCTGGTTTGCGCGGGCATCTGGATGCATATCAGCAACGCGAATCAGGCGCAGCATTCGACTCGCGGGGCCCTGTTACTCGATATCACCGGCGTGATCGTTGATAAACCGTCCACCAGCAACCGTCTGGGGGTTATCAGCCGCCAGCTGTTTGGCGCGACGTCAGACCGCCTGCAGGAGAACTCCCTGTTCGATATCGTCGATACCATCCGTCAGGCCAAAGACGACCGAAACATCACCGGGATCGTGCTGGATCTGAAAGATTTTGCCGGCGGCGACCAGCCTTCCATGCAGTACATCGGTAAAGCGCTGCGCGAGTTCCGCGACAGCGGCAAGCCGGTGATTGCCGTGGGCGACAGCTACAGCCAGGGGCAATATTATCTGGCGAGCTTCGCCAATAAGATCTGGCTTTCTCCGCAGGGGACGGTCGATTTGCACGGCTTTGCCACCAACGGCCTGTACTACAAATCGCTGCTCGACAAGCTGAAGGTCACCACCCACGTCTTCCGCGTCGGCACCTATAAATCTGCCGTGGAGCCGTTTATCCGCGACGATATGTCTCCTGCCGCCCGTGAAGCGGACAGCCGCTGGATTGGCGAGCTGTGGCAGAACTATCTCGGCACCGTTGCCGCTAACCGTCAAATTACCGCTGAGCAGGTGTTCCCTGGCGCTCGTGGCGTGCTGGACGGACTGCGTAAGGTCGACGGCGATACGGCGAAATATGCGCTCGACAATAAGCTGGTGGACGCGCTGGGCACCAGTGCGGATATCGAAAAAGCCCTGACCAAACAGTTTGGCTGGAGCAAAGAGGACAAAAACTACAGCGCCATCAGCATGTATGACTATGCAGCGAAAAAGCCGGACGACAGCGGCGACAGCGTAGCCGTGGTCTTTGCTAACGGCGCCATCATGGACGGCCAGGAAACGCCGGGTAACGTCGGCGGTGATACTACCGCGTCGCAAATCCGCGACGCGCGCCTTGACCCGAAAGTGAAAGCAATTGTTCTGCGCGTCAACAGCCCTGGCGGCAGCGTGAGCGCCTCCGAGGTGATCCGCGCCGAGCTGGCCGCGGCGCGTGCCGCCGGCAAGCCGGTCGTCGTATCCATGGGCGGCATGGCCGCGTCTGGCGGGTACTGGATCTCTACGCCTGCCAACTACATTGTGGCGAACCCAAGCACGCTGACCGGCTCGATTGGCATCTTCGGGGTGATTAACACCGTGGAAAACAGTCTGGATTATCTGGGCGTGCATACCGATGGCGTTTCCACGTCACCGCTGGCGGATGTGTCGATGACCAAATCCCTGCCGCCGGAAGTTTCAGAGATGATGCAGCTGAGCATTGAGAATGGCTATAAGCGCTTTATCACGCTGGTTGCCGACTCGCGTAAGAAGACGCCGGAACAGATCGACCAGATTGCACAGGGCCACGTCTGGACCGGACAGGATGCGAAGAGTAACGGTCTGGTCGACAGCCTGGGCGACTTCGACGACGCGGTGAAGAAAGCCGCCGAACTGGCGAAGCTCAAGCAGTGGCATATTGAGTATTATCAGGACGAGCCGTCGTTCTTCGATATGGTGATGGACAGCATGTCTGTTTCCGTTCGCGCCATGCTGCCGGAGGCGCTGCAGGCGTACCTGCCGGCCCCGGTTGCCACGGCGGCGAAAGCGATGAAGGCGGAAAGCGATAAGCTCGCGGCCTTTAACGATCCACAAAGTCGTTACGCGTTTTGCCTGACCTGCGCTAACGTCCGTTAAAAACCGTCCCCTCTTCCCGTGAAGAGGGGATTTTTTTCTTTTGAAGAACAAGAACTCACTACCATGCAGAAGAAATCGATTTATGTAGCCTACACTGGCGGTACCATCGGTATGCAGCGCTCTGAAAATGGCTATATCCCCGTCTCCGGCCATCTGCAGCGTCAGCTTGCGCTGATGCCTGAATTCCACCGTCCGGAAATGCCTGACTTCACCATCCACGAGTACGAGCCTCTGATGGACTCCTCCGACATGACGCCGGAAGACTGGCAGCACATCGCGGATGACATTAAAGCCCATTACGACCAGTACGACGGCTTCGTGATCCTGCACGGCACCGACACCATGGCGTTTACCGCCTCGGCGCTCTCCTTTATGCTGGAGAACCTGAGCAAGCCGGTTATCGTTACCGGGTCGCAAATTCCGCTGGCGGAGCTGCGCTCCGACGGGCAAATCAACCTGCTGAACTCCCTGTACGTGGCGGCAAATTACCCGATCAACGAAGTGTCGCTGTTCTTTAACAACCGTCTGTACCGCGGCAACCGCACCACCAAAGCCCATGCCGACGGTTTTGACGCCTTTGCCTCACCTAACCTGCAGCCGCTGCTGGAAGCCGGTATTCATATCCGTCGACTGGGAACGCCTCCGGCGCCGAACACCGCCGGTGAGCTGATTGTGCACCCGATTACCCCGCAGCCGATTGGCGTCGTCACCATTTATCCGGGCATCTCCGCGGACGTGGTGCGCAACTTCCTGCGCCAGCCGGTTAAGGCGCTGATCCTGCGCTCCTATGGCGTCGGCAACGCCCCGCAGAACGGCGAATTCCTGAAGGAGCTTCAGGAAGCCAGCGAGCGCGGAATTGTGGTGGTGAACCTGACCCAGTGCATGTCTGGCAAAGTGAACATGGGCGGCTATGCCACCGGCAACGCGCTGGCGCACGCGGGGGTGATCAGCGGCTTCGATATGACCGTTGAGGCGACGCTGACTAAACTTCACTATTTACTGAGTCAGGATCTGGACATTCAGTCCATTCGCCGCGCGATGATGCAAAACCTGCGCGGCGAGCTGACCCCGGACGAATAAGGAGCTCTCATGAAGCAACGCGCCCTGCTACTGGTCGATTTGCAAAATGATTTCTGCGCGGGCGGCGCGCTGGCCGTCGCCGAAGGTGACAGCACCGTTGACGTGGCAAATACCCTGATTGACTGGTGCAAAGCCCGCGGTGAAGCGGTTGTCGCAAGCCAGGACTGGCACCCGGCGAACCACGGCAGCTTTGCCAGCCAGCACAACGTCGAGCCTTTCACCCAGGGTGAACTCGACGGGCTGGCGCAAACCTTCTGGCCGGATCACTGCGTGCAGCAGACGGAAGGCGCGGAGCTGCACCCGCTCCTGAATCAGAAGGCCATCGACGCGGTGTTCCATAAAGGTGAAAACCCGGCTATCGATAGCTACAGCGCGTTTTTTGATAACGGGCATCGCCAGAAGACGGCGCTGGACGCGTGGTTACGTCACCATGAAATCACGGAGCTGATCGTGCTGGGTCTGGCGACGGATTACTGCGTGAAGTTTACCGTGCTGGACGCGCTCCAGCTGGGTTATACCGTTAGCGTCATCACCGACGGCTGTCGCGGGGTGAACATCCAACCGCAGGACAGCGCTCAGGCGTTTATGGATATGGCCGCCGAAGGCGCAACGCTGTATACGCTGGCAGACTGGCTGGAAACGCAGGCGTAGCCTTTTTAGCCGGGTGGCGCTGACGCTTACCCGGCAAAACAACCCGCTCCGATCTCCCATTAAGTGAACTCCCTCGCATCCCAGGCGAAGCGGCAATGCTATTCTCAACAGGCTGTTTTTTCGCCACGCCTTTTCAGTGGCGTGGTTATTTTTATTAAGTCAAAGAGGAACTTGTATGAAACGTTTGCCCCTGCTGGCAGCATTACCCTTGCTTTGCGCGTCGCTTGCTTCCGCCGCGCCTCTGATGTCCGTGGGCTACTTTAACGGGGGTGGCGATGTCACCGCCGGACCGGGTGGCGATATCAATAAGCTGGACGTTCGTCAGATCACCCACCTGAACTACTCGTTTGGGCTTGTTTATAACGACGAGAAAGACGAGACCAACGCCGCGCTGAAAGATCCGGCGAAACTGCATCAAATCTGGCTGTCGCCAAAAGTGGCGTCCGATCTGGCCCTCATCCCCACCCTGCGTAAACAAAACCCGAACCTGAAAGTCCTGCTCTCCGTTGGCGGCTGGGGGGCGCGCGGTTTTTCTGGCGCAGCGGCAACCAAAGAGAGTCGTGCGGTGTTTATCCGCTCCGCGCAGGAGATTGTTGAGAAATACGGCCTGGACGGGATCGATCTCGACTGGGAGTATCCGGTCAACGGCGCGTGGGGGCTGGTTGCAAGCACGCCCGCCGACAGGGATAACTTCACCGCCCTGCTGAAAGAGATGCGCGACGCGTTCGGGCAGAAAAAGCTGGTGACCATTGCGGTGGGCGCGAATGCGGAAAGTCCGAAAAGCTGGGTGGATGTCAAAGCCATCGCCCCGCTCCTCGACTACATCAACCTGATGACCTACGACATGGCGTACGGCACTCAGTATTTCAACGCGAACCTGTATGACTCCAGCGCCTGGCCAACGGTGGCTGCGGCCGATAAATACAGCGTCGATTTTGTGGTGAACAACTATCTGGCCGCCGGACTTAAGCCAAAGCAGATGAACCTGGGGATCGGTTTTTACGGCCGCGTACCGAAACGTGCGGTTGAACCGGGCATTGACTGGAGCAAGCCGGACGCGCAAAAAAATCCGGTCACCCAGCCCTACTTTGGACCGCAGGAGATCGGCCTGTTCAAGTCGCTCGGCTATGACCTGACCAAAGATACCTACGTGAAGTACAACGATATCGTGAAGAAGCTGCTGAACGATCCGCAGAAGCGTTTTACCGAGCACTGGGACGACCAGGCGAAGGTACCGTGGCTCTCGGTAAAGGGTGCCGATGGCAACGCGCTGTTTGCGATTTCGTATGAGAACCCGCGTTCCGTCGCGATCAAGGCGGACTACATCAAAGAGAAAGGCCTCGCCGGGGCGATGTTCTGGGAGTACGGGGCGGACGACAATAATCAGTTAGCGAAACAGCTGGCGGAGTCGCTCGGGATCCCGCATAAGTAGTAAGACATCAAGCCCTCTCCCCGTGGGAGAGGGCTGGGTGTAAGGGCATCAACCCGCACCGTTATTGCATTTTCATCGTCGCAATCGGCTTCGGCGTGATGCCAAAATCTTCCTTCAGCTCGCGCTTGCTCTTCATCACCATCTGACCGTTGGTGTCGATAGTCATGTGCTGCGCGTCAGTGTTGTTGCGCGCCTGCCACAGCATCACCAGCTGCAGACTGTTCTCTTTTTGCTCAGGCGTCAGGGCCACACCGTCGGGCCATTTACCCAGCTCAACGGCGGTCACCAGACGCTGATAAACTTCCGGGGTCATCCCGTTAATCATGTCCTCAATATTCACGATCTCTCCCTTTCAAAGGAATAATTTGCTGAATCGTTTTTTCAACCCTTGATCTGGTCGCCGTTTTCATCGTCGCTGAAGCTCAGAGAAGCTGAATTTACGCAGAAACGCTCACCCGTTGGCTGAGGACCGTCCGGGAAGACGTGGCCCAGGTGCGCGTCGCAGTTGCCGCAGCGAATTTCCGTGCGCACCATACCGTGCGACGAGTCCGTCAGATAGCGGATTGCGTCATCGCTCACCGGCTCGTAAAAGCTCGGCCAGCCGCAGCCGGAGTCGTATTTCGTTTGTGAATTGAACAGCGGGGCATCACAGACCAGACAGTGATAGACGCCGTCTCGCTTATTGTGCAGTAAACGCCCGGTAAATGGCGGCTCCGTGCCGTGATTCTGCGTCACGTAAAACTGCATTTCTGTGAGGTTTTTTTTCAAATCGTCAGGGTTGCGTTGGTTCGACATATGCTTACATCTCGCTGTAGAAACAGACATCTTTTAACCCGGATTCTAACAAAACATTAACACCCTTGCGTGCACTTTTGTTCTAAACTTATGTGTCGCGAAAAGGCGGTCAGGCAATTGTGATCATGTTCACATTTTTATCCTGCGAGGACTTTAAAATTCCGGGCGCAGCCCCCATGTGGTTGCAAGCTCAAAGGGAAAGTGAGGCGAGTCAGTCGCACAAACGTTAGTCACAGGATTGATTTGTCGCAATGATTGACACGATTCCGCTTGACGCTGCGTAAGGTTTTTGTAATTTTACAGGCAACCTTTTATTCACTAACAAATAGCTGGTGGAATATATGACTATCAAAGTAGGTATCAACGGTTTTGGCCGTATCGGCCGTATTGTTTTCCGTGCTGCTCAGAAACGTTCTGACATCGAAATCGTTGGTATCAACGATCTCCTGGACGCTGAATACATGGCGTACATGCTGAAGTACGACTCAACTCACGGTCGTTTCGACGGCACCGTTGAAGTGAAAGACGGCCACCTGGTTGTTAACGGCAAAACCATCCGCGTTACTGCTGAGAAAGACCCAGCTAACCTGAAATGGAACGAAATCGGTGTTGACGTTGTTGCTGAAGCAACCGGTATCTTCCTGACCGACGAAACTGCACGTAAACACATCACTGCGGGTGCGAAGAAAGTTGTTCTGACTGGTCCTTCCAAAGACAACACCCCAATGTTCGTTCGCGGTGCAAACTTCGAAACTTACGCTGGTCAGGACATCGTTTCTAACGCATCCTGCACCACCAACTGCCTGGCACCGCTGGCTAAAGTTATCAACGACAACTTCGGCATCATCGAAGGTCTGATGACTACCGTTCACGCGACCACCGCTACTCAGAAAACCGTTGACGGCCCGTCTCACAAAGACTGGCGCGGCGGCCGTGGCGCGGCTCAGAACATCATCCCATCCTCTACCGGTGCTGCTAAAGCTGTAGGTAAAGTACTGCCAGAACTGAATGGCAAACTGACTGGTATGGCGTTCCGCGTTCCAACTCCTAACGTATCCGTTGTTGACCTGACCGTTCGTCTGGAAAAAGCTGCTTCTTATGAAGAAATTAAGAAAGCAATCAAAGCTGCTTCCGAAGGCGCAATGAAAGGTGTTCTGGGCTACACCGAAGACGACGTTGTATCTACCGATTTCAACGGCGAAGTGTGCACTTCCGTGTTCGATGCTAAAGCAGGTATCGCACTGAACGACAACTTCGTGAAACTGGTTTCCTGGTACGACAACGAAACTGGCTACTCTAACAAAGTACTGGACCTGATCGCTCACATCTCCAAATAAGTTGAGATGAGTGATTGATCCAAAAAGGCGACTTCGGTCGCCTTTTTTATTGTTTTTAGACAGAGGATTGCTTAATGATTAATAAAATTTTTGCACTTCCGGTAGTCGAACAACTTACCCCTGTGCTCTCCCGCCGTCAGATTGACGGTGCCGACGTTATCGTCGTTGACCATCCGCGCGTTAAAGCCTCCGTGGCGCTGAACGGCGCGCACCTGCTCTCCTGGAAACCGGAAGGCGAAGCGGAAGCGCTGTGGCTGAGCGACGCCACCTCGTTCAAAAAAGGGGATGCGATTCGCGGCGGCGTGCCAATCTGCTGGCCGTGGTTTGGCCCGTCCGCACAGCCGGGTTTACCTTCGCACGGTTTCGCCCGTAACCAGCAGTGGACGCTGAAGGCGCATAACGAAGACGACAACGGCGCAGTGCTGACCTTTGAGCTGCAGGCTAATGACGAAACCCGCGCCCTGTGGCCGCATGATTTCACCCTGTATGCCCGCTTCAAGCTGGGTCAAAGCTGCGAGATTGAGCTGGAAGCCCACGGCGAGTTCGACACTACCTCTGCCCTGCATACCTACTTCAACGTGGGTGACATCAGCGCTGTGAAGGTGAGCGGCCTTGGCGATACCTTTATCGACAAAGTTGATAACGCGAAGGAAGGCAAACTGAGCGACGGCATTCAGGCGTTCCCGGACCGTACCGACCGCGTCTATCTGCACCCGGAAGCGTGCAGCGTGATCCACGACGGTGCCCTGAACCGCGGCATTGAGGTGGTTCATCACCATCACAGCAACGTGGTGGGCTGGAACCCGGGCCCTGCCCTCTCCATCAGCATGGCCGACATTCCTGATGACGGTTACAAAACGTTCGTCTGCGTGGAAACGGCCTGCGTGACCACCCCGCAAAAAGCGAGTGAAGAAAAGCCGTCTCGTTTAGGGCAGACGATCCGCATCGTTAAGCGATAATGTCGCTGCACCACACTAAAGCAAACGGGGCGCAAGCGCCCCGTTTTGATGCAAAGATTGCACCGCAATAATGCACAATCAGAACTTGTAGGTCACACCCACAGAGAAGATGCCAGCCCAGGACTTATCAACCATCGGGCTATCCTTCACTTCGTCGCTCAGACGCTCATAACGGCCGGTGCCGTAGACGTTCCAGTCGCCAAGGAAGTTGTAGCTCGCGGTCAGCTCCAGGTAAGGATCCCAGCCGTCATCGGCGCTGTAGCTTTTCAGCCCACTGCGGCGAGACTCGTTTTTAGAGACGCCGTAGTAGTAGTCGTTGTAGTTTTCACTGTTGTACTGCACGCCGATACCCGGGGTCAGGGTGAGCCCACCGTTGGTATAGCGATACAACCACGCCAGATCCCAGATAAAGCCGTTGCTGTTATCCAGCGTATCACCCGCCAGGGCCGTACGCAGGAAGCCATACTGGGTGTTATGCACGTATGAAAGCCCGGCCATCATGGAGCTTTTGCGCTTGTCTAGCTGGCGAAGCGCGTGGCTGTCGCTGTCTCCCGGCTTGAAGTGCGTTGGATCGTAGTAGGCCATGATAGAAAGCTTATCGGCCGTATCGTTCCACAGATAGTAGCCGCCGCCGAGACCGCGGAACCAGAAGTTATCGCCTTCGTAGGTGATAACGGGGACAGGATAAACGTCGCGGTCATACTGTTTGTATGGGCTGTTAATGACGCCAACGCCCGCACCCACCGTCCACTGACTTTCCGCCTGAGCGGTGCTAACTGCGGTCGCGGCAAGGATGCCCAATGCCAGAAGTTTGAGTTTGGTCACAATCCATTCTTTCCTGTAGTCAAATAATCAGCGGGTGAAGTGTAACCGCCATTCCCGTACATCCCAAAATTTTTTGCCTGCTAATCAGTCTGATTAACCCATTATTTTTAACTTTTCAGATGACAACCCGCTTTCATTTATATGACCGCTGAATGAAAAACGTGCTTAAGCCTTATAACCAGGGTGGAAATTTTTGGATGAGTTATTGATATGTCATTGAAATTAGTTTTTCTCAGCATGCAAGTTTGGCAAATGCCATCTACGCTTAAATTTAAGAAGAGTTTTCCTGAACACCTGCGGTTCTTAGCGTCTGACCTGGCACACAGGTTGCTGCTCTGGCAGTGGGGTGCGAGAGATTCTCTTCCGGGAGCCTCCACTACTCATACGAACGGCTCTTATCCTGTGCTAAAAAACGAAAGGACGGCATGCCATGAATATATTCGATCACTATCGCCAGCGCTACGAAGCTGCCAAGGACGAAGAGTTCACACTGCAGGAGTTTCTTACCATTTGTCGGCAAGATCGCAGTGCCTATGCCAATGCGGCAGAACGGCTATTGATGGCTATTGGTGAGCCAAACATGGTTGATACTGCCCTGGAGCCACGGCTTTCCCGTCTGTTTTCGAATCGGGTGGTTGCCCGATATCCGGCGTTCGAAGAGTTCTATGGTATGGAAGATGCCATTGAACAGATTGTCTCCTATCTGAAGCATGCCGCCCAGGGTCTGGAAGAGAAGAAACAGATCCTCTATTTACTCGGCCCCGTCGGCGGCGGTAAATCCTCGCTGGCTGAACGCCTGAAGTCGCTGATGCAGCGCGTGCCGATTTACGTGCTGAGCGCCAACGGCGAGCGCAGCCCGGTGAACGACCATCCGCTGTGCCTGTTTAATCCGCAGGAAGATGCGCAAATTCTGGATAAAGAGTTTGGCATTCCGCGCCGCTACCTCGGCACCATTATGTCGCCGTGGGCGGCAAAACGCCTGCACGAGTTTGGCGGTGATATCACAAAATTCCGGGTGGTGAAAGTGTGGCCATCCATCCTGGAGCAGATCGCTATCGCCAAAACGGAACCGGGTGATGAGAACAACCAGGATATCTCGGCGCTGGTGGGTAAAGTCGATATCCGTAAGCTGGAAAACTTCGCACAAAACGACCCGGATGCCTATGGCTATTCCGGCGCGCTGTGCCGCGCCAACCAGGGGATTATGGAATTCGTCGAGATGTTTAAAGCACCGATTAAAGTGCTGCATCCCCTGCTGACGGCGACCCAGGAAGGGAACTACAACGGGACGGAAGGTATCTCCGCCCTGCCGTTTAACGGAATTATTCTCGCCCACTCGAACGAATCTGAATGGGTGACCTTCCGTAATAACAAAAACAATGAGGCCTTCCTTGACCGCGTGTACATCGTCAAGGTGCCTTATTGCCTGCGGATCTCCGAAGAGATCAAAATTTACGAGAAACTGCTTAACCACAGCGAGCTGGTACACGCGCCATGCGCACCGGGCACGCTGGAAACGCTGTCGCGCTTCTCCATCCTGTCGCGCCTGAAAGAGCCGGAAAACTCCAGCATTTATTCGAAAATGCGCGTCTACGACGGTGAAAGCCTGAAAGATACCGACCCGAAAGCGAAGTCCTATCAGGAGTACCGCGACTACGCCGGGGTTGATGAAGGGATGAACGGTCTGTCCACGCGTTTCGCGTTTAAGATCCTCTCCCGCGTCTTTAACTTCGACCACGCGGAAGTGGCGGCCAACCCGGTTCATCTGTTCTACGTGCTGGAGCAGCAAATCGAGCGCGAGCAGTTCCCGCAGGAACAGGCTGAACGCTACCTTGAGTTCCTGAAAGGCTACCTGATCCCGAAATACGCCGAGTTCATTGGCAAAGAGATCCAGACGGCCTATCTGGAATCCTATTCAGAATACGGGCAGAACATTTTCGACCGCTATGTCACCTACGCTGACTTCTGGATCCAGGATCAGGAGTACCGCGACCCGGATACCGGCCAGCTGTTTGACCGTGAATCCCTGAACGCGGAGCTGGAAAAAATCGAGAAGCCTGCCGGGATCAGCAACCCGAAAGACTTCCGCAATGAGATTGTGAACTTCGTCCTGCGCGCCAGAGCGCATAACAACGGGCGCAATCCGAACTGGACCAGCTACGAGAAGCTGCGCACGGTCATTGAGAAGAAAATGTTCTCCAATACCGAAGAGCTGCTGCCGGTGATCTCGTTTAACACCAAAACCTCAACCGACGAGCAGAAGAAACACGACGATTTTGTCGACCGTATGATGGAAAAAGGTTACACCCGCAAACAGGTTCGCCTGCTCTGCGAATGGTATCTGCGCGTGCGTAAATCGTCCTAAAACAAGTGCCCGGTAGCGCCTGCGCCTGCCGGGCCAACAAAAACGCAAGTTGGCAAATGCAGTACGGGGGGTATATGACCTGGTTTATTGACCGGCGTCTTAACGGCAAAAACAAGAGCACGGTGAACCGCCAGCGCTTCTTGCGCCGTTACAAAGCGCAAATCAAACAGTCGATCTCCGAGGCCATCAACAAACGCTCGGTGACCGACGTCGACAGCGGCGAGTCTGTCTCCATCCCTACCGATGACATCAGCGAACCGATGTTTCATCAGGGGCGCGGCGGCCTGCGCCATCGCGTACACCCGGGTAATGACCACTTCGTTCAGAACGACAGAATTGAGCGCCCTCAGGGCGGCGGCGGTGGTTCAGGAAGCGGTCAGGGACAGGCCAGCCAGGACGGTGAAGGTCAGGATGAGTTCGTTTTCCAGATTTCAAAAGATGAATATCTCGACCTGCTGTTTGAGGACCTTGCGCTGCCGAATCTGAAAAAGAATCAGCACCGTCAGCTTAACGAGTACAAAACCCATCGTGCGGGCTATACCGCTAAAGGCGTGCCCGCCAATATCAGCGTTGTGCGTTCGCTGCAGAATTCGCTGGCGCGACGCACTGCCATGACGGCAGGCAAGCGTCGCGAACTGCGCGAGCTGGAGAGCAGCCTGAAGGTCGTGGAAAACACGGAGCCGGCGCAGCTGCTGGAAGAGGAGCGCCTGCGTAAAGAGATTGCCGAGCTAAGAGCGAAGATTGACCGTGTGCCGTTTATCGACACCTTCGACCTGCGCTACAAGAACTACGAAAAACGGCCTGAACCCTCCAGCCAGGCGGTGATGTTCTGTCTGATGGACGTCTCCGGCTCGATGGACCAGGCCACCAAGGATATGGCGAAGCGTTTCTATATCCTGCTCTACCTGTTCCTGAGCAGAACCTATAAGAACGTGGAAGTGGTCTATATCTGCCATCACACCCAGGCCAAAGAGGTGGATGAACATGAGTTCTTCTACTCCCAGGAGACCGGGGGGACCATCGTATCCAGCGCCCTGAAGCTGATGGATGAAGTGGTGAAAGAGCGTTACGACCCGGCGCAGTGGAACATTTATGCCGCGCAGGCGTCGGATGGCGACAACTGGGCCGACGACTCACCGCTGTGTCACGAGATCCTGGCGAAGAAAATTCTGCCGGTGGTGCGTTACTACAGCTATATCGAAATCACCCGTCGCGCCCACCAGACCCTGTGGCGGGAGTATGAACATCTGCAGTCCATGTTCGATAACTTTGCCATGCAGCATATCCGCGATCAGGATGATATTTATCCTGTGTTCAGGGAGCTGTTCCACAAACAATCTGCAACCAGCAACGCATAACCCACAGCCAGCGAATCCGCTGGCTGTTTTCTTTCGACCCCGTTTATCCCGTGCTAATGTAGCAAGCTGCATACTGGATTATGACCGGGAAAATTGTGATGACTGACGACGTTATTGGGGCTGGAACCCACCAGAAGCTGATCACCTTACTTACCGCGCAGGGCGCGCGTTTTCGCGTCATGGAGCACGAGGCGGTGGGGAAATGCGAAGCGGTGAGTGAAATTCGCGGGACCGATCTGCGCCAGGGCGCAAAAGCGCTGGTCTGCAAAGTGAAGGGCAACGGCGTTAAAAAACACGTACTGGCGATTCTGGCCGCCGACCTGCAGGCCGATCTGAGCCAGCTTGCCAGCCACTTTGGCGGGCTTAAGGCCTCCCTCGCCAGCCCGGCCGAGGTTGATACCCTGACCGCCTGCGTTTTTGGCGCTATTCCGCCCTTTAGCTTCCATCCTGATTTAGCGCTGGTTGCCGACCCGCTGCTGTTCGAGCGTTTCGACGAAATCGCCTTTAACGCCGGTTTACTGGAGAAATCCGTGATCATGGATACCCAGGATTACCTGCGCATTGCCCGTCCTGAGCTTGTTAACTTCCATAAAGCGTCGTCGTGACGGCGCTAGCCTCTTCTTTCCAGAAACAGCACGGAGGCGACGAGAATCACGGCAATAGCGAAAAACGATGAGGAGATAATGAGCGTTTCAACAAACATGTGATCGTGCATGATGGCGGCCCCTTTGCGATACCTGCTTCCGTTTTAATCCGCGCAAATGACAAGGTTATGACAACAATATAATCTTTTTAAAACTGTTCTCCGCCGCGTTTCCGCGTACAGTAAGCAGGGTAACTATTCTGGCAAGGACTCCCCATGTTTGACCCTACTCTGCTCATTCTTCTGGCTCTCGCCGCGCTCGGGTTTATCAGCCACAACACCACCGTCGCCATCTCGATTCTGGTGCTGATAATTGTGCGCGTGACCCCGTTAAACACCTTTTTCCCGTGGATAGAAAAACAAGGCCTCACCATCGGGATCATCATTCTAACCATCGGGGTGATGGCACCCATCGCCAGCGGAACGCTTCCCGCTTCGACGCTGCTGCACTCGTTTGTGAACTGGAAATCGCTGATGGCGATCGCGGTAGGCATTTTTGTCTCGTGGCTGGGCGGGCGCGGCGTTACGCTGATGAGCAGCCAGCCCTCGCTGGTGGCGGGCCTGCTGGTGGGCACCGTGCTCGGCGTGGCGCTCTTCCGCGGCGTGCCGGTGGGCCCGCTGATTGCGGCAGGGCTGGTTTCCCTGTTTATCGGGAAGTCATAGTCAGGCTGGCCATGTAACGCGCCGGCGTCTGGCCCAGCCCCTTCCTGAACATGGTGATAAACGCGGTGGTGGAGTCATAGCCCAGCGTTTGTGCCACCTGCTGTACGGATTTCCCGCTTATCAGATGCTGTAACGCCACAATCAGCTGCAGCTGATGACGCCAGCGACGAAAGCTTAAGCCGGTCTCTTTGACCACCAGCCGCGCCAGGTTACGTTCGCTCATCGCAAAGTGGCTCGCCCACTGGGCCAGCGTCTGCCAGGCGGCGGGCTCTTCCGCCATCTTCTCGCTCATCAGCCGGATTTTAGGGTGGGGTGAGACGGGCAGCTGCAGATGCTCCTGGCGCTGGAGCGGCAGCTCGTCAAACAGGACGTCCACCAGGCGCGAGGTGGCCGCAAGATGCAGCTGTTCACGCGTTTTCTCCGCCAGGGATAAAATCAGCTCCCGCACGAGGGGAGAAATTTTCAGGGTGCAGCAGCGGTCGGGCAGGCTGGCGGCGCCAGGCTCAATAAACAAAAAGCACAGCTGCGCCCCCGGCGTGGCCCTGTTGCTGTGCGGCATTTGGCCTGGGATCCAGACGGCGTACTGGGGCGGTACCATCAGCATGGCATTTTCCACTTCGCAGGTGATCGCGCCGCCAAGGGCCAGAATCAGCTGCCCCTTACGGTGTTGATGCTGCGGAATATATTGTTCTTCCGCCACCACGCGGATGCGAAACGCGACGGCCGCATCGTGCTGGCTATCAGGATCGTAGCCGTCCAGTCCCAGACCAATCATCAGGTTGTCCGATATTAGCGATAAACTGTCATTTTAGCCTGATTTCAACCACTGAGAAAATCGGTATTGTGTGCGCTCGCTTGAACGTATGAGAACACAATGACTACTGCTCTTCGCACCTCAGGAAAACAGGGCGCGCTGTTGATTGCAGGCATTCTGATGATTGCCACCACGCTTCGCGTCACCTTTACCGGAGCAGCCCCGCTGCTCGATACCATTCGCCTTGATTATGGCTTAAGCACGGCACAGACCGGTCTGCTGACCACCCTGCCCCTGCTGGCCTTTGCTCTTGTCTCCCCGCTCGCGGCAGGCGTTGCCCGGCGTATCGGCATGGAGCGCAGCCTGTTTATCGCCCTGATGCTGATTTGCATCGGGATTGCGGTTCGCTCCCTGCCTTCCGCAACCCTGCTTTTCATCGGAACGGCGGTCATCGGCTGCGGGATCGCGCTCGGAAATGTGCTGCTGCCCGGCTTAATTAAGCGTGATTTCCCGGGCCAGGTTGCCCGACTTACGGGCGCCTACTCCCTGACGATGGGTGTCTCTGCCGCGCTAGGCTCGGCGCTGATCGTTCCGTTGGCGCAGGGTGATGCGGGCTGGCATGGCGCGCTGCTGATGCTGATGGTGTTTCCGCTGATTGCCCTGTTGCTCTGGCTGCCGCAGTGGCGCCAAAAACACGTCGCAACGGTAACGGGCGCCGGCGCGCTGCATAACCGCGCGATCTGGCGCTCGGCACTCGCCTGGCAGGTGACGCTCTTTCTGGGGATTAATTCGCTGATTTATTACGTTGTCATCGGCTGGCTGCCGGCCATATTGCTAAGCCACGGCTTCAGCGAAGCGCAGGCCGGCTCGGTGCATGGCCTTTTACAGCTTGCCACGGCCGTGCCGGGGCTTGCCGTTCCGCTCGTCCTCCATCGCCTGAATGATCAGCGAACCATCGCCGGAGCGGTTGGGCTGATGTGCGCGGTTAGCGCGGCAGGCTTGTGGTTTATGCCTGATATGGCGGTGATGTGGACGCTGGTGTTTGGCTTTGGTACCGGGGCAACGATGATCCTCGGCCTGACGTTCATCGGCCTGCGCGCCAGCTCCGCACATCAGGCGGCAGCGTTGTCCGGTATGGCGCAGTCTATTGGTTACCTGCTCGCCGCCTGCGGTCCGCCGCTGATGGGCAAAATTCACGATTCGGCTGGAGACTGGCGGATCCCGCTTCTCGCCTGCGCGCTGGCCGCTGTCGTCATGGCCATCTGCGGCGTACTTGCCGGGCGCGACCGGGAAATCGCGCCCCGATAAACACGATGGCAGACCATCGGGTCTGCCTTTTTTACCCGCGCGCCGCGCGCAGCATTGCCTGCACCAGCACCACCGGACGCCCTTCCAGCGCAGCACGCTCGTGCTGGAATAAGGTGATCACAAAGAACGGATGGGTCACCAGCTCCGCCGCGCGGATTTCCCCCTGCTCGTCCCAGCCCGTCACGCGCATATCACCGCTCTCCAGTTCCCGGGCAAATGCCGCCGATACGCCATAGCTACAGCGATAACCCTCTACGATTTCCGGCTTTCCGTAGGCCTTCGCGATCAGCGTATTATTGCGCAGCTCAATGGCTTCGGTTTTTTCCACCAGCGAGCAGGCCAGCGGCGCAATCACCATCGTACCTTCAGTATCCGTCTCAGCATGTGCGGCATCGCTCCAGCCCAGCACGTTACGGGCATATTCAATCAACGCATGCTGGAATCCACCGCAGGTGCCCAGGAACGGAATGCTGTTTTCACGCGCGTAGCGTGCGGCAATAAAGGCCGCCTCGGTATTTTTATAGGGGCTTGCGGGAACCAGCCAGATGGCATCGTAGCCCACCAGATCCTCAGAACTGGTTAATTCCGTGGTGGCAAGCCAGTCGTAATCGGCGGTGAGGTCAAGGACTGCGGCGGCGTCGTCAATGGCCAGCGGGATCGCCTTGTGTGCAATAACGTCAGGATTGTAATCGCCAACCAGCGCAATGCGCAGCGTCGTTTTAACCGGGAGGTGTTCCATGAAAGGTTCCTTATGCCAGAGTATTATCAGATAACATAAGGAACCTCAGACTACCGATCTTCTGCAATTATCACAATACCTTAAATTGGGAGGGTGGAATCATGATTCAGTGCAAACGCGTCTATGAGCAGGCAAGCCCGGACGATGGCTATCGGGTTCTGGTGGACAGGCTCTGGCCCCGCGGGGTTAAAAAAACGGACCTCGCGTATGACGAATGGTGTAAAACGCTCACGCCGTCCAGTGCGTTACGCAAGGACTTTCATAGCGAAGCGATTGATTTCGCGACCTTCACTCAAGCCTACAAGGACGAGCTGGCGCAGCATAAGGACGAGGGAGAGCGTCTGGCGGCGCTGGCGCACAGGCAGACCGTAACCCTGCTCTACGGCGCGAAGGACACGAAGCAGAATCACGCTCTGGTCTTAGCCGACTGGCTGCGTCAGCTGTGATCAGCCGACCGTCAGCGCATTCTGAATTTGCGGAGCTTCGTCCGGGGTAAGCGGCATCAGGTGTTCGGCGCGGACAAACGCAAAGCCGTGCTGATTGTCAAAGGCGTAGACGTCTCCCGTCACCAGCCAGAGCGCGCGGTCCGCGCTTGCGGGTAACTGCGTCATCACGCCGTTGACCGGGTTAACGAAACGCTGGCCGGGCTGGCAAAGGCCAAATAGCTCAACGGATTTACCAATATTGCGACGGCCTGACGCCGTGCGGGCACCAACGATCATCGCCATGCTGCCCGGTTTAAGCTGAAACATACTTCTCTCGCGGTAACGGTAGCCAGACAATGGCTAAGAATAATCCTAAAGAGAAGTGTATCGCAGCTACTATCCCTCTGTCACCTGGCGGGTTGCGGATGATCGCGACGATAGAGCGTCCATTCGTCGATCACTTCGCCGCCAGGCAGCTTGCACTCGGTGCGGACACCCTGCGGGCTTTGAATCGGGACCTGTTCCCCGCCCTTTTCCAGGCAGTAAACGGAAGCCGGGTTCGCCATGCCCACGGCGTGCGGTGGTTTCGGGGCGTCGGGTGGGGTTGTTTTTGCGGTGCAGGCAACCAGGGGAAGCGCCAGCGCCAGTAGCAGAAATCTCATCTTGTTGATCCTTTTAACATCATCGTTGGCTAAGGGTAACGGCTTGTCGCCGCTTTCTCCATGATTTCTCCATTCTAACTGCACTTTTCAACGCTATAGTCTGGCATGTTCTCACTTTGACCAGAGAACATCATTCCGTAATCAAGATGTCTTTGCCCCGCTCTCAACAACGGGGCTTTTTTTCCCCGCCCAATCCCCCTTCTTTCAGCCTGTATTAAATTTTCTGCATTCATGTTTAACTATGCCGGAAGCCTACGAATTCAGCATAACATGCAGATGCAGACGTCTTCTGCCTGGGAGTCTTTCTACGTCATGTCGGATATTATCCTTGCCCGTGTTTCAGAAACCCTCGCCACTGAGCAATCTCTTGAAAGTCTTGTTCGCCAGCTGCTGGAGATGCTGGAAATCGTCACCGACATGGAGTCGACATACCTGACGAAGGTGGATATCAAAGCGCGGCTGCAGCACATCCTCTATGCCCGAAACAGCAAGCAGATGACGATCCCCGAGGGGCTGAGCGTGCCGTGGGATGAAACGCTGTGTAAGCGCGCGCTCGATAGCGACACGCTGTTCAGTAACGATGTTCCCGAGCGCTGGCCGGAGTGTGAAGCGGCGAAAGCACTCGGCATTACCACTTACATGAGCATCCCCGTTCATCTTGCCGATGGCTCGCTATACGGTACGCTCTGCGCCACCAGCACGGCCAAAAAACCGCTCAGCGCGCGCGGTGAACAAATGCTAAAACTCTTCGCCGGATTGATTAGTCAGTACATTCAGAAAGAGTCTCTGGTAACTCAGCTCCGTGAAGCCAACGCGGCGCTTATCGCGCACTCCTACACGGATGCCCTTACAGGATTACCCAACCGTCGCGCCATTTTTGAGGATCTGACCACCCTGTTTTCCCTGGCGCGTCATCTGAAACGTAACGCCATCATTGCCTTTATCGATCTGGATGATTTCAAACTGATTAACGATCGGTACGGGCACGAAGCAGGCGACCAGTTCCTGATTGAAGTGGGCAAGCGTTTGACCGCAGAAAAACAGCAGGACGATATCATCGGTCGGCTGGGCGGCGATGAGTTTCTGGTAGCCACTCTAAGCAACGTCAAGAATGAGGAGCAAATTCACCTTCTCAGAACGCGCCTCAGCGCCCGAATTGCGGGGGAATACTGGCTGGGTAGCATCAGCATTATTTATCCTGGCGCCAGCCTCGGCGTTATCGAAGTGGATCCCGGCGTAACCGATCCGGACAGTGCGTTACGTGCCGCGGATATCGCGATGTATCAGGATAAGAAAGGAAAAAGTAAAACAGGCTTTCTCACGATGGATTAACCCCGTACACTCTACGGCGTTACAAAAACCGAAACAGGTGATGATATGAGAATAGGGATCCTCTTCCCGGTCGTTATTTTTATAACGGCGGTGGTATTTCTGGCGTGGTTTTTTGTCGGTGGTTACGCGGCTCCAGGGGCATAAATGAGAAAAACCACCCTGATTATGTTGATCGTGGCCGTCGTGGCGTTTGCCGGCACGCAGTTTGGCTGGTGGTAACCCCGTTACGTAAAAAGGCCGCCATCTGGCAGCCTTTTTAACGCTTCAGTATTAGCTTTTGATCTTTCTGTAGATAAACAGCACAACCAGCGCGCCGATCACTGCGACCGCGAAACTGCCGAAGTTAAAGCCATCGACTTTACCAAAACCGAACAGCGTACTGATCCAACCGCCGACTACCGCGCCGACAATACCCAGTATTATGGTGACGATAAACCCACCGCCATCTTTGCCCGGCATGATCCACTTCGCCAGAATACCCGCAATAAGCCCAAAGATAATCCAGGATAAAATTCCCATAACTTTCCTCTCTGTATGGTTTTTGTCATTAAATCAACGACACAAAAAGGATAGCACAGGATCTGAGAAAGGAAATTTGTGATAAGCCTCACAGAGAGAGTCTGCGCATTTCTTCATCAACACACCCTTCCACAAGAACTGTGGGGTTGCATCTTTTGTTGAGAAAGATTATCTTTCTCAACACTGAATAGTTGAGAAAAATACTCAGGTATTCAGTACGACATTGCTCACATTGCTTCCAGTATTTCTTGCCCACTCTTGAGTGGGCTTTTTTTTGATCAAGCTCCAACGAAAGCGTGCCGGTTGCGTCCGCCGCGTTTTGCCTGATAGAGCGCCTGGTCGGCAGCATTAATAATATTCTGCTGGCTACCCAAGATATTGACAGCACGCGCGCTGGAGACCCCCACGCTTACCGTGACCCGCCCGAAGGGGCTAAACGCGTGTTCAATTTGCTGAGAGAAAACATTGCGAATAATTGCCTGCGCAAGGCGGAGCGCCTCCTGGATATCCGTTTCAGGCAAAATCACCGCAAACTCCTCCCCGCCATACCGCGCCACAACCTGGTTGTCGCGGGTGAGGCTTTCCCTGAGGCAATTTCCCAGCAACGCCAGGCATCTGTCCCCTTCCGGATGGCCGTAGTTATCGTTGTACTTTTTGAAGTAGTCCACATCCACAAGGAGCAGCGAAAGCGGCGCGTCCTTTGTCGCACACGCCGCGATTTCCGAGAGGATTTTTTCATCAAAGATGCGCCTGTTATAAAGCCCTGTCAGCGCATCCTCCGAGGCAATAATCTTTAGCGCTTTGTTATCCCGTGCTTTTCTGGATAAGTCGGAATAGAGGAAACAGGACGCCACGATGAGCGTCGCGGTAAACACCAAAATAAGTGCGGCAAGCTGAATCGCCTGCTTGCGCCACGGTGAAAGGGCTTCATCAATGCTTACCGCTACCGTGGTAACCAGTCCGTAGCGCCTGTTTTTCTCATAGGCATAAATGCGTTCGATTTTATCAAACCGGGAGACGGAGCTGGCTATACCTGTATTTTGTACCTTGAGGTATTTTCTGAAGAGAGGTGAGTCAGAAAAAATCGTACCGATATAGTTATTTTTAAAGGGATAACGAATCAGTAAAACGCCTGCTTGCGTCGTTAAACCAATAACGCCCGCGTGACCAATATTAATCTGTCCATAAAGCGCCAAAAAATTTTCGATACCCAGCGTCACCACCACAACACCGTTAAATGCACCGGTGTGGGTTTCAAGGCGTCGGCTAAGGGTAATAACCCATTTACCATTGGTTCTGCTTATCACCGGCTCACCAATATAAATCTGCTGACTTTTATTTTCCTTGTGATAGACAAAAAATGCCCTGTCCGCGCCTTTATGCGGGCCGGCAAAATTCTTGTGCAATGCAGTGAAGATATCCCCATGCGCATCATAGACAACCACGTTATTAATCTGAGTAAGAAGATTATCCTGATTGCTTATCATTCGCTGAATATTGATCGCCTGTTGCGGGGTCATACCATAAATTTCAATTGTGTCAGAAACGGTAGTAATCAACATTTCACTCTGGCGAATGATCCCTTCCGTGTAGACGTTCAGGGTATGGCTCAGGTTGGCAACGCTGGTATTGATCTGCTGAATTGACTGCTGTCGGGACGTGGCAATCTGGACGGCAAGCGACAATGAAACAATCAATGAGACAATGATGACGGTAATGGTTGTTGTGTAAAAAGTATTTTTCACATGCACGAGCTTTTCCACCTTATCACGCCTGGCATCCCTGGCTGACAACTCTTGTCACTGTAACAAAGCTCAGGTTAAGAGGAAAACGAATTGCACTTAAGCGTAACGGCCGCCGTTATTATCAGGCTTGTAGCTTGTCCTGCCTGTGATAAGATTTGAGAGATGAGGGAGCGGACAGGGTATCTGGAAAATGAAAAAGATCATTGCCGTTACTATCGTTTCAGCGTTTCTGGTCTTCCTGTCTCTTTTTGCGGTAAATGCAGTTATCGTGAGCCAGCAGAAAAGCAAACAGCTTGAGATTTCCCGTACCCTTTTACAGCACTCAGAAGGTCTGACCCAGAGCGTAGCGCAGACCCTCAAAAACCTGACCACACAGGGATGCGACAAAGACAGTCTCGATCGCTACCGGCAGGTCAAGCTTGAAAGCCTCTATGTTGCAGACGTCGGTTTTACTGAAAAGGGAAAAATAGTCTGTACCGCTTTTTGGGGTAAACTCGTTAACCCTGTTCCGCTTCCTGAAGAACTCCATGAAACGCCCAGAGGATTTCTCCTCGCACAATTTTCCAGAAAAGATTTTTTTACCGGCAATGCGGCCATCTATAATAATCACATTATCTTCACCTCCCGCTATGCTTACGATAAATTCACCCCGGTTACGGAGAGCTATTCTCTGAGCACCACCACCAGGGACTTAAGCAGAACATTTTTTTCGGCTACGCCTGAATTTAACCAACAGAGCGAACTACATTCCTCCTTGTTTACCTTGACCCTCACCCAGTGCAGCACCTCCTGGGATTTGTGCGTCATTGTGAAGCATCACAACGCGGGACTGGCCTCGTTATCTCCCGTCGTGTTTATCGTTCTCGCGGTCATTTTATGTTTTGTCTGGATTGCGATAACGCTATTTTTCTTTCGACTCAACGAGGACCGGTTCTCTCTGGAGCGGACGCTGGTCAAAGCGGTTATCACTAATACCATCGGCGTTCATTACCAGCCGATTGTTCGGATTGAGGATAAAAAAATTGTGGGCGTGGAGGTCTTGTCGAGATGGCGTGACGCAAGATACGGTGACGTCTCCCCGGAACTGTTTATTCCATTAATCAAAAAAATCGGCCTGTATAAAAATTACTATATTAATATTTTGCAAAAATCCCTTTCGGATATCGCACCGCTTATTATTAAATATCATCTGGTTGTTTCGCTCAATGTTGGCCGAACGGAAATTGAAGACGGACAGTTTATCAGCATTTTGCGCCGTAGCTGTTTAGCTAATAACATTCCGCTCTCTCTGATAAAAATCGAGCTTTCTGAAAAAGCTATTTCAACGGGGAATATTCTGGAAGATTTCTGCAAGGATTTAAAAAATCTTGGCGTGAGAATATCCATTGATGACTTCGGGGTGCAAAACTCAAACCTGGCAAGGCTATCGCTGCTTGAATATGATGAGATCAAAATCGACAAGTCGCTGGTCGATGGCATCAGTGAACATTACAAGCAGAACATTTTTGTCATCTTTAGCGACGCCCTCGCAAAACTGAATAAAACGCTTGTTTTCGAAGGCGTAGAGAGCGAAATACAGTATCGCTTTATTGCTGAAAGATACCCCGAGGCGCTGATTCAGGGATGGTATTTCTCAAAATCCGTCACCCGGAGCGAGCTTGCGAAGCGACTCGCTGGGATCGCGCGGTAGGCTACTCGTTTCCCCACTGGTTGAGAAAATTCGCAATATCGTCAATACGTTCGGCACGAACCCCGGCTTCACGCGCCATCTCCTGCTGAGCTTCCTCATCGATCTCCTCATTATTCGACAAACGGGTGAGAAGAAGCTGGAAATAATGCGCCAGCGAGTCCTGCTCTGACTCACTCACGGGCTTTGTGGCTTCCGTCGCGTATTCTTCGACGATGTCATAATACTTGAGTGGGATTTCGTTATTCATAACAGCGTTAACCTCTGAGGGGGAAGCCACAAGTATATCCGACGACGTACGGTTAACCAACGCGCTGCGTCAGATAAGCAGGGCAAGCAGGGCTGCAAGAGCAGGCAGGGCCTGAACGTACAGTATCTTTCGGCTGGCGGTCGCTGCGCCAAAGAGACCGGCAATCAACACGCAGGTCAGGAAGAAAATGGCCACAGATATACCCTTTTCACCAAGCCAGAGGCTCCAGAGCAGACCCGCAGCCAGAAAACCATTATACAGCCCCTGATTCGCGGCGAGCACGCGGGTATCGCGCGCAAAATCGGGACGCAGATTGAAGGCCTTGTGCCCTGTTCTGGTGTTCCACAGGAACATTTCCAGCACAAGAATGTAGATGTGGATGAATGCAACGACAGCGATAAGAATGGTGGCTAACATTATTTTTTTCCTGCTGGAAGAGAGTGCCTACCCTAACGTAATGCCGCCCTAAGGGCGGCAAAACATATTAACGAACCAGGTGCAAGAAGTGCAGGTGTTTTTCATACTGGTCAAGTATGTCGTTAATAAGCTGTTCCTGATTCCAGCCCATCACATCATAATTCTGACCGCCCTCTTTCAGATAAACTTCTGCGCGATAATAACGGTGCTGCTCCGCCTGCTGCTCATCATTATCCATCGCGGCAAGCGCAAAAGTAGGCGAATTGTAGCCACGAAGCCTTACTTCATAAATAAAGTTCAGCTCATTGCCTAAATCCACTTCAAGCCGGAGACGATCGTCAGCCGCATCACTGATATGGCTCAGGGTCCCCTGCTTGTTCAACTCTTCCTGAACCAACGTCATGGCAGGCTGAATAACCTCGTCCATAAACCGTTTCACCAGAGAGCGTTTTGGCAGATAGGCAATGTTACGCAGCCTTCTCTGCCACGGAATAGGGTTACGTGCGGCAGTCGGCGCAATCGTCGCCATGCTCAGACTTTCACGTTTGGTCAAATCTCGACGCAGGGCTTTTAACAGTCCGTAAATTGAGATCAATAAGATCGCGGAGAACGGTAATGCGCTCGCTATCGTTACGGTTTGCAGCGCGCTCAGGCCACCCGCAATCAGCAATGCGATAGCAACAATTCCCATGAGCGATGCCCAGAAAATTCGCTGCCAGACAGGCGTGTTCGCGACGCCGCCAGACGCCAGCGTATCAACAACCATTGCCCCGGAGTCAGCCGAGGTGACAAAGAACACGATAACCATCGCCATTGCAATAAATGACAACACTGACGAGAACGGGAAATGTTCCAGGAAATTAAACAGCGCCAGCGCGACATCCTGCTGGACGGTATTTGCCAGGTCAGTGGCTCCCTGGTTCATGATGAGATAAATGGCGCTGTTACCAAACACCGTCATCCACATGAGGGTAAAACCAGCGGGAACAAACAGCACGCCCGTAACAAACTCACGAATTGTCCTGCCACGGGATACGCGCGCGATGAACATACCGACAAACGGCGACCAGGAAAGCCACCATCCCCAGTACAATAGCGTCCATCCACCAAGCCAGTTGCTTGATTTCGGTTCGTAGGCGTAAAGGTTAAAGGTTTTACTCACTAATTCCGAAAGATAACCGCCGGTATTTTCGACAAATGATTTCAGTAAAAGGACGGTTGGTCCAAGACACAGCACAAGCGCCAGGAGTAAAACAGCCAGACCCAGATTGAGTTCAGAGAGGATACGAATTCCCTTGTCCAGACCGGACACCACTGAAATCGTCGCTAACCCCGTGATGACTACAATCAGAATGACCTGCACCGTTTCATTGATGGGCACCCCAAAAAGGTGGTTCAGACCGGCATTAACCTGCAAAACACCGTAACCCAGCGATGTGGCAACGCCAAAGACCGTCCCTATCACCGCAAAAATATCGACTGCATGGCCTATTGGCCCATAGATGCGATCGCCGATGATGGGATAGAGTGCAGAACGCAGCGTTAACGGCAAACCGTGACGGTAGCTGAAGAATGCCAGAATCAGCGCCACAATGGCATAGATGGCCCAGGCATGCAGCCCCCAGTGGAAGAACGTTAGTCGCATGGCTTCTTTCGCTGCGGCTACGGTTTCAGGGGTGCCGACGGGTGGCGAAAGGTAATGCATTACCGGTTCGGCAACGCCAAAGAACATCAGGCCGATCCCCATCCCTGCCGAAAAAAGCATCGCAAACCAGGAATGGTAGCTGAAATCAGGCTGGGCATGATCCGGCCCCAGTTTGATATCACCGTAGCGCGAAAGGCCGAGGAAAGTGACGCTCAGCAAAATCAGGGCGACAGCAAGAATGTAGAACCAGCTGGCATTCGTGAATATTTGTTGCTGAAGCAGTTTGAATTTTTTGTCTGCCAAATCCGGGAATACAGCGGCAAAGGCGACAAGAAGGAAAATTAACAAAGCAGATGTGAAGAATACCGCTTTGTTAATCTGGCTTGTAGACTTCTTTGGGATAGTATCATTTTCACTCATCGTAATTTATTCCATTAACTTTCGAACGCTCTGGATCTAAAGCGTTATCTTCCTTAGGGTAGCAAATATCCGTTGCTTTTGCAGTCAGGTGAGCAAGGGCTTAAGCTCGTTTATTACGAACAATCTGATCCGAAAAAATCAGCCAGCTAGCTGGCGATTTGGCTTCTGAATATTTGGCGCTACACCCAAATACTATTGATACCATCTGAGGACGTAATTTTTTATAGCGATGGAACAAATATTATTTATCCCTTCTAAAAGAATAATAAAAAAACGGGAACCATCAGGCTCCCGTTTTGTTTGATCCAGAATCTGGATTACATATTCGCGATAATCGCGTCGCCAAACTCTGAGCATTTCAGCAGCTTAGCGCCTTCCATCAGACGTTCGAAGTCGTAAGTTACGGTTTTCGCGTTAATCGCGCCTTCCATACCTTTGACGATCAGGTCTGCGGCTTCGAACCATTCCATATGGCGCAGCATCATCTCTGCGGAGAGGATGATAGAGCCTGGGTTCACTTTGTCCTGGCCGGCGTATTTAGGCGCAGTACCGTGGGTTGCTTCGAACAGGGCGCATTCGTCACCGATGTTCGCGCCTGGGGCGATACCGATACCGCCAACCTGTGCAGCCAGGGCGTCGGAGATGTAGTCACCGTTCAGGTTCATACAGGCGATCACGTCGTATTCCGCTGGACGCAGCAGGATCTGCTGCAGGAACGCATCGGCGATCACATCTTTAATGACGATCTCTTTGCCGGTATTCGGGTTCTTGATCTTCTGCCACGGGCCGCCGTCGATCAGCTCACCGCCGAACTCTTCTTGCGCCAACTGGTAACCCCAGTCTTTGAACGCGCCTTCGGTGAACTTCATGATGTTGCCTTTGTGAACCAGGGTCACAGAGTCACGGTCGTTGGTGATCGCGTATTCAATTGCCGCGCGCACCAGACGTTTGGTCCCTTCTTCGGAGCACGGCTTGATGCCGATACCGCAATGCTCAGGGAAGCGAATTTTCTTCACGCCCATCTCTTCGCGCAGGAATTTAATCACTTTTTCTGCGTCAGCAGAGTCAGCTTTCCATTCGATACCCGCGTAGATGTCTTCTGAGTTTTCGCGGAAGATAACCATGTCGGTCAGTTCTGGGTGCTTAACCGGGCTTGGGGTGCCCTGATAGTAACGAACCGGACGCAGACACACGTACAGGTCCAGCTCCTGACGCAGTGCCACGTTCAGGGAACGGATGCCGCCGCCGACCGGGGTGGTCAGTGGGCCTTTAATAGCAACGCGGTAGTCGCGGATCAGGTCCAGCGTTTCCGCTGGCAGCCAGACGTCCTGGCCATAAACTTGAGTAGATTTCTCACCGGTGTAAATTTCCATCCAGGAAATTTTACGCTCGCCTTTGTAGGCTTTCTCAACAGCGGCATCAACCACTTTCAGCATTGCCGGGGTAACGTCTACGCCGATACCGTCACCTTCGATGAACGGGATAATCGGATTGTGAGGAACGTTAATCTTGCCGTTTTGCAGGGTGATCTTTTTACCTTCCGCCGGAACAACTACTTTGCTTTCCATTAACCTCTCCTTCGAGCGCTTCTGGTTGTTACTGATCTTATGTTAATAAATTGTAATGAGCCCTTCGATAGTACCTGATTGTCCTGCGCCATGAAAGGTCTTCGTTATTAGGCTATAATGCGGCAATTGATAACGCCTGAAAATACCATGAAGAAAACTTCTTTTACAAAACACCGGGTTGAGCGATTCAGCTCGCGACAAGCCACCAAAAGACCCCAGCAAAACCAGCCGAAGCGGGTGATTTTGTTCAATAAACCCTACGATGTTTTGCCGCAATTCACCGATGAGGCCGGGCGCAGCACGCTGAAGGATTACATCCCCGTTCAGGGCGTCTACGCCGCCGGTCGTCTGGACCGGGATAGCGAAGGTCTGCTGGTCTTAACCAACGACGGCGCTCTGCAGGCGAAGCTCACGCAGCCGGGCAAACGCACCGGAAAAATTTACTTCGTTCAGGTCGAGGGCGAGCCGGACGAAGAGACGCTGGCGAAACTACGTAGCGGCGTGACGCTGAACGACGGTCCCACCCTGCCCGCAGGTATTGAACGCGTGAATGAGCCGGAGTGGCTGTGGCCGCGTAACCCGCCCATTCGCGAGCGCAAATCCATTCCGACAAGCTGGCTCAAAATCACCCTGTATGAAGGCCGTAACCGTCAGGTTCGGCGCATGACCGCCCACGTGGGCTTCCCTACCCTGCGCCTGATTCGCTACGCCATGGGCAGCTACACGCTGGATTCCCTGGCAAACGGTGAATGGCGGGACGTAGCCCCTTAAGGAGAAACGATGTTTAAACCTCATGTCACGGTCGCCTGCGTGGTGCACGCGCAGGGTAAATTCCTGGTTGTAGAAGAGAGCATCAACGGCAGGGCGCTGTGGAATCAGCCAGCCGGGCATCTGGAAGCCAATGAAACCTTATTACAGGCAGCAAAACGTGAACTCTGGGAAGAGACCGGCATCCGCGCGGAGCCCCAGCACTTCATCCGCATGCACCAGTGGATTGCGCCCGACAGCACCCCATTCCTGCGCTTTTTATTCGCCGTTGAGCTTAGCGAAACGTGCGCCACAGAACCGCATGATGACGATATCGATCGCTGCCTGTGGGTCACCGCCGAGGAGATCCTGAACGCGCCAAACCTGCGCTCGCCGCTGGTTGCGGAAAGCATCCGCTGTTGGCAGTCAGGCGCACGCCTGCCGCTGGAGGTCATCGGAGAATTTAACTGGCCGTTTACAGAGGGTGTCAACGGTGGGGGGGCGTGATAGAATACGCCGCCTTGAAGTTCAATGTCGTGAGTATTCCATGTCAGATAATAGCCAGAAAAAAGTGATCGTCGGCATGTCCGGCGGTGTCGATTCCTCCGTTTCCGCCTACCTGTTACAGCAACAGGGCTATAAGGTGGAGGGCCTGTTCATGAAGAACTGGGAGGAAGACGATGGCGAGGAATACTGCACTGCCGCTGCGGATCTCGCCGACGCGCAGGCCGTATGCGATAAGCTCGGCATTGAACTGCACACCGTTAACTTTGCCGCAGAATACTGGGACAACGTCTTTGAACTGTTCCTTGAGGAGTACAAAGCCGGACGCACCCCGAACCCGGATATTCTGTGCAACAAAGAGATCAAATTTAAAGCCTTCCTGGAATTCGCCGCGGAAGATCTGGGCGCTGACTACATTGCGACCGGTCACTACGTGCGTCGTGCGGACGTGAATGGCAAAAGCCAGCTGCTGCGAGGCCTCGACGGCAATAAAGACCAGAGCTACTTCCTCTATACGCTAAGCCATGAACAGATTGCGCAAAGCCTGTTCCCGGTCGGCGAACTGGAAAAGCCTGAAGTGCGTAAAATTGCCGAAGAGCTGGACCTGATCACCGCGAAGAAAAAAGACTCTACCGGTATCTGCTTTATCGGCGAGCGCAAATTCCGTGATTTCCTGGGCCGCTACCTGCCTGCACAGCCGGGGAAAATTGTCACCGTTGACGGCGACGAGATTGGTCAGCATCAGGGGCTGATGTACCACACCTTAGGCCAGCGTAAAGGCCTGGGTATTGGCGGAACTAAAGAAGGTAGCGAAGATCCGTGGTACGTGGTCGATAAAGACGTCGAAAACAATATTCTGATTGTCGCCCAGGGCCATGACCATCCGCGTCTGATGTCCGTTGGCCTTATCGCGCAGCAGCTTCACTGGGTCGATCGCGAGCCGCTGAAAGGCACGCTTCGCTGCACGGTGAAAACGCGCTACCGCCAGACCGATATTCCTTGCACCATTACCGCGCTCGATGACGACCGCATTGACGTCCGTTTCGACGAGCCGGTCGCCGCCGTTACCCCGGGCCAGTCTGCTGTCTTCTACAGCGGCGAAATCTGCCTGGGCGGCGGGATCATTGAACAGCGCCTGCCGCTGCCCGCTGTTTAACCGATTGCACACATAAAGGAGACCGTGTGGCGAAGAATTACTATGACATCACCCTGGCGCTGGCAGGAATTTGCCAGTCTGCTCGTCTGGTGCAACAGCTGGCGCATCAGGGTCACTGTGACGCTGATGCCCTGCACGTTTCGCTCAACAGCGTTATCGACCTCAACCCCGGTTCAACCCTGGGCGTGTTCGGCGGCAGTGAAACCAATCTTCGTCTCGGTCTTGAAACCCTGCTTGGCGTGCTTAACGCCAGCAGCCGTCAGGGGTTAAACGCGGAACTGACCCGCTACACCTTAAGCCTGATGGTGCTGGAGCGTAAGCTGAGCGCGGCGAAAGGCGCGCTCAATACCCTGGGCGATCGCATCGCCGGGCTACAGCGTCAGCTCGACCATTTTGACCTGCAGTCTGAAACGCTGCTGAGCGCCATGGCGGGCATTTACGTTGACGTTATCAGCCCGCTGGGCCCGCGCATTCAGGTCACCGGCTCCCCTGCCGTGTTGCAAAGCCCGCAGGTGCAGGCGAAGGTCCGCGCTTCCCTGCTGGCTGGGATCCGCGCCGCCGTGCTGTGGCATCAGGTTGGCGGTGGCCGCCTGCAGTTAATGTTTTCTCGTAATCGCCTGACCACTCAGGCAAAACAAATTCTTGCTCATTGTTAACCTCCCGGAGTTGCGAATTATGGAATTATCCTCACTGACCGCCGTATCCCCTGTCGATGGACGCTACGGCGATAAAGTCAGCGCGCTGCGCGGGATCTTCAGCGAATATGGTTTGCTGAAGTTCCGTGTTCAGGTTGAAGTACGCTGGCTGCAAAAGCTGGCCGCCCAGGCAGCAATCAAGGAAGTTCCTGCTTTTGACGAAAAGGCAAACGATTACCTTGATAAAATCGTTGCTGAGTTTAGCGAAGAAGATGCCGCGCGCATTAAGACCATTGAACGCACCACCAACCACGACGTGAAGGCGGTTGAGTACTTCCTGAAAGAGAAAGTGGAAAGCGTCCCGGCCCTGCACGCGGTATCCGAGTTCATTCACTTCGCCTGTACTTCCGAAGACATCAACAACCTGTCTCACGCGCTGATGCTCTCCACCGCGCGTAAAGAAGTGGTGCTGCCTTACTGGCGTAAAATCATCGACGCGGTGAAAGCGCTGTCCGTGGAATACCGCGACATTCCGCTGCTTTCCCGTACTCACGGCCAGCCAGCCACCCCATCCACGATGGGTAAAGAGATGGCGAACGTGGCGTACCGTATGGAGCGCCAGTACCGTCAGCTGGAACAGGTTGAAATTCTGGGCAAAATCAACGGCGCGGTCGGTAACTATAACGCCCACATCGCCGCTTACCCGGAAGTTGACTGGCACCAGTTCAGCGAAGAGTTCGTGACCTCGCTGGGCATTCAGTGGAACCCGTACACCACCCAGATTGAGCCGCACGACTACATTGCCGAGCTGTTTGACTGCATCGCGCGCTTCAACACCATCCTGATCGACTTCGATCGTGACGTGTGGGGCTACATCGCGCTGAACCACTTCAAGCAGAAAACCATCGCCGGTGAAATTGGCTCCTCCACCATGCCGCACAAAGTGAACCCAATCGACTTCGAAAACTCCGAAGGCAACCTGGGACTGGCGAATGCCGTACTGCAGCATATGGCGAGCAAGCTGCCGGTTTCCCGCTGGCAGCGCGACCTGACCGACTCCACCGTGCTGCGTAACCTTGGCGTGGGCATTGGCTACGCGCTGATCGCGTATCAGTCCACCCTGAAGGGCGTGAGCAAGCTCGAAGTGAACCGTGACCGTCTGCTGGACGAGCTGGATCACAACTGGGAAGTGCTGGCAGAGCCGATTCAGACCGTGATGCGCCGCTACGGTATCGAAAAACCGTACGAGAAGCTGAAAGAGCTGACCCGCGGTAAACGCGTTGATGCCGAAGGCATGAAACAGTTTATCGACGCTCTGGCACTGCCGGAAGAAGAGAAAACCCGCCTGAAGGCGATGACCCCTGCGAACTACATTGGTCGCGCCATCACCATGGTTGATGAGCTGAAGTAACGTCCCTTCCCCCCTTTCCGCCCGGAAAGGGGGTTGCTTTTCCCCGGTTTACTGAATGTTTATCCCCACAGCAACATAATCAGCGTTAAACTATTCATACTATTTATTCCGGGAGAAAAGATGATGCGCGTACTGGTTGTTGAGGATAACGCATTGCTACGCCACCACCTGAAGGTTCAGCTTCAGGAGATGGGACATCAGGTGGACGATGCTGAAGATGCAAAAGAAGCCGATTATTATCTCAATGAACATCTGCCGGACATCGCCATTGTCGATTTAGGCCTGCCTGATGAAGACGGCCTGTCGTTAATTCGTCGCTGGCGCAGCCATGACGTTTCCCTGCCGGTTCTGGTTCTCACCGCCCGCGAAGGCTGGCAGGACAAAGTTGAAGTGCTCAGCGCCGGTGCCGATGATTACGTCACCAAACCGTTCCATATTGAAGAAGTGGCGGCGCGCATGCAGGCGCTGTTACGCCGCAACAGCGGGCTGGCTTCACAGGTTATCTCCATTCCGCCTTTCCAGGTGGATCTCTCCCGGCGCGAGCTTTCGATCAACGATGAAGTGATAAAGCTCACCGCGTTCGAATACACCATTATGGAAACGCTGATCCGTAACAGCGGCAAGGTAGTGAGCAAAGACTCTTTAATGCTCCAGCTCTACCCTGACGCTGAGCTGCGCGAGAGTCACACCATTGACGTGCTGATGGGCCGTTTGCGTAAGAAAATCCAGGCGCAGTATCCGCAGGACGTGATCACGACCGTCCGCGGCCAGGGCTACCTGTTCGAATTACGCTAAATGAGACGGATTTTGCGCCACATTCTGCCCCTCTCGCTGCGGGTTCGTTTTTTACTGGCAACGGCCGCGGTGGTGCTGGTGCTGTCGCTCTCCTACGGTCTGGTCGCCCTGGTGGGCTACAGCGTCAGCTTTGATAAAACGACCTTTCGACTATTACGCGGCGAAAGTAACCTGTTTTATACCCTGGCCAAATGGGAAGACAACCATATCACCGTTGAAATGCCGGAGAACCTGGATCAACAGAGCCCCACTTTAGCCCTGATTTATAACGAAAAGGGAAAGTTGCTTTGGGCGCAACGCGATATTCCGTGGCTGGCGAAAAGCATTCGTCCGGAGTGGCTCAAAACCAACGGGTTTCATGAGATAGAAGCCGATCTCAACACCACCAGCACGCTGATCCGCGAAGATCGCTCGATGCAGCAAAAGCTCAATGAAATCCGTGCTGACGATGCCGAAACGGAAATGACGCACTCGGTGGCGATCAATATCTACCCGGCGACCATGAACATGCCGCAGTTGACCATTGTGGTGATCGACACCATTCCGGTTGAGCTAAAACGTTCCTATAAGGTCTGGGGCTGGTTCGTTTATGTTCTGGCCGCAAACCTGCTGCTGGTGATCCCGCTGCTTTGGTTGGCAGCCTGGTGGAGCTTGCGCCCTATTGAGTCCCTGGCGCGAGAGGTGCGCGAGCTTGAGGAACACCATCGTGAAAAGCTCAATCCGGAAACCACCCGTGAGCTGACCAGCCTGGTGCGTAACCTCAATCGCCTGCTCAAAAGCGAGCGTGAACGCTATGATAAGTACCGTACGACCCTGACCGACCTCACCCACAGCCTGAAAACGCCGCTGGCCGTGATGCAAAGCACCCTGCGTTCCATGCGCAGCTCAAGGCTGAGCGTCGACGATGCCGAGCCGGTGATGCTGGAGCAGATCAGCCGAATCTCGCAGCAAATTGGCTACTATCTGCATCGCGCCAGCATGCGTTCCGGCAGCGCGCTCCTGAGCCGCGAGCTGCACCCGGTGGCCCCGCTGCTGGATAATCTCACGTCCGCCCTCAACAAGGTTTATCAGCGTAAAGGGGTGAACATTAGCCTCGATATTTCGCCTGAGATTAGCTTTGTCGGTGAAAAAAATGACTTTATGGAAGTGATGGGCAACCTGTTAGATAACGCCTGCAAATACTGCCTGGAGTTTGTGGAAGTGTCGGCGCGCCAGACGGATAACGAGTTACACGTTATCGTTGAGGATGATGGCCCGGGGATCCCGCTCAATAAACGTGATGTGGTGTTCGATCGCGGTCAGCGAGCGGATACGCTGCGCCCCGGTCAGGGCGTGGGTTTAGCCGTCGCCCGCGAGATTGTCGACCAGTACGACGGAAAAATCGAAACCAGCGAAAGCTTGCTCGGCGGGGCCAGAATGGAAGTGATTTTTGGTCGTCAGCAGCCCACATCGGACGATAGTTAACCCGTTATGTGAAAAATGCGAGGATCTCGCAGCCGGGGGGCTGAGCTTCCGTTATAATCCGAGTCAGTAAGAGCCTGCGGAATAAAAAAATATGGATTATCACTTAACACTTAACTGGCCCGAATTTATTGAACGTTACTGGCAAAAGCGCCCGGTGGTTCTGAAACGCGGGTTCAGCAACTTTGTCGACCCTATCTCACCTGACGAGCTGGCCGGTCTGGCCATGGAAAACGAAGTCGACAGCCGCCTGGTCAGCCACCTGGACGGGAAATGGCAGGTCAGCCACGGTCCTTTCGAAAGTTACGATCATCTCGGCGAAAGCAACTGGTCGCTGCTGGTGCAGGCGGTCAACCACTGGCACGAGCCGACTGCCGCGCTAATGCGCCCGTTCCGCGCCCTGCCCGACTGGCGCATGGACGATCTGATGATCTCCTTCTCCGTACCTGGCGGCGGCGTGGGTCCGCATCTGGACCAGTACGACGTGTTTATCATTCAGGGTACGGGCCGCCGCCGCTGGCGCGTGGGCGAAAAAGTGCCGATGAAACAGCACTGCCCGCACCCGGATCTGCTTCAGGTTGACCCATTCGAAGGCATTATCGACGAAGAGCTGGAGCCGGGCGATATCCTCTACATTCCGCCAGGCTTCCCTCACGAAGGTTACTCCCTGGAGAACTCGCTGAACTACTCCGTCGGGTTCCGCGCGCCGAGCGGCCGCGAGATGATCAGCGGCTTTGCCGACTACGTCCTGCAGCGCGAGCTGGGCAGCTATCGCTACAGCGATCCGGACGTGCCCGCGCGCGAACATCCTGCTGACATCCTGCCGGAAGAGCTGGATAAGCTGCGCGGCATGATGCTGGATCTGATCAACGAGCCGGAGCACTTTAAACAATGGTTTGGCGAGTTTATCAGCCAGTCGCGCCACGAGCTGGACGTTGCACCGCCGGAGCCGCCGTATCAGGCAGACGAGATTTATGATGCGCTGCAGCAGGGTGACAAGCTGGTTCGTCTGGGCGGATTGCGCGTGCTGCGCATTGGTGAAGAGGTCTTCGTCAACGGTGAGAAGCTCGACTCCCCGCACCGCCCGGCGCTGGAAGCCATTGCCAGCCATCTGGTGTTGACTGCCGACACCTTTGGCGATGCGCTGGAAGATCCGTCCTTCCTCGCGATGCTAGCCGCGCTGGTCAACAGCGGATACTGGTTCTTTGAGGACTGAGTTGCTTTAATGCCCGGTGGCCCTGCGCCACCGGGCTTTTGCTTACCGCTTCGCGGTTAACTCCGCTATCCGCACAATCACCTTCACCGCTTTTTCCATTCCTTCCAGCGTCACGAACTCATGCTTGCCGTGGTAGTTGTAGCCACCGGTAAACAGGTTCGGGCACGGCAGCCCCATAAACGACAGCTGCGAGCCGTCAGTGCCGCCGCGAATCGGTTTTAAGACCGGTTCAATATCGCAGTCGCGCATAGCCTGCTGGGCGATATCCAGAATGTGCGGATGGGCCATCACCTTGTCGCGCATATTGTAATAGCTGTCTTCAATGATCAGCTCAATATAGCAGTCAGGATGCAATCCCTTCCCAACCTTCTTGGCGATCTCCATCATTTTGCGCTTGCGCGCCTCAAAGGCTTTACGGTCAAAATCGCGGATGATGTAATGCATCTGCGCGCTGTCCACGGTGCCTTTGATGCTGGTGAGGTGATAAAAGCCCTCATACCCCTCGGTCTGTTCAGGGCTCTCTTCCGCCGGGACTTCCGCATGAATACGCGACGCCAGCGACAGCGCGTTCACCATCACCCCTTTGGCAGAGCCCGGGTGAACGTTGTTTCCGACAATTTTTATGGTCACCGAGGCGGCGTTGAAGTTTTCATACTCCAGCTCGCCCACGCCGCCGCCGTCGACGGTGTACGCCCACTGCGCGTTAAAAGCTTCCACGTCGAAGTGCTTCGCGCCCTTACCCACCTCTTCGTCCGGGGTAAAGGCCACGCGGATGTCCCCGTGCGGGATGTTTTTATCTTTCAGCACCGCCAGCGCCGTCATGATTTCCGCGATGCCCGCCTTGTCATCCGCCCCCAGCAGCGTTTTGCCGTCGGTGGTGATCAGCGTCTGGCCGAGCAGCTGGTGCAGCACCGGGAACATCACAGGAGAGAGCACTTCGTCGCCAATACCCAGCGCAATATCGCCGCCGCGGTAGTTTTCCACAATCTGCGGGTTCACGTGTTTGCCGCTAAAATCCGGAGAGGTGTCGACATGGGAGATAAAGCCAATCGCCGGAATATCACCAGGCACATTCGCCGGCAGCGTTCCCATCACAGTGCCTTTTTCGCTTAACGTGACGTTGACCAGCCCCATGGCCTCAAGCTGCTCTTTAAGCAGGTTTAACAACTTCCACTGGCCTTCGGTGCTTGGCACCTGGCGGACACCCGGCTTAGATTGGGTATCCAGCGAAACATACTGTAAAAAACGCTCAAGTAATTTATCCATGCAGTCACCCTCACTTTTTGTGACAACATTATCAGTAAGCATCAAAACGCAAATATTGCGTCAGGTCACTTTTATCCCGCAAACGAGAACTTTTTACGTTTATATCTTTATGCGTTAATAAATGTAGCTTATGAATCAGTGACAAGGATTGGCGATTACGGGGGATTGCCGTAGAATGTCCGCCCTCATTACGAGTCACCAAGGTGGTTACACACAAACCCCGCTTCAGTCTGCTGCCTGAGGCGTCTATATGGGACAGCGCAAAAATTGAATACACAATCCCGTTCTCGTTCACCGCTGGTGCAACTGGAACGAATTCGTAAAAGCTTTGATGGCAAAGACGTCATTTCAGACCTCAACCTGACCATCAATGATGGTGAGTTTCTTACGCTGCTTGGCCCCTCCGGCTGCGGCAAAACCACCGTACTGCGCCTTATCGCCGGGCTGGAAAGCGTTGATAATGGCCGCATCCATCTTGAGAACCAGGACATCACCCAGGTTCCTGCCGAAGATCGCCACGTCAATACCGTTTTTCAGAGCTACGCTCTGTTCCCGCACATGACCGTGTTTGAGAACGTGGCGTTTGGCCTGCGGATGCAAAAAACCCCGGCTAATGAGATCGAACCGCGCGTCACCGAAGCTCTGCGCATGGTACAGCTGGAAGCGTTTGCCCAGCGAAAGCCCCACCAGCTCTCCGGCGGTCAGCAGCAGCGTGTGGCCATTGCCCGCGCAGTCGTCAATAAACCACGCCTGCTTCTGCTGGATGAATCCCTCTCCGCGCTGGACTACAAGCTGCGCAAGCAGATGCAGAACGAGCTGAAGGCGCTACAGCGCAAGCTCGGTATCACGTTCGTGTTTGTCACCCACGATCAGGAAGAGGCGCTGACCATGTCTGACCGCATCGTGGTGATGCGCGACGGCAAAATCGAGCAGGACGGTACGCCGCGTGAAATTTACGAAGAGCCGAAAAACCTGTTTGTCGCCAGCTTTATTGGCGAGATCAATATCTTCAACGCCACGGTGCTTGAGCGTCTGGATGCGCAGCGCGTTCGCGCGAACGTCGAGGGACGCGACTGCATTATCACCGTGAACTTTGCCGTCGAGAAAGGCCAAAAACTCAACGTCCTGCTGCGCCCGGAAGATCTCCGCGTTGATGAGATCCACGACGCGGCCGACGTCGAAGGTCTGATCGGTTACGTTCGCGAACGTAACTATAAAGGGATGACCCTCGAGTCCGTGGTTGAACTGGAGAACGGCAAAATGGTGATGGTCAGCGAATTCTTTAACGAGGACGACCCTGACTTTGACCACTCTCTTGACCAGAAAATGGTTATCAACTGGGTAGAAAGCTGGGAGGTTGTGCTGGCTGATGAAGAACACAAGTAAGTTCCAGAAGGTGGTGATTGCCACAATCGTCGGTTGGCTTGTGCTATTTGTCTTTTTACCCAACCTGATGATCGTTGCCACCAGCTTCCTGACCCGCGACGATGCAAACTTCGTTTCGCTGGTCTTTACGCTGGATAACTACGCGCGCCTGCTCGATCCGCTCTATTTTAACGTGCTGCTGCACTCGCTCAATATGGCGCTAATTGCCACCGTGGCCTGCCTGCTGCTGGGGTACCCTTTCGCATGGTTCCTGGCGGGACTGCCGCAAAAGGTGCGCCCGCTGCTGCTGTTTCTGCTGATTGTGCCGTTCTGGACCAACTCGCTGATTCGCATCTACGGGCTGAAAATCTTCCTCAGCACCAAAGGCTACCTCAATGAATTTCTGCTGTGGCTGGGGGTGATTGATACGCCGATCCGCATTATGTTCACCCCGAGCGCGGTGATCGTTGGCCTGGTCTATATCCTGCTGCCGTTTATGGTGATGCCGCTCTACTCCAGCATTGAAAAGCTGGATAAACCGCTGCTGGAAGCGGCAAAAGACCTGGGGGCCAGCAAGCTGCAGACCTTTATCCGGATTATCATTCCGCTGACCATGCCCGGCATTATCGCGGGCTGTCTGCTGGTGATGCTGCCTGCGATGGGCCTGTTCTACGTGTCGGACCTGATGGGCGGGGCGAAAAACCTGCTGATCGGTAACGTGATTAAGAGTCAGTTCCTCAACATCCGCGACTGGCCGTTCGGCTCCGCGACCAGCATTACGCTCACGGTGGTAATGGGCCTGATGCTGCTGGTCTACTGGCGCGCCTCACGCTTGCTGAATAAAAAGGTGGAGCTCGAATGATCGGTCGACTGCTTCGCGGCGGTTTTATGACCGCCATTTACGCTTACCTTTATATCCCGATTATCATTTTAATCGTGAACTCCTTTAACAGCTCGCGCTTCGGGATTAACTGGCAGGGCTTTACCACCAGCTGGTACAGCCTGCTGATGAACAACGACAGCCTGCTGCAGGCAGCCCAGCACTCGTTGACGATGGCGATCGTCTCCGCCACCTTCGCCACGCTGATTGGCTCCCTCACCGCCGTGGCGCTGTACCGCTACCGCTTTCGCGGCAAGCCGTTCGTCAGCGGCATGCTGTTTGTGGTGATGATGTCGCCGGACATCGTGATGGCCATTTCGCTGCTGGTGCTGTTTATGCTGCTGGGCGTACAGCTTGGCTTCTGGTCGCTGCTGTTTTCCCATATCACCTTCTGCCTGCCGTTTGTGGTGGTAACCGTCTACGCCCGCCTGAAAGGGTTCGACGTGCGCATGCTGGAGGCAGCGAAAGATCTGGGTGCCAGCGAAATGACCATCCTGCGCAAAATCATCCTGCCGCTGGCGATGCCTGCTGTCGCTGCCGGATGGCTGCTTAGCTTTACCCTGTCGATGGATGACGTCGTGGTCTCCTCATTCGTGACCGGGCCGAGCTACGAAATTCTGCCGTTGAAGATCTATTCAATGGTGAAAGTCGGCGTCTCACCGGAGGTGAACGCGCTGGCGACCATTCTGCTGGTGTTTTCGCTGGTTCTGGTGATCGCCAGCCAGGTTATTGCTCGTGATAAAACAAAACCTCAGGGGACAATGAAATGAAAAAAATGCTCGCCGCTGCGGCGCTGGTGCTTGGCATGGGTGCCGCGCACGCTGATGACAGCAAAACGCTCTACTTCTACAACTGGACCGAATACGTGCCGCCTGGCCTGCTGGAGCAGTTCACCAAAGAGACGGGCATCAAGGTTATCTACTCGACCTACGAGTCGAATGAAACCATGTACGCCAAGCTGAAAACCTACAAAGACGGCGCGTACGATCTGGTCGTTCCCTCCACCTACTTTGTCGACAAAATGCGCAAAGAGGGGATGATCCAGAAGATCGACAAAACGAAGCTAACCCATTTTTCAAACCTCGATCCGGAGATGCTCAACAAGCCGTTCGACCCGAATAACGACTACTCCATTCCGTACATCTGGGGCGCAACCGCTATTGGCGTGAACAGCGAGGCCATCGATCCGAAAACGGTCACCGGCTGGGCCGATCTGTGGAAACCGGAATACAAAGGCAGCCTGCTGTTAACCGACGATGCGCGCGAAGTGTTCCAGATCGCGCTGCGTAAACTTGGCTATTCCGGTAACACCACCGATCCGAAAGAGATCGAAGCGGCCTACAACGAGCTGAAAAAGCTGATGCCTAACGTGGCGGCATTCAACTCTGATAACCCGGCAAACCCGTATATGGAAGGCGAAGTAAATCTGGGGATGGTGTGGAACGGCTCTGCGTATGTTGCCCGCCAGGCCGGTACGCCGCTGGAGGTGGTCTGGCCGAAGGAAGGCGGGATCTTCTGGATGGACAGCCTCGCGATCCCGGCCAACGCGAAGAACGTGGACGGCGCGCTGAAGCTGATTAATTTCCTGCTGCGTCCGGACGTGGCGAAACAGGTTGCCGAGACGATTGGCTACCCGACGCCAAACATGGCCGCCCGCAAGCTGCTAAAGCCTGACGTGGCTAACGATAAGTCACTCTATCCGGATGCCGAAACCATCAGCAAAGGTGAATGGCAGAACGATGTAGGCGGCGCGAGCCGCCTTTACGAAGAGTATTATCAGAAGTTAAAAGCAGGTCGTTAATGCAATACGTAACGGGCGACGCAACGCCGCCCGTTACGCTTACAGCCCCTTCAGAAGCTTATCCACAAAGGCTGGCACCACCTCGCTCGCCAGGCCGTATTGCTTCTCTTCAAACTCGCTGCCCACCTGGCTTGGCTCCAAATTGAGCTCTACCGTATGCGCTCCGTGCAGTCGCGCTTCGTGAACAAACCCCGCCGCCGGGTAAACGTGTCCTGATGTGCCAATAGCGATAAACACGTCCGCCATCGCCAGCGCGCTGTAGATCTCATCCATCCCCAGCGGCATTTCGCCAAACCAGACCACGTGCGGACGCAGGCGCGACGGGAACTGGCAGCAGTGGCACTTATCCTCTGGCAGCACGTCCTCTTTCCAGTCCAGCACCTGGCCGCTCCAGGCGCAGCGAACCTTGAGCAGCTCACCGTGCATGTGGATGATGTTCTTGTTACCGGCCCGCTCGTGCAGGTTGTCAATATTCTGCGTCACCAGCAGAAAACGATCCCCGAGCGCCTCTTCCAGCTTCGCCAGCGCCATATGCGCCGCGTTCGGCGCAATCTCAGGCTGCTGAAGCTGCCGGCGGCGAGCGTTGTAAAACGCCTGCACGAGATCCGGATCGCGGGCAAAGCCTTCCGGCGTCGCCACGTCCTCGACGCGGTGCTCTTCCCACAGCCCGTCCGCTGCACGGAAGGTTTGAATTCCTGACTCGGCGGAGATCCCCGCGCCGGTCAGCACCACCACTCTGGGTTTATCCATCGCTTCTGGCATGATTCTGTCTCTGAAAAAGATCCGCTGGCGCAAGCGCTCTCGTAAGCGGCGTTTGTTTTTGCGAAAACGGCTGAGTCGACCCTGGCGACGCGACAGCATAAAGACCTCGTAAACTAATCGGTAAGATGAAGGAATGCGGCTCCGCGCATGCCTCCTGCGTCCCCGTGTCGCGCGCGTTCAATACGCGGCACGCGGGCGACCGGCAATAAATGTCGGGGCAGACGCCCGGACAACCGTTCCGTAATCGCAGTAAAGTTTGACAGCCCTCCCCCGATCACCAGCAGATCCGGGTCGACGATGGTGAGAATATTTCCCAGACACACCGCCAGCAGATCCAGATAGCGCTCAACGTGCTCACGCGCCTGCGCATCCCCCTGCTCCCACAGGGTAATGATTTGAGGGGCCTCAAGTTTCTGATGATAGAAGTGTTCGTAAAGCCATGCAAACCCGCGTCCTGAGAGATAGTTCTCGATACAGCCGTGCTGACCACAGCCGCAGCGGGTGAGCGGGAAATCACGCCCCACCACCTCCAGCGCATCCACCGGGAGGCGGATATGGCCAAACTCCCCGGTGATGTAGCTGCGCCCGGTAATCGGCTTGCCGTTGATCGCAAGCCCCCCGCCGACTCCGGTACCGAGGATCAGCCCCATCACCAGCGGATATTGGCGGAATTCATCGTCCCAGGCTTCAGAGAGGGCAAAGCAGTTGGCATCGTTATCTAAACGCACGTCGCGTTCAAGGAGGGCCGACAGGTCGGCGCGGAGCGGTTTACCGCTGGCGGCCGGCACGTTGGCGGCGTACAGCGTGCCGTCATCGGTTTCCGGCATCCCCGGAATGCCGATGCCGACGCTGCCCTTCACGCCGAAGCGTTCATCCGCCTGCGCCACCAGCGCGGCAATGGCGGTTAAAAATTCATCGTAGCTTTCGCGCGGCGTGGGAACGCGGGTCTCCCACTGCAGTTTGAGGTTTTTATCAAACACGCCGAGCGCAATCTTGGTGCCGCCAATATCAAATCCATAATACATAGTGCATTCCTCTTTCTGACATAGCGGCCTCAGGACCGCTACGCCATGACGTAATTACTGGCCACTTAATACCCTCGCCGGATCAATTCGGCTTGCGCGACGCGCCGGATACCAGCTTGCCAGCAGACTCAGTAAAAGTGCTGTAACCAGCACATAAAAAACGTCCAGCCAGTGCAGTTCAGACGGCAGGAAGTCAATAAAATAGATGTCACCGGACAGGAACTGGTGGCCGATAAGCTTTTCAATCCCGTTGATGATCGGCGTCAGCTGCAGGGAAACCACCACGCCAATCACCACGCCGCACAGGCTGCCGAACAGCCCTGCCAGCAAACCGTACCAGACGAAGATGGCGCGAATAAGACCGTCTTTTGCCCCGAGGGTACGCAGCACGGCGATGTCGCCGCTCTTGTCCTTAACCGCCATTACCAGCGTCGAGACGATATTAAAGCACGCTACGCCAATCACCAGCACCATCGCCAGATACATGATCGCGCGGATCATCTGGATATCACGGTACATATACCCGTAAGTGCCGATCCAGCTTTTGATATAGACGTAGTTATTGGTGACGCTGCCGGCATCACGCACCAGCTTGTTGGCGTTAAAGACGTCGTTCACCTTAATGGCAATGCCCGTCACGCTGTTGCCCATGTCGAGATACTGGCGCGCATCTTCCAGCGGAACCATCGCAAAGCTATGGTCAAGCTGGCCGCTCAGCTGGAGAATACCGGTGACGTGCAGGCGCACGCGCTTGGGCTGCTGTATTTTGTGGTCGGCGCTGGCGTTCGGGATCATAATTGATACCCAGTCGCCCTGCTTCACCTTCAGGGCATCGGCAACGCCTTTACCCATAATGATCTGCTGCTCGCCGGCCTTAAAGTTAGCCCACGCGCCGTTCTGGACATATTTCGGCAGCGCGCTGAGACGCTCCTCCTGCGCCGGGTTGACCCCTTTTACCTGAATGGCGCGCAGGTTTACCCCGCTCTCCACCAGCCCGGTAAAGTTGATGTAGGGCGCGGCTGCGGCAATGCCCGGTACTTTTTCCACTTTGGCGAGCGCATCGCTCCAGTTGGTCCACGGCTGGTTAACCGGCTCGATCTCCCCGTGCGGCACCACCGCCAGAATGCGGTTATTCAGCTCGCGCTCAAAGCCGTTCATGGCGCTTAAGCCGACAATCAGGACCGCCACGCCCAGCGCAATACCGATGGTGGAGATCACGGAGATCAGCGACACCATGCCGCCGCGACGGCGGCCGCGGCTAAAACGTAACCCGATGAGTAACGATAACGGTGACGCCATTACTCTGCCCCCATCAGGGTCAGTTCCGCATTCAGATGGCCGTCGCGCATCTCAAGCTGGCGACCCATGCGTTTTGCCAGCTGCAGATCGTGGGTCACCACCAGAAACGCGGTACCCTGAGAAGCGTTCAGCTCGCCGAGAAGCTGGAAGATACTGTCCGCATTGCGCGCGTCCAGGTTACCGGTCGGTTCATCCGCCAGCACCAGGCGCGGATTATTGACCAGCGCGCGGGCAATCGCCACGCGCTGGCGCTCGCCGCCGGACAGCTCCGACGGGCGGTGATTGCCACGGTGGCCCAGCCCTACCGCTTTCAGCATATCGCTGGCGCGGGCGTTAATTTCTGCCGGTTTCTTTTTGCCAATCAGCAACGGCATCGCCACGTTTTCCAGCGCCGTGAAGTCCGGCAGCAGGTGGTGGAACTGGTAGATAAAGCCCAGCTCGCGGTTACGCAGCTCGGCCTTCGCCGCAGAGGACATTTTGCTCATCGGCTGGCCGGAGAAGATCACGTCGCCGTTGGTTGGCGTGTCCAGCCCGCCCAGCAGGTGCAGCAGCGTACTTTTGCCGGAGCCGGAGCTGCCGACAATCGCCATCATCTCGCCCTCGCCCACGCTAAAGCTCACATTGTGCAGCACGTCGGTCTGCACAGTGCCTTCCTGATAGCGTTTGGACAGGTTGTCGCATTGCAACAGGATCTTATTCATAACGTAAAGCCTCAGCGGGTTGAGTGGCGGCAGCGCGCCAGGAAGGATAAAGCGTAGAAAGCAGCGCAATGGCCATCGCGGCCAGCGCAATACCGACCACCTGCAGCGGCTCGATAGCCACCGGCAGCGCCGCGCCGTCAAGCAGCGCGCCGATGATCGGCATCAAGTTGTTAAGCTGGCTGGCAAGCAGTGCGCCGAGCACGGCGCCCAGCAGCGCGCCGATAATGCCGGCACTGGCCCCCTGCACCATAAAGACCGCCATGATCTGGCGCGGCGTCAGCCCCTGGGTTTGCAGGATGGCAACCTCGCCCTGCTTCTCCATCACCATCAGGCCCAGCGAGGTGATGATGTTAAATGCAGCCACGGCGACGATCAGGCTCAGCAGCAGCCCCATCATGTTTTTTTCCATGCGCACGGCCTGGAACAGCTCGCCTTTACGCTCGCGCCAGTCCTGCCATTTGGTGCCGTCCGGCAATTTTTGCTGGCTGAGGGTATCGACCTTCAGCGGCTGATCGAGCCACAGGCGCCAGCCGGTGATATTCCCCGCCGGGTAACGCATCAGGCGTGAAGCATCCTGAATATTCACCAGCATCTGATAGCCGTCAACTTCGCTGTTGGCGGCAAAGGTACCAATTACGTTAAACAGGCGCTGGCTCGGCAGGCGCCCCATCGGCGTAAACTGGCTGGCCGACGGCACCATCACGCGCAGCTGGTCGCCACGGTTGACGCCAAGCTGCCCGGCAAGCTGCTCACCCAGAATCACGTTGTATTTTCCGGCTTCCAGATCGGTTTGCTTCACGTTAACCAGGAATGGCGTCAGCGGGTCTTTTTGCGCCGGGTCAATTCCCAGCATCACGCCCACCGCCACGCTGCGGGCACTTTGCAGCACCACGTCGCCCGTCGTGAGCGGCGCAACGCGCGTGACGCCCTGTAGCTTCGCCGCGCTTTCCGGCAGCTGTTGCGGGTTAACGGAACCGTTGGTTGAGGAGAGAACGGCCTGCGGCATCAGCCCCAGGATATTGTTTTGCAGCTCGCGCTCGAAGCCATTCATAACGGAAAGTACCGTCACCAGAGCCATCACGCCGAGCGTAATGCCAATAGTCGAAAGCCAGGAGACAAAGCGACCGAAGCGGTCCGCGGCGCGCCCACGCATGTAACGTAAGCCTATGAAGAGTGCGACAGGTTGATACATGAAGTCCGTCTGTTTGCTGATAGCAGACCCACGAGTATATAAGCGAATCCGTTAAGGGTAAATGACTGAAACCGTAAGCTTTGGTAATCATTTTTCCGATAAATTCAGATAAATCAGCGTGCTATTGGCTGAATCCTCACCTCGCAGCCTCCACCTTTTCCGAAAAACCTCCTGATACAGACTGTTACCCGTTACATCCCGGCTTCGTTTAACAACAATTGCTCGTTCGTTTATGGCAATAAGGTAGTCGCGAACAATGAAGCAAAAAGCATTATGGATTAACCAGATAAAAGGGCTGTGTATTTGCCTTGTGGTTATCTACCATTCGGTCATCACCTTTTACCCGCATCTGAGCGGGCTGCAACACCCGCTCTCCGGGCTCCTCGCCAAATGCTGGGTCTATTTTAACCTCTATCTCGCCCCGTTCCGGATGCCGGTCTTCTTCTTTATCTCCGGCTATCTGATCCGTCGTTATATTGATGAGGTAGACTGGCGCACCAGCCTCGACAAGCGGATCTGGAGCATTGTCTGGGTTCTGGCGCTGTGGGGGATCCTGCAATGGCAGGCGCTGACCCACCTGAACGCCTGGCTGGCGCCCGATCGCGAGCTTGCCACCTCGTCGAACGCGGCCTACGCCGATTCCCTGGCAGGATTTGTGCGGGGCATGCTCACCGCCAGCACCAGCCTGTGGTATCTGTATGCCCTGGTGGTCTATTTCACGCTGTGTAAACTGCTGAGCCGCTGGAAGCTGCCGGTACTTGGACTGCTTGCGCTGGCGAGCATCGCGATCAACTTTCTGCCGCTGCCGTGGTGGGGAATGAACAGCGTGGTACGCAACATGATCTACTACAGCCTGGGGGCGTGGTATGGCGTAGAGCTGATGGCGTGGATGAAAAGCTTTAACCTGCGCCGCACCTGGCTGGCTACCGGCGCTTTCGCGGCCGTCTCCGTCGTGCTGTGGTTTGCTAACGTTCCTCTCCTGCTTTCTCTGCTGTCGATTGTGTTAATCATGAAGCTGTTTTACAGCCTTGAGCAGCGCTATGCCGTGCATCCCAACAACCTGCTGAACGTGATTGGCTCAAACACCATTGCGATCTATACCACCCACCGCATCTTAATTGAGGCCTTCAGCCTGATCCTGATTGGCGAGATGAATGCAGCATACTGGCCGGTCTGGGCCGAGCTGTCCTTAATTCTGGTCTACCCGTTTGCCAGCCTGCTTATCTGTACCCTTGCCGGGCTCGGGGTGCGTAAAATCTCCACCGCCCTGTTCGGGGACGTTTTCTTCTCTCCTCCGTCTACGCGGACCCTGTCACCTTCCACGCGTTAATGCCCTCTCCGCCCCCGTTTTGGGGGCGTTTAGCCCTGCCGTGCGGTTACGATTTGCTTATGTAAAACGATCGAGGATAATAAAGACATTGCGTATCAGTGATATGCCCCAATACTGTTGGTATATCCATAAGAGACTCTGACATAGCCATGCCTGAACACTATCGTTATTCCTTGCCCGTCAAAGCGGGCGACCAGCGCCAGCTGGGTGAACTCACGGGCGCGGCGTGCGCCACGCTGGTGGCAGAAATCGCTGAGCGGCACCCTGGCCCGGTGGTGCTGGTTGCCCCGGATATGCAAAACGCCCTGCGCCTGCACGACGAAATCCGCCAGTTCACCGATAGCCTGGTGTTCAGCCTGGCCGACTGGGAAACGCTGCCTTATGACAGCTTCTCTCCGCATCAGGAGATCATCTCCTCGCGCCTGTCGACTCTGTATCAACTCCCGACCATGCAGCGCGGCGTGCTGATTGTGCCGGTGAATACCCTGATGCAGCGCGTCTGCCCGCACAGCTATCTGCACGGTCACGCGCTGGTGATGAAAAAAGGCCAGCGCCTGTCGCGCGACACCCTGCGCGACCAGCTTGACGGTGCAGGATATCGCCATGTCGATCAGGTCATGGAGCACGGAGAATATGCGACCCGCGGCGCGCTGCTCGACCTTTACCCGATGGGCAGCGACCAGCCGTATCGTCTGGATTTCTTTGATGATGAAATCGACAGCCTGCGCGTGTTCGATGCCGACACCCAGCGCACGCTGGAAGAGGTGGAATCCATCAATTTACTGCCTGCCCACGAGTTCCCGACGGACAAAACCGCCATCGAGCTGTTCCGCAGCCAGTGGCGCGACAGGTTCGACGTGAAGCGTGATGCAGAACATATCTATCAGCAGGTCAGCAAAGGTACGCTCCCGGCCGGGATCGAATACTGGCAGCCGCTGTTCTTCAGCGAGCCACTGCCTCCCCTGTTCAGCTACTTCCCGGCGAATACCCTGATTGTGAACACCGGCGATATCGACGCCAGCGCCAGCCGCTTTGAAAGCGAAACCCGCGCGCGCTTCGAAAACCGGGGCGTTGACCCGATGCGTCCGCTCCTGCCGCCGGAAGCGCTATGGCTGCGCACCGACGAGCTCAACGCCGAGCTTAAGCGCTGGCCGCGCATGCAGCTGAAAACCGATTCGCTTGCCGATAAGGCCGCCAACACCAACCTCGCCTTCCGCACGCTGCCGGACCTGGCCGTTCAGGCGCAGCAGAAATCGCCGCTGGATAATCTGCGCAAGTTTCTGGAGTCCTTTACCGGCCCGGTGGTCTTCTCCGTTGAGAGCGAAGGCCGCCGCGAAGCTTTAGGTGAGCTGCTGGGACGCATTAAGGTGGCGCCGAAGCGCATCCTGCGCCTGAGCGAAGCGACCGGAAACGGTCGTTACCTGATGATTGGCGCCGCCGAGCACGGGTTCATCGACACGCTCAACAACCTGGCGCTGATTTGCGAAAGCGACCTGCTGGGCGAGCGCGTCGCGCGCCGCCGTCAGGACAGCCGTCGGACCATCAACCCGGACACGCTGATCCGCAACCTGGCCGAGCTGCATCCGGGCCAGCCGATTGTTCACCTGGAGCACGGCGTTGGCCGCTATCAGGGGATGACCACGCTGGAAGCGGGCGGCATTAAAGGTGAGTACCTGATGCTGACCTACGCCAATGACGCCAAACTCTATGTACCGGTCTCGTCGCTGCACCTGATCAGCCGCTATGCGGGCGGCGCGGAGGAGAACGCGCCGCTGCACAAGCTGGGCGGCGACGCCTGGGCGCGCGCGCGCCAGAAGGCCGCGGAAAAAGTGCGCGACGTGGCGGCCGAGCTGCTGGACATCTATGCCCAGCGCGCGGCCAAAGAGGGCTTCGCCTTTAAGCACGACAAAGAACAGTACCAGCTGTTCTGCGACAGCTTCCCGTTTGAAACCACGCCGGATCAGGCCCAGGCTATTAACGCCGTGCTGAGCGACATGTGCCAGCCGCTGGCGATGGACCGCTTAGTCTGCGGCGACGTCGGCTTCGGCAAAACCGAAGTGGCGATGCGCGCCGCCTTCCTGGCGGTGGAAAATAACAAGCAGGTGGCGGTGCTGGTGCCGACCACCCTGCTCGCCCAGCAGCACTTCGACAACTTCCGCGACCGCTTCGCCAACTGGCCGGTGCGCATCGAGATGCTGTCGCGTTTTCGCAGCACCAAAGAGCAGACGCAGATCCTGGAGCAGGCAAGCGAAGGCAAAATTGACATTCTGATCGGTACCCACAAGCTGCTGCAAAGCGACGTGAAGTGGAAAGATCTGGGGCTGCTGATCGTCGACGAAGAGCACCGCTTCGGGGTGCGTCATAAAGAGCGCATCAAGGCGATGCGCGCGGACGTCGACATTCTGACCCTGACCGCCACGCCTATCCCGCGCACGCTGAACATGGCGATGAGCGGCATGCGCGATCTGTCGATTATCGCCACGCCGCCGGCGCGCCGTCTGGCGGTAAAAACCTTCGTCCGCGAGTACGACAATCTGGTGGTGCGCGAGGCGATCCTGCGTGAGGTGCTGCGCGGCGGCCAGGTGTATTACCTGTATAACGACGTTGAAAATATCCAGAAAGCCGCCGACAGGCTGGCGGAACTGGTACCGGAAGCGCGTGTTGCCATCGGTCACGGACAGATGCGCGAGCGCGAGCTGGAGCGGGTGATGAACGACTTCCACCACCAGCGCTTTAACGTGCTGGTGTGTACCACCATCATCGAAACCGGGATCGACATTCCGACCGCGAACACGATTATCATCGAACGCGCGGATCACTTTGGCCTGGCCCAGCTTCACCAGCTGCGCGGCCGCGTCGGGCGTTCGCACCATCAGGCCTACGCCTGGCTGCTGACGCCGCATCCGAAAGCGATGACCACCGACGCGCAAAAGCGCCTGGAAGCCATCGCCTCGCTGGAAGACCTCGGCGCAGGCTTCGCGCTGGCCACGCACGACCTGGAGATCCGCGGTGCGGGTGAACTGCTGGGTGAGGACCAGAGCGGCTCCATGGAGACCATCGGCTTCTCGCTCTATATGGAGCTGCTGGAAAACGCGGTTGACGCCCTGAAGGCCGGACGCGAGCCGTCTCTGGAAGATTTGACCAGCCAGCAGACCGAGGTTGAACTCCGCATGCCTTCCCTGCTGCCGGACGATTTCATTCCGGATGTGAATACCCGTCTCTCATTCTACAAACGCATCGCCAGCGCGAAGAATGAGAACGAGCTGGAAGAGATCAAAGTGGAGCTAATCGACCGCTTCGGCCTGTTGCCAGATGCGGCGCGTAACCTGCTGGATATCGCGCGCCTGCGCCAGCAGGCGCAGAAGCTGGGCATTCGCAAGCTTGAAGGCAACGAAAAAGGCGGCATGATTGAATTTGCCGAGAAGAACCACGTCAACCCGATGTGGCTGATCGGCCTGCTGCAAAAACAGCCGCAGCATTTCCGTCTTGATGGCCCGACGCGTCTGAAATTTACCCAGGAGCTGACGGAGCGTAAAACCCGCATGGACTGGGTGCGTAACTTTATGCGTCAGCTGGAAGAGAACGCCGTCGCGTAACTCGCCCTTCCCCCCCCGTTAGCGCAGTGCTGCCGGGGGGGACAATTTACAAACTCTTTGCACTTCACCCGATCTTCCCGACACACCCATTCGCCATAATTATCATTAACCCCTTATAAAACAATAACCTTATCATTTGTATGGATTATGGTGATGATGACCTCTTCGCGTTTTACCCGCTGGATAACCCTGTTTGCGCTGGCAGCCACCGTCGCGGTTGCGCTTCCTGCGCGAGCAAACACCTGGCCCCTTCCCCCGCTCGGCAGCAAGGTGGTGGGCGAAAACCGCTTTCATGTGGTTGAAAACAATGGTGGCTCACTGGAAGCAATAGCCAAAAAATATAACGTCGGTTTTCTGGCCCTGCTGCAGGCGAACCCCGGCGTCGACCCGTACGTTCCGCGCGCGGGCAGCGTACTGACCATCCCGTTACAGACTATCCTGCCGGACGCCCCGCGCGAGGGGATCGTGATTAACCTGGCGGAGCTGCGTCTGTACTATTACCCGCCGGGTAAAAATGAGGTCACCGTCTACCCTATCGGTATTGGTCAGCTGGGCGGCGATACGCTGACGCCAACGATGGTCACCACCGTCTCGGATAAACGCGCCAACCCAACCTGGACGCCGACGGCCAACATTCGCGCCCGCTATAAGGCCCAGGGCATCGAACTTCCTGCCGTGGTTCCGGCAGGCCCGGATAACCCGATGGGCCACCACGCGATCCGCCTTGCCGCATACGGCGGCGTTTACCTGCTGCACGGCACAAACGCGGATTTTGGCATCGGCATGCGCGTCAGCTCCGGCTGTATTCGTCTGCGCGATGACGATATCAAAACGCTGTTTAACGTGGTTACGCCGGGAACGAAGGTGAATATTATCAACACGCCGATTAAGGTCTCTGAAGAGCCAGGCGGCGTGCGGCTGGTTGAGATTCACCAGCCGCTATCGAAAAATATTGGCGACGATCCGCAGACGTTACCCATTAACCTGAATGCCGCGATGGTGAGCTTCAAAACGAATGCGAATACCGATAACCTGGTGATGGAGCGCGCGATGGAAGCGCGGTCAGGCATGCCGACCGATGTCACCCGGCATCACGATGTCGTCCAGCAGTCCATGTAAGACGGAAAGTAAAACGCCCTGCTTAGCAGGGCGTTTTTTATTGCAGTGGCATAAATGAGGGTTTATGCCCGGCTTATTTGTAGATGACAGCGGTGCCGTGCAGGGTGTTAGGACCGGTCACGGAGGTGATGCGGTAAGATTTTGCACCCATTGCTTCCGCTTTTTGTGCCAGCTGATCTTCCAGTGAGCTCAGGTTAGTCCCGGCAGACGCAGAGATCGTCCCGACTTTATGCTGATCGGCTGGAGTGGATTGTACCTGTACAGCAGCGAAGCTTGCGAAAGAGAGTGAACTCAGAACAGCAGCAGCGATGAGGGTTTTTACGTTTTTCATAATGTTTACCTTTGGCAGATGAATTTTTAGGTCGTTAGCTATTTAGTTAACGATCGATAGGTAAATCATAAATGTGATCCAGCTCACGCGTCAACATATTTTTATAACGAGCATTAATTAAATTTTAAAGTCGTTATTTTTCATACATATATGATTAATTTATTTTTAAGCATTCTGCACTGGTGGTGGGTTGCGTTTATTTTTATAATGGTCATTCAACAAACCAACAGAGGACCAACGGCAAATGACAACCGACGTCACGAGTTGTGCGAAGAAAAGCCGTGGCCGACCAAAAGTGTTTGACAGGGATGCAGCGCTTGATAAGGCCATGACTCTCTTCTGGCAACATGGGTATGAAGCGACCTCGCTTTCCGATCTGGTAGAAGCTACCGGAGCCAAAGCGCCGACGCTTTATGCTGAATTTACCAATAAAGAGGGGCTGTTCAGGGCGGTGCTGGACAGGTACATTTCGCGCTTTGCAGCGAAACACGAAGCCCAGCTATTTTGTGAAGAGAAAAGCGTGGAACAGGCGCTACGGGATTATTTCACCGCCGTTGCCACCTGTTTCACCAGTAAAGAGACGCCCGCGGGCTGCTTTATGATTAACACCTCTGCCACCCTGGCGGCAGCATCGAAAGAGATCGCCAATACGGTGAAATCGCGTCATGCGATGCAGGAGGAGACGCTCAGCGCATTTCTGGCTCAGCGCCAGCAGCGCGGTGAAATTCCCGCGCACTGCCAGCCTCAGATGCTGGCGCAGTACCTGAGCTGTATTTTGCAGGGAATGTCGATCAGCGCCCGTGAAGGGGCGACGCTCGAAAAACTGCAGAACATTTCCGACACCACGCTGCGCCTGTGGCCAGAACTGCTCAAAATCTGACGCAAAAAAAAGCTCCTCAGCCTGAGCGCTTGAGGAGCTAAGTTCAGAGAACATCTTTTTTACGCTTTGTTATTCAGTACCAGCTGGCCATTTCCGTCCAGTGGAATTTGGGTGCCCGGGTCTTTATCCATACGGATTTTGCCCTGCTGATCGCCAATCTTGTAGGTCACGTCATAACCCAGCATTTTTTCCGACTTGTCATAGACGGTTTTACAGCGCTGCTGGGTCGTGGTGTAGGTATCGTTATCCTGCATCGCGCCCTGCACTTGGTTACCGGCATAGCCGCCACCCAGCGCGCCGACTACGGTCGCGACATCTTTACCCCGGCCACCGCCAAACTGGTGACCAATCACCCCACCCGCTACCGCACCGAGAACAGAGCCGGCAATACGGTTTTCATCCTGTACCGGACGACGGTGGGTTACGGAGACGTTACGGCACTCCTGACGAGGGGTTTTTACGGTTTCTTTAATAGGCGTTGCGGAAACCACCTGCGCATACTGCGGGCCGCGATCTAAAACGTTGAGACTGGCAACAGCAGCCACACCTAACGCAGCTGCGACGCCGATCCCTATACCCGCCAACATTGATTTATTCACGGGACTTCCTCCTTTGTTGCTATTGGTAACAATTCTGCAATGGAGGCGCGGCTTCGCCAATAAGACAAAGGATCAAAAAGTGGGCATCGGGGAGAGATATATCGTGTTTAGGAGAACTCTTAGGCACCTAATCCACGACGAGCAGCATGATATGCTAAAAAATCCCTCCGGAGGGCCCGGAGGGAGTGAAAGATTAGTGCAGCTTCAGACGTGGACGAATGACGCGGTTGATTCTGCCCACCAGCATCATCAGGCCCGTTTTAAAGTAGCCGTGCAGCGCGATCTGGTGCATACGGTAAAGGGAGATATACACGAAGCGTGCAATGCGCCCTTCCACCATCATCGAGCCACGCATCAGGTTACCCATCAGGCTACCGACGGTAGAGAAGTTTGACAGCGATACCAGAGAACCGTGGTCTTTATAGACATAGGCCTTCATTGGCTTGCCTTTGTACTGCGCCAGAATGTTGTGCAGCACCAGGCTTGCCATCTGGTGAGCGGCCTGAGCACGCGGCGGCACGAAGCCCCCTTCAGGACGCGCGCAGGAGGCACAGTCACCAATAGCGAAGATTTCAGGGTCACGCGTGGTTTGCAGCGTTGGCTCCGTTACCAGCTGGTTAATGCGGTTCGTCTCCAGACCGCCGATATCTTTCATAAAGTCAGGCGCTTTGATACCTGCCGCCCAGACCATCAGATCCGCTTTGATGTACTCGCCGTCTTTGGTGTGCAGACCACCTTCGTCAGCGCTGGTCACCATGGTCTGCGTCAGTACGCGCACGCCCAGTTTAGTCAGTTCATTGTGCGCTGCGCCGGAAATGCGCGGAGGCAGCGCAGGCAGAATGCGTTCACCCGCTTCAACCAGCGTCACGTTCAGCGCTTCGTTGGTTAACCCTTTATAGCCGTAGCTGTGCAGCTGTTTCACCGCATTGTGCAGCTCCGCGGACAGCTCAACACCCGTCGCGCCGCCGCCGACAATGGCAATGTTAACCTTGCCATTCGCACCCAGATTGCTGGTGTACTTCAGGAACAGGTTCAGCATTTCCTGGTGGAAACGACGCGCCTGGTGCGGGTTATCGAGGAAGATACAGTGCTCTTTCACGCCCGGCGTGTTGAAATCGTTAGAGGTACTGCCGAGCGCCATCACCAGCGTGTCATACGCCAGCTTGCGCTCGGGGACCAGCAGCTCGCCTTTTTCATCACGCAGCTCGGCCAGGGTAATGGTTTTGCTTTCACGGTTGATGTCCACCACCGAGCCCAGCTGGAACTGGAAATGATGGTTGCGCGCGTGCGCCAGATAGCTCAGCGCGTCCACGCCCTCATCCAGCGAGCCGGTCGCCACTTCGTGCAGCAGCGGCTTCCACAGGTGGCTGTGGTTACGATCCACCAGCGTGATTTTGGCTTTTTTACCGCGCCCCAGCTTCTTGCCCAACTGTGTGGCCAGCTCCAGCCCGCCGGCACCACCGCCTACAATCACTATCTTTTTCAATGGCGTAGTCAACGTGACCCCCTCAAATTATTAACCAATTGTTAATTAAAAGTTATAAAAATAACCCTTAATTAACAACAGGTTACAGCACTGAAACCATTCAGGTGCATTGAGAATATCACGTCAGGCGCATTGGTCATACCAAAATTGATATGCATCAAGTTTTGATGGCTTAAAAGTAGACAATTCTGGACAAAAAGAAACCCGGTGCGTGTTCACGACCGGGTTTCTGAAGCGGCAGGCTGGGTTTAGCCCAGCGTTTTAAAGGCCTTGATGCGCTGGAGGTGCGGAGAGATATTCTTAAACTTGTGGGTCTGCTCTTCGTCCCAGACGATCTCGTAATAGTGATGCAGCAGCTCTGCGGTCCGGTGGCTGTTGAGAGCCTCATCATTACGCGAGAGGATCGCCAGACAGCGATCGCGGTTTTTCTCACGGAAGTTGCTCACGCACTTGGTCGCAATATCGACATACTCTTCCGGGCGGTCAATTTTGCCTTCCATGTTCTCATTCGGGAAAAGGTTAGGATTGAAGACCACCTGGCGAATGTCGCACAGGAAGCCAATCCGCTCCGCCCAGTAGCCGCCCAGCCCCACGCCGCAAATCAACGGGCGATCGTCGACGTTAAGCTGCAGCATCTTATCCACCTCTTTGAGCAGATGCTGCATATCATGCTTCGGATGGCGCGTACTGTAGCTAATCAGCCGTACATCGGGATCGATAAACTGCAGCTGCAGCACCTTCTCATGATTACCAGGACTGTTTGAGTCAAAACCGTGTAAATAGATGATCATCGTCTTCTCACCACGCTACGCCTTCCGGGAGGGTTTACAGGCTGGCTTTGTGTGCCTGCCAGCGCTCGTTCAGGTCTTCAAGCCGGGCGTTGACCGACTTCCAGCGCGCCGAATCCATCAGCTCCTGACGGCTAAATGAACCTTTATGATACAAATGCGTAACACGCTCTGCATTGATCGGTGACAGGTTATCCAACACGCTAACGGCACCTTTACGATTATTGCAGACCAGGATCATATCGCAACCTGCGTCCAGCGACGCCTGGCCGCGTTCCGCGTAGCTGCCCATAATTGCCGCCCCTTCCATCGACAAATCGTCGGAGAAAATGACGCCGTTGAAGCCCAGCTCCTGGCGCAGAACGGTTTTCAGCCAGTGCGGGGAGCCGCTGGCAGGGCGCGGATCGACGTCGCTGTAAATCACGTGCGCCGGCATGATGGCGTCCAGCTTGTTATCGGTGATAAGCGAGCGGAACACCGACATATCTTTGGCGCGAATTTCCTCTTCCGGACGCGGGTCGCGCGGCGTCTCTTTATGGGAATCCGCCGTCACCGCCCCGTGGCCCGGGAAGTGTTTCCCGGTGGTTTTCATTCCCGCCTCGTGCATCCCGTCGATAAACCGGGTCGCCATTGCCAGCGCAATACGCGGATCTTCATGGTATGAGCGCTCGCCAATCGCGGCGCTGATGTGGCCCACGTCCAGTACCGGAGCAAAGCTGATATCGATATCCATGGCGATCATTTCACTGGCCATCAGCCAGCCGGCTTCCTGCGCCAGTTTCCCACCCTCTTCCGTGCCGAGCAGCGCGGCAAAAGACTGGGCTGCCGGCAGGCGGGTAAAACCGTCGCGAAAACGCTGCACGCGGCCACCCTCCTGATCGACGGCCACCACCAGATGATTGCGCGACGCGGCGCGGATCTGGCGCACCAGTTCCCGCAGCTGCGCCGGATCGTGATAGTTGCGGGTAAACAGGATCAGGCCGCCCACCAGCGGATGCGCCAGAATTTCACGCTCCTCCGCATCCAGCTCAAACCCTTCTACATCCAACATGACTGGACCCACACTCACCTCTCTTATCCTTTAGTTTGTAACTGGCGCCAGGCATCGTCTGCCAGCGCAATAAATTGTTTATCTCTGGACTGCTGCAAACGCATCTCAAACCAGCCCGCCATCAGCATGATGACCCAGGGCCGCCAGCGCCTCACCTGGCGGGCCAGCGCATCGGCGTCAACGTGCGCCACTCTGGCATATTCTCTGATGAGTTTCTGCCGCGCGGCTTCACTGTCCGTCCAGACCGCGGCCAGCTCCAGCGCCACATCGCCATCTCCGGCATATTCCCAGTCGATAAGCCTGGCTCCCTGTGGCGTATGCACGATGTTCCCGGCGTGCACATCCATATGTAACGGCGAGAGCCGAATCGGTTGCGGCTCGCCCGCTTTACGCAGCCGTTTGAGATGCGCAAGCCACACCGGGGTACGTCTTGCTGGAGAGGCTTGTTGCCAGTAGTTTTCCAGCAGCGGAAGTAAGGCGATTCGCCACCCCAGACGCTGTTGCTGGTGCAGATGATACAGCATCGCCGCAAGCGCTGGGGTGTCCGGCAGCGCGCTTTTCACCTCCCCCTCCAGATAGTCAACGGCCATCCAGCCCTGCTTGAAAAAACGGGGTTCAGGCACGAGATCCGATGGAAGACGTTTGAGAGCGCGAAACTGACGGCGAAACTGGAAAGCCGGGGCGAAGGGATCGTGGTTCTGCCGCAGGACCAGACGGTGCGCGCCCTGCGCTATAATGCAACTCGCGCCGCTAAGCCCGGAGTGGGCCTGCGGCGCGATAAGGCGGTACTGTGGAAAATAACGCGTCAGAATCTCTTCACGCGTGGTGTCATTGTTGCGTAACCGCACCTTTACCTGACCAGATAATTTCGCCTGTCTGAACCAGCATCAGCTGCATCTGCAGGGCTGGGGTATTCACGTTACCGGTCGCGTTAGAGTACAGCACATACTGGGCGCCAACGTTGCGGGCAATGCCAATCGCCTTGCTGCGGGTGCCGAGGCTATCCTGCGGCGACAGCCCCAGCTGCTGTTTGGCTAACGCGAGCTGCTGAGCAGAGACCAGCGTAAACTTACCGTTGTTTGCCAGCGCGTTGCGCAGCGTTTCTGTCGCTTCGCCCGCGTTCAGCGAACCGTTGGTGCGGTTATTCACGCTATCGACCAGCAGTACGCTGCCTGCCGTCACGCCCTGAGCCTGCAGCATTTTACCGACCATCGGCTGCATCGCACCGTTCCAGTCGTAATGGCGCACGCGCGGCGCAGGCTGTGACGTCTGGTCCTGATGCTCTATCGGGCCAGGCTGTGCCGGAATAGACGGTACAGACGGCACGGTTGGCTGGGTCTGCGTTGGTGGTGTCGGCTGCTCGGTACCCGGCTTTGCCTCTTCCACGGGAGCTGGCTGTTCTGTACGGGTCACACACCCTGCGAGGAACAGCGCGAATGCGGTCACGAGCGCATAACGGCTCATATTTTTAATCAAGGTTCACCCCTTAGAGATAAAGATAAAGTCTCACCTTATGCGCACCCAGATAGCTGGCGCTGTCATAGAGCGTTACCGACGACCTTGCCGGAAGAGTGACGCTGCGCGGCGCCTCCAGCGGGTGCATCTCAAGACCTCTTACGTCATACCAGAAGAAACGGTAGTGGACCGTCACCGGTTCATTTCTTTCGTTAAAGAGCGTAGAGGAGGCAGAAGATTTAATTTCACTGATGGTCAGCGCGGGCTGTTGCGCCGTGATGCCCGCAGCCAGCACGGAGGATTCCATTACCAGCGTCTGTTCATCGCTGACGGGGATCGCCGGACGCGTGCTGCACCCCACAATCATCATCGTCATTACCAGCGCTGCAATACGCCCTTTAAACATGTTACAGACCTTTGTGAGCCAGCATCGGTCCCAGCGGACGTCCACCCAGCAGATGCATGTGAATATGATAAACTTCCTGGCCGCCATGACGATTACAGTTCATGATCAGACGATAGCCGTCTTCCGCTATACCTTCCTGCTCGGCAATTTTCGCAGCCACCGTCAGCATACGACCTAACGCCACTTCGTGCTCGGTTTTTACGTCGTTTACGGTAGGAATCAGAATATTGGGAATGATAAGGATGTGTGTCGGTGCCTGAGGGGAAATGTCCCGGAAAGCAGTTACCAGTTCATCCTGATAGACGATATCCGACGGGATTTCGCGGCGAATAATTTTACTGAAAATCGTTTCTTCAGCCATGACCTTTTCCTTTTTTGTTAGGTGCGTCCGCTGTTAACACACTCTCTGGAGGACTGTGTGACACAATTCAAGAGTATGAGCGAGTTTCTCCTGTCCTTTCAACCTTCTCCCCCGAATTCTTTGCTGAATATTCATCAGCTGACTGAAGAGTGACCGCTCGCGCGCCTTAACGGGCTGAAACATTATTTCAGTTTCGCATGACACATCTGTTTACAGCATTAATAGCAATGCGTATATTTCGCATTTGCATTTTCATGCGCATTTTTAACATAGAAAACGACGTCAGACCGTGTCAGCGGGACTGATGCAGCTCACCTTCATCGTTCATTAAGGGTTTGATAATGTCTTTCAATCATCACACCAGGGATGGGCAACGTCAGCCTGTCGCAACGCCTTCGTTGCTGGCAGCCTGTATTGCCATGGCATTGATGCCAGCCGTGAGTTTTGCCGCCGCCACGGGCGAAGATACCGTTGTGGTTGAGGGCGGTTTCGATAGCGCCCCGGATGCCGCCAGCGGGCAGGATCGGGATTACAGCGTAAAGACCACCACCACGGGGACCAAACTACTCCTCGTGCCACGCGATATCCCACAGTCCGTTAGCGTCATTAGCCAACAGCGCATGGCGGATCAAAATCTGCAGTCTATCGGCCAGGTGTTAACCAACACGACTGGCGTAACGGCGCAGGTGCAGGACAGCGACCGTACCGTATTTTACTCGCGCGGATTTTTCGTTAGTAACTACGCCTTTGACGACCTGCCAACCTCCATCAGCGAGGTGTGGAACTTCGGCGACACCGCCGCCGATACCGCGATTTACGACCGTATCGAAGTGGTTCGCGGCGCGACCGGGCTGATGTCCGGCACCGGCAACCCGGCGGCGTACGTCAATATGGTGCGTAAGCATGCGGATAGCAATGAATTCAAAGGCAATGTCTCGGCCAGCTACGGCAGCTGGGATAAGCAGCGCTACGTGCTGGATCTCCAGGCACCGCTGGTAGAGTCCGGGAAGGTACGGGGACGCCTGATTACGGGCTACCAGGACAACGACAGCTTCGTGGACAACTACCACTACCGGAAGAAATTCCTCTACGGCGTGGTGGATGCGGACGTCACCGACAGCACCACCCTCTCTGTGGGCTATGAATATCAGGAAAGCCACACCGCCGATCCGACCTGGGGCGGATTGCCGACCTGGTACAGCGACGGCAGTAAAACCGACTACAATCGCAGCCAGACCGTCGCGCCTGACTGGGCCTACTCGGACAAGGACAGCACCCGCATCTTCGCTAACCTGACCCAGCGTTTCGACAACGGCTGGGAAGCGCACGTCAACGGCATGCACGCGGAGACCAACTTCGACAGCAAGCTGATGTATATGTCCGGCTATCCGGATAAAGAGACCGGTGCGGGCATGGTGGGCTACGGCGGCTGGAACAGAGGTGAACGCAAACAGGATGCGGTTGATGCCTTCCTGCGCGGCGGCTTCGATCTTTTTGGCCGCCAGCATGAGATGATGTTTGGCGGCAGCTTCAGCCGACAGCGCAACCACTATGACAACAGAATGCCGGATGCCCTGTACGGCATGGTGGACGTGGGGAACTTCAAAAACTGGAACGGAAATATCGCCGATCCGCAGTGGACGCCGTGGAAGCTCTACAGCCAGGACGACATTCGCCAGTCCTCAGCGTATACCTCCGCCCGCTTCTCGCTGGCCGACCCGCTGCACCTGATCCTCGGGGCGCGCTACACCAACTACAACATTCGCTATAACCCGGCGGGCTCTCCTGATACCCGGCTGGAAAGCACCAAAGATGACGTAACGCCTTACGCGGGCCTGGTCTACGATATCAGCGAAGACTGGTCGACCTACGTCAGCTATACCTCCATCTTCCAGCCGCAGGACAAGCGTGACGCCAGCGGACGCTATCTCGATCCAACCACGGGCAAAAGCTACGAAGCCGGCGTAAAGGCAGACTGGTTCAATACCCGTCTGACCACCTCGCTGGCGATTTTCCGCATTGAGCAGGATAACGTGGCGAGCAACACCTATACCTACATGCCGAGCGGTGAGTCGATTTATGAATCGCTGGACGGCGTGGTCAGCAAAGGGATTGAGTTCGAGCTAAACGGCGCCCTGACCGATAACTGGCAGCTGACGTTCGGCGCGACCCGCTACATTGCAGAAGATAAGAACGGCAACGCTGTCAGTTCCGATCAGCCGCGCACGACGATGAAGCTGTTTACCCGTTATCAACTGCCAATGCTGCCGGCGCTGACGGTGGGCGGTGGCGTAAACTGGCAGAACAAAGTGTGGACGGATGTGGACGGCGGCCCGGCGGGACAATCCCGCGCAGAGCAAGGCAGCTACGGGCTGGTTAACCTGTTCAGCCGCTATCAGGTCACCAAAGATTTTGCTGTTCAGGCGAACGTTAACAACCTGTTCGACAAAGAGTATTACGATTACGTCGGCTCTTACGTGGTTTATGGCACACCGCTTAACGTCTCGGTGAGCGCAAGCTACGACTTCTGAGTGTTGGCACGACAAACCACAGCAATAAAAAAGGCAGCCATTCGGCTGCCTTAGTCTCCCCAGGTCACAGCTTAGCTGTTGCGGATGTACTCATCCATTTCGGTTTTCAGGTTATCGGATTTGGTACCGAAGATTGCCTGAACGCCCGAACCTGCAACAACCACGCCCGCTGCCCCCAGTTTTTTCAGACCCGGCTGGTCCACTTTCGCAACGTCGGCAACGCTCACACGCAGACGAGTGATGCACGCGTCCAGGTTAGTGATGTTCTCTTTACCGCCGAACGCAGCAACCAGTGCCGGAGCCATTTCGCTTGTCGCGCCTGCTTTGCTGTCTTCAGTTGCATCTTCACGACCCGGAGTTTTCAGGTCCAGTGCTTTGATCAGCACGCGGAAGATGGTGTAGTAAACAACGGCGTAGCACGCACCCACGATTGGGAACAGCCACAGCTTGCTGCTGTTACCGGACAGAACGATGAAGTCGATCAGACCGTGAGAGAAGGACGTACCGTCACGCATACCCAGCAGGATACAGATTGGGAACGCCAGGCCAGCCAGTACAGCGTGGATGATGTACAGGATCGGCGCAACGAACATGAAGGAGAACTCGATCGGCTCGGTGATACCGGTCAGGAACGAGGTCAGCGCTGCGGAGATCATGATACCGCCCACTTTTGCACGGTTTTCTGGCTTAGCAGAGTGCCAGATTGCAATCGCAGCAGCCGGCAGACCGTACATTTTGAACAGGAAGCCACCAGACAGTTTACCTGCAGTTGGGTCACCCGCCATATAACGTGGGATATCGCCGTGGAACACCTGGCCTGCTGCGTTGGTGAATTCACCAATCTGCATCTGGAATGGAACGTTCCAGATGTGGTGCAGACCGAATGGTACCAGGCAACGCTCGATGAAGCCGTAGATACCGAACGCGACAACCGGGTTCTGGTAAGCAGCCCACTGAGAGAAGGTCTGGATAGCGGAACCGATTGGTGGCCAGATGAAGGACAGGATCACGCCAGTGAAAATCGCTGCCAGACCAGAGATGATCGGAACAAAACGCTTGCCCGCGAAGAAGCCCAGATACTCAGGCAGCTTGATGCGATAGAAGCGGTTGAACATATACGCTGCAATCGCACCGGAGATGATACCGCCCAGAACACCGGTATCTGCCAGGTGTTTCGCGGCAATCTCTTCTGCCGGTAAATGCAGAACCAGCGGCGCAACCACAGCCATGGTTTTCACCATGATGCCGTAAGCAACCACTGCAGCCAGCGCAGAAACGCCGTCGTTATTGGTGAAGCCCAGCGCCACACCGATAGCGAAGATCAGAGGCATGTTAGCAAAGACGGAACCGCCTGCTTCAGCCATCACATGGGAAACTACGGCTGGCAGCCAGCTGAAGTTAGCAGAACCGACACCCAGCAGGATACCTGCGATAGGCAGTACGGATACTGGCAGCATCAGCGATTTACCGACCTTTTGCAGGTTAGCAAATGCATTCTTAAACATAATTGAGAGTGCTCCTGAGTATTTGTGCTTTTTTTACGCTTTCACGCATTGGCCCGGGGGGAGTACCGTGCCGTGGACAGGACATCTAAGCGCCCTTTATTTATTACACAGAGTAAAATAATTCCCTCTGAGTTTGTTTGACGGCTATCACGTTTCAGCTTAAGACGGTCGAAAAACTTTCAGTAATTTACAAAAAGCATGTCTGGATGTTTCTAAGAACGCCGTCACCGCCCCAAATGAGGCGGTGAACTTTACTCGTTTTACTTATTAATTACGAGCCTAAAAAAAACAGGCTTATCAGACGGATTGCAGGCGGGCGGGGTCGATATGGAACAGCGCAGAGAAGTTTTGCGTCGTGACGCGGGCCAGTTCTTCGATACTGACGCCTTTAAGCACGGCCATGTACTCCGCAACGTCTCGCGTCATGGCCGGCTGGTTCTCTTTACCGCGATGCGGTACCGGCGCCAGATACGGAGAGTCTGTTTCCACCAGAATGCGATCGAGCGGGACATAGCGCGCAGCATCACGAAGCTGCTCAGCGTTACGGAACGTCACGATCCCGGAAAACGAAATATAAAACCCCAAATCAAGCAGTTTACCCGCCGTTTCTCTGTCTTCTGTGAAACAGTGTAGTACGCCACCGCAATCCGTCACGTTTTCTTCCCGGAGGATCGCCAGCGTATCGGCGCGTGCATCGCGGGTATGCACGATGACCGGTTTATTCAGTTCGCGGCCGATGCGGATATGGTTGCGGAAAGACGCCTGCTGGCGCGCTTTCGTTTCCGGCGTGTAAAAATAGTCCAGCCCGGTTTCACCCATCGCCACGACGCCCTCTTCTGCTGCCAGTCGGCGCAGCTCTTCTACGTCATACTCTTCATCCTGGTTCAGCGGATGAACGCCGCAGGAGAACACAACGTTATCGCGAACGCCCACCAGCTCACGCATTGAGCGATACCCCGGCAGCGTCGTCGCCACCGCAAGACAAAATTTCACATCGCGGGCAGCGGCTTTTGCCAGCACGTCATCCACGTCGTTGTGCAGGGATTGATAATCCAGGCCATCAAGATGGCAGTGTGAGTCGACTAAAAACATAATGTCTCTCTCAGAGATGGGAAACAGGCGGCGTAACGCCTGGTTGCAGGTAGTGTTCAATACGCAATAACTGGTCGGTCAGCAAAAGCTCGCGATTAAGACCCGTCACGGTTAAAAGCTGTTCGCGGCTCTCGCAAACATCATGAAGGATAGCGTGCAGAGACGCGCCTGTAAGGCGGCTCGCCAGCATGTTGACCAGGGGCCACGCGTCCGGGTTAGTCAGCAGCGTAGCCCCTTGCTGGATTTTTAGCGCATCGAGCAATAAGGCGGCCAGCCAGTGCAGACGCTCAACGGCCCGATCGCTATTCAGCGCGGGCAGTAAACCCAGCCAGTCCTGGGTGTTAAGTGAAGCCTCAACGGCCCGGCAGAGCGTTTCTCGCTGCGACCAGACGTCAGGCTGCAGTAATGCCAGCGCCGCCGCGGGTGCGCCGCTGCTGAGGCGCAACGCAGACAGCGCACTTTCCTGTGACGTTGTCACCTCGCGTTCCAGCCAGCTTAACGCCCACGATTCCTGGGGCACCGCGAGATGATGAAGACGGCAACGGCTACGCAGCGTCGCCAGCAATCGTCCCGGGTCACGGCATGAGAGGAAGAACCACGTCTTTTCTGGCGGCTCTTCCAGGGTTTTAAGCAGCGCGTTCGCCGCCGCCTCGGTAAGCAACGCAGCGTCGTTGAGCCAGACGACTTTCGCCCCGCCCAGTCGCGCATGTTCATACAGTTTCTCGCTGACTTCACGAACGGCATCAATACCGAGCGCGCTTTTGCCCTTCTCAGGCTCAAGCGTGTAGTAGTCAGGATGCGTGCCGGCCTGCATCAGCTGGCAGCCGCGACATTTACCGCAGCTTTTATGCCCTTCCGGCTGCTGGCACATCAGGAAGCGAGTGATGGCGTAGATCAACGCATCATCCCCCATTCCCGGCAACGCCTGAATCAGTAACGCATGATGCCCCCGACCGGCCTGATAGCTGGCGATCAGCTGTTCAAAGTGCGGGCGCAACCATGGATACCATTTCATGCCTGCTGCTCCTTTAGCCACTGCGTAACGGTCTGTTGAATATCGCGCGTGACGTCGTCCAGAGATTGCGTGGCATCAATGGTACGAATTGCACTGTCCTGCTCGGCCAGTTCAAGATAGCGCGCGCGCGTGCGGTTAAAGAAATCGAAAGACTCTTGCTCAATGCGGTCCAGTTCGCCGCGCGCGCGGGCGCGCCTGAGGCCCACTTCCGGGGTCACATCCAGATAGAGCGTCAGGTCCGGGCGAAAATCACCCAGTACGGCATCGCGAAGGGTTGCCAGCATCGCCTGGTCAATACCGCGTCCCCCGCCCTGATAGGCCTGAGTCGACAGATCGTGACGGTCGCCGATCACCCACTTGCCTTCGGCCAGCGCAGGTTTAATCACGGTCTCAACCAGCTGCACGCGGGCCGCGTAGAACATCAGCACTTCGGCTTTGTCAGTGATAACTTCATCGCCAACGGATTTAATGTCCAGCACCAGGCTGCGCAGTTTCTCCGCAAGCTGCGTACCGCCCGGCTCGCGAGTAAAGACCATGTCAGCGACGCCAAGCGATTTCAGCGTATCTACCACCACGTTGCGGGCGGTGGTTTTACCCGCCCCTTCGAGTCCCTCAATGACAATGTATTTACTGCGCATTTTTTTCCTTAAGTGCCTTCAGATAGTCCTGAACAGAGCGATTGTGGCTGGCAAGGTTGGTGTTAAAGGTATGCCCGCCTTTTCCGTCCGCCACAAAATAGAGATACGGTGTTTTGGCCGGGTGCGCGGCGGCTTTGAGCGAAGCCTCGCTCGGCGTGGCTATCGGGCCCGGCGGTAAGCCGTTAATCACGTAGGTATTATACGCCGTTGGCGTTTCCAGATCTTTTCTGGAGATCTTGCCGGCATAGCTCTCGCCCATGCCGTAGATGACGGTCGGGTCGGTTTGCAGACGCATGCCGATGCGCAGGCGGTTGATAAATACCGACGCGACCCGGTCGCGCTCGGCCGCCACGGCCGTCTCTTTCTCGATTATCGAGGCCATTGTCACAAACTGGTTTTGATCTTGATAAGGCAGCCCGTCCATGCGCCCTTCCCAGGCGGTATCAACTGCCTCGACCATCTTTTTGTGTGCCCGTTTAAGAATCGCCACATCGGTCGTGCCCGCCGTATACATCCAGGTGTCTGGCCAGAACCAGCCTTCCACCCACTCAGGATGTTCAAATTTCAGCACCTCGGCGACCGTCTCATAGCGGTCATCTTTGAGCGTGTGCTTAATGTAAGGCGCATCACGCAATTGTTTGAGGTAATCGCTCAGGCGCATCCCTTCGACAAAACGCAGCGGGAACTGTGCCTCTTTACCGCTTTCCAGCAGCTGCAGCATCTCTCTGACGGTCATGCCGGGCGTAAAGCGATAGGTACCAGCCTTGAAGTGAGACAGTTCAGGCTCGATACGCAATAACCACTGGAACACGCGTGGACGGTTGATGATTTTATCCCCGTATAGCTGCTCGCCGAGCGCCATCCGCCCGGTACCTGCTTTCAGGGTAAAAATCGTCTCGTCTTTAATCAGGATTTTACTGTCCGCCAGCTGGCGAACTTTCCATACTCCCGCTCCGCCGGCGATACCCAGCGCAACGATCAGGAGAAGGACAAAGCGCAACATTTTCTTCATGACTATCTGATTTGCTCACATATCGGGGCTAAAAACGTAAACAGCTCGCGCGAAGACCAGCGTTGTTGACCATACGCCCGGACGGGTATAACAGGCATCAGCGCATTGCAGATGACAACTTCATCGGCGGACAGCAGCGCCTCTTCCTTCGCGTTTACTTCGACAACGCGAAAGCGTGCATGTGCCAGCTGTTGCAAACAAAACTGACGCATGATGCCGTTAACCCCAGCCTGCTCCAGCGAAGGGGTGAATACCTCACGGCCCTTCCGCCAGAATAAATTAGCCGCACAGCATTCCGTAATGAACCCTTCGCTGTCAAGGACTAGCGCCTCATCGGCGTCCGTCTGTTCAAGATGAGTACGAATAAGCACCTGTTCAAGGCGATTAAGATGTTTTATTCCGGCGAGCATTGGGTTTCGCCCCAGCCGTACCGGGCTCAGCGTCAGCGTCACCCCCTCCTCACGCCAGCGCGCATAGTGGGCAGGATACGCTGATACAGAAAGAATACGCGTGGGATGCTGACAGGCGGCACCGCTGTACCCTCGCCCGCCGCTGCCGCGGCTGAGGATAACTTTTAAGACACCGTTTGTATTACCTGATGCCAGCCGACGCATCTCGCGCTCGAGAATGTCCCACTGCATGAAGGGAATCAGCAATTTCTCGCAGGCTTTTTGTAAACGACGGATGTGGGCGTCAAGCAGGCACACCTCACCGTCAAGAATACGCGCAGTGGTGAAGCAGCCGTCGCCAAACTGGATTGCCCTGTCGCTTGCCGGCAGCGTTTCTTGCTCAAGGCCATTAATTAAAAACATGGTGGCTCCTTATGCGTGGAGGCTCAGTCTGGCAGGATGTTAAAAGCCGGACAAGGGGATTTTCCCTAATAAAAAAGGCCCGGCAAGCGGACCTTTTTTTATAGCTTTCGCGCAGTCAGGCTCAGACCTTTTTGAAGATCAGAGAACCATTCGTGCCGCCAAAGCCGAAGGAGTTACACAGGGTGTACTCCATACCGCTAACCTGGCGCGCTTCGTGCGGAACGAAGTCCAGATCGCAACCTTCATCCGGGTTATCCAGGTTGATGGTTGGCGGTACAGCCTGATCGCGCAGCGCAAGGATGGAGTAGATTGACTCTACTGCACCCGCCGCACCCAGCAGGTGACCGGTCATGGATTTTGTGGAACTGACCATAACGCGGCTGGCAGCCTCGCCGAAGATAGACTTAACCGCCTGCGCTTCAGCTTTATCGCCTGCAGGCGTAGAAGTGCCGTGCGCGTTAACGTAGCCAATCTGTGCCGGGGTAATACCCGCATCACGGATCGCGTTTTCCATCGCCAGCGCAGCACCTGCGCCGTTCTCCGGTGGAGACGTCATGTGATAAGCGTCGCTGCTCATACCGAAGCCAACGACTTCAGCATAAATTTTTGCGCCACGTTTTTTCGCATGTTCGTACTCTTCCAGTACAAGCATACCTGCACCGTCACCCAGCACGAAACCATCGCGGTCTTTATCCCACGGACGGCTCGCCGCCTGAGGGTTATCGTTACGGGTAGAGAGCGCACGCGCCGCGCCGAAGCCACCGACACCCAGTGGGGTACTGGCTTTTTCAGCACCGCCCGCAACCATAGCATCTGCATCGCCGTACGCAATAATACGCGCGGCCTGGCCGATGTTATGTACGCCAGACGTACACGCAGTAGCGATAGAGATGCTTGGCCCACGCAGGCCGAACATAATGGTCAGGTGACCTGCCACCATGTTAACAATCGTGGACGGAACGAAGAACGGGCTGATCTTACGCGGTCCGCCATTCATCAGCGATGTATGGTTTTCCTCGATCAGGCCAAGACCGCCAATCCCGGAGCCGATAGCGGCGCCGATACGGGTTGCGTTCTCTTCCGTAATCTCAAGGCCAGAATCCTGCATGGCCTGAACGCCAGCGACAATTCCATATTGAATGAAGGCATCCATCTTGCGCTGTTCTTTGCGCGAGATGATCTCTTCACAGTTAAAATCCTTTACTAAGCCAGCAAATTTCGTTGCATAGGCGCTAGTATCGAAATGGTCGATTAGGCTGATGCCGCTCTGACCGGCAAGGAGAGCTTTCCAGGTGGACTCTACGGTATTGCCGACAGGAGACAACATGCCAAGTCCGGTCACAACTACACGACGCTTAGACACGTTTGTCCTCCAGGGAGGGATAAAAAAAGAGATTCGTGGGACTAAAAAAGATAAAACTCAGGCGGTCGAATGACCGCCTGGAGATGTTCACTTACGCCTGGTGGCCGTTGATGTAATCAATGGCAGCCTGAACGGTAGTGATTTTCTCAGCTTCTTCGTCCGGAATCTCAGTATCAAACTCTTCTTCCAGAGCCATTACCAGCTCAACGGTGTCAAGAGAATCTGCGCCCAGGTCTTCAACGAAGGAAGCGGAGTTCACAACTTCTTCCTGCTTAACGCCCAGCTGTTCGCCGATAATTTTCTTAACGCGTTCTTCGATAGTGCTCATACTCTTAAATTTCCTATCAAAACTCGCTTTCGCGATGGTTTTCGTAGTGTATAAAATGTTGAAAAATTTGCAACTAAATCCCGGCAGGTCTTACCACGATTTTACGTTATTTTGAGGCCATTTGCCCTAATAACGCAAATATTTTCGATCGTGATTAAACCATGTACATCCCGCCGTTGACGTGGAGGGTCTCACCAGTGATGTAACCCGCTTCGTCAGAGGCTAAAAATGCAACCGCGCTGGCGATTTCTTTAGGGTCGCCAAGACGACCCGCCGGAACTGCCGCCAGCGTACCCGCACGCTGATCATCAGTCAGCGCACGCGTCATGTCCGTTTCAATAAAGCCCGGAGCAACAACGTTTACAGTAATTCCGCGGGACGCGACTTCACGCGCCAGCGACTTACTGAAACCGATCAGACCTGCTTTCGCCGCAGCGTAGTTAGCCTGACCAGCATTTCCCATGGTACCAACCACAGAACCAACAGTGATAATACGACCATGACGCTTTTTCATCATAGCGCGCATTACCGCTTTTGACAGACGGAATACAGATGACAGGTTGGTTTCGATAATATCGTTCCACTCATCATCTTTCATTCGCATCAGAAGGTTGTCGCGAGTGATCCCGGCATTATTGACCAGAATATCCACTTCACCAAACTCTGCGCGAATATTTTCCAGAACAGATTCGATAGATGCAGGTTCGGTCACATTCAGTACCAGACCTTTACCGTTCGCACCCAGATACTCGCTGATGGCCTGAGCGCCATTCTCGCTGGTTGCTGTACCAATCACCTTCGCGCCGCGCGCGACCAGTGTTTCAGCAATTGCACGCCCGATACCGCGGCTTGCGCCAGTAACCAGGGCAATTTTTCCTTCAAAACTCATGGTATTCCTCTTTTATTGCGAGAGTGCCGCTGACATCGCTTCCGGCTCGTTAATCGCCGAGGCAGTCAGGGTGTCAACAATACGTTTCGTCAGACCGGTGAGGACTTTACCAGGACCGACTTCATACAGGTGCTCAACGCCCTGAGCGGCCATAAACTCAACGGTTTTGGTCCACTGTACCGGGCTGTAGAGCTGGCGAACCAGTGCGTCACGAATCGCTTCCGGCGCGGTTTCGCATTTCACATCGACGTTGTTCACAACGGAAATCGTCGGTGCGTTAAAGGTAATTTTTTCCAGCTCAGCCGCCAGTTTCTCGGCAGCGGGCTTCATCAGCGCGCAGTGAGACGGTACGCTGACCGGCAGCGGCAGTGCGCGTTTGGCACCCGCGGCTTTACAGGCTGCACCGGCACGCTCAACAGCCTCTTTATGACCAGCAATAACGACCTGCCCCGGCGAGTTGAAGTTAACCGGAGAAACCACCTGCCCTTCAGCAGATTCTTCACACGCTTTTGCAATCGCGGCATCATCCAGACCGATAATGGCAGACATGCCACCCGTTCCTTCTGGCACCGCTTCCTGCATGAATTTACCGCGCAGTTCTACCAGGCGCACCGCGTCAGCAAACGCAATCACACCGGCGCACACCAGCGCAGAGTATTCACCCAGGCTATGGCCCGCGAGCAGCGCTGGCGCTTTACCGCCCTGCTGCTGCCATACGCGCCACAGAGCAACTGACGCAGTCAGCAGCGCTGGCTGAGTTTGCCAGGTTTTGTTCAGCTCTTCGGCCGGACCCTGTTGGGTCAGCGCCCACAGATCATAACCCAGCGCATCAGAAGCTTCACGAAAAGTCTCTTCAATAACCGGGTAGTTTGCTGCCATTTCAGACAACATCCCAACGGTTTGAGAACCCTGGCCCGGGAACACAAAAGCAAATTGCGTCATTTTTTATTCCTTATACTAGAAACGAACCAGCGCGGAACCCCAGGTGAACCCGCCACCGAAGGCTTCAAGCAAGACCAGCTGGCCCCGTTTGATTCGTCCATCGCGTACCGCTTCATCAAATGCGCACGGTACCGACGCCGCAGAGGTGTTGCCGTGACGATCCAGCGTCACCACAACGTTATCCATCGACATGCCCAGCTTTTTAGCCGTTGCGCTGATGATTCGCAGGTTCGCCTGATGCGGCACCAGCCAGTCGAGAGCGGTGCGTTCAAGGTTGTTCGCTTCCAGCGTCTCATCGACGATATGCGCAAGCTCGGTCACCGCCACCTTGAACACCTCGTTACCCGCCATGGTCAGGTAGATGGAGCTGTCCGGATTAACGCGATCGGCGTTAGGCAGCGTTAACAGCTCGCCGTAACGGCCATCGGCATGCAGATGCGTGGAGATGATACCCGGCTCTTCGGACTGCCCCAGCAGCACCGCACCGGCACCATCACCGAAAATAATGATCGTTCCGCGATCGGTTGGATCGCAGGTACGCGCCAGCACGTCAGCACCGATGACCAGCGCATATTTGACGGAGCCAGATTTAACATACTGATCGGCAATGCTCAGCGCGTAGGTGAAACCTGCGCACGCAGCGGCAACGTCAAACGCCGGGCAGCCTTTAATACCGAGCATGTTCTGCACCTGGCACGCCGCGCTTGGGAAAGCATGCGTGGCAGACGTCGTGGCAACCACGATCAAGCCAATCTCTTCTTTATCGATACCCGCCATTTCGATAGCGCGCTGTGCGGCTTCGTAACCCATGGTGGACACGGTTTCGTCTGGCGCGGCGATACGACGTTCGCGGATACCTGTGCGCGTGACAATCCACTCGTCAGACGTATCTACCATTTTTTCCAGATCGGCGTTGGTACGCACTTGTTTTGGCAGGTAGCTGCCGGTACCTAAAATCTTCGTATACATGTACGCTCAGTCACTTTTAGCTAATACAGATTCCAGGCGAGCGGCAATCCGCTGAGGGACTTGTCGCTGCACCGCCTGCACTGCCTGTTCAATGGCGACAGAAAATGCTCGCTGATTGGCGGCGCCATGACTCTTAATCACGATGCCGCGCAATCCTAACAGACAGGCGCCATTATACTGGTCGGGGTTGAGGTGACTGAATCGCCGCGTCAGGCTCTTTTGTAACCAACGCTTCAATAAAATCAACCACCAGGCGCTTTTTTTGCCTTCTCCCTGAGATTTCAGCAGAGAAAGGAACATGCGCACGACCCCTTCCATGGTCTTCAACGTTACGTTTCCGGTGAAGCCATCGCACACCAGAACATCCGTTTTTCCCGTCAGCAACTCATTGGCTTCGAGATAACCAATATAGTTGATGGAGGGAACCTGTTTGAGCATTTCAGCAGCTTCGCGAATGCTGTCCAGGCCTTTGGTCTCTTCTTCACCAATATTCAATAACGCAACGCGGGGATTGTTAATCCCGACCACGTCTTCTGCCAGCACCGACCCCATCACGGCGAACTGAGCCAGCATGGTACTATCACAATCCACGTTAGCGCCCAAATCGAGCACCACCGTTTTCCCCTTCTGCTGATGCGGTAACACCGTCACCAACGCCGGGCGCTCAATGCCCTCAATCGGCTTGAGCAGTAATTTCGACAGCCCCATCAGCGCACCGGTATTGCCGGCGCTGACGCAAGCCTGCGCTCGCCCTTCTTTTACCAGCTCCAGCGCGATGCGCATAGAGCTGCCGCGGCTATTGCGAATCGCCTGCGAGGGCCGGGCATCACTGGCAATAACTGACTGCGCAGGAATAATCTGCAGACGCGAACGTTGTTCAAAGTCAGCTTTTGCAAGTAATGGCGTGATTGTGTCGGGATTGCCGACTAAAAGAAGTGTGAGTTGCGAATTAGAATTCAGTGCCTGCAATGCTGCAGGCACTGTCACGGAAGGGCCGAAATCTCCCCCCATGACATCTAACGCCAGGGTTAGACGTGTCAAGGTATCGTCGCAGCCTGGTTCGGTAACTTCCCCGTTTGCACGGGGAAATCCTCACTAAGCCTAATCACGCTGACGCGTGATTACTTAGTGATAACCTTGCGGCCGCGGTAGAAACCGTCAGCGGTGATGTGGTGACGCAGGTGTTTCTCACCAGAAGTCTTGTCTACAGACAGGCTGGTAACTGCAGTCAGCGCGTCATGGGAACGACGCATGCCACGTTTGGAACGGGTTGGTTTATTCTGTTGTACGGCCATGGACCTTACTCCTCAATTACTTACGCTTTAAGCTGGCTAATACGGCAAATGGGTTTGGTTTTTGCGCTTCATCAGGCAGTTCCCCAAAGACCATGTCCGCCTCGGACACTTCACAGTGTTCAGAATCATGCACCGGAACTACTGGCAAGGAGAGGATAATTTCATCTTCAACCAGAGCCAGAAGATCGATTTCACCGAATTCGTTAACCTCAATCGGCTCATACGCTTCCGGGAGTGCTTCAGCCTGTTCGTCAGAACGAACCGGACTGAAACAATACGTTGTGTGAACATGCTGTACAAACGGTTTCCCGCAACGCTGACACTCGAGCGTTACCGTTACCTTTGCATCACCGGTTAAAACGGCGAGACGCTGGTTGTCGATAGCGAACGACATGGAGCATTCTACATCACTGTCCACACTGACTACAGATTCGGCAATACGCTCGGCCTGATCGGAAGTATAGATACCTTCGTAATCGAGGCGTTTTTGAGCCGTACGAACCGGATCAAGAGTCAGGGGTAATTTTACCTTTTGCATAGGGCGCGCATATTAACTTTGTAACGTCATAGAGTCAAAGAAAAAGGCAACCAGAGCTGCCTTTTGCCAATTATTCGCACACATTGCGGCCTGTAGTTTAAAATGGCTGGCATCGATACGCTATATCTGGTGATAAAAATATGCCACATCTCGTACTTGCTTCCACTTCTCCCTACCGTCGAACGCTGCTGGAAAAGCTCGGGATCCCGTTTGAATGCGCCGCGCCGGACGTTGATGAGACGCCGCAGCCGGGCGAATCACCGCGTCATCTGGTGACGCGTCTCGCTAAGGAGAAAGCGCAATCGCTGGCCGCACTTTATCCTGCACATTTGATTATAGGCTCCGATCAGGTTTGCGTGCTGGACGGCGAAATCACCGGCAAGCCCCATACGGAAGAAAACGCCTGCCAGCAGCTTCTGCGCGCGCGCGGCAGTATCGTGACCTTTTATACCGGCCTGGCGCTCTATAACTCCGCCTCCGGCCATCTGCAAACCGAATGCGAGCCGTTCGACGTGCACTTCCGCCATCTAAGCGAGCAGGAAATTATGGATTACGTGCGCCGGGAACGTCCGCTGAACTGCGCAGGGAGCTTTAAGAGTGAAGGACTGGGGATTGCGTTGTTCGACAAGCTGGACGGGCGGGATCCGAACACATTGGTGGGATTGCCGCTGATTGCCTTGTGCCAGATGTTACGGCGTGAAGAGTGTAATCCGCTGTCCATGTGACTTTCGCCCAGCGGCGCTTCACTTGCATGGGGCTACTAAACTGCGGCCTGATGCCCTCACCCCGGCCCTCTCCCACAGGGAGAGGGAGCAAACATTAAAAACGACAACCTCGTTGCCGTTTTACATTTACCTTAACCGCGCAGAACCTTAAGACAGCGCTTCAACTGCTCATCCAGCGGCGCTTCAATACGGATGATTTCGCCGGTATTAGGATGGGTAAACTTCAGCGCGGCCGCATGCAGGAACAGACGCGACAGCCCGGTGCCCGCCAGCTGCTTGTCAAATTCGCGGTCGCCGTAGCGGTCATCAAACGCAATCGGATGGCCCGCAAACTGCGTATGGACGCGAATCTGGTGAGTACGCCCCGTCACCGGGCTGCAGCGCACCAGCGTGGCAAACTCGTAGCGCTCTTCAACCTTAAAGCGCGTCTCAGACGGTTTCCCTTCCTGGCTCACGCGAACAATGCGCTCGCCGCTTTGCAGAATGTTCTTCAGCAGCGGTGCCTGCACCACCTTCACGTGGGACTGCCACTGACCGCGCACCAGCGCCAGATAATCTTTCTGCATCCCTTTTTCACGCAGCTGTTCATGCAGGGAACGCAGCGCAGAACGCTTTTTCGCTACCAGCAGCACGCCTGAGGTATCACGGTCAAGACGGTGCACCAGTTCGAGGAAACGGGCTTCCGGACGCAGCGCACGCAACCCTTCAATCACGCCGAAGCTCAGGCCGCTACCACCGTGGACCGCGGTACCCGATGGCTTATTCAGCACCAGAATATGATCGTCCTCATAAAGGATGACATCGCTCAGGGCCGCGACTTTTTGCAGCTTCGGCGAAACTACCTCTTCTTCACGTTCTGCCACGCGCACCGGTGGAATACGCACTTCATCGCCCGCTTCGAGCTTGTACTCAGGCTTCACGCGTTTTTTATTCACCCGCACCTCGCCCTTACGCAGGATGCGGTAAATCATACTCTTTGGCACGCCCTTCAACTGGGTGCGCAAGAAGTTATCGATACGTTGCCCCGCGTAGTCATCCGCGATAGCAACCATTTTTACGGCTGGAGTCTCTGTTTTCATGGTTGGCGATTCTAAATATCGTCAGCCATTAGCGCCACTCATTTTTCTGTGCTTATATTTACTTTTATCCGGCCTGCGCCCTGTTTCACGCAATCGATTTGGTGGTTATTAAACCAATCACCACCTTGAGGTGAAGAAACTGTGAGTAACCGGGTGATAATTGGTAAAAGTCATCTTGCTATAACCCGGCGAGCAGTGGAATAATGAGACCGTTTTCCGCGTTAAATCCGGGTTTTGTAAGGATGTCGACGGAATGACCAATTTTGTCTGACCGATCATCCACGCAGCAATGGCGTAAGACGTATTGATCTTTCAGGCAGTTAGCGGGCTGCGGGTTGCAGTACTTCCCGGTATAAGGATTGTTCTCTGGAGAGTTCTACCCAGGCAATTCCCCTGATAATTGCGCTGTGTTTCCGTATGAAATACAGGCAACCGACACTCTGCGCCTCTTAAGCGAGCGACAACCGTGAGGTTGGCGACGTGAACAGACACGAGGCCATCGGTTCATACCCCGGAAAGCGTCACCTTGCCCGCAGCTTTGTCGTCAATGTAAGAATAACGAGTAAGTTACGATGAAAAGAATGTTAATCAACGCAACTCAGCAAGAAGAGTTGCGTGTCGCCCTTGTGGATGGGCAGCGCCTGTACGATCTGGATATCGAAAGTCCTGGACACGAACAGAAAAAAGCGAACATTTACAAAGGTAAAATCACCCGCATTGAACCAAGCCTTGAAGCTGCATTTGTCGATTACGGTGCTGAGCGTCATGGTTTCCTCCCTCTGAAAGAAATCGCCCGCGAATATTTCCCTGCAAACTACAACGCCCATGGCCGCCCAAACATCAAAGATGTTCTGCGTGAAGGTCAGGAAGTTATCGTTCAGATTGATAAAGAAGAGCGCGGCAACAAAGGTGCCGCACTGACTACCTTTATCAGCCTGGCGGGGAGCTATCTGGTGCTGATGCCAAACAACCCGCGCGCGGGTGGCATCTCTCGCCGTATCGAAGGTGATGACCGTACCGAGCTGAAAGAAGCGCTGGCAAGCCTTGAGTTGCCGGATGGCATGGGGCTTATCGTGCGTACCGCGGGCGTGGGCAAATCTGCCGAAGCGCTGCAGTGGGACCTGAGCTTCCGTCTGAAGCACTGGGAAGCGATCCAGAAAGCTGCAGAAAGCCGCCCTGCTCCGTTCCTGATCCACCAGGAAAGCAACGTTATCGTGCGTGCCTTCCGTGATTACCTGCGTCAGGACATCGGTGAGATTCTGATTGATAACCCGAAAGTGCTTGAGCTGGCTCGCCAGCACATCGCCGCGCTGGGTCGTCCGGATTTCACCAGCAAAATTAAACTGTACACCGGTGAAATCCCGCTGTTCAGCCACTATCAGATCGAATCCCAGATTGAATCCGCCTTCCAGCGTGAAGTGCGCCTGCCGTCCGGCGGTTCTATCGTTATCGATACCACCGAAGCGCTGACCGCTATCGACATCAACTCCGCGCGGGCAACCCGCGGCGGCGACATCGAAGAGACGGCCTTCAACACCAACCTTGAAGCCGCTGATGAAATCGCGCGCCAGCTCCGCCTGCGCGACCTGGGCGGTCTGATTGTTATCGACTTCATCGACATGACGCCTGTTCGCCACCAGCGCGCGGTTGAAAACCGCCTGCGTGAAGCGGTGCGTCAGGATCGCGCGCGTATCCAGATTAGCCATATCTCGCGCTTCGGCCTGCTGGAGATGTCCCGCCAGCGTCTGAGCCCGTCGCTGGGTGAGTCCAGCCATCACGTCTGCCCGCGCTGCTCCGGCACCGGTACCGTGCGTGATAACGAATCTCTGTCTCTCTCTATCCTGCGTCTGATTGAAGAAGAAGCGCTGAAAGAGAACACCAAAGAGGTTCACGCGATTGTGCCTGTGCCAATTGCCTCTTACCTGCTGAACGAAAAACGTGCAGCGGTCAGCGCAATCGAAGCCCGTCAGGGTGGCGTTCGCTGCATCATCGTGCCAAACGACCAGATGGAAACCCCGCACTATCACGTGCTGCGTGTCCGTAAAGGCGAAGAGACCAGCACCCTCAGCTACCTGCTGCCGAAGCTGCATGAAGAAGAGATGGCGCTGCCTTCCGATGAAGAACCTGCCGAGCGCAAACTGCCTGAGCAGCCTGCGTTAGCGACCTTCATTATGCCTGAAGCACCACCGGAAGCGGCGCTGGAAAAACCGGCAGCCAAACCGGCGGCACAGAAACCAGAAGCCGCGGCAGCGAAAGCCCAGCCGGCGCAACCGGGTCTGCTGAGCCGCTTCTTCGGCGCGCTGAAGAAGATGTTTGCGGGTGAGGAAGTTCAGCCAGAGCAGCCGAAAGAAGAACCAAAAGCAGCCAAACCTGAGCGTCAGCAGGACCGTCGCAAGCGTCAGAACAACCGTCGCGATCGTAACGACCGCAGCGAGCGTAACGAGCGCCGTGACAGCCGTTCAGACAATAACGAAGGCCGTGAGCAGCGCGAAGACAACCGCCGCAACCGTCGCGAGAAACAGCAGCAGAACGTTGAAGATCGTGAAATTCGCCAGCAGGCGGGCGATGAGTCCGAGAAGAGCAAACAGCGCGACGAGCAGCAGCCACGCCGCGAACGTAACCGTCGTCGTAACGACGAGAAGCGTCAGGCGCAGCAGGAAGTTAAAAACCTGAACCGCGAAGAGCCCGCTGAGCAGCAGGACGGCGAGCAGGAAGAACGTACTCAGGTTATGCCGCGTCGTAAGCAGCGCCAGCTGGCCCAGAAAGTGCGCATCGGTGCGGCTCCGGTAGAAGAAACCACCGTAGTTCCGGCTGAAGCGGCAGAAACCGCAACAGGCACGCAGGTTGCAAAAGTTGACCTGCCAGCCGTCGTGGACAATAACGTTGAGCAGGATGAAAACGGTGAAAACCGTGACAACGCAGGTATGCCGCGTCGCTCCCGCCGTTCTCCGCGTCATCTGCGCGTGAGTGGCCAGCGCCGTCGTCGCTACCGTGACGAGCGTTATCCGACTCAGTCTCCAATGCCGTTGGCCGTGGCGTGCGCGTCACCAGAAATGGCATCCGGCAAAGTCTGGATCCGTTATCCGGTCGCTCGCCTGGAGCAGGCTGTTGAAGAACAGGCTGTGGCCGAAGAGGTGATTGCCCCTGTAGCAGCGGTTGAAGAGGCTGTGACCGAAGCAGCAACCGTGGTTGAACCTCAGGTTGTTGAAGCGGCAGAACCACACGCAGTGGACGTCGAAACCACCCATCCTGAAGTGATTGCCGCGCCGGTTGATGCCGCACCGCAGATTATCGCCGAAGAAGATGTCGTGGTGGCTGAGGAAGTCGCTGAAGAGGCCGAACCTGTAGCCGCGGCGGAAGAAACTGCTGAAACCCTCGTCGAAACCACCACTGAAGAAGTCGTTCAGGACGTTGAGATTCAGGTTGAACCGGTTGTTGAAGAAGCGAAAGCGCCTGAAGTGGAGCCAGAGCCGGTTAAGGTTGTTGCCGCACCTGCGCCTGCTCACGTTGCGACAGCGCCGATGACGCGCGCTCCGGCACCAGAGTATGTGCCAGAAGCACCGCGTCACAGCGACTGGGTTCGTCCGGCGTTCAGCTTTGACGGTAAAGGCGCTGCAGGCGGCCACAGTGCAACGCATCAGGCGACTGCACCGGCGACGCGTCCGCAGTCTGTCGAATAACGACGCAGAAAGTAAAAAGCCGACCTTCGGGTCGGCTTTTTTTATGGCTGCTGCACGGGCTTTCTCATCCCGGTGACCTCCGGCATGATCTGCCGCATCAGCTCCAGAAACCGCCGCAATCGCGCCGGATAATACCGGGACCAGGGGTAAACCAGATGCACCGGTAACGCCGCCGGCTGCCACTCTGGTAGTAAATGCACCAGCCGCCCTTCCCGAATATCATCCTGTACCGTCCAGCTGGATACCACCGCCACGCCAAGACCGGTGAGTGCCGTATTGCGTGCGACGTACAGACTGTCGGTGCTCAGGCGTGGGGTAATTATTACGCGCGCGGTAGCGGATGATGCCTCGTGAAAAAGCTCCACATGGCGCTGGTAGAAAGAGCTGATGGCAATCCAGGGAAGCTGCTGCAGATCCTCCGGGGCGTTAACCGTCGGAAAACGGCCCAGCAATGCCGGAGAGGCCACCACCGAGCGCGGCACTTCGGCCAGCAGCACGGACACGGTTGCCGGGTCGACTTCCATTCCCACCCGAATAGCGCAGTCAAGGTTGTCGCCCAGAAAATCAGCCGACCGATCGTTGAGCATCCACTCAATTGAAAGCTGCGGATAACGCTGTAGAAATTCGGTTAAGGGTTTCAGGAGCTGATCCTGACCAAACGCGTGCGGTGCCCGCACCCGCAGCACGCCTACCGGTTCATCTTCCGTCTGCCCCACCTCATCTTCCAGCGCCAGCCAGCTGTCAATCACGCGACGGGCGTGCTGGTAGCAGCGCTCCCCATCATCCGTCAGCCGCGTCGTGTGGGTGGTGCGCAACATCAGACGCACGCCCAGCATGGTCTCAAGCGACTGCAGCCGCCTGCTCACCGTGGCCTGGGTTGTGGCCAGCTGCCGTGCCGCCGCAGAGAGGGAACCCGCCTCCACAATGCGCACAAACGTCCGCATCAGCTCCACCCTGTCTATACGCTCAGCTCTTTTCATCTCATTTTTACCTATACGCCCAACGTATAAGCGTTTTACCACCACGCCCGCTACCGCCGCAAGGCGTAGTGATAAAAAATAGCCTCACACGATGAATGAGGAACGTCTTATGAACACAACAACCGCCGCCCATGCCGTAAGCCGCTGGGTAATATTAATGCTGGCGCTCGGTGCGGGCTTCAGCGTGGCATCCATCTATTATGCCCAGCCTCTGCTGCCCCTGATGGGCGCAGACCTTCACCTCAGTATCGAAGGAATGGGCCTGGTCCCGACCCTCACCCAGGCGGGATATGCCCTGGGGATCCTGTTCCTGCTGCCGCTCGGCGATCGCCACGACCGCAGAACGTTAATCCTGATAAAGAGCGCGGCGCTGGCGCTGTTCCTGCTGGGCTGTAGCCTGACCGGACAGATCCACTCCCTGCTGCTGGCAAGCCTGCTCATCGGCATGGCCGCTACCATGGCGCAGGATATTGTCCCGGCTGCGGCGATCCTTGCGCCGGAAGGCAAACAGGGGAAAACCGTGGGTACGGTGATGACCGGTCTGCTGCTGGGCATTTTGCTCTACAGAACCGTCAGCGGCGTGGTGGGTGAAGCGTTTGGCTGGCGCGTGATGTATCAGCTGGCCGCGGCAAGTATTGCGTTTATCGGCGTGGTGATGTGGGCCGTGCTCCCTCGTTTCGCGGTTCACTCCACGCTGAGCTATCCCGCTCTGCTGCGCTCGATGGAACATCTGTGGCGTCGCTATCCCGCTCTGCGCCGCGCGGCGCTGGCCCAGGGTTTTCTGTCGATAGCCTTTAGCGCCTTCTGGTCTACGCTTGCGGTCATGCTGCTTGAACGCTATCACCTCGGGAGTGCCGTCGCCGGTGGTTTTGGTATCGCAGGTGCAGCCGGCGCGTTGGCAGCCCCGCTGGCGGGCGGCCTGGCGGATAAACTGGGTGCCGGGAAAGTGACGCAGCTTGGCGCCGTCCTCGTGACCGTCTCGTTTGCCCTGATGTTCCTGATGCCCGCTCTGGGAGTTCACGGGCAGCTGATTCTGATTGCCGTCTCTGCTATCGGGTTCGATCTGGGCCTGCAGTCCAGCCTGGTCGCGCACCAGAATCTGGTTTACAGCCTTGAGCCACAGGCTCGTGGCCGTCTGAACGCCCTGCTCTTTACCGTGATCTTTATCGGCATGGCGTTAGGTTCCGCGTTAGGCAGCAATATTTATACGCTGGCTGGCTGGACGGGCGTGGTTGCGCTGGCAACGGTCTGCGGCATCATTGCGCTGGCAATCCGTATGATCGAAAGCGCGCGCGTCGCCTCGGCACCAGCAGAAATGGCATAAAAAAAATGCCCAATCCAGACGGATTGGGCAGTAAAACATGCCCAGTTTCAAGACATGTTCCAAGAGGTCAAGATGTTATTTGTTCAGCTGGAACAGAGACATGCCCTGCATATCGCTAAACGCTTTATAAGAGGCCTGCAGGGCCGCCTGCTGCATGGTGTAAGAGGAAATCGCTTCGTTCCAGTCCACGTCCACCAGGTCGCTCATCTGCTTAGTCTGACCCAGCGCGCGGTCGTCACCCAGGGTATCGAGTTTTTCCAGCTCATTCAGCTTGGTACCCACATCCGCAACGACCGTCAGGACGTTGTTCTGAGCGTTTTTAATACCGATCTGCGCATTGGAAATCACCTGGCTTTGCGCGGCAGCCGCGCCCGGATCGTTCTCAATCGGCGTCTTCAGCGAAGCAATGGCGGAATCAAGGATTTTAAACATGTTGGTATCGCCATACCCACCGCCCGGCAGCTCTTCCGCATTACTGGTAATGCTCTCGAAGATCTGCTGGCCGGTATGGCTGATCGCCATGTTTCGCGCCGTATCGACCTGCTGGGTGATCGCCTCAGTGCCGCCATTGTAGGTGCCGGTTGCGGCATCAAACGGTGCACTCTCGGTTTTGTAACCCGCAAAGATAAAGCGACCATTGCCATCCGTCGTGTTAGCCAGGTTCATGAGCTGGTCGCGGATCCCCTGGATATCGGTCGCCAGAGAGAGGCGGTCGTCATCGCTTAAGGTGCCGTTTGACGCGTAGACCAGCTTCTCACGCACGCTTGATAACGCGGTGTTCACCTGGGTCAGCACGTTATCTTCCAGCGACACTTTTTGCGTGGCAAAGGTGCGCGCTAACGCGAACTGGCTGTTTTGCGACTGAGATTGTGACAGCACAATAGACTGTGAAGCCGCGATAGGATCGTCCGACGGACGGTTAACGCGCTTGCCGGTGGACATCTGCTCACCATAGCTCAGCCATCTGCTCTGGGAATCGGTGATCCCGCGCATGTTCTGTTCGTACATCATCTGGGTGCTAATACGCATTTTTCACCTCAACCTTAACGAATGTTGATAATTGCATCAAAGAGCGTACTGGCAGTCTGGAGCACCTGCGCGTTGGCGAGGTAATACTGCTGATAACGCTGCAGGTTGCCATACTCTTCGTCGAGGTTTACCCCGGAGATGGTCTGCTGCTGCTTAATTAACTGCGTTTCCACATTGGCTTTCGTCTGGCTGCTGACTTTCAGTGAAGCGGTGGTGCTCCCCACGGTGCTCACCAGCGAGGCGTAGGCATCGTTGAAGGTTTTGTTTCCGCCGACCACTTTGCTGTTTTGCAGATCGAGCATTTTCTGCCCGTTGCGGTTGTCGCTCTCACCGCCGTTCTGCACCCCGGCCATGGCCAGTTTGGACTCGTCGCTGATGGACAGTTCCATGTTCATGATGACGTCGGAAACAGGCTTCACGGTAAAGCTGTCTTTGGCGTTTGCCGAACCGCTGACGTTCACGTTGAGACCGTCAAACGACAGATTGCCGCTGGCATCCGGGCTCATGGTAAAGCTGGTCTTGTCCGACGTGCGGGTAATGGTCCAGTCGGTGCCGTTAAACTGCAGCTTATAGTCCGTTGCCTGAACTTTGGTGCTGTCCGCAACGGTGGCATTGACGACCGCCGTACCGCTATTTTTGCTGTTGGAAAGCACAGCCGGAGAGCCAAAGCCGAACAGCTTGCCGCCCGCATCGCCGTTGGCATCAAAGCCGGCCTCGTGCTGCTTGTTCATCGCGTCAGCAAACGCCAGCGCCATCTGGTTCAGGGTGTTACGGGCCTTATCCAGATCTTCCGCGCGGAAGGTCAGCAAACCGCCTAACGAGCCGGTGGTGATCATCTTTTCCGGGATCTCGACATTACCCGCAACCTCATCGACGTAGGCGATAGTGGTGCGGGATGGATCGGCGCTGGACTTCACGGCCGCCAGCTGGTTAGCTTTGCTGCCCTGCACCAGGCTGTAGCCATTGCCGAAAGAGATGTTAAACGTACCGCTATCCTGAACCGAAACTTCCACACCCACGATTTTGTTCAGCTCGTTGACAAGCTGATCGCGCTGGTCGAGCAGATCGTTAGGCGATGCGCCCGCGCCGACGCCGGTGAGGCGGGAAATCTGATCGTTCAGATTCGCAATCTGTTTGGCATAGTTGTTGATCTGCGAAACGCTGGTCGCAATTGCGGTATTCACCTGCGAATCCTGATCGCGAAGATACTGATCGTTGGTTTTAAACTGATTGACCAGGCCGCCCGCTTTTCCCAGCACCGTCTGACGCGCAGCCGGATCTTCGGCGTTGCTCACCAGCGTTTGCAGGCTCTTAAAGAAATCCTGCAGGGTGGTGGAAAGCGAGTTGGTGGTATCGGAGAGCACATCGTCAATTTTTGACATCTGCTGATAGCGCGTGGTCAGGCCGCTGCTCTGGGTCTGCGCGGCGCGCAGCTGGTTGGTGATGAAAGCGTCATATTCACGCTGGACACCGGAGACATACACCCCGTTACCCACCCAGCCGCCGCCGGTCAGCGTGCTGTTAGATGCACCCAGCACCGTCGTCTGGCGGGTGTAACCTGCCACGTTATAGCTTGAAATATTATTACTGACGGTATTGAGTGCCGACTGCGCGGCACTGAGGCCACTCATGGCGCTGTTAATCAAACTGGACATGGGGGTTCCTTTTATACGTTCAGACACGAGTCCTGATGAAGGTTATCGGCAACCTCCACCGGGACTTGAGAACTTTCAGAACAGATTTTCGATATCTGTGCTATAGGCTTTGCTGACCTTCTCGCCCATGGATTTCAGCTGCTGGATCATGCTGGTAAGCTTACGGGCGTAGTTCGGATCGGTCGCGTAACCCGCGTTTTGCAGGGCCTGGGCGCCCTGCTCCGCCGTCGCCGCCTGCGTAACGGCGGTATAACGCGGATTTCGACTCAGCAGCCCCACATAGTCGGACAAGGCTTCCAGATAAGAGCTGTAAACGCGGAATTTCGCTTTCACCTTCACCGCCGCGCCGTTCTCGTATTCGGTGGTGGTGATCTCCGTGGTCGGCCCCTTCCAGCTGGAGGTAGCCTTCACGCCGAAAATGTTAAAGCTCGGGTCGCCGTTTTCCTTGCGGATCTGGCGCTGGCCCCAGCCCGACTCCAGCGCGGCCTGGGCGAGAATCAGGTGGTGAGGCACGCCGCTCTGTTCACTGGCCAGTCGCGCAGGCAGAGAAAGCTGCGCCAGGAAGTCTTTGCTGTCACCGGAGAGCGCCTCGTCGCCGCTGCCCGTTGCCTTCGGTATCGCTTTACGCACCATCTGCGTCAGCGCCTGGTTCTGATAACTGGTCACCGTTTCAAGGTCGAACTTCATCGGCACCTGCTGCGGCTGCTCTTCAGGCTGAACACCCTGTGCGGCGGCGGTCTGTTTGACAATCATGTCAGCCAGACCGAGGCCTTTACCGGCGGTCATCTGCTGCGCAATCTGCTGGTCATACATGCTGGTGTAAAGACGCGTTGAATCGCTGCTGAACATCCCGTCTTTCGGCAGGGTTTCACGCATGCTTTTCAGCATCATCTGTACAAACATCCCTTCCACCTGGCGGGCTACCGGGCGGATATTCGCCGCCGGATCTTTACCTGCTTTGGATTTCAGTTCGTTGAGCGACTGGGCGTCCCAGGCGGCACTGGTCAACAGTTTGCTATCGGTCAGCATCAGATGATTTCCAGTTTGGCGCGCAGGCAGCCCGCGCTTTGCATGGATTGCAGAATGGACATCAGATCCATCGGCGTCGCGCCCAGCGCGTTCAGGGCACGCACCACGCTGTTCAGGTTGGCGCTGGAGCGCACGCTCTGCAGGGAACCGCCGCTCTGGCGTAAATCAATCTGCGTTTGCGGCGTCACTACCGTCTGTCCACCGCCAAATGGTGTATCCGGCTGGCTGACGTTGGCAGAACGGTTAACCGTCACCGACAGGTTACCCTGCGCCACGGCACAACTATCCAGCGACACTTCCCGGTTCATCACCACGGAGCCCGTACGGGAGTTGATGATCACTTTGGCATCCTGCACCGGCACGTTCACTTCCAGATTCTGGATATCCGCCAGCATGCGCACCTGGTTGCTGCTGCCGGTAGAGGTGCGGATCTGCACGGTACGCGCATCCAGTGCCGTGGCATTGCCATAGCTGCGGTTGATGGTGTCGGCGATCTGCTGCGCCATCGTGAAGTCTTCATTATTCAGCTGCAGGTTGATGGTGTTGCCCGCGCCAAACTGGGTCGGCAGTTCACGCTCGATGATCGCACCGTTGGTGATGCGCCCGCCGTTCAGCTGGTTCACCTGCACGCTGCTTCCGCCAGCGGATGCGCCCGCCCCGCCGACCAGGATGTTCCCCTGCGCCAGCGCGTAGACCTGGCTGTCGACGCCTTTCAGCGGGGTCATCAGCAGCGTACCGCCGCGCAGGCTTTTGGCGTTACCCATTGAGGAGACCACCACGTCAATGGTCTGCCCCTGGCGCGCAAACGCCGGGTAGGACGCAGTGACCATTACCGCGGCCACGTTTTTCAGCTGCATGTTGGTTCCCGCCGGCACGGTAATGCCGAGCTGGGAAAGCATGTTGTTTAAGCTTTGGGTGGTAAACGGCGTCTGGGTCGTCTGGTCACCGGTACCGTCCAGCCCCACCACCAGGCCATAGCCAATCAGCGAGTTCCCGCGAACGCCCTGAACGCTGGTGAGATCGCGAATGCGGTCGGCCTGGGCAAACGTTGCGACAAGAACCAGCGCCGCGGCGAAGATCGATTTAAACATGGGTCACCTCGCTTACATCGGCGATAAATTAAGGAAGAAGCGCTGCAGCCAACCCATATTCTGCGCTTCATTAATGTAGCCGTTACCGACGTACTCAATGCGCGCATCCGCCACCTGGGTGGACGGAACGGTGTTGGTGCCGCTGATGGTGCGTGGATTCACCACGCCCGAGAAGCGAATGAATTCAGTGCCCTGGTTAATGGCGATCTGTTTTTCACCCACGACGTGTAAATTGCCGTTAACCAGCACCTGGTCAACCGTGACGGTCAGCGTACCGCTGAAGGTGTTGCTGGCGTTCGCGCCACCTTTACCGTTAAAGGTGTTGCCGCCCGAGGCCTCAACATCCGCACGGGCATTGCCGAACAGGCCCTGCAAATAACGTGGAACGGTGTCGAAGCCAAAATTGGTTTTGCCATCGCGGCTGGCGTTCGCCGACGAGCTCTTGCTCGCGCTGACGTTTTCCTGCAGCACAATGGTCAATGTATCGCCGACATTACGCGGGCGGCGATCTTCAAACAGCGGCTGATAGCCGTAGTTAATCGGCTGCGCGGTCTGGAAAATGGAGCCGTTTACGACTGGCGCAGGGCCAGGAACGGGTTGGGCAGTCGTCGCACCCTGGACCAATGGTTTAGACGGGATCAAGGCGCACCCGCTGAGGGTGACGGCCAGAACAGTCAGTATCGGATAACGAAACGCCGCGTTTTTTTGCATTGCCTTCATCTTCGAAAACAGGGAGCCGGTGCGGGGTTTACCGCACCGGGCTACACCTTAGAGTTGCGTCAGTTTCTGCAGCATCTGATCGGTCGTCGAGACTGCTTTACTGTTAATTTCATACGCGCGCTGAACCTGGATCATATTCACCAGCTCTTCCGCCACGTTCACGTTGGAGGTTTCGACATACCCCTGATACAGCAGACCGGCACCGTTCAGGCCTGGCGTACTTTCATTTGGCGTGCCGGAGGATTGCGTTTCGGTGTAGAGGTTCTCACCAATGCTTTCCAGACCGGTATCGTTCATGAAGGTGGTCAGGTTGAGCTGTCCGACCTGGACCGGCGCGGCCTGCCCCTGCTGGGTCACGCTCACGATGCCGTCACGGCCGATGGTAATGCTCAGGGCGTTCGCCGGAATGGTGATCGCAGGCTGAACCTGGAAACCGCCCGCCGTTACCAGCTGGCCGTTCTGATCGACCTGGAAGGAACCGTCACGGGTGTAGGCAGAGGTCCCGTCAGGCAGTTGCACTTGGAAGAAGCCCTGGCCTTTGATCGCCACGTCTTTGCTGTTGTTAGTCTGAGACAGGTTGCCCTGGCTGTGCAGACGCTCGGTCGCCACCGGGCGAACGCCGGTACCAATCTGCAGGCCTGACGGCAGCGTCGTCTGTTCAGAAGACTGCGCGCCCGGCTGGCGGATGGTTTGATAAAGCAAATCTTCGAAAACGGCGCGCTGACGCTTGAAACCATTGGTGCTCACGTTTGCCAGGTTGTTGGCAATCACGTCCATATTGGTTTGCTGCGCGTCCAGGCCAGTTTTCGCGATCCATAAAGAACTGATCATAAAGAGTCCTGTTAACTCATCGACAGAAGTTGGTTAGCCTTGCCCGCGTTTTCGTCCACGCTGCTGATAATCTTCATCTGCATCTCAAAACGACGGGCGCTGGCGATCATGTCGCTCATGGCGGCTACCGGCTTAACGTTGCTGCCTTCCAGAACGCCGGACATCACGCGGATGCTCGGATCGGCCTGTAGCGTGGCACCACGGGTAGCCTGGGCCGCCTGGGTCAGACGGAACATGCCGTCGTCGCCGCGCTGCACCTCTTTGCCTTCCGCTTTGACCAGCTTCAGACGCCCGACGGGGGCAACGGTGTTGGCCGGATCGCCCGGGTTCAGCGCCGAGATGGTACCGTCCGCAGCGATGGTCAGCTCAGAGCCTTCCGGTACGGTCAGCGGGCCCGCTTCACCCATCACCGGATGCCCCTGAATCGTCAGCTGGCCGGTCGCGCTGACCTGGATATTCCCGTTACGGGTATAGCCTTCGCCACCGTCCGCCGTTTGCACTGCCAGCCAGCCGTCCTGCTGCAGAGCAACGTCCAGCGGGCGTGAGGTGTAATCCATCTGCCCTGGCGTCATGTCTGCGCCCGGAGTGGATGCCGCCACCAGCGTACGGGTCGGCAGGGAGAGCCCTTCCACCGGCACCGCGCGCAGCGCATTCAGCTGAGCGCGAAAGCCCGGCGTAGAGGCGTTGGCCAGGTTGCTGGCGGTAACGGCCTGCTGGTTGAGCGTCTGACTTGCCGCGCCCATCGCGGTATATATTGCGTGATCCATTGCGCTTTCCTGTTAGCCGCTTAACGCAGGTTAACCAGCGTGTTGAGGATCTGATCCTGGGTCTTGATGGTCTGCGCGTTCGACTGATAGTTACGCTGCGCGACAATCATGTTCACCAGTTCTTTACTCAGGTCCACGTTAGAGGCTTCCAGCGCGCCGTTGGTCAGCGTGCCGAAGTTACCGGTTCCCGCCGTACCGAGCAGCGCCACGCCGGAGGACTGGGTAGCCGACCAGACGTTATCGCCTTCAGATTTCAGGCCTTCGTTGTTGGCAAAGTTAGCCAGCACGATCTGGCCCAGCACCTGAGTCTGCTCGTTGGAGTAGTTCCCGACGACGGTGCCGTCATCGTTGATCTGATAGCTCACCAGGTCGCCCGGCTTGAAGCCGTTCTGGTTGGTCGCCACGATGTTGTTCGCACCGGTGTTCTGCTGCATGGAGTTAGCAAAACTCATCGCGAAGGTCGCCGGATCCGCACCAGGGATAGTCGCGGTAGTGATGTTGATGTTTCCACCACCAATCAACGTACCGTTGTTATCGAAGGTCAAGGTCGTGGCCACTGCCGCCGTGCTGCCTGCTACGCTGCCGTCCTGGGCATACACTTTCCAGGAGTTAGCCGGGGTCGCATCTTTGACGTAAAACAGGTTCATGTTGTGCGCATTACCCTGGCTATCAAAGACGGTTACCGTACCTTTTTTGTTGTAGGTATCCGGGTTAGCCGGATCGAAGGCGGCGGTCGGTGCGGCATCGGTAGAGTTGAGGTTAATCTGCTGGGAAGCCGTGGTGGTGGACTTCGCGGCCATCAGCGTGGTCGGGATATTAATCGCCTGTGGATTCGCACCGGTCTGAACCGTTGATGGCGTTCCGGCAACCGGATAACCCGTTAATTGCATCCCCTGCATGTTCACCAGGTTACGGTTTTCGTCCAGCTTGAACTGGCCGTTACGGCTGTAGAACACCGAGCCGTTTGCATCGACCATACGGAAGAAACCGTTCTGGCTGATGGCAACGTCCAGGCCACGACCGGTGTTGGTGGTGGTGCCGTCGGTAAAGTCCTGAGTGATGCCCGCAACTTTTACGCCCAGACCCACTTTGGAACCGGCAAACATATCTGCAAAGGACGCAGAACCGGATTTGAAACCATAGGTCGCGGAGTTGGCGATGTTGTTGCCAATGACGTCCAGGTTGGTGGCCGCAGCATTCAGGCCGCTGACCGCTTGAGAAAAGGCCATGACTTACTCCTGATAAGTGTTAAGGCTTAGATAATCTGCCGAACTTCGTCGAGTGTGGTGGTACCGGAGGTACCCAAATCCAGTTTGTTGCCGTCGCCCCCTTTAATCACGCCCTGAACCAGCGCAAACTGCAGCGGCTGCGCCACCAGCTGGGTCGTTCCGTTGCTGGCGCTAATCGCGACTTTGTAGGAGCCATTTGGTGCTTTCGTGCCGTCGGTCAGGCTGCCGTCCCAGGTAAAGGTGTGAACGCCCGCCTTCAGCTCGCCGATGTCGATGGTGCGAACCACGGCGCCGGTTGAGTCGGTGATCGTCGCCGTCACTTTGTCAGCCGCCTGCTGCAGTTCAACGCCGAACGGCGTAGTGGTGGTGGTCGATGTACCGTCGGTGGTGCTGGTGCCCGCAAGGATAGTAGTCCCCGGGATCATCACGCCGTGACCAATCAGGCTTGCCGCCTGCAGGGACTGGGCGCTGTTAATCTGACCGGAGACGGAACCCAGAGTGGTGTTCAGTTTCTCAATGCCGCTCACGGTACTGATCTGCGCAAGCTGCGTGGTCAGTTCGTTGTTCTGCATTGGGTTAGTCGGATCCTGGTTCTTAAGCTGCGCCACCAGCAGCGTCAGGAAGCTGCTCTGCAAATCGGAGGCATTGCTTCCCGTCAGCGAGCTGGAACTTGTCGAACTTTTGGTGTTGTTAACACCCGTGTTCGTCGGATCGTTCACATTTACGGCGATGGACATGCATGTCTCCTTTACTGGCCGAGAGTGAGTGTTTTGAGCATCATGCTCTTCACGGTATTAAGCACTTCGACGTTCGCCTGGTAGCTACGGGACGCCGACATGGAGTTCACCATCTCGCCCACCACGTCCACGTTTGGCATCTTCACGTATCCGTTAGCGTCCGCGAGCGGGTTACCGGGCTCATACACCAGCTTGTCCGGCGCCTGGCTCTCTACCACGTCAGACACCTTCACGCCGCCCGTTGCCGCGCCTGGCGCAGCGTCGACCTGAAACACAACCTGTTTGGCACGATAAGGCTGTCCGTCAGGTCCGGTCACGCTGTCGGCGTTCGCCAGGTTACTGGCGGCCACGTTCAGACGTTTTGACTGGGCGGTTAACGCCGAGCCGGCGATATCAAAAATATTCAGCAAGGCCATTTATCAGTTGCCCCCCTGCAGGACGTTCATCATGCCTTTGATTTGTCCGCCGAGTACGGTCAGGCCCGTCTGGTATTTCAGGCTGTTATCGGCAAACTGCGTACGCTCCCGGTCCATATCCACGGTGTTACCGTCGAGTGAAGGCTGGTCAGGGATGCGATAAAGTAAATCGGTCGCTGGCGCGGTCATCGCCTGAGCGGGAATATGGCGAGAGGATGTCATGGCGAGTGCAACACCCGTTCCTTCGGCACGTCCACGCTCCATCACCTTTTTGAGTTCACTGGAAAAATCAATATCGCGCGCCTGATACCCGGGCGTATCGGCGTTAGCGATGTTGGCGGCTAAAATCTCCTGCCGCTGGGCGCGTAAATTGAGCGCTTCCTGCTGAAAACGTAACGCGGCGTCGAGTTTATCGAGCATGTCTCCTCCGCTGATGGCAAAATTTCAGTTCACAGCTTAAATCTCACCCGGTCTCCCCTATCGACGGAATAAGCACAAAATGCGTCGCTATTTATTCCGTTGATGCAAAACCACTGCAGGTAGAATTCATCCAACTCTGGAAACGGTGGAACTTGCGATGCAAACGTTAAAACGTGGCCTGATGGCAACCTTCTTGCTGTTTAGCCCTCTGGTGAATGCCGGGGATTTACAGGATGCGCTGACCAATTTTTTTGCCCAGAAGCTGGCGGGCTTTAGCGACGACGTTAACGTGACCATCCGCACGCCGCCGAATCTGTATCCGACCTGCGAGCAGCCGTCCTTTAGCGTGACGGGGACCACAAAGCTGTGGGGCAATGTGAACGTCCTGGCACGCTGCGCCAACGAAAAACGCTATTTACAGGTTGCAGTTCAGGCGACGGGCAATTATGTTGTCGCCGCCGTACCCATTGTGCGTGGCAGCGCGCTGCAGGCAAACAGCGTGACGTTAAAGCGCGGGCGTCTGGATCAGCTCCCGCCGCGGACAATGCTGGACATTAACCAGGCACAGGACGCCGTCAGCCTGCGCGACGTCGCGCCGGGCCAGCCGATTCAGCTCTCCATGCTGCGCCAGGCGTGGCGTGTCAAAGCGGGACAGCAGGTGATGGTCGTTGCCAACGGAGACGGCTTTAGCATCAACAGTGAAGGGAAAGCGTTAAACAATGCCGCGGTAGCGCAAAACGCCCGCGTCAGAATGTCCTCAGGCCAGGTGGTGAGCGGAACCGTCGATTCTGATGGGAATATTCTGATTAACCTATAATCTTTTTAAAGATTTCGCGGCGCGTGCCGATAAATATTCCACTAATGATGATGTCAGGCGCAAACGCCGCGAACCCTCGATGAGGACAACACTATGAGCATTGATCGTACATCAGCCCTGAAGCCGGTAAGCGCTGTACAGCCTCGCGAAACGAACGACGCAACTCCTCAGAAAACGCGTCTGGAAAAACCGTCAACGTCTAACAGCACCAGCGTGACCCTGAGCGATGCCCAGGCAAAACTGATGCAGCCAGGCAGCAACGATATCAATATGGAACGTGTTGAAGCGCTGAAAACGGCTATTCGCAACGGTGAGCTGAAAATGGACACCAGCAAAATCGCTGATGCCCTGATTCAGGAAGCACAGAGTTTCTTACAGAGTAACTAACCGTATGAGTCGACTGTCAGAAATACTGGATCAAATGACGGTTGTCCTGAACGACCTGAAAATGGTAATGGACGCTGAACAGCAGCATCTCTCTTCCGGTCACATTAACGGCAGCGCGCTGCAGCGTATTACTGAAGATAAGAGTTCGCTGCTGGCGACGCTGGACTATCTGGAGCAGCAGCGCCGCGCCGAGCAGGATTCGAAGCGCAGCGCCAATGACGATATTGCCGAGCGCTGGCAGACCATTACCGAAAAAACCCAGCATCTGCGCGATCTCAACCAGCATAACGGCTGGCTGCTAGAAGGCCAGATAGAGCGTAATCAGCAGGCGCTTGAGGTGCTGAAGCCGCATAAAGAAACCGGACTGTACGGCGCGGATGGTCAGACGGCGACGGCACGTATTGCGGGTGTAAAAAAGATTTCGATTTGAAGCTTAAGCGACAAATCATGCAGTGGGGAGCACCCTGAGGTGAACTCCCCTTTTGGCGTTTATGCCGTCCGGCGGGTAAATTCTTTCACCTTGAAGCCCAGCACGGCGAGCGTGGCGAAATAGGCTACCACCCCGACGCCCACCACGGCCATCAGCCGCATCAGACGATAAGGCATCGTGCCCAGAGACCACTCCGGCATGACGTACATCATCCCGATGAGTGCCGCAGACATCACCAGCACAGCCACAACCAAACGCGCGAGGAAACTTGCCCAGCCCGGCTGCGGCGTAAAGATATCCTGCTTGCGCAGCTGCCAGTAAAGCAGCCCGGCATTCAGGCAGGCCGCCAGACCAATAGAGAGCGACAGGCCGGCATGCTTCAGCGGGCCGATAAATGCCAGGTTCATCAGCTGCGTCATAATCAGCGTCACAATGGCAATTTTCACCGGCGTTTTAATGTCCTGACGCGAATAGAACCCCGGCGCCAGCACTTTGACGACAATCAGCCCCATCAATCCCACCGAGTAAGCGACCAGCGCGCGCTGGGTCATCGCGGCGTCAAACGCGGTGAATTTACCGTACTGGAACAGCGACACCGTCAGCGGCTTGGCGAGGATCCCCAGCGCTACCGCGCTTGGCAGGGCCAGCAGGAAGCAGAGACGCAGGCCCCAGTCCATCAGGCGGCAGTATTCGTCATGGTTGCCGCTGGCAAAGCTTTTCGACAGCGACGGCAGCAGGATGGTCCCCAGCGCCACGCCCAGCACGCCGGACGGGAACTCCATCAGACGGTCAGCGTAGTACATCCACGAGACGGAACCCGACACCAGGAAAGAGGCAAAGATGGTATTGATGATGAGCGAGATCTGGCTGACGGAGACGCCAAGAATGGCGGGCCCCATCTGCTTAATCACCCGCATCGCCCCGGCATCTTTAAGGTTGATGCGCGGCAGCACCAGCATGCCGATTTTCTTCAGATGCGGCAGCTGATACGCCAGCTGCAGCACCCCGCCCACGGTGACCGCCCAGGCCAGGGCCAGCACCGGCGGGTTGAAGTGCGGCGCGGCGAACAGCGCAAAACCGATCATGCTGACGTTGAGGAACGTCGGCGCAAACGCCGGAACGGAGAAGCGGTTCCAGGTGTTCAGGATCGCCCCCACCAGCGAGGCCAGCGAGATCAGCAGAATATAGGGGAAGGTAATGCGCAGAAGCTGCGAGGTGAGGGCAAATTTATCCGCCGTGTCGGCAAAGCCGGGTGCGGTCACCATAATTACCCAGGGCGCGGCCAGCATACCGACTACCGTCACCACGGCCAGCGCCAGCGTCAACAGCCCGGAGACATAAGAGACAAACACGCGCGTCGCGTCTTCACCCTGCTTGCTTTTATATTCGGCCAGAATGGGCACGAACGCCTGGGAGAACGCCCCTTCAGCAAAAATGCGACGCAGCAGGTTCGGCAGCTTGAACGCGACGAAAAAGGCGTCCGTTGCCATCCCTGCACCAAAGACCCTTGCCACAATGGCATCGCGCGCAAAACCGAGAACGCGAGAGAACATGGTCATCGAGCTGACGGCCGCCAGCGATTTTAATAAGTTCATTAACGTGAATTTCCAGAACCATACGGATTTATAGACCGGGTACGCGCAAGCGCCACCCGGCAAAGCCAACAAGCGGCGCTTAGTCTAACCCGATTTCAACGAATTACTATCCGCAGATGTTACAGCGAGTTATTCACTCATGGCATCGCGCCAGAGCCGTTCCACAATGCGCTGAGCCAGAATGGCCTGCTCGCCGGACGTTTCAGGAACCGTCTGATTTTCCACGCAGGTGATAAAGTGGCGGGCACATCCTGCGAAACCACGCTGCTCCAGAGTGCTTTGCCAGCCGGGGACCGGACGCATCACCACGCCGCTGCCCTTTTCTTCCCGCCACTCGCGCATGTCGGTAACGTCGAACAGCGCGCCGTCGGTCACCGCCTGTACGGATTCCCGCTGGCTGCCCGCGCGGCGGTGCATGCTGGTGGTGACCTGAAGATGCTCAACGGCAAAATGGTGTTCCGCATACACCATCTGCCCCTGCTCGTTGGTGACGAGAGTGCCGCTTTTCAGCTGTGCATTGCCGTTAGTCAGCCACAGCGCGGTGTCCACTACGTGAAGGTAGTCATCGAGAAGGGTAAAGCGCAGATCGTTCGGACCCACGCTGTCGGTGCGGTGCTTGTCCATGCGCAGCGAGGCCATATTGCCGGACTGCGCCTTCAGCTGCTGGTAAAGCGGCGCGAAGCGGCGGTTGAAACCGACCATCAGCGTCAGTTTTTTACGGACCGCCAGCTCAATCAGCCGTTCGGCGTCCTGAACATTTTCCGCCAGCGGTTTATCCACGCAGACGTGAACGCCCGCATTGAGCAGCTCGCTCACTACCTGATAGTGGGTTGCCGTTGAGGTATGCACAAATACCGCATCGCACTCGCGGGCCAGATCCTGAAGCGATGCCGCATAAGGGATACGCCAGGTTTCGCAGATACGTTCTGCCTTTTCTCGGGTAGGTGACCATGCCCCTTGCAGCGTCCAGCCAGACGCGGCGCCCAGTACGGGCAGCCAGGCTTTCTGCGCAATACCGCCCAGCCCCACCACGCCAATGCGTAATTTTTTCACCGTTAGTCTCCCAAATGTGCCAGCAATGCATCCAGCCGCTGTTTCAGCCCGGCCACCTCGTCTTCCAGCGCCTCTACGCGCGCGGCAAGGTCGTCACGGGTTGCAGGGCCCGATTCCGTCGCCACGCTTGTGGCGTTAACATCGCCGCTGAAGAGATGCATATAGCGGCTCTCACGTTTGCCCGGCTCGCGCGCCAGGCGCACCACGTAAGGGCCATCCTCACGCGCGGCCAGCCCTTCCAGGGTCTGCTCGACTTCCTGCATGTCGCTGAACTCATGCATTCGGGAAGCGCGCGTTCGCAGTTCCCCCGGCGTTTGCGCCCCGCGCAGCAGCAGCGTGGTAATGACCGCCACTTCCGCGCTGCTCAGCTTCAGGTCGCCAAATTCGGAGTTACAGAAGCGCTGCTCGTATTTGGTCACGCGGTTGCCGAAGCCGCTGACGGTGCGCAGATAGTGGCGCTTCACCAGCGCATCCAGCACGTCCTGAACCTCATGCTCGCTGAGGTTCATCACCGGCTCGCGGTTGGTCTTCTGGTTGCAGGCCATGGTCACGGCGTTGACAGAGAGCGGATACTGCTCCGGCGTGGTGACCTGTTTTTCGAGTAAGCACCCGATCGCGCGCGCTTCCGTACCGTTTAGCTGATACTTCATCTTTTCTCCTTAACGACCTGCGGTCCAGTCACGGGTGGTTAATGCCGTCAGAACGTGGTCGCGCCACTCTCCGTCTATCAGCAGATAGTCTTTGGCGTAACCCTCTTTCTCGAACCCTAAACGCGCCAGCAAATTGCCGCTGCGCTGATTATGCGGCATGTAGTTCGCCATAATGCGATGGATATGCTGCGTGCGTTGCATATAGCGGATGGCTACCGTTAACGCCTCGTACATCAGCCCCTGCCCCTGCCATTTCTGGCCGATGGAGTAGCCAAGGTAGCAGGCGTGAAACGATCCCCGCACCACGTTTGAAAAATTGGCGATCCCGATAATCTCTTTCTCTTCTGGATCCAGCAGCGCGAAATAAAACGCGCTGCCCTGCTTATGAAATTCAGCGATCATGCTGAGGCGCGCCTGCCAGCCGGAGGGGTAACAATGGCTCTCGTCCCGAACGGGTTCCCAGGGTTTTAAAAACTGGCGATTCTCGGCGTAATAATCCGCCAGACGCCAGGCATCACGCTCATGCACAAGACGAACGACCAGCCTGTCCGTTGTCAGACGCACTTTTGGCACATTACTGCGATAGCCAAACATCAATACCACTCCTTCCCGTCGCTTCAGCTTACCCATTAGCTTTACTATACCTGCGCCTGTGCCGTCTGTGAAAACAGTGACATACCATTTTCACCTCTTTTCACATTTTTCGATGAGAACTCTCTATCAAAGCACCGTTTTGATAAAAAAATATTGTCGCGCCCGGGGGTGGGAAAAAACGCGGCGACACCGCAGAATGTTAGCGTGCTCACCTTCTTATTTTCCCTGGAGGGAAAATGTCCCGCGTATCACAGGCCAGGAGCCTGGGTAAATATTTCCTGCTCGTCGATAACATGCTGGTCGTGCTCGGCTTTTTTGTCGTGTTCCCCCTCATCTCGATCCGCTTTGTCGATCAAATGGGCTGGGCGGCATTGATGGTAGGTATTGCGCTGGGGCTACGTCAGTTTGTCCAGCAGGGTCTGGGCGTCTTTGGCGGCGCGATCGCTGACCGCTTTGGCGCTAAACCGATGATCGTTACCGGTATGCTGCTCCGCGCGGCAGGCTTTGCCACGATGGCGGTTGCCCACGAGCCCTGGCTGCTGTGGTTCTCCTGCTTCCTCTCCGGTATCGGTGGCACCCTGTTTGACCCGCCGCGCACCGCGCTGGTGGTGAAGCTGATTCGTCCCCAGCACCGCGGCCGCTTCTTCTCCATTCTGATGATGCAGGACAGCGCCGGGGCGGTTGTTGGCGCCCTGCTGGGCAGCTGGCTGCTGCAGTACGATTTCCGTCTGGTTTGCGCGGCCGGGGCGGTGCTGTTTATTCTTTGCGCGCTGTTTAACGGCCTCTACCTTCCGGCCTGGAAGCTGTCGACGGTAAAAGCCCCGGTGCGCGAAGGGCTCGGACGCGTCCTGCGCGACAGGCGTTTTGTCACCTACGTGTTGACCCTGACCGGCTATTACATGCTGGCCGTACAGGTGATGCTGATGCTGCCAATCATGGTGAACGATATTGCGGGCACGCCTGCTGCCGTAAAATGGATGTACGCCATCGAAGCCTGCCTGTCGTTAACGCTGCTCTACCCGATTGCCCGCTGGAGTGAACGACGTTTTCGCCTGGAGCATCGCCTGATGGCCGGGCTGTTTCTGATGACGCTGAGCATGATGCCGATCGGTCTGGTAAACACGCTTCAGCAGCTTTTTACGCTGATCTGCACCTTCTACATCGGCTCCATCATTGCCGAGCCCGCCCGCGAAACGCTGAGCGCCTCGCTTGCGGATGCGCGTGCGCGGGGCAGCTATATGGGCTTCAGCCGCCTGGGTCTGGCCTTTGGCGGTGCGCTGGGTTACGCCGGCGGCGGCTGGCTGTTCGATGCCGGCAAAGCGCTGAACCAGCCGGAGCTCCCCTGGATGATGCTCGGCGTGGTGGGTGTCATGACGCTCCTCGCCCTGTGGTGGCAGTTCAGCCAGAAGCGCAGCGCGAGCGGCATGCTCGAGCCTGGCGCGTAGACCTTCCCTCCGGCGGGAGAAAACTCCCGCCTCACTTCTCAGTATTTTCTGCTGGTTTATGCCATTTCACACTGACATACTTGCGAAACAGGACAGAAGCGCCGATTTTTCGTTGAGGAACACTATGAAGAAAATTGTCATTGCCGCCGCATTTATTGTCAGCGGACTGCTGGTGGGCTGTAACCAGCTTACGCAATATACCGTCAGTGAGCAGGAAATTAATCAGGCGCTGGAAAAACATAACAATTTCTCTAAAGACATTGGCGTGCCGGGGCTGGCCGATGCCCACATCGTGCTCACCAATCTCACCAGCCAGATTGGTCGCGAAGAGCCGAATAAAGTCACTCTGGCAGGCGATGCCGCGCTTGATATGACCTCCCTTTTTGGCAATCAGAAAGCCAACATCAAGCTCAAGCTGAAGGCGCTTCCCGTTTTCAACAAAGAGAAGGGGGCGATATTCCTGCAGGAGATGGAAGTGGTCGATGCGCAGGTTTCGCCGGACAAAATGGCACCGGTACTGCAAACCCTGATGCCCTATCTGAACCAGTCGCTGCGAAACTACTTTAACCAGCAGCCGGCGTACGTCTTAAGCGAAGACAAAAGCAAGGGTGAAGCTCTCGCGAAAAAATACGCAAAAGGGATAGAGGTGAAGCCGGGAGAGATCGTTATTCCTTTCACCGATTAACCTGAAGGGCGCTGCGGCGCCCTTTTTTTTACGGAAAAGTGTGCAAACGAAAACGTTTCCGCTTATGATTTGTGTCCGGCAAAAACAGCCATCCTTATGACTGATTCCTGACAAGCCGGAGCTTCCATGACTGCAAAACCCCAGGTTCTTAAAATCCGCCGCCCAGACGACTGGCATATCCATCTGCGTGATGGCGATATGCTGAAAACCGTCGTGCCCTATACCAGTGAAATTTATGGCCGCGCGATTGTCATGCCAAACCTGGTTCCGCCAGTCACCACCGTCGATGCAGCGGTTGCCTACCGCCAGCGCATTCTGGATGCCGTTCCGGCGGGACATGATTTCACCCCGTTGATGACCTGCTACCTGACCGATTCACTGGATCCGAACGAAGTGGAACGCGGGTTTAACGAAGGCGTATTTACGGCGGCGAAACTCTACCCGGCGAATGCCACCACCAACTCCAGCCACGGCGTCACCAGCATTGATGCCATCATGCCGGTGCTGGAGCGCATGCAGAAGCTGGGCATGCCGCTGCTGGTACACGGCGAAGTAACGCATGCGGAGATTGACATCTTCGACCGTGAAGCCCGTTTTATCGAGACCGTGATGGAGCCTCTGCGCCAGCGTCTGCCGGCGCTTAAGGTGGTCTTTGAGCATATCACCACCAAAGATGCGGCAGAGTATGTTCGCGACGGTAACGAGCTGATCGCTGCGACCATTACCCCGCAGCATCTGATGTTTAACCGTAACCATATGCTGGTGGGCGGGGTGCGCCCTCACCTGTACTGCCTGCCGATCCTCAAGCGCAACGTTCACCAGCAGGCGCTGCGCGAGCTGGTCGCCAGCGGATTCACGCGCGCGTTCCTGGGCACGGACTCCGCGCCTCACGCCCGCCATCGTAAAGAGGCTAGCTGCGGCTGCGCGGGCTGTTTCAACGCCCCAACGGCGCTTGCCAGCTATGCAACCGTATTTGAAGAGATGGACGCGCTGGAGCATTTCGAAGCATTCTGCTCCCTCAACGGCCCGCGCTTTTACGGCCTGCCGGTCAATGACACCTTCATTGAACTGGAGCGCAAAGCGAGCCAGGTTGAGGAGTCCATCGCGCTGACGGATGACACGCTGATCCCCTTCCTGGCAGGTGAAACCGTAAGCTGGACGGTAAAACGCTAAAAAATCAACGCCCCTTGTTGTCAAACCGACAATATGCCTGTATAAATAAACAGTATATTACACAGGGGGCATTTATGCGTATTGAAGTCACCATAGCCAAAACTACCGTTCTGCCTGCCGGCGCGCTTGACGCTCTGGCAGGCGAATTATCCCGTCGTATTAACAACACTTTTCCCGACAACGCTGGCGCCGTAACGGTGCGTTACGCCGCAGCGAACAACCTCTCCGTTATGGGTGCCGCAAAAGAAGACAAAGATCGCATCAGCGAAATCCTGCAGGAAACGTGGGAAAGCGCAGACGACTGGTTCATTACCGATTAACACTGCTCCCTCATTGTGTTTTTTGCCGGGTCGCCCCGGCTTTTTTTTGCCTGTAATTTCGATAATTCAAATTAATTCAGCGTCTTCTTAAAAAATCGTGAACGAGATGGTGTTTTATTGTTCGAACAATCCTAAAAAGCAGAAAAATGTGTTGCTACCTGTTTATTTTTCCCGTTGGAACCCTTATTACTTGGTATACTGAAGAAGCTTTCAGAAAAACATGCATTGAACCTCAGAGCCGTTGTCTTCTAACACGCATTTAGGGGGTTATAATGGAAAAGAATAACGAAGTCATCCAGACCCATCCGCTTGTAGGCTGGGATATCAGTACCGTAGATAGCTACGATGCGCTGATGCTGCGTTTGCACTACCAGACCCCAAATCAACTCAACCGTGACGAAGCGGAAGTTGGACAGACGCTGTGGCTAACAACAGACGTCGCCCGTCAGTTTATTTCTATTTTAGAGGCAGGCATTGCAAAAATAGAATCTGGCGACTATCAGGAAAATGAGTATAAACGGCACTAACCGTATGCCCACTTTTCACTCAACAGGCACCCTCGCGGTGCCTTATTTATTTCCCGCTTGTTTGCGCCCGCGTTGTTAATTACTCTGCTAACAAACCGTAAGTTTACGAGATGCATATGAGATACGACTTAATCATTATTGGTAGCGGTTCCGTTGGTTCGGCCGCCGGTTATTACGCAACGCAGGCAGGGCTTAACGTCCTGATGATTGACGCCCACCTGCCGCCTCACAGCGAAGGTAGCCATCACGGCGACACACGCCTCATTCGTCATGCCTACGGCGAGGGGGAGCGCTACGTACCGCTGGTGCTTCGCGCCCAGACGCTTTGGGACGAGCTGGCGAAACAGACTGAAGAGCGCATTTTTGAGCGCACGGGAGTCATCAACCTCGGTCCGGCCCGTTCAGAATTTCTCGCCAACGTCGAACGCAGCGCGAAAGCCTTTAATCTTGACGTTGAGAAGCTGGACGCGACGGCCATTACCTCGCGCTGGCCTGAAATTACCGTCCCGGAGGATTATATCGGCCTCTTTGAAGCCAACTCCGGCGTGCTGTACTGTGAAACGGCGATCAAAACCTGGATCGATCTGGCTGCCAAAGCGGGCTGCGCGCAGCTGTTTAATTGCCCCGTAGAGGCCATTACGCATGATGCAAACGGCGTTACGGTGAAAACCGTAGACGGGGACTATTCAGCTTCCCGCCTGCTGATTAGCGCAGGAACCTGGGTTACCCGCCTTCTCCCGGACCTGCCGATCCAGCCGGTGCGTAAGGTCTTCTCCTGGTTCCAGTCGGACGGGCGCTACAGCGCGCAAAATAAATTTCCGGCGTTTACCGGCGAGTTAGCCAACGGCGATCAGTTCTACGGTTTCCCTTCCGAAAAGGACGCCCTCAAGATTGGAAAACATAACGGCGGGCAGGTCATCTCCTCACCGGAGGAGCGCAAACCGTTTGGCGCCTGCCCGCAGGACGGTTCAGAAGCCTTCTCGTTTCTGCGCAATATTCTCCCAGGCGTCGGTGGCCTGCTTTATGGAGCGGCCTGCACCTATGACAACACGCCGGATGAAGACTTTATCATTGATACGCTGCCGGGCCATGACAACACTATGCTGATTACCGGGCTGAGCGGCCACGGCTTTAAGTTCGCTTCGGTGCTGGGTGAAATCGCCGCGCAGTTTGCCCAGGGTATCCCCCCGCAGTTTGATCTGACGCCGTTCTCACTCTCGCGTTTTAACGGATAATCGGCCACGGGCTCCGGCGGTATCGGGGCCCGTTTTCTTCGTACTCAACCGTGGGGCGTTATGCGCAGGATCGTGGATTTCCTCATCAATAACATTCGCGAGCACTTTATGCTCTATATCTTATTGTGGGCGCTGCTCGCTATCGTTGATGTTATTTACATTGTGTTTTATTGAAAGCGACAGTTGACGTTAACTGACGTTACTTTATGTTTATTTAAGCTTTTTTCTTCTGCTAAATACGTCTTGCACGAAGCCATTGAATTAATCTTGCGGTTCCTTTTCAAAATCGCTGAAATAAATAAAATAAAAATCAATAGTCAATTATTTCAGTTGCAATATCGCGCCTTCCCGTTCATTTTTACCTTTCGGTTAATTTGAAAATGGACATTCTGATGCAATTGCGTAACTCCTCCCGGCGCTACGGAATAATATCCATAAGCTTGCACTGGATATTTGCCATTGCCGTCTATGGTATGTTCGGATTTGGACTCTGGATGGTCACGCTCAGCTATTACGATGGCTGGTATCATCAGGCACCCGAGCTGCATAAAAGCATCGGGGTTCTGCTGATGCTGGGCCTGGTGTTTCGCGTGATCTGGCGACATATTTCTCCACCGCCCGCGCCGCTAAAGACATACGGTAAAATAACCCGCGTCAGCGCCGTCGCCGCGCATATTGCGCTCTACGCGCTGCTCTTTGCCATCTTTATCAGCGGCTATCTCATTTCAACGGCAGACGGCAAACCGATTAGCGTTTTTGGCCTGTTCGAGGTTCCGGCAACGCTCAGCGATGCCGGGGCTCAGGCCGACACGGCAGGCGTCGTTCACCTCTGGCTTGCCTGGAGCGTGGTGATCCTGTCCGTACTGCACGGGCTCGCCGCCCTTAAACACCACTTTATTGATAAAGACGATACGCTTAAGCGCATGCTTGGCCGCTCGTCAGTTGACTCTGGAGCATAAAATGAAAAAACACCTGCTGGGTATCGCCCTCGGATCTCTGTTATTCACCGCCGGTTCTGCCGTGGCGGCTGACTATAAAATTGATAAAGAGGGCCAGCACGCTTTCGTCAATTTCCGCATTCAGCACCTGGGATACAGCTGGCTGTACGGCACCTTTAAAGATTTCGACGGCACATTTACTTTTGACGAGAAAAATCCTGCGGCAGATAAAGTCAATGTGACCATTAATACGAACAGCGTCGACACGAACCATGCTGAGCGCGATAAACACCTGCGCAGCGCAGAGTTCCTGAACGTCACAAAATTCCCACAGGCCACCTTCACCTCTACGGCAGTGAAAAAAGACGGTGATAAGTTGGCTATTACCGGTAACCTCACGCTGAATGGCGTAACCAAACCCGTTACTCTGGATGCGAAATTGATCGGTCAGGGCGACGATCCGTGGGGCGGCAAACGCGCAGGTTTTGAAGCGGCGGGTAAAATTCACCTGAAAGATTTTAATATCACAACGGATTTAGGCCCGGCGTCTCAGGACGTTGAGCTGGTTATTTCCGTTGAGGGTGTGCAGCAGAAGTCGTAACAGATTCGCCCGGCAGGCTTGCGCCGTGCCGGGCGTTATTATCATTCCGGGTCAGGAATTCCCAGTTTGGTATTCAGACGGCCGCGTGATTTATTAAAAATCTTATTGCCGTTTTCACGCCCTGCGCGACGACGTCGCTGCTCTTCTTCCGGCAGGACGCTCTCTTCGCTGCAAAGCTCGCTACAGCAGCCGTTAAACTTCTCGGCACAGGCCGGACACTGGATAAACAGCAGGTGGCAACCGTCGTTTTTGCAGTTGGTGTGGGTATCGCACGGCGCGCCGCACTGGTGGCACTGGGCAATCACATCTTCTGAAATGCGCTCGCCCATACGCTCGTCAAAGACGAAGTTTTTACCGATAAAGCGTACCGGTAAGCCCTGCTCGCGGGCGCGGCGGGCGTACTCGATAATACCGCCTTCAATGTGCCAGACCTTGTTGAACCCATTGTGCTTCATCCACGCGCTGGCCTTCTCGCAGCGGATACCGCCGGTGCAGTACATAACGATTTTTTTATCCTTATGCTCCTGCATCATCTCCACCGCTTTCGGCAGCTGCTCGCGGAAGGTATCGGCCGGAATCTCCATCGCGTTTTCGAAATGCCCCACTTCGTACTCGTAGTGGTTACGCATATCAATGAACACGGCATCCGGATCGTCCAGCATCGCATTCACTTCCGCGGCCTTCAGATATTCGCCGACGTCCGCCGGGTTAAAATCAGGATCGTCAATACCGTCCGCCACGATGCGTTCGCGCACCTTCATGCGCAGCACCCAGAACGATTTCCCATCGTCATCCAGGGCAATATTCAGGCGTAAGCCGTTAAGGGCCGGCTCGAAGTTATAAAGCGCGTCGCGGAACGCATTCACCTTGCTTTCCGGGACGCTAATCTGCGCGTTAATGCCTTCGCGGGCAAGATAGACGCGCCCGAAAACGTTCAGCGCCGTGAAGGCCTGATAAAGCGCATCGCGGGTCGCCTGCGGATCGTCAATGGTGAAGTATTTGTAGAAGGAGATGGTCGTGCGCGGTTCGGTTTCAGCCAACATGCGCGCCTTTAACATCTCATTCGAAACGCGGTTGTGTAACACTGGCATGGTGTACAAGTCCTGCAATCGTCAGAGAGAATGAAAAATCGGTCGGCATCATATAGCAAACAAAACCAATTTACATCCACACAATTTACGCTACATTTCACACACCCTGATGAATCAGGCTTAACAATTACTGCGGTCGTGCAGGTTTCGACGGCAGATATTTTGGCTATGTCTCAAAAAATGCGACAATAGCGAAACAGGACGTTTGAACACAGGAAAGACATGACCCAGTTACCAAAATTTACCGTCGCCCTTTTGCACCCCCGCTATTGGATGACCTGGCTTGGCATTGGCTTTTTATGGCTACTGGTACAGCTTCCCTACCCTGTTATCTTCCGGTTAGGTAAATCATTAGGCCGACTCGCGCAAACGTTTATGAAGCGCCGCGCCCGCATCGCGTATCGTAACCTTGAGCTGTGCTTTCCGCAGATGAGCGAGGCAGAGCGCCATGATATGGTTTCGAAGAATTTCGAATCCGTCGGCATGGGTCTTATGGAGACCGGCATGGCGTGGTTCTGGTCGGACAAACGCATGGCCCGCTGGAGCAAGGTTACAGGCACAGGCATGGAGCCGGTACATACGCTTCAGGCCAATCAGACCGGCGTGCTGCTGATCGGCGTCCATTTTCTGACGCTCGAAATCGGGGCGCGTATGTTTGGCATGCAGGCGCCCGGCATCGGGGTTTATCGTCCTAACGACAACCCGGTTATCGATCTCATCCAGACCAACGGCCGCATGCGCTCCAACAAAAGCATGATCGACCGTAAGGATCTGAAGGGCATGATCCGCGCGCTGAAGTCCGGTGAAGTGGTCTGGTATGCCCCCGATCACGACTATGGCCCACAGGCCAGCGTCTTTGTCCCCTTCTTCGCCGTCGACGAGGCCGCCACCACGACCGGCACCTGGATGCTGGCGCGGATGTCCAAGGCCGCCATCGTTCCCTTTGTTCCCCGCCGTATGCCGGATGGCTCAGGCTACGAGCTGATGATGCTTGAGCCGGAACTCGCGCCGCCGCTGGAAGATGCGGAAACCACCGCGCGCTGGATGAACGGCGTTGTGGAGAAGTGCATCATGCTGGCGCCCGAGCAGTATATGTGGCTGCATCGCCGCTTTAAAACGCGGCCAGAAGGCACGCCGTCCCGCTATTAATCCTCATGCGGCCTTCAGGGCCGCATGCTGTTTTAGCTTTAAAAGCTCCCCCTCATTGCGGCAATCATAACCCAGGCGCATAATTAGCAGGCTTATTACTTCATGCTTCAGGTGCTCTGCACCTCACTATGCGGATTGTTATGTCACCCTCAGATGCCCCCATAAACTGGAAGCGTAACCTCACGGTTGCGTGGCTTGGTTGTTTCCTTACCGGCGCGGCGTTTAGCCTGGTCATGCCTTTCCTGCCGCTCTACGTCGAACAGCTGGGCGTGACGGGCCACGGCGCGCTCAACGTGTGGTCTGGCCTGGTCTTCAGCATCACGTTTCTCTTTTCCGCCATTGCCTCGCCCTTCTGGGGCGGCCTTGCCGACCGTAAGGGACGTAAAATCATGCTGCTGCGTTCGGCGCTGGGAATGGCGATTATCATGGCGCTGATGGGCGTGGCGCAGAACGTCTGGCAGTTCCTGATATTGCGCGCATTGCTGGGCTTGCTGGGCGGATTTATTCCCAACGCGAATGCCCTGATCGCCACGCAAATTCCTCGCCATAAGAGCGGCTGGGCGCTTGGCACGCTCTCAACCGGCGGCGTGAGCGGTGCCCTGCTGGGGCCGCTGGCGGGGGGAATACTGGCGGATAACTACGGCCTGCGCCCGGTCTTTTTCATCACAGCCAGCGTGTTGTTCCTGTGCTTTATTGTCACCCTGGTCTGCATTCGTGAAAAATTTACGCCCGTCGCCAAAAAAGAGATGCTCCATGCCAGAGACGTGCTGACCTCGCTTAAAAATCCCAGACTGGTGCTGAGCCTGTTCGTCACGACATTGATCATTCAGGTGGCAACCGGATCGATTGCCCCTATTCTGACGCTGTACGTTCGCGACCTCGCGGGTAACGTCAGCAATATTGCGTTTATCAGCGGGCTGATTGCCTCCGTGCCCGGCGTGGCGGCGCTGCTTAGTGCGCCGCGGCTGGGGAAGCTGGGGGACCGCGTGGGTCCGGAGAAGATCCTAATCTGTGCGCTGGTCATCTCCGTCCTGCTGCTTATCCCCATGTCGATGGTGCACTCTCCGTGGCAGCTGGGCGTGCTTCGCTTTTTGCTGGGCGCCGCCGACGGGGCGTTGCTGCCCGCGGTGCAGACCCTGCTGGTCTACAACTCCACGAACCAGATTGCCGGGCGTATCTTTAGCTATAACCAGTCGTTTCGCGATATCGGCAACGTCACCGGACCGCTTCTCGGGGCGGGTATTTCCGCCAGCTTCGGTTTTCGCGCCGTCTTTATCGTGACGGCTGGCGTGGTGCTGTTCAACGCGATTTACTCGTGGTTCAGTTTATCCCGCGCGTTACGGCCGGTGACGGAATAAGAAGAAAGCCTGACGGCTTATTTTCGCATTCATACTTGCAGAATCTGATATTCAGCTATTCTTTCCCTGAAACCTTCTGGAAAACAGGGAGACACCAATGACCATGTACGCCACGCTGGAAGAAGCTATTGATGCCGCTCGTGAAGAGTTCCTTGCCGATAATCCCGGCGTTGAGGAAGAAGATGCTGACGTGCAACAACTTAATATCCAAAAATATGTTCTGCAGGATGGGGATATTATGTGGCAGGCCGAATTCTTTGCCGATGAAGGCGAAGAAGGGGAATGTTTGCCGGTCCTGAGCGGTGCTGGTGCACAGGCCGTGTTTGATGGCGACTATGATGAAATTGAGTTACGCCAGGAATGGCTGGAGGAGAATACGCTGCACGAGTGGGATGAGGGCGAATTTCAGCTCGAGCCACCGCTGGATACGGAAGAAGGTCAAACCGCAGCCGATGAATGGGACGAGCGTTAATTTACGCTACTCGTACGGGCCGTGGCTGGCATCGATGGGCAGCAGCAGCGTGTCGAAAATCAGCGAGAACGGCAGATCGAGCACCGTCAGGTAGCGCCATGCGGAATCACGGACATCCCATTTCACGCCCGGGTAATACTGGTTGCCGTGGCCCTGACCTGGAATGGTGCGGCTGATGATGCTGCCGCAGCCGCTTAGCAGGCATGCCATCATGACGACGATGATTATTTTCATCAGTAACCTCTAAAAAAATACCGGCCTCGCAGCCGGTATTTTATTTGGCGGGTGGCGCTTTGCTTAACCGCTTACTTCGCCTTCAGCGCCAGCGGGTTCAGCTTCAGCTCTTTGTAGTAGTTCACCCATGAAGAGTACTTCTCCGGAGCGGACCATACGCGATAGTGAAGCCTTGCCATCGTGACCGGATCGCTCAGCAGCACCAGACGGCGGTCGCGATTGAGTTTTTCCGGGGTCTCGTTAAGCGCCTGCTCAACGTGACGATCGCGGGCAATCTCCAGCACCTGGCTTGCGCGGTGGCGCGCGGTGGCCATCGCTGTCGCCAGAGCGTTGAATGACGGATTAAACACGGCGTGCATAAAGCCATCGTCCAGCGTGCGGTTGCGGTTCTGTTCCAGATAGGTATCGGTATCCACCAGCACCTGCGGCGGGGAATACTCTTCCGGGATCAGGAACAGCTTCCAGCGTTTGGTACGCAGCCCCACCGTTGAACGGCTGGAGATCACGGACACAAACGGCGACAGGATCAGCGAGAAGACAATCGGCGCCAGCCAGAACAGGAAGCGCAGATCCAGCCAGGCCATTCCGGCCGCCCACACCAGACCCAGCAGCAGCTGAGAGCCGTGGCGCATGAAGGCTTCACTCCACGGCGTGGAGTCGTCATCACGCTGCGGTGAGTTCCAGACCACTTCCCAGCCGAGGAACGCACTGACCACAAACACGGTGTGGAACAGCATACGCACCGGCGCCAGCAGCACGGAGAACAGCACTTCCAGCAGCAGTGAAAGGGTCACGCGGAAGAATCCGCCGTACTCTTTCGAGCCTTTGCACCAGATCAGGATGATACTGAGCAGCTTAGGCAGGAACAGCAGCACCATGGTGGAAGCAAACAGCGCAATCGCCAGCTCCGGACGCCACTGCGGCCACACCGGGAACAGCTGGCGCGGTTGCAGGAAGTATTGCGGCTCCGTCAGGGCATGGACGACCTGCAGCGCAGTGGAGAGCGCGAGGAACATAAACCACAGCGGTGCGGAGAGATAGGACATCACGCCCGTCAGGAACACCGCACGGTGAACCGGGTGCATCCCTTTAACAAGGAACAGGCGGAAGTTCATCAGGTTACCGTGACACCAGCGGCGGTCGCGCTTGAGCTCGTCCAGCAGGTTCGGCGGCAGCTCTTCGTACGATCCCGGCAGGTCGTAGGCAATCCAGACGCCCCAGCCAGCACGACGCATCAGCGCCGCTTCCACGAAGTCATGCGACAGAATCGAACCGGCAAACGAACCCTCGCCCGGCAGCGGCGCCAGCGCACAGTGTTCGATGAACGGCTTCACGCGGATAATGGCGTTGTGGCCCCAGTAGTGCGACTCACCCAGCTGCCAGAAGTGCAGACCGGCGGTAAACAGCGGGCCGTAAACACGGGTGGCGAACTGCTGGCAGCGCGCGTACAGGGTGTCCATACCGGACGCTTTTGGCGAAGACTGAATGATGCCCGCGTTCGGGTTAGCTTCCATCAGACGCACCAGACCGCTCAGGCAGTCACCGCTCATGACGGAGTCAGCATCCAGCACGACCATATAGCTGTACTGGTTACCCCAGCGGCGGCAGAAGTCATCGATGTTGCCGCTTTTACGCTTCACGCGACGGCGGCGGCGACGGTAGAAGATCTGCCCTTCGCCCTGCACTTCCGCAATCAGCTCCATCCAGGCTTTTTGCTCTGCAACGCAGATATCCGGGTTGTAACTGTCGCTCAGGATGTAAACGTCGAAATGTTCCGCGTTACCGGTCGCCTTCACGGACTCCCAGGTTGCACGCAGCCCCGCAAATACGCGGTCAACGTCTTCGTTACAGATAGGCATAATCAGCGCGGTGCGGTGCTCGGGATTGAGGGGTTCATCCCCGACCGTTGACGCCGAAATGCTGTACTTGTCCCGTCCCATCAGCAGCTGCAGGAAGCCCATCAGCGCGGTCCAGAAACCGGCCGACACCCAGCAGAAGAGAACCGCGAACAGCAGGAGAATGCCGCTTTGCAGAATGTACGGCAGCAGCTGCATGAAGGAGACCCAGAGATCCTGGCCCATCATGTCGGTCGGGTTGATAAACGCCCAGCCCTGGTAAGGCAGAATGGTTTTCATGTACCAGGTCGCGACAACCGTCTGCGCAAGCGTCAGAAGCAGCAGGATATAGCGGCGAATGGTCCCCACTGTACGCCATTTCTGTTCGGAGGCCTGCTCTTCTTTCGTCAGGCGCGACAGATAGCGCGGCGTGACGTCACGTCCGCGCAGGCGATCCCAGAAGCGGCCAACCGGGTTGGTGCGCCATGGATCGGGGAACATTGAGGAACGCGTCGCCTTCGGCATCGCCTGAAGCTGATCGCGTCCTTCGTCGTCTTTAATCAACTGTCCTTCTGCCAGCGAGTCTGGCCAGGCCTGCTCCAGACGCGCCTTGACTGACCCCAGCGGCGTATCATCATCACGGGAAAACTGACGATGTTCGCCATCCAGCGCGGTATGAACCGCGCGGATGTCGCTCTTAGGCAGCGCCGCTTTTTCGATATCCGTCAGCGGCATGGCATCAATATATTCAGATGTATTATTCATTGGCAGGTAGCTGGTAGCTCCAGGTTTCACTCAGCGGCTGATCTTCACTGACCAGCGCAGCACGCATTTCAGTGGTCTGTTTCGGATCTTTCACTTTCACGCGCAGGGTCAGACGCCAGCCTTTGGTTACCGGGTTGTAACGCACGGTGTTCTCTACGATTTCACCGTTGTCACCGATGCTGGCCTGGGCCGACACCGCAGTATCCGGAGACAGTTTCTTCATATCCTGACCGGTGAAGTCCACGACAAACGCTACCGTACCGTCAGGCTGACGGATCAGGTTAGACTGCTTCACGTCACCCGTAGAGCGGCGAGTCTGCGTCACATACGCGTTATCCGGCGCATGCAGCTTATCTTCGTCGCGGCTGAAGGTAATGGTGTACTTGAAGTTCATCTCTTTACCGGCTTCCGGCAGCTGATCCGGCGTCCAGTATGCGACGATGTTGTCGTTGGTTTCGTCGTTGGTTGGGATTTCAACCAGTTCTACCTTGCCTTTACCCCAGTCACCTTTCGGCGTAACCCAGGCGCTTGGACGCAGGTCATAGCGGTCGTCGAGATCTTCAAAACGAGAGAACTGACGGCCACGTTGCAGCAGGCCAAAGCCCTGCGGATTTTCCATTGCAAAGCTGCTGACCGCCAGATGTTTCGGGTTATTCAGCGGACGCCAGATCCACTCACCGTTACCGGCATGAATAGACAGACCGTTGGAGTCATGCAGTTCCGGGCGGAAGTTGGTTGCCGGAGACGGCTGGTTCGGCCCGAACAGGAACATACTGGTCAGCGGCGCAACGCCCAGTTTGCCCACTTTATCACGCAGGTAAACCTTAGACTGCACGTCAACAACCGTGTCACGACCCGGCATAATCACAAAGCGATAGGCACCGGTTGCACGCGGAGAGTCGAGCAGCGCATAAATAGTCAGACGTTTGTCCGTTGGTTTTGGACGTTCAATCCAGAACTCGCGGAAACGCGGGAACTCTTCACCTGATGGCAGCGCGGTATCAATAGCCAGACCGCGCGCAGAAAGCCCGTACACCTGCCCCGCGCCAATTACGCGGAAGTAGCTGGCGCCAAGCATGCTGACGATTTCGTCGTTTTTATCTTTGCTGTTGATCGGATAAAGGACTTTGAAGCCTGCGAAGCCCAGGTCTTTCACCGTATCTTTGTCGTGTTGCACATTGCCAAAATTGAAGTAATCCGGGCTGTACTTGATCTTGCGTACCGCGGTTGCCGTCACTTCATTGATGGCAACAGGCGTGTCGAAGTACATACCCTGATGATAAAATTCAAGCTTGAACGGGGTTTTAATGTTGTTCCAGTACGCTTTATCGTGGTTGAACTGGATCTGCTGATAGTCCGCATACTTCATGTCGCGGAAAACGGAGGGCAAGTTACTTTTCGGCGCTTCGTAGCTCTTGCCTGCCATCGATTTTGCCTGTTTTGCGACATCGTCGATGTTAAAGGCCAGTGCCGATGAGGTATACAGTGATAACACCACTGCAGCACCCAACCAACGCATTTTCATCATCTGTGGTTTATGTTTCATAATAAGTAAGCACTTCCCCCTTTGTGTGCTTATATCGATCCGATCCATTTTAATGGAAACTCAGGCAATCCGACAACATAATCACTGCTTTGTTCAGCTGCTGGCTCATGGATTAAGCAAATGAAAGAACCCGCTATTCACTTTGCGTGCTTATCCTGGAGACAGTGTGTCGGTCTTGGTGTAGGGTTGGCTTCGAATGTAACCATTATGAGCCTTAGGGATAAGGCGAAAAGTCTGAGAATGCACAACGTTATATGAGCACAACACCGATACAACGGGAATATTTCCTCGACTCGATCCGGGCATGGCTGATGCTATTGGGGATCCCCTTTCATATTTCACTGATTTACTCCAGCCACACGTGGCATGTTAATAGCCAGATGCCCTCCTGGTGGCTGACGCTGTTTAATGACTTTATTCACGCCTTCCGCATGCAGGTGTTTTTTGTTATATCCGGCTATTTTTCGTACATGCTTTTTTTACGCTATCCGCTTAAGCGCTGGTGGAAAGTGCGCGTGGAGCGCGTAGGTATTCCCATGTTAACCGCCATCCCGCTGCTGACGCTGCCGCAGTTCATTATGCTGCAGTACGTTAAGGGCAAGGCGGAGAACTGGCCGAATCTCTCGCCGTATGAAAAGTACAACACGCTGGTCTGGGAGCTGGTGTCTCACCTCTGGTTCCTGCTGGTTCTGGTGGTGCTGACCACGGTCAGTCTGGTGATTTTCAGCCGCCTGCGCCGTCATCTCAGCACGACAGCAGACGCTTTCTTCGCCAACGTCACGCTGGGCAAACTGTCGGTGCTCTTCTTACTGCTGGGGATCGCCTATGCCGCGGTGAGACGCACGCTGTTTATCATCTATCCACCGATACTGAGCGACGGCCTGTTCAATTTTGTGGTGATGCAGTCGCTGTTCTACATTCCGTTCTTTTTAATTGGCGCGCTGGCCTTTATTTATCCGAAGCTTAAAGCGCTGTTTACCACCCCGTCACCGTGGTGCGCGGTGGGTGCGGCCATCGCCTTCGTGGCCTACCTGCTGAACCAGCGCTACGGGAGCGGCGACGCCTGGATGTATGAAACGGAAAGCGTGATTACCATGCTGCTGGGCCTGTGGATGGTGAACGTGGTGTTCGCGCTCGGCCACCGTTTGCTGAACTTTAAGTCCAGCCGCGTGACCTACTTCGTCAACGCCTCACTGTTTATCTATCTGGTGCACCACCCGCTGACGCTGTTCTTCGGGGCGTACATCACGCCGCATATTGCATCCAACACGCTGGGCTTCTTTACCGGGCTGGTGTTTGTGGTGGGGATTGCCGTCGTACTCTATGAGATCCATCTGCGGATCCCTCTCCTGCGTTTCCTGTTTTCAGGAAAACCACAGCCGAAAGCCGCCTGAGAAGCGCGGCGCACTGAGTGCGCCGCCTTTACTTCAGCTTTCCAGCTCCTGTCTGCGCTGGGTCAGAAGCCGCTGATAAAGATGCGTGGTGTCTTCATCAAAGCAGACAAAAATCACCTTCTCTGGCAGCGGTTTGAGTGACAGATAACGGTAGACGGTATCTACAGCGATGGCCGCCGCGGCTGCCTTTGGATAACCATACACGCCGGTGCTGATGGCCGGAAAGGCCATCGTTTTAAAGCCGTTGTCGGCGGCAAGCCGCAGACAGTTCCGGTATGCCTCTTCCAGAAGGCTCGCTTCATGCTGGTCGCCGCCATGCCACACGGGCCCGACAGCATGAATCACCGCTTTAGCAGGAAGGTTGCCCGCCAGCGTAATCACCGCATGGCCCGGAGGGCATTCACCCTGTTGCTGACGCACGATTTTACAGGCTTCCAGTAACTGCGGTCCGGCAGCCCGGTGAATAGCGCCGTCTACGCCTCCTCCCCCCATCAGGGAAGGATTGGCCGCATTGACGATGACATCGACATGAACTGTCGTAATATCGCCATGAATAACTTCAATTTGCGGTTTCATAAAGCCCCTCTGCTGTCCGCTTTTTTATAAGTGTATCGCAGAGGGGTTATTGAGAAAAATGACAGGCATAAAACCGCGCCCACCGACGGGCGCGCACGGGTATTAACGGTACTGGATCTGAACAACCGCGAGCGTTTTTTCAGGATTCAGGTACGTCATATTGACTGTCGCAAGGCTTGAAGCCGTCGACTTGCCGTTCAGCGCATCGTCAAAACTGATCGTACGCGTTTGCATACGGTTTTTTTCAGGGCACGACAGCGCAAGCTGCCGCTGTTGCGGTGTGACTTCACAAGGGTCAGCAACGATTGCACCGCGAAAGTGAATAACACCACCTTCTGCAATAGTGGCTGAATAAGCTGGAGCGATAAAAGCAGAAACGAGCAGGCCCAGACCTGAAATAAGATGAGCAAAATAGTGGGTCACGATATGTACTCCTCAATGAAAATCGTCCATGAGGGGCAAACGCGCTTCATTATGCAAACGAAGGCTGACGTTACGGAACCTAACAACACAGTTCCTGATAACAGCTTAGTTCAACGGCAAATATTCGCAATGTATTGATTTCATGAATATTTACAGCGCACCCCCGGCTGGCGACCACTGCTGTGATAAATGAAGCGCTTTTCCATCCGTGACGGTGACAACGATTTTTATCGTGTCTCCCGCAGAAATAGTTAAACTCAACCGCGTTAAATCAATCGGCTGATTAGCGGGAATAAAAAGGGTATTTTGCTGCCGCGAAGCACTTTGCCCGCTCTGCCCTTCCTTCAAGGTGTGGATCTGAACCTGACAATCACACGGTTCCGTCAAAATGACCTGCGGAATAATGGTCGTCATATTTCCCTGCTGTGACGTTTGAAAGGTTATCTGGCCGGAAAGCGCGGCGAGGAGAATGAAGGTATTCATGAGGAACTCCCGAAAAAAAACAGGGCATCGGCCCTGTTTTTTTGTAGTACAGATTTAAGTATCAGTACTGATGCGCTGTCGCGTGGTTACCAAAGCCGATCTGGGTAACGTTGACAGTGGAGTTAGACGCCGTCTGGTCTACAAGCGCACCGTTAAGGCCGCCGTACTGGCTAACATTCATAACGGATTTTTTGCTGTTCCACTGATCGAGTGTCGCACTGTTGCCGAAACCGTTCTGGGTCAGGTTGATTTTGCTGTCGTCAGAACCCTGACCAACATCAGCCCCGTTACCGCCACCGGTCTGGCTAATATTCAGAACGGAATTTCTGGCATCGGTCTGCAACGCCAGCGCGGAGTTACCGCCACCGTTCTGGTAAATATTCAGGGTTGAATTTGGACCACTGTTTCCGCCCTGACCATGACCGTGTCCATGACCCCATCCGCCCTGATTAATCATACCAGCCATAGCACTACCAGAAACTACGATTGCTGCAAGTGCTGCCACTTTGATAAATTTCATGGTAAACCCCCATCGGATTGATTAACGTCGTCGCGAAATAGCTAGCGCTGAATAACGCGAATTGCCATCTGCGACTGTTTCTGCACTACAACTGCGGTTTTCTGCGTACCGTACTGCGTAATATTTGCTCTATTACCCGACCCTTTTTGGATAATTTTCGCACTATTACCATATCCATCCTGCGTAATACCTGCATCGTTTCCGTTACCACTCTGATCGATCCAGGCAATATTGTAAGTCCCTGATTGATCAACTCTCGCTCTGTTGCCTGCCCCATCCTGGGAAATGACGGACAAGAGTTTCGATCCTTCCTGGCGAAGCTGAGCGTCATTAAATACGCCCTGTTGACCAATAATGGCTGCCTGATTTAATGATGAATGACTTAATTCATTAACCGCAAAGTTATATTCAGCGTTTGCCAAATCTGAATTCGCTGCGGTTACAAATCCAGGCGCACCCAGTAATGTAAACATCAAAAATAACGATGTGTTTTTCATGTTGTCACCCTGGACCCGGCTACCTGAAAACACCCTGATCGTATTTCGTATTAAACGACTTGTTTTGTTAACGCGTCGTTACGGTGAAGAGTATGTCCGCTGAAACATTTTAAATATCTCACCCGCGCGGCTTATTTTTATTTTTCAGCTCACCACAAAGTTGTAATTTGCACCATAAAAGGCATTACACAGGCCGGTTTTATTTTTTATAAAATATCTATGCGTGACATGTTGTACAACGACGAGAAAGCCGTCCATGCCCCTCCCCGCGTTGTTTAAGCGTAACGACGGGATGACATTTTCTTCAGTGCGTGACACAAGGCGAGTTTTCTTAAGCCAGAAAAACCAGAACGGCATGGCTTAGAAAGTATCAGTCACTCATACCTAGATACAAGCTAAAGAAAATAATTAATACTGATAAATATCAACCAATTAATAATATTTGTATGATTTTTAAAATCTATGCACAACTATTTACATGTACAACTTCCATATCAAATAGCAACATTTAAAATTCGTAATTTTCACAAATTAATATTGATTTTTACATATTGTTACATGATTAACACTTGCTTTAAAATTCGTAAAAGCTAGATTGAAATTAGATGTACGAAATTGGTTTTATATTTACCTCCCTGCGGAGGTTATGTTCTGATTCTACACACAGCAGTGCAACATCTGTCAGTACTTCTGGTGCCCTCTTCTTTACAAAGAGGGCTGCTGTCAGGTGCCAAAAATAAGTGGGGTTTCATCATGTATAATGAAGTCCATAGTTTACATGGTCATACATTACTGTTGATCACAAAACCTTCTCTGCAAGCGACAGCTTTATTACAACATTTAAAGCAATCTTTATCACTGAACGGGAAATTGCATAATATTCAACGTTCTTTTGATGATATTGCGCCCGGCAGCATCATTCTGTTTGATATGATGGAAGCCGATAAAAAGCTTATCCATTACTGGCAAGATAACTTAAGCAGGAAAAACAATAATATCCGCGTGTTATTATTGAATACGCCTGATGAATATCCTTTCAGAGATATTGAGAGCTGGCCGCATATCAATGGCGTGTTCTACGTCACTGAAGAAGAAGTTCGGGTGGTAGATGGTCTGCAAGGCATATTGCGCGGCGAATGCTATTTCTCGCAAAAGCTTGCCAGCTACCTCATCACGCACTCCGGAAATTACCGCTATAACAGTTCGGAATCAGCGCTGCTCACCCACCGTGAGAAAGAGATCCTGAACAAATTACGCATTGGTGCTTCAAATATTGAAATCGCCCGTTCGTTATTTATCAGCGAAAATACGGTAAAGACGCACCTTTATAATCTTTTCAAGAAGATAGCTGTTAAAAACCGAACTCAGGCGGTTTCATGGGCAAACGATAACCTCAGGCGTTAATCACATGAAGCGCACGTTGAGTTGGATCGCCGCAGCGAGTTTTCTGCTCGCTGCAGGGAACCTGCAGGCCGTTGAGGTCGAAGTTCCCGGATTGTTAACTGACCACACTGTCTCATCGATCGGGCACAGTTTTTACCGGGCCTTCAGCGATAAATGGGACAGTCCCTACACGGGTAATTTAACAATCAACGAGCGGCCCAGTGCACGTTGGGGAAGCTGGATAACCATAACGGCCAATCAGGACGTTATTTATCAAACGTTTTTATTCCCCTCGAAAACAGACTTCGATAAAAACGTAGCCTTAGCACTGGCTCAAACTGAAGACGCTATTAATCGCCTGCAAATAGATAAAGCCCTATTAAGCACCAGCGATTTAGCAAAAGATGAGTTCTAGCGAACCGATATGCGGAGGCTGTCATGCGTATTGCATATGCAGTTGTTTCGATCATGCTTATTGCTCCCCTAAGCTGGGCCGGAAATATGACCTTCCAGTTCCGTAACCCTAACTTTGGCGGTAATCCCAACAACGGTGCCTTTCTGCTGAATCAAGCCCAGGCACAAAACTCCTATAAAGATCCGAGCTATCAGGATTTTACCGTTGATACCCCTTCCGCACTGGATAACTTCACCCAGGCTATCCAGTCGCAAATTTTAGGGGGATTGCTGACCAACATTAATACCGGCAAGCCCGGCCGAATGATGACCAACGACTTTATTGTCGACATCGCCAACAGGGACGGACAGCTTCAGTTGAATGTGACCGATCGTAAAACCGGAAAAACGTCCACCATAGAAGTTTCCGGCCTGCAAAATAATTCAACTGACTTTTAAACAACAGCTAAATAAGGACAACGACCATGCAGCGCTTCCTGATATTTGTTGCAGTGTGCTTATTGAGCGGTTGTTTAACTGCTCCGCCTAAAGAAGCTGCAAAACCTACATTAATGCCTCGGGCCCAGAGTTATCGTGATTTAACCCATTTGCCTTCGCCTACGGGCAAGATATTTGTCTCGGTATACAACATTCAGGATGAAACCGGGCAATTTAAGCCTTACCCGGCAAGTAACTTCTCCACCGCGGTGCCGCAAAGCGCCACCGCCATGCTGGTGACCGCTCTGAAGGATTCGCGCTGGTTTATACCGCTGGAACGCCAGGGGCTTCAGAACCTGTTAAACGAACGAAAAATCATTCGTGCCGCGCAGGAGAATGGCACCGTCGCGGACAATAACCGGATGCCTCTGCAGTCTCTGGCCGCCGCAAACGTGATGATTGAAGGGTCGATTATCGGTTACGAGAGCAACGTGAAATCGGGCGGCGTGGGCGCGCGCTACTTCGGTATCGGCGCAGATACCCAGTACCAGCTCGACCAAATTGCGGTTAACCTGCGCGTCGTGAACGTCAGTACCGGTGAAGTGCTCTCTTCGGTCAACACCAGCAAAACGATATTGTCTTATGAAGTTCAGGCTGGGGTATTCCGCTTCATCGACTACCAGCGCCTGCTGGAGGGAGAAATTGGCTACACCTCGAACGAACCGGTCATGATGTGTCTGATGTCAGCCATTGAAACCGGCGTGATCTTCTTAATCAACGATGGTATCGATCGCGGGCTGTGGGATCTGCAAAACAGAGCGGACGTGCAGAACCCGATCCTGGTGAAATACCGTGATATGTCGGTGCCTCCGGAATCCTGACGGGCAGCGCATAAAAAAGGCGAGATGATTATCTCGCCTTTTTCTATTCACTCACCGCAGTGATGTTTTGCGTTTTTTCCCGTCGCGCCGCTAGCCAAAGACCGCTGTTCTTCATGGCGTAGCCAAACAGCAGTCCCAGCGCCAGGGAAGGAACCACCAGCTTCCAGTCCCCCTGACCGGCAAAGGTCGCACAGGCCCCCATAAAGGTGCCCGGCACAAACGACAGCAGCAGATGCTTCGCCTGGATGCACATCAGGAAGGCGACGACACCCGTCATGACGTACCCCAGCATCTCCAGATGCGGCGCCAGCGCGCTGCCTTTCATGATGACCAGCGCCCAGATAACGCCGCTCATCAGCGTGCAGCCTGAGATAAACAGCCCCTTAAGCCCGCCCTGAGGACAGGCGAAATAGGCCGTGCAGCCCAGAAAGCCAGCCCAGCTTAACAGACCGAGAGACACCGCTACCCATCCCCAAATACCGGAGAGGATGCCCGTCGTGATCGCAATACAAAGTAATATGTTCATGGCGCGCATCTTAGCAGAAGCGCGCCACAGAAATGAGATCAGAAGCACATTACGTGCAAGTTGAAATGTATCGTTGCAGGATTTTTGTGATTTAAATCACTCTTCACTCTCTTCTTCCAGCTCGTCCCACATTGCTGCGATGGCGTCACGCGTCAGCGGGGCCAGCGTTCGCCAGAAGGGAGAGGTGGCATGGGCTTCCACTTTACCCAGGAAGGTCCCCACCCACGGCAGCAAATACGTTTCGAAGAGGATCCCGATGGCTTCATTTTCGTCGTCACCAGCGTTATCTTCGATCCAGGAGGCGGCCAGCAGCAGCGTACCGATATGATCGGCTGGCGTATCGCTCAGCGGCATCCCGCGTTCGGAGAGAAATGCCCGCACTTCCGCTTCGGTCGCTCCTTCCTGCCAGGCGGAACGATACGGCGACACGCGGCACTCTTCGCCCACGAACAGAGCATTATAGTCCGTAGAGATCTGCTGCATGTCGCAGCTTTTCTGCAGGCGTTCCAGTAACTCATCCTGTTCCAGCGGCCAGTTCTGCGCCAGCTTACCTTCGCGAATCAGCGTAAACAGCGGAACCAGCAGCGGATCCTGCGGCTGGCGGTAATACAGGGAGCCAAGCACGCGGCAAAGGATGGAAAATTCATTCATTGTTTTATTCCGTTATTCAATTAAAGATCGGCAAATTCATCAATCGGCGCCATGCCGCGCGACTCGAGGAAATCGAGCATACGACGCGGCGTGACGTTCAGGATGCGTTCTTCCGGGAAATCCACATCCTGCAATATTTTCAGGCACTCGCTAAAATCCCCCAGCGTGAAGGCCGTGTGCGAATCAGAGCCCAGCGCCACCATGCCACCTGCATCACGCACGGCGGCAGCCACTTCGCGACAGTTGGCTTCACTGCCCTTACGCGAGTGCACGAACGAGGAGTTATTAATTTCCAGCGCCACGCGGTGTTTCGCCGCGGCCTGCGCCACGGCCTGAATATCAATCGGGTACTTCGGATTGCCCGGGTGGCTGATGATGTGCACGTTGCCGCTGGCAATAGTGGCAATCATCGCCGCGGTATTGGTCTCTTTATCCTGCGGCGGGAATACCGGCTCATGGAAACCGGCAAGGATCAGATCTAACGAGGTCAGCATCGGGCCGGTACAGTCAATTTCACCGTCGGTGTTTTTGATGTTCGCCTCAATGCCGCGCAGTATCCCAATGCCGTCCACCAGACGTGGCCAGATACGCATATTCACAAAATGCCAGTAGTGCGGCGCATCCGCCATATCCGGGCCGTGATCGGTTATCGCGAACAGCTTGATGCCCTTAAGCTTCGCCTGGGCGATATAATCATGGAGGTTGCTATACGCGTGGGTGCTGGCGACGGTGTGCATATGCAGGTCAACGGGATACATCTTTCTCTCCTCTGCGTTTTTTCCAAAGGATAGCAGTTATCAGCGGCGAATATTAGCAAAAACCCGGCGAACGCCGGGTTTCTCTCAGTAGCCGCGCTGTCGGTCGACCTGTCCGGTGACCGGGTTACCCTTCTCTATTTCACCGATCGTGTGCGAGATATAGGCCACCGCCTCGGCAGGTCGCGTCACGGCGGCAACGTGCGGCGTCATGGCCACGCGCGGGTGTCGCCACAGCGGGCTTTCCTCCGGCAGCGGCTCACGGCTGTAGACATCCAGCATGGCGCCTTTAAGCTTCCCGCTGTCCAGGGCCTTCAGCAGATCCGGCTCGACCAGATGCACGCCGCGCGCCAGGTTCATCAGGTAGCTCCGATCGTCCAACTGGTTAAGCAGGCCTTCATTGATGATCCCCACCGTTTCCGCCGTATTGGGCAGCAGGTTAATCAGCACGCGCGTGCCGTTCAGAAAGGCCGGAAGCTCATCCGTTCCGGCAAAGCTCTCAACGCCCGGATAGTTTTTACGGCTGCGGCTCCAGCAGCGCAGCGGGAAGCCCCACGGGGCAAGGGCTTCAGCCACTTTTGAGCCCAGCACGCCGGCGCCCAGGATTCCAACGGTAAACGCTTCGCGCGGATATTCCGGCAGCGGCTCCCAGCGGGATTGCTGCTTAAGCGCCTGATAATCATCAAAGCGGCGGAACCAGTGCAGCACCTGGCTCACGGCATATTCCTGCATTTGCTGGCCCATACCGGTATCTTCGAGGCGGAACAGAGGGATATCTTCCGGCAGCATTTCAGGGTGTGCTTTCAGCTTGCTCAGAATGGAATCCACGCCGGCCCCGAGCGCGAACACGGCCTTCAGCTTACGGCCCTGAAGCATTTCTACCGGCGGATGCCAGACCAGCGCGTAGTCGGCATGTTCGTTATCGCCCCGCTTCCACTCACGAACGCGAGCGCCCGGCAGAGCCGCAGAAAGTGCTTTAATCCAGTAAGCCGTATCAAAAGTGGGGTGATAGAAGAGTATATCCATAGTCAATCCTGCCTTTTATTGCGCTGATTTATTTTGCTTTTTAACTGGACGGTCAGCATAGCAAATTTCTTGCGCGACTGTGTTGTTGATAAAAAAGACGCTTTCAGCACATTTAAGAATCATGTTGCCTGAAGTTTGTCTAAACGCGCTAAATTACTGAAAAAGTGGGTTGACGGCAGTTCGGCTTTTCCTTACATTAGCGCCCGTCCCGGCAACAACGGGATGACAATATGGTGAGGTGTCCGAGTGGCTGAAGGAGCACGCCTGGAAAGTGTGTATACGGCAACGTATCGGGGGTTCGAATCCCCCCCTCACCGCCATATTTAAAGAAGAGCTCGCATGGAAATGCGGGCTTTTTTTTCGCATGTTGCACGCCTGCGGGGGGATGAGAAGCCCCGACCGGGGTTCGACAACTGGCGCAGCCAGTTGGACAGACTGAGAGCGAAGCGAACAGGCTGCCCGCAGGGCGAAGGGATCGTTACTCCTCTACCATCCGCGCATACTCTTCAGTAAGAAAATCAACCAGCGTTCTGACGGACGGCAGCAGACCGCGCCGCGAAGGATAAACAGCGTGAATCACTTCCCGTCTTGGCTCCCACGCGTCCAGCACCCGTACCAGTTCCCCTGATGCCAGCTGATCCTTGACCATCAAAATCGGCAGCTGCACTACCCCTACCCCCGCCATTGCCGCTTCACGCAGCGCCAGCATATCGGTGGTAATCAAGCGCGGCGTAAAGTGAATCTCCGCTTTCGCCCCTTCCGGCCCGCTCAATTCCCATTTATGCAGCTGCTTTCCCGCCCCCATGCTCAAACCCGGCCACTCGCTCAGCTCAGAGGGCACGGCAGGGTTGCCCATCCGCTCAATCAGCGCAGGGCTCGCCACCAGGCAGTGTCCCCTGTCTGCCAGCACTCTTAACACCACGTCGCTGTCGTCAAACGGACGTGGACGAACGCGGATCGCCACGTCAATGCCCTCGCCCACCAGATCGACCCGCCGGTTGGTAGCCTCAAGCTGAAGATTGATCCCCGGATAGCGCGCCATAAACCGCGCCAGCATGGGCCCCACGTGAACGTGCAGCAAGGTGACCGGACAGGTGATCCTGACCACGCCGCGTGGCTCGGCCTGCAACGCCGCCACCGCCTCTTGCGCAGCTTCGGCCTCTACCAGCATGGCTTTACAGTGCTGATAGAACGTCTGCCCCACTTCCGTCACCGTAAACTGCCGGGTGGTACGCTGGATCAGCCGCACGCCAAGGCGTTCTTCCAGCTGGGCAATCCGGCGGCTCAGTTTCGACTTGGGCTGATCGAGCGCCCGGCCTGCCGCCGCAAACCCACCATGGTCCACCACCTTCACAAACCACGCGAAATCATTGAGATCCTGCATACGCCCTCATCGTTCTATTTTCAGAACAGTGAATGTCATTTTCACTATCTACCGGGATATTAACCTTGAATATAAGCTAATTGCATCAACAGAACATCAGGAGTTCATCATGAAAAACGTAACAGGCGTTTATACCGCACCTCGTCCGCACTGGGTCGGTGACGGTTTCCCGGTTCGTTCAATGTTTTCTTACCAGACGCACGGCGAGCCGCTGAGCCCGTTCCTGCTGCTGGACTACGCAGGACCGTACACCTTCCCGGCGGACGGCGCGAAACGCGGCGTGGGCGAGCATCCTCATCGGGGGTTTGAAACGGTGACCATCGTTTACTCCGGCGAAGTGGAGCACCGCGACTCCACGGGCAAAGGCGGCGTCATCGGCCCCGGCGACGTGCAGTGGATGACGGCGGGTGCAGGCATCCTGCACGAGGAGTTCCACTCCAGCACCTTCGCGCAGAAAGGCGGCGAACTGAAAATGATGCAGCTGTGGGTCAACCTGCCTACCAAAGACAAAATGGCGACGCCCGGCTACCAGAGCATCATCAAAGCGGATATCCCGGTGGTCGCGCTGCCGGATAACAGCGGCACGCTGCGGGTCATCGCCGGTCGCTTTGAGGACGTGACGGGCCCGGCCCATACCTTCTCACCGCTGAACGTCTGGGATCTGGCGCTGCACCAGGGCAACCATCTGACGCTCGACCAGCCCGAAGGCTGGAGCACGGCGCTGGTGGTACTGGAGGGCAGCGTAACGGTGAACGGCACCACCCCAGCGGGTGAAGCGCAGCTGGTCGTGCTGAGTCAGAGCGGCGACAGGCTGCATCTGGAAGCGAACAGCGACGCGAAAGTGCTGCTGATGGCCGGCGAGCCGCTGAATGAACCGATTGTGGGCTACGGCCCGTTTGTGATGAACAGTAAAACCGAGATCGCGGAAGCCATTCGTGATTTCAACTCCGGCCGCTTCGGCCAGATCTGAACGTAATTAAGGAGCGCAATATGTCTACCCCTGCAAACTTCAACGGTGCACGTCCCGTCATTGACGTAAATGATGCCATCATGCTGCTTATCGACCACCAGAGCGGGCTGTTCCAGACCGTCGGCGACATGCCCATGCCGGAGCTGCGCGCCCGCGCGGCGGCGCTGGCAAAGATCGCCACGCTGGCGAAGATCCCGGTGATCACCACGGCCTCCGTTCCGCAGGGACCGAACGGCCCGCTTATCCCGGAGATCCACGCCAACGCGCCGCACGCGCAGTATGTGGCCCGCAAAGGTGAGATCAACGCCTGGGATAACCCGGAATTCGTGGCGGCGGTAAAAGCCACCGGTCGCAGGACGTTAATTATTGCCGGCACAATCACCAGCGTCTGCATGGCCTTCCCGTCCATCAGCGCGGTGGCGGACGGGTATAAAGTGTTTGCGGTAATTGATGCCTCCGGCACCTACAGCAAAATGGCGCAGGAGATCACCCTGGCACGCGTGGTTCAGGCAGGCGTGGTGCCGATGGATACCGCCGCTGTGGCCTCTGAGATCCAGCGAACCTGGAACCGTGAAGACGCGGCTGAATGGGCTGAGGTCTACACCCACATCTTCCCGGCCTACCAGCTGCTGATCGAAAGCTACGGCAAAGCGCAGGAGGTGGTGAAAAATAGCGAAGTGCTCGATTCACAGCGTTAATCCTGCGCCGTGCGGCATAAGCTGATTAAGGCTTAACCGAACAAGCAGGAATGCAGAAAATCTGCTTGACCGCTTTCGCGCAACTCCCTATAGTAGCGCCCCGTTGCCCCCCAAGCGGTCAGGCAGCAAAACAATATGGTGAGGTGTCCGAGTGGCTGAAGGAGCACGCCTGGAAAGTGTGTATACGGCAACGTATCGGGGGTTCGAATCCCCCCCTCACCGCCATATTTAAAGAAGAGCTCGCATGAAAATGCGGGCTTTTTTTTCGCATGTTGCACGCCTGAGGGGGGATGAGAACCCCCGACCGGGGTTCGACAACTGGCGCAGCCAGTTGGACAGACTGAGAGCGAAGCGAACAGGCTGCCCGTAGGGCGAGCGAAGCGAGTCAATCCCCCCCGGTGCAGACTCAGCACCTCACTTATAAAAAAAAGCCCGTGTCAAAGCACGGGCCTTCTTATTCTATTCCTCAGCTATTCAACTTCCCTGCCGGCTGCTTTCCTTCAGGAGATGAAACCTGCCCAGGATTAGCAACATTTTCGTCCTTACGCTCCTCCAGCCAGTAGTCCGCATTTTTAATCCCCAGTCGAACCGGGTCAAACTGCGGATCCAGCCCCTGAGCATTCTGAGTTTCATAATCCTTCAGGCTGGCAAACGCTTTTTTATGCAGCAGAACAATGGCAATAATGTTGAGCCATGCCATCAGCCCTACCCCAATATCCCCCAGCCCCCAGGCCAGATCCGCGGTACGAACCGTGCCATATACCGTCGAAGCCATCAGACATAATTTGAGCAGGAACGTCAGCCACGGGCGGTGAATTTTACGGTTAATAAAGGCGATATTGGTTTCGGCTATATAGTAGTAGGCAATAATCGTGGTGAAGGCAAAGAAGAACAGCGCAATGGCAACAAAGTAATTACCAAAGCCCGGCATCATACTTTCCATCGCCGTCTGCACGTAGCCAGGACCTGCGGCCACGCCTGCAATCCCGGTATACAGCGCCGCGCCGTCGACGCCCTGCACGTTATACAGCCCGGTGATCAGCAGCATAAACCCGGTCGCGGAGCAGACAAACAGCGTGTCGATATAGACCGAGAATGCCTGCACCAGCCCCTGCTTCACCGGATGGCTTACCGCCGCCGCGGATGACGCATGCGGCCCGGTCCCCTGCGCCGCTTCGTTAGAATAGACGCCGCGCTTAACGCCCCACATAATCGCCTGGCCGAGGATGGCGCCAAAGCCCGCTTCCAGGCCGAACGCGCTTTTCCAGATCAGCAGAATAACCGAAGGGAGCTGGTTAATATTAATGGCGATAATCACGCAGGCGACAATAATATAGCCCAGCGCCATAAATGGAACCACCATACTGCTAAAGCTGGCGATCCTTTTCACGCCGCCGAAAATAATAAAACTTAACAGCACGGCAAGTAATGCCGCCGTGACGTTCGGGCTCAGACCAAAGGCAATATCCAGGCTCGCACCAATCGAGTTTGCCTGTACGCCCGGAAGTAATAACCCGCAGGAGAAAATAGTCACAATGGCAAATAACCAGGCATACCACTTCACGCCTAAACCTTTTTCAATATAAAAGGCAGGGCCACCGCGATATTCACCGTTTATTTTTTCTTTATAAACCTGACCGAGAGTGGATTCAACAAACGCTGAGCTGGCACCCAAAAACGCCACTATCCACATCCAGAAAAGCGCCCCCGGCCCGCCAAAGGTAATTGCCGTGGCCACACCGGCGATATTCCCTGTCCCCACGCGGCCTGCCAGCGTCATCGTCAGCGCCTGAAACGACGATACGCCTGCATCGGTAGGACGCCCCTGGAACATCAGGGTAATCATATGTTTGATATGACGTAATTGCAGAAAGCGACTACGCAGTGAGAAATAGAGGCCAACACCCAGACATAAAAATATTAACGCAGGGCTCCAGATTACACCATTAATAGCACCAACCAGTTCGTTCATGTATGACCCTCAGCGTGATGTTTCGGGGGAACGGATCCCCTGTTGTGTTTCTTCTTAGAATTTTGTTCGAACAAGTACGAAACATAGATAACTCCCCTGCAGACACCAACTTAATTTTTACTTCGTAGTAATGATCTGTGACAACATTCACGTTTAATTTTTAACTAACAATTAGCGCGATCATTATATTCATAGATATTTTGTGGGTATTATAAACACATGTCACACTTCTACCGCTCAAATAAAAACCAGCCGAATATAAATAAATAATCGAAATGATTAATTATGAATAACAGGTGAGGTATGCAAATAATAAATGATGCTTCCCGGCATGACGCCGGGAAGAAATGGCTTAAAAAGAATGATCTTAATCGGAATACACTTCCAGCGTCCGTTGACACAGCGCTGAACGCACGCAGTCCTCTTTGGTGAAACGTACCACCCCAATCATCTCATCTTCCTCAAAACGTGACATGGCATCGCTGAGGCCGGACTTCACGCCCGACGGCAGGTCACACTGGGTAATATCGCCGTTAACGATAACCGTCACGTTCTCCCCGAGGCGCGTTAAAAACATCTTCATTTGCGCAGCGGTCACGTTCTGAGCCTCGTCAAGAATGACGACCGCATTTTCAAATGTACGTCCGCGCATATAGGCGAACGGCGCGATTTCCACCTTGCCAATCTCTGGTCGCAGGCAGTACTGCATAAAGGATGCACCCAGTCGCTTCACCAGCACGTCATAGACGGGCCTGAAGTACGGAGCAAACTTCTCCGAAATATCCCCGGGCAGGAAGCCGAGATCTTCATCCGCCTGCAGTACCGGACGAGTAACAATAATGCGCTCCACGTCCTTATGGATCAGCGCTTCCGCCGCTTTGGCCGCACTGATCCAGGTTTTCCCGCATCCGGCTTCACCGGTTGCAAAGATGAGCTGTTTACTCTCGATAGCATTCAGGTAGTGCGCCTGAGCCTCATTGCGCGCCACAATTGGAGAATTATCACGGCTGTCTCTGGCCATGCCAATTGCTTCTACGCCACTCATCTGCACAAGCGAGGTGACCGATTCTTCTTCACGCTGTTTATGGCTACGTGAGTCCCGTCTCAGCACACGTTTTGCTTCGCGACGAGCTTTGATCACTGCTTTTTGTCTTCCCATGGATAGCACCTTGAGTTGTTGGTATTCATCACACGCGCCAGCTTTGGCACGATTATGCGCACGAACATCAGAGGGTTGGCTTCCTTGTAAGCCATTGCTTGCTTTATCAGATGACGATACGGAACGGCTACGCGCACCGGTCTGCACGTCGGTCGAATCAGATTCTTGAGGTGTGGGGGAGAATTTAGTGGTGAGGAAATCGCTGCCGGAGTCTGAGCCTCCGCGCCGGGTGCTGCGGTTGTTATGTTTACCTTGTCCAGTACAGGACGCAACCATTCGCGATCTCCATAGTGATTCAGCATCACTGCCGGGAACTACCGCTGTCTTATCTTAAGTACATCAGGAGTTATCATAAATGCAACATTTATTTTACCTGAATGCAACTTTTAAGACTGTTCCTGCAGCGGAATCAGTCTTATATATGAATATTACAGAAATATAACAATAAGATAGTCATATGAAAAAATAATGTCCCCGCGAACTATCGCAGGGACGATTATCAGGCTTCAATCAGACCCTGTGCGAGATACGCGCCAGCATCGCGCGCGCCGGGCAGAGCAAAGAAATAGCCGCCGCCGATGGGCTTAATGTACTCTTCCAGCGCTTCGCCGTTTAACCGCTTCTGCACGGTCAGGAAGCCTTTCTCCAGATCGTGCTGATAGCAGACGAACAGCAGCCCCATATCAAGCTGCCCGGAGTTGGTCACGCCCAGCGAATAGCTGTAGCCACGGCGCATCATCAGGCTGGACTGCGTCTCTTTGGTGCGCGGGTTGGCAAGGCGAATATGGCTGTCGAGCGCGATGACGTCGCCATCCGGATCGCTCGCGTAGTCCGGCACATCATGCTCGTGCTTCATGCCCAGCGGCGCCCCGCTCTGCTTGTCGCGGCCAAAAATCGTCTGCTGCTCTTTCAGCGGCGTGCGGTCCCAGAACTCCACGTGGAACTGGATAATGCGCACCGCCTGGTAGCTGCCGCCCACCGCCCACGCCGGTTCGCCCTGATCTGCCGTCACCCACACCACGTCTTTCATCAGCGCCGCATCGCTGCTGTCCGGGTTGGCCGTACCGTCCTTAAAGCCCAGCAGGTTAACCGGCGTCTCTTTGCCTTTGCTGCGGGCGGCGTGGTCAGAGATAAACCCTTCCCGCTTCCAGCGCACGCTAAGCAGATCCGGCGTGTGCTTAATGATATCGCGCAGGGCGTGGATCACCGTGTCCTGAGTATTGGCACAAATCTGCAGGAGCAGATCGCCGTGGCACAGCGCCGCGTCGAGGGAGTCATTCGGGAAGCGCGTCATCTTCTGCAGCGCTTTCGGCTTCTGTTTTGCCAGGCCGTAGCGGTCATCGAACAGCGACTCCCCTACCGACACGGTAATAGTCAGGTTATCCGGCGCGATAAACGCCCCGAGGATACCGGAATCCATCGGCGGCAGGCGCGGGTTCGGCGTCTCCGGCGCCGGCCCGCCCGCGGTCAGAAACGCGATGCGCGCCGTCAGCAGGCGGAACAGACGCTCCAGATCCGCCTTATCGCTGGCCAGCGAATCAAAGGCCACCAGCATCATGGAAGCCTGCTGCGGCGTCAGAATACCCGCCTGGTGCGCGCCGTAAAACGGCTGGGTCTCCATGCGGGCATCCGGCGACAGCGTGCCGGGCGCGCTTTGCGGTTTTGCCGCGTGCGCCACCGGGCAGCCGCCCGCCAGGGCAAGCGCGCCGCCCAGCGCCCCTACCCCTTTCAACAAACGACGTCGGGAAGGTTCCGCCACGTCGAATTCGTCATGCTTGTTCATCGTGCTTAGTCCAGACCCAGTACGCCGCGCAGCAGGGAGAGATCTTCCGCCAGCGTCGTAATCGGGCCTTTCAGCGCGTTACGGTCAGCGTCGGTCAGCTTGTCGTAGGTTTCGAACCCGTCTTTGGTGCGGTACTTCGCCAGGATGGTGTCGACCTTTTTGAAGTTGGCATCCACTTTTGCCAGCAGTTCGCCGTTCTCTTTTTGCAGCTGAGGACGCAGCAGATCGACAATCTTCTGCGCGCCGTCGACGTTGGCCTGGAAGTCCCACAGGTCGGTATGGCTGTAGCGATCTTCTTCACCGCTGATTTTGCTCGCGGCCACTTCTTCAATCAGCCCCGCCGCGCCGCCCACCACTTTTGACGGCGGGAAGGCCAGCTCGCTGATGCGCTTTTGCAGCTCCAGCACGTCGGCGTTCAGCTGATCGGCGTATTTCTCCATTCCTTTGGTGGAGTTATCGCCAAACAGGGCTTTTTCCAGACGGTGGAAGCCGGTGAATTTCGGATCGGCGGCCTTCTGCTCGTAGTCGTCTTCGCGGGCATCAATGCTGCCGTCGAGGTCAGAGAACAGCTCGGCAATCGGCTCGATGCGCTCGTAGTGCTGACGGGTTGGCGCGTACAGGGATTTCGCTTTTTCGATATCGCCCGCTTTCACCGCGTCGGTGAAGGCTTTGGTGCCCGTGACCAGGTCCGCCGTCTCTTTGGTGACGTAGGCTTTATAGGCGGTAATGGCGTCGCCCAGGCTCAGCAGGGACTCGCCTTTGGCCGCGTCCGCCGTCGCTGCACCTTTGACGATCAGCTTGCCTTTAGGGTTGGTCAGCAGGCCGCAGGTCATGTCGTATTCACCCGGCTGCAGGTTGGCGGTCATCTTCTGGCTGAAGCCCGGGGCGATGTTCTCGCGCTCTTCCACCACCATCACGCCTTTGAGGATCTCCCACTCCAGCGCCTTCTGGCTGTGGTTCTGGATGATAAACTGGGTTTTACCGCTGTTAACCGTGATGGTCATCGGCTCGCACTGCTTATCGTTAACGGTGACTTTCACCTGCGGAATATCCGCAGCCTGCGCGGCGAATGCAGAAGCGAACAGCGCGGCAATGCCTGCGCACAATGCACTACGACGAAACTGAATTGCCATGACTCTTCCCTTAAAAAGTATGTTGTAACTAAAACAATAATTACGGCGCAACGCGCGACGCCTGCGAACCGGTACGCGGCGGCATTGCGAACAGCACCAGCGCCGGAACCAGATAGATAAAGTACATCGCCACTTCGCTGACGCTCGGCGTTTCCTGGTAGCCGAAGATGCCTTCGAGCAGGGTGCCGGTCAGTGAATGGGTGGAGAGAACGTTGCTGAGATCGAACGCCACGTCCTGAAAGTGGTTCCACAGGCCCGCCTCGTGGAAGGCGCGGATCGCTCCTGCCGCCAGCCCCGCGGCCACCAGCAGAATGAACAGGCTGGTCCACTTAAAGAAGGCGCCCAGGTTGAGGCGAATGCCGCCCCAGTAGAGCAGAAAGCCCAGCATCACCGCCGTTGCCAGACCGAGCATAGCGCCCAGCGGCGGCCAGATGCCCACGTCCTGCTGGAATGCCGCCAGCAGGAAGAAGACCGATTCCAGCCCCTCGCGCGCCACGGCGAAAAAGACCATCATAATCAGCGCCCAGCCGTGGTTATTCCCCTTCTGCAGGGCGTTATCCACCGCCTGCTCCAGCTGCACCTTCACGTTGCGGGAAACTTTGCGCATCCAGAAGACCATCCACGTCAGGATGAACACCGCAATCACGGCGACGATACCCTCAAACAGCTCTTGTTCTTTCTGCGGGAATTCGCCGGTGGTTTCATTGATGAGGATACCTAAGCCCAGGCAAAGCGCCGCGGCAAGGATGACGCCAACCCACATTACGCCAATCCAGCGCCCGCGCTGGGTGCGCTTCAGATAGCTGGCGATAAGGCTGACAATCAGGGCCGCTTCAAGGCCTTCACGTAACATAATGAGAAATGGAACAAACATGCCGACACCTTAAATGTTTATCGCGGTCAACTGATGCAAAGAAAGGTAAATTCTTGTGATAGTGATTATCATTACGGCGAAGGGAAACACAAGCGAAATGTGTGGTGATTTGATGACGAGTTGTAAACGCAAAGCCTGTTAATAGTTGCTGGCGTTACCGTTAAGTTTATAAGTTATAATAAAAATGCCCATTTACGGTTAACCAGCGCTGTGGCTAAATATCCGCCTCAAAAACCAACCGAAAATAACCCATGTTTAAGATTGTCCATTTCCTGCTGGCGCTGGTGATTATTCTTGCGCTTGCCTGGCTGGTGAGTTTCGACCGCCGAAAAATTCGCATTCGTTATGTTTTCCAGCTGATTGTTATTGAAATTGCTCTGGCGTTCTTTTTCCTGCACGCCGAAAGCGGGCTATTCCTGATTAAATACGTTTCCGGCTTCTTTGAGTCACTGCTGAAATTTGCCTCGGAAGGAACGAATTTCGTCTTTGGCGGAATGGGTGAAAAAGGGCTGGCGTTTATTTTCCTCGGCGTACTGTGTCCGATTATTTTTATTTCCGCATTGATTGGTATTCTCCAGCACTGGCGTATCCTGCCGATTTTTATTCGGATTATTGGAACGCTGCTGTCAAAGCTGAACGGCATGGGCAAGCTGGAATCGTTCAACGCGGTGAGCTCGCTGATCCTCGGCCAGTCGGAAAACTTCATTGCCTATAAAGGCGTGCTGGGAGATCTCTCCTCGCGTCGTCTGTTCACCATGGCCGCAACCGCGATGTCGACGGTATCCCTGTCGATTGTCGGCGCCTATATGACCATGCTCGACGCCAAATTTGTCGTTGCCGCGCTAATCCTGAACATGTTCAGCACCTTTATTATTCTCTCGGTCATTAACCCGGTGCGTCCGGAAGCCGAGCCGGATATCAAGCTGGAAAAGCTGCACGAATCCCAGAGCTTCTTTGAAATGCTGGGCGAGTATATTCTGGCCGGTTTTAAGGTGGCGATGATTATTCTGGCGATGCTGATTGGCTTTATCGCCCTCATCAGCGCCGTTAACGCCCTCTTCTCCAGCGTATTCGGCATGAGCTTCCAGCAGATCCTGGGCTACGTGTTTTATCCGCTGGCGTGGCTTATCGGGATTCCGCTGAGCGATGCGCTAAACGCGGGCAGCATTATGGCAACCAAGCTGGTGGCAAATGAATTTGTAGCGATGATTGAGCTGCAAAAAATTGCCCATGAAATGTCACCGCGCGGGCTGGGTATTTTGTCCGTCTTCCTGGTATCGTTCGCCAACTTCGCCTCCATCGGCATCGTCGCCGGGGCGATTAAGGGGCTGAACGAGCAGCAGGGCAACGTGGTATCGCGGTTTGGTCTGCGCCTGGTGTACGGTGCGACGCTGGTGAGCCTGCTGTCGGCGAGCTTTGCGGGATTAGTGTTGTAAATTGCTTTGTTACAAATAACGGCGGGATTTCCCGCCGTTTTTATTAAAACTGCACGCACACCGGCTGGTCGACGCGCATCACCGACTCCTGCGCGAAGCGTGATTTATAAATCCCGCGCAACGCTTCGATATTTGTTTCACTCTGCGCGTCTTTCCCGTGGATCAGCATCAGCGCCTTGCTGGGCTCACGCGCCACTTTTCCATCGTTACCCAGCCACTGCCCGCGCGCATCAAATACCGTTAAGCCATCGCGAAAGCGCGGCGTCACGTCCTGGTCAACAAACTGCTGCCACTCGCTACCGGTAATCTGCGCCCCTGCCGGGCGATTTAAGCCGAAATAGAGCGTGGTTTGCTGCATCTGGTTATCCGCTTTGCAGGTCTCCACCGCCGCGCGCTGCGTGGGAGCAGCGCAGCCTGCCAGCATCACTAATGCTGCCACCATTAACCCTGTTTTAATCATCATTTTTCATCTCGAACTGGTGAACGGTCTATCCCCTCTCCCCTATGGGGAGAGGGTTAGGGTGAGGGGGTGGGTATATTTTTATTCTGCCTGAAGCTTAGTCGGCGGCGCAGTGTGGTAATGCGCGTCCGCTTCCGCAAAGCGCTTCTGCATAGAGGCAGACGGGGCTTTACCCAGCAGGCTGAACACCACAATACCGATGCTGCCGAAGATGAAGCCCGGAATGATCTCGTACAGGCCCAGCCACGCGAACTGCTTCCAGACGATGACGGTCACCGCACCGATGATCATCCCCGCCAGCGCGCCGTTGCGGGTCATGCGTGACCACAGCACGGAGAACAGCACCACCGGACCAAACGCCGCACCAAAGCCCGCCCACGCGTAGCTCACGAGACCCAGCACGCGGTTTTCCGGGTTGGCCGCCAGCGCAATCGCCACCAGCGCCACCACCAGCACCATAAAGCGCCCTACCCATACCAGCTCTTTCTGGCTCGCGTCTTTACGCAGGAAGGCCTTGTAGAGGTCTTCGGTGATCGCGCTGGAGCAAACCAGCAGCTGGCAGCTCAGGGTAGACATCACCGCCGCCAGGATCGCAGAGAGCAGGATACCGGCAATCCACGGGTTAAACAGCACCTGCGCCAGCTCGATGAACACGCGCTCGGCGTTCTGGTTCACCGCGCCCGCCTGCGCTGGGTTGTTGTTGAAGTAGGCGATACCGAAGAAGCCGACCGCGCACGCGCCCGCCAGACACAGGATCATCCACGTCATGCTGATGCGACGCGCGTGAACGATGGTGTGGTGAGAATCCGCCGCCATAAAGCGCGCCAGGATATGTGGCTGACCAAAGTAGCCCAGGCCCCAGCCCATCAGGGAGACGATGGCCACGAAGTTCAGCCCCTTCAGCATGTCGACGTTTTCAATGCTCTTCTGCTTGATCACTTCCAGCGATTCGCCAAAGCCGCCGACGGTGAAAATCACAATCACCGGGGTCAGGATCAGGGCGAAGATCATCAGGCTCGCCTGCACGGTGTCGGTCCAGCTTACCGCCAGGAACCCGCCCACGAAGGTATAGAGGATGGTTGCCGCGGCACCGGCCCACAGGGCGGTTTCATAGCTCATGCCGAAGGTGCTTTCGAACAGGCGCGCACCCGCCACGATGCCGGAGGCGCAGTAGATGGTGAAGAACAGCAGGATCACCACCGCGGAGATAATGCGCAAAATACGGCTGTTATCCTCAAAGCGTCCGGTGAAGTAGTCCGGGAGCGTCAGGGCGTTGTTGTTGGCTTCGGTGTGCACGCGCAGACGGCCTGCCACCAGCTTCCAGTTGATCCACGCGCCGACGGTCAGGCCGATGGCGATCCAGCTTTCGGAAATACCAGAGATGAAAATCGCGCCCGGCAGCCCCATCAGCAGCCAGCCGCTCATGTCGGATGCGCCCGCAGAGAGCGCGGTAACCATCGGGCCTAAGCTGCGGCCGCCCAGAATGTAGTCGTCAAAGTTCTTTGTCGAACGCCATGCCAAAAACCCTATCAGGATCATGCCAAAAATATAAACGAGAAATGTCACCAGCATCGGTGTGCTAATTGCCATTCAAATTCTCCAAAATGTCGAGCGACAGCCGTCCGGGCTGCCTTGTTATGTCATCACCGGAACGTAGTGATGTGTGTATGTGTTTCCGTTGGGCGCGCTATCCTGCCGTATGCGCATCCCGCTGACAAACGATTTAACACTGCATTTACATCAAATTCATCCCCGGTTTGATACGAGTTTCCTATAGGTTGCACTCGCTCACGCTTTTGCGGGTTGCACCTTTAAAAAGTGTTAAGCACCGCATAAAAACTGGGTTCAGAAACAGCAGGCAGTTCTTTTTCCCAGCTAACTAATCGTTAACAATCCATTCATTTTCCAGCTTGCAAACCAGGTCACATTTAACACGGTTGCACAAAGTTGCAACATGGTGGATATTTCACGCTATCAACAGAACGCTATTACAGAACAACAGGAGTTTTGGCATGGGGATGACCACCATGGGGGTTAAGCTGGATGACGCGACCCGCGAACGGATTAAAACCGCAGCAACCCGCATTGACCGCACACCGCACTGGTTAATCAAGCAGGCGATTTTTAACTATCTGGAAAGGCTGGAGAGCGAAGAAGGCCTGCCGGAACTGCCTGCCCTGCTGGCGGGCGCAGCAAACGAAAGCGACGACGCCGCGACGGCGGTGGAAGAGAACCACCAGCCGTTCCTCGAATTTGCCGAGCAGATCCTGCCGCAGTCCGTCAGCCGCGCCGCCATTACCGGGGCGTACCGCCGCGCCGAAACCGACGCCGTGCCGATGCTGCTGGAGCAGGCCCGCCTGCCGGAAGCCATTGCCGCCCAGGCGCACAGCCTGGCGTATCAGTTAGCCGACAAGCTGCGCAACCAGAAAACCGCTACCGGCCGCGCCGGGATGGTTCAGGGCCTGCTGCAGGAGTTCTCCCTCTCCTCACAGGAGGGCGTGGCGCTGATGTGCCTGGCGGAAGCGCTGCTGCGTATTCCGGATAAAGCCACCCGCGACGCGCTGATCCGCGACAAGATCAGCAACGGCAACTGGCACTCCCACATTGGCCGCAGCCCGTCACTGTTCGTCAACGCCGCCACCTGGGGCCTGCTGTTTACCGGCAAGCTGGTCTCCACCCATAACGAAGCCAACCTGTCACGCTCTCTGAACCGCATCATCGGCAAGAGCGGTGAGCCGCTGATCCGTAAGGGCGTGGACATGGCGATGCGCCTGATGGGCGAGCAGTTCGTCACCGGGGAAACCATTGCCGAAGCGCTGGCGAACGCCCGCAAGCTGGAAGATAAAGGTTTCCGCTACTCGTACGACATGCTGGGCGAAGCGGCGCTCACCGCCGCCGACGCGCAGGCCTACATGGTCTCTTACCAGCAGGCGATCCACGCCATCGGTAAAGCGTCCAACGGTCGCGGTATTTATGAAGGCCCTGGCATCTCTATTAAGCTCTCCGCCCTGCACCCGCGCTACAGCCGCGCGCAGTACGACCGGGTGATGGAAGAGCTCTATCCGCGCCTGAAGTCCCTGACCCTGCTGGCGCGCCAGTATGACATCGGCATCAACATCGACGCCGAAGAGGCCGACCGTCTGGAGATCTCCCTCGATCTGCTGGAAAAACTGTGCTTCGAGCCGGAGCTGGCGGGCTGGAACGGGATTGGATTCGTCATCCAGGCCTACCAGAAGCGCTGCCCGTTCGTCATTGACTACCTGATTGACCTGGCCAGCCGCAGCCGCCGTCGCCTGATGATCCGCCTGGTGAAGGGCGCCTACTGGGACAGCGAAATCAAACGCGCCCAGATGGAAGGCCTGGAAGGCTATCCGGTCTATACCCGCAAGGTTTACACCGACGTCTCTTACCTCGCCTGCGCGAAAAAGCTGCTCGGCGTGCCGAACCTGATTTATCCGCAGTTCGCGACCCACAACGCCCATACCCTGGCGGCGATCTACAGCCTGGCCGGGCAGAACTACTATCCGGGCCAGTACGAGTTCCAGTGCCTGCACGGCATGGGCGAACCGCTGTACGAACAGGTAACCGGTAAAGTAGCCGACGGCAAGCTGAACCGTCCGTGCCGCATCTATGCCCCGGTGGGCACCCACGAAACCCTGCTGGCGTACCTGGTGCGTCGCCTGCTGGAAAACGGTGCGAACACCTCCTTCGTTAACCGCATCGCCGACACCACCCTGCCGCTGGACGAGCTGGTGGCCGATCCGGTTCAGGCCGTAGAGAAGATGGCCGCGCAGGAAGGCCAGATTGGCCTGCCGCATCCGAAGATTGCCCTGCCGCGCGAGCTGTACGGCGAGGGCCGCGTCAACTCGGCGGGTCTGGATCTCGCCAACGAACACCGTCTGGCCTCCCTCTCCTCTGCCCTGCTCAACAGCGCGTTGCAGAAGTGGCAGGCCAAACCGATCCTTGAGCAGGCCGTCGAGGATGGCGACATGCAGCCGGTGATCAACCCGGCAGAGCCGAAGGACATCGTCGGCTACGCGCGTGAAGCAACCGAAGCGGAAGTGGACCAGGCGCTGGAGAGCGCGGTGAACAACGCGCCAATCTGGTTCGCCACGCCGCCGCAGGAGCGCGCCGCGATTCTGGAACGCGCCGCGGTGCTGATGGAAGATCAGATGCAGTCGCTCATCGGCATTCTGGTGCGCGAAGCGGGTAAAACCTTCAGCAACGCCATCGCCGAAGTGCGCGAGGCCGTCGACTTCCTGCACTACTACGCCGGTCAGGTGCGCGATGATTTCGACAACGAAACGCACCGTCCGCTCGGTCCGGTGGTCTGTATCAGCCCGTGGAACTTCCCGCTGGCGATCTTCACCGGCCAGATTGCCGCCGCCCTTGCCGCAGGCAACAGCGTGCTGGCCAAGCCGGCAGAGCAGACCCCGCTGATTGCCGCCCAGGGCATCAACATTCTTCTGGAAGCAGGCGTACCTGCGGGCGTGGTCCAGCTGCTGCCGGGCCGCGGTGAAACCGTCGGCGCGAAGCTGACCTCCGATAACCGCGTGCGCGGCGTGATGTTTACCGGCTCCACCGAAGTGGCCTCTCTGCTGCAGCGTAACATTGCCACCCGTCTGGATGCGCAGGGCCGCCCTACGCCGCTCATCGCCGAAACCGGCGGGATGAACGCCATGATCGTTGACTCCTCCGCGCTCACCGAGCAGGTGGTGGTCGACGTGCTGGCCTCCGCCTTCGACAGCGCCGGTCAGCGCTGCTCCGCTCTGCGCGTGCTGTGCCTGCAGGACGACGTGGCGGACCACACGCTGAAGATGCTGCGCGGCGCGATGGCGGAATGCCGCATGGGCAACCCGGGCCGTCTCACCACCGACATCGGGCCGGTGATCGACGCGGAGGCCAAAGCCAACATTGAAAACCACATTCAGGCCATGCGCGCCAAAGGCCGTCCGGTGTTCCAGGCGGTGCGCGAGAACAGCGAAGATGCCCGCGAGTGGCAGTCCGGTACCTTCGTGCCGCCGACGCTTATCGAGCTGGCAAGCTTCGACGAGCTGAAAAAAGAGGTCTTCGGCCCGGTGCTGCACGTGGTGCGCTACAGCCGTAACAACCTCAACGAGCTTATCGACCAGATCAACGCCTCCGGCTACGGCCTGACGCTCGGCGTGCATACCCGTATCGACGAAACCATTGCGCAGGTCACCGGCACGGCCAAAGTTGGCAACCTGTACGTCAACCGCAACATGGTTGGCGCGGTCGTGGGCGTGCAGCCGTTCGGCGGCGAAGGCCTCTCCGGCACCGGCCCGAAAGCGGGCGGCCCGCTCTACCTGTACCGCCTGCTGGCGAACCGTCCGGAAAACGCGCTGGGCGTGACGCTGGCGCGCCAGGACGCAAGTTATCCGGTAGATACCCAGGTGAAAACCGTGCTGACGCAGCCGCTGGAGGCGCTCGTTAAGTGGGCTGAAAATCGCCCGGAACTGCGTGCGGTTGCCCGGCAGTACGGCGAGCTGGCTCAGGCGGGCACGCAGCGCCTGCTGCCGGGGCCAACCGGCGAGCGCAACACCTGGACGCTGATGCCGCGCGAGCGCGTGCTGTGCGTGGCGGATAACGAGCAGGACGCGCTGGTGCAGCTGGCCGCGGCGATGGCTACCGGCTGCGAAGTGCTGTGGCCGGAAGATGCGCTGCATCGCGATCTCGCCAAGCAGCTGCCGAAAGCGGTCTCGGCCCGCATTCGCTTTGCGAAGGCCGATGCCCTGCTGACCCAGCCGTTTGATGCGGTGATTTACCACGGTGATTCCGACCAGCTGCGCGAGCTCTGCGAGCAGGTGGCGGCCCGCAGCGGGGCGATTGTTTCGGTGCAGGGCTTCGCGCGCGGGGAAACCAACCTGCTGCTGGAGCGCCTGTACGTGGAGCGCTCGCTCAGCGTCAACACCGCGGCGGCGGGCGGTAACGCCAGCCTGATGACAATCGGCTAACGCTGTGCTAATAAGGCTCCGGAGACGGAGCCTTATTTTATTGGGGAGTATATGAAACGATATCTTATCGCCGGTGCGGCACTGCTGTTCAGCGCCAGCGCGCTGGCCAACGAGTGCGACAAAGCGACCACCCAGCTTGAAATGAACACCTGTAGCGCGCAGCAGTACCAGGCTGCCGATAAAAAGCTCAACCAGACCTATCAGGCCGCCATTAAGCGTTCCGCGGCTCCCCAGCGCGACCTGCTGAAAAAGGCGCAGCAGGCGTGGATTGCCCTGCGCGACGCGGACTGCGCGTTTATCGGTTCGGGTACGGAGGGCGGCAGCGTTCAGCCCATGATTGTGAATCAGTGCCTGGCGGAGAAAACCGTGGAGCGCGAAGCGTTTCTGTCCTCGCTGATGCAGTGTGAAGAGGGCGACCTAAGCTGTCCCCTCTCCCCATAGGGACGAGGGCGAAAAGTCCGCACAGAACAGTCCCCTCGCCCCTCCGGGGAGAGGGTTAGGGTGAGGGGGAACTAGCGCACGCGGATCCCTTCAATAATCATCCGCTGCACGTTTTGCAGGGTACTGTGGAAAAACGCCTCGTCCTGGAGCGTTTTTCCGGTCACCGCCTCGACCTGGGCCGCAAAGTCAGCGTAATGCTGGGTAGCGGCCCAGATCATAAATATCAGGTGCTGCGGGTCGACCGGGGCCAGCTTTCCGCTGGCAACCCATCCGGCGATAATCGCCGACTTATCGTCAACCAGCTGCTTTAAATCTCCGGTTAATTCTGCCTGCAGCAGCGGCGCGCCCTGCAGCATCTCAAGACAAAACAGCCTTGATGCCTGCGGGTAATCGCGTGACACCTCCAGCTTCAGGCGAATGTACTCCTCTATAGCCACCAGCGGGGCCAGCTCTTCGCGGAACGCCTTAAGCGGCGCCAGCCAGATATCGAGGATCTGCTGCATCACCGCCACATAGAGCGCCTCTTTCGACGGGTAATAGTAGAGCAGATTAGTTTTGGATACCCCGGACTGCTCCGCCACCTGTTCCAGGCGCGTGCCGTGAATGCCAAACTGTGAAAAGGTCTCCAGCGCGGCGCTGAGGATCGCCTGCTTCTTGGCGCTCACCGCCTGCGAACGTTTACCTGGTGTTTTCACTGCGCCTTGTGTCATTCCCGCTCTCCTTATTCTGCGTTGCCCTCAGCATAGCAAAACCCCCGTCTCGCCACGACATTCTGCACTCCCATCGCGCATGAGTGCCTGTTTTCTGTGCAATGTTTTTGACCATTTAGTCCACATTTAGTGGAATCAATTCCCCAACCTCTGATTAACACATTAATAACACAGCCATTTTCAAAACTGGCATTGCCTTTGCACAACCACCGTTACACCTGCTACGTAATGAAGAGAGGTTCGTGATGAAAATTGGCGTATTTGTACCCATCGGCAACAACGGCTGGCTTATCTCGACCACTGCACCGCAATACATGCCGACCTTTGAGCTGAATAAAGCCATCGTGCAAAAAGCGGAGCAATACCATTTCGACTTTGCGCTTTCGATGATCAAGCTGCGCGGCTTTGGCGGCAAAACTGAATTCTGGGATCACAACCTGGAGTCCTTCACCCTGATGGCCGGGCTGGCGGCGGTCACCTCGCGGATCCAGATCTACGCCACCGCGGCCACCCTTACCCTGCCGCCCGCGATCGTGGCGCGCATGGCCTCCACTATCGACTCCATCTCCGGCGGGCGCTTCGGCGTTAACCTGGTCACCGGCTGGCAAAAACCGGAGTACGAGCAGATGGGGCTCTGGCCGGGCGACGATTATTTCTCCCGCCGCTACGACTACCTGACCGAATACGTGCAGGTGCTGCGCGACCTGTGGGGCACCGGCAAAAGCGACTTCAAAGGCGACTTCTTCACCATGAACGACTGCCGCGTCAGCCCGCAGCCGTCTGTGCCGATGAAGGTGATTTGCGCCGGGCAGAGCGACGCGGGGATGGAATTCTCCGCCAAATACGCCGACTTCAACTTCTGCTTCGGCAAAGGCGTTAATACCCCTGCCGCCTTCGCCCCAACCGCCGCGCGGATGAAAGAGGCCGCCGACAAGACCGGGCGCGACGTGGGCTCCTACGTGCTGTTTATGGTGATTGCCGACGAAACCGACGACGCCGCACGCGCTAAATGGGAGCGATATAAGGACGGCGCTGACGACGAAGCCCTGAGCTGGCTTACCGAGCAGAGCCAGAAAGACACCCGTTCCGGCGCAGACACCAACGTGCGCCAGATGGCCGACCCGACCTCCGCCGTCAATATCAATATGGGCACGCTGGTTGGCTCGTACGCCAGCGTCGCCAGAATGCTCGACGAAGTGGCGGCCGTACCCGGCGCGGAGGGCGTCCTGCTGACCTTCGATGATTTCCTCACCGGCGTGGAAACCTTCGGCGAGCGCATCCAGCCTCTGATGCAGTGCCGCGCCCATATTCCTGCCGTCACGAAGGAGGTGGCGTAATGACGACCTTAAACGCTCGCCCGGAAGCCATCACCTTTGCGCCGCAGCAGAGCGCGCTGATCGTGGTGGACATGCAAAACGCCTACGCCAGCAAGGGCGGCTATCTGGATCTGGCGGGGTTCGACGTCTCCGCCACAAGGCCTGTGATCGAGAACATCAAAACCGCCGTCGCCGCCGCGCGCGCCGCCGGGATGCTCATCATCTGGTTCCAGAACGGCTGGGACGACCAGTACGTTGAGGCAGGCGGCCCCGGCTCGCCCAACTTCCACAAGTCCAACGCCCTGAAAACCATGCGTAAGAACCCAGACCTGCAGGGCAAGCTGCTGGCCAAAGGCGGCTGGGACTATCAGCTGGTGGACGAGCTGGTGCCGCAGGCGGGCGATATCGTCCTGCCGAAACCGCGCTACAGCGGCTTTTTCAATACCCCGCTCGACAGCCTGCTGCGCAGCCGGGGCATTCGACATCTGGTCTTCACCGGCATTGCCACCAACGTCTGCGTGGAGTCGACCCTGCGCGACGGCTTTTTCCTTGAGTATTTCGGCGTGGTGCTGGAGGACGCGACCCATCAGGCCGGGCCGGAGTTCGCCCAGAAAGCCGCCCTGTTCAATATCGAAACCTTTTTTGGCTGGGTCAGTAACGTTGCCGATTTCTGCGACGCCCTGACCCCGCCGCTCGCCCGTATCGCCTGAGGAGACGCCTGATGCCGAAATCCGTGATTATTCCGCCGGGTACCAGCACGCCCATTGCCCCGTTTGTTCCCGGCACCCTCGCCGACGGCGTGGTGTATGTCTCCGGCACGCTGCCGTTTGATAAAGACAACAACGTGGTGTTTATCAACGACCCAAAGGCGCAAACCCGCCACGTGCTGGAGACGATCAAAACCGTCATCGAAACGGCAGGTGGCACCATGGAGGACGTGACCTTCAACAGCATCTTTATCACCGACTGGAAAAACTACGCCGCGATTAACGAAATCTACGCCGAGTTCTTCCCCGGCGATAAACCGGCGCGGTTCTGCATTCAGTGCGGGCTGGTAAAACCGGACGCGCTGGTTGAGATCGCCACCGTTGCGCACGTTGCGAAGTGAGGCAGGCATGAAACTTTCCGTCTCGCCGCCGCCGTACGAGGGTGCGCCCGTGGTGGTCTTTATTTCCGGTCTCGGCGGCAGCGGCAGCTACTGGCTGCCCCAGCAGGCCGCGCTGGAGCCGGAGTATCAGGTGGTGTGCTATGACCAGCGGGGAACGGGCAATAACCCCGACACCCTACCGGAGGGTTACAGCCTTGCGCAGATGGCAGACGAGCTCGCCCAGGCGCTGGCTGACGCAGGCATTGCGCGCTACAGCGTCGTCGGGCACGCGCTCGGCGCGCTGGTCGGCCTGCAGCTGGCTCTCGACAGGCCCGACGCCCTCACCGCGCTGGTGTGCGTCAACGGCTGGCTGACCCTCAATGCCCACACCCGGCGCTGTTTTGACGTTCGCGAGCGGCTGCTCCATTCCGGCGGCGCGCAGGCGTGGGTCGAGGCGCAGCCGCTGTTTCTCTACCCGGCAGACTGGATGGCCGCCCGCGCGCCGCGTCTGGAGGCCGAAGAAGCGCTGGCGCTGGCCCATTTCCAGGGCAAAACCAACCTGCTGCGCAGGCTCTGCGCCCTGAAAAAAGCCGACTTCCGCCGCCAGGCCGCACGCATTCGCTGCCCGGTTCAGATTATCTGTTCCGCCGACGACGTGCTGGTGCCGTCCGTCTGTTCCGCTGAACTGCACGCCGCCCTCCCGCACGCCCACAAAACGGTCATGCGCCAGGGCGGGCATGCCTGCAACGTCACCGAGCCGGACACCTTTAACACCCTGCTGCTGAACGGGCTCGCCAGCCTGCTGCACAGCCCTGAACCCGCTTTATAAGGAGCTTTAATGAGCGAAGCCATTACGCCCGCCGCGCTGGAAACGCTGTTCACCGGCGCCCGCACCCACAACGGCTGGCTGGATATGCCGGTCAGCGACGAGACGCTGCGCGAGATCTACAACCTGATGAAATGGGGGCCGACCTCCGCCAACTGCTCCCCGGCGCGGATTGTGTTTGTGCGAAGCGCAGAGGGAAAAGAGAAGCTGCGCCCGGCGCTCTCCAGCGGCAACCTCGAGAAAACGCTTACCGCCCCGGTCACGGCGATTGTCGCCTGGGACGGGGAATTCTTCGAGCGCCTGCCCGAGCTGTTCCCGCACGGCGATGCAAAGAGCTGGTTTACCGCAAGCCCCGCGCTGGCGGAAGAGACGGCCTTTCGCAACAGCTCAATGCAGGCCGCCTACCTGATTTTCGCCTGTCGCGCGCTCGGGCTGGATACCGGGCCGATGTCGGGCTTTGACCGACAAAAGGTCGACGAGGCCTTTTTCACCGGCACAACGCTTAAAAGCAACCTGCTGATCAACATTGGCTATGGCGATACGCGCAAACTTTACGGGCGCCTGCCGCGCCTGACCTTCGACGATGCCTGCGGGCTGGCGTAAGGAGCGATTATGACGACACCGGATAAACAAACCTTTCGCGACGCCATGGCCTGCGTTGGCGCGGCGGTCAACATCATCACCACCGACGGCCCGGCGGGGATGGCGGGCTTTACCGCCAGCGCGGTATGCAGCGTCACGGATTCCCCTCCCACACTGCTGGTGTGCCTGAACCGCGGTGCGTCCGTCTGGCCCACGTTCAGCGAGAACCGCACCCTGTGCGTGAATACCCTGAGCGCCGGACAGGAGTTTTTATCCAATCTGTTTGGCGGCAAAACGCCGATGGAAGAACGCTTTGCCGCCGCCCGCTGGCAGACGGGCGATACGGGCTGCCCGCGTCTGGAGGATGCGCTGGCCTCGTTTGACTGCCGCATCAGCCAGGTGGTGAGCGTCGGTACTCACGACATTCTGTTTTGCGACATCGTTTCCATTATTCGCCACCCCGCGCCGCAAGGTCTGGTGTGGTTTGACCGCGGCTACCACGCGCTTATGCGACCCGCCTGCTAAGGCGCTTTAAGGAGACAGACCATGTTCGGATTTCCCCACTGGCAGTTGAAATCGACCTCCACAGAAGCAGGCGTGGTCGCGCCGGATGAACGCCTCCCGCTCGGGCAGACGATGGTGATGGGCGTCCAGCATGCGGTCGCCATGTTCGGCGCGACGGTGCTGATGCCGATGCTGATGGGGCTCGATCCCAACCTGTCTATTCTGATGTCGGGTATCGGCACCCTGCTGTTCTTTTTTGTGACCGGCGGGCGCGTGCCCAGCTATCTCGGCTCCAGCGCCGCCTTTGTCGGGGTGGTCATCGCCACCACCGGGTTTAACGGTCAGGGGATCAACCCCAACCTGAGCGTGGCCCTCGGGGGCATCATCGCCTGCGGGCTGGTGTATACCCTGATTGGCCTGGTGGTGATGAAGATCGGCACGCGCTGGATCGAGCGAATGATGCCCCCGGTCGTGACGGGCGCCGTGGTGATGGCGATAGGCCTGAACCTCGCGCCGATTGCAGTAAAAAGCGTCTCCGCTTCGCCGTTTGAAAGCTGGATGGCGGTGATCACGGTGCTGTGCATCGGCCTGGTGGCGGTGTTCACGCGGGGGATGATCCAGCGGCTGCTGATCCTGGTCGGGCTGATTGTCGCCTGTCTGATCTACGCCCTGCTGGCGAACGTGTTTGGCATGGGCAAGCCGGTGGATTTTACCCTGCTTCACCAGGCCGCCTGGTTTGGTCTGCCGCAGGTGACCTCGCCCACCTTTAACACGCAGGCGATGATGCTTATCGCCCCGGTGGCGGTGATCCTGGTGGCAGAGAACTTAGGTCACCTGAAGGCGGTCGCGGGGATGACCGGGCGCAGCATGGATCCGTACATGGGCCGCGCGTTCGTCGGCGACGGGCTGGCAACCATGCTCTCAGGCTCCGTGGGCGGCAGCGGCGTGACCACCTATGCGGAAAACATCGGCGTGATGGCGGTGACCAAAGTCTACTCGACGCTGGTCTTCGTTGCGGCGGCGGTCATGGCGATCCTTCTTGGTTTCTCACCGAAGTTCGGCGCGCTGATCCACACCATTCCGTCGCCGGTCATCGGCGGCGCGTCGATTGTGGTGTTCGGGCTGATCGCCGTGGCCGGAGCGCGCATCTGGGTGCAGCATCGGGTCGACCTCAGCCAGAACAGCAACCTGATCATGGTGGCCGTCACGCTGGTGCTGGGCGCGGGCGATTTTGCCCTGACGCTGGGCGGGTTTACGATTGGCGGAATTGGGACGGCGACCTTCGGCGCGATCCTGCTTAACGCCCTGCTGAGCCGCCGGATGGCCGCCGCGCCGCAGGGCGCCGTGGTGCATCAGGATTCGTGAAATCGATATGTCGGGTGACGGCTACGCCTTACCCGACCTGCATGCTCCTTAAGAGCGATCACGCCTGCTCAAACAGCCGTTCGATAGCTTTTGTCGGGAAGAACAAAGAATGGCTGTTTTCTCCTGCCAGCGGGATAAAACCCAGCTTCAGATAAAATCTTTTAGCCTGCTCGCTAAGGGCATCAACAAATATTCCGTGTACGCCCACAGCCTGCGACGCCAGGTAAACCACGCGCATAGCGTGTGCAACAAGCGTTATTCCCCACTCGTCTCCCTGTAGTTCTTTATGAATAGCCAGACGTCCCAGCGTCACGCTGGGTACGTTGCTATAAGGGATCCGTCGCTGCTGAGTCTTAGAAGGAAGCATCGCTCTCTCAAAGCAACTTCCCGATAGCGTGTAATAGCCCAGCACGCGCGGATGGTCGCGCTCTTTAAGCAGGTAGGCTCGTAGAATACGCCCATTGTGCTGGCGCACCAGGTGTTCTCTCAGAAAGGCATTTAGCGAGGGTTCACCACAATCAAAATCCCCGAAATCGTAATCGGTTCCCTCTGAAAACATTTCAATCGTGAGATTTGCCAAGACGCTTCACTCCATGTTTCGAAGACGTTTTGCCGCTCGCTTGAGGCGTTCATTTGGCTCTGGTGGATTGTCGATGGCATCCATCACCGCATTCCATGAGGCTTCGTTCAACACGAGACGACGGTGCTGCTCGATGACCTCTGCAGCACGCTCTGACGCACTGTTCACCATAAACTGGGTGATCGTTTGATTCGTCATCGCCGCCGCTTCTTCAATCATTGTTTTGTCTTCGTCCGTTAAGCGAAGATCGATACGCTGTTTTTTAAGTGCTGGCATGGTTTACATCACCGTGTACGGTTTTAATCCGTACACATCCTAAGTAACGTTGCGCTTTTTTTCAATCTAAACCTTTCTCAGCAGTCAAATGACTCGCTTCACGCCGCCGCTTTCTGAGCTTTAGCTCGCTCACCAGCACCCCGGCGACAATAAACGCCGCGCCCACCAGCGCCAGCAGCGGCAAACGCTCGCCAGCGAGTCGTCCGAAAATACCCGCCCACACCGGTTCACCGGTATAAATCACCGTCGCGCGGGTTGGCGATACGCTGCGCTGCGCCCAGTTCATGGTCACCTGGATAATGGCGCTGAAGATGCCGAGCCCCAGCGCGACCACCACCAGCCCGGTGGACATCGGCGGCACGGATTCCCCGGCGGGCACCATCGTCGCGAACGCCACCAGCGACGCCGTCGCGAGCTGCACTACCGTCACGCGTTTGACGTCCACTATCCCAGCCCAGGCGCTGATCAAAATAATTTCCGCCGCGATGGCAATGGCACCTACGAGGGTAATGATCTCGCCCGGCCCCAGCGCCAGCAGGTTATTTTCCGGCCCGGCTAATAAAATCAGGCCGATAAACGCCAGCACGATGCCAATGCAGGACATCAGGCCCGGAATTCTGCCGAGACAGAGCCACTGCAATAGCGGAACCAGCGGTACGTACATGGCGGTAATAAATGCAGATTTGCTGCTGGAGATGGTCTGCAAACCCCACGTCTGCAGGCTGTACCCCATCGCTATCGCAATCCCAATCGCCACGCCGGCCTTGAGCTCCTTCAGCGTCAGACCCCGCAGCGTTTTAAGGGAGATCAGCCCCACGGCTATCGCCGCCGTCGCAAAGCGCAGGCCGACAAAAAAGAACGGATCGCTGAGGGTTACCGCGTACTGGACGGCAAGAAAGGTCCCGCCCCAGAACATGGTGATGAGAATCAGGATGGCTTCCTGCGGTTTTATGGAGAATTTAAAGCGTGAGACGGACATGCGACACCAGCAAGTGAGATCAATTCTGTAGTGTGCGTTGCCTTTGGTTACAGTTCAATGTTGCAGAAATAAAAAAACCGCCGGGAAACCCGGCGGCAGGGAGTCAACCCGGCGTACTACTTGTTGCTGCCGTGGCTATTTTTACCCCCTTTTTTACCAGCCTCTGATGCGCGCTGAGGGTCATTCTTGAAGTTACCCCCGCTAGACTGGCCACCTTTACGACCTGCTTCTGATGCTCTTTCACGGTCTTCAGCGAAATTACCTGAACCACCACGATGGTTTGCCATCTCTAACCTCCAGAGTGTGAAACATTAGACATCATATTGCATTCAGTAAAAGAGGATTCTTTCACCTCGCGGCTAAAGGACAGGGCCTTTATCTATGCCGCGTGAAACTAAGCTTAGTGGACTGAGGCTATCCGGCAAGCTACGGGTAATATTCTGCAACATGATATCCGCCTTTCGGGTCAGATAACGCGACGGAAATCTATAAACCTTTCTTATCATTTTAAAATTTGGCGACCAGAAAGTTGTTTCATTTTGCTACAGTAGTCTTATTGTAACCATATTGTTATAAATCAAAGAAATGCCGTTCATTTTTGCAGTCTGGCCGTGATGTCATATCTTTAAATGAACGCAGCGATCCGCTGTCAGAAAAAACCAACGAGGAGTGATGCAAAATGGCAAAAGTTCTGGTGCTCTATTATTCCATGTATGGACACATTGAAACCATGGCTCACGCGGTAGCAGAAGGCGCAAACAGAGTGGACGGCGTTGAGGTTGTGGTAAAACGCGTACCGGAAACCATGCAGGCGGAAGCGTTCGCCAAAGCCGGGGGAAAAACCCAAAATGCCCCGGTCGCCACCCCGCAGGAGCTGGCGGAGTATGATGCCATTATCTTCGGCACCCCGACCCGCTTCGGCAATATGTCAGGCCAGATGCGTACCTTCCTCGATCAAACCGGCGGGCTCTGGGCATCCGGGGCGCTGTACGGCAAGCTCGCCAGCGTATTCAGCTCTACCGGCACCGGCGGCGGGCAGGAGCAGACGATTACCTCAACCTGGACTACCCTTGCTCATCATGGGATGGTGATTGTGCCAATTGGCTACGGCGCGCAGGAGCTGTTTGACGTTTCTCAGGTGCGCGGCGGCACGCCGTACGGCGCAACCACCATTGCCGGTGGAGATGGCTCACGTCAGCCAAGCAATGAAGAACTCTCTATCGCCCGCTATCAGGGTGAATACGTTGCGGGTCTCGCTAAAAAACTGAACGGCTAACCCAACAGGAGGAAAAGTATGCCAACACAGGAATCCAAAGCTCACCACGTGGGCGAATGGGCAAGTTTACGCAACACCTCTCCGGAGATTGCCGAAGCCATCTTTGAAGTCGCGAAGTACGATGAAAAGCTGGCCGAGCAGATTTGGGAAGAAGGCAACGATGAAGTTCTGATTCGCGCCTTCGAAAAAACGGACAAAGACTCGCTCTTCTGGGGCGAGCAAACCATCGAACGTAAAAACGTCTAAGCGTTTCCCCCCGCCGCAGCGGGGGGTTCTCTTTTACTTCGCCGCGTTATTCATCACCGCATTGAATTTTTCAACCGGACAGAAGCCGTTCGCGTCCGCCGGACAGCCCTTCAGCTCCAGCGTCACGCGCTGCGCGGGCGACTGCAATGACAGCACGCTGGCGTTGCGCAGCTGCTCCGCGCTCTGGTAGACATACTCAATTTTCATCAGCTCCTGATTGCCGTTTTTGTCGTGCCAGCGCTGGAAGACAATTTTGCCGCCAATCGGGGTTCGTTCCTGCTGGTCGTGCAGCTGATACGGCTTAAAGTCCAGCGCGGTGAGCAGTGAAGCGATGTTCGAATCGTGCCCTACCAGCAGGGTGATCTTCGGCGCTTTCGCCTGTTCGGTGACCAGGGTTTTATCGATATATTTGACCAGCGGCTTCGCCACGTTCTGCGCCACCTCGGTGGAGGTAAACAGCGAGTCCTGATAGCCGTTCTTCAGCTTCGACAGCACGCGCCACTGCTGATCGGTCTTGATTTCACCCCAGGCCACCTGGTCGGCCGGGAAGCCTTCGTAATACTGCAGCGTAAACGCGTCCACCAGCGAGTTACCCACCTTCAGCGGGCCGGATACGCCAGGCTCTTTTTCATAGTCGGCGCTGAAGGTATCTTTCACGTCCGCCAGGGAGCAGACTTTTTTCTCTTTGCAGGACGGGGAATCGGCGTAATTCGTCATCTGCTCCAGCAGCTTATAGCTTTCGCCAAGCTGCATTTTCTGCCGCTCGGTCTCCATTGCCTTCAGCGCTTTTTCGCGGAATTCCGGCGAGTTATCGGTAATCACCGGATTAAAGGTCGGATCCATGGTGCCCATTTTTTCCTGATGGTGCACGGGAACGTCGCACCCCGGGAACGCGCCGGTAATGAAGAACTGCGCGGTGGCGACGGTACGCTGCAGGCTGTTGGCGTAAGCATAAACGCTATCCGCCGCTGGACACTCTCCCGTCTTCACCATCCCCTGCTCTGCCAGCCACTCGCGCATGTAATGGCCCATATAGACTTCCAGCACGCCGCCCTTGGTGGTGAGCTGACCGCCCGGCACGTCCCACTCCGGCCACTGCTTCGGCGTGGACTGCTCCAGCACGCTGCCGTTGTTGGCGAGCGGCGCGCGCAGGTTGTGACGGCTCATGATTAACACCTGCTGCAGCTGATAGCCTTCCGGCGTCTCCTGCGCCTGTGCGCCAAAGGTCATTGAAAGGGTACCTGCCACGGCCACTGCGAGTAGTGCTTTTCTCATCCCTCGTTCCTCACGCTTTTTTAATGTTCCGCTGAGTGTGACAGATTCGTGACAGTTTTTTCGGGAAGCATTTCTCAAACTGATGATTAACGTGCTTACGGTGGGCGCTAATTAGTTTTATAATAAAACCACACCCCACCGGAGACCTTACCGTGAAACGTACCCGCCTTGAAGAGAGCACCTGCCCCGTCGCCCGTTCGCTGGATATCATCGGCGACTGGTGGTCGCTGCTGATCGTTCGCGACGCGCTGCGCGGGATTAAACGCTTCGGCGAGTTTCAGAAAAGCCTCGGTATCGCGAAAAACATGCTCACCTCGCGGCTGAAGCTGCTGGTCGACGAAGGCATCCTCCGGCTTCAGCCCGCCTCCGACGGCAGCGCCTGGCAGGAATACGTTCTGACCGACAAGGGACGCGCGCTCCAGACGGTGCTGGTCGCCCTCTCCCAGTGGGGCAATGAATTTTTGTTTGCGGAAAACGAATGCGGCACCGTTCTCGTCGATAGCGAACAGCGCAAGCCGCTGCGTAAATTGGCCCTTATCGCCGACGATGGGCGCGAGCTGACGCCTGAAGAGATCGTGGCTAAACTCCCCTCCTGATCGTTCCCAACGGCAAAAGCACAAAATGCTCAGTAAAATGGTTGCATTATAAAACCAAATAGCAGAGAGTTAATTCAGTTTCATATTGAAACCAAATAACCCACTTTGCCTTGAGGTAACACACGATGACTAAGCAAATCACCACCGCCCTGATCACGGGCGCCTCTTCCGGGATCGGTGCCGTCTATGCCGATCGCCTGGCCGCGCGCGGCGCTAGCCTGGTCCTGGTCGCCCGCCGCGAGGATCGCCTGAAAGCCCTCGCCGCCGACCTGCGCGCGCGCTATGGCGTGGCCGTCGATATTCTGGTGGCCGATCTCAGCGATGAAGCCGGGATCCGCGCCGTGGAAGAGGAACTGCGCCGCAATACCGCCATCGATACGCTGGTAAACAACGCGGGCACCGCGCAGATGGCCCCGTTCCTCGCGGGCGACGTGGCGCAGCATCAGGTTATCAACACCCTCAACACCACGGCGCTGATGCGGCTGACCTACGCCATCCTGCCCCGCCTGGCGAAGAACAATCGCGGGACGCTGATCAATATCGCCTCGGTGCTATCGCTCCATGTCCGTGCGGGCAGCGCGTTGTACAGCGCCACCAAAGCCTGGGTGCTGAGCTTTACCCGCGGGCTGCAGGAAGAATTTGCCGACAGCAGCGTGCGCATTCAGGTGGTGCTGCCCGCCGCCACCGCGACGGAGATCTGGAGCCATTCAGGGGTTACGGTGAACGATTTGCCGGAAGGGTCGGTGATGACCACCGACGATATGGTCGATGCGTCACTGGCGGGTCTGGATCAAGGCGAACAGATCACTATTCCGCCGATGCATGACGCCACCTTGTGGACTCGCTACGAAGCGGCGCGCCTTGAGCTGTTTAACAGCGCGCGCACCGGTATTCCGGCACCGCGCTACGTGAAGCAATAGCTTAACGCTCGAGCTGGTCGCCGTACTGGCTCATCCAGGCGGCCAGCGGCGAGAGTGCGTCCTGCAGGGTTAACCCCAGCCCGGTTATCTGATACTCCACGCGCGGCGGGATCTCCGGGTAGACCGTCCGCGTCACCAGCCCGCGCTGCTCAAACAGGCGCAGCTGCTTCGTCAGCTCTTTCTGGGTGATGGGGGCAGCCGCCCGCAGCAGATCGCCGAAGCGGACGGGGGTGTTGATCACAATCAGACGATAGAGGATCGGGATTGCCCATTTGCCGGAAATCAGGTTCACAAACTGCGTCATCGGGCAGGTATAGACCTCAGATTTTTTTTCACAGCACTCAGTCAGCATTTCCGCCATAGCACACCTCTTGCCTCTTTAGTATCCATTTGGTACCTGGTTTCCTTTCGATACTAACGTTTCTATAGTGCTTTCTCCAGTGACTTTTCAGGAGAAGAACATGGGTCGTTTAACAGATAAATACACGCTGATTACCGGCGGCACCAGCGGCATTGGTCTTGCCACCGCACAGGCGTTTATCGCCGAAGGCGCGCGCGTCGCCGTGACCGGACGCAACCCGGACACCCTCGCCGAAGCAGAGCGCATTCTGGGCGATAAGGCCTGGGTGATCCCAACCGATGCGGGAGATATCACAGCGCAACGCGCGCTGGCGGAAACCCTCGCCGCCCGATGGCCACGCCTGGACGCGGTGTTTCTCAACGCAGGCGACGTGACGCACGCGCCGCTGGAAGCGTGGCAGGAAGAGGCCTGGGATCGTCTGATGGGGATCAACCTGAAGGGACCGTTCTTTTTAATTCAGGCGCTGCTGCCGCTGCTGAATAACCCGTCGTCGGTGATCCTCTGCGGCTCCGTGAGCGCCCGCATCGGCCTGCCCACCAGCAGCGTCTATGCCGCGAGCAAGGCCGCCCTGCTGTCGCTGGCGCGCACGCTGTCGGCGGAGCTGCTGCCGCGCGGGATCCGCGTCAACGGCCTGAGCCCCGGCCCGGTGGAAACCCCGGCGTTTACGAAAACAGGCTTAAGCGAAGAGACGCTTAACGCGATGATGGCGGACATCATCAAGCTGGTGCCGCTCGGCAGGATGGGCTCGACAACGGAGCTGGCGAAAGCGGCGCTCTATCTGGCGTCAGACGAGTCGAGCTACACGGTAGGAACAGAGCTGCTGGTGGACGGCGGAATGGGGAGTCTGTAACTCAAAAGGCGCTGATGCCGGTGACCGCGCCGACATACAGCGCCGCCCACGCGCAGGCGGAAAGCAGGCTGACGGCGTAAACTTTGACGGCGTTCAGCCTGAGCATCCCCGCTGCCAGCGGCACGACATAGCGCAACACCGCCAGAAAGCGCGACGTAAACAGTACGAAGACGCCGTTCTTTTGCAGCTGATGCTGAACCCGTAAAAACGTAGCGGCATGCTTCGACGTAAAGCGCGCGACCAGCCGGGTGTGCCCCATCAGCTGGCCGATATGGTAATTCAACGCCGAACCGGTCGTTGCCCCCAGCACCACGGCGAGCCACGCCAGCGCGGGATGCATGCTCCCCTGGCTGACGCCGATGCCCGCCAGCAGCATCACCGAGGCGGGCGGCAGCACGGAGGAGATCAGCACCGTGGACTTGCTCAGCGCCATCACGAATAACAGCGCGAACAGATGTGCGGGATAATGCGCAAAATGATTCAGCAGATTATCAAACCACGCCATTTTCCTTCCCCCCGTTAATTAATCCTCCATTTAAAAGGAATAACCTTAAATAAACCCTCAACATTTTATTATTAAGATTTACCTAAACCTTTCTTAAACATTATTTAATTTCCTGAGCGATAAATTTAAACAGGCGTATTATTCCTCACGTTTTACAACGATCTCGTTATGGCGAGGCTCCTGTACAAATACACGTTATCGCTCTGGTGGGTTCGAGAGAACCGGCACAGGGTAAAACAGGCACTGTCGAATCAAGGCTTTGTCAGTATAACTTCCCTTGCGGGATACGGTGTACAGTGCTGAACCCAGGACGTGGGGATCTCCTCTTCGACATGCCCTGTCTTGCTCGCCCCTGAGAGATATTATTATTCAAAGGGAATTCACTATGTCTTACGCTATTCACAACCAGAACCTGGCATTCAACGACAGCGCGGTCGCGCAATATATGAATACCGATTTTATCGTCCTCGACGTTTCATTATGCGTGGCGCTGGCGCGCGAGCAATTCTTCGAAAAATTAAAAGACGATGATATTCCGTCGCATATTTTTATTGAAGACCATGGACGCCTGGCGGGCATGATTGCGGTGCGCAAATTATTGCAGGTCACGGATACCGTGCAGCCAATTAAAAGCCTGATGATTTCTCAGTTTTTGCAGGTCAAACCGGAAGATGAACGCGCTGATGTCGCCGGGCTTTTGGCCCACGGCGAGTCGGACGTCGTGCCGGTGGTGACCCACGGCAAGCTCGTCGGCTGCCTGACCGAGCGCGAAATTGCCCATCTGCTGGAAGATGACGTCACCGAAGACGCTCAGCTCCAGGGGGCGACGCTGCCGCTGGAGAAGCCCTATCTGGAAACCAGCGCCTTCAGCCTGTGGAAGAAACGCTCCGTCTGGCTGCTGCTGCTGTTTGTCGCGGAAGCCTACACCAGCTCGGTTATCCAGCACTTTGAAGAGGCGCTGGAGTCCGCCATCGCGCTGGCGTTCTTTATTCCGCTGCTGATCGGTACGGGCGGGAACAGCGGAACGCAGATCACCTCCACGCTGGTGCGCGCCATGGCGCTGGGTGAAGTGCATCTGCGCGACGTGGGCCGCGTGCTGCGCAAAGAGATGACCACCTCGCTGATGATTGCCGTCACGCTCGGTATTGCCGGGTGCATCCGCGCCTGGATGATGGGTATCGGGCTGGAAATCACGCTTATCGTCAGCCTGACGCTGGTGTGCATTACGCTCTGGAGCGCGATTGTGTCGTCAGTGATCCCGATGGTGCTCAAGCGCTGCGGCATCGACCCGGCGGTCGTCTCCGCGCCGTTTATCGCGACGCTTATCGACGGTACCGGGCTGATTATCTACTTCAAGATCGCGCAGTATACGCTGGGGCTGGATTAGCGCGTTCCGCCAGCTGAATCACCGCACGCGAAAACGCCTCAATCGCCAGCGCGACATCCTCAGCCATCACCGATTCCGCCGGGTGGTGGCTGACACCGCCCCTGCAGCGCACGAACAGCATGCCCACCGGCCAGCGTTCCGCGATGGCAATCGCATCGTGGCCCGCGCCGCTGGGCAGCGACAGCGAGCGCCCCTGTACCGATTTGACGGCCTCCCCCAGCACGTTCTGCAGGTGGAGATCGCACGGCGTGGCGGCAATGCGGTAAAACTCCTCGGCGCTAAACGCCAGCCCGCGGCGCGATGCGATCGCCCGGGCATGTTCCAGCAGATCGTTGAGCAACCTGTCCAGCGGTGCATCCTGCGGGCCGCGAATATCGAGCGAGAGCTGAACCTCGCCGGGGATCACGTTCACCGCCCCCGGCAGGCAGCGCAGCTCACCAACCGTCGCCACCAGGTTGCCGCCCTGCTGTCGGGTCGCGTTTTCAATGATAACCATCCACTCGGCGGCGGCGGCCAGCGCGTCCCTGCGGTGATGCATCGGCACGGTTCCCGCGTGCCCGGCCTCGCCGGTGAAGCGGCAGTTCAGGCGACGGGCGCCGTTGATGGCCTCCACCACGCCAAGCGCGAGCGCCTCCTGCTCAAGGCACGGCCCCTGCTCAATATGCAGCTCCAGATAGGCGCTGAAATCTTCCTGACGGCGCGCGGCATGCGACACGCGGGCGGGATCGAGCCCCGCCTGAGTCATCGCCTGCGCCACGCTGATGCCGCTGGCGTCGGCTTTTTCCAGCCAGCCCTGCGGCCAGGTGCCCGTCAGCCCCCGGCTGCCCAACAGCGTAATGCCGAAGCGGGTGCCCTCTTCATCGCAAAAGCCGACAATCTCGATGGCCTGTGCCAGATGCACGCCCTGCTGGTGCAGGCTGTCCACCACTTCAATGGCCGCGAGCACCCCGAGCATGCCGTCGTAGCGTCCCGCGTTGCGCACGGTATCCAGATGTGATCCGAGCAGTATCGCCTGCGCCCCTTCCTGCGCCCCCTCATAGCGGCCGCAGATATTGCCCACGCTGTCCTGCCAGACGGTCATTCCCGCCTGGCTCATCCACTGCCCCACCAGCTGGTTGGCCTGCAGATGCTGCGTGGAGAGGTAGACCCGGGTCAGCGCATCCGGGGTTTCGCTGATGGCGGCCAGCGCGTCGGCGCGGGCCATCACCCGTTCTGCCGCCGGGCTCATTGCGGCGTCTCGCGGCGATAGTGGTCCCACGCGGCCTGCATCGCCGCACCCTGCGTGGTGGTGAATTTCAGGTAGTTCAGCACCGACTCCAGCGCGCTCAGGGTGGTCATCACGCAGTCCTTACGCGCGTTATAGCCCATGGTGCCGATGCGCCACACCTTGCCGTGCAGCGGGCCAAACGAGGTGCCAATTTCAATCCCGAAATCCTCCAGCATCAGCTTACGCACCTGGTCGCCGTTGATGCCCTGCGGAATAACCACGCCCAGCACGTTGTTCATCTTGTGCTTCAGGTCGCCGAAGGTCTCCAGCCCCATCGCCTGAATGCCCTTCAGCAGCGCATCGCCGTGCAGCTTATGACGCGCGATGCCGTTATCCAGCCCTTCCTGCAGGATCAGCCGCGCGCACTCGCGGGCGCCAAACAGCGCGGTGGTGGCTTCGGTATGGTGGTTGAGGCGCTCCGGCCCCCAGTAGTCCATCACCATGCCGAGATCGAAATAGTTGGAGTAGATCATCTCCTCGTCGCCGTCGCGGTGGGCGTCGGTGCGTATGCCCTCCTCAACGCATTTACGGCGGCGGATCGCCTCCTCCATGCGCGCGCTGAGTGTGATCGGCGAGGTGCCCGACGGGCCGCCGAGGCACTTCTGCATTCCGGCCGAGACGGCATCCAGCCCCCAGGCGTCGGTCTCCAGCGCGTTACCCCCGAGCGACGCGGTGGCGTCGGTGTAGAACAGCACGTCGTAGCGGCGGCAGATGGCCCCGAGCTCGGCGAGCGGCTGCAGCATGGTAGTGGAGGTGTCGCCCTGCACGGTCAGCAGCAGGCGCGGACGAATACGCTTAATCGCGTCCTCGACCTGGTCCGGGGTGAACACCTCGCCCCACGGCACCTCGATGGTATGCACCTCCGCACGGCAGCGACGGGCAATTTCGCACAGCAGGTGTCCAAAGCGGCCAAAGACCGGCACCAGCACTTTGTCTCCGGGGCGGATGGCGGAGACCAGAATGGCTTCAATCCCCGCGCGGGAGGTGCCGTCCACCAGCATCGTCCAGCGGTTCTCGGTGCGGAACACCCCGCGGTAGAGCGCCATCACCTCGTTCATGTAGTGGGTCATGGCCGGATCGTACTGGCCGATCAGCTGGCTCGACATGGCGCGCAGCACGCGCGGGTCGGCGTTGATCGGCCCCGGCCCCATCAGCAGGCGCTGGGGCGGGTTAATTTGCGGAAAGCGTGCGATATCCATTTGTCAGTCCTTATCAGTTGAGGCCGCGCACGGAGGAGATGAACTGCTTCAGTTCCGTGGTCTGCGGGTTGGCGAACAGCGTTTTGCTGTCGCCCTGCTCCCAGACTTTCCCCTGGTGCATAAACACCACGCGGTCGCCCACTTCGCGGGCAAAATTCATTTCATGGGTCACGAGGATCAGGGTCATCCCCTCCGCCGCCAGCTGCTCCAGCACCTTGAGCACTTCGCCCACCAGCTCCGGGTCGAGCGCGGAGGTGATCTCGTCGCAAAGTAAAACCTTAGGCGACATCGCCAGCGCGCGGGCAATCGCCACGCGCTGCTGCTGGCCGCCGGAGAGGCTCGACGGGTAGTAATCCAGACGATCGCCAAGCCCCACTTTCTCCAGCATGCGCTGCGCCAGCTCTCGGCATTCGGCGGCGCTTTTCTTCAGCACCCGACGCGGGGCGAGCATCACGTTCTCCAGCGCCGTCATGTGCGGGAACAGGTTGAAGCTCTGGAACACCATCCCGACCGAGCGGCTGATTTCGCGCGCCTGAGAGTCCCGGTCGGTAATGGTCATGCCGCCCAGCTTGATGCTGCCGTCCTGGTACCCTTCCAGCCCGTTGATGCAGCGCAGCAGCGTGCTTTTGCCCGAACCGCTGCGCCCGATAATGGAGATCACCTGGCCCATGTCGATATCCAGATCGACGCCCTTGAGCACGTGGTTATCGCCGTAGTACTTCTGCACCTGATTAATGGTGATGAGAGGCATTGAATTTGGTCTCCAGATAGCGGCTGTAGCGCGACAGCGGATAACACAGAATAAAGTAGCCGAGCGCCACCAGCGCAAAGACCTTAAACGGCTGATAGGTCACGTTGGTCAGCATGGTCCCGGCCTTGGTCAGCTCGATGAAGCCGATAATCGACGCCAGCGCGGTGCCCTTGATCACCTGCACGGCAAAGCCGACCGTCGGGGCGATGCCGATGCGCAGCGCCTGCGGGGCGACGACGCGAAACAGGGTCTGGCCGAAGGTCAGCCCCAGGCAGCGCGAGGCTTCCCACTGCCCTTTTGGCAGGGCGCGAATGCTGCCGTACCAGATATCGAGCAGAAACGCGCTGGTGTAAAACGTCAGCGCCAGCGAGGCGGCGGTCCACGGCGAGACGTCGATGCCGAACAGCGCCACGCCGAAGAAGGCCAGGAACAGCTGCATCAGCAGCGGGGTGCCCTGAAACAGCTCAATATAGCCGCGGATGATGCGCTTCACCGTGCGCCCGCCCGTCAGGCGCAGCAGCAGGAGCGGCAGCGTTACCGCCGCCCCGCCGACAAACGCCACCAGCGACAGCAGCACCGTCCAGCGCCCGGCCAGCAGCAGGTTGCGAATAATGTCCCAGTCGGTAAAGGTGGTCATCATGCCTGCACCCCCAGCCATTTGCGTCCTGCCGCCATCATCAGCTGGCGCAGGGTAATCGACAGCGCTAAGTAAATCCCGGTTGTCACCAGATAGACCTCAAAGCTCAAAAACGTTCTGGACTGGATCAGGTTGGCGGCGAAGGTCAGCTCTTCATACGAGACCTGCGACACCACCGACGAGCCGAGCATCACGATGATGCACTGGCTCACCAGCGCCGGATAAATGCGCTGCAGCGCGGGCGGCAGCACCACGCGAATAAACGTCTGCAAACGAGTCAGCCCTAATACGCGCCCGGCCTCCCACTGCCCTTTCGGCGTGACCTGAATGCCCGCGCGGATTATCTCGGTGCTGTACGCGCCCAGGTTCACCACCATTGCCAGCAGCGCCGCTTCCCCCGCCGTCATCTTCAATCCCAGATTCGGCAGGCCGAAGACGATGAAAAACAGCTGCACCACAAACGGCGTGTTGCGGATGATTTCCACGTACGCGCCCCAGATCCGGCTGAACCAGGTGGCGCGTCCGCTGCGGATCGCCGCGCCGAAAATCCCGATTGCCAGCCCGCCAACGGTCGCCATCACCGTCAGCTGAATGGTGACCCACAGCCCCGCCAGCAGCTCCGGCCAGTGCGGCCAGAGGGCTGAAAAATCAAGTTGCTCCGTCATCGGCTCAGGCGCCAAGGTTTGCCGGCAGCGGGGCCTTCAGCCATTGCTCGGACAGGCCGTTCAGCGTGCCGTCCTTGATGCCCTGCTCAATCAGCGCATCCACTTTTGCCTTCAGGGCCGGTTCGTTTTTCTTCAGCCCAATGAAGCACGGCGAATCTTTCAGCATAAAGCTCGGCACGGGAGCTTTGTCCGCGTTCTGGCGCGAAATGGCCGCCACCACGAGGTTGCCGGTCGCCACGTACTGCACCTGGCCGGAGAGGTAGGCGGAGAGCGTGGTGTTGTTGTCTTCGTAACGTTTCACGTTGGCGTCTTTTGGCGCCAGGCCGGTCAGCACCATGTCCTCCACCGCCCCGCGCGTCACGCCGATGGTTTTCCCGCTCAGCGCGGCGGCGTCCTTCAGCTCGGCCCCTTTCGGGCCAAACACGCCGAGGAAGAACGGCGCGTAGGCGCGGCTGAAGTCGATTACCTTCTCGCGCTCCGGGTTTTTACCGAGGCTGGAAATGACCAGATCCACCTTATCGGTTTGCAGGTACGGTACGCGGTTGGCGCTGGTCACCGGCACCAGCTGCAGCTTGAGCTTCATCTGTTTCGCCAGATAGCGCGCCATATCGATGTCGTAGCCCTGCGGCTGCAGATCGGTCCCCACCGAGCCAAACGGCGGAAAGTCCTGCGGTACGGCAATGCGGATGGTGCCACGCTTCTCGATATCCTGAAGCTGGTCAGCCTTTGCCGGCAGCTGAGTGAAGAGACAGGCGGCCCCGGCCAGTGCAATTAACAGTTTTTTCATGGTGCTTCCCCGTAACGTTAACATGAAACAAAAGATTCTTTGAATGTGATTTTGCAACTAATGTGCCAGGTAAGGCGAAGCGGGGAATATTCTTGTAAAGCCTGATAAAACGAGGACGTGTCGAAAAAACCTGCGTTTTCCCGACCCGTCTACTGCACCATTTTAATGCAAAGCACCAGCCTGATGCCCCATTATCGTTGTTCCAGCTCGTCCAACTGCTGGTAAAGGGAGGCAATCTCGTGAATGCGCGGACGGCCTTTATCGAGAATTTCATGCAGAAAGGCGTTTGCCAGAAGGTTAATCAGGCTGTTGACCGAGGAGTAGCTGTCGTAGGCGGAGACGCTGTCCAGCGGGGCGCAAAGCTGCCAGCTCGCCAGCGGAAACAGGCTGTGGGCCTGCGGCTCGCACATCAGCAGCACCGGAACACCGCTACTCTGAAGCTGCTGCATCAGCGGGCGGATGATGCGCGGGCGGCGGCGAAAGGCCATCATCACCACCAGATCGTCCGGCGTTAAGTCCACCAGCTCCTCGCTCAGGCTCTGCCCCGGCTGCGGCAGGACCAGCACCTGACCGCGCGCCTGCAGCAGCTGCTGGCGCAGGTGCAGCGCCGCCGGATAGGCGTTACGCATGCCGATAATAACGATGCGCCGCGCCTTCACCATGCAGGCCATGGCGTCGGCAAACTGCTGCGCGTCGAGGGCATTGACCCACTGGGTCAGGTTCGCCATCTCCTGCTTGTAGTGGCGCGCCAGCAGCGTATTGCCCTGCACCGCATCGCGGTTATCGGTGAGCGGCATCCCGCTCTGGCGCAGGGTGCGCAGCTCGTCGCGCATATCTTTATATTTCTCATAGCCCAGACGCTTAAACAGGCGGCTCACCGTGGCTTTCGACACCCCGCTCAGCTGCGCCAGCTCGGCGCTGTTGTAGCCGATCAGGTCGTCAAAATGGTCGAATATAAAGTCCGCCACCCGCTGCTCCTGCGGCGACAGCGACGGGTACTGTGCTTTCAGACGTTCATCCAGTTGTTCCATAGCGCCTCTGTAACTTTTGTTTCATCACATTATGCCATTCTTTAATACGTATTCATTATACGTGCCAGTTTACTGAAACTTTTCTCTCAGAACTGGAACAGCTTTTGCAGCGCCTTGTAACTTTCAGGGTTACGAGGACTTCTCATGCAAAGCAATGTCTCCACGCACGGCATGGCCGTTGCGCCCCACCACCTTGCCAGCCAGAGCGCGCTGGCGGTGCTGCGCGAAGGCGGCAGCGCGATTGAAGCAATGGTCGCGGCGGCGGCCACCATCGCGGTGGTTTACCCGCACATGAACGGGCTGGGCGGCGATGGCTTCTGGCTTATCGTGCCGCCGGAAGGCGACCCCATCGCCATTGACGCCAGCGGCGCGGCGGGTTCGCGGGCAACGCTTGCCGCCTACGACGGGCTCACGCACATTCCCCACCGCGGACCGCAGGCGGCGCTGACCGTTGCCGGCACGGTGAGCGGCTGGGACGAGGCGCTGAAGGTCTCGCGCGAGATGACCGGCAAGTCGCTGCCGCTGGCCCGCCTGCTGGGCGACGCCATCGACTATGCGCAGAACGGCACGCCGGTCACGGCCTCACAGGCCCATGCCACGGCCAGTAAATTCGACGAACTAAAGGCCATCCCCGGCTTCGCGGAAACCTGGCTGGTGGACGGCAGGCCGCCGCAGGTCGGGAGCCGCTTTTATCAGCCCGCCATGGCCACAACCCTGACGCGCCTGGTAGAGGACGGTCTGGACAGCTTTTATCGCGGCCCGCTGGCGGACGTGCTGGCGCACGGCATGGAGACGCTGGGCCTGCCCGTGACGCTGGCCGATCTTAACGCGCACGTTGCCCGGCGCACCGCGCCGCTGAAGCTGCAGCATCAGCAGGGTGAGATCTTTAACCACGCCCCGCCGACGCAGGGGCTGGTCTCGCTGGCGATACTCGGCATCACCGACCGCCTGAATATGGCGGAGGCCAACGACGCGGACACCATTCACCGCATCGTTGAAGCCACCAAGCTGGCCTTTGGCCTGCGCGATGCCCACATCACCGACCCGCGCGAGCTGAAAACCGATATTCAGGGTCTGCTGGATCCCGCCGCCCTGCAGGCGCTTGCCGACAGGGTTGACGACGGCCGCGCCGCGCCGTGGGGCACCGGAAAAGGGCCCGGCGATACGGTGTGGATGGGGGTGATGGATAACAGCGGGCTTGCCGTGTCGTTTATCCAGAGCATTTATCACGAGTTCGGCAGCGGCGTGGTGCTGCCCGATACCGGCATCGTCTGGCAGAACCGGGGGGCGTCGTTCAGCCTCGACCCCGCTCATCTGCTGGCCCTCGCGCCGGGCAAACAGCCTTTCCATACTCTGAACCCGGCGGCGGCGCGTCTTAAGGACGGGCGCGTGATGGTCTACGGATCGATGGGCGGCGACGGACAGCCGCAAACCCAGGCCACGCTCTTTACCCGCTACGTGGTTCAGGGCGTGCCGTTGCAGGAAAGCATTTCCCGCCCGCGCTGGCTGCTGGGGCGCACCTGGGGACAAACCTCGGACACCTTAAAACTGGAAGGACGCTTTAGCGCTGAGACGGTCGCTCAGCTTCGCGGGCGGGGGCACGAGGTGGAAATGTTCCCTAACTTTAGCGAAGCGATGGGCCACGCGGGCGCGATTGTCCGCCACCCCAACGGGCTGTTTGAAGGGGCGTTTGACCCGCGCAGCAACGGCGCGGCCGCCGGATTCTGAGGAGAAAATAATGACGACACAACACCCCGACTGGCCAGCGTACCTGGCGCAAATGGAGTCCGTGCTCGGCGTGACGCTGGACGATGCCCGCCGCGCCGAGCTGCAATTACAATTCAGCCGCATTGCCGGCATGGCCGCCCCGCTGATGGCGCTGCCGCTCGACGACCGTCTGGAGATCGCAGGAGTGTATAAAGCATGACGCTACACGAGATGAGTATCAGCGACATTCAACAGGCGCTGAGCGCGGGCGAGCTGAGCGCCCATGAGATTGCCCGCCAGACGCTGGAGGCGATCGGGCGCGTTAATCCGCAGATCAACGCCTGGACCACCGTGACGGAAGCACGCATGCTCGCCGAGGCCGAGAACATCGACACCCTGCGCCGCGAAAAGCGCCCCCTGCCGCCGCTGGCGGGCGTGCCCTACGCGGTGAAAAACCTGTTCGACGTTGCCGGACATACCACCCTCGCGGGCGCAGAGCTGTTCAGCCAGCGCCCCGCCGCGGCTGCTGACAGCTTCGCGGTGCGCCAGCTGCGCAGCGCGGGCGGGCTGCTGTCCGGGATGGTGAATATGGACGCCTACGCCTACGGCTTTACCACCGAGAACAGCCACTACGGCGCGACGCGTAACCCGCACGACCTGACGCGCATTGCGGGCGGCTCCTCCGGCGGTTCAGCCGCCGCCGTGGCCGCCGGGCTGGTGCACTTTTCGCTTGGCACCGACACCAACGGGTCGATTCGCGTTCCGTCCTCCCTGTGCGGCATCTATGGCCTGAAGCCCACCTTCGGCCGCCTGTCGCGATCCGGCAGCCATCCGTTTGTCGCGAGCCTGGATCATATCGGCCCCTTTGCCCGCAGGGTGTGCGACCTGGCGTCCGCGTACGACGCGCTGCAGGGCCGGGACGGCAGCGACGGTTTTCAGGCAGAGAGCTCGCGCGAGCAGACGCGCCCCCTGCTCGATCGCGGCCTTGACGGCCTGCGCTGCGCGGTGCTCGGCGGCTACTTCACCACCTGGTGCGATGCGGACGCCAGAGACGCCGTGGCGCGGGTGGCGAAGGTGCTCGACGTGCAGGATGAATTACAGTTCCCGGACGCCGAGCTGGCGCGCTCCGCGGCGTTTATCATCAGCGCCTCCGAAGGGGGAAATCAGTACCTGCCCGCGCTTCGCCGCGAGCCCGAGCGCTTTGAGCCGCACTCCCGTGAACGCCTGCTGGCAGGCGCGATGATCCCCTCCGCCTGGTATATTCAGGCCCAGCGGTTCCGCGCGCACGCCCGGCAGGCGTTTCACGCGCTGTTTGCCCAGGCCGACGTGCTGATCGCCCCCGCGACGCCGCGCAGCGCCACGCGGATCGGCGAACAAATCATGGAGATTAACGGTCAGCCGCTCCCCATCCGCGCCAGCATGGGGATGCTGACCCAGCCGATTTCATTTTTGGGCCTGCCCGTGACCACCGTCCCGCTGCGCACCGCTCATGGCGCGCCGATTGGCCTGCAGCTGATTGCCGCGCCGTTTAACGAGCAGGCCTGCCTGCGCGTCGCGCGCGTGCTGGAAGAGAGCGGCATCACCGATGCCCGTCCGGCGGAGGTTGCAGCATGATAAATCACGATGACATTAACCTGCCGTGGGTGGTTGCCGAGGTGACCACCGCGTTTTATCGCTACGAAGACGCGCTGGTGAGCAACAACATTGCCGTGCTGGACGAGCTGTTCTGGCACGACAAAAACACGGTGCGTCTGGGGGCGGGTGAAAACCTGTACGGGATCGATGAAATCCGCGCCTTTCGCGCGGCCCGCCCGTCTGCCGGATTGCAGCGGACGCTGCGCCACACCGTGATTACCACATTCGGGGAGGATTATGCCGTATGCAGCACCGAGTTTACCCGGGAGGGCACGGAACGCATTGGCCGCCAGCAGCAGACGTGGGTGCGGTTTGCGTTTGGGTGGCGGATCGTGGCGGCGCAGGTGAGTTTGATGGCGTAGGCCGGGTAAGGCGCAGCCGCCACCCGGCAAAACACCGCACACTTACTTCTGAAACGGATGCACCTCCCGCCAGTGGTCGGCAATCTGCTGGCGGGTACAGACCCACACCCGCTCGTGCTGCTGCACGTAGTCAAGGAACCGCTGCAGCGCGCGAAAACGCCCCGGCCGCCCCAGCAGGCGGCAGTGCATGCCGATGGACATCATCTTCGGCGCGCTTTCCCCCTCCTCGTACAGCACGTCAAAGCTGTCCTTGAGATACGTATAAAACTGCTCGGCGGTGTTAAACCCCTGCGCGGTCGCGAAGCGCATGTCGTTCGCATCCAGCGTATAGGGCACGATCAGGTGCGGTTTGCGGGTGCCGTCGCCGCAGGCCACTTCCGTCCAGAAGGGCAGGTCGTCGCCGTAGTAGTCGCTGTCGTAGTCGAAGCCGCCGTGCTCCACCACCAGCTGTCGGGTATTGGGGCTGTCGCGCCCGGTGTACCAGCCCGTTGGCAGCTTGCCGAACAGGTCGGTCAGCACGTGCACCGCCTTATGCAGGTGTTCGCGCTCCTGGCTGATGCCCATGTTCTGGTAGTGGATCCAGCGCCAGCCGTGGCTGACCACGTCGTAATCCGCCGCCCTGATCGCCTCAACGATCTCCGGGTGACGCGCCAGCGCCATCGCCACGCCAAAGACCGTCAGCGGCAGGCCGCGCTTTTGAAATTCATTGTGGATCCGCCAGAACCCGGCGCGGCTGCCGTATTCGTAGAGGGAGTCCATCGACATGTGTTTGTCCGGGTAGCTGGCCGCACCGATGATGTCCGACAGGAACTGCTCGGATCCGGCATCGCCGTGCAGAACGTGGTTTTCCGCACCTTCCTCATAATTGAGCACAAACTGCACGGCGACGCGCGCCTGATTCGGCCACCGCGCGTGCGGCGGGTTGCCCGCGTAGCCGCGCAGATCCCGCGGGTAATCCTGTTCAAAAAGCCCCATTGCCACCCCCAAAAAATTAAAATGGATTCAGTGCCTGAAAATATCCGCTTAACGCTTTTTTCTCCGGGAAGGCCAGATCCCCGTGCTTGCTGGTCGAGAGCCCCAGCGCCACCAGCGACTCCACCATCTTCACCGCCGCGCTGACGCCGTCGATAACCGGCACGCGCAGCTCGCGGGTCAGCTCGTGCGCAAGGGTCGCCATGCCGCCGCAGCCCAGCACGATGGCGCCGCAGCCGTCCTCCTTCAGCGCCTGTATACAGCGCGCGCGCACCTTCTCCTGCGCCAGACCGCTGCCGTCTTCCAGCGCCAGCACCGGGAGATCGATGGCGTGCAGCGCCGCGCACTTGTCCTGAAAGCCATACTGGTGCAGCAGATGGCGGGCAATAATCAGCGTGCGCGGCAGCGTGGTGACCACCGAAAAGCGCGTCGCCACCAGCGTCGCCATATGCATGGCGGCTTCCGCAATGCCGACTACCGGCCCCTGCGCCAGCTCGCGCGCCGCCAGCAGGCCCGGATCGCCAAAGCAGGCGATGACGTGACCGTGCACGCCCTGCTCTCTGCCGAGCCTGACCTGTTCGAGAACCCCCACGGCGGCGATGGCTTCATCAAAGTGGCCCTCGATAGACGGCACGCCAGCGCTGGGGCAGACCGCGAGGATCTCCGTGCCCGGCGCCGCCACCGCGCGGGCCGCCGCGCCGATGGTTTCCGTCATCGCGAGGCTGGTGTTGGGGTTAATGACTTGTATACAGACAGATGACATTACGACTCCTTGTGGCCGGCAAACAGCCGGGCAAAATCAGGCAGGCACTCGCCCGCCCGCTCGAAGCATAGGCTGGCGACGATATGTTCAAAATGGTGCATTAGGGCATCGCTCAGCGGCTGCAGCGCCTTCTGACGCAGCAGATCCACCAGCTGTTCGTGGTCGTTGCAGCGGCAGCCCTGACGCCACGGCGCGCCCCAGGTGGCAATCACCAGCGAGGAGCGCTGGCTCAGGCCTGTCACCATCTCCGTCAGCACCTGATTGCCGGAGATGGCCTGCAGCTGAATGTGGAAATTGGCGGAATGTCGGATCGCCGCCGGGCCGTCGTACGCCTCGTGCGCCTGCTGCTCCTGACGATTAATGGCCTCCAGCGCGGCAAGGTGCGGCGGCTGGCAGCGGGCCAGCACGTCCGGCAGGTTGGCGACCTCCAGCAGGGCGCGGGTGCGGAAGATGTGCCGCGCCTCTTCGACCGTCGGGCTGGCAACGTGTGCACCACGCTTGGGCGTTAAGGTGACCATTTGCACAGCGGCGAGTCGTTGAAGCACCTTGCGAATGCCCGTGCGGCTCACGCCAAACACCTCGGCCAGCGCCTCTTCCGGCAATTTGCTTCCCGGCAGCAGCTGATGTTCGACAATCGCGGTCATCAGCGCCTGAAAGATCGATTCGTCTTTGTCATGCAGGTCTGGCGCGGTCTGCAGGGCGTTTACGATGTTCATTTACCACTCCATCTTTTACCTTTCGTTAGCGAATCGTATACATAAAAATAAAATATTGCATACAAGATTTATTATTTTGGCCTGAATCCTGCAATACCGTTTGCACTCCCACTCAACGGGTTTTCATTAACAGGAGCAGGATTCATGCCAAACAGTCAAAACGCACAGCAGGGTACGGCCGCTGATTCCGGTGCGGTTTACAGCCCACGTCTTTGCAATGAGGATCTGGCACCAACGCGTGACCAGAACTGGAGCTGGTACAACATCTTTTCTTTCTGGATGTCCGACGTTCACAGCATGGGGGGTTACGTTGTTGCCGCGAGCTTCTTTACGCTCGGGCTGGCAAGCTGGCAGGTGCTGCTCTGCCTGCTGGTGGGGATCTGCATTGTGCAGCTGTGCGCCAACCTGGTCGCAAAACCTAGCCAGATGGCGGGCGTACCCTACGCGGTGATCAGCCGTCAGGCGTTTGGCGTCTTCGGGGCCAATATTCCGGCGGTGATCCGCGGGCTTATCGCCTTTGCGTGGTACGGCATCCAGACCTGGCTTGCCGCCAACGCGCTGATGCTGGTGGTGCTGAAGTTCTGGCCTTCTCTGGCGAGCCTTACCACCGGTGCCTTCCTGGGCCTGTCGCCGCTGGGCTGGATCTGCTTTGCCATCATGTGGGTCCTTCAGGCGATGGTCTTCTGGCACGGCATGAGCGCCATTAAGCGCTTTATTGATATCGCTGGTCCCGCGGTCTATGTGGTGATGCTGGCCCTCGCGGGCTGGATTGTATACAAGACCGGCTTTGACGGGATCTCCTTTACCCTCGCCAGCAAATCCCTGAGCGCGGGCGAGCAGACCTGGCAGATGATCACCGCGACCGCGCTGGTGGTCTCCTACTTCTCCGGCCCGCTGCTCAACTTTGGCGACTTCTCCCGCTACGGCAAAAGCATGGGCGAGATCCGCCGCGGTAACCGCTGGGGGCTGCCGTTTAACTTCCTGCTGTTCTCCATCGTCACCGTGGTGATTGTCTCCGGCACCCAGTCGCTGTTTGGCCGCATGATCACCGACCCGATCGAAACCGTCAGCCGCGTGGGTAACGATCTGGCCGTGGCGATTGGCCTGCTGACCATGATCACCGCCACCATCGGGATCAACATCGTCGCGAACTTTGTCTCACCGGCGTTTGATTTCTCTAACTGCTCGCCGCAGAAGATCAGCTTCCGCACCGGGGGGATGATTGCCGCCGTCGGCTCGATCCTGCTCACCCCGTGGAACCTGTTCAACTCGCCGGAGCTTATCCACTACACCCTGGACGTGCTCGGCGCGTTTATCGGCCCGCTGTTCGGCATTCTGATTGCCGATTTCTACCTGATTAAGCGCGGCAAGGTGTCGGTAGACGATCTGTTCGACGACACGCCAAAGGGCAAATACTGGTACCGCAACGGCTTTAACCCGAAGGCCATTGGCGCGCTGATCCCGTCCGTTGCCGTGGGGCTGGTGATTGGCTTTATCCCGGCCCTGCATGAGGTGGCAAACTTCAGCTGGTTTATCGGCGTCTTCCTCGGCGGCGTGACCTACCGCTGGCTGGCGCGGGAAGAGCGCGAGACGGCAGGCGCGGCCTCGTTCAGCTCCCGCGTGGCAACGCAAAAAGAGTAACCCCCTCCCTTCGGCCGCAGTTTATCTGCGGCCCGTTCATTCTGGCACCGTTCTTGCTGAGCCTTTTCACCCCGCTACGCAAACACTAAGGCAGGACCCACGATGGAATACCAGACTGCGATACGCGGTGCATTTTTCGATATCGCCCAGGTCTGCGACAGCGCAGACGCGATCGCCCAACACGCGCGCTACCTTGAGGACGGGCTGCTGTTTATCCAGAACGGTAAAATTCTGGCGCGCACGGCGTGGCAGGAGGGCGAGCAGTATCTTGACCCTCACAAAGGCTACACCGACCTGCGCGGCAGGCTGCTGCTGCCCGGTTTTGTCGACACCCACGTTCATTATCCGCAAACGGAGATGATCGGCGCCTTTGGCGAACAGCTGCTTGAGTGGCTTATCACCTACACCTTCCCGGTGGAGAGCCAGTTTGCCGATGAAGCCTACGCGAAGGAGATCGCCGAATTTTTCATTAACCAGCTGGTGAGCAACGGCACCACCACCGCGCTGGTGTTTTGCACGCTGCATCCGGAATCGGTCGAGGCGCTGTTTACCGAGGCCCTGCGCCTCAACATGCGCCTTATCGCCGGGAAGGTGATGATGGACCGGCACGCGCCGGACTACCTGAGCGAAGACGCAAAGCAGAGCTACCGGCAAACGCGGGAGCTGATCCAGCGCTGGCATCAGCGGGGGCGGCTGGGGTATGCCATTACGCCGCGCTTTGCCCCAACGTCCTCACCCGAGCTGCTCGCCGCGGTCAGCCTGCTCAGAGAGGAGTTCCCGGATACCTGGCTGCAAACCCATCTCAGCGAAAACCCAAACGAAGTGGCCTGGGTGAACGATCTCTGGCCGGAGCACGAGCGCTATCTGGACGTGTATCACCACTACGGCCTGACCGGCGAGCGCAGCGTGTTTGCCCACGCGATTCATCTCCACCACAGCGAGTGGCAGTGCCTGCACGACACCGGTTCGGCGGTGGCGTTTTGCCCCACCTCGAACCTGTTTCTCGGTAGCGGGCTGTTTCGCCTGCCCGCCTGCTGGCAGCACAGGGTGCGGATGGGCATCGGCACCGACGTCGGCGCGGGCACCACCTTCAGCATGCTGCGCACCCTGGGAGAAGCCTACAAGGTCGGCCAGCTTCAGAGCTACCGCCTGCGCGCCAGCGAGGCGTTTTATCACGCCACGCTGGGCGGCGCGCACGCCCTCAGGCTGGACGACAAGATTGGCAACTTCGCCCCCGGCAAAGAGGCGGATTTTGTGGTTATCGATCCTGACGTGACGCCGCTGCAGCGCCTGCGCAATCGCCGCTGTCAGGATATCTACGAGCAGCTATTTGTGCTGATGACCCTGGGCGACGAGCGCAACATCAGCGAGACCTGGGTCAACGGCGAGCGGGTGTGGTCAACTGCCCCGGTAGGTTGACCACCCGCCGGGCGCAATCACAAACGGCAGATGGAAGTGCTCGTCTGCCGTTTCTCCCGTCACAAAATCAATTTGCGCGCAGGGGTAGATCGTCTCCCGGCCGGTTTCGTGAAACCACGCGCCGATCTCCGCCACCAGCCGATAGCGGCCTGCGGGCAGAGACGAAACGAACGCGGCAATGCGCCCCTGCGCGTTGGTCACGCCCGTGGCCAGCGTGTTCCCGTCCTGCTGCAGATGGACCGTCACGCCCTCTGCGGGTTTGCCCGTTGAAATATCGAGAATATGGGTGCTGAGCGTGCTCATTCGCTAATCACTCCTTCCAGCCGCAGCAGCGTAATTTCCCGCAGCTGTTCCAGCGCCGCCTGCACTTCCTGCGCGTCGCTGTTCTCCAGCCGCGCGTTCAGTATCTGTAAAATGTCCTCGCCGCTGCGGCCCTTCGCGCGGATCAGAAAAACGCGCCCGAAGCGGGCCTCATAGCGGGCGTTGCCCTCGCGCAGCGCCTGCGCAAGCGCCGCGTCCCGGTCATTCACCGCGCCCTGCTCCTGACGCGACAGCGCCGCCTCCGCCTGTGCACCCGCGGGCTTTTCGCCGATGCGCGGGTGGGCGCTCAGGGCTTGCGCTAACGCCGCCTCATCCCAGCGCTGCATCATCGCCTGCGCCGCGATCGTTAATTCACTCCGGCTCGGGTAAGGCCGACCGCAAACCAGCGCCTCAGCCCAGCCGGGGAGCGCCACGCAGGGGTGGATTAGCGCGAGAGCCTCTTTCTCAGGAAGATGATTGAAGTCGTGCAGTGCGATCATGATGTCTCCTTTATTGTCATCCTCCGGGTTGTTGCACAAACCGCGCCACTCTTGTGGCCGGTGTGAAACAGTCGATTCTGTATGGCTGAACAGGAAATTATTGATTCATAAAAAGGCATGTTCACCGCGTTTGCGCACCTTAGCAGTGCAAACCCATCTCCCACAACGCTGTTTTCGCCACTCTGCAGCCTGGTACGCAAATTGCTGAATGTTTTTACACCCTGCAAAAGGAGAGAAGCATGAAAGCAATCGTCATTGGCGCGGGTATTGGCGGCCTGAGCGCCGCCGTCGCGCTAAAGAAAGCGGGCATCGACTGTACCGTGTTCGAAGCCGTAAAAGAGATCCGGCCCGTCGGGGCGGCCATCTCCATCTGGCCTAACGGCGTGAAATGTATGCAGCACCTCGGCATGGGCGACATTATCGAGACCTGGGGCGGTCCGATGCGTTTTATGGCCTACAAGGATTACCGGCGCGGCGACACCCTGACCCGCTTCAGCCTCGCCCCGCTGGTGGAGCGTACCGGCGGGCGCCCCTGCCCCGTCTCGCGCGCTGAACTCCAGCGCGAGATGCTGGACTTCTGGGGGCGCGACAAGGTGCAGTTTGGCAAGCGCGTGGAACACGTCCACGAAGACGACGCGGGCGTGAGCGTCACCTTCACCGACGGCACCACGGCAGCCGGGGATTTCCTGATTGCCGCAGACGGCAGCCACTCGGCGGTTCGCCCGTATGTGCTGGGCTATACCCCGGAGCGCCGCTACGCCGGCTACGTGAACTGGAACGGGCTGGTGAAAATTGACGAAGAGATTGCCCCGGCGCACCAGTGGACCACCTTCGTTGGCGAGGGCAAACGCGTCTCGCTGATGCCCGTCTCCGGCGGACGCTTCTACTTCTTTTTTGACGTGCCGCTGCCCGCAGGCCTGGCGGAGGATCGCACCACCCTGCGCGCCGATCTCACGGGCTACTTCCGCGGCTGGGCACCGCCGGTGCAGAAGCTTATCGCCGCGCTGGATCCCGATACCACCAACCGCATTGAAATCCATGACATCGAGCCGTTCGACAGCCTGGTGCGCGGCAGCGTCGCGCTGCTCGGCGATGCCGGGCACAGCACCACGCCGGATATCGGCCAGGGCGGCTGCGCGGCCATGGAGGACGCCGTGGTGCTGGGCGAATGCCTGCGTGAAAACCACAACATTACGCTGGCGCTGCGGCAGTACGAAGCCCTGCGCTGCGACCGTGTGCGTGACCTGGTGCTGAAGGCGCGTAAACGCTGCGACGTCACCCACGGGAAAGACATGGCGTTGACGCAGGCCTGGTATCAGGAGCTCAAAGAGGAGACCGGAGAGCGCATTATCAACGGTCTGTGCGAGACCATTCAGGGCGGCCCGTTAGGCTGAACAGGAGGGACAACGATGAAAAGAGAACCGACTCCACCCGCCCACTGCACGTTTGAGCCAGAAGACTGGCTACGTCTGGCGAAATGCTGGCATCCGGTCGCGCGCGCCTGCGACGTCGGCCCGGCGCCGGTCAAAGCCACCCTGCTGGATGAACAGCTGGTAATTTATCGAATTAACGACCAGGTCGTGGTCGCCCGTGACGTCTGCCCGCACCGCGGCGTGCCGCTGACGCTGGGCTTTCACGATGAGCACGGGATTATCTGCCCGTACCACGGCCTCCGCTTTGGGGAGGACGGGCGCTGCAACCGTATTCCGTCCAGCCCCGACCAGCCCGTTCCGGCGAAGCTGAACCTGATTAACTACGCGGTGGAAGAGCGCTTCGGCCTGATCTGGACCTGCCTGGCGTTTGACCCGGACAATCCCGTGCCGCTGCCCACCATGCCGCACTGGGACGACGACGGATTTCAGCAGATCAACTGCCCGGCGTTTGAGGTGAACGGCTTCGCCGGGCGCCAGGTGGAGGGGTTTCTGGACGTGGCGCACTTTGCCTGGATCCACACCGATACCTTTGCCGACCCCAATAACCCACTGGTGCCCCACTATCAGCCGCAGGAGACGCCTTTCGGTTTCGTGGCCGATTACTGGAGTTCCGTGAGCAACTATCCCGCCAGTTCACCCGTGCAGGCGCCAGAAGGGTTCCAGTGGCTGCGCCATTTTGAAATGCATCTGCCGTTTACCGCCACCCTGACGATTCATTTTCCGGGTGAATCGCGGCTGGTGATTATGAACGCCGCCTCGCCCGTCTCGTCACGGGTGACCCGCATGTTCGCGCCTATCGCGCGCAACTTTGATCTGCATATTCCGGTGGAAGACGTGCATGCCTTTAACCTACGCATCTTCGAAGAGGATCGCCTGATGGTCGAAACCCAGCGCCCGGAAAGCCTGCCGCTGGATCTCACTCTGGAAGCCCATATTCCGGCAGATAAGAGTTCGATTGCCTACCGTCGGGGACTGAAGAAGATGGGCTTTGGCGAATTTTTCCTGGTATGACGGAGGCCAATATGCTGAACGCGATCGTTGACGGGCTGTGGCGAGAGGGGGATAAAAGCCTCGCCGTCAGGCTGGTGGCCGAAAACGGCGAAGCGCTGCCGGCGTGGCAGCCCGGCGCGCACATTGATGTCCACCTGCCCTGCGGCGTGGTCCGCCAGTACTCCCTGACCGGGGATTTTAGGGAGGAGAGCTATCTTATCTGCGTGGGGCGGGAAGCCGCCTCGCGCGGCGGGTCGCGCTACGTTCACGAAACGCTGCGTCCGGGCCAGAGGCTTTCGATCTCGGCCCCCCGCAATCTGTTTCCGCTGCATCAGGCAGAGCGGGTATTGCTGCTGGCAGCAGGGATTGGCATTACGCCGCTGTATGCGATGGCTCTGCATTTGAAAGCTATCGGGACGCCGTTTACGCTGCACTATTACGTCAGAAGCCGGGAAAGCGCGGCGTTTGCGCGCGAACTCTCGCAGTGCGCTGACTGCATTATTCATACCACCAGCCCACGAACCACGCTGGCGGAGCATCTCCCGGCGCCTGAGGCGGGGCTGCACGCGTGGGTGTGCGGACCCGCGGGGTTTATGGAGAAAGCGCGCGATTTGGCGGCGGCGAAGGGTTGGGATGACGCCCATATCCACAGCGAGGCGTTCCAGCCTGTAGCCCCTCCTGCCGCGGGAGACGCGGGAGAGATTTTTACCGTCAAACTTGCCTCCACCGGCGAGCGCTGGCCGGTGCCTGCGGATAAGACCATCGCTCAGGTATTACAGGAAAACGGCGTGGACGTGCCGCTGTCCTGCGAAATGGGGATCTGCGGCGCCTGCCTGACGCCGGTGATTGACGGCGTGGTGGACCACAGGGATAGCGTGCAGTCGGATACGGAAAAAAGCGCGGCTAACCAGCAGGTGGCGCTCTGCTGTTCGCGGAGTCACTCCGGGGAGCTGGTGATTGCGCTGTAAAACGAAATAACTATCCTCCGGCATAGCCGGAGGTTTTTCAGTTGTGCCAGCAACGCTTTGTTATCAGACGCGTCCCGGCGGCCACGCATAATCAATATGGCTGGCCTGCTCGCGCGCCAACGCTTCATCGCCCTGTAATCGCGCCGCCAGGGTAAAGGCGAAATCAAATACTTTACCCAGCCCACGGCCGCTCAGCAGATTGCCGTCTTCCACCACATCGGCATCGACGTAAATGCCATCGCTGACCGTTTTCCACAAATCGCCGGAACAGACATAGCGGCGCCCTTTGAGCAGTCCGTTGCCGCCCAGCACGCGGGCGGCGGCGGAGCAGATCGGGCAGATATATTTGCCCGCTTCATCATGGCGGCGAACGAAGGCAATCACCTCCGTGCTTTTCGCCAGGTTGACGCTGCCTTCCGGGCCCCCCGGTAACACCACGGCGTCAAAGGTCCGATCGAGGCTGGCCTTCAGGGTGCTATCCGCCACCATTGGGATGGCGTGATAGCTCACCACCTCGCGACTCTCGCCGCAGGCTATCGTCTGTACCGTAATATTCAGGCGGCGCAGGATATCGATAGTGACAATCGCTTCCCCCTCTTCAAAACCGGGGGCTAATAGCACGGCTACGCTTTTCATCTTGCTCTCCATTGCTTAAGGGTTACCAGTACGGGTGCCAAATCTGTCGCAGCCGCACCAGCAGCTCAAGATAAAAATAGTCTCCCCAGCTACAGCACTGATCGACGCCCTTACCGCTGCCCATATGATAAACCGAGTGCTGCAGCAGCCCTTCGGTCGGATCGTCGTCATGAGCAAGGTAGTTTTCGGTCAGCGACTGCGCAATACGCAGCGCCATCTCTTCATAATACGCGCGGTGTGCGTCGAGCGTCGGCAGCGCCTTGACCAGCTCCAGCAGGCCACAGGCGGCAATCGCCGCCGCTGAACTGTCGCGCACGGCGTCGGTACCGAGCAGGGCCAGATCCCAGTGGCACACATCATCTTCCGGCAGACGGTTGAGGAAGTAATGCGCCAGGCTGCGTGACAGCTCAACCATCTGCTTATCGCCGGTGTGCTGATAGCTGAGCAGAAAGCCGTAAATGCCCCATGCCTGGCCGCGCGACCAACACGAGGTATCGCTGTAGCCCTGATGGGTGTTGCCAAAGCGCGGCTCACCCGTCTGCACATCCATATAGTAAGTGTGATACGTCGAGGCATCTTCACGCACGATATAGTTCGCTGCTTGTCCGGCGTGAGCCGTCGCCGCCTGCGCATAGCGCGGATCCCCGGTCTGTTCGCTGGCCCAGTACAGCAGCGGCAGGTTCATATTGCAGTCGATGATCATTCGCCCCTGCTGCTCCGTGTCGTTTAAATCACCCCACGCCTGAATAATGCTGGCCGTTGGGTTAAAACGCTCCATCAGGAGCCCGGCTGCCAGCAGCGCCGACTGGCGAGCCGCTTCGTTGCCGGTGAGACGCCAGGCGCTGATGCAGGAGAGCGAATAGAGGAACCCGAGATCGTGCGTTGCGGTGTCGATACGCTGCTCAATACGCCGGGCGAACGACGGTAAATAGCGCTCGGCGGCTTCGCGATAATGCGCTTTGCCGGTCATCTCCCACGCCAGCCACAGCTGGCCAGGCCAAAAGCTGGTGGTCCACTCCACGTTATCGGTGCGCGGCCAGACGCCCTTCTCACAGGCTTCGCCGGGGAACTTATCGCCGAAGGCGATAATATTCTTGTCTAGCTTGCGTGTGACGCGGGTTAAGGCCGCTTCCAGCTTCTGGCTCAGCGCCAGGCGATCGACCTGATGCAGTTCGATCGGCCGCAGCGCTTCGGTGATAACAGATTTGGTCATAACAACTCCTGAATTAATGTTTGGCCGGTTCAACCGGGACGGTATCTAAAGCCGGAGCAAAGGGTCGTGAAACATCGCGATTCGACTGGCAGCGCGATAGCGTAAAGGCGGAAATCAGCGTAAACATCAGGGCGCAGCAGCCCATCAGCAGATAGGTATGCTCAAAGCCTATCCTGTCGTACAGGTAGCCGGCAGGCGGGGCGACCACAATCGAACCCACGTAAATCATCGCCTGGTAGCCCAGCAGGTACATCGTGGCGTTAACCCGACGATGGAAATGTTCGGCGATGTATTTGAAGACCGAAATCAGCAGCAGCGCGATCTCGACGCCATAAAACGGTTTGATGATGGAGATAACAATCGGGTCGCTGGTCAGCCCGGATGCGATCAGCCGTGCTCCGACCACGCAGCCGCAGAACAGCAGGCCGCGCTTCGCACCGTAGTGGTTCACCAGCCACGGGATAAACATCATCATCACGAACTCCATTCCCGACTGGACGGTGCTCAGGTAGCCGTACCAGGCATTACCCTGCTCTTTGGTGGCGAAGAACGACACGAAGTAGCGCGGGAACTGCTGCTCGGCGATAAACATCATCCACGCCACTCCGGCGACGTAGAGGCTGAACATCCAGAATTTGCGGTTTTTCAGCAGCATCAGCACGTCGGCAAAAACGATCTTATTGGCGGAGATGACGCTGTTGTTGCGCAGCTGTTCGTCGCCGATTTTGAGGCTCATCAGCACCAGCAGCATCAGTACCGAGGTACCGCTGCTGAGCAGAAAGTTGGCCAGCGGCGTGAAATTAAACAACAGCCCGGAGACCGAAGCCGCCATCGCCCAGCCCAGCGAACCCCACATTCTGATGCGGCCAAACTCCAGCCCGTACAGGCGGCTAAAGCGGTCGGCATAAGATTCAGACGCCGCCACGCCGGCGTACCAGCCCAGGCTCAGATACAGCGCGCCGATGATAATCCCCGCCATCGCATGGCTTTGCAGCAGCGGCTGGTACACCAGCGCGAAGAACGGGGCCATCAGCGCAGAGATGGCGCAGACAAAATAGAGCAGCCACTTGCTCATGCCGATTTTGTCCATGATGTAGCCGTACACCGGCTTCAGGACCACCGCGAAGACGCCGTTGATGGCGAACACGCTGCCGATGGTGACGCTATCGAGACCCACTTTCTGGCTCAGCCATAAGGCGTACAGGCCAAAGCTGGATGACCAGGTGAAGAAGTAAAGAAAAATAAAGGTACTCATTTTGTACTGTGCGGCGCGTACGGACGATGATGTGCTCATAGCGATGCCTCCGGGGCCAGAACGAGCGTCGTTTCTTGTCGTGCCGTCACGAAGCGTACCGCGTCATCGCTAATGATGGCCTGTGGACAGCGTTGCGGGTCGAAGTCGGCGGCATTTCCCGCCCACACCGCGCTGATTAACACATGCTTGCCGGGGTCGAGTTCACCGCGCAGCACTGGCACCGCCGCGCGCTCGGCGAACAGCAGATTACTGTTTGGCGGCGTCACTACCGTCTCGCCGCGGCGGGCGTGCGGGTGTAAACAGAAAATGGCTGAGACATCCCGGGCATTGCGTAACCAGCAGGCGCCGTCGCTCTCGTGGACCTGCGGCTGCGGGCGGTTCGCCAGGCTAAAGCCTCCCTCCGCGCAGTCCAGCGCGCGCCGGGTATGGATACGATGGACGCGCAGCTGCCAATCGCCCAGCGCCAGCAGCCAGCTCTCAATCACCGCGTCGCGCCACGGCAGCCAGCGGCTGTAAATGGTGCCGTCAGCGGTGACCACGTGCTGGCATTCGCGGCGCCCACGCCAGTAGTTATCCTTTTCGGCCAGCAGCAGCATCGAATCGGGCGCGGCATGGTTCAGGCCGTAGCGCCCGCGTTCGATGGTGAAGCCAAAGCGGGTGGAATAGGCAAATTTGCAGTATTTCGCTTCGGTATTGACGAAGTTGTTCAGCTCCAGCTGGCCGGACGTCAGCATCCACAGGTGGTCGGCCTGATGCACCACCACCTGATCCGCGTGGGCTATCGTGTGCTGCGCGGGCAACGGCGGCAGCGGCAGCTCAGCCGCCTGCCAGAAGGCATTGCCCTCATCTAATGCCAGCACCAGCAGGGTCTTCAGGCCCCAGTATGGCGAACCCGGCGCGTTGTAGTCTTCCGCCATCGCCAGGTTCGGATAGCTGTAGCCGACGCTCAGCACGCCGTCGCGGTCGAACATCGGTTGCTTCAGCCACCAGCGCAGATGGCGCAGAACGATGCCCTTCATCACGCCAGGCGAAAAGACCTCCAGCCCGGCGAAGGCCGCCGCACTCCAGAACGCCGCCTCGGCAAAGCGGTAGGTCAGGCTACGGCCAAACGGGATCGCCGCGCCGTCTTCGGCAAAGAAATGGATGAAGTCAGAGGAGAAACGCGCGGCCCGGTCATGCAGCGTTGCACAGCGCTGTGGATCGACCCCGGCCATGAGCTTCGCGTAAATCAGGCCATAGAAATGAAAGCCCATCGAGATGTAATAGTCGCGCGGCCGGCCCGGACCATCGGAGTACCAGCCATCGCCGAGGTAGTAATGCTCCATGGCAGCAAAATGATCTTCCAGCGCCTGCGGGTTAGTTGGCATGCCGCAATAATGGAAGCCGACCTGCACCAGAATCGGAAAGAAGTGCCAGTTGTTATCGGGGATTTCCCGGGTCTCGCACTGCTTTAGCCAGCGCCATAAATTCTCTTTCTCCGTCTCGGTGAAGTGCGCCAGTACGGTTTCACCCGCCAGCGCCAGCAGCAGCCCGTAGGCCGCCATCTCGACAATTCGCTGATCGTAAGGCGCCACGTCGCCCCAGTAATCGGCATGCTGCGGATTGGTGCCGTTTTTTATCGCCTGTATATAGAAAGAGAAGTGCTGCGGCTCGCTGCCGCCAGCCAACAGCGGCGTCACCCCCCACAGCAGGCGGGAAAAGGTTTCCATGCTCGCGACCTGCTGGCCGTAGTGAGCGGTAAAGTTCGCTAAATCAATGCGGCTGGCGTCTTTTTTAAAAAAGGGCGCCACCGCGTTCAGCATGTCGTTGACCAGCCGTTGCACCTCTTCCCGGCTTGTCAGTGAATTATCCAGATGAATGTTTTCAGGTTGCACAGGGTCCTCCCGCATTACACGAGGGTAGAGATAAGTTATTGTTATTTGGCTTTTTTAAAGCCACACGTGCGACGTCTGAATGAAGAGTAACTGCTTTTATTCCCGGCGCTGAGTGAGCAGACTCACAAAATTAAACCGCTATTTCATTTTTGCTGGATTTTGTCGATCGGGAGGGGGATAAATTACAAACGATGGCCTAAAAATTTAAATCTGTTGTCCTGGAGGCAAAATGGGTGAAACGCAACTGCTGGAACGCATAACGCTCGATCGGCAGGCCATTTCTTTTAACCGCATGTACACCACCAGCGCGATTTACTACCACTGGCATCAGTGCGTTGAATTGCTCTATATTTCCAGCGGCTACGGCATCGTGGTGGTGGATAATCAGCACTACACCGCCCGTCCGGGGCGATTATTTATCTTCCCGCCCTTCCGTTTGCACAAAGTGCAGGTCGATCATAGCGATAAGAATCCCTACCACCGCACGACCATGCACATTGAGCAATCGGTCGTCGAAAGTGCACTCGGCGCCTTCCCTCGCCATCAGGCCCGGTTCGCCGCGCTGGCCGCCAGCAATCTGCCAGCACAGATTTACGATCTCAGCGAACATGCGGCGTTTATCGAGAGGATCCTTGAACAGTTTCAGCGCCTGGAGGGCTACGAACAGACCGAGGCCTGTGAGGTGGCATTTCTGGTGATGCAGCTCATGACGTTTCTGCCCGAACAGCCGCAGCCCTACCCGCCGCGCCAGCAGACCGTCGCCTCGCGGATTATGAGCTGGGTCGAAGCCCACTATGCCCGCAAGTTTTCGCTCGACCAGCTGGCCCACGACCTGGGGCTTTCGCGCAGCTATACCTCACGAATTTTCCGCCAGCAGACCGGCGGTACCATCCACGAATATTTGCTGACCCGGCGGATAAAAAGCAGCTGCGATTTGTTACGGTACAGCGATGAGCCTATTGACGCCATTGCCCTGGCCGTCGGGTTTAGTGAGGTAACCTATTACATTACCTGCTTTAAAAAGATGATGCGCCAGACGCCACTGCAGTATCGGCGCAGTATCCTCAGCGCCAGAACGTCCTGTTCGCGTATTTGAACGTCATTAACAGATCGAAAGGGGTTTTCTGCGCATAAAAAAACCCAGGTCGCATAACGACCTGGGTTTCAAATTTGGCGGAAGCGTAGAGATTCGAACTCTAGAACCCTTTCGGGTCGCCGGTTTTCAAGACCGGTGCCTTCAACCGCTCGGCCACGCTTCCAAAGTGAGGCGCACTATAAACATCTATTAGCGCCTTGTAAAGCAGGAATTTTTCGTTTTTTGCCTGCAGGCGTTTGACTGCGCAAAAAGTCACCCGGACGCTTTCCTGCCCTCGCGCCTTCCCCCCTTGTACATACCGTTACACAGCAACGCTCATCCTTTTAAATCACTGTGGTATAGAATGCCCAAAAAAATAGACGTCCATGTGTTTCGTAGTGGTAATAAATCCGGGTAACGCTGGTTTAAACGCATTACTGTCATAGGGCCTTACTGGTTGATGATGAAAATCAAAAATACGTTTTGCTTACATATCGTGATGGCCGTTTTGGCTATTTTAGTCCTGAGCTTTCACCCGCTGGTGACAAGCTTTGATCCGCCGCTTAAATTCCAGCCGCTGATCAAATCTATGGCGGGGACGACAAAAGAACAGGCGGAAAAAATAGCCACTATTTCCCATGCCTTAGAAGGGAGCGCTATTTTCTTCCTCGGCGCGTCTGAGGTTGCTACCTCAGAAGATGAGCATTACGCGGTATATAATTATTTTAATAAGCAATTGCACCAGCCCGTCGTGGCCTATGGCGATGCGTTTGTCGATGACGAAACGCAATTTTTACTTCTCTCGCGTTTTAAAAATAGCCTTAACGCAAACAGTAAAGTCGTTTTGCTGCTGGCACCCGACGCCTTTTACTCAAAAGGCCTGCCGCCCGCTATTTATGCGGATAATTTTCCGGGCTCCGTTTTTAACCCCCTGATGAAAGATCCGCAGGCGCGCCCGTTACTGGTTAATTACCTGAAGCATATTGATGCGAAAGAGATAAGCCATTTAACCTTCGGGCAAATGGGTGTCTATGGCTGGCATCCGGCGCTGATGTGGGACGAACTGAGTTTTCAGTTTGCAAACTTCTGCACCCTGATTAAAAACGACTGGCTGTCGCTGCTCTACATTACGCCACAGCCGGCGCAGCCCTGGCCTCAGCAGCCAGCCGCCCGTCTTTCCCCTGACTGGGATAAAGCGCTGGCGAATGCCCGGGAGTTGAATAAAAAACGCCATCAGAGCGCGGCCACGCTGTGGATGGACAAAACGATTTACGACGCGGACGGTACACGGCAGCAGTGGGATGACACGCCGGTGGTGCCGGGGCAGTTCGCCGCGTTCAGGAAAACCGTTCAGCTTTTGAAAGCGCATCACGTGCAGGTGATTGCGATCGTTGACCCGGTTAACCCGTGGGCGCTTTACAATACCGACACCTTCCGCCCGTTCGATAAGCAGATTCAAACCATTCTGAAAGAGAACCAGATCCCGTATTTAGATATGTACGCCATGCCGTATCAAAATGGCTGGAACTGGGATCGTCTGCACCCTACCGAACTGGCCTGGGTGCCAATGCTTCGCTTTATTGCACAGAGTTTTAAATAATGAAAATCGCGATCCGTCTTTTTTGCCTTTATTTACTGCTGGCGATCACCATCGTCGCATGGACCGCTGTCGATGACAGCATGAGTATGCAGCTGCATTTTGAATATCAAAAATTCTGAGGCGAAATGATGTACAGCTCAGGAATGTTTTTTGTCTGTTTATTTTCATCCGCGCTGGCGTTTACGCTGGTCAATCGCTTATTACGTCATCGTCTGACTTATTTATCGGCCTTATCCGTCCTTGCTGCATTAGGCTGGGGCTATATTTTTCAGGGTGATTACATTATCCCCCTGGCCGTCTTTTGCTGTTTTTATCTCTTCGCTACGCTAAAAGAAAAAGGATGGTTAAAAACCTGGCAGGCGATCGTTTTAACGCTGCTGCCCCTGTTTTTGGTGAAATTACACCTTAATCATCATCTCGGCATGCTCGGTCTCTCTTTTATGACGTTCCGCGCGGTGGACGTGCTGCTCTATCGAAGTAAAAAAGAAGGGCAGAATTTCCTGCACTATTTCTGCTATCTCTTTATGCCCTTTATTATTCTGGCCGGCCCGATGTATCGCTGGCGGACGTGGATGAGCGATGTAAATAAGCCGGCATTTGTCCTTAATCGCGAACAGTTTTTAACCGCGCTGGAGCAAATTATTACCGGCATCATCCAGAAGTTCCTGTTTGCCATGCTGATCGATTCGCTCGTCGTGCAGCCCTGGAGCCATAAGCCGTTTACCCTGACCGTGGGCGTAGTAATGTCGATTGCCTACAGCGCCTACCTCTACTTTGATTTTGCGGGCTACAGCAATATGGCCATCGGCGCGGGTCGCCTGTTTGGGCTGAATATTCCGGCAAACTTCAATATGCCGCTTCTTGCGAAGAACCCTCAGGATTTCTGGCGCCGCTTCCACATCAGCCTGTCCGAATGGCTGCGCGACGTGGTCTTTATGCCCGTCTATATGAACCTGATGAAGTTTAACTTTTTCCGCCAGAACAAAACGCTGGCGCAAAATATCGGCATTTTTTGCACCCTGTTCTGCATGGGGGCGTGGAACGGCCTGGAACGCCATTACGTCATCAGCGGCGCGCTGTTTGGCGCGATTTCCGTCGCGCACAACATGCTGCTGTGGTCAGCCAAACGCAGCCCAACGTTACACCGCGGATTGCAGTATCCGGCCGTTGCGTTTTTGGGACGAATTCTGACGCTGGGAAGCGCCGCAGGGTCCCTTTACATCTTCAGTGGAATGTCACCTCTATGAAAAAGCATACCGACCTGCAGGAACTGCAGGATTTCTTACGTGCTGCACTGCGCGATCCCGCCTCCCCGCAGCAGCTGGCCATCAGCGGCAGCGACGAAACCCTAAGCTGGCACCAGCTTTCCGCTGCCGTGACGGACTGGGCAGAGCGCTATCGACGCTGCCAGCCCGCAGACGGTACGCCAGTCGTGCTGTACGGCCATCAGCAGGCCGAGTTCGCCGTGGCGATCTATAGCTGCCTGCTGCACAACATTCCGTACATCCCGGTGGACTGCATCTACCCGCAGGAGCGGCTTCGCGAGATCTGCCACCTTGCCAGTGCCCCTTACTACTACGACGTGGCGACGCGGCAGTTCATCGCCACCGGCGAGGCGGGCAAGGTGCTGGAGGAGCAGGATCTGGCCTATATCATGTTTACCTCAGGCAGCACCGGAAAACCGAAAGGCGTGCAGATTGGGCGTGAAAGCGTCTGGCACTTCATGAAGTGGGTCAGCCGGGACTTTTCGCTGCCGGAAAAGCCGGTGCTGATGAACCACGCGGTGTTCAGCTTTGACCTCTCCCTGATCCCTCTGCTGGCGAACCTGGCGATGGGAGGCCACATCGTGCTGAATGCCAAAGAGGATATTCAGAAAGAGAACTGGCTTGAGCGACTGCAAAGCAACGCGGTCTCCGCCTGGGTTTCCACCCCCTCTTTTGCCTACCAGCAGCTGCTTTCCCCGCACTTTAACAGCGAGTATTTACCTGCACTCAGCGTCTTTATCTTCATTGGTGAAGTGTTGAATAAAGCGCTGGTTAAGCAGCTTCGCCGCCGCTTCCCGCAGGCCAAAATCATCAATTCCTATGGCCCAACGGAAGCGACCATCGCGACGACCGTGGTTGAGATCACGGATGCCATCCTTAACAGCGACAGCGCGGTGCTGCCGGTGGGGGTGATGATGCCGGAGAGCCGAATGGAAGTTTCCGCCGAGGGCGAGCTGATTATCTGGGGTAAAAACGTCATGCGCGGCTATCTCGGCCTGCCGCAGGAGAACGCGGCAAAACTGCTGCGTCGGGAACATGACGCGTTCCGCGGCTACCGGACCGGCGATCTGGGTTATGAAGACGGGCTCATCTACTGCCAGGGCCGCAACGACAGCCAGGTCAAGCTGAATGGCTACCGCATCGAGATCAACGAGATTGAAAACCGCCTGCTGGCCATGTCCGGCATCAGCGAAGCGGTGGTGATGCCGCTCATGAAACCGTGCGGCAGCGTGCTGCGCATCGCCGCGTTCTGCGTGACGGAGCTGGCGCCGGATGCGATCAAAACCTCGCTGGCAAACGTGGTGCCCCACTACATGGTGCCTTCACAAATTATCGTAAAAGACGCTTTGCCGCTGAATCCTAACGGCAAAATTGACCGCAAGCTGCTGGACGCTTACGCCCGCACACATTAATTATCCCAGGAAAAATGATGGAACACGATATTCTCGCCCTGTTTGAAAAAGTGTTATCCCGCAAGGTGGGCTTTCACGATGAGCTGATTGAATCCGACATTCTCGACTCCATTCTGGCGGTCGACATGGTGCTGGAGGTGCAGGACGTTTACGGCTGTATGATCCCGCCTACCGACGTGGCGACGGTGCTGAAAACCCCGGCAGATCTCGCCCGCTATATTGAAGAGAACCGTTAACACCCGCTCCTCTGATGGCTCCGGGGATCTCTCCGGGGCCCATCATGCGCTCTCCCCTTCTGGATACCTTTCACAGGAATGAAACCCACCGGTTTTACTATTTCTCCTACACTTTAGGGGTACTGTCGGTACGGGAAGCAAAACAAGCCAACATCATGAAGACAATAATGGTTCGCTATGCGCTCAGCCAGCGATCGTTGCGTCTTTAACAGAGGAGTCTGCGGTATGGCATTCGTAACAACGAAAGACGGCGTCAATATTTACTACAAAGACTGGGGTCCGAAAGAGGCTCAGCCCATTGTTTTCCATCACGGCTGGCCATTGAGTGCCGATGACTGGGATAACCAGATGCTCTTCTTCCTTGCGGAAGGCTATCGCGTTATCGCTATCGATCGTCGTGGTCACGGGCGTTCGGACCAGGTCAGCGAAGGGCACGATATGGATCATTATGCGGCCGACGCGTCGGCCGTGGTTGAAAGCCTGGACCTGCATAATGCCGTGCACGTCGGCCACTCTACCGGCGGTGGCCAGGTGGCCCGCTATGTTGCGAAGTACGGCCAGCCGCAGGGGCGCGTCGCCAAAGCGGTGCTCGTCAGCGCCGTTCCACCGTTGATGGTGAAAACAGAAAACAACCCTGGCGGGACACCCATTGAGGTCTTCGACGGCTTCCGTAAGGCGCTGGCCGCGAATCGCGCCCAGTTTTACCTCGACGTCGCCAGCGGTCCTTTTTACGGTTTTAACCGGGCGGGGGCCGAGGTTTCACAGGGCACCATTCAGAACTGGTGGCGTCAGGGCATGATCGGCAGCGCCAAGGCCCACTATGAGGGCATTAAGGCGTTTTCAGAAACCGATCAGACAGAGGATTTGAAAACCATTACGGTTCCCGTTCTGGTGATGCAGGGCGATGACGATCAGGTCGTGCCTTATAAGAATGCCGCCCTTCTGCAGGACAAGCTGCTGGCGAACAGCGTGCTGAAAATCTATCCGGGCTTCCCGCACGGGATGCATACCACCCACGCGGATACCATTAACGCGGATATTCTGGCCTTTATCCGTTCATAGACGTCAGGTTTTCAGATACGCGCAAAAAGAAAAAACCCCAGCTTAACGAGTAAGCTGGGGTTTATATCTGGCGGAAGCGCAGAGATTCGAACTCTGGAACCCTTTCGGGTCGCCGGTTTTCAAGACCGGTGCCTTCAACCGCTCGGCCACACTTCCTGAGTGAGGCGAACTATAAACACCTCACCGCATGCTGTAAAGAGTGGCTGCATTCGTTCGCTTTAAAATTAGCCAAAATGTGCTTAATCGGTTGAACTGACAACACATCGGCGATTTTATCAGCATAAAATCCAGCCCTCTCGCTTAGTGCTTTTTGATGTACATATCTTTTGTGAAATAGTACCCCAGCTTATCCGGCGTAAAGCCACCCACCCACGGTTTCACCAGGTGCGTACGGACGTAGTGATAAACCGGAATGGCAGGCACATCACGCCCAAGCAGATCTTCCGCCTGCTGGTAGAACTTACCCCGCTCTGCCGCCGTTTTGGCCTTTGCGGCGTTGATCAAGGCTTGATCGTAGTCCGGGTTGCTGTACTGGCTGGTGTTTTCGCTGTCGCCGGTACGGAAGTTGTTCAGGAAGGTCGCCGCGTCGTCGTAGTCGGCAATCCAGGCGTAGCGCACCGCGTCAAAGTTGTGGGTGTGCATGGTATCCAGCATGGTTTTCCACTCCTGATTTTGCAGCTTCGCGTCTACGCCGAGGTTTTTCTTCCACATCGAGCTGGCCGCAATCGCGATGCGCTGGTGCGATTCAGAGGTGTTATAGAGCAGGTTGAAGCTCAGAGGATGGCTTTCGTTATACCCGGCCTCGTTGAGCAGTTTTTTCGCCTCAGCGATGCGTTTGTCCAGCGGCCAGCTGGCGTAATCCGGGTTCTGCAGCTTGACCCCGCCGATGTCCGGCTGGCTAATCAGCCACGCCGGGCGCTGCCCCTGCCCCATTACCTTCTCAGCAATGATGTCTTTATCCAGCGCCATGTTCAGCGCCTTGCGCACGCGCGCGTCGTTGAACGGCGGTCGGGTGGTGTTGAATTCGTAGTAATAGGTCGCCAGCTGCGGGGAGACGTCCAGCTGGCTGCCCAGCGTTTTCTTCAGCTGAGCAAACTGGTTAATGGGTACCGTATACACAATGTCAATTTCGCCCGCTTTATAGCGGTTCACATCCGAGGCCTCGGAGGTGATGGGAAGATAGGTGACTTTGTTAATAACGGTATGCGCGTTATCCCAGTAGCGCGGGTTACGCTCCGCCACAATGCGTTCGTTGACCACCCACTGGGACAGCTTATACGCCCCGCTGCTGACGAAATGCTCCGGTTTGGTCCACTTTTCACCGAAACGGCCAATCAGCACTTTATCCACCGGCACCAGCGACGGATGCGCCAGCATCGCCAGAAACGCCGCGTTGGGCTGGGTGAGCGTCACTTCCAGCGTGGTGTCGTTAATTGCTTTTACGCCCAGCGTGTCGGGGGCTTTTTTCCCCTGGGCAATATCGGCCGCGTTGACGATATGCATGTTGCCAGGATAGCTGGCGTACGGTGAAACGGTTTTTGGATCGACCAGGCGCTGCCAGCTCCAGACCACATCCTCTGCGGTAATGGCCGTCCCGTCGCTCCAGGTGATGCCCGGACGTAAGTGGAACGTCCAGACGGTGTTGTCCTTGTTCTCCCATTTTTCCGCCAGCCGGGGTTGAATTTCCCCTGACGGGGAGACGCTCACCAGCCCTTCGAATAAATCGCTGATAATATTGAATTCGACATCGCTTTCGACTTTATGCGGGTCGAGCGAGGCCGGTTCGCTGCCGTTGTTTCTGACCAGTTCCTGTTTTTCGGCCAGCGCTGTTCCTGCCGGCACGTTAGCCGCCCAGGTTGCCGTGCTGGCGCACAGGATCCCGGCGGTAAGTAAAGAGAGCGTAAAGCGCGTGCGTGTTTGTGGTTTCATTTCCTTCGCCTTATTGTCTGTTTTATGACGATCCGGAGATAACTCTTAGCGCCCGAAGGAAAATAACGCAATATTTTTCAGTAACCTATAAGAGGTTGATCTGGTAAATACTTTTAAACCGCCGTTCATACTGGTTACACATGCTTTTGCAGAAGAAACAACCACCTTCAGCGCTAACGTGCTGAGTAAAGATGGGTAAAACCACTTTGAGACTGGCGCGCCGTTTCCTATTCTTTCCGTTAATTACATCTGTCATAAGAGAGTGACTCATGGATCGTATAATTACTTCCTCACGCGACCGCACATCGCTACTCAGCACCCACAAGGTGCTGCGCAATACCTATTTTATGCTCAGCCTGACGCTGGCGTTTTCGGCGATCACCGCTACCGCCAGCACCGTGCTGATGCTGCCGTCTCCGGGCCTGATCCTGACGCTGGTCGGGATGTACGGTCTGATGTTCCTGACCTACAAAACCGCTGATAAACCGGTCGGTATTCTTTCCGCGTTCGCCTTCACCGGCTTCCTGGGGTATATCCTGGGGCCGATCCTGAACGCGTACCTGTCTGCCGGGATGGGTGACGTGATTGGCATGGCGCTGGGCGGTACCGCGCTGGTGTTCTTCTGCTGCTCGGCCTACGTGCTGACCACGCGCAAGGATATGTCCTTCCTCGGCGGTATGCTGATGGCGGGTATCGTGGTGGTGCTGATTGGTATGGTGGCAAACATCTTCCTGCAGCTGCCTGCCCTGCACCTGGCGATTAGCGCGGTGTTTATCCTGCTTTCATCCGGCGCGATCCTGTATGAAACCAGCAACATCATTCACGGCGGTGAGACCAACTACATCCGCGCGACCGTGAGCCTGTATGTGTCGCTGTACAACATCTTCGTCAGCCTGCTCAGCATCCTGGGCTTCGCCAGCCGCGATTAAGCAGACTTGCTGAAACAAAAAGGAGAATGCCTCAGGCATTCTCCTTTTTTTATGCCCTAGTCACCGCGGCAAATATAGGTGGGATAGAGCCGGTCCTGTATCAGCCACACGGCGGGTTCGAGCTCGGAGATCGTGAGGTAATAGCGGGCTGTCGGCCTCGCAAAGCTTCCCCACTTTTCGTCCGGGGTATTGTCATTATGCCGACGCCAGGTTTTGGCGTAGCTCAACACGATAACGTTATCATCATCCCGTCGCGACCAGGTAAAATCCACATCCCTGTCAACGATCATGCCCCGGCCTTCCGCCATAGCAGCACCTTTGTACGTTGTTAATCCGGTACCGTCCCGATGAAAATAGAACTGGGCAACGGTATTGACCCGCACCTCATTCGCTTTTCCCTCATTGCGCGTAAAATTAAATTCCGTACTGCAGGCCAGCGCATCGCGTTTATACAGGCCGCCCGAATAGATAAACAGCGCCAGCGCGCCGCCGGCAAGCGCACCGCCCGCGGCGAACAGAAGTTTAGTTTTCATTTTGCTGCCCCGCTTTTATAGCGAATGGTTTTGCACAGGCTGGTTTTATTGACCGGGCATGCGCCAATGAACACTTCATCCGCAGCCGCAAGGTTAAAGCGGGCGCTGAAATAGTAGATATTGTACGCTTCGCGCGCGCACGCCACGTTATTCATCTCCAGCAGCGCCGCCAGTTTCGACAGCACCAGCGGCCGGCCATGATCGTTAATAAGCCAGATGCTGCAGCCCGCTATTTTCTGCGCGACGGGCTTTGGCGTCATCGGTATAGCAATCTTCTGCTGCTGGTTAAACAGCAGGCCTAACCCCAGTGCTGATGCTAACAATACCGCCGCCGCGGCGCCCCATTTCAGGGAAATACGCTGACGTTTTGCCTCTGGCGGCGCCACAGCAGAGTGCGGCTGCGGTTCAGCAGGGTGAACGGTTTGCGCAGGCTGGCAAATAACGTCGGCAACAAAACGGAATCCATACCGGGGTATCGTCACAATAAAATTATGATGTTCACCGAGGGACTGGAAGCCTTTCCGTAATTCACTGACCGCTTTGTTGAGGTTATTTCCAGACGGTGTAAAGCCATACTCCTCCCAGACGCGCGTAATTAATTCTTCCCGACTCAGATCGTGCCCTTTATGACGAATAAACTCCTGTAAAAGGCGAACGGCTGGCGCCGAGAGCGTTAATACAGACTCCGGTTGACCAACAAGACTAATTGCATGTGCTTCAGGATCAAATAACAACGAATTATTGCATATAAAAAACATATTTCACTCTCAGCTATTACCGCAGGCTTTTTTATCCCTGTGACATCGGCAAGAAAATCGCTTCCTGAGCAGGTTGTTTTTTCATCAACAGGAATTTTCTCCCCATCCTGGGTAGCGGCATTTTCTTTTAACTATACAACTTTAAGCCCATCAAAGCAGGATAAATCACTGTATATCAGCGGTTAACTAATACAAATTTTCACAACCTGCTGTTCTGGTTAAAGTTTCCCTGCCCTGAAGCGATACGAAAGCAGACGGTGTCCTGGTGTTAAAAACCGTACAAGAACTCAGAGCAGGCAGGCTGAATGTGAAACAGAAACAAAAAGTGAATATGACAACCGCGTTTTATGTCGCCGCGCTGTCGCTGTCATTTTTCTCAGAAATGACAATGGCCAATATGAGCGTCTATCCAATGGAACTTAACGTGGATAGCGCCGGTGCAGCGCAAATAAAAGTGGCATCGAAAACGGATGATATTCAGTTCATCCGGGTGAGGCAAAAGAAAATTCTTAACCCCGGAACGGCCCAGGAAAAAGAGATTGACGTTGCTTCATGGAAAGAAGGCGGCGTCGTGGTGACGCCCGATAAATTTGCCCTGGCGGCAGGCGCAATGCGCGTGGTGCGCCTTGTTTCACTGACGCCGCCGGAAAAAGAGACCACCTGGCGAGTCTATTTTGAAGGGGTGAAACAGCCGGACAGCATTATTCCCGGCCAGCCCGAAAGCACGGCAGCGACGGCAAAGCTGGGGGTCAATGTTATCTGGGGGGCGCTGGTACATCTGGCCCCCGCAACGGAGCGCGTTTCGCTGCATATCGATCCCGCACGGGGGACCGTCACCAACGCCGGCACCCTGCGCGTGCCGCTCAGGGAGATCGGTATTTGTCAGTCAGACGACGTCTGTAAATGGATTAAAGAAGACGCCACGATTTACCCGGATACCGAGCGGAAATTAAAAACGCTTAATCAGGTAAACGGCAAGAAATACAAATTCCGCTACTTCAACTGGGTGAAAAAAACCGCTGAAGAAGCTGACTTACCCGTCGTGCAATAACACGACGTCACTGTAAAAACCCTTGTGGTTTGTTTAAAGAGCCAGGGTGCTCATTTGTAAAATATGGAGATATCAATGCGTAAATTTATTAAACCTCTGATGATCGTTGCCGCGATGACCACATCTGCCAGCGCGCTGGCGATCCAGAAAGATATTACCGTCAACGCCAGCGTTGATTCACAGCTGGATATGACCCAGGCCGATAACACGCCGCTGCCAGCCAGCATCGACATGCAGTATCTGCCGGGTCGTGGCCTGGAAAGCTACCGCCTGAACACCAAGGTATGGTCCAACTCCGCTACCAGCAACGTCAAAGTACGCCTCGTTAGCGCAGCTAAGCTCACCAACACGGATGGGGATCAGATTGTACCGATGACGGTTCTTCTGGGTGATAAAACCCTCTCCACCACCGATGCCGAATTTACCGGAACCGAACTGTTCCCGGGCAGCATTGAAAACGGTTCTGCGGTTCTGCCTCTGACCATTTCCCAGACCACCAAAGGCATTCTGAAAACCGGCCAGTACAGCGGCGTTGTGAGCCTGATGCTGACTCAGGCAACCACCACGGAAGGCGGTGCGTAACACCACAGCACCTAAGGAATAACGTCAGAGGGCGCCCGCCCTCTGACGTCAGGATGATGTCGAGGCTCGTTCATGGCGTTTCACAGAAATACTCTCCTTTTTGTTGCTTTATTACCCGCATCTGTCCACCTCGCCTGCGCCGAGATGGCCGTCCCGGCCGGATTCGAGGACCTGGCAAAAACGCAGCGCATGTGGACAGAAGTGAGCTTATACGGCGAGTCGCTTGGCCTTTTCGAAACCGATATCAATCTTGAAACGGTCAGTTTTGTCGCGCCTGAAACCGTGGTCGCGGCCATCAAACGTCAGTTTAACGACGATCCTGCCCTTATCGGCTCCGTTTCCGCGGCGCTGGCCGTTCCGCTTGCCCGTAACGGCAACCTGGCCTGCAGCAGCAACGGCTCCGCGACGGGGTGTGATTATCTCGAAACCCGCCGTGCGGCCATCATCTATGACGAAAACAATGCCCGCATAAACCTGTTTTTTGATAAGCGCTTTTTGCCAAAGCCCTCGGTGGAAAACCAGTGGTATCAGCCCACGCAGGAGACCGAAAATGCGTTGATTCATCAGCAAAATATCAATTTTGTTGCCGACAGGGATTATCAGTCCGCCACCGTTCAGGGCAACGGGGCGCTGGCACTGACCCAGGACGGCTATCTTAACCTCGACTGGACCTGGCTGGGACAACGCTCGCGTCACCAGCAGCAGCAGGAAATGACCGTTAATAATGCCTGGTTCCGCCAGGATTTATGGCGTGAATATTACCTACAGATGGGCGAGATGGATACCCGCGATCTGTTCAGCAACGCCGGGGGGAATATTAACCTCAGCCAGCTGCCGCTGGGCAAAATTCGTGGCCTGCGCGCGGGCTCTACGCGAGCCTGGATCAACCCGGTTCAGCAATCGAAGGGCACGCCCATTACGGTGCTGCTTTCGCACGATGCGCGTATCGACGCGCGCCGCGGCAAGGAGCTGCTGGCCAGCTTTTACCTCAATGCCGGGGCGCAAACCCTGGATACCCGCGCGTTTCCGGATGGAAGCTATACCGTGACGCTGTCTGTTTATGAAAACAACCGACTGACGCGTACCGAGCAGGTTCCGTTTACCCGTACGGGCATTACGCCATTCGACCGCATCGAGTGGTTTATGCAGGCAGGAGAAACGGCCAATAACGATCCCAATGACGAACGCAGCCCGGTCGCGCAGGCGGGTATACGCCTGCCCGTTACCCCGACGCTGGCGCTGACCAGCGGCGCAACCGTCCTGAAAAGGCAGCATTTTCTGGAAAATGCCCTCGACTGGAGCCGCGGCTTTAACGCGGGCCCGATCGACGGGGTGTTAAGCACACGCTTTAGCTACCTCTACGGCAGCAAGGGCCAACGCGGCAATATTCAGCAAATCAGCTATAACGACGGGTTTTCGCTGAGCTTCTATCGCAACGCGTTATCCGCAGAAAATTGTGATACCCGCAGCGCAGGTTTTGACGCCGTCAACGGCTGTTATCGTAGCCTCTCGGTCATGTTCTCCGTACCTGTCGGCTCGTGGTACGCCAGCCTGGGGTATTCGGATAACCGCAACGAAGGGCGCTACGTTACGCGCCGGGAACTGCCTGACCATGACGATCGTCACGACGCCGGCCTGCCGTGGGAGCCGGTGTATGTGACCCGCTCCCGCACGCAGGCCTGGCAGGCCTGGCAGGCCGGGCTGAGTAATACCATTAGCGCGCGCGGTCTGAACATCAACAGCAGCATTAACCTGTTTATGCGCAACGACCACTCTCGCGACGGGAAAGACAAAGGTGGCTATCTGAGCGTTAGCCTCTCGATGGCGCATAACCGCCAGGGCGATGCTTCAGGCTATACCTCGCTTGGGGCAACCTGGCAGCACCAGCAGAATCAGAAAAACCAGCTGAGCTACAGCGTGGCGCATAACTGGTATGCCGACGCGCGCGGCGAGAATGAATACGGCCTGAGCGCGTCGGGGATCAACAGCGATTCGCTCAACGCCTCGGCGTATACGCGCCAGGGCGGACGTTTTGGTAACGCCAGCCTGACGGTGAGCGACGCGTGGGATCGCCAGGATCGGCGCCATACGTTAAGCAGCAGCGGCAACTACAGCTCCACTCTCGCCCTGTCGCGCTCCGGGCTGTGGCTTGGCCGCTGGAGCGACGGACGCCCGGCGTCTGCCGTTGCGGTAAACGTGGCTACGCCTGAGGACTCCCGGGATTCACGCGTCGCCGTCTCGCTGGATAACGGCGGCAGCGCGGATATCCCGGCCAACAGCCGCGCCCTTTTTGCGGTGCCGGGTTATCAGCCAACAACGCTGACGGTTAATGAGTCGCTGAACGTCTCATCAGGCACCAGCAGTGAAATCACGCAGGGTTCCGGCAGCCGGACGCTCTTTATGGTGCCGGGCAAAATGCTTCGCCGGGACGTGCAAACCACCACCCGCTACACCTGGCTCGGCCAGCTTACTGACGAACACCATTCGCCGTTCGTGGGCGGCGTGCCGCTGAACGTGAACGGCTGGAACGATCTCGGCAATGGCGGTTTCAGCGCCCAGAGCGACGCCCTGCTCCGCAACCTTTATCTGGTGCGCCAGCAGCAGTTTTATCAGTGTGAGCTGAGCGTAAAAAGCATGCGCGACGTGGTGCGTTACGTCGGGTCGATCCCGTGTCGGGAACTCACCTTCTCCGCCCTGCCGGATTCGGTCCAGCACCAGGCGCAGCTGATGCTCGCCGGACGTAACGTGCCGACGGGGCCAACGGCCATGAATGCAGAGCACCTCACCAAAGGGAAATGATGTGAACAACTACCTCTTTATTTTGCTTTTTTTGACCTTGTGGAGCTGCCAGACGCTGGCGGGCGTCCCTGCCGGAAGAAATTCCAGCGTAGGGATTAGCTACGATCGCGCGGTGCCGCCTGCGCGCTTTGATATCTGGGTCCATGAACCGAGCGGTTACGACACTGTTGACCCACAAAAGTGGGGACGCAACACCCTGACCTGCCAGTCCCGCACCGACCCGACGTACGGAGCCTGTATGACAGCCCCGGTCTGGTTTTCCGCGAACCCTGCCGCCCCCTACGCCATTACGCTGCGTTTTACCCACGCGTCGACAAATAAAACAGCAGATGTGAAGGTCTATGGCGAAAAACGTATGTTTATCAACAACAAAGTTTTCACTTTTGCCAGCTTTGTGACCGGCGGTACCGGCGATCTCTCGGCCTGGAACCGGGAGCCCTATTTTGATTTTTACATCGTTAAGGGCGAACTGGACAAGCTCGCCCAGCCGGGCATCTGGACCGCAACGCTGAAGCAGGATCTGCGCGAATGGGGAAGCGCCGACTGCGGGGGCAACTTTAACGATGTCAACGTCGGATGTCCGGGCTACCTCACCATTGCCCGCTGGCAGGCGACGATACGTATTGAGGTGGTCGATCCGGGTAACCAGCAGATTTATCTGCCGGCGTTCCCCCACTCAACCCCGATGGTTAACCTCAACCTGACCAATTTTCCGGGGCGGCCCGGCGGCAGCGAAATCCAGGGCGAGAGCGCGCTGGATATGTGCCTGTATGACGGCAATAACAGCGCCAGCACGCGCGTCTATCTGCGCTTTGAGGATGACGGTGTAGCGGCAACAGACCGTGCCGAAGGGGCGTTTTCCGTCAGACGGCGCGGAGGAAGCCAGACCGAACCGCGGGATCGCCTCGATTATCAGGTTACGGTGACCAACCCGGTGACGGGTGCAACCGAAACCGCGGCGAATGGCAAAACGCTGGTCTGGCAGGGCACTAATGACCCGCAATATCTGCGTCAGGTTGTGCTGCCGGGTGGACGGGAGAGCGTACTTTGTGTCCCCGCCCCCATCGTTCTGAAAACGCCCGCGTTTGCTGCCAGCAGTAAAAATGCCGGGGATTACACCGGCACGCTGCGCGTTATCTATACGCCCAGTACTTTATAAAGAGGCTATCGTGAGTTACGCCATTCTCGACAACAATCGTTTTTATGCCGAAGGGTTGCGCTACGCCCTTCTGCGCCGTAACGCTCAGACGCAGGTTGAGAGCGGTACGGTAAAGTGGTGCCGTTCGCTGCTGGCCTGCGACACCCTCGTTGTTCGCTGCCGCTTTTCCGTCTCGGGGGCGCATCTGGCGCTGGTCGACATTCTGCTGCAGCTGGAGGCCAGACGCTGGGAAGGAACGGTGTATCTGGTGTGCAATGAAAAAGGCTGGGCGCTGGCTACCCATCTGCGAAAGCGGTTTGCCGCGCTGACCTTATATATCATTGACGACCGGATTGCCGTTGCGGATGCGGCATATCTGCTTGCCAGAGAGCCCCGCCGGGTGCGAACCCTGAACTGTTGCCTGACGGGCATGGAGTTCAACGTTCTCGACAGGCTGGTGAACGGACAATCGGTAAGGCACGTCGCGCATATGACGCAGATGAGTGAAAAACAGGTCTCGACGTACAAATGCAACGCGCTAAAAAAGCTTAATGCCAACAATCTGCTCCAGCTTCTTCTGTAGGTCGAGGTTTCTCACGCCGCCCCTTATTTGCTAGACTAGGGGCGGTTTTTACTTTATCGACAGAGCACTATGTTCATTTTTGCAGGCCAGGAAATTGAGACCGATAGCGAAGGCTATCTGAAAGACACAACGCTATGGAGCGAGCCGCTGGCGGAGAAAATCGCCGAAAACGAAGGCATCGCCCTCTCCCCCGAACACTGGGAAGTGGTGCGTTTCGTGCGCGAATTCTATCTCGAATTCAACACCTCTCCGGCGATCCGCATGCTGGTTAAAGCGATGGCCAATAAGTTCGGCGAAGAAAAAGGCAACAGCCGCTATCTGTATCGCCTGTTCCCGAAGGGCCCGGCCAAACAGGCCACCAAAATTGCCGGCCTGCCAAAACCGGTGAAGTGTATTTAATACCGAATACCGAAGTTCACATATTCCCTGCCGGGTTGATGCGGTTCCGTTAAGACCTTATCAACCCGGGCGCTGCGCGGCCCACCTGCTTTCAGCCACGCCATCAGTTTTTCAACCTGCTCCGCGTCGCCGCAGGCGACGACCTCAACGCTGCCGTCGTCCATATTTCGCGCGTATCCCGTTAGCCCAAGCGTCGTCGCTTCGCGCTGGGTGCTGTAGCGGAACCCGACGCCCTGAACAACGCCGTGGACCCAGGCAATGGTGCAGACTTTTGACATTTTTCTTCTCCTTAACGTAGCGTTTTCGGTAAACAGCCATAGTGCTGCCGGAAACGGGCGGTGAAACGAGAGCTGGAAAGATACCCACATTGTAATGCGATTTCGCCGATCGGTAGTCGGGTCGACTGAAGCTGAGACAGCGCCACGGCCATCCTCACCTCCTCCACAATCTGGCGAAAACTCTGCGACTCTTCGCGTAAGCGTCTGCGCAGCGTCGGCACGCTTAAGGCCAGACGGCTGGCGACGTCCTGCGCGGTCCAGGCTCTGGCGGGCGACAGCATAATGAACTGCCGCACCTGCTCGGTCAGGTTACTGTTTCGCTCAATAAGCAGCGGACCCGCCACGCCATCATTCAGCAATGCCAGCAGAAGGCCAAAGGCCTGATGTTTTTGCAGCGCTTCCGGTAAATCCTGACGCACGGCGTGCAGCAGGTTATCCCACATAAACGCCAGCCCCTCGCTCAGCGGGGCACAGAGGGAATGTGATGTCGTTCGCGGCCAGGACTTCAGGTAATGCGCTTTAAACTCGGCGAGGATCTCCGGGGACAACATCAGTAAATCAGAATGAAAAAAACCGTTCGCGGGCTGATTGATAATCTCCATCGTCGTATTGGCCGGGATAATGATGAGCTCATCCCGGGTGGCCACCAGGCGGTTATCGTCCTGAACAATTACCTTACTGCCATGCGTGATATGGCAAATGGCCGGGAAAAAGAGCTTAACCTGGTGCAGACGATGCATTTTGCTGGCGTTCACTTCACCCGCCGTGAGGTGTTTATATCGAAAATGGAACTCCTGCACCGGTTTATCCTTATCTGCTGTAGGTTGCGGTTAACTGGGCTTTTTCCAGAACGTGACTGTGGAGCATAAAGCCGACCAGCGCACCGCTGGCATTTTTATCGAGAGGCAGTTTATCCACGTCCAGCGCCCAGACGGTCATCTGATAGCGGTGGGGTTTGTCTCCCGCTGGAGGACATGCGCCGCCGAAGCCAGAATAACCGAAATCATTACGCCCCTGCACCGCGCCGGCAGGTAATTTTTCGCCGTTTGGGTTTCCGGCATCAGCGGGCAGCGTCGTTACCTTCGCGGGGATATTGACTACGGTCCAGTGCCACCAGCCGCTGCCGGTGGGCGCATCCGGGTCATATACCGTGACGGCAAAACTTTTCGTACCGGCAGGCGGATTTTTCCACGCCAGCTGCGGAGACTGGTTACCGCCGTGGCAGCCGAATCCCTCGAATATCTGCGGCTGCGCTAAATGGCGCTCGCCGGAAATATCCTCACTGGTGATGCTGAAAGGCGTTGCCGCTGAAACCTGAAAACTGATTGCCGCCAGAGCGGCTATGGCTATCACACTGCGCTTTTTCATGGGTGCTCCCTTTGCTGTACCGGAAGCCCCACTGTAAAGCCTGCTGCAATGCCGTAATGTGCCTAAGCGATTTGATTTTGTGCCGAAACGCTCAACGTCATCCGCAGATGATTGCGCCAGGCTGAATGTGCTACTCTACGCGCCATTTCCCTGAAATCGACAGAACAGCAAATTATGAGTGTACGTTTAGTGTTAGCCAAAGGGCGCGAGAAATCATTACTGCGCCGTCATCCCTGGGTCTTTTCCGGCGCGGTTGCCCGTATGGAAGGCAAAGCCAGCCTCGGTGAAACCATTGATATTGTTGACCACCAGGGGAAATGGTTAGCGCGAGGCGCCTACTCGCCAGCGTCCCAGATCCGCGCGCGCGTCTGGACCTTTGATAAAGATGAAACCATCGACATCGACTTCTTCGTCCGCCGCCTGCAGCAGGCGCAGCAGTGGCGCGAATGGCTGGCAAAGCGCGACGGGCTGGACAGCTACCGCCTGATTGCCGGTGAATCCGACGGCCTGCCGGGCGTGACCATCGATCGCTTCGGTAACTTCCTGGTGCTGCAGCTCCTGAGCGCCGGAGCGGAATACCAGCGTGCCGCGCTGATTAGCGCGCTGCAAACCCTGTTCCCGGAATGCGCTATTTACGACCGCAGCGACGTGGCGGTGCGCAAAAAAGAGGGCATGGAGCTGGCTCAGGGTCCGGTTACCGGCGAGCTGCCGCCTGCCCTTCTGCCGATTGAAGAGCACGGCATGAAGCTGCTGGTGGATATCCAGGGCGGGCACAAAACGGGTTATTACCTCGATCAGCGCGACAGCCGTCTGGCGACCCGCCGGTACGTTGCCGACAAACGCGTCCTGAACTGTTTCTCCTATACCGGCGGCTTCGCCGTTTCGGCGCTGATGGGCGGCTGTGCTCAGGTGGTGAGCGTGGATACGTCGCAGGAAGCGCTGGACGTGGCGAAGCAGAACGTCGAGCTGAACAAGCTTGACCTGAGCAAAGCTGAATTTGTTCGCGATGACGTCTTCAAGCTGCTGCGTAAATATCGCGATGGGGGCGAGAAGTTCGACGTCATCGTGATGGACCCGCCAAAGTTTGTGGAGAACAAAAGCCAGCTGATGGGCGCCTGCCGTGGGTATAAGGATATCAACATGCTGGCCATCCAGCTGCTGAACCCGGGCGGAGTGCTGCTCACTTTCTCCTGCTCCGGGCTGATGACCACCGATTTATTCCAAAAAATCATCGCCGATGCCGCAATAGATGCCGGGCGTGATGTACAATTTATAGAGCAGTTCCGTCAGGCAGCCGATCACCCCGTGATTGCTACCTACCCGGAAGGACTGTATCTGAAAGGGTTTGCCTGTCGCGTCATGTAACTTGAAAAGAGAAATATTGCCCACACTTAATGTGTAAGTAGTGTTTCCCGGGAGGTGACTATGATTGCCAGCAAATTCGGTATCGGCCAGCAGGTCCGCCACACTTTGCTAGGGTATTTGGGTGTGGTCGTGGATATCGACCCGGAGTATTCCCTTGATGAACCGTCAGCGGACGAGCTGGCGGTGAACGCAGAGCTTCGCGCTGCGCCCTGGTATCATGTGGTGATGGAAGGTGATGACGGACAACCCGTTCATACCTATCTTGCCGAAGCGCAGCTGAGTAGCGAACTGCAGGAAGAGCATCCGGAACAACCCACGATGGATGAACTTGCTCAGACTATCCGCAAACAGTTACAGGCTCCGCGCCTGCGGAACTAAGCGTGTAAAAAAAAGCCCGATGACGGGCTTTTTTTTATTACTTCGCCAGACCCAGCCGGGGAATATCGATCGCAGGACAGCGATCCATGACAACCTTCAATCCCGCATCCCGCGCCAGCACGGCGGCCTGCTCGTTAATCACGCCCAGCTGCATCCACAAGGTTTTCGCCCCTACGGCAATCGCGTCCTGCGCCACGCCCCATGCGGCCTCGGAATTACGAAAGACATCCACCATATCAATTTTTTCCGGCACCTCTGCGAGCGTGGCATAACCCTGCTGACCCAGCAGCGTTTTTCCCGCCACTTTTGGCGACACCGGGATGACGTGATAGCCCTGATCGAGAAGGTATTTCATCACCCGATAGCTTGGACGGTCGGGTTTATCGCTCGCGCCCACCAGCGCAATGGTACGCGTGGATGTCAGAATCTCGGCAATATCGTTCTCTTTCATGGTTTTTCTCCTGGCTTTTTTAAAAGTGTACGCCAAAGCGCACATCTCAACCATCCATCCCATACAGATGTATGAGGGCAAAACGGCAAAATATGTCTATATGTTAGTAAACGTGATTACCGAAAGATTTAGATACATTAATGCGGCGAAAATATGTCTGACGGGAGCCTTCTATGAAAACCGGTATTGCCACTGCTCTGATTGCGTTAGTGATGCCGGTTTGCGTTTTTGCCACCACGCTTCGGCTCTCTGGCGATATTGATCTTCTGGTTTTGGACGGGAAAAAGGTTTCAAGCTCGCTATTGCGCGGGGCTGACAGCATTGAGTTAGATAACGGGCCGCATCAGCTGGTGTTCCGGGTCGAAAAATCGATAGGCCTGACTAACCATGAGCAGCGGATGTACATCTCTCCGCCGCTGATTGTCAGCTTTAATACCCGGCAAGTCAGTCAGGTGAACATTACCCTGCCTCGCCTTGAAACGGAGAAGGAGGCTGCGGCCTTTGACGCCGAGCCGCGCGTTGAACTGCTGGACGGGAATGCAATGCCGATCCCGGTGAAGCTGGATATTCTGGCGTTGACCAGCGCCCCGAAAAGCCCGGACTACGAGGCCGCGACGCAGGTCTATAACAAAGCCGGCAAACGCGCCTCTCTTCCGCAGTTTGCCACCATGATGGCGGACGACAGTACGCTGCTATCCGGCGTCTCGGAACTGGACGTCATTCCGCCGCAGTCCCAGAGCCTGACGGAACAGCGCCTTAAATTCTGGTTCCAGCAGGCCGATCCCGACACGCGGGCCCGGTTTTTACAGTGGGCAAAACAACAACCTTCATCATAAGCCACATTTTTTACGCCTTTCTCTTGCAGCGTCAGACGGTTCCCGTCATCGTGTAGTCAGTTAACCTGATGGATATGATTATGGAACTGACAACACGCACGCTGCCCGAACGCAAACACATTGCGCTGGTGGCGCACGATCACTGTAAACAAATGCTGCTTAACTGGGTTCGCCGCCATCAGCCGCTGCTGGAAAAGCACGCCCTGTCGGCGACCGGCACCACCGGTAACCTGATCCAGCGCGAAACGGGTCTGGAGGTGAATGCGATGCTGAGCGGCCCGATGGGCGGGGATCAGCAGGTCGGAGCGCAGATTTCCGAAGGGAAAATTGATGTGTTGATTTTCTTCTGGGATCCGCTGAATGCGGTTCCGCACGACCCGGATGTCAAAGCGCTGCTGCGTCTGGCAACGGTGTGGAATATTCCGGTGGCGACGAACCTGTCGACGGCGGATTTCATCATTGAATCCCCGCAGTTTAACTCGCCGGTTGAGATCCTTATTCCGGACTATCAGCGCTATCTTTCCGAGAGACTGAAGTAGCTTTTTTGCCGGGTGGCGGCTACGCCTTACCCGGCCTGGAAATCTTGCCTGACGCTGTTATGGCTTTCTCGCCACCGGCACGTCAATACTCTTCAAAATATCGACAAACACGGATGGCTCCTCTTTGTTGAACAGCAGCCACACGCGGTGCCGCGCGCGGGTGATGGCCACGTACAGCAAACGCCGTTCTTCGGCATCCGGGAAGTCTTCCGGCACCGGCAGCAGGGCCTCTTCCATGACCGACTCGCGGGCCGGGGCCGGAAAACCGTCGCTGCCCTCTTTCAGCCCCACCACAATCACATAATCGGCCTGCTGTCCTTTGCTGGCGTGAATGGTCATAAATTCGAGCTGCAGTTTCGGCCAGCGGGTAGCGGCTTTTTCCAGCGCAGCAGGCTTAAGATGATGATAACGCGCCAGCACCAGGATACGCTCATCGGGCTTCACATAGCCGCTGAGCTTGTCCAGCAGCGGCTCCAGCTGGTCATCCGCCAGCAGGGTGACCGCTTTTTTATCCCCTGCCCGCAGGCTGTTTAGCGGCTTGGCCAGCTGATGCGGGTTCTGCTGGATAAAGCGGTTGGCGATTTCACCAATCCGTGAATTGAAGCGGTATGTCGTGTCCAGATCGCTGCGGTCGCCTTCGCCAAAATAGTGGTGGAAGGCGGTCGTCAGCGAGAGCTGCGCCCCGCTGAAGCGGTAGATGGCCTGCCAGTCGTCTCCCACAGCAAACAGTGAGGTATGTTTGTTCTGCGCCCGCAGCGCCGAGAGCAGTGCCGCACGCTGGGGTGAGATGTCCTGGAACTCATCCACCAGAATATGCTTCCACGGGCTGACAAAGCGCCCCTTCTCCAGAATGACGATCGCCTGATGGATAAGACCCGAGAAATCAACGGCATTTTCCTCTTTCAGCGCGGTTTTCCAGGCTTTCAATAGCGGAGCCATTAGTTTGACCCGTTTTGAAAACAGATCGCGGATCGCCTCCGGCGCGCTTTCAATCATCTCTGCCTGCGAGCCGCCGTGCATCCGCATCAGGCTGACCCAGCGGTCAAGACGCGAGCCGAGCCGACGCGCCAGTTTTTCATCCTGCCAGAAGCTGCCCTCCGGCACCTCCCAGGCGAGTTCCTCCTCCAGCCACTGGCGCCACCCTTTCGCCTGCGCCTTTTTCTCACTGCACTGCTGGCGCCAGGTTTTAATAAACAGCGCCTGCCGCGCCTGCGCGTCGTTTTCCAGCTTACTGATGACAGGCACTTTTTTGCTGCCCTGCTGAATGATATGCAGCGCGAGGGCATGGAAGGTTCTGGCGGTAATGTCCCGGGTGTGCAGGCGTTCCTGAATGCGTTCGTCCATCTCCTGGGCCGCCTTACGGCCAAAGGCCAGAAGCAGGATCTGATCGGCAACGGCCTCCCCGGTCGTGAGAAGCCAGCCCGCACGCGCCACCAGCACCGACGTTTTACCGCTTCCGGCCCCCGCAAGCACCAGCAGCGACTGCTCGCCGTTGACCACCGCGCGCGCCTGAGCAGGGTTGAGCGGTGAAGTTTCCACCGTACTGAAAAAGTCGGCGTATTGGGTGAGCATGGCATCCGTCCAGGCCTGGTTATGCGCCAGCCGGCTTTTATCCATATCGTTCAGCCAGGCCTGACACTGACGCCAGGCGTCGCGACAATTGTCGAACTCATCAAGGCGCGTCACGGAGAGCGGCAGCGCCGAGAGTGCCTGCCGGATCTTTTGCTGCAATCCGGCAGTCTGCTGGCGAGTCAGCCACGTTTGTTGCGCGTTGCTTTGCGCAATATCGTCCAGCACCTGCTGCAGCACCTGAGCGGCAATCACGCTCATGTCATGGCTCCACTGCTGCCAGAGCGCGTTCAGGTGATGATGGAAACGCTGGGTTTCCGCCCACTCGGTGCCGTGAAGGCGCACGACTTTGTCGTCAGGTAGAACGAACTCCAGCTCGCCCCACACCAGCCCGCGCTTGCAGTGAATAGCCAGAAGCTGATTAAACGGAATAAGGTATTCGTGGCGTTCTCCGGAGACTTTCACCCCGGCGTTGAGCAGAACAACTCTGTCATAGGGGTGTTGCGCCAGGCGTTTGCCTAATGAAGTTGCTTTCAGTTCCATGTCCCGCCAAATCCACGAAGAGATAATTTACCTGACAGTTTAACTGCCAGTTTTAAGGTGCTCCAGCCTAAAAAAACGTTACAATCATTGGGCGTTAATTTTATCGAAAGGAAGTGAGGGTTTATGCGTACCGTTCTGAATGTGTTGAATTTTGTGCTGGGCGGTTTTGCCACCACCCTTTCCTGGCTTTTTGCCACGCTGGTGAGCATCGTCCTGATTTTCACGCTTCCCCTGACCCGCTCCTGCTGGGAAATCACGAAACTGTCGTTCATTCCCTACGGTAACGAAGCTATCCACGTTAACGAGCTGAACCCGGAGAGCAAGAGCGCCCTGATGAATACGGGGGGAACTTTGCTGAACATTCTGTGGCTGATTTTCTTCGGCTGGTGGCTGTGCATCATGCATATTTTTGCCGGTATTGCGCAGTGCATCTCAATAATTGGTATTCCGGTCGGGCTCGCCAACTTTAAGATCGCCGCCATCGCCCTTTGGCCCGTCGGGCGCAGGGTGGTTCCGGTTGAGGTAGCCCAGGCGGCGCGTGAAGCGAACGCACGTCGTCGTTTTCAGTAAAAAGGACTGGCCGCGTTTATGCTAAGCCCACTGCTTCGCCGTTATACCTGGAACAGCGCCTGGCTCTACAACGTCAGGATTTTTATCGCTCTTTGCGGCACGGCTGCCCTGCCGTGGTGGCTGAATGATGTCAAGCTCACCATCCCGCTCACGCTGGGGGTGGTGGCCGGGGCGCTTGCGGATCTGGACGATCGCCTGGCCGGGCGTTTGCGGAACCTGGTCATTACGCTGGTCTGTTTTTTTATCGCCTCCGCGTCCGTTGAGTTACTTTTCCCCTGGCCGTGGCTGTTTGCCCTGGGCCTGACGCTCTCCACCAGCGGGTTTATTTTGCTGGGCGGTCTGGGGCAGCGCTACGCCACTATCGCCTTCGGTGCCTTGCTGATTGCCATCTATACCATGCTGGGCGTTTCCCTGTACGACCAGTGGTACCAGCAGCCTGTGCTGCTGCTGTTGGGCGCCATCTGGTATAACCTGCTGACGTTAACCGGTCATCTGATCTTCCCGGTTCGCCCTTTGCAGGATAACCTTGCCCGCAGCTATGAGCAGCTAGCCCACTATCTGGAACTGAAGTCCCGACTGTTCGACCCGGATATCGAAGAAGAAAGCCAGGCGCCGCTTTACGATCTGGCGTTGGCAAACGGCCAGCTGGTCGCCACCCTAAACCAGACGAAAGCCTCGCTGCTTACCCGCCTGCGCGGGGATCGCGGCCAGCGCGGAACGCGCAGGACCTTACACTACTATTTTGCCGCTCAGGACATTCATGAACGCGCCAGCTCCTCGCACGTTCAGTATGCCGCCCTGCGCGAAAAGTTCCGCTACAGCGACGTCATGTTCCGCTTCCAGCGCCTGCTTTCCATGCAGTCTCAGGCATGCCAGCAGCTCGCGCGCTCCATTCTTCTGCGCACGCCCTATCAGCACGACTCCCGCTTCGAACGCGTGTTTAGCCATCTCGATGCGGCGCTCGACCGCGTGCAGGCCAGCGGAACGTCACCGGAACAGATCAAAGCGCTGGGTTTTCTGCTCAACAACCTGCGGGCGATTGATGCTCAGCTGGCGACGATTGAGTCCGAGCAGGCGATGGCACTGCCGGGCAGCGAGATGGATAACCAGCTTGCAGATGACAGCGTGCACAGCGTGAGCGATATGTGGCTACGTCTGAGCCGCAACTTCACGCCGGAGTCGGCGCTGTTTCGCCACGCGGTGCGAATGTCCCTGGTCTTATGCGTGGGGTATGCTTTTATCCAGATAACCGGTTTGCACCACGGCTACTGGATCCTGCTGACCAGCCTGTTTGTCTGTCAGCCGAACTATAACGCCACCCGACACCGCCTGGCGCTGCGTATTATCGGCACGCTGGTCGGGGTCGCGATCGGCCTTCCGGTACTCTATTTCGTACCGTCCATTGAAGGACAGCTGATCCTGATCGTGATTACCGGCGTGTTGTTCTTCGCGTTTCGCAACGTGCAGTACGCCCATGCCACCATGTTCATCACGCTGCTGGTTCTGCTCTGCTTTAACCTGCTGGGTGAAGGGTTCGAGGTCGCCCTGCCCCGCGTGCTCGATACCCTGATTGGCTGCGCTATCGCCTGGGCCGCCGTCAGCTTTATCTGGCCGGACTGGCGTTTCCGTAATCTACCGCGCGTGTTGGACAGGGCCATGAACGCCAACTGCCGATACCTGGATGCCATCCTTGAGCAGTATCATCAGGGCCGCGATAACCGCCTGGCTTACCGGATAGCGCGCCGCGATGCGCACAACAGCGATGCGGAACTGGCCTCGGTCGTCTCTAATATGTCAACGGAACCTCGCGCCACGGCCGAGATTCGTGAGACGGCTTTCCGGCTGCTCTGCCTGAACCATACCTTCACCAGCTACATTTCCACGCTGGGCGCCCATCGTGAAAAACTCACCAATCCGGGCATCCTCAACCTGCTGGATGACGCGGTCTGTTATGTCGATGATGCTTTGCATCACCGGCCAGCCGATGAGCCGCGCGTGAGGCAGGCGCTGGATGAACTGACCCAACGTATTGCGCATCTTGAGCCCGGAAACGACAGCAAAGCGCCTCTGGTGCTTCAGCAGATTGGCCTGCTCATCGCCCTGCTGCCAGAAATTTGCCGTCTGCAACAGCAAATCGCTACCTGGAGGAGTGATTCTCCTGTGGCTCAGGCAGCGCATTAAACCACTCCGTCAACTCCCGGCGAATGCCGGCCGGGAGTGCCGCCTCATGCAGCCCCTCGATCGCCCCTTCCAGCGCGAAGAGCACTTTAATACTCAGCGCTTTATTTTTTGCCCGCATCTTTAGCCAGCACTCCCTGGCGCCAAGCGCCCGCAGCGTTTCTTCGTTGGTTATGCCCGCTTCAAAGAGCAGTACTTCCAGCTGAAAGGTCAGGTTTGGCAGGTCCTTAAGTCGATTGCGCTGATGGCGCTGGTAACGCTCTTTTCTTGCCGCATTGAGTGCGAAAGAGGAGAGCTGAAGCAGACGCTCCCTGTCTTGCCACAGCCCGTCATCCACCCGGTAATAGTTGAGAAGCACCGGCCGGCCCCGCTTCATCAGGGTCAAAAAAGAAGCGGCATTTTTCACACAGTATTTTGCGCTTTCTTCACAGGCGCGGAGATAGAGCTCACCGTCTGACACCATGGCAAAAACTGCATCGTCCACCGCCAGGGTATAGCCGCCGAACAGCGCGCGATGATGAATTTCACCCAGCGGTGAGAGGTATTCCTGGGATTTATAAATCCGTTCATAAGATATCTTTTTCATGATATTTCCCTTCAAAATCATAAAGTAACAACGAAATTTCTTACTAGCGGATCCGTTAGCAGGAAAATAGGCAACTTAGCGTCGTTGAGCAAGATGATTTTTCGAAGGGCATCAACATTGAATGAATTTTGCGAGTCGCTTTCCGAAAATGAGGTTGATCTTTATGCACACAGGGGTTACTGTATATCCATACAGTAACTACAGGGCTGGAATGAATATGTACACTTCAGGCTATGCAAATCGCTCAACTTCTCTCTCCTCTACCGCGGGCACTGTCGCGCAGAACACCGTTGGGGGTGCTTCGACGGGGCTTATTAGTGAAGTGGTTTACCGTGAAGACCAGCCTCTGTTGACCCAACTCCTGCTGCTTCCGTTATTACAGCAGCTTGGTCAGCAATCGCGCTGGCAGCTCTGGCTGACGCCACAGCAGAAACTGAGCCGTCAATGGGTGCAGTCCGCAGGCCTGCCCCTGGCAAAGGTGATGCAGATCAACCAGCTTTCTCCCTGCGATACCGTCGAGTCGATGATTCGCGCGTTACGTACCGGAAATTACAGCGTGGTGATCGGGTGGTTACCGGAAGAATTGACGGAAGAGGAACATTTTCGTCTGACCGAAGCGGCTGAAGAAGGGAATGCGATCGGGTTTATCATGCGCCCGGTTCGTCCAGATTCTTATCGCAGAGGACAACTTTCTGGGCTAAAAATTCACTCAAATTTGTATCATTGAGTGAAATTAAGATTTTTCCTGGAATTTTTTTTGACCGCAAGATGCGGTTTTAGTTCCCGGCCTCAAAATTGCGGCAAGGCTTGTCTGGTGCGGTTCTCCTTAATTTTATTGCACAAAATTCGTTCTAAAAATGTTAAATAATAGGTATACGGAACTTTTTTTTTCATATGCCTGACAGACTTCACACTTGTAAGTTTTCAGCTACGTTGTAGACTTTACATCGCCAGGGGTGCTCGGCCTAAGCCGAAGATATCGGTAGATTTATATTTGACCACGCCCCCCGGTGAAGGATTTAACCGTGATTCTCTCTTGAGACCTTCATGGCGAATTTTGGATGATAACGAGGCGCAAAAAATGAAAAAGACAGCTATCGCGATTGCAGTGGCACTGGCTGGCTTCGCTACCGTAGCGCAGGCCGCTCCGAAAGATAATACCTGGTATGCAGGTGGTAAACTGGGCTGGTCTCAGTTCCACGACACTGGCTGGTACAACAGCAGCCTGAACAACGATGGCCCTACTCACGAGAGCCAGCTTGGTGCAGGTGCGTTCGGTGGCTATCAGGTTAACCCGTATGTTGGTTTTGAAATGGGTTACGACTGGTTAGGTCGTATGCCATACAAAGGCGACACCATCAATGGCGCTTTCAAAGCTCAGGGCGTTCAGCTGACCGCTAAACTGGGTTACCCAGTAACTGACGATCTGGACGTGTACACCCGTCTGGGCGGCATGGTATGGCGTGCAGACTCCAGCAACAACATCGCTGGCGACGACCATGACACTGGCGTTTCCCCAGTATTCGCTGGTGGCGTTGAGTGGGCTATGACCCGTGACATCGCTACCCGTCTGGAATACCAGTGGGTTAACAACATCGGTGACGGTGCTACCGTTGGCGTTCGTCCAGACAACGGCATGCTGAGCGTAGGTGTTTCCTACCGTTTCGGCCAGCAGGAAGATGCAGCACCAGTTGTTGCTCCAGCGCCGGCTCCAGCTCCAGAAGTACAGACCAAGCACTTCACTCTGAAGTCTGACGTTCTGTTCAACTTCAACAAAGCGACCCTGAAACCAGAAGGTCAGCAGGCACTGGATCAGCTGTACACCCAGCTGAGCAACCTGGATCCTAAAGACGGTTCTGTAGTGGTTCTGGGCTTCACCGACCGCATCGGTTCTGACGCTTACAACCAGAAACTGTCTGAGAAACGTGCTCAGTCTGTTGTTGATTACCTGATCTCTAAAGGTATCCCAGCTAACAAGATCTCCCCACGTGGTATGGGCGAATCTAACCCAGTTACTGGCAACACCTGTGACAACGTTAAAGCTCGCGCTGCACTGATCGACTGCCTGGCACCAGATCGTCGCGTAGAGATCGAAGTTAAAGGCGTTAAAGACGTTGTAACTCAGCCAGCGGCATAAGTTATCGTCTTATAAAAAAACCCCGCCATGCGGGGTTTTTTATTGTCTGAAGAAAACAAAAATCTATTTTTTGCCCAACAACGCCTGAAGGTCGTTTTTCAGCGACGACATCTGGCTGGCGTACTTCTCTTTATGTTCGGCATCCTCAATCAGCTGCACGATGGTTTCCGACAGGGTCTTACCACGCCGTTGCGCCAGCCCGGCCAGACGCTGCCAGACCACGAACTCCAGGTCGATGGATTTTTTCCGGGTATGCTGATGCTCGGCATTAAAATGCCGTTTACGTCGCGCGCGGATAGTTTGCTTCATCCGGTTTAACAACGCGGGATTAATGTGCTTCTCAATCCAGCCATTAACCTGTACCGGTTCATTTTCGAGGGTCAGCAAAATATCCACGGCTTCTTGCGCAGCGCTGGCTTCGATGTAGCAGGTGATCAGCTCCCCTTCACGGTGCTTTTTGACCAGGTACTTCCATTTCCAGCCGCTTTCGAGATTTTCCAGTTGTTGATATTTCATTGCGATCTCAGTGTTACCACGTAACTCTGTTCAGAATATCAGTTTTTTAGCAATCTGCTGAAAAGAAATCATATCCTGTGAGTGAGTGCAGCCAATCCGCCTGCTGAAATACCCAATCCTGCTTGGGTAGAGCCCCTCGCTTACGGTATACTCCACGCTTTTACATCTGACTAAAAAACATCAACTTTGACCATTACGAAACTAGCATGGCGTGACCTTGTTCCGGATGCCGAGAGCTATCAGGAACTGTTTGCACAGCCCGATCTCGCAAAAGAACACGAATTCATCCTTAGCGATACGCAACCACGCTTACATTATGCGCTGGAGCAGACGTTAAGCCCGTGGGCGACATCGCCCTTCATGCTGCTGAAAGCCCCGGAAGAAGCGGAATATCTGACGCTGCTTGGGGATGCCATGCGCCAGCTGCGGCCGGACACCAACGCGGTATTTGGCGGCCAATATCGTATCGCGGGGCATAATATTACCTTCGAACCGGCGGACCAGGCAGACGGTCGTTTTGCTGCTAAAGGCGAGGTGATTACCGCTAATTGGGTCGAGGCTGAACAGCTCTTTGGCTGTCTGCGCCAGTTTAACGGTGAGCTTTCCCTGCAGCCGGGGCTGGTGCATCGTGCAAACGGCGGCGTGCTCATCATCTCTCTGCGCACCCTCCTCTCGCAGCCGCTGCTGTGGATGCGCCTGAAAACCGTTGTGACCCAACAGCGCTTTGACTGGGTCGGCTATGACGAGTCTCGTCCTCTTCCTGTCTCCGTGCCGTCCATGCCGCTGTCGCTGACCGTCGTGCTGACGAGTGACCGCGAATCGCTGGCGGACTTCCAGGAGATGGAGCCGGAGCTGGCCGAGCAGGCGGTTTACAGCGAATACGAAGACAACATTCAGATTGCCGATGCGGACGACATGGCGCAGTGGTGTCAGTGGGTAATGGCCGTGGCGGAACGTTTTGCATTGCCAGCGCCTGCCGCTGACGCGTGGCCGGGTTTAATCCGTGAAGCCGTTCGCTATACCGGTGACCAGGAAACCCTGCCGCTCTGCCCGCTCTGGATCGGCAAGCAGCTGCGTGAAGTGGGTACGATCAGCGGTAACGGTGCGTTTACCGGCGAACAGCTCACGCAGATGCTGGCGCAGCGAGAGTGGCGCGAAGGCTATCTTGCTGACCGCATGCAGGATGAAATTCTGCTGGAACAAATTCTGGTCGAGACAGAAGGCGAACGCGTTGGGCAGATCAACGCTCTCTCGGTGATCGAGTTTCCTGGCCATCCGCGGGCGTTCGGTGAACCCTCGCGAATCAGCTGCGTTGTGCATATTGGCGATGGCGAGTTTACCGATATTGAACGCAAGGCCGAACTGGGCGGCAATATTCACGCCAAAGGCATGATGATCATGCAGGCGTTTTTAATGTCTGAGCTGCAGCTTGAGCAGCAAATCCCCTTCTCCGCCTCGCTGACGTTCGAACAGTCCTACAGCGAAGTGGATGGCGATAGCGCCTCTATGGCTGAGCTGTGCGCCTTAATCAGCGCCCTGGCGGACGTGCCGATCAACCAGAACATCGCGATTACCGGTTCGGTCGATCAGTTTGGTCGTGCTCAGCCCGTTGGCGGTCTGAACGAAAAAATTGAAGGCTTCTTCTCTGTCTGCCAGCAGCGCGGTTTAAACGGCAAACAGGGTGTGATTATTCCGGCGCCTAACGTACGCCATCTCAGCCTGTGCCAGGATATTCTGGACGCGGTTGAACAGGAACAGTTCGCCATCTGGGCCATCGAAGGGATTGAGGATGCACTACCCTTACTGACAAACCTGGTTTGGGATGGCGAAGGTCAGACAACCCTGATGCAGACTATCCAGGAGCGCATTGCTCAGGCGACACAGCAGGATGCTCGTCATCGTTATCCATGGCCGTTACGCTGGATGGGTTGGTTCAGTTCGAACTGATCGGACTTGTTCAGCGTACACGTGTTAGCTATCCTGCGTCCTTCACTAAAATAAGGCTTACTGAGAACATGGTAGATAAACGCGAATCCTATACAAAAGAAGATCTTCTTGCCTCTGGTCGCGGTGAACTGTTTGGCGCGAAAGGCCCACAGTTACCGGCCCCGAACATGCTGATGATGGACCGTGTCGTGAAAATGACCGAAACCGGCGGCAACTTCGATAAGGGTTACGTAGAAGCAGAACTCGATATCAACCCGGACCTGTGGTTCTTCGGTTGCCACTTCATTGGCGATCCGGTAATGCCTGGCTGCCTGGGCCTGGATGCCATGTGGCAGCTGGTTGGCTTCTATCTGGGCTGGCTGGGTGGTGAAGGTAAAGGCCGCGCGCTGGGCGTGGGCGAAGTGAAATTCACCGGTCAGGTTCTGCCTACTGCGAAGAAAGTGACCTATCGTATTCACTTCAAGCGCATCGTTAACCGTCGCCTGATTATGGGCCTGGCGGATGGCGAAGTGCTGGTAGACGGTCGTCTGATCTATACCGCGAACGACCTGAAAGTGGGTCTGTTCCAGGATACCTCTGCTTTCTGATAACGGCTTTTAGCCCCGTTCAGAAAGGCGAAACCTCCGCAATGCGGAGGTTTCTTTTTTTAAAGAGACGTTATCAGGCTATTAGTGCCCTGTCGCCGATGGCTTCTCGCCAGCCTCCAAGCCATTGTGACCTTTGATTTATCGTCTGATAAGGACACATTTCTTTCGAACGTCCAGCGATGCCGGCCTGATAACCACGTTGATGAGCCCGTTCCAGGCGATCTCGTTTCTGTCTCTTCATGCCTCGTTTCCCTCATTCTTTTGTCTGGTGGAAAGAAAACAGTGTCTGCGCCAGATGCGCAGGCACAGATAACGAATACCCCGATTTACTCTCAGCGTCAATGTTCAAAATTCATACGGGTGTCATATTTGTGAGCTAGCTGGAAGATCATTTGTACAAAAATTGTGACCCGGCACAAGTAACAACCTGACGCAAAAACGAAAAAAAAACCGCAATCAGCACCAGGCCGATTGCGGTTTTTGACGATGAATTTTACTTATGGCAGCCGGGAAATTTCCCTGGCGATACTGGCTGACTCCTGCGCCCAACCCTGAGCCAGCACTTTCACCATTTCATCATAGCCATCCTTCTGCTGCTTCAGCTCCAGATGGAAAGGACGCTTAATCAGCTGTCCCTGATGATTCAACAGCCACTCGCCGCTGATGACAACGGCACCGTCATAACGGCCGTGGAAGCCCGTTACCGTGACGTTCAGCGTGTCCTGATCGCTTCCCAAAGGCTGGGAGGCAACAACCCAGCCCGGAAGCTGGCTGCCCAGATTCGCCACCAGCGTATTGCGTAACTGCTGATCCAGCGGGCTGGCCCACAGGTTGTTGTTGGCGATAACGTACTGTACATCGCTGGTCTGATAGACCACCCCGTTGCCGGCCAGGTAATCTGGCACGGCGACCTGCTCAACCCACAGCAGACGGTTGCCCTGCGAGGCGGTAGTTTGCGTAACCGCCTGCGTCACCAGCGGCAGCTGGTAGTAGCTTTTCGTTTCGCTCCCGGAGCTACAGGCCGTGAGTACCATCGCTCCTGCAATCGCTAGCCATTTTTTCATTGTTTCGCCCTCTTCGGCTCAGGATCCTTTTTATCTTTCGCTTCGAACACCAGCGCATTGCTCTTCTCGTTGAGCGTTTTCAGAACCGGCTGCAGTTCGCGCAAGACCTGATCGAGACGCTGCATATCTGCCACCATCTTGTTGTACGCCGCCGAGCCAGGCTGGAAGCCCTGCATACTGCGGTTCAGCTCGCGCAGCGTTTTCTGCATATCCTGCGGCAGCTGCTGCATACTCTGGTTGGCTGTGATCTTGTTGATGTTGTCCAGCGTAGTCTGCAGGCGCTGCATCGTCGCCTGGCTTTGATGTAACGAACCTGTCGCCGCCTCAATCATTGGGTTCAGAGGCAGGTTGTTAATTTTATCCAGCGTTTCCATAAGACGCTGCTGGATCTGGGCCAGACCGCTGCTTACCGTTGGGATGATCTTGTAACCACCAAATTCACGCATACCGGTAATCGGCGGCGCTTTTGGATAGAAGTCCATATCAACATACAGTGCGCCGGTCACCAAGTTACCGGTTTTCAGCGAGCCGCGCAGACCGCGATTCATCAGGTCGGTGATGTGCTCGCCGATATCCTGATTCTCACCAATCTGGTTGATCAGGCGCTCAGGCTCAATGCGGATCAGCACCGGAATACGGTAATCATCATCAAGCATCTGCTTAAGGCCAGGAACAAAGTAAGGCACTTGACCCACCGTCCCCAGACGAATACCGCGGAACTCAACGGGCGCCCCAGGCTGCAGGCCGCGAACAGAATCCTTAAAGAACATCAGATAGTCGATGTGATCGGTATAGAGTGCATCCTGAATGCTTTTTTGATCGTCGAACAGGCGGAAAGCGGTGTTCTCCGCAACCGGCTGCCCCAGGTCCAGCCCTTCGGGTACGTCAAAACTCACGCCACCGCCAAACAGCGTTGTCAGCGAGCCCATTTCTACACGCATGCCCGCCGAGGTCAGATCCACCGCGATGCCGCTGTCTTTCCAGAAACGGACGTTGCTGGTGACCAGACGATCGTTAGGCGCATTGATGAACAGCTGATAGCTGATGGCTCTTTTCTGAGGATCGAAGGTGCTTTTCTCCACCGAACCCACGCGATAGCCGCGGAAAAGAACCGGATCGCCCGCCGTGAGCTGGCCCGCTTTTTTACTGTCGAGGATCACGCGGATACCTTTTGCATCAGGCGGGGCAAGCGGAGGTGAATCCAGAAGCTGGTACTGCGCCGGCTGGCTGCCTTTTGCACCCGGCTGCAGCTCGATGTAGGCACCTGAGAGCAGCGTTCCTAAGCCGCTGATCCCCTCGCGCCCCACCTGAGGTTTAACCACCCAGAAAACAGAATCGCCGTGCAGCAGTTTTTCCATGCCGGCATTAAGACGCGCCTTAATCTCCACATGGGTTAAATCGTCGGTCAGGGTTGCGCTTTCCACCACGCCCACATCCACGCTGCGGCTTTTGATGGTCGTTTTACCGCCCTCAATTCCTTCGGCATTGGTGGTAATCAGCGTCACTTCCGGTCCCTGATGGCTGTAATGATAAAACAGGATCCATGCACCGATCAGCGCGGTCACGATGGGGAAAATCCACACCGGCGACCAGTTTTTGACCTTCTGCACTTTCGCCTCTCCACTCTTATTTTCCATGCTCTTACTCTTCCTCATGGCTTGATTCAGGCTCACGATCCCACGATAAACGAGGGTCGAAGGTCATGGCCGCAAACATGGTCATAATCACCACCAGTGCAAACATTAAAGCCCCCATCGCGGGATAAATACTCATCAAACCGCCCATCCGCACCAGCGCAGAGAGAACGGCAATCACAAAAACGTCGATCATTGACCAACGACCAACAAATTCGACCACTTCGTAAATCAGGTGCATGCGTTCGCTGTCGCGCTTTCCGTGGCCTTTTGCATCCCAGCAGAGCCAGGCAATGGCGATCATTTTTAATGTGGGCACCATAATACTGGCGATAAAAATCACGCCGGCGACAGGATAGGATCCTTCGCCCCACAGCAGTATGACCCCGGCGAGGATCGTCGAGGGCATTTTGTCGCCGAGCAAATCGGTGATCATAATCGGCAGAATATTGGCGGGCAGATACAGCATGACGGACGTGACCAGCAGCGCCATCGTCCACTGCAGGCTGTTTTTACGGCGAACGTGGCCCTTCGTTTCGCAGCGCGGACAAACTTCAAGATCGGCGGGCAGCACGGCGGTGCAGCACGGGCAGGAACGGAGCCCCTGGCGGATACCCGGCACGCCGACCTTCACCGTCTGCGCAAGCGTCGGGGCCGGGGCGATATCGTCCCAGGCCCAGCGCCTGTCCACGCACTGGAAAGCACGCAGCTGCAGGACGCAATACAGACACCAGGGAATAAAGCTGCTGCCTATCCCCACGTCGCCGTACGCCATCAGCTTCACGAAACTGACCAGTATCCCCGCCAGAAAGATCTCGGCCATCCCCCAGCTTTTGAGCTGAAAAAGGATGCGCGCAAGCCGGATTTTCAGCGATGACGGCATCCTGACGCGGTTAACCAGCAGCAGGATGACGACCAGGCAAAACGCCGGGACTATCTGGACGAACAGCAGAAAAAAGGTGCCCAGGCTGGCGTAATCTTCCGAGAACATCACGCCCGGGATTTCAAGCAGATTCACCTGGCTTGTCATCCCACCGACCTTCATATAGATGAAGGGGAAGAGATTGGAGAGCAGCAGCATGAACAAGGCTGCCAGCGCGTAGGCAGTGGGACGCTGCCGCGGCGCGTCCCACTCGGTTGTCAACGTTGCGCCACAGCGTGGACACAGGGCTTTATGTCCGTGACCAAGCTCTGGCAACGCCACGAGCATATCGCATTGCGAGCATAATATATGCCTGTCGGCATGGTGCTGGTCACACATATTTAATCCCTGTTTATGCGCCGTTTTTCAGAGACTCAAGGTACTCCCAGCGCTCAAATGCTTCTTCCAGGGCTTTTTCAGCCGAGGACATTTCAGCCAGTACTTTCTGAGTATAGTCATGCGATTGGGTAAAGAATGATGCATCAGCAACCTGTGCTTGCAGCCCCTCAAGCGCGGCCTCCAGCTCTTCGAGACGCTGAGGTAGCCCCTCCAGTTCGCGCTGCAGGTTATAGCTTAGTTTAGCCGAGGTTTTCTTGACAGTTTCTGCTTTTGTTACAGCAGGTTCAGAACTTGTTCTGGACTTTGACTGTTTCTGCGCCAGAGACTGCGACTGCTGCCCTTTTGCGTCGTGATAACCGCCCACGTACTGACCAATTCGCCCTTCACCTTCGAAGATCCAGCACTCGGTCACGGTGTTATCCACGAACTGACGATCGTGACTAACCAGCATCACGGTTCCCTGATAACCGTCGATCAGCTCTTCCAGTAATTCCAGCGTTTCGACATCCAGATCGTTCGTCGGTTCATCGAGGATCAGCAAATTGCTTGGCTTCAGGAACAGACGGGCCAGCAGAAGACGGTTACGCTCCCCGCCGGAGAGCGCGCGCACCGGCGTCATCGCGCGTTTCGGGTGGAACAGGAAGTCCTGCAGGTAGCCCAGAACGTGACGCGGCTTGCCGTTTACCATCACTTCCTGTTTACCTTCGGCGAGGTTGTCCATCACCGTGCGGTCCGGATCCAGCTCCGCGCGGTGCTGGTCGAAGTAGGCCACTTCCAGCTTGGTGCCGCAGTGAATGCGGCCGCTGTCGGCCTGCAGCTGGCCCAGCATCAGCTTCAGCAGCGTGGTTTTGCCGCAGCCGTTCGGGCCAATCAGCGCAATTTTGTCCCCGCGCTGAACCTGAGCTGAGAAATCTTTCACCAGTACTTTCCCGTCAACCTGATAGTTAACGTTTTCCATTTCGAAGACAATCTTGCCGGAGCGGGACGCCTCTTCCACCTGCATTTTGGCGCTGCCCATCACTTCGCGGCGCTCGCTGCGCTCGCGTCGCATCGCCTTCAGGGCACGCACGCGGCCTTCGTTACGGGTACGGCGCGCCTTGATGCCCTGACGGATCCACACCTCTTCCTGCGCCAGCTTGCGGTCGAACTCGGCGTTCTGCAGCTCTTCCACGCGCAGGTTTTCTTCTTTCTCCAGCAGATACGTATCGTAATCGCCAGGATAGGTAACCAGCTTGCCGCGGTCGAGATCGACAATGCGCGTCGCCATATTGCGAATAAACGAACGGTCGTGCGAAATGAAGATGATGGTGCCGCTGAAGGTTTTCAGGAACCCTTCCAGCCAGTCAATCGCTTCAATATCCAGGTGGTTGGTTGGTTCGTCCAGCAGCAGTACCTTAGGGCCACTGACCAGCGCGCGGCCCAGCGCCGCTTTACGCAGCCAGCCGCCGGAGAGCGCGGACAGTTCCATATCCGCTTCGAGACCAAGCTGGGCCAGCACCTCGTTAATGCGGTTTTCCAGCTGCCACAGACCGTGGTGATCGAGCATCTCCTGCACTTTCGCCAGTTCGTTGAGGTTCCTGTCGCTCGGGTCGGTCATCACAAGATGCGAAATCTCGTGATAGCGCTTCAGATACTCCGCCTGCTCGGAGATGCCTTCCGCCACGAAATCGTACACGCTGCCGGTCACATGACGCGGCGGATCCTGCTGGAGGCGGGAGACGATCAGATCCTGCTCGTACACGATGCGGCCGTCATCCAGCCCCTGCTCGCGGTTGAGGATTTTCATCAGCGTGGATTTACCCGCGCCGTTACGGCCCACCAGACAGACGCGCTCGTTATCTTCGATATGCAGCTCTGCATTATCGAGAAGCGGTGAGTCGCTGAAAGAGAGCCACGCGCCGTGCATACTAATTAATGACATTTATTTTTCCTTTCAGACCGCGGTAATCAACCAGCAGTTATGAATTTGACGGTTACGGGCGAAGTCCTGAGACAGCGTTTTTTGGCTGATTTCTTGTGCTTTCAGTCCCAGGGCTGCCAGGCCGTCATGATCCATACGGAAGCCGCGTTTGTTGTTCGAGAACATAATGGTGCCGCCTTTGCGCAGCAGGCGCTTCAGGTCGGTCATCAGGCGCAGGTGATCGCGTTGAACGTCAAAGCTATCCTCCATGCGCTTGGAGTTAGAGAAGGTCGGCGGATCGATAAAGATCAGGTCGAATTGCTCGTCGGTATCGCGCAGCCAGCCCAGCACGTCGGCCTGCATCAGGCGATGCTGGCGTCCGGTCAGACCGTTCAGGCGCAGGTTGCGTTCGGCCCACTCCAGATAGGTACGGGACATATCCACCGTGGTGGTGCTGCGCGCGCCGCCGAGACCGGCGTGCACGCTGGCGCTCCCGGTGTAGGAGAACAGGTTGAGGAAATCTTTGCCCTTGCTCATCTGGCCGAGCATGCGGCGGGCGATACGGTGGTCAAGGAACAGGCCGGTATCAAGATAGTCGGTCAGGTTCACCCACAGGCGGGCGTTGTATTCGCCCACTTCGATAAAGTCGCCCTTTTCGCCCATCTTCTGGTACTGGTTTTTACCCTTCTGACGCTCGCGGGTTTTCAGAACCAGCCTGTTCGGCGCAATCCCCAGCACGGCAATGGTGGCCGCAATGACGTCCAGCATACGCTGACGCGCTTTTTGCGCATCAATGGTTTTCGGCGGAGCATATTCCTGAATCACCACCCAGTCCGCGTAGCGGTCAACCGCCACGTTGTACTCCGGCAGGTCGGCATCGTACAGGCGATAGCACTCGATCCCTTCCTGCTTCGCCCATTTTTCAAATTTCTTCAGGTTTTTGCGCAGGCGGTTGGCGTAATCTTCCGCCACGCCGGTTGGCTTGCTGTCCGCCGCTTTCTCTGCCAGATGGTAGTTTTTCTGCACGCAGTCCAGCGGGCCGTTTTTCGCTTTAAACTGGCGATCGGCACGCAGCTGCAGGCAGCTCAGCAGCTCCGGCGAGGCGCTGAACAGAGACAGGTTCCAGCCGCCGAAATAGTCCTTCATATTGCGGCCCAGCAGGCTGTGCAGGGCAATCAGCGCAGGCTCGCTGTCCAGACGCTCGCCGTATGGCGGGTTGCTGATCACGGTTCCGTACGGGCCTTTCGGCAGCGGGTTGGTCAGGTTCGCCACGTCTTTCACCTCGAAGGTGACCAGCTCGCCGATACCGGCGCGACGGGCGTTGCTGCGGGCGCGTTCAATCACGCGCGGGTCGCTGTCCGAACCGTAGAAGTGAGAGGTGTACCCCGCCAGGCCCTTACGCGCGCGGGTCTGCGCGTCGTCTTTAACCTCTTTCCAGAGCGCTTCATCGTGCTGTGCCCAGCCCTTAAAGCCCCAGTGGCCGCGGTGCAGCCCCGGCGCACGGTCGGTTGCCAGCATTGCGGCCTCAATCAGCAGCGTACCGGAGCCACACATTGGGTCAAGCAGCGGCGTGCCCGGCTGCCAGCCGGAGCGCATCACGATGGCGGCGGCCAGGGTTTCTTTGATCGGCGCCATACCGGTGCGATCGCGGTAGCCGCGCAGGTGCAGACCGGCGCCGCTCAGATCGAGGGAGATGCTCGCCGTGTCGCCGTTCAGCCAGACGTTGATACGCAGGTCCGGATTTTCGCGATCGACGTTCGGACGTTCCTTATTTTTACGCGTGAAGCAGTCAACAATCGCGTCTTTTACGCGCAGGGCGCCGTACTGGCTGTTGCGGATCTCGTCGTTCACGCCGTTGAAATGCACCGCGAAGGTGGCGTCAGGCGTGAAGATCTCTGTCCAGTCGATCATCTGTACGCCGGTGTAGAGATCCAGGTCGCTATAGACCTTGCACTCCTTCATCGGCAGCATGATGCGCGACGCCAGACGGCTCCACATCAGGCTCTGGTAAATAAGCCGCGTGTCGCCCTCAAAATGGACACCACCCTGAACCACCTGGCACTCTTGCGCGCCCAGGGCTTCCAGTTCAGTTTTTAACAGCTCTTCCAGCCCACGGGCCGTACTGGCAAACAGAGAATTCATATCGTCACTTTTACTCTTAGAAAATTGTCGCGCATTATAGCTAATATGGCGTGTATGTCATAAAGTTGAAGGCTTATTTTCATTTGCGGGAGTGTGCAGTGGCGACGTTATCCAGGCTTTTTATTCATCCGGTGAAATCCATGCGCGGCATCGGCGTCTCTCACGCGCTGGCAGACATGAGCGGGTTCGCCTTCGATCGTATTTTTATGGTCACCGAGCCTGACGGGACGTTTATCACCGCACGCCAGTTCCCGCAGATGGTCCGCTTTACCCCTTCCCCGCTTCATGACGGTTTGCATCTGACCGCGCCGGACGGTTCCAGCGCGGTGATCCGCTTTGCTGATTTTGCGGCTGCCGACGCGCCAACGGAAGTATGGGGCAACCATTTTACCGCGCGCATCGCACCGGATGAAATTAACCGCTGGCTGAGCGGCTTCTTCTCCCGCGACGTGCAGCTGCGCTGGGTTGGGCCGGAACTGACGCGTCGCGTAAAGCGCCACGACGCCGTTCCCCTCTCCTTCGCGGATGGCTTCCCGTTCCTGCTCACCAACGAAGCGTCCCTGCGTGATTTACAGAATCGCTGTAAAGCCAGCGTACAGATGGAACAGTTCCGTCCGAACCTGGTGGTGACGGGCGTCGACGCCTGGGATGAAGATACCTGGAAAGTCATCCGCATCGGCAGCGTCATCTTTGATGTCGTCAAACCCTGCAGCCGCTGCATTTTCACCACGGTAAGCCCTGAGAAAGGCCAAAAGCATCCTTCCGGCGAGCCGCTGAAAACGCTGCAATCGTTCCGTACCGCACAGGACAACGGCGATGTCGATTTCGGCCAGAACCTGATCCCGCGCTCCAGCGGCGCGATCCGCGTAGGCGATGAAGTTGAAATTCTCGCCCGCGGGCCGGCGAGAGCGTACGGCTCAGGCCAGGAAGAAGAAATGGTCGACGTTGTGACAAACGTCGCCTATGCAGTGGATATTCACTGGCAGGGCAAGATTATTCGTGGCAACAATCAGCAGGTTTTACTGGAGCAACTGGAGCAAGCCGGTATTCGCGTACCGTATTCCTGCCGTGCGGGAATTTGCGGATGCTGCCGCATCAAGCTGCTGGAGGGTGAAGTGAGTGCACTGAAAAAATCTGCAATTGGCAATGACGGCACAATCCTGTGCTGTAGCTGCGTACCGAAAACGTCGGTACAGCTGGAAGCTTAAACCGCCTGTTCGAGGCTGAAGGAATCTACGCGCAGCTGTGGCTTCAGCCTGTCATTCATGACTTTGATCGCATCACCTAACTGCATTACGCGCCCGGCAATCGTCACGCCGGGCTGCGCCAGCAGACAAAGTGCGGCGTTTTCGCCCGGCTCAACCACTAACAGGCTCACCTCTTCAGCGGTATCGCTCAGGTTAACGCTGGCCGCATCACCCGTTGCTGGCGTCCAGTCCATGCCGTGAGGCAGGAAATGCCAGCTTTTCGGCATTTGCGGTTTCAGGAAACGAATAGCCACCAGCGCATTTAATACCAGTTCGGCACGCTGCTCTTTTGAGAGCTCCAGATCGCGGCATTTTTCTTCAAAGGAGAAATAAAGCGCCGCATCGTCAACGCAGAAGCCCGATGGAGAAAACGCGTCCGGGGTTAACATTCGGCGGGCAAAACGAGAACGAAACAACATGCCATTGGCTAAATCGAGCATCATGCGATCGTGCTCGTCGCAAAAATACCAACGCCAGTTATCGTCAGGTTTAATTCGCATGTTTCTCTCCCGTCCCCAAACGTCCTGTACTAAAAATGTCCTGTTGGCCGCTTCGTTTATAACACTAGTAATAAAAGACTATAATGTCTAAATAAGCAACAGTGACGGAATATAAAACAACCAGGGCTGGAAATAAAGCCCTGGTTGTCTGATTAAGAGAAAAGATTAGATATGAGTAACGATTTCTTTAATCAGCGGCGGGCCTTTAAAAATAAAGCCGGAATAGATTTGCACCAGTGACGCACCGGCCGCCATCTTCTCGCGCGCAGCAATCACCGAGTCGATACCGCCGACGCCAATAATCGGTAAACGGCCATTTAATTCCGCAGACAGAGCGCGAATAATTTCGGTGCTTTTTAATTGTACCGGACGGCCACTTAACCCACCCGCTTCGTCACAGTTTTTCATTCCCTGAACGAGCGAACGATCGAGCGTGGTATTCGTTGCAATCACCCCATCGATATTATGGCGAACCAAACTGTCGGCAACCTGGATCAATTCTTCATGAGAAAGATCCGGCGCGATCTTAACCGCGACAGGAACATATTTATGGTGGATCGCCTGGAGTTCATTTTGTTTATTTTTAATGGCACTCAAAAGATCGTCCAGCGCTTCGCCATATTGTAACGAGCGTAAACCCGGGGTATTAGGTGAGGAAATATTCACCGCGATATACCCGGCATAGGCGTAGACTTTTTCCATACAAATCAGATAGTCATCTTTACCCTGCTCAACCGGCGTATCTTTATTTTTGCCAATATTGATGCCTAACACCCCATCGAAATGGGCTTTCTTCACGTTCTCCACCAGATGATCAACGCCGAGGTTATTAAAGCCCATGCGGTTGATCAGCCCTTCGGCTTCGACCAGGCGGAACAGGCGCGGCTTGTCATTTCCCGGCTGCGGGCGCGGCGTGACGGTACCAATTTCGATGGAGCCAAAGCCCATCGCGCCCAAGGCATCGATGCACTCGCCATTTTTGTCCAGACCGGCCGCCAGACCCAGCGGATTTTTAAAGGTCAGACCCATGCACTGCACAGGCTTTTCCGGCACGTTTTGACGCACCAGTGCCGCCAGAGGCGTGCCTGTAATACGACGTAATTGCTGGAATGTAAATTCATGAGCGCGCTCGGGGTCGAGCTGGAAAAGGGCTTTACGAACGAAGGGGTAGTACATGAACTCTCCTGGATTCCCGGTGTGCAAACCGGGAGGGGATTATGGGCGATCCCGTCGCGAAAGGGAATTGACCTGCGGCAAAAAAAACGGCGTAAAACGCAATCGTTTTCCTGCCTTTCCCTTTCTTATGCAGTTTTTCGCATTTTAATTGCGGATAAATCATTTAGTGGAATAACCGCGCGGTGTCACACTCCTGAAAATTGTTATGAATGTTAGATAAAAGCAAACAATTAGTTATAAGGAGGATGTATGCGCGTCATTACCCTGGCCGGAAGTCCACGATTCCCTTCGCGTTCCAGCGCCCTGCTGGAATATGCCCGTGAAAAGCTCAACGCCCTGGACGTGGAAGTGTGCCACTGGAATCTGCATAACTTCGAGCCTGAAGATTTGCTGTATGCCCGCTTCGACAGCCCCGCGCTGAAAACCCTCACCGAGCAGCTCAAGGAAGCGGACGGCCTCATCGTTGCGACCCCGATTTATAAAGCCTCTTTTTCGGGCGCGCTGAAAACCCTGCTCGATCTTCTCCCCGAGCGCGCGCTGAACGGCAAAGTGGTGCTGCCGCTGGCAACGGGCGGCACGGTGGCACATTTACTGGCGGTGGATTACGCCCTGAAGCCGGTGCTGAACGCCCTGAAGGCGCAGGAGATCCTCCACGGCGTTTTCGCGGATGATTCGCAGGTCATTGACTACCAGCATAGGCCGCACTTCACGCCGAATCTGCAAACGCGCCTTGATGCCGCGCTGGAAACCTTCTGGCACGCGCTGCATCGCCGGGATATCCAGGTTCCTTCTTTTACTCCGCCTCAGGGAGTCGCACATGTTTAAAACCTTAACCCGCCTCGGACTGGCTGGCCTGATGGCGTTTTCCGCGCTGGCGCATGCCGCAGAAACCGCACCGGACAGCTTACGCATTGGCTACCAAAAAGGCAGCGTCAGCATGGTGCTGGCAAAAAGCCACCAGCTGCTGGAAAAACGCTTCCCGGACACCAAATTCTCCTGGGTGGAGTTCCCGGCAGGGCCGCAGATGCTTGAAGCCCTGAACGTCGGCAGTATCGATCTGGGCAGCACGGGCGACATCCCGCCTATTTTTGCTCAGGCTGCCGGGGCAGACCTGGTCTACGTCGGCGTAGAACCCGCGAAACCGAAAGCCGAGGTGATTCTGGTACCTGAAAACAGCGACATTAAAAGCGTCGCCGACCTTAAAGGGCGTAAGGTCGCTTTTCAGAAAGGCTCCAGCTCGCACAACCTGCTGCTGCGCGCCTTACAGGAAGCCGGGCTTAAGTTCACCGACATTCAACCCGTTTACCTGACGCCTGCCGACGCGCGCGCCGCGTTCCAGCAAAAGAACGTTGATGCCTGGGCTATCTGGGATCCGTACTACTCAGCGGCATTACTGCAGGGCGGCGTACGGGTGCTGAAGGACGGTACCACGCTGAAACAGACCGGCTCGTTCTACCTCACCGCACGCCCTTACGCGGAAAAAAACGGCGCGTTTATTCAGGGCGTGCTGGATACCTTTACCCAGGCAGATGCGCTGACCCAAAGCCAGCGTCAGGCGAGCATTGCCCTGCTGGCAAAAACCATGGGCCTGCCTGAACCGGTGATCGCGAGCTATCTCAGCCACCGTCCACCCACCACCATTTTACCGGTAGACGCGCACGTCGCCGCGCTTCAGCAACAGACCGCTGACCTCTTCTATCAAAACCGCCTGGTTCCAAAACAGGTCGATATTCGCGAACGCATCTGGCAGCCCGCAGGCAAAGAAGGAGCTAAATCATGAGTCTGAATCTTTTCTGGTTTTTACCCACCCACGGCGATGGGCACTATCTTGGCACAGAGGAGGGTTCGCGCCCGGTTGACCACGGCTATCTGCAGCAGATTGCGCAGGCGGCGGACCGAATCGGTTTTACCGGCGTGCTGATCCCGACCGGACGCTCGTGCGAGGATGCCTGGCTGGTCGCCGCGTCGATGATCCCGGTCACCCAGCGCCTTAAATTCCTGGTAGCATTGCGCCCGAGCGTCGTCTCCCCCACCGTGGCGGCGCGTCAGGCGGCAACGCTGGACAGGCTCTCCAACGGCCGGGCCCTGTTCAACCTGGTGACGGGCAGCGATCCGCAGGAGCTGGCGGGTGACGGCGTGTTCCTCGACCATACCGAGCGCTATGAAGCCTCCGCCGAGTTTACCCGCGTCTGGCGACGCCTGCTGGAAGGCGAAACCGTCACCTTTGAAGGCAAGCATATTCACGTTCGCGACGCGAAGCTCTACTTCCCGCCGGTGCAGCAGCCGCGTCCCCCGCTCTATTTTGGCGGATCGTCGGATGTGGCTCAGGATCTGGCCGCCGAGCAGGTCGATCTCTATCTGACCTGGGGCGAGCCGCCCGAACTGGTGAAAGAGAAAATTGCCCAGGTCCGCGCCAAAGCCGCCGCCCATGGCCGCAGGGTGCGCTTCGGCATTCGCCTGCACGTGATTGTGCGCGAAACCAATGAAGAAGCCTGGCAGGCGGCAGACCGCCTGATCTCCCATCTGGACGATGAGACCATCGCGAAGGCGCAGGCCGCGTTTGCCAAAACCGACTCCGTCGGGCAGCACCGCATGGCCTCTCTGCACAACGGCAGGCGCGAGAATCTGGAAATCAGCCCGAACCTGTGGGCGGGCGTCGGCCTGGTGCGCGGCGGCGCGGGCACGGCGCTGGTCGGCGACGGCCCGACCGTAGCCGCCCGGATTAATGAATACGCTGACCTGGGCATCGACAGCTTTATTCTCTCCGGCTATCCGCACCTGGAAGAGGCGTACAAGGTGGGCGAGCTGTTATTCCCGCATCTGGACGTCGCCGTTCCGGAAATTCCGCAGCCGCAGCGGCTCCAGCTGCAGGGCGAAGCCGTGGCGAACGAGTTTATTCCGCGCAAAGCCGCGCAGAGCTAAGGAGTGACCATGTCTGCCACCTCACAAAAATGGCTGCTGCGTGCCGCCCCGTGGTTTTTGCCCCTCGGCATCGTGGCGCTCTGGCAGCTCGCGTCGACCACCGGCTGGCTGTCGAGCCGCATTCTGCCCTCTCCGGAAGGCGTCGTAGAAGCGTTCTGGTCGCTGAGCGTCAGCGGCGAGCTGTGGCAGCATCTGGCGATCAGCTCCTGGCGCGCGGTGATTGGGTTTTCCATCGGCGGCAGCATTGGTCTGGTGCTGGGGTTGATTAGCGGCCTTTCCCGCTGGGGCGAGCGGCTGCTGGATACCTCCATTCAGATGCTGCGCAACGTGCCGCATCTGGCGCTGATCCCGCTGGTGATTCTGTGGTTTGGGATTGACGAGAGCGCCAAGATTTTCCTCGTGGCGCTGGGCACGCTGTTCCCGATATACATCAACACCTGGCACGGCATCCGCAATATCGATCGCGGTCTGGTGGAGATGGCGCGAAGCTACGGCCTGTCCGGCTTTTCTCTCTTTACACACGTGATCCTGCCGGGCGCCCTGCCCTCCATTATGGTCGGGGTGCGTTTTGCGCTCGGCCTGATGTGGCTGACGCTGATTGTGGCGGAGACCATTTCAGCCAACTCCGGCATCGGCTATCTGGCGATGAACGCCCGCGAATTTCTGCAAACGGACGTGGTGGTAGTTGCCATCATCCTGTATGCCCTGCTCGGCAAACTCGCGGACGTCAGCGCCCAGTGGCTGGAGCGCAGCTGGCTGCGCTGGAACCCGGCCTATACCCTTCAGGAGGCGAAAGCATGAATACGGCACGACTGAACCAGGGAACGCCGCTGCTGCTGAACGGCGTAACCAAACGCTACGGCGAAAACACCATTCTTAACGGGCTGGATCTACACATTCCCGCCGGCCAGTTTGTGGCCGTAGTCGGGCGCAGCGGCGGCGGCAAGAGCACGCTCCTGCGTCTTTTAGCCGGGCTGGAAGCCCCCAACGGTGGAGAGATTCTGGCAGGAACAACGCCGCTTTCGAATATTCAGGACGATACGCGCATGATGTTTCAGGACGCGCGGCTGCTGCCCTGGAAGACGGTGATTAATAACGTCGGGCTGGGGCTCAAAGGCAACTGGCGGAATGAAGCCCGTCAGGCGCTGGCCGCCGTCGGGCTGGAAAACCGTGCAGGTGAATGGCCTGCGGCGCTGTCGGGTGGGCAGAAGCAGCGCGTGGCTCTGGCGCGAGCGTTGATTCACCGTCCCGGCCTGCTGCTGCTTGATGAGCCGCTCGGCGCGCTCGATGCCCTGACGCGGATCGAAATGCAGGATCTGATTGAATCCCTCTGGCAGGCGCACGGCTTTACGGTCCTGCTGGTGACGCATGACGTCAGCGAAGCCGTGGCGATGGCGGACCGGGTATTGCTTATAGAAGACGGGAAAATCGGTTTGGATCTGACGGTGGATATCCCGCGCCCTCGTCGCGTAGGGTCGGCGAGACTGGCGGAGCTGGAGGCAGCGGTGCTGGAGCGGGTGATGAAGCGTGGGGAAGCGGAGATTCAGCGGATAAAGGCCAATGCCTGATGCCCTCACCCCGGCCCTCTCCCACTGGGAGAGGGAGAAAACCAATGCCCCTCGCCCCCACGTAGGCCCGGTAAGCGTAGCGCCACCGGGCTTTTTTACATCAGGCCAGTGCTTTAGCAATCTTCTCGTACAGATCGCCAGACAGATTTTCCAGCCCTTTCAGCTGCTCAAGCGCGGCGCGCATCTTCGCCTGGCGCTGCGCATCGTAGCGTTTCAGGCGAATCAGCGGCTCAATCAGACGTGATGCAACCTGCGGGTTACGGCTGTTCAGCTCGGTCAGCATTTCCACCATAAACTGGTATCCGCTGCCGTCTTCGGCGTGGAACGCGGCCGGGTTGCTGCTGGCAAATGCGCCAATCAGCGAGCGAACGCGGTTCGGGTTGCTCATGGTGAACGAACGGTGCTTCAGCAGGCTGCGAACCTTGCTAAGCGCATCGGCCGCCGGGCTGGTCGCCTGCAGAATAAACCACTTGTCCATCACCAGGCCATCCTGGTGCCACTTGTCGTCATACTCCTGCATCAGCGCATCGCGGCACGGCAGTTCAGCGGCAACGCTTGCCGCCAGCGCGGCCAGCGCATCGGTCATGTTATCCGCTTCGTGATACTGCTTGCTCACCAGCGTGTTCGCCAGCCCGGCCTCACCAAACGCAAGATAGCGCAGGCAGGTATTGCGCAGGGTACGCTTGCCGATATCCGCATGCTCCACGCGATAGGCGTCAAGCTTGTTGGCGTTGTAGAGCACCAGGAATTCATCCGCCAGCTCGGTCGCCAGCGTGCGGGTCAGCGCTTCGCGCACGGCCACGATGGCAATCGGGTCGATGATGTCGAACAGCTCCGCAATTTCAGTCGCGGACGGCAGGGTCAGAATTTCAGCCGCCAGCGCCGGGTCAATCTTCTCGTCCAGCAGGATGGCACGGAACGCGTCTGCCACGTGCACCGGCAGCGTCAGCGGCTGACCCTGCTGGTAGCGGTTCACGTTCAGCTTGATGTAGGTTGCGAGCAGGCTCTGCGCGGCGTCCCAGCGAGAGAAATCGTTGCGCGCGTGGCGCATCAGGAACGTCAGCTGCTGGTCGCTCCACTTGTACTCCAGCTTCACCGGCGCGGAGAATTCGCACAGCAGCGCAGGAACCGGCTGGAAGTAGACGTTATCGAAGATAAAGGTCTGCTCTGCCTGGGTCACGTTCAGCACGTTATGCACCGGATGGCCGCCCTTCTGCAGCGGGATGACGTTGCCTTCGTTGTCGTACAGCTCAATGCTGAACGGAATGTGCAGCGGATATTTATCTTCCTGCTCGGCGGTTGGCGGCGTGCGCTGGCTGATGGTCAGGGTGTACTGCTCGGTTTCCGGGTTGTAGTCGTCCTTCACGGTGACGATCGGGGTCCCGGCCTGGCTGTACCAGCGGCGGAAGTGAGAGAGATCAACGTTGGACGCGTCTTCCATCGCCTGCACGAAGTCGTCGCAGGTGGCCGCGCTGCCGTCGTGGCGTTCGAAATAGAGCTGCATCCCTTTCTGGAAGTTCTCCTCGCCCAGCAGGGTGTGGATCATGCGAATAATTTCCGCGCCCTTCTCGTACACCGTCAGGGTGTAGAAGTTATTCATCTCAATGACTTTATCCGGACGGATCGGGTGCGCCATTGGGCTGGCATCTTCCGCAAACTGCAGGCCGCGCATGGTACGCACGTTGTTGATGCGGTTGACCGCCCGCGAGCCGAGATCGGAGCTGAACTCCTGGTCACGGAAGACGGTCAGGCCCTCTTTCAGGCTCAGCTGGAACCAGTCGCGGCAGGTGACGCGGTTACCGGTCCAGTTGTGGAAATACTCGTGGCCGATGACGCGTTCAATATCGAGGTAGTCTTTATCGGTGGCGGTATCGGTACGCGCCAGCACGTATTTGGAGTTAAAGATGTTAAGGCCTTTATTCTCCATCGCGCCCATGTTGAAGAAGTCGACGGCGACGATCATATAGATGTCGAGATCGTATTCGAGGCCGAAGCGCTCTTCGTCCCACTTCATGGAGTTAATGAGTGAAGTCATCGCCCACGGCGCGCGGTCAAGGTTGCCGCGGTCAACGAACAGCTCCAGCGCCACTTCGCGTCCAGAGCGGGTTTTGAAGGTATCGCGCAGCACGTCGAAATCACCCGCCACCAGCGCAAACAGGTAGCACGGTTTCGGGAACGGATCCTGCCACTGCACCCAGTGACGGCCATTTTCCAGTTCGCCCTCGCCGACGCGGTTACCGTTGGAGAGCAGGAATGGATAGAGCGTTTTATCGGCAATGATTTTAGTGGTAAAGCGCGCCAGCACGTCCGGGCGGTCGAGGTACCAGGTAATGTGGCGGAAACCTTCTGCTTCACACTGGGTACACAGGGCCACGCCTGACTGGTAAAGCCCTTCCAGCGCCGTGTTGGCGGCAGGGCTGATTTCATTCACGATGCGCAGCGTAAAGCGTTCCGGCAGGTTGTCGATGACCAGCTGGTTGCCTTCTTCTTTATAGTCTGACCAGGGTTCATCGTTAATATGCAGGGAGACCAGCGTCAGGTCTTCGCCATCCAGACGCAGCGGTACGGCAGTCGCGCTGTGGCGCGTCACCTGGCTTACCGCCGTCACAACGGTTTTTGTGGCATCCAGGTCAAAAGTCAGGTCGATATCGCTAATCAGGTATTCCGGCGCACGGTAGTCGTGGCGGTATTTGGCTTGTGGCTGTTGTGTCATAGAAAACCTTATGCATCGTTTGTCGAGTAACGTTTCAATATATTCCTGTTGCGTAAAACGCGCTATGCAGAATGTTCATCTTTTCAGGCAGAAACACCTTTTTTGCTACATTTGTATAATATGAACTCATAATTTTTAAAATCGATAAATATCGTCCAGGAGCGCATAAAACAAGGGATGAGCGAGATCGATACAAAACATGATTAACGAACTTTAACGCACTTTACCATGCACTTTTGCCCCATCCATGCCCCAAAGCTTTTTTAAGCCAACCTCAGACACCATCGGCTCTGCAGGTCACATCGACAATAATTATTCACGCAGAAATACCCTCAAAATTTAAAAACAAAGAGCTCACGCCTTGACAGACAAATCCTCCACAGCAAAAAATACTGTATATCCAAACAGTAGATAATGGAGCGCATTATGTTTGTTGAACTGGTTTACGATAAGCGAAACGTTGAAGGCTTGGAGGGAGCCAGGGAGATTATCCTGGCCGAGTTGACGAAACGAGTGCACAACATTTTTCCCGACGCTGAAGTTAAGGTTAAGCCGATGCAGGCTAACAGCCTGAATAGTGACGCAAGCAAAAGCGATCGGGAAAAGCTGAATCGGATGTTGGAGGAGATGTTTGAAGATTCAGATATGTGGTTGGTTTCTGAGTTCCCGACTGTTCGCCAGGTTGGGCTTTAAGTATGGTAAGGCAGTTGAGCATACTGCGGCTGCCTTACCACCATTAGAGTTTTATCCCCACAGGAAACTTTTTATAAAGCGTACACACAGCCACGTCATAAATTATCGCTACCTGCTTCCTGTCCACGCCGTTCGCTATCAATCTGCCAGCCTGCGCCCATTGCTCCAGGGTAAGCTTCGGACGCCTGCCACCGATTCGCCCTTTCTCACGAGCTGCGGCCAACCCTGCCCGGGTGCGCTCCACTATCAACTCCCTCTCCATTTCTGCCAGCGCTGACATAATATGAAAGATGAAGCGCCCCATCGGGCTTGATGTGTCGATGCTGTCAGTGAGGCTCTTGAAGTGGATGCCGCGCTGCCGGAGTTCGTCCACCAGCAGCACCAGATTCCGCATGCTGCGACCGAGTCGATCCAGTTTCCAGACCACCAACGTATCACCCTCATTTAATGTCTTGAGAAGCTTTTTGAGTGCTGGCCGGCTTGCCACTGTTCCGCTCATTTTTTCTTCGAAAATTTGTTCACATCCTGCGCGTTCGAGCGCTTGCCGCTGAAGATCCGTATTTTGGTCATTTGTTGACACCCTTACATAGCCAATTTGCATATTTTTCACCCAGTTATTTCTGCAAAAAAATCAGGTGAAGTTATCGACCAGGCCGCTCCAGAGCAATCTATAAAACGTCGGTTTAGGAAACAGCGCCACCAAGAACATCGGCACAGCGGCGGGAACGGTCGCTGCCGGTGATGATTCACGGCTCACTGGAGCCCTTCAAAAAACTGGTGGAACACTTAACGGCCAGTTTAATTTTAATTCTTCCTCTTTGGTCCTGGATAATAAATCAGGGATGCGTGTTCCTCTTGGCACCATGACATTTTATGGTGGGGTGCAATCAGGCCAGGCTAATAATGACATTGTCGGACTAACAGCTGATGCAAGCGCCGTTACGAATCAGTTCGTGGGCGGGTGGATTTATAAATGGTTCTCTGATGCAGTCATTACTGGCATAAAGCGCGGTGGAGGTACAGACGCGAGTTATTTCGTGATTTACTATAACGGAGGTTCCACCCCCGAAAAAAACTGGACCTTCGATCTGAAAACGGGCAATGCAGCTGCGTCCGGTTCCTGGAACAATAACTCTGATGCCAGGCTGAAAGAAAACATCGAACGTGTTGCTAATCCGCTTGAAAAAATGCGAAAGGTCAGGGGGGTGACATGGGATCGACGTGATGGTGCCGGACCGGGTCAGGGGTTTATTGCTCAGGAAATGAAAGCTGTAATGCCAACAGCGGTAACCATATCACCGAACCCAGTGAAGCTTGAAGATGGTACCGAACTGGAAGATGTGCTGACGGCTGATACATCTGGTTTCGCAGCAGCTCTTCACCATGAGGCAATTTTGGCTTTAATGGATCAAATCGAAGAACTAACTGGAAAAGTTGAGGCGTTGCAGGCCGGGAGCTGAATAATCCGCCACCGGCTTATAAATCACTTAGCGGGCCAGTAACAAATTATCGACCTGTGCTTTAAGCCTTTCAATTTCATCCATGAGAGCAAGGATCGCTTCATGGTGCAGAGCTGCAGCAACCCCGTAAGTATCGACAGTTTTCACATCAGAAATCACTGTGCCATCCTTCAGGGAAATGTCATAGCCACCTTTAACAGCTTCAGGAAACTCTTGCTCAACGTCCTGGGCAATAAAGCCGTAACCCGTTGTTTCATTGTCTATACGCTCCCAACAGCAGCCCTTGATGCTTCTCATCTTCATGAGAGGATCGGATATGCGCACGATGTCTTTTTTTATGCGCGCATCAGAGAGTGATACCCATTGACCACCAGTGCCACGCCCATCAGGGTAAAACATAAACGATGCGGCTGCTCCACCAGATTCTGCTGTCACATTTAACTGAACACGATCAAGTGGAGTCGAGCCGCTCCGTATTGCACCTAGCGCCCATGAACCGCTATACCACTTACCGACTACCTGGTTTACATAATTGCCCTGAGAGGAATCATTTGTTGTATTATTCATCTCAATGGAGTTATCACCGCCACTTCCCTTTCTGACCCCTAAACCACCGCCGGCATTTGTATGCCAGTCAGTTGCTCCGCCACCAACACCGTTGATCGTCACAGCAGATGAAATCGTCCCCCCCGTTTTACCGTTAACGGTTCCAAGCCGTGAATCGTCGCCAGCTGCCACGGTTCCGGCCACCGTTCCGACGTTCCTCGTGGCACTACTTCCCAAACCGAGGTTTGTGCGAGCGTCTGCGGCATTCGTTGCGCCGGTTCCGCCGTCTGTGACAGCAAGCGCACCATTGCTCCCTTTCTGTGCCAGTTTACCGATGCCAGGGATGGTTACGGAGGTACCGTTGATCGTTACGGTGATACTCTGATTGGCTGAGGTTGTGGCGAACGTCTCCCACGCTCCAATGTTCTCGTCATATTCTTTGATGAGCTGAGACATAGCCTGTGCCAGTCCATCAACCGAGATAATGTCGGACACAAGAATTCCATACTTCTGGCCGCTAAGTGCCGGGGAAGCGGCAGGGGTTACCGTAATTGACGTGGCGCTGTTCACGGATGAAATCTGGAACAGCTGTACCGGGTTAGACATCACGATAATCGTCTGGCCAGCGCGAACCTGGCTGGCGGGTGCCGTCCAGTTTGTACCCGTCCCGGTGGCGGTATTTCCGTTGATAGCAATGGTGCCGGTGTTATAAAGCATGAACTACCTCACGATAATAACGATCGTTTAAAGCGATCAATAATGTAAAATTGATCGCTCTTATCAATCTGACTATTTTTTAAACTCGAATAAAATGGATATTCCCGCAGATACAGGAATGTAGAAATGAAACGATTATTTGCCGTGGTACTTTTGCTGATGGCTGGCTGTGCCGATAAAGACAGAGACTATGTCTTCAAAATGGATTACCCGGTGGATGCGGCGCGCTTATCTCTTGGGGGAGATATTCACGTGAATATTGACTGCGCCATGAGGCAAGTTAACGTAATTTCAGACAGCAGCAATGGCATTTTCAGCCGACATATAAATAAGCGGCTCAGCAATATCTGTTATAAGAAAACGGATAAGCTTAATGTCGTATACCGCTTCGAACCTGCAAAAGGTGTGAAGCAAAACATGATCGCTACTCAATACCCGCGCGTCCCACCCGTATCAAATTCCGACAAACTGAGCGATGGGAATTCGTAACCCTCTCCCCTGAAGTATCTGGCTCCAGTTGCGCTGATTTTTGGATATATACCTGCCCTGCAGCTGTGAGCCAGTCCATTTTAAAGCGATCCCTGAGTAACCAGTCGCCCCACCATCATCACTCAGATTTCCCGGACAGTTGTTAACCAGAATCCACGGGTTAAAGCCGAGGTTTATCGCAAAGGTATTGTTCTGCAGATCATAACTCGCTGGTACATCAAAAAAACCAACTACCCGGGGCATTTTCGATGCTGATGCAGCGCTCCAGATAAGGTTTCCACCAGCGTCGAATACATCCAGGTAACCGCTCTGAATTCCAATATTTCGCGTCGTGCGTATCATCCTCCCTGCATTATCTTCAAGAAGATCGGCGCCGGGTAAACCATACTTATTTGCATCCAGTTGAAGCCAGCGCAAATTCCCGTCATTCCAGAACTGTTGCTGGGTAAATCCCAGCGTGCTTCCGTCACCAAACGGGCTGTCTACACGGTAAAAACCTTTTTCAGTCACAGCCCCCAGAGAACGCTGATCATAAAAAAGGGTGGACCTGTTTTGCGAATCGACGAGTAACTTGCCGGCACTGTTGTAAACTTCGAATCCGCTCATTGAAAGTTATAAACCTCAACTGTGAAAGTGAATGCAGGACTACCAGTGGTCGGTAAATAGAATGCAGTGAAGCCGCCATTATAAGCGCGGCAGTAATATTCATTTGCAGTTACGCCAGTTGTTACAATGGATATAAATGAACCATCCTGGGTGATACCGGAAAATGAAACGTCTTTCGCCGTTTCCCCGGCAGCAAATGTTACTGTTGTGCTTCCAATATAGCGGATAGCATAATCACTTAAATCAACGGCAATACGCCCTGCTCCGTCCCAGCATTGCAACCCCTGTGGCATTACCATAACCCCATTCTGACACGCAGCACGTTGTTGCTGTCGTAGATTTGAATGAGCGTGCTGGATATCAACATCCTGCCGCCGCCGCCCACACCGTTAATTTCAAATGTTCCCCCCTTATCAAGCTTCCAGCCTACAGAGCCAGCCACATAGTTATTCGACTGGATATAGTTACCGATTTTGGCGTTCTCAATGGTACCGTCCTGAATGAAGCTGGCCCGGATGAATGTCTGCCCGTTCTGGATCACGAACGGCAAAGCCACGCTATTTCCGGCTGCCGTGGTGACGGCGAAGCGATCAGCCAGGAAGATAACCTGCGACTGCATGCCGGATGGTGTATTCTGAACCCCAATACCCATCCCGGCAGCGTAATACTGCCCGTTACTGGTTACGCCCACCTTGATGTTGTACATGGCACTGAGGTTACCGTTTACATCTGCGATAGCCTGTGCGTTGACGTTTATCGCGGCACTGTTTTCGCCAGATTTAACAGTCAGGGTGTTAATTTTTGTCGCCGAAGCCTGGGTGAAATCAGCAAGAGTTTCTGTCAGGTCCGTTGAGTTAGAGATATTGCCACCAGCTTCCGCATCCAGCGTGACCAGCGCGCGTGCGACCGCCTGGCTGGCATCGGCAATCGTAGTATCCACTCTGTCTATGCTGGCACTGTTCCCGGCGTTCGTGGCGGTCTGCGAGCGACGACTTACCACCTGCGCCAGCCCATTCTGAATAATCGCGATTGCCGAGTTCTTCACTCCTCCCGTCATGCCGTCCATCGACACAGAAATCTCGTCGATCTTCACTTCGGCCTGAGCCAGCCCGTCAGCGTTCTCCAGAATGTCTTTCGCCTGCTGCTCGAGTTCGTCGGCATGATTTTTAATTTCATCAGCCATGCCAGCAATTTTTTCATTGCTGTCCACCGCGTTCTCGATCAGGTCTTTGAACGTATCGGAGTCTTTAATTTCCTCCAGGATCACGTCTGTGATGTCGGAAACATCGATGCTGGCCTGTCCTCGCACCCATTCGGTGTAACCTGATTCGTTGCCGCTGCGGTCCACCAGCTGCGCGCGGTACCAGAAAATCTGCCCAGCCTTAAGGCCCATCTGCTGATATTTGCGCTGCGGGTAAGGCACATCGGTCAGCAGCATCGCATCGTCTTCGGTACCGGTCAGGCTGTACTGAATTTCCGTCTTCAGCGTGTCGTCGGTATTCGCCGGGAATCCCCAGTTCAGCTCGATACCAAATACAACGTTTTCAGAAGCGATGAAGCCAACCGGCTTCGGTGGGCTGCCCACTTTACCCGTCAGCGTTTTCTCTTCTGAATAGCCCCATCCGGAAGAAATTTCTGCGGCATTGATTGCGCGCACGCGCACCAGGTAGCGCCCTGCATAAATCCCCGGGACGTCGAATGATGTGGTGGAGCTGCGCGGCACGTTAACCCAGTTCCCGTCGTTTCGGCGCCATTGCGCTTCATAGGCGATAGCGTTCTGCGCCTGGTCCCAGCTCACTCGCATCGTTTCGACGCTGATATTCTGCTGAACCACGGAAAACGAGCTGATCACGATGTTCGCAGGCGGCGACTGGTTACCCGGTGGGATCACGCTCACCGGCCGCTGGTCGATAATGGCTCCGGTATCGATACGGGCATATTTATCCGGATCGTGCCATGCGCCAGTAATCGAGAACGTGCCATCATCCTTTTCGGAAACGCTGACAACACGATACTGCTGCGCGTAGAGCTCGTCAGATTCAACCACCCAAACAGCTTCGGCCTGTGGCGTCTCACTGTATGCCGTGGTGACTGTGACTGATTCCCCGTTTACGGCCTGAATGGTCCTGCTCTGCGACACTCCGGATGGTAAGTTGAGAATAAGGCGATCTCCTGCTACTGCATCTGCCACGCGGTCAAGCTTGATAACGCGACCGTTAACGGCGCTGATGCGGCCGCCCATAACCTTTCCGGAAAGCAGCTCGTCTGCCACGGCGATGATGTAGCCCGGCTGCGGAATGTTGCCGTCCAGCCCAACATCAAACGAAACAACGCGATCCTTGTTGTTGGTGAGAATACCCCAGCGCCCCTTTCGGTTCGCTTCTGACTGCCTGGTGCAGCCGATGGCTGTCATTTCCAGCTGATTGAAGCCGTATCGCGCCACCAGCGCCTGCTCAAATACCGGCTCCATCGCGTCGGCATAAGCGTTACCCGGGTCTGACCATGAAACCAGCGCTGTGGTGTAGCGGCTTTTCGTGGTGCTGCTCGAATAGGTGAAGCGACCGCCAACAACGTTAGCGCGCGTGTAGCTGTAATCAACATCGCGCGGCATGTCAGCCAGGGCCACAATCTGATCCCCGCCCCAGTAGGTCATGCCACGGAAGATAGCGGCAAAATCACGCAGGACTGTGTAGGCATCGTTCCGATCCTGAATGTACACGTTGCAGGTATAACGTGGTTCGGTACCGTTGCCCCCTTTGCCGTCTGGTACCATCTGATCACAATACTGGGCAACCTGATAAAGCGTCCATTTATCAATATTCGCAGCGGTCAAACGGTGCCCGAGGCCGAACCGGTCAGAAACAACCAGGTCGTAAAAAATCCACGCAGGGTTATCCGTCCATGCCCACTTAAACGCACCGGTCCACGTACCGCTATAAGTGCGTGTTTCAGGGTCGTAGGTATCTGGAACGCGGATAACACGGCCGCGAGGCTCGCAGGAGATCTGCGGGATTGATCCGTTAAACTGGCTGGAATCGAATTCGATGTAAAGCAGCGCGGTGTTCGGGTAGCGCAGTTTGGCGTCAATCACCTCGGTGAAGCTCTGCAGCGTCATCGTGTCGCCGATCTTCGCGCTGTTGGCGTCAGAGGTAATCTTACGCAGGCGTATTGTCCAGGTGCTGCCAGCCTGCGGTAAATCGATACGGTGGCTGCGCTCATAACCAGACGTCGTTTTGCCAGTCACGCTGGTATTGAGTACCGTCTGCCATGCGCCGCCGTCCGTTTGCAGGTCAATCGCATAATTGACCGAGTAACCCACCAGATCGCCGTCGTCCTCCTGTTTGAAAAGCGAGGGCCATTTCAGACGCAGGCGAACTGCTGAAAGCTGCGTATTGGTAAACGTACGCGTCCAGGCTGTAGCGCTTGATACTTCTGTACCCACGCTGATTTCATTTTCGGTACCGGGAATCCCCTGAATGTAATTTTGCGCCTGTGTTCCCGCACGAAACTCCCACGTCACACCGCTGAAGTTTTGGGAGCCGTCGGCGTTCTCAAGCGCCGTTCCGTCCAGATAGATATCTTTGCCGGTTAGCTGCCCTGCAAACTCCCCTTCCCCAAGCGCAACGAGGATTTTTGCCTTCGCTACAGATTGCAGATCATCAGGCTGTTCGGTAGGGGTTCGTGAACTTGAGCTGCCGCCCTTGCGGCCCTTTAACACTTTATCTGTAGCCATATTGCGCCCATAAAAAAAGCCACCCGAAGGTGGCCAGAAAAAAGTTAGTTATCTACTGCTGATCTTCGACATAAATTCCGGCAGAAATAATCGCTCCGCCTATCCGCCGGCGGCCATATAGGAGCGGTACCGGATAGCCTTGCGCCGCGGTGTTTGTTACACCACCGAATGCGTATGATGCACGGTTATCTGCGCTTTGTTTGCTGGCTAATCCGGTTGGTTGGGGTGATAGCATCTGGACGACGCCACCAAGGATCAGAGCTCCACCAGCCTGATAGAAAAATGGTGAAGCTCCAGCAAATGGCGTGAAATTTAATACCACCCCAACGGCCACCAATACAGCACCTAAAATAGTTTGTAATACACCTGCTTTTTTACTTCCAATCGGCACTGGAACGATTCTTATAACCTCACCACTGACAGGAAATCCTAATTCATCAACGCCAATATTTTTCTTCCCGCGAAAAACCGCATAAGAAAGCCCTCTTTGCTTACTTGTATTCATGAATTTTTCGAAACCATTAATCGTAGCAGATAAGGCTTTGCAAGCTTCTTTGGTTGTGCTTATTGAGCGATGATGTGTTTTACCAAAAGTCTTTCCCAGAACGCCGCCAAGTTCAATGCGAGTCATTACATCTGACATGAATCACCCCAATAAAAAAGCCACCCAAAGGTGGCCTTTTCCTGTTAAATATCAACTCTAATTTATCGACATCGGGAGTATATCTACATTCCCACTTTGATCGATAAATATCCTTAAAACTCGAGGAGTGTTTTCTTTTATTGAAAACTCCCGTTCTTTTTTAGGTGCACCATTACATAGGCCTTTACCGGCAAACCCAGCCCCAATCAATATATCGCCAGGGTTTAAGTACGCAGTGACTTTTTCACCTGTATCAAGTTCAGCCAAATATTTACCATTGATATAGGTTGTTATAGCGCATCCACCAGCAACGAAACCTTTATCGCGAATGATAGTTACGGCAGTTGTGTTTGTTGACTGTTGAAATTCTTTCGGTGCTGACACTTCTTTTGCATACTGCGGGAGAACTGGCTCAGTCGAACAACCAGCCAAAATTAACAACGAAAATGCCAATAATGATTTTTTCATATCCCTATCCCCTTTGGTTTTGCAAAAGGTTAGCACAGAGATTTGTAACGTAGAATCTTCATCGTCCTTTCCTGCCAATAGCCACCATACGGCACGCGCTGGCTCAGATGTCCGTACAGGTGGTGCAGCAGCATATTTCCCTCCAGCAGAATTCCCGCGTGGTTCCACTTATCAGCCTGGACCTGCATGATCACCATATCGCCGGGTTTCGGTGGCCCGTCGAATTCCCGGAAACCGCACTCATACCAGCAATCCTGATAGAAGTTGTCCGGATAGTCGTTTTCCCACCAGGGATAATCGACGCGGTAATCATGGAGTTCGATGCCATGCGTTTGCCGGAAATAGCTCATTACCAGCCCCCAGCAGTCGAAGTGTCCAAGCACAAACGGACGCTCCAGCAGCGGCAGTTCTCCGCGCGGCTGGATGGTGCGTAAATCCCCCTCCGGCCAGCTCACAATATGCCAGGGTAAAAGCGTTGCGTCGCATTGCGCTTTATCCAGTTCGCTCGGTTGCGTTGTGGCGTCAGGGTGACTGTGAACGATGGCGATCACCGTTCCCCAGTCCTCAGCAGCTGCGTAGTCTTCGGGGCAAAGGACAAAATTGTCCTCCGGCGCCGCGGCAAGATTCCGGCACGGGAAATAACGTTCAACGCGGCTTTTCTGCGCCACCACGCCGCAACACTCAAGAGGATATTCAGCTGCAGCATGCGCCATAATCGCATCGATGGTTTTCTGACGCATATCAACTCCTGATCAAAGACGTGCCCGGGAAGCCACCAAACGAGAGTTCGTTATTTTCGCCGAATCGGAGTTTGCAGGCCGTCAGCGTGCCATTGCATTCATCCAGCGACGGATCGCTTACCGGGTTGTTGTTTTTATCGAAATAGCGGGTGCCGGCATAGTCGCAGCCGTCGCCGGTACGATATTTATTCCGGATGCACCAGGTACACAGGGAATGAAGCTGTCGCGTCGGGATCATTTGCCCCTGCAGGTCCATCGGGCTGGACAGAACAAATTCAACGGTTTCACCGGCAAGCTCGCCAGTTTTCCCGTCGATATACCAGACCTGCAGCTTTTCCTGAGTCGGGTCTGCTGTGGGGTTGCCGTCCGCGAAATTTCTGGCATCGAGATATTTCTCTTTTGTGTCGTGAATAGTGACTTTCGCCTGCAGCAGATCGTCATACGCAAGACACAGGGCAGAAATAGAGCTTTCGATGTTCGCAACCGTCAGTGATGGCGTTGCATTGCTCCCACTGGTTGATTTTTCCAGGCCTTCCAGCTGATACGGCCAGGCGGCGTATTCATTTCCCTGCCACCAGATTGGTTTCGCCGGAAGCTTGGACTCATCCCCACCAGCGGCGATGATTTCCGCTTCTGTGTGGGGAATGCTGTAATTGTGAAAGCGGAGAACGTCCGTTAGCCCAAAGGAAGAACCGTCCACCTCAATCAGACGAACATCGTTTCCGGATTCCAGCTTCTGATAATCTGCGTTTAAGCTCATGGTTTAAATGCCTGGATGAATGTTGCTTCAAGGTTGAATTTCCCCGCGCCAAGCCCGGTGGGTTTATACGTTTCGCAACGATACAAACCCAAAGGTTCGAGCGGTGGCTTCCATTGAAAGGCTTTCGTTCCTTCATGCCTGTCGAGAAAAGATTTAATGGCAGAAATGTAGGTTTCGTTGCCAGTGAAGTTAAGCGTCCACTGCTGAGTTCTGGTGTTCAATCCATCCCCTGAAACCTGCTCATATCCATCGCCAAACTGGGCTTTCCTGACGCGGAAACTTGTATCAGCCTCCGCGTTAATCCGTGGGCACCAGGTGAAAGTTTCAATGGCCATAATTATCGGGTTCCTTTCATTGCGTTCCAGATGTCGCCGCCGGGACGAATGTCACGCATCACATTCTGCTTATAACGTCGATCAACAAATTCCCCGACCTCGGCACCAAATTGCTCAAGGCCTGGCGAGGCCTGAGTTTGAGTGTTGCCGTTGCCATCGATGGTGATATAAACCTGTGGCGCCGAAGATACAGACTGACCGCCGCCACCTCCGACCGCACGAACGCCGAGAGAACCATCCGGCGCGCGGGTAAGCGGCATGATCGCCTCCGGCCCAGCCTCGCCCATGATTCCGGCCCCGCCTTTTGCGAAAGCGAACATGGTGGGGTTTCTGACGATCCCATTACTGAAAGCGCTCAGAGAGGGGGAGTCATAAACGCCGCCTTTGGCGTTAAACTGGAAGTTCGATCCGTAACTTGAAACCGCCGTACCGGTGCTGGCTGATGCTCCCGCACCGCCCCCGAAGAAGCTGCCTACACTGCCGATGAGAGAGCCAAAGATGCCAGAACCGGAAGAGGCCCCACCCATCGCGCTAACCACCGCCATCTGCAGAGCCACTTTTTCGATAATCTGCAGGACAGAAATACCCCACGATTTCCAGCTAACCTTATTGCCTTCTAGCATTGAGGTGACGTTACCAAACGCGCTGTCGAGTGTGGTTTTCACCCCATCAGAAACCGTGCCGGATACGTTACTGATTTCATCAAACCAGTTTGCATAGCCGCGTGATACTCCGGACATCCAGTCCGCTTCAGCTGCTGCAATAGCCTTGTATTTCTTATCCAGAGCATCGAGGGCTGCGGCGCGCTGCGCGATGGCCTCGGTGCCGCCGTCCGTTTTAGCAAAAACACGGTCGATCTGTTGCGTCTCGTCGAACCGGCTGCGCTGGCGATCGCTCATGCCTGCGGTTTCGGTTGTCAGCGTCGCCTCATCCCTGAACTTTCGGGCCGCTTCAGTTAAATCCTTCAGGGCATCAGCTTGTTCGCGCTGCTTGCGCACGTTCTCGTCGGCTTTTTGCGTCCATTTTGCCAGCTCTGCTGATGATGCCTGGATCGCCCTTCGCTGCTCGTCGGTCCATTTAGTGCCTGCCTGGTGCGATGCAGCGTAAAGCTCCGAGGCTTTTTCGCCTTCTGTGGCCCGAACGCGTTGCACATCGATAGCCACACTCAGATCGGCCATTTTCCGGGAATACTGTTCGGCGGTGCTGGCCGCTTCACGCTCGGCTTTACTCTGTGCTTTCGAGGCGGCGGTAGAGGTTTTTTTTGCCTCCGCAGCCGCTGCATCTTTTTTGGCTGCCTGATCCTTGTTGTAGATGTACTGGGTGTAAAGTGCTCCCGTCAGCTTCAGGTCTTCTGCTTCATACACGTGCTGCTGATGGAGTTTCTCTAAACCGCTTAGGCTGGCCAGCTCGTTATCTCGGCGTGAGCGCTCCAGTGCGGTTTGCTGTTGAGGCGTTGCGTTCGCCAGTGAAACGACGGGCCCGGCATATTGCGGCGGCTTGGCGCCAGCGGTCGCTGACATTGAGCGGTTAAGCAGGTCATACGCACCTTTCAGGATAGAGACGGCGCCAGCCTGTTCGATAGCCTTTTGCGTGGCCAGATCGCTGGCCTGGTTTACCAGTTTCTGCGTTTGCTCGACTTTTGAGGCTGCCTGTTCGCGCTGGTACTCCAGCTGGTTCAGCTTATCGGTCAGCTCGATATTTTTGGCCGTGATGTCGGCCTGGTCCATGAAAGTGTTGATCAGGGTCAGCGTCGGATGGCGGTTATAGTCCTGCTGGATTTGGTCAACCGCCTTAAGGCTGTCTTTCACCTTCGCGATCTGAGAGTCGAGGTCGGCCAGGTCCTGTTTTTGCGCCTGTAAAGAAGTACGGGCATCAGCCGCGGTCGAACGCAGGCCAAGCACCGACATCTGCTGGAGCTTGGTGTTGATCTCGTCGAGGTTGTTGGCAAAACCTACCGCCTCACGGTGCACCTGCTGGGTATGCTGATACAGGCCATACATCGCAGCGCCGGCACCGATAATCACTCCAGGCCAGCCACCGAGAATGCCAAGAACGCCACTACCCAGGCGGGACATCACCGAGGCTGTATTGGTGAGGTTATTAACGGCCGAAGCTCTGCCAGCAAGCGCCGTATTCAGTGATGCCTGAGCAGCAGCAAGATTACGCTCAGCGACAATCTGAGCCTCAATACTCGTCGCCGCTGCACGCGCCTGTTGAGCGCGGTAAACAGCCTGGCGACCAGCAGCAACGCTAACCTGAGCTCCACGGACCTGAGCCTGCGCCAGCGCGACCTCGGCGGCCGTATTAGCGAGGACTGCCCGGGTTGACTGAGCAACGCTGCCGACCATGTTGCCAAAATAACGAGCGAGGCCAACACCAACCAGAATACCGGCTGTATTTGCCACATCATCGATGTTATTCGCCAGACCATCCAGCACGCCGGAAAGCGTTGATGATGCGCCGACCGCATCGTTCGCCCCGCCAACCCATGCAAGGAAGGCGTTTTGCACTTTCTGTGCAGATCCGCTGATGGATGCAGGAAGGGTGTCGAATTCTTTACGTAGGATCTCGACGTTAGTCAGCAGCGGGACGATCTTGTTGGTAGTCAGCTCGCCGTTGTTGGCCATATTTCGCAGGCCACCAACAGTGGTGCCCAGCCCATCAGCCAGCAGTTTCGCCAGGCGGCCGCCGTTCTCCATGATGGAGTTAAATTCTTCGCCTCGCAAAACGCCTGAGCCAAGCGCCTGACTAAGCTGGGTAATAACCGAGCTAGCCTCTTCGGTACTGGCACCAGATAGCTTCAGTGAGGTTGCTACGGTTTCCGTAACTTTTGCGACGTCAGCAGAAGCATAACCGGCATCACGCAGGGATTGAGCGATACGGCTGTAAAGGTTGCTGTTTGCCTCGAGGGATGTTCCGGTGCGCTGGCTAATCTCCATCAGCACGCGCTGGGACTGCACGTAATCCTCGCTGGAAGAGGACGCAAGGCGAAGACGCCCATTCAACTGGTTCCACGTGTCGGCAAACTGAATCAGCTGATGCGTGGCAAATGCACCAGCCCACGCACCGGCAAGCCCGGCAGCAGAGGATCGCACGGTTGCAAGCTGAGAATTCAGGTCAGCCAAAGACCGCTGAGTTTCACGCGTGGCCGCTGCAGCTTTTTTCCCGCCCTGTTCCATAGTGCGGTAGTAATCGGTTCCCATGCGGGACGCTCTGGCGATCTCTGACTGGAAAGAAGAAGAGTTCGCCGAAATTTTGATGATTAGCTCGCGCAGCGTTGCCATATTTCACCCATAAAAAAGCCCGCAGCCGCGGGCATCAAAGACTGGACATCCATTCTTCAAGTTCAGAGACTTCTGCGCCTTCTTCCTGCTCACCCCATTTCAGCATCACGTCAGGAATGGTGAATTTCCCGCCCTGAGAGTTCAGCATTGCAACGGAGATCTGCGCCGCCTGAGCATCGGCGCGCCAGTCACCAATCGGACTGATGCGGTCGAACTCGATCCACATTTTGAGCTCGCTGGCGGTCATTGTCTGGCGCAGTTCGTGGAGAGTACGCCCCAACCGGAGCGCCAGCGACATCAGGAAGAAGGTCAGCGGCTGCTTTACGGCTTTCCCGCTTCTTCCTGGCTCATTCCGAGGTTGAGAGCCTGAGCAAGCAGGCGGGAGTGCACAGGACCATAAATTTTAGATACCTGCTCCTGATCCTCATCGCTGAATACTCGCTCGCCGTTTTCATCCAGCAGAACGTCAATAAACAGAACCACATCAGCCTCTTTGTTACGCAGAAACTTTTCCGCCTCCGTCAGCGTCGGTGCCTCTTCGCCCTCGGCGAGCTGTGGATTAACGATCTCCCGGAATTTCACCCAGGCATCGCCAGAGGGTTCACGCAGCGTTACCTTTGCGCCATCCCATTCAGGGACCGTGATACCTTCTTTGGTGCGGTAGGCTTTCGATGCTGTAAGCGCCACGTTGCGTAATGAATTCTGTGATGTTTTTTGCGGCATTTCATTTTTCTCTTGTTACATGATCGGAGGGATAAAAAAAGCGGCCGAAGCCGCTCAGGAACCAGACGCGTAGATGCGTTTAGGTTTGCCGCGTACACGCAGAGAATAGGTAGCGCCAACAACGGAAGAGGTTGCAGCAGACCATGAGCTCTGGCGCACCTCAACCAGCACGTAGAAACCGTTGCCAGACGGGAATACCACGCGCAGCGCGCGCAGTTCGTCATTTTCGTAAGCGGTCTGCAGTGCCTCCTGTGCTGCTTCATCGCCAACCCAGTTACGGGTAATGCTCATTTCAGCTGGCGCGGCGAGGCCGTTGGTTTGCTCCTGTTCAGTTGAGCACAGCGTGGTTACGTCGATATCCCCTTTCTGCCCGCCGGTGAAGGTGATCTCCTTTGTTGCACAGGCTGCTTCCAGCCAGGTAACGCCAGCCCCCGGGAAACCTGAGGCGTTAAAATCCTCGGCGGTTACGGGTGCGTCGGAGACGGCAAAGGTCATCCCCTTTGTGACTTCATACTTACTGGTCATGGTTTCTCCAGTTAAAAAAAAGACCGCCGGAGCGGTCTGTTATGGTGGGTAAAGTTAAACGGTTACCTGAAACTCGAGCGTTGCCCGGTGATAGCGCAGATCAGGCTCATAGCCCGGCGTTTTCACAATGTTTTCCGGCTTCAGCACCTGCAGAGCATCAAGCGCCATATTCCTGATCGTGCGCGCTTCAGTGATGGTGCTGGAGTAAACATCGACTTGCACCGAAACGGCGGATTCCGCCTGACCGCAGAGAACGTCAGCGGCCGCCTCGGTAATAATCGAGAAAATTACCCAGGGCGGCGAGACTGAAGGCTTCCCGTCACTGCCGAGCGGCGCAACGTAGGGATAAACCTGCCCTCCGGCCAGCGGCGCCAGCAGAGGATAGAGATCTTCTTCCGTCATTTGCTTAATGCCTCGTCAATGGCCTGGTTCATGCGCCTGATCGCAACCTCCGTCGCCTGCTCCTGGCGAACATCGAACGCGGGACGAATGAAAGGGTGCGGCGGCATGTTAACGGTACCCATTTCGACGAATCGCCAGTAAAAGGCGTTTCTCGGGTTATTCGCCTTCATCGTGTTATCGCTGTTCCCGGTGCGCGGGTTAACACCACGAATGTGGACGCCGGAAGAAATTTCCCCGCGGCGGCGGCTTTTTTGGGTCACCACCACCACGTTTTTTTTCAGTTTCCCGGTACGCACCGGCGCGCGGGCGATCACTTCTTCCTTAAGCACTTCGGCGCCAGCGCGCGTGGCATCGCGAAGAACCTTGTTATTTTCAGCGCGGCTGAGCGACTCAAGGTCTTTTGCGATGTCATTTAAACCGGAGAAGTCGAGGCTCGTTTCAATCATTTTTCGGCCCCCTGCTTACATAAAATTTCGAAAAGAACACCACGAGAATCAGGTATTGGTGGACCAACAATATTTAAAACAGCCCCCTTAAACGGGCCAGTTTCAACCCTTATCCTGGAGGCAGCAGTGATATCACGGCGAAATCGTGTCCACACCCTGATAGTAGCGATGGCGGTTTCAGCCCCTGCCGCTACCAGTTCACGTCCACTAATCCCTTTTACTTCGGCCCATGTCTCCGGGGCGTCATGCCACGATTCAACGGGCTGCCCGGAGCTATCCCTTTCCGAAGAAAGGTTCTGTACGGTGATTCTGTCTCTGAGTCTCCCGGCCTGCATAACACCTCCTACAACCCATAGATTCGGTACGGCTGCAGTAACGCTTCCACAGCAAATGGGATATCTGATGTTATGTTCCCGATATTTACTGCCTCTCGGTTTGCATACCAGTGACCGATAAGGAGTAACATCGCAGCCTTCACATCGTCTTTAAGGAGAATCGAATCAGGGTCTTCTGCGTATCCAGGGCTGCTTTCAGTGTCATAGAGCGTTCGCCTTGTCCATGTCTGTACATATTGCGCAGCCGCACCTGTGTATATCTTCAGCAGAGCATCATCGCCGGTAAAATCGGTATCAATGCGGCAGTGCTGTTTCACCACATCAAGATCGACCATTATTTTTTCGCCTTCTTGTCCGCTTTTACTTCCGGCTGTTCCTGCTGCTGTTCCTGCTGCTGTTCCTGCTGCTGTTCCTGCTCTGCAGGATTTTCTGATTCATCGAGCTTCGCATAGCCTTTTTTGATGAGCTCGCGACCGTGCTGTTCCAGAGTTTCCAGCGGAAGCCCCTCAGTAACGACAGTACCGCCGAAATAAATCGGTTTAAGTGCAATCAGTTTCATTTTCCCACCTGTAAAAGCGGCCCGAAGGCCGCATTATTTATCAGCTACCAGCGCCAGTGCTGAATGAACCGTACACGAATGCTTCAGGGCGTTTAACGGCCAGTGCCAGACGTTCTTCACAACGGATGGTGATCATGTTTTTCTCGAAGTCGTCGGCGTTCTCCGTGGAGATAACCACGTTCGCATCTTCGCGGTCGAAGATTTGCGCCCCAGCGTTGAAAGCACCGGTCAGGAATTTACCCTGGAAGGCCGCCGCTTCCGTGGCTACAACCGGCAAGCCCCAAAGCGTCGGTCCAGTCAGCGCTGCAGGGTTAGCCAGGATGTAACGGCCAAGGCTGTCTTTGGTCAGTTCGATCCGCGCCCAGTCAATGAAGTGAAGAACGTGGCCAGATGCTGGGAATCGCGCCAGTTGCGCCTGCAGCATTGCCAGGCGCAGATCGTCAATCCCGCTCTGCTGTTCCACAGTAAACGCCGGATTAAACGCTGACGCCTGAGGAACAATGCCATGCAGATGCACGCCGGTACCATCACCGAAGAGAATTTCCTGCTCTTCCGCGTACTTCAGTCCGTAGCGCATTTCTGCATCAACGGTTGACTGCAGCTGTGCGAAGTCATCCAGGATCTGCTTCGAGGCTTTGAACAGGTGAGCGATGGTGCTTACGCCAGTGATTTTCGGCGTAAACTCAATTTCGCTGTATGGTTTCTGTGTATTTTCAGGAACCACTTTCGCGTTGTTGGTAAAGCCAGTCTGTTGCACCCAGAAAATAGCAGGGGAGGAAGTGCGACCAGGCGCAATCAGATCGCGGATGAACAGGCGCTGCTTCGGTGCCGTATCGATGCCCGGAATTCGCTGGGGTTCGATAACGCCATCAGGCACATCAGCAGAAGTCAGTGCCGCCTTAACCGGGATACTGATACGTTTGCCACCTTCCACCCCGGAGGCAAAGGTTTTCAGCGCTTCAGCAGAGATCACCTGCTGACCGATTGACTCCACAACATGCTTCGCGTTTGCCAGCGGCATCTGGGCAACATGTTGCTCCAGTTCGCCCATAGCTGCCTTCAGCGTTTTTTCTGCCTCACGCAGTGCGTTGAACTCAGAAGCCATTTTATCGACGGCTGCCTTTGTTTCTTCTGACAGCTTGCCGGACTTCTGCGCCTCCTTCACTGCTTCTTCTGCTTTCGCGTTGAACTTGCCGGTAGCCTCTTCAATGCTGGCCGTGACTTTTTTCAGAATATCGTTTACTTCAGACATAAAGGGTCCTTATTTGACTAACGCCGCCAGGGCGCTTTCAAGTGAATTGATGGTTTCAGGTTTGATGTCTTCGGCAGCGCCCGGCGTACCGTCGTTGGTGGTGACAGCGCCAGGCATGCCACCGGATAAGGCTTTAATGAGTTTTCTGCGCTCAGAGCGCGGGGTGTTGGTCTTGGCCAGCAATGCATCAAGTTTGCGAAGCGCGGCTGCAGGCGATTCGTCGCCGGCGCTGACAGCATCAGCAGAAAGCAGGCTGTCTGCCAGTCCCTTCGCTACTGCATCACTGCCACCGATATAGCTTTCCGCGTCCATCAGCTTCTGCACAGCGGCCATATCAAGGCCGGAGCGCGCCGCGTAGATGTCAGCCATAGCGGTATCGAAGGGTTCCAGTGACTGTGCCAGTTCTGCAAAATCATGGCGGTTTCCCATCGCGTATACCCAGCAGTTGTGGATCATCAGGAAGGCACCGCGGCCAATCTGAATATCATCCCCGGCCATCGCAATTATCGAGGCGGCGCTGGCGGCAATGCCCAGCACCTTCACCGTTACACGGCCTTCGTATTCGCGGAGCAGGTTATAAATAGCCAGACCTTCGAACATGTCGCCGCCCGGTGAGTTGATATTCACCGTGACGTCGGCGCCGTTCATCGCCCGAAGCGCACCGGCAATACGTTTAGCTGTTACCCCTTCGCCCCAGTAGTCCTGCCCGATAACATCAAAAACAGAAATGCTGTTATCGTCGGTGTCCGCCGCTTTGATCCCGCCGTCCCAGCGGTCCAGTGCGGAAGGTAATGTTTCACAGGTAACGCGCGCGCAGGGGCGACCCGCCGGTGCTACCGGAAGTTGTTTTTTGCTCATCAGGAAAGTGCTCCTAAGCGGCCTGTTTCAGCGGAGATTGTTCAAAGGAAATATCGGGGAATACGTGGTTATGCAGCTCTCGCAGGGCCAGTGCCTGAACAGCAGGGTTGCTGCTTTCGAGATTTTTCAGTTGCGTCAGGTTGAGCTGAACGGTGTAAATATCGCCCCCTTCAATTGGCGGCATGTTCTCAAGACGACGAACGTCATTGCGGGACATCCAGCCATTTTGAAGCGCGCTGGTATAGTATGCCGCGCGACCGGCACTATCGGCTCGCAGTAGACCTTCAACAGAAAATTCTGCAAACACTTCGTCATCGCTGTCGAGTAAGCACCGGCCAATTTCCTGCTCAATATTCACCAACAGCGGTCGAAGGGTATGAGTCAGAAACTGCAGGTTCATACCTTCCAGGCTGGATGCCCAGCTGCTTTGTTTCGTAGTGTGACCAACCATGAAAGGCGGCACGCGAAACCAGCGGCAGATCTCCTCAATGCTAAATGCGCGGCTTTCGAGCATCTGAGCATCTTCCGGGTTCATGGTCACGCCCTGATATTTCAGGCCGCCTTCAAGAACCATAATTTTTCCGGCGTTTTTGGAGCCGGTGAATGATGCCATATAGCCACGAAGTCTTTCACGTTGATCGTCTGTCAGCGCATTATCAGCGGAGAGAAAACCTGAGCTCTGCAGACCCTGCTCGAATATTTTCGCCGCGGACTCTTCAACGGCCATTGCTGAACCGATCACATCCCGGCCAGTCTTCATCGGCATCATGCCGCAAACACCATCCAGACCGAACCCGCGAATGTGCATGATGTTTTTAACCGGAATGACGCGCTCGTTTCCGTTTTCAGTGTATGTGTATTCCAGCGTCCCGGTAGTGAGACGTTTAACCACCATGTTCTGCGGCAGTAAAGGCACCAGCGAAACCAGGCGGTTTGCGATGAATTTCTTCTCAATGAAGGCATTCCCGCGCAGACAAATACTGGCGACCACCATCAACATAAAGCGTGATGGTGTCATTTCTGAATTGGGTCGGCGGCACAGTATCGAATAGGCCGGATGATCGGTTGCCGCTTTACGCGAACCGTCAGGCTGTCGAACGTATATTTTCAGCGGAAGGGTTGAAATAGACTCGCTTAACAGCCTTACGCATGCCCACACAGCCGATAGCTGGATGGCTTTATCGGCCGTGACCACCTTTCCGCTGCTGCTGGTGCCAAACCATTCCTCCCAGAACGTGCCGGTAGTCAGGCTGATAGGCACACCAAGCCAGTTAAGCAGAGCGCTTTTCACCCTGCCTGGCTGTTTGTTTTTTTTCATCAGAAACCTACCATGATGGGATTATTGAAGAATCCGGAGAGATCCTGCTGGTCGTTGCCACCGTTAACCAGAACGCGGCTCATTGCTGTGAACAATGCCGCCGGGCCATCAATCTTGGCCTCTGGTGTGGACTTGTTAGGGAAAATGTTCTCGTTCCGGTCAGGTTTGACGGTTACGTTGGACATCATCCAGTTCATTACCGGGTGATCGCTGTGATGGAAGCGGCCGCCGTATACCAGTGCTTCGACCTCTTTCATCGCCTCAGAGAAATTGCGAACCGTCTGCGGCACTTCCACCAGCGGCAGCCCTTCTTCTGCCAGCGCAAGGCTGAACTGCGTCGCACTCCACGGGTCGAAGCCAATTTCTTTCAGACTCTCGCCAGCAACCCACACCTGCAGCTCTTCCTTAATCTGAGCATGGTCGATTACATCCCCGTCGGTAAGGATCAGCTTGTCTATCTCGGCCCACTTACGATAGAGCTCTGCCATCTGGCGTGAACACTTCTCAAGGCGTCCTTCCGGCAGCCAGAATTTAAAATCCGCATGAACGTGGCCACCTGGCGCGCGCCAGACTTTAGCGGCTGCACAGATATCAATTTTGTTTGAAAGGTCAACGCCCACCCAGGAGGGATAGGTTTTAAGTTCGTGCTGCGGGGCGATAAACTCGCATTTTTCCCATTTCATCATGTCCATCCAGGCAGACTCAGCGGTAACCCAGATATTCATGTGTTTGGTGAAAAAGTTAATCCTGGCCGAAACCTGCTCTTTCGCCTTTTTAGCCAGGCGGCGCAGGTCATCCCAGCGCTTACAGATACCCAGCCCCGGATTCGCCTTCTGCCAGACTTTTTCATCAAAGGGATCGTCACCTTCATCTAAGGTGTAGATGATGGCAAAAAACGTATCGTCTTTAACCAGGCCGCGCAGGACCTTGATTGCGTAATCGCGTAGTTCGTAACAGATACCTTCTTTGTTGAAGCCGGCGGTGGTGATACCGAAAAGCAGCGACTGCAGGCGCGCGCCTGTGGCCGTCTCCAGAACGTCCCAGACGTCACGGGTTTTATGAGCATGCAGCTCGTCGACGATGGCACAGTGGATGTTCAGGCCGTCGAGGTTGTTCGCATCTGATGATAAAGGCTCGAATTTGGAGGCCGTTTGCTCCTGGTAGATAGCGAGCTTGTTGAATTCGAAGATCCGCCCAAGAGTGGCTTTCGCCTTCTTGACCATATTTTTCGCGTCTTCAAAAACAATTCGCGCCTGGTCACGGGTGGTTGCAGCGGAATAAACCTCCGCCCCGCCCTCGCCGTCAGCGCCAGCCATATAGAGCCCCACGCCGGAGCAAAGTGTTGATTTGGCATTTTTACGGGCCACCTCAACATCTGCTGTACGGAAACGCCGAACCATCACCGGCCGACCGCTACCGTCGTTACGCAGGACGGTTTCCCCCGTCTCTTCGTTAACCAGCGGGATAACAAAACCAAAAATATTAATCAGGATGAAAACATGCCAGTCCATCAGCTCAATAGGCTGGCCTGCCAGAGCGCCTTTTACGTGAGGCACAAAATTATAGAAATTCAGAATGTGCTGCGCGCGCGGCTCACTGAAGAAAATACCGCGCTCTTCGCCGTGTGCCAGATCGTCAAGAAAACGCTGACAGGCAAGGCGCACATACTCACAGGCAATAATTTCCCCCGCCACCACCCTCTCGGCGTAGCGGATGCCTTCTGCAACCTTAGCCATTAATCCCTCGCTTTCATAAACTCGGCCAGCGGGTCAACCGCATCAGGACCTTTTGCATTCACTTTAGAGCGGCTTGCTGGTGTCATGCCGAACTCACCGAGCATGGCGCGCAGACGTTTCCAGGCATCAGCTTTCATAATGGCTGCCGGGTGAGCCTTGATCATGCGAATCTCTCGCTCTTTGCCTTCGTCTGGCTCTTCGTCGCTATAAACGGCGTAGGTGTAGCCTTCTCTCTCCAGCGTATCGCAGTGATGCCGGTACTCGGTGTAAACCTCAACCAGAAGCTCAAGTGCTCTCGCGTCCAGCTGCGACATGACGCCAAGCGCATCGAGCTCTTCAGCCATACGCCTGAACCAGTATTTCCCCTGCTTGTCGAAATGCTTCGGCGTTGGGGGTACCCCTGCAGCTGGCTTAGGTTCGTTTTCATTAATCGGGCGTTTTGATGGGTTACCCCTCACCAAACGTAGATGGGTCGGGGTTTTCGGTGGTCCAGACATAATCGAAAACTCCTATTAATCATCGAATGGGGGACCCCATAAAAAAGTTTTCTAACCTGCGGCGATGTGAAAAGAGGTTAGGCGGCGGTCCTTTGGCGCGTCGTTCCTGAACTTTCAACCCGCCCTCTCCCTCGGTCGATTCAAATGAGAATTGATATCATTTGAGTCTTTCGACCGCTGTCTTCGCCCTGTGGCAAGGCTTACAGAGGCTTTCGAGGTTGGACAGATCATCGGTCCCCCCATTTGCTTTGGCAGTAATGTGGTCCACCGTCTCAGCGGGTGTATACCTTCCATTTCGCAGGCATTCCTGACAAAGGTGTTTATCTCTGACGAGAACGATTGGGCGCAGCCTGTCCCACTTGCTGCCATAACCTCTCTGATGCCTGCTCTGCCCTCGCTGATGCTGCTGCCAGCCTTCGTTAAGGTGCTTGGGACAATAGCCTGAGCGGTCTGTGGTTGTGCCAGGGCAGCCACGCTTGCGGCATGCTCTCGGTATTAACGCAGGCATCAGGCTAACCTCCACGCCCTGCGGCGTTCTGTTCGAGGCGCTGAGTCAGGGTGACGCTCAACCGGTTCGCCGTCAGCATGATCCACCAGCGAGTAACACGGATAAACCACTGCGCCGCCATAGGCATCACCTACGGCATAATCAGCTGGCTTGCTGCTGTCCCATCGAGAAAGGACTCGTTCAATATTCTGATGGGGTACGCTATAACAAACGCCGTGTATAAGCCGCTGCAGCGTGATGTAATCAGCCTGAGTCTTATCAGCAAAAATCAGCCGCTCAGCTATCTGCATTTGATACTGAGGTGGTCGCCCCGTTCCCAGGTAGAAACTCACCAGCGATTCCGGGAAGCGGTTAAGCCATTCGCTAACCTGCTCAATAAAATTTGGAACAGGTAATGCGTCATCTTCGATTATCACTACCCGGCAATCCTGCCATGATGCCCATTCAAGCGCGCGGCGATGATTCCAGTTTGCGCCATGGTCTCCGCTATCAATCAGCAGTACATCCCCGAGAAGTCCAGCAAGACGCGATGCCTGCTTATATCGGGAATGGTGTCCTATAACCGCAAACTTCACTTGTGTTTCCACCATGCAGCCTCCTTACCAATACCATCAGTCTTGAAAACGGTATGAACCAGAGGGCCGGTGACCAGCCTGTCGGCGAATGATTGCGCGACAATACCGAACGCCAGCATGTCACCCACCGCGGCGCCAGCCTGTTCTTTCTTCCAGAATCGATAACTCTCGATCCGGTAGTAAAGACGGATGATGCCGTGAGCTAAAGCCATTACATCAGCGCGGGTGCCACCCAGCAGACCAGCGTTAAGCATCACATCGCCGCGGTGCGCTTCAATGAATTCCTGATAGATACGCTCAGGATGATTCTGCTTCGCCCAGGAGTCGGCGTAGGTCTTCGGTTCAGAACCGACATACACCTTCCCGGCTTCCATTTCTTCCCACGGCGCGTGAAGCATTTCGACATCGGTACCATCAGTACACCAGACGAACCGGTATTCAGGGTGATCGCGCAGGTGCTGCCAGATATGCAGCCAGCGTCGGAAGTAGACGTTCATCTTCACGTCAGGAACGCGGTAAAGCTCAACGTCTGCCGGTGCCGTCTGTAATTCATCCACCAGCGCAATACGGCCACAATTCCGAAGCGACCCCGCCCACCTGGTCAGCATGTCAGGCGAGGCCGTCATTTTCGTACCGCGCTGAGGGTCAGGCTGGCTGGTCAGTAACGTAGTGATAACGACGTCGCGCTGACGCCGATATTCAACGTAACCGGTAAAGCCGGTATCACGTCGTTCGTTGTGGATCTTCACATTACGTTCCACCAGCGCTTGGCGGTCGGGCCTCGGTACCGAACGCTCCACAGCTTCATGCTCATCGAGGGAATGAATGAGCTTGTCTGAACCGAGGACATCAGCATAAGCCCACGTAGTAAGTCCTGCGTTATGGATGCGCAAGGCGAGGTCGCTGTGCTCGTACATGCCGCGACCGTATACCGGATCGAATCCGCCCACCTTCTCGATGGCGCTGCGGTGGTAATAAAGCATTACGCCGCGCTGCCCGGTATACGCCACATGCTGATCGTCACGGTAAAGCACCGAAAGGTCATTAAGCTTATTGCGGCCAGCCAGATCGAGAAACTGATAAGCCAGGTGCGGCTCTGGTGATTCGATGTAGGGAAGATGCCAGTTATCTGCGATTGGCCATGCATCATCGTCCCACAGGAAGAGATGCTCACACCCGGCGTCCACCAGCGCGGTTAAGCTGGCGTTCTTCGAAGCGACAATACCGCATGATTGCTCATGGCGTATAAGCTTCACGTTATCGGGTACAACTGCAGCAGGTTTTGAGCCATCGTCTATGACAACCACCAGCGCTCCAGCTGGCAGGTGCTTCATGTGCTGTTCGAGCGCTCGTTTCAAAACATCGGCGCGCTGATGTGTCGTTATTGCAATCCCGATCCGAGATGAAATTGCGATGGCAGGTACATACGGGACACCATCAATAGTGACCTGCATTTGATTTTCCTTTTAGACGTGAGCCTGTCGCACGGCAAAGCCGCCGAAAGTTAACGGTTTACCCAGGCTCACAGCTGAAAGACTTTCTTTGATGTGCGCGTGCGATGCGCATTAAAAAGCCCCGCTATTGCGAGGCTCAATGTGTATTTTTTGTGGGCTAGCAGTCGGCATCTGGACGCGCTACAGCACGACAGGCCCACATGCAGGCTTCCTGCATTTTGGTGCGCGCAATGGCGAGACAGCGGGCAGCTTCGTGTGCTTCAGCTGAGTGGTTGCCGGTAGCAGATAACTCATCGTTAATATGCTCACGTTCTGTATCAAGTAAATTACAGAAGTGTCGGCTGACACCCTTCAGGCGATTCATGCGCTCAATATCACCAGGCGTTAGGGTTCGATAGCCTTTAACGGTGGTGCCATCCTGCGGTTTAGCTTCGCTCATCGGTTTCTCTCTTTTTGGCGGGTATGGAAACTTACCCGCGATTAAATGTGAACACAGCAGCATGCGTCACTCCTACTTCTGGCAATTCGCCTGCCACGCTTTGTTATGCGCCAGGATGTCTTTCTTCGTTTGGCGGTCAAGAACATCCCAGTCATGAGCGGTGCCGTAAATGGGTCTAACCCAATCGCAGGCAGTGTCCACTACCTCAACCCTTACGGGTCCAGTTTGTGCGCAGCTCACGATCAACATCATCGCCAGGCATATGGTTAACGGTCTGCTGTACATTGCTGGCCTCTTTCGTTGTCTCTACCCGGCGATCTGCTGCTGCGACCGTTGCCGCTGCGTTATCTTCGGTTCTCTGCTGGTCGGCTTTCGCTTCCGCTTTGCTGGTTCCGCGTGAATGACCAAGGCCAAACGCGGCGGCAATAGCAGCAAACACCGCGACAACGAGTCCGGTAATCATCTCAAGCGTCATATAACCACCCGCTCCTTCACCCAGCCATAAACAAACGTTTCGTTCGCGCTGCGCTGTTCTGCCAGCTCAAGATAACGCTGACCCTGGCTACAATTCAGGGCCCGAAGCATAACCAGCTCACCCTCTTTTCCGCGCCGGGAAAGATAGCTTTTTAACGCGCTGATAGTTCGCGGACCGATAAAACCATCAGCAATCAGATCGGGATAGAGCGTCCCCTGAATGTTGAACACGTTCAGCCAGCGCTGGAACCATTTGGTCTGAACCGATGGGCCCATGTTTACGCCTGTGTCGCAGAGTTCGGCGGCGATGGCTGGTGATACCTCAGAAACAAGGTCGAAGCGTGGCCCTGTCCAGTAGTCAGCAGTCAGGATATCCAGCGCCTGCTGGCGGGTAAGGTTGCGCATATCACCGTTATAACCGTGTGCGCGAGCTACCGCTTGCGTGATCCCCCAGTTTGTTGGGCCGCCTTTGTCGTCGGGGTGATTAACGTACCCGCCCTCTTTGCCGAGGATGGCATTAAATATTTCGTCTTTGGTCATTAGTGCCTCAGATGATCAACCAGGCGCGCAACGTTGCCTCTGACGGCTACCAGCACGGAAAGGAAAATGATGTTGGCCCCAATAGTGGCCCATGACGAATGAGGATAAATCCCGCACAGGTAGGCCAACGGCACAGCGCTGTACGTGACAGTAATCAGCCAGGCTAAACGGGAAACCCACGGACGGTGCCGGGAATCGCCACGACGATAAAACATCAGGGTAATCACCACCCCGGCGCAGAGCAGAGCGTTTAATGTTGCAGTTGGGTCATTTAGTACCACCTGAACCTCCCCGGCGCGTTATCAGCGCCACCAGCGAGCCGACATCCTGGTTGTTCAGGAACGTCAGGATTTTGACGGCTAATGCAGAAATGATTACGGCACCGATGGCGTCCAGAGGTTTATCACTATATCCAGTCCAGGCAGATAACTTTGAGCCTACCAGCCCGGAGCATAAGATCCCGGCGATATACGACACTATGAAATATGCCAGTCGGCGGGTTGCACTCAGATCAGCTGCTGTGGCGATGTAGAATACGGCACCTGCAAATGCGCCAAATACCACACCATAATCGGTGCCTGTAAGCAGGCCATAGATACTGGCACCCGTCAGAGCGCCACCGGCTAAGCCAGTGCCGGAAATAGGATCGGACATCGGTCCCCCTCAATGCTGTGAATCCTCTCAATATGAGGGGAAAGAAGGCCGCTAGGCGGCGTTATTGTCACTCTGTCAAAGGCCATCGTAATGACCTTTTGCACAGTGTTATTTACTGGATTTAATCAGGGGCCAGAGCAGCGCAATCACTCCGGCCACCAGCACACCATCAGCAAGGATGGACATCATTTTGCTGGTGAAGTCGATGGCAACCACCAGGAACAACAAAACCCCGGCGGCCGCCCAACGCAGTTTTCCGATCACAGGTACTGATCCAGTGGAAGCTGCAGCGCCTGAGCGATTTTCTTCAGCTGTTTCTCTTCTTCTTCACCGATCCCGTCGTTGTCAGCAACATCGAGACACAGACACAGAACGTCAACAGCATCAGTTGTACCGGCAACGTCAGCCAGCTCGCGCAGCGCCTGAGCATTAGCGGAGCGCGGCGAGGCTTCGTAGCGCGCGCGAATATTGCTGCTCATCTGCGCAATTTCTCCGGCGAACGGTGCGAAGGCAGGCAGTGCCGAAATGGTTTTTTCCAGCGTGGCGATTTCTTTCGCATCGCAGGTACCATCGGCATACGCAATGGAGTAAGCGCCCCATACTGTCGCCTCAACCGCATCGCGGTTTTCCATTTTCTTAACTTCAGTAACGGCTTTACGTGCTTTCTTTTTGAAGATACCGAACATAGTGACTTTCCTTTTAGCGGGTGAGCCAGCGCTCAGGAATGATCAGCCCACAGAGAAAGTCACACCGACCGTTCCCTATGGCTCACCCCTGAAAGGCTCTGTGGTTGGATTGCGCCGAGCGTGGCGCGAAGAATTGCAGGCATAAAAAAACCCGCGCTGAGGCGGGTTTGATGTCGTGTAGGCGTAATATCCCACGATGGAAAGCATACAGGACAGTTTTATGCAAAGTCAACACTAAAGTGCAAAAAAGTGTCGCTATTTGCTCCGATCATATTAATAAGTTGTCGCCTTCTCAAATTCCACTGCTGCGTGACGCTCCCCCTGGCGCAGAGTGTCCACCAGCATTTCATAGAAGGGTTTCCAGTTGCGTGACCACGAGGACTGATGGAGGTCAGGGAGACGCTTCAGAATGGCGCGGTGTACCGTAGCCGAGGAGATAGCAGAGAAGCCATTACCAGAGCAACGTTCACACGTTTTGAAAACCGGTGCGCCGCGGTCTTTGGTCGCTTTGCGGTCCAACACTTCGCCTTTACCGCCACACCTGCACCGGGCAAGGATCACTTTCTTTCCTCCGCATGTTCCGCAAACCCTATTCACCAGCTCATTTTTGATCTTCGGGGCCACCACTTCGGCACCGTCGGCGTCGAAAATACCAGGATGTTTAACCACATCCTCATTCCCGGAGATAAACCCGGTACCGCTGCAACTGTGACATGTCACGCTGGTAGCCGCCGAACGGGAGTAATCAGCAAAGGCAAATTGTGCCAACATCTGCATGCACCATCCGAACTGCCCACCAGCTGCTTTGCGAACATTCTTCGGGGCGACATCCATCGCATATCGCGCCAGCGCCTGAACTGCGAGTTGTTCATCCGTTTTGCTGATTCCCGCTTTACCGAAGAACGCCGCCAGGCCGAAGCGCGCACGGCTGCTGGTGGTGCCAATCGCCGCCATTACGTCTGTTCCTGTAAGGCGGTCCGGAGAAGTTCCCTTCACGTCGTCGCTGATGTGCATACCCTGAGGGCTGAAATGTTTGAGCGATGCTTCCAGTTTCATTGGATTGTATCCCCCTTTTCCGCAGTTCCGAACCATCCAGGATGTGTCCACGGGACGCTGGTAACTTTCTCGCCATTTCCCCATAGCGTTAACGCTCGCATCGCCACATAGTGCATCAGGATTTTTTCATGCTCACGCCACTCGTCATCGGGGTTTTCTTCTAAAAACTCTTCAATGCCCTCAGCGATGCTACCAAAGCACTCTGGCAGATCGCTGTTACTTATAGCGGTCTGGCTCGCTGCCTCCTGAAGTTCCATAAAGCGTTGCTTGGTGAACAGGTACGACATTTCGTGAATGAGACGGTCCATTTTCAATACCTCGTGACGTTGTTTGCTTCCCACTCAAGATCCAGCTCACTCTGTGGTTTGCCGACCAAGTAGTTAAATGGTTTCTTATCGCCTTCCAGGAACTGGTGCGAACGGGCATCAAATGTCGCCCCGATATCACCGATCCACCCTTCCCCTTCGCGCTGCTTGAGCAGCCGAATCATTGATGCTGGCATCTGGATAGCATTTTGCTCATCCTTATCGAGGCTCTCATAGCCCATCCTTTCAGCCTTACGCTGTGCCAACTCCCGAGGGATGTTACGCCAAACAGCCATAACGTTATCAGGCATATCGGTTAATGCGCCGGTACCTTTGACGTCCATTTTCCCTGTCGGTGCGGATTCGTTTGTTTTACGGGCATGTGTAACCAGCAAAACGTGACAATTGTGTTCATTTTTGAAATCGCACAGTGTGTCGATAAATTCTTTCTGCCCGCCGTAATCCTCTTCATCGAGGCCGCATTTCGCCAGGTTGTCGATGACAAAGAGATCAATTCCATAGCGGCGGCGCGCATAGGCGAAAATCTCCAGCAAACGCCCGGCCTTAGCCGTACCAGTAAGCTTGAACACCCACAGACGATCGGAAAACCACTCATTCGTCATGATTATTTCTTCTCGCTTTGGCGACGCGGTACAAATGGTTTGCCGTGTCAGGCGGGCCAGCATTTTCCCCGGTTTCAATTCCAGAGACGCAATACATGTCCGAACATTCTGATTCATGGCAGCAACAGCGATATGTCCCACCAGCTCGGTTTTACCGTGGCCGTTCACTCCGTTAACAAGCGTCAGCTCGCCGGCGCGGAATTTAAAATTACTGTTCAGCGAATCCCACGGGCTGGAAAATAACCCAACATCTCGATGCTCGAATGCATCCAGTGTTTCCTGAAGGAGATCACCCGCAGAGCAGAGTTCATCAGGGTCGAAGAATTTAGCGGTTCCCAAGTATTGCCATATTTCATCCTCGCTCATCCCCGCGGTCAGGCATTCGTTGATATCTTTGTGCGGCAGCTCTACCAGGCGGCACCGATGCTCCCCCAGACGGCGAGCAATTTCTTTTGCGGCTTCGCGCCCAACATCATCGTTATCGAGGCTTAACCAAATTTCTTCGAATCGGTCGAGGTTGTGATACTCGTATTCGATCCATTGCTGTTTGGCCCCTTTTCCACCACCGAACGGTACCGATAGAGCACTGATACCGAATTGCGAGTAGGTCATACAGTCAATCTCTCCTTCGCAAAGCACAACAGCGCGAGCTTTCGCGTCCATAGCCTGCCAGCCAAACAGACATGGCTCGCAATCAGCCTCAGCCATGATCAACTTTTTGCCATTTGGTCGTTCAGTGCCGATTCGCTTTACCTGCAACAGCTCACCGTTACGAAGATACGGAAACGCCACTGCTGGCACTTCCCGGTTTTCATCGTGGTACCAGACGACTGCATCCGAAACACGGAATTGATCAGCTGTCTCCCGGTTGATGCCGCGGGAAGCCAAGTAGTCGTAGCAATGACTCGCCTTTTTAACGCCCTTCTTCGTCGGACGAGAGAACGTTTTTTTCTTCGCTTCGAAGTGGAGGTCGTCGTCTTTCAGGCCAAGAAACTCTTTCGCTTCTCGCATGGCGTCATGCAACTGACAGTTACGCACCAGAACCCAGAGATCCAGCAGGTCACCGCTGTCACCGCTGGCAAAGTCAGCCCATGACTTTTTACCGCCGATATTGACCTTGAGGCTTTTACCTGAGTCACCGTTCGTATTGCCAGCGCACCACTCTTTCCCCTCCAGATGTCCTTTCGGAAGGAGAAATTTAGCGACGCGCTCGGCGTTATCCCATAGTTTTTCTGAAAGTTCAGCAGGGGTCATCAGACACTCCGTAAATCAAATTTGATAAAGCACCACGTCACGAATCCCTCGCGCAGAACGCCACAGTTATAACCAGCAACCAATACACGCTTGAGGGTTGTTTTCATGGGCGGTTAACTCCACGTTTCATGCGGTCAATTGCGGCCTGACTGATAAACACCTCAGCCGAACCGTCATTGGGTTTGGCGTACCAGGACGCTCCTGCCCCACCAACGGCGTTTGTGCCTGCAGATATCTGAGGGGCTCCCTGAGGCTTTTCGTCGTTCCAGCGCTCACCGTTCAGGTATGAGGCTGGAAGGAGTTTGTCGAAGCCCATTTGCTGCGCCTTTGCCCTGACGCGAATATCTTCTGCCAGCATTACGGCGAAGCTATCAGGTGTACCTCGGTTCGCTTTTTTCCAGTCGCGATATTTGGTCCTGAACGCTGACTTAGCCTTGACCTTGGCATCCTTCCTCAGGCCTGCCCCCCAAAAAATATTTTCGAAAGCGGCATCGACTGGATCTGGGCCCTCAGCATCATCAGATTCTGAATCAGGTTTTTCCTGTGAAGGTTTCCCTTTCGACTCGTCAGGTTTATCGCCATCAGTCCGATTCGAATCGGACAAATTAGTTTTATTCCTTTCCTCTTCCCTTCCTTTCCTTTCCCTTCCGTCAGTGAGTTCGTCGTGAGCACTCAGTGAGTCCTCAGTGTTATCTCCATTACTTGTATGTGAATCATGCTTTTGTTTTTCATCATCACTCACTGAGCCATCCATGTGATTCGGTGCTGGTTTCCGTGAGTTATCAGTAACGTCTTCAGGAGTAGGTATTGTTGTTGCGGATGGTCGGTTAATTTTCTGGTGTTTAGAAAAACCATCAATGTGAATATATTCAACACCACTCACTGAATACTCACTGATTAACCCAGCCTGGCTAAGTTCTTTAATTAACGGCTCGCAGTCGATCATGTCCGCAGGGAAAATCTGCATCTTGATACGCTTCGGGGAGCGCACCAGATTGCCTTTGTCGTCAGCAAAATTGAACATTCCGATAAACATCAGGCGCGCCTCAAATGAGCACTCGACAATCTTCTCATCAGTCCAGAACTCAGGTTTAATTGTTCTAATGCGTGCCATCAATTAGCCCTCCATCAGCACAAATAACTTCAATTACATCAGGCATTGACTGGAATTTTGCATCAACCAGGGAGGCCTTGCGCGCATTACAGGAATCACACAAACATTGCATGTTGTCTGGGTGATGAGCCCCTCCGTTACGTCGAGATACAATGTGATCTGCGACCAATTTAATGCGGTCTTGACTGCCACAATGACGGCATTTGAATCCGTCGCGCCAAAGAACAAATTCGCGTAGTGCGCGATGGCAAGGTACGCGCATTTTCAGGCGACCTTTGATCGTGGGCACTTTCCATTTGTCGCCGTTCTGGTCTAACCAAAACTCAGACGGCACCTTTCCGTAATCACGCATTTTGCGCCTCCGAGACCTTCGTAAAATATTGCTGGAACTTCCAGACAGGCTGCATACATTCATGCGGATAATTCTGCCTGGTGAAATAAACCTGCTGCTTATCCCGATTCCAACCGGTGACATGCACAATCACACCGCGCGGATCGCGATAATCGATATCCAATTGCTTAATTTGGTTTTCGGTAGTGATTGAGTGCGACATATCACACCTCATTGCCCGGATGAGGGAATGTGTCTGGAAGGTCTGGGCGGATCTGGTAGGCTTTAACTTCGCCCCCAGTAGCTTTAACAATGGACATGACATGATCAGCCTTAACCCGGCTACCATTAAGCCAGCGAAAAACAGCTGGTTGAGTAACCCCGCAAGCCCTTGCTAATGCAGCTTGTCCGCCGAGAATATCGATAGCTCTCTTGACATGTTGATTGATCATAAAAATACCAAAAGTTATTGAACACAAGGAAAGAGTATAACCTTGAATAACTTTATGCAATAACTTATCGTATTTGCCACTTAATAACTTTTTGTATAGGCTTATTGGTATGAACACATTCTCAGATCGTCTTCAAAAAGCGATGGTTGACGCTGGCCTTACACAGGCAGAATTAGCGATGAAAGTTGGGGTTTCGCAACCAGCTATCTGGCGCCTTGTTGCAGGCAAAACCAACACAACACGTAAGTTGGTTGAGATTGCGAATGCGCTGGGTGTAAGCCCTGAATGGCTTTCTACCGGGAAAAATCATGTACCCCACAGGCAGGCGTATGTGATAGAGACTATGCCCGACAGGGAAGTAAAGGATAACGCTGGCATATTCAGGGTCGAAGTTCTTGACCTTTCTGTGAGTGCCGGGCCTGGCACGTTTATGCTTTCAGAATATGTTGAGGTTTTACATGCTATTGAGTTCACTACTGAACACGCAAAATCCCTCTTTGGAAATCGTAGTGAAGATGTCGTAAAAGTAATGACCGTCAATGGCGACAGCATGGCCAGCACATTCAATTCCGGTGATCGTGTCTTCGTTGACATTTCCGTCCGACACTTTCTAACGGATGGTGTGTATGTCTTTGTTTTTGGTAAAACATTTCACCTAAAACGACTCCAGATGCAGGGAAACAGGCTAGCAGTCTTATCGGATAACCCAGCATATGAGAAATGGTATATCACGGAAGAAAACCAAGATGACCTTTACGTGATGGGCAAAGCCATAATGCACGAATCAATCAATTACAATAGGCTCTAACCTTCAACACCACACATTTTGAAGCCGCTGAAAAGCGGCTTTTTCTTTATCAATAGCTGTATACATGCAGTAAAACAATAAAATTTAATCAAAAAAATCAATGCATTAAACCAAATTGCAAAATAAAAATAAGTTTTGTTATTGCAATAAGTTATTGCATGACTTAAAGTTCATTCATCGGCAAACAACGGAGCCAATGAAATGAATACTCAAATCACCGTAGCCAAAACCATCGGCAAAAGAATATTAAATCAAAGATCTTCGCTTCGACTCTCTCCGGATTTTTTGGCTGATCATCTTGGTTTAACAACCGAAACCATTAACAACTGGGAAACGGAAAAAACTGTTCCCTTTGCTGACCAGTTAATCCAATTGGCTAACATTCTTCATTCTGATGTTCTGTGGCTCATCTCAGGAAACGAGCAGTGCGGTGAATTTACAGAGCCAACAAGTATTTTAACGTCCAATCAACTTAACTCATGGGCTGCGGATATTGGCAATTGTAGAATGGCTTTATCTAACGCTATGGATTGCATGCCTCCGGAATTGTCGGCTATCGGTACACTAACTATCGTTTATGAAAAATTAGACGACTTGCAAGAAACCATCAGCAAGCAAGCCGACAAAATTTAAAATTAATTAACATTATTTAATTAACACCTTTCTTGGTGGGGACAAACTCACCCTTAGGAAATGAAAATGCAAAATTCCGTCGCAATTAATCAGCCAATAAAAACGCCTCAAATGCTGTTCGGATCTGACAACATTAATGACTTTGGCAACCGCGTTCAAAGCTGCCGGATGGAAGGTGATTCAATGCAGCCGACCATCGAACCATGTGAGGTTGTGGCTTTCGTTGATTGCGGTGGACGTGCGCTTACCTCTGGCATTTATGTTTACACAATGGATGCTTTTGGTCGCCCATGCCTTTTCATTAAGAGAATCGAGCCATTAGCTGATGGCTCATTAAAAATCATCTCTGATAACCATCATTACGAAACTTTCACCCTTAACACCGATGAACAGAAAGAAATCAAAATTCACGGTCGGGTAGTCGCTTCTTTGGCTGTGAGGCGCTTCGTATGACTTTCATCACTGATAAATCGGCATATAGAACAGCATGCCTTTATGCGGCGTGCGGTTACGAGGTAATCGCTCGTCTTTATCTTAAAAAAGCATATGGTCGTTAATTATGGGTGTTTTAAAAAGACAGGATATTCAGGAAGTGAATATCAAAGCGGAGAAGTTGTCTGGCTTGTCGCAAACATTATTTGAATATCACGACAAGTTAGACAGATTTCAACTTAAAACAATATGCGCTCTGGTTTATGACCTCGCCGCTGAGATTCATGGATGGACCGAAAAAGAAGAGGAAATAGTTATGGGTTTGGAGGAGGAAAAGCGCAATGGATAAATTAATCGAGACATATCGACGCCGAATTTTAAAGGCAGCGTTATTACGCCACCAGCGAAAAACGGGCAGTAACTGCCTTGTTATTAAGCTCAATAAAGGCGGCATTAACACGGTCGAATTAACAGAGATTTTACTTGATGGATTATTACGAAAATTCGAAAGGATTGCGTTCAGTGAGTACGGAAATGTCGATGGTGTAAAAGCCATCAGGGGAATTTACAGCGGCGCTGTTGATGTAAATGGCAGCGGTGAATTCCTTACGGATAGCGGGAAGGAGTTAATCGACGAGCTCATTTCTGAGCTGGTTGAGTTCGTCAAAAAACAAAAAGTTGAGACTCCGAAAACAGAGGTTCATGAAATGGGGGGATCTGATGGCACTTACAGCGATACGAATTCCTGAGTGGGTTCACCTCAAAGCAGCACACGTTTTAAGCCAGTTCAGGGCAAGGCGCATTTACCCCTGCCGTATGCACGGCTCCGGTAATTTGAGCCTCAAGGTTAATCACCGCTGGCGGCTGCTATCACGAGATGGCGGCAAGAACTGGGAAGTAATGAGTCACGAACGATACAGCAAAGTTAAGGACCGGAAATGAACGATAAACGCATCAGCACCACCTCAATTGACAGCGCCTTTTCCAAAGAGCTACAGCCTGTTTACGTCGTATCAAGGCACGGCTACTCGCGCCGTTTCCTCAGCAGGAGCGCGGCGATCAGCAACCTTGCTCACTACATGGTAACCAAAACTTTTCACCGTGCCGGTTTGAACACCAACGAACCAGACGAGCCTTTTTTCAGCAATGGTGTGCTCGTCAATCGCATGGGCCAGCACACACAGCAATATCTCTTTGCACATAACCGATGCATGCGGCGCATTCGCCGAATTCTGGAACGCAAGCGCGAAGCACTTAAGTGGCTCGGGAAGTGGGACGCGATGCATGACCGATTCGTTAAAGAGGTTGATGCACTTCAAGCCATCAAGCCTAAAGGAGTGTATTGATGATTGCCTCAGCCTTTACTCCGGAGCCTACATCAACAGGCATCCGCTTTGGTAACCGAGTCATAAGTTATTCCGTCGCGGTTCGCCAGCTCGACAATGGCATCTATGACAAACGAATTCCGGATGGATTAGATCTGTTGGCTTGTGTGATGGAAGCGATTGAAAGCGGCTGGTTTACCCCGGGCATCGAGAAAGAAATCATCATTTGGCGTTGGATGCTTGTTGCGGTCTTCATTACCGAGGAACAGGCAAAGAACGGCACAGTTGAGGTTGCCAACGATTCTGGAGGGTTTGACACCGCAGTTATCTACTCCGGACAGCACGGTTCAATCAGTGTTTATCCTGCGCCAGAGCGGTTCGCACTCGCAAGCCATGTGGAAGGGTTAGCAATTGAGAAATACGGTCAGGAACTCGGCCAGCAGATGGCGCTGCGCATGTACCGGGACATGTTAGATACGGACGCTGAGAACGGGCTTCAACTCTCAAAAATGGGGCGGGAAGGTTTTAATCTCCTTCATGACAGCTTCATTGAACAGATTCAGAAAGAAGGTATGCCAGACATGCCGGTAATGCACTGAGGGAGGGGTTAACAATGCACAAATTTTTCGTCGAGACTGACAACCTGAACACAATCAGCGATTGCCTGCAGCAGCTTGTTAACGCAGAAGAAGCGCAGCTCAGTATTGAAGAGCAACTGGCGAGATCGAACAGCAGTAGTGACTTGAGCACATGGCGCAAAAAGGCAGAGAACGCTCTGCGGCTGATCAAAGGGAAGCGTCGCATCATCACAGCCCGTCTGGCAGTCCTGCGTCATGAGGAAAAAGAACGCAACATAGATCTGCACCAGCAGCACAACGACTTCCTGGTTCAGGCTCTGCGCGAAATTGTAACGCCCTCCTCTTTTGCGCGTTGCGTGCGTCTGGCTAAAGAGAAAATGGAGGAGATCCATGCAAACCAGTGCTGAAATCGTTCTTCTGGTGCCGAATGACTGGGTTAGCGAAAAGGTTCTGATTGCGGTTACCGGGCTCAAGCCCGGAACCATCACCCGCGCCAGAAAAGAATCCTGGATGCTGGGCCGCGAGTACCTGCACATTTCACCAGATGGTAATCCCAAGCCTTCGAGCGAATGCATGTACAACAGGAAAGCCGTTGATCAGTGGATCGAGGCGCAGAAAAAAAATCAACCAGGTGCGAAGACAGCATGAAACGCAGTACACTCGTCCACGCTCCTGGACGTCAGGAGGGATCAATGGCTAATGCATCATACCCGACAGGCGTCGAAAACCACGGCGGTTCGCTCCGCATCTGGTTTCTGTATAAAGGTAAACGTGTCAGGGAAAACCTCGGTGTCCCTGACACTGCAAAAAATCGCAAGATAGCTGGTGAGCTGCGTTCTTCGGTTTGTTTTGCGATAAGGATGGGGAATTTTAACTATGCAGAAAAATTCCCAAACTCACCGAACCTTGCCCGGTTCGGTCAGGATAGAAAGGAAATTACTGTGCTGGAGCTTACCGAAAGATGGTCAGAGCTGAAGAGAATGGAGATCAGCTCTAATACCATGAGTAGGTACGAATCCATCATAAAAAACATGCTTCCGCGCATCGGCGAAAATAAAATGGTTTCTGCGGTTACCACTGAAGATTTGCTGTATGTCAGGAAGGAGTTGCTGACGGGCTTCCATGTAATGAAGAAGGATCACCGGACACAGGTAAAAGGCCGGAAGTCTTCCACGGTGAATAATTACATGATGCTGATGGCCGAGATCTTCCAGTTTGGAGCTGATAACGGCTACGCAAAGGAAAACCCGTTTAGCGGAATTAACCGTCTCAGGAAGGCAAAAGACGAACCAGATCCACTCACGACAGACGAGTTCATCAGGTTCATTCAGGCATGCGGCCACCAGCAGATGCGAAACCTCTGGACCGTCGCCGTTTATACCGGAATGAGGCATGGGGAATTATGTGGTCTTGCATGGGAAGACATCGATCTCACCGCGGGAACCATTACGGTTAAGCGCAACCTTACCCAAACGTATGAGTTCACCCTGCCAAAAACCGAGGCAGGCACTGACAGGGTGATTTATCTCATACAACCAGCTATTGATGCCCTCAGGAATCAGGCCCAACTGACGCGCCTTGGCCGGCAGCATGAGGTTGAAGTGAATTTGCGTGAATATGGCCAGTCAGTCATACATCCATGCACTTTCGTTTTCAGCCCTCAATGCGTCAAGCGTGGGTCCCGAAGAGGATATCATTACGCGGTTAATTCGATTAATAAAATTTGGGCCCCGATAATCAAGCGCGCCGGCATTCGTTACCGCAACGCTTACCAGTCACGGCATACCTATGCGTGCTGGTCATTATCAGCTGGTGCGAACCCAAACTTTATAGCAACTCAGATGGGGCATACAGATGCACAGATGGTTTACAAGGTGTATGGAAAGTGGATGTCAGAGAAGAGCGGCGAACAGGTTACTCTGCTTAACAAGGCGCTTTCACACATTGCCCCATCACTGCCCCAAAGCATGGTAGTAGTGCAGTAGAAAACCTTAAATTCAAGTGGTTAGCAGCCATGTTGCTACATTTGTATAACACGGGGCACGAAATGCTCTCGACCATAAAGTGTGCTTATGTTGTGATCGGGGTTCAATAAATCACTAAACAAGGTATACTCCGGAGTTGTTTATTGTACTAAACGCTCCCGTGAGAGGATGCTACAGCGCACCTATGACTCAATTCGCTTCTCCGGTTCTGCATACGTTGCTGGATACCGACGCGTATAAACTGCATATGCAGCAAGCCGTTTTCCACCATTACTATGACGTTCACGTCGCGGCGGAATTCCGCTGCCGTGGTGACGACTTGCTCGGTATTTACGCAGACTGCATCCGTGAACAGGTCGATGCGATGCAGCATCTGACGCTGCAGGACGACGAATACCAGTGGCTTTCTGGCCTGCCTTTCTTCAAAGCGGACTATCTGAACTGGCTGCGCGACTTCCGCTATAAGCCTGAACAGGTCACCGTGACCAACGAGAACGGCAAGCTGGATATTCGTCTTGAAGGTCCGTGGCGGGAAGTGATTATGTGGGAAGTGCCGCTTCTGGCCGTCATCAGCGAGCTGGCTCACCGCTACCGTTCGCCTGAAACGGGCGTTGAACAAGCGGTCGCCTCGCTGGAAAACAAACTTGAGGCATTCTCAACGCTGACCGAAGGGCTGGATATGTCCCGCTTCCGCCTGATGGATTTCGGCACCCGTCGCCGCTTCTCTCGCGAAGTTCAGCAGGCTATCGTTGAACGTTTGCAGCAGGAGCCGTGGTTCGTGGGCACCAGCAACTACGATCTTGCGCGTCGCCTCAACCTGACGCCAATGGGCACTCAGGCGCACGAGTGGTTCCAGGCGCATCAGCAAATTAGCCCTGACCTGGCTAACAGCCAGCGTGCGGCGCTGGCCGCCTGGCTTGAAGAGTACCCGAATCAACTCGGGATCGCCCTGACCGACTGCATTACGATGGATGCCTTCCTGCGCGACTTTGGTCCCGAGTTCGCAGAGCGTTACCAGGGGTTACGCCACGACTCCGGGGATCCGGTTGAATGGGGCGAAAAGGCGATTGCCCATTATCAAAAACTCGGCATTGACCCGATGAGCAAGGTACTGGTCTTCTCCGATAATCTCGACCTGGCGAAAGCCGTCGAACTGTATCGTCATTTTAATGCCAGAATTAATCTGGGCTTCGGGATCGGTACCCGGTTGACCTGCGACATTCCTCAGGTAAAACCTCTGAATATCGTGATAAAGCTGGTGGAATGTAACGGCAAGCCGGTGGCAAAGCTCTCCGACAGCCCGGGTAAAACCATCTGCCATGACAAAGCCTTTGTTCGCGCATTGCGCAAAGCGTTCGATCTCCCCCAGATCAAAAAAGCCAGTTAAGCGCTTACGGGAGCCTTCAGGGCTCCCTTCCCCTATTTATTTCTCAATTCTTCTCTTTTGACTGCGAAATTTACTTGTCTGATAGCGGTTGGCAGGTAACATAGATATCCCCCCGTCTTGGGGTGGACAAGTGTTTATTTTTTCCGACTATTAACAGAGAGAATATTATGAGCGTTGTGCCTGTAGCCGACGTACTCCAGGGCCGTGTCGCCGTTGACCAGGAGGTCACCGTGCGCGGATGGGTGCGTACTCGCCGAGATTCTAAAGCTGGCATCTCCTTCCTTGCCGTCTATGACGGTTCCTGCTTTGATCCTGTACAGGCCGTCATTAATAATTCTCTGCCCAATTACAATGATGACGTTCTGCGCCTGACGACGGGCTGTTCCGTTATCGTTACCGGTGTGGTTGTCGCATCACCTGGCCAGGGTCAGAGTTTCGAGATCCAGGCCTCTGCCATTGAAGTCACCGGCTGGGTTGAAGATCCGGACACCTACCCGATGGCGGCAAAACGTCACAGCATCGAATACCTGCGTGAAGTCGCACACCTGCGTCCGCGTACCAACCTGATTGGTGCGGTGGCTCGCGTGCGCCATACGCTGGCCCAGGCGCTGCATCGCTTCTTCGATGAACAGGGTTATTTCTGGGTGTCTACCCCGCTGATCACCGCGTCCGATACGGAAGGCGCAGGCGAAATGTTCCGCGTCTCGACGCTGGACATGGAAAACCTGCCGCGCACGCCGGAAGGTAAAGTGGACTATGACAAAGACTTCTTTGGTAAAGAAGCCTTCCTGACGGTATCCGGTCAGCTCAACGGCGAAACTTACGCCTGTGCGCTGTCTAAAATCTATACCTTCGGCCCAACCTTCCGCGCCGAAAACTCCAACACCAGCCGCCACCTGGCGGAGTTCTGGATGCTGGAGCCGGAAGTGGCGTTTGCCGATCTGAATGACGTTGCAGGTCTCGCAGAAGCGATGCTGAAGTACGTCTTCAAAGCGGTGCTGGAAGAGCGTCCTGACGACATGAAATTCTTCGCAGAGCGCGTTGACAGCGATGCTGTGGCGCGTCTGGAGCGTTTCGTCTCCGCCGACTTTGCGCAGGTGGACTATACCGACGCGGTAGCGATCCTCGAAAAATGCGGTGAGAAGTTTGAGAACCCGGTTTACTGGGGCGTCGATCTGGCGTCTGAGCACGAACGCTATCTCGCCGAGAAACACTTCAAAGCGCCGGTTGTCGTTAAAAACTACCCGAAAGACATTAAAGCCTTCTATATGCGCCTTAATGAAGACGGTAAAACCGTGGCAGCGATGGACGTACTGGCGCCGGGCATCGGTGAAATCATCGGTGGTTCTCAGCGTGAAGAACGTCTGGACGTGCTCGATGCGCGCATGGAAGAGATGGGTCTCAACCCTGCGGACTACAGCTGGTATCGCGACCTGCGACGTTATGGCACCGTTCCGCACGCTGGTTTTGGTCTGGGCTTCGAACGTCTGATCGCCTACGTTACCGGTGTTCAGAACGTGCGTGACGTGATCCCGTTCCCGCGTACTCCGCGCAACGCCAGCTTCTAAGCTACGAAACAGACAATGGCCAGCATTTGCTGGCCATTATTTTATTCTGTCCTGTCAGTTTTTGTCAGCGTAAAGTCAGCCTTTTTAAACCATCACCCCGTCACAACCACTACCTGTTACGTTTTGTTTCCGCGAAATATCCAGCCACAAAAAATAAACCTCAGTCTTATTGCGATTATTACATCGTGAAGTATTAGCACAAATTTCAACCGATTTTTCAGCCATCCAGAAGTCTTTTTCTGGTCATAAGAAAAAACGAGTCGTTTAACATCCGTTTATAGGAATTGCCTTTATCCAAATTAAACATAAGGAATTCATATATATAGGAAACAAACTGATGCTTAATTCGCCAAGAGGTTCCGAAATTTGAGATGGTTCACAAAGTTCCCAAAAATACACATTTAGTTACACATATTTTCTTTCTGTAACTCAATCTTGAGAATTGTAGCACTTTCAGGCTAGCGAAACGCTTCGGTGAATGGAAAGATGCCTGTCAGATACATAAAGACACCAAACTCTCATCAATAGTTCCGGAAATATTTATTGACAGAATTTATTGGCGGCGGTGGCGAGTGTCATAAAAAAACCAATGAGGGTAATAAATAATGATGAAGCGCAATATTCTGGCAGTGGTAATCCCTGCCCTGCTGGTAGCCGGTGCAGCTAACGCTGCAGAAATCTATAACAAGAACGGCAACAAACTGGATCTGTACGGAAAAGTGGTTGCCGAGCATGACTTCGTCACCTCAGGTGACAACACTGACAGCAGCGACGCTACCTATGCGCAGATCGGTTTCAAAGGTGAAACTCAAATTAATGACCAACTGACTGGTTATGGTCAGTGGGAATACCGTGCCCTGGCAAGCCAGGCAGAAAGCAACCAGACTCAGCGTACTCGTCTGGCGTTCGCTGGTCTGAAAGCCGGTGATGCAGGTTCAATCGACTACGGTCGTAACTACGGTATCGTTTACGACGTAGAATCCTACACCGATATGGCGCCATCCTACTCTGGTATGACCTGGGCCAACTACTCTGATAACTTCATGACCGGCCGTACCACGGGTGTTCTGACCTATCGTAACTCTGACTTCTTTGGTCTGGTTGACGGTCTTAGCATGGGCCTGCAGTACCAGGGTAAAAACGAGCGTGACGACGTTAGAACGTCTAACGGTGACGGCTTCGGTACTTCTGTAGGTTATGAATTCGGCGAAGGTTTCGGCCTGATCGGTGCATACAGCAACTCTGACCGTACTGATGCGCAAAGCGCTGATGGCAAAGGTGAGAAAGCTGAAGCATGGGCAGTTGGCGCGAAATACGACGCAAACAACATCTACCTGGCAACCACCTATGCTGAAACCCGCAATATGACCCGTGAAGATGACGGCTCATTCGCGAACAAAACTCAGAACTTCGAAGTTATCGCCCAGTACCAGTTCGACTTCGGCCTGCGTCCTTCCGTGTCTTACGTTCAGTCTAAAGGTAAAAACCTGGCACAGCGTGGCACCTTCTCTGGCGGCGATGCTGACCTGCAGAAATTTGTTGAACTGGGTGCGACTTACTACTTCAACAAAAACTTCAACATCTATGTTGACTATCAGCTGAACCTGATCGACGACACCGACTACTCTCGTAGCGTTGGTATCGTGAACGGTAAAGACGACCAGGTTGCAATGGCTGTAACTTACCAGTTCTAATCAGTACACCACTTTGTTATATGCATAATGAACAGGGCTTCGGCCCTGTTTTTTTATGCCTGACAGAAAATAATGGCGACTTTTGAAAAGCCGCACGCTTTTCGTCGCAAACGGTTGGCATTTTGTAAATCTACCGTTAACCTGATAGCGGATTTCACTTCTGTAATCACAATGGAACTTCGTCATGTTTGAGAACATTACCGCCGCTCCTGCCGACCCTATTCTGGGCCTGGCCGATCTGTTTCGTGCCGACGACCGCCCTGGCAAAATCAACCTGGGTATTGGTGTATATAAAGATGAAACCGGCAAAACTCCGGTACTGACCAGCGTTAAGAAAGCTGAGCAGTATCTGCTGGAAAATGAAACCACCAAAAACTACCTCGGTATTGATGGTATCCCTGAATTTGGTCGCTGCACCCAGGAGCTGCTGTTCGGTAAAGGCAGCGCAATCGTGAGTGACAAACGTGCGCGCACGGCGCAGACCCCTGGCGGTACCGGCGCGCTGCGCGTGGCGGCGGATTTCCTTGCGAAAAACACCTCTGTTAAGCGCGTCTGGGTGAGCAACCCAAGCTGGCCGAACCACAAGAGCGTATTTAACTCTGCGGGCCTGGAAGTGCGCGAATATGCTTACTACGACGCGGCAAACCACGCTCTGGACTTTGACGGCCTGCTGGCAAGCCTGAGCGAAGCGCAGGCGGGTGACGTGGTGCTGTTCCACGGCTGCTGCCACAACCCAACCGGTATCGATCCAACGCTTGAGCAGTGGGAACACCTGGCGAAGCTCTCCGTTGAGAAAGGCTGGCTGCCGCTGTTTGACTTTGCTTACCAGGGCTTCGCCCGCGGTCTGGAAGAAGATGCCGAAGGCCTGCGCGCGTTCGCAGCCGTGCATCAGGAGCTGATCGTTGCAAGCTCCTACTCCAAGAACTTTGGTCTGTACAATGAGCGTGTAGGTGCCTGTACGCTGGTTGCGGCTAACGATGAAACCGCCGATCGCGCCTTCAGCCAGATGAAGTCCGTTATCCGCGCTAACTACTCTAACCCGCCGGCACACGGTGCGTCTGTTGTTGCGACCATTCTGAGCAACGATGCGCTGCGCGCGATCTGGGAACAAGAGCTGAACGATATGCGTCAGCGTATCCAGCGCATGCGCCTGCTGTTTGTGAACACCCTGGCTGAGAAAGGCGCTGACCGCGACTTCAGCTTCATCATCAAACAGAACGGCATGTTCTCGTTCAGCGGCCTGACCAAAGAGCAGGTTCTGCGTCTGCGTGAAGAGTTTGGCGTGTACGCCGTGGCCTCTGGCCGCGTGAACGTTGCAGGCATGACGCCTGACAATATGGCGCCACTGTGCGAAGCGATTGTCGCCGTCCTGTAATTTGCGCCCACAAAAAAGCCTGCTTACGCAGGCTTTTTTTATGCTGGTTACCAGACAGGCATCTCATCCTGAAGGAACGGGTTATGGAGCCGTTCATAGCCCAGCGTCGACATCGGACCGTGTCCAGGGATAAACGTTACGTCATCACCCAGCGGCAACAACTTCTGTTTGATCGACTGAATCAGCTGCCCGTGATCGCCGCGCGGAAAATCGCTGCGTCCCACGCCACCTTTGAAAATCACATCGCCGGAAATCAGCAGACGGGACTGGTCATCAAAGAAGACGATATGGCCTGGCGTATGCCCAGGACAATGCAACACCTGTAAAGTCACATTCCCTACGTTAACGCGCTCTCCTTCGTTCAACCAGCGATCGGGCGTCAAAGGCAGACACTCATCAAGGCCAAACATGCGGCTTTGGGCGGGTAACCCCTGCAGCCAGAACTCATCTTCTTTTTCCGGGCCGATAATCGGCACACCGTAGTGTTTAGCCAGTTCAGCCGCTGCGCCTACATGGTCGAGGTGACCATGCGTCAGTAAAATCTGCATCAGCGTCACGCCGCTGTCGGCAACGTCCTGCTTGATTTTCTCAGCGTCACCGCCGGGATCGACAAGCGCGGCCAGTTTGGTTTGCTCGCACCAGATTAATGAACAATTCTGGGAGAACGCGGTAACCGGAATAATACGATAGTTCATACTGCTCCTGTGTTTCGTTATTACCAGTGCCGAACCGGCCCGGTATCAATATGCACAAAGTTGCTACGTGGGTAATATCCTACACCACCAGCGCGCATAGATAACGCGGCTTTGCGAATATTGGCTAACGAAACGCCTTCAATATGGAAATCCATTGCCTGTCCCTTCGTGTGGTAGCTCTTTTTCGCTACACCACGGCTATGGGCGCGCAGTTCATTGTTGGTATCAATTGAGCGATAACCAGAAATAAGCTGCACCGGCCTGCTGGTGCCCAGAAGGCCCTGAAGGCGGAAAAGCTGATCAAACAGTCCTGGGTCGATGGCTTTTACTTTATTCGCGCGGAAATCACGGAAAAAATGGTTGAGTCTTGCTAATTCATCCTGAATATAGCCTCTGCCATCGAAAAACTCCGCTTTTAGCGACTCACCGGTGTGAAGATTGCTGAGCGTTAAAACGCGCGGACGAGGTGTCGAGAGGGTGGCAAATGCTGGCGTCGGTAAGATGGCCGCTGCGCCAAGCGCAACACCACCTAACGCCAGCAGCTTGCGGCGATTAGCGTCAAATTTGTCCATGATAATCAGGTCTACAGGTCAAAGAAATCGTAATATGCTTAGCGCACGAAGGGCACCTTAACTGGCAAAACAGAGTACGTCAAGGCGCCCAACCCCAGTGAATACGCGGCTTACAGCGATATTGGCCCCGATTCACCATAACTTACGACAATCATTTTTCCCGAACTGCTTCATTTACCTGATTAATTGTTCCGCTTTTGGCAAAATTTGTGCGCCGGATCGCGCGGTGAGATCATAATTGTAAATATCTGTACGGTACTGAGTGCGACCGTCTTCACCCACAAACGCCGTCAGATAATAAAGATTAACCGGAATGTTGTGGCGAATATTCACGTAGCGCGTATCCCCCTGCTTCAGGGCGTCAGAGATACGCGTATCGTTCCAGCCCGCATCCTGCAACAGCATGTTGGCCAGCTCCGAGGCTTTATTCACGCGCACGCAGCCTGAACTCAGTGCCCGGGTATCTTTCTGGAACAGATTGTGGTTCGGCGTATCGTGCAGATAGATTGCATCTGAACTTGGCATGTTGAATTTATAGCGTCCCAGAGAGTTATGCGCTCCGGGAGCCTGCTGGAAGCGGAACGGCAGATTGGAGGCCGTAATCGTCGACCAGTCGACCATGTAAGGATCGATCGCCTCTTTACTGTTCCAGCCACGCATCACCGTATAGCCATGACGTTCCAGATAACCCGGATCGTTCCAGACCTTAGGCAGAATGTCCTTACGCGCCAGCGTCGGCGGCACGTTCCACGGTGGGTTAACCACCACGTTATTTAACGCGCTGCTCATCATCGGCGTTTTGCGATCCGGACGCCCGACAATCACGCGCGAGGCCAGTTTCTCGCTACCATCCTGATAATAGACCAGGGAATAGGCCGGGATATTGACCATAATGCCGGTGGACAGCGTGCCCGGCAGCAAACGCAAACGCTGAATATTAAGCGCCAGCACCCCTGCCCGCTGCGCAGGCGATACGTTAAGCCAGTCACGCGTTGACGGTCCAATGACGCCATCGGCTCCCAGCCCCTGAGCGGCCTGGAACTGTTTAACCGCGGCGACCAGCTCGCGATCGTAAGCCTCGGGCTTGTTACTCAGGGTAGTGGCCTTGTTCTCTTTTACGGGCGCTGACGGGCTGACCACCGCGCTTTGCGGATCGTCGCCCGGCAGGGCAATCTTCGGCCCGCCATCAAGAATACCGGAGCGTTTCAGGATCTCGCGCAGGGCTGGCACATCGCTGCTCCACTGACCCGGACGCAACGTTGCGGTCCCCCGCATTTGCGGCCATGGTCGCGAGTCCCCCACCAGCGCAAGGAGCGACTGGTGCATGGTGGCATACTGTGGATGCGCCGGCGCGAGGCTGGCAATAAAGCGCGGCAGGTCGCCGTTATCCAGCGCTAATTGCCACTGGTTAATCACCGACAAAGCTGGCGTCGCCAGCTTATAGGGCCTGTCGCTGTACAACCAGCGGTTACCATTGACCGGAATTCCCGCCACAAACTGCAGGTAGCCCATCATGGCATCGGAAAGGACCACGTCCCGCGCCTGACCGGTGACGGCAGGGTCGGTTAACAGCTCAACCCACTTCGTAAACTGCGGCTGGAAGCCCGCAATCGCCACTTCCGCCAGCTGTTGCTGAAAGGCGCGCACGGCTTCACGGTTTTCCCACATGGGCTTCATATCCCGGGCAGCATAAAGCAGCGTGAGCTGATTGATATAGGCGGGCGTGTAGCCTGAAGACAGGCCTGTCTGGAGCTGCTGGCTGAGCGATTCAACGTCGATGCCTTCCGGCAATGGCTTAATCCCGGCCATGATGGCCGTTGCCGGAGATTGTTCCAGCGGCTGAGACAATGACGTCGGCTGCGCGCCTGTCGTTGCGGAGCTGTCAGTCGGCACAATTTCAGGCTCGTCGGCCTGGGCGGTTAACAGTGGAGCAAACATCACTGCCAGACATAAACTCAGCGCTGACAGCTGACGACCACATTCTTTCTTTAGCAACATCCCTTGCCCCCTGTTTTTACGACATGCCCATCACGGTGGGGCTTTCTTTTATTATAGGTAGACGACAACGCTGTTGCCTTACCTTATGTAAAGAAGTTTAAAGATAACGCAACCCTGAGCACAAGTTAAGTGAATAAAAAAAGCGGCGCTTTTGCGCCGCTCTTTGTAACAAAACGCCTCAGGAAGCGTCTGCCGTGGTTTCCGGCAATGACTCAGGCGGCTGCGGCGCAAAGCCACGTAGCCCGACAACGTGCACGTGTTCGCTGTTCTGGAACACTTTACGCACCAGCTTATAGGTGGTGCCTTTTTCAGGGCTGATGTTTTCCGGTGCCGCAATGATGAGCTGCATATCGAGACGTTCGCAAAGCTCAAACAGCGTGGCAATCGAGCGGGCATCGAGACGCGCCGCTTCATCGAGGAACAGCAGTCGGCATGGGGAAATGTCTTTCCCGCGCAGGCGACGCGCTTCATCTTCCCAGCTCTGCACCACCATCACCAGAATCGACATCCCGGTACCGATCGCTTCACCGGTAGAGAGCGCTCCAGACTCCGCACGCAGCCAGCCGTCTGAGCCACGGTTAACCTCAACTTCCATTTCCAGGTAGTTACGGTAGTCCAGCAGCTCTTCACCGATGGTTTGCGGCGTACGCTGACCCATATCAATCTGCGGATTCAGGCGCTGATACAGCTTCGCCAGCGCTTCGGAGAAGGTCAGACGGTTGCTGTTGAACAGATCCTGATGCTGCTCGTGCTGCTCAGAGAGCACTTCCAGCAGCGTCGCGTGGGCTTCACGCACGTTGACGTTAAGACGCACGCTGTTGACCTGACCAAACGACACGCTCTGCAGACCCTGGTTCAGCTGGCGGATACGGTTCTGCTCGCGCTGAATGGTTTTGCGAATGATATTCGCCACGCTGCGGGAGCTGATCGCCAGCTTCTGCTCGCGGGAGGTCAGCTCTTCCGTCAGACGCCCCAGCTCGATTTCCATCTGTTCGATGGCTTCGACCGGATCGTCGGTACGGATGATGTCCTGACGAATACGCTCGCGCAGGTGCTGGTAAACCGCCACGAAGAACTGAATTTTACGTTCCGGACGCTTCGGATCCTCTGACATGCGCAGCACATCGCGCAGGTGTTCGTTATCCGCCACCGCCAGACGCAGCGCACCCAGCGCCTTATCCGACATCGAACGCAGTTCATCGGCAGAGAGGTATGCCAGCTCGCGGCGGTGCAGGCGACGCTCAACGTTGTTGTCTTTCACCATCCGCATTACGGCGCACCAGCCCGCTTTCGCCGTCACCACCTGCTCGCGCATTTCGTGATAGTCGCGCTCCAGCTTGCGCAGGCGACGGGTCAGGTTATCCATTTCCGCTTCGCAGAAAGTGAGCGCTTTTTCCAGCTGATTACGACGCGCGCGGTTATTACTGAGCTGGCTGTGTAGCTCATCACGACGAATGCGCGCGCGCTCTTCCGCCCCGCTGTCGGCACGGACGCCTATGTCCTGCAGCTCTTTCTGCAGGTCGTTTAAGAGCTCTTTCTTGGTGTCGAAGGAGCTTTTCAGCGAGGCCAGCACCTGGTTGTACTGGTTCAACTGAGCCGAGTGGCTGCGCATCGCTTCGCGGGCGCGGGTACGTTCCGCTTCCGCCTGCTCAAGGCGCTGACGCAGTTTTTCATTCAGGTCGCTGTTACCGCTCAGCATTTCAGCCGAATCGGAGTAGCCGAAGTGCGCACGACGCTGCACCACTTCCGTCAGGGCAAACGCCTGCTGACGCGCTTCGCGCTGCACCTGCTGTGACCAGGCATAATCTTCTTTTAACTGCTCGAACTGTTCCGGGTCGCTCTGCAGTACAGACACGACGGGCTCCAGCTTCGCCAGCTGGTTGCCGTGCTGCTGCACGAAACGCGCGGCTTCCTGGGCTTCATCCAGACGTTCCTGGATTTCATCCACGCGGTCGGCCAGCGTGTCATCCGCCAGCAGGTTCAGGCGCGGCAGAATGCGGTTAAGGGCAGCGACGCCCTCTTTCGCCTGTTCGAACTGGACGCGGCTCTGCTGGTTGTCACTTTCATGACTGGCAATCGCGCGCTCCAGCTCGCCACGACGGGTATTGAGCTTGCGGATTTCCGCTTCCGGGTCGGCTTCAAACGCCACGCCCAGATGGCTGCCGATAAAGCGGCTGAACGCCTGGTGCAGACGCTGGGTTTTCTGTACGTCAAACGACAGGGTGGCAAAACGTTCAGACAGCGTTTCACGCTCGGCGTGGAGGCTCTCAATGCGGCTTTCGCGAGCGGCGCGGCCAAACAGCGGCAGCTCCGGGAAGCGGGAATAGCGCCACTGGCGGTCGGCGATTTTCACCACCACCGCTTTTTCCAGCTCGTCAACGCTAAACACGCTGTCATCGAACGACTGCGGATCCCCTTCGATCAGATAGAGATCTTCCGGACAATCTTCCAGCCCTGCCAGCTGCTCAGAAATCAGCGACAGGTCCGGCACCACGATTGCGTTGCGGGATGGACCGTACAGCGCGGAGAAGTACGGCGCATCGTCCAGGCCAACGTCATCATAAATCTCAGACAGCAGTACGCCGCCAAAACGCTCGGCTAAGGTGTTCAGACGCGGATCTTCTGACCCGCCCGGCTGGCTTAAGCGCTCGATTTCTTCATCGACGTCACGCTTGCGGGCACCCACTTCGTCACGCTCAACAATGGCTTCGCGCTCGCGCTCCAGCAGCTGCTGCAGGTATTCTGTCACCTGCTGGCTGGATTCGAACTCCTCGCCGCACTGTTCGCTGAGCTGGTTCAGGCTGCTTTGCGCTGCCAGCCAGACCGGCGCACGCTCCAGAAGCGTCTTAGAACGAGACTGAAGCTGCTCCAGCTCCTGACGCAGCGTCATACGCTGTTCGCTGGCGTTTGATACGGTATCGGACAGGGCCGCAATTCGCGCTTCCAGCTCCTGATGCAGCGCCTCAAGCTCGTCGAAATCGTACTGTTTGCCCTGACGCTTGCAGAACTCGGCCAGCAGACGCTCGGCTTCCTGCTGCTCGCGCAGGCGCTGTTCCAGCTCGTTCAGGCGCATGCGCAGCGGCTGCACCTGTTCGGCAAGATGGCGCTGGTTGACGCCGTCGCGCAGCAGTTCACGGGCGACTTCCCAGGCTTCGTTACGCACCAGCGGGCCATTAATGGCAACCACCAGCTGATAAGCCTGCTCAAACTGGCTGTGCGCCGTTTGCGCGACGCTCATTTTCTGTTCAAGCGAGAGCAGTTTCTCGGTGGCTTCCTGCTCTTTGGCCTGGAAGGTGTCCAGCCACTCGTCGGCGCTGTCCGGCGTCAGGTCTGGCAGATGGCACAGCTCTTTTGCACGCTGTAGCGCCTGCAGCGCCTGGTTGTACTGGATCGCACGCGTCTGCTGCACGTCCAGCGCCTGCTGGTAATCGGCAAGCTGGCTTTTCAGCTCGTCCACTTCAAGCTCGGCGGCTTCGGCGCGGGCTTCGTTCTCTTCCTGCATCTCGGCGGCTTCGGCCACCACTTCATTTTGCTCTTCGAGACGAATCTGCAGCTCATCGAGATCCGCTTCGTAGCGTTCGATCTTTTCCTGCTGGCGCAGCGCGGTTTGCACCAGGTTCAGGTGATCGCTGGCAGCCTGGTAATCGGCTTCCAGATCGCCTTCGGCACCGTTGTGTTCGCCCAGCTCGCGCGCCATCTCGACGTGCTTATACTGCTCGGCCACCAGCTGTTTACGGGAGGTAAACAGCTCGCGGCGGTATTCTAATGCCTGATCGAGATGGACGCGGCGCTCGTTGGCGTGACGCATATAGTCCGCCGCCACGTAGTTGGTGGCTTCGCTGATCAGGTGTTTAAACAGGTCGCGGTCAGACTGGGTAACGCGAATCGCTTCCAGCGTCATGCGGTTTTCACGCAGCGCCGCTTCCATGTCCTGGAAGGCCTTACGCACGCCGCTGTTTTCCGGCAGCAGGTAGTCGCGCAGGGAGCGGGTAATGGCGCTGGAGATACCGCCGTACAGGGACGCTTCGATCAGACGATAGTATTTGCTACGGTCTGATGCGGTGCGCAGACGGCGCGCCACCACGCCCAGATCGAACATCAGGGAGTGATAGTCGGTAATCGAATTGAACTGCTTGAACTGCACGCCTTCAATGGCCTCGAGCTTGTCTTTCAGCTCCTGCAGCGTCAGCACGCGCGCCTGGCGCTCGTTCAGGGTTTCCGTGAGCAGCGCGGTCGGCTGCACGGAGGTTGGCAGCCCCTGAATGGCGAACGGTTTGATATCCACTTTACGGTCGCGACCGGCGACCTGCTGCAGGCGCACGCCCACCACCACGCGCTGGTGACGCGAGTTGATGACGTCCAGCACGGAATAGCAGACGCCCGCTTTCAGCTTACCGTGCAGGCCTTTATCGCGGGAGCCGCTTGTCGCGCCCGCTTCGGTGGTGTTACGGAAGTGAAGCAGCGTCAGATCGGGGATCAACGCCGTAACAAACGCCGCCATGGTGGTGGATTTCCCCGCCCCGTTACCGCCGGAGAGCGTCGTGACCAGCTCATCCAGATCGAAGGTTCGGGCAAAGAAGCCGTTCCAGTTAATCAGCGTTAGTGAGCGAAATTTACCGCGTTCAATCATTACTCTTCCTCCCCGCTATCCGGCAGATTCTCTTCATGCTCGTCATTGAGCTGCAAATGGTTTTCCACCGGCATCGCTTCACCGTCGCGGATCATGCGAAGCTGCGCTTCACGCGCGTCATCGCCCGCACGCACGTCGGCGCCGAAGCGGAAGACCGATTCCGTAATGCGGAATTTGCTGCTGTCGTGGCCCATAAACCAGACCATCCCCAGACGGCGCAGACGGTTCAGAGAAGAGCGAACCTTTTCCTGTAATTTCTGACGGTCTAGATCCGACCCCGTCGAACGGTTGTTCACCAGCTTGAGCAGCTTGCTCTCATCCGCCAGCGTCAGCAGCTCATCGTACAGCTCCTGCTGGGTGAAGATGCCTTCATTCGCCAGACGCTCGGGGCTGAGATAGAGGTAACAAAGAATTTTGCCGACCATCATATCCAGCTCGGAGAGCACGGAGCGCGGGATTAGGGTTGTGGAACGCGGGCGCAGGTAGAAAAAACCTTCCGGCGCGCGGATCAGCTCCACGTTATAGCGGGCGTAAAACTCTTCCAGATACTCCTGGAAGTCCATCAAAAAGGCGTGATTATCCAGCTCGTCCAGGCCAATGTGACGACCGGCACGCAGCTGGCTGTCCAGCGCCGGAAATAACGGATTCGCCAGCGCCTGTGCCAGCTTAACTGGCATCACTTGTTCAATATTTGTCAATGACATGCGCCTGTACCTTGGCTCCGTAATCGTTAATTGGCTGCCACTTCGGCGGCAGTCCGGTGAAGTCTGCTTGCGCGATACCCAGGCGCACCGCCTGGTCTACCACAATGCGGGCAACGTCGAAGTGGCGCGCGCGAGGATATTGCGCCAGATAGTCGCGCACCACGAGTCCAAGATCCAGCGGCGCTTGTCTGGTTTTGTAGACGGCGAGCTGTTCTTCGATCATCGCCGCAAGCTGCTCGCGAATTTCGTTGAATTCTTCGTACTCCAGATCCGGCGGCAGTTCACCGGTCACCTCTTCGTCGCGCAGCGCCATCTCTTCGTCGCGCATATCCAGCAGACGATCGGCATTGGCATAGGTCAGCGCCCACGGTGCATCAAAGTAGGTCTGTACCGACTGACGCAGACGCTGAGCAAAGACGCGGTTTTTATCCATATCAATCGCGGTACGGATAAATTTATGCACGTGACGGTCATAGCCGATCCACAGGTCGATCGACTGCTGGCCCCAGCTGATAATGCGGTCGAGTTTGCTCTGCAGATCGAACACCAGACGGTCGATAAAATGCAGATCGTCGTGCGCCAGGGTCGCGTCCTGGATGCGCAGCAGGTTGGCCTGCAGCTTGTCCCCTGCGGCCTCCAGCGTATCCTGCAGTTCACGCAGCGTACCGGAGGTTTCTGACAATAAAAGTTCACAGCTGGAGATGGCCGCACGCCAGTCTTTATTCAGCAGCTGCGCGATATCGTCTTTCACCTGCTGCTGCTGTTCGTCCATCAGGCGCTGGGTGAGATCGATACTGTCGAAAATCTCGGCCACCGAGTATTTCAGCGGCGCGTAAACGTTGCGGTGCCAGTGGAATTCGTCACCGTTTTCATCGGCCGCGTCGGCGGCACGCTTAAGCTCACCCGCCACGATCGAGAGCTGCATGGAGAGACGCAGCGTGGAAAATTCGCGCTGGCGAATGTAGTAATCGGTAATGCCGATACCCAGCGGAGTCAGGCGATAGATGGCGTTTCCTTCCGCCTGCTCGCTGGTAAAGCGGTTCAGCAGACGTTGACGCACCATATCGTTGATTGCGTTGTTGGCACGCACGCTAATGGTTTCGCTGGTTTGCTCAAACGCATCACTGACGTGGCGGAACGCATCCACCAGTTCACCCTCGCTCATTTCACCATCCAGCCGTTCGCCGTTCAGCGTGGCAACCGCCAGCAGGAAAGAGAGTCTGTCTACCGGCAGCGAGATGGAGAAATCGTTTTTCCTGGCCCAGGCAACCAGTTCGGGGACTGTCTGGGAAAATTCACTCATAGGTTATCCTTGCATCTGCGGCTTGTGCGCGGTGACGTGAATATAGCGGCCAAGGCTGACAAACGGCTCCTGGCGGCAATACCGCGTTTCTAATTCTGTTAAGGTGTCAAAACAGTCACGCTGTTTGTGTTTTTCACGCAGATAATCATGAAACACCCTGACGCCCGTCTTCCCGACGATCTGCCAGCCAATCTCTTCCAGCCAGCCGTAAACCTGCTGCGGATCGCGCGGATAGTCCGGGGAAAGCGTGCGTTTTTTCTTTTTAGGCATCCCGACCTGAACATAGTCGAAGTTACCTGCCACCATGTTGTGCATCAGGAAGCCGTTAGCATTGTAGAACATCAGCGACAGCGTACCGCCCGGGCGTAACATCGACCACAGGGTTTGTAACACGCTTTGCGGATCGGCAACCCACTCCAGCACCGCATGAAACAATATCAGATCAACCTGGGTTTCCAAATGCTGCGCGATGTCCTGAGCGGCGCATTGTATAAAATGCATGTTGTCGCTCACACCTTTCTCCTCTGCGGCACGCGTCGCGCGGGCAACCATTTCAGCAGAAAGATCGCAAAGCGTAACGTGATGACCGAGCCCGGCCATTTTTATCGCCGTCTGCCCTTCACCGCCTCCGGCGTCCAGCACGCGCAACGTTTGGCCGCCAAAGGTCGCCAGAATAGTGTCCAGATCCTGCCAGAGGATCGTCTGACGGAGCTGCCCTTTCGTGGTGCCATAAATGTTGCGCGAAAACTTTTCCGCGATGTCATCAAAATTGCGATCCCGCATTGGGAGAGTTCCACTCGCTAACTGCAAAACCGCTATTTTGTCACACCCGCGCGGAGAATGAACCTCTCTGGTGTAATATCACCGGCAATCATCTGCTGTATGGTCAAAAAAGGAACCAAAAAGGATGCTTTTTACCCTTAAGAAATACGTTGGAGGGATGATGCTTCCCCTTCCGCTGCTGCTTATCATCATCGCGCTGGGGCTGGCGCTGGTGTGGTTTAGTCGCTTTCAGAAGAGTGGCAAAACGCTTATTACGTTCGGCTGGCTGGTCCTGCTGCTGCTGAGCCTGCAACCGGTGGCGGATGGACTGCTGCGCCCCATCGAAAACAGGTACCCGACATGGCAGGGAAACCAGAAAGTTGAGTACATCGTGGTGCTGGGCGGCGGGTATACCTGGGATCCTGACTGGGCTCCCAGCTCGAACCTGATCAACAACAGCCTGCCGCGGCTAAACGAAGGCATTCGCCTGTGGCTGGCGAATCCGGGTTCAAAAATGATCTTCACCGGCGCGGCGGCAAAAACGAACCCGGTGAGTACGGCTGAAGCTGGGGCCAGAATCGCGGAATCGCTCGGCGTACCGCGTTCCTCCATCATCACGCTGGACAGCCCAAAGGATACCGAGGAAGAGGCCGCGGCGGTGAAGCAGGCGATTGGCGATGTTCCGTTCTTACTGGTGACCTCCGCCTCGCACCTGCCACGCGCGATGATTTTCTTCGAGAAGCAGGGCCTGCACCCGCTTCCCGCACCGGCAAACCAGATGGCCATCAGCGCGCCGCTCAACCCATGGGAACGGGTGATCCCCTCGCCAATGTGGTTGATGCATAGCGATCGCGTTGGCTACGAGACGCTCGGACGCCTCTGGCAGTGGCTGAAAGGATCGTCAGGCGAGCCAGGGCAAGAGTGATTTAGCCGCCAGATCGAAGTTGGCGCGATTGAAACGTCCGGTGTTGATCAGCTGCGCCACTTCATCCCAGAGCAGATAAAGCCAGCGACGCCAGAGAAACGCCTCTGCAACGGGTGCGCGTTGAAGGTAGTGCCACAGTAAACCTTCCGCCGCCCCGCTGTCGCTGAGCCTGAACAGCTCATATTCCCGCGGTGCCCAGAGCATGATCCCCGGCCCTAGCATCGCCAGGAGCTGATCGCTGCGGGAGTCTTTCAGCATGCTGCGCAGAGTAAAATTGCCGTGGATCAGCACGCAGTTGTCGTTAAAACCGTCGAACAGCGCCGGCAAGCACTCGCGGGTACGAAACAGAATACGTTTATCCTGCATGGTCAAACCGGTGTTGTTGAACTGGTTAAGCGTCCCCCACAGCACTTCAACCCGCTGGCGATACCACAGCGGCCACAGGTTTTCCTGGGTGCTGTCGACCGGACCAACAAGCCCGCGGCTATCCTGACGGTGCCAGGCCAGCAGCGCCTCGACAATCTGGTCTTTGAGCTGTTCCCAGCGTTCCGGCGTGCGCGCGGGCGCTTCAACGGGCACACCGCGTAAACGCTCAATCAGCAGTACGTCCGGGCCGGGGTGTTCCTCGTGGGTCATCACGCCGTACACGGTCGGCATACGGACGGTTCCCTCCCGAGCCAGCATCGACATTTTCCAGGCGAGCTGCCTGGCCACGCCCGGCGACGAAAAACTTCGTGCCATCAGCGGCATCGGGTTGCCCTGGCTGTCATACAACGACCAGAGCGCGGTATCGACCTTTTCACTCACGCACTCGACCCGGCTTAACGTCTCACCCAGCAGATGGCTAAGTTCGGCACGCAGCTGTTCCATATGAGATTACCCCCATTAAGACTACTGCTTTTATAATGAGCGCACAGCGTGAAGATGTCACCCGGAAGAGATCAATTAGGATAAAGAAAGGGGAATTTGCGGGGAGAGGGCATCCCCCCGAAAGGAGGGATGCAGGCGGGATTAGCGCAACTCGGCGCGGACGCGCTCAAGATCTTCCGGCGTATCAACGCCCGTTCCCGGCACTTCGCGGGCAACGGCAACGTGGATTTTTTCGCCATACCAGAGGACGCGAAGCTGCTCCAGCATTTCGATATGCTCCAGCGGGCTCGGCGCCCAGGCAACATAGCGACGAATAAAGCCGGCGCGATAGCCGTAGATCCCAATATGACGCAGGAAAGTATCACCGATGGTCTCTTTAGAGAGCGCAAAGCGATCGCGATCCCACGGAATCGTCGCGCGGGAGAAATAGAGCGCATAGCCTTCGGCATCCATCACCACCTTCACCGCATTCGGATTGAATGCCTCTTCAGCGTGGTGAATGGGCACCGCGAGCGTCGCCATACCGACCTGACGCTGCGCAAGGTTTTCCGCCACCTGACGGATAATAACGGCCGGGATCATCGGCTCGTCGCCCTGCACGTTTACGATGACCGTATCGTCACTGAAGCCACACTTCTCAACCACTTCCGCCAGACGTTCGGTGCCGGACTGGTGATCGGCGCGGGTCATGCACACCTCACCGCCAGCGGCCTCAACCGCACGGGCGACGTCAGGATGATCGGTTGCAACGATAATGCGGTCGGCACCGGACTCACGCGCCCGCTCAAGGACATGCACAATCATCGGCTTGCCGTTGATATCGACCAGCGGTTTCCCCGGCAGACGCGTTGAGGCATAACGCGCAGGAATAATGACAACAAAACTCATGGTTTGCTCTCTTCTGCCACCAGGGAACGAGCTTCATTTTCCAGCAGCACCGGAATGCCGTCACGCAGCGGGAAGGCCAGACTGTCCAGTTTGCAGATCAGCTCCTGTTTATCCTGGCTGTAGTAAAGTTTGCCGTTGCATACCGGGCAGGCAATAATTTCAAGTAAACGGTGATCCATAGTTCCTCCGTATGGGTAATCGCTAAAGCTTAACACATTCCCTTTTCAGGACGTGCCTGTTTCCCAGCCACTTCGACAGGATGTGAATAACCCGTCAGGTACCCGGCCAAGCCTCACGTCGCGAGCCCCCTGCCAGCGCGCGAACTCGCTCAAGGCGGACGTTAACCCTTTTTCCAGGTTCGCCGTGACCCTGACGCCCTCTTCCAGATAAAGGGCAATGACTTCAAGCGTGCCGGTCTTGCGGTGCATTTTGGCATCCATGCGCCCGACCAGCTGCCCCTTGTGCAGCAGGGGTAAAACAAAGTAGCCGTATTGCCGCTTTGGTGCCGGGGTATAGCATTCCAGCCGGTAGCTGAAATCGAACAGCTGCTCGGCGCGCTTTCTGTCCCAGACCACCGGATCGAAAGGTGATAACACCGCGCTGTGGGTCGCCCGGAGTTTCCCCTCCAGGGCCTCGGGCAGCAGAGGGAGGAGATCCGCATGCAGCCACATTTCACCCAGCGTTTCCACCGTGACGGGAATGACTCGCTGTTCGCGCTGCCATATCTCCAGCAGCGGCTTCAGCGCGGGCTGCCGGAGGCGGTAATAGTCTGCCAGCCATTGCGGACGGAAAATGCCAAGGCTGCGGGCGCTGTTTTCCAGCATGATGGCCTCGGCCGCCTCCTGGGTAAGCAGATCCCGCTCGTCGTCCCAGTGGGGCATCACCCGATGCGTCAGGTCGTAGACACGCTGGAAATTACGCCGTTCAATGACCATGACTTTGCCTGACGTGAACAACCCTTCAAGATGGCGCTTGTGTGGCTTCCACTCCCACCAGCCGCCTGCACCTTTGCGCGGATGTTCAAAATCGACGGAACGAACGGGGCCGTTTTCCTGAATATGGCTGATAAGCTGCTCAATTTCGGCCTCATGTTCCTCCATCCACGCCTGCCGGTATTTCCAGCCCATCTTTTCCGGAGCAAGCATGCGGTGCCGCACCAGGGCGAAATCGCTGCGGGGCAGGAAGCAGGCTTCGTGCGCCCAGTACTCCATCAGCTCCCCTTTGCACAGCGCCTCATCCAGCCACTGCGAGGGATAGCTCCCCAGGCGGCTAAACAACACCAGGTAAGGGCTACGGGCGACAATGTTAATGGTGTCGATTTGGAGCAGCGACATGCGCTGGACGGTAGAGAGGATATCGGCAGGCTGCGCGCGGCGACGGGGCTTTTTGAGCAGCCCCTGCGCGGCAAGGTGTAAATGACGTGCGGCTGAAAGCGAGAGTTGCGGTAAAGACATGCGTTTTCCTGTCAGTCAAAGCGCCACCAGAACCGCGTAAGCCTCTACTGCACCAACGCAATCAGTTCCTTGAGCAATTGTTCCGGCTGTTCGCCGCTGAGTTCAGCGTCAACCGGCAGATACCACCAGTTATCTTTCGCAAAGGCACGGCATTTCACCGCATCTTTTTCGGTCATAATGAGCGTCTGGCCAGGCGCGGTAAGCGCCTCAACCTGCTCTGCCACCAGCGCCTGATGGTCGGCCAGCGGAACGCGTTTTTCAAGCCGGGCACCACACTGCTCCAGCGTCGCGAAGAAGCGCGGCGGATGACCAATACCCGCCATTGCCACCAGCGAAGGCAGTTCGGCAACCGCCCGGCGTTCCCCCGTCACCAGGTTGACCGCCATTCCCGGTAACAGACGCATAGGAATTTCACCCTGCTTTGCTTCACCGCCGTTAACAATCACCGCATCAACGGACTTAAGACGCGAAGCCCGTTCACGCATGGGGCCAGCGGGCAGCCACCAGCCGTTGCCGAAACGGCGAACGCCGTCGATAACTACAATCTCTTTATCACGCCCCAGAGCGTAATGCTGCAGGCCATCATCAGTGATGATGATTTGTACCGCGTGTTCAGCAAGCAGGGCCTGCACGGCATCGCTACGCACCGGGGAGACCGCAACCGGCGCGCCGGTGCGCTGGAAAATCAATACTGGCTCATCACCCGCTTCTGCGGTCGTGGTTTGCGTCGTCAGCAGTAACGGGTAATGCGCCGCTTTGCCACCATACCCACGCGACACCACGCCGGGGCGGATGCCGCGTTTTTGCAGCTGCTCCACCAGCCAGATCACCACCGGCGTTTTGCCGTTGCCGCCCGCCGTGAGGTTACCCACCACCACAACCGGAACCGGGGCGCGCCAGGCACGCTTGATCCCCAGACGATAAAACAGGCGAATAATGCCGCTCACCAGGCCGTACAGCAAGGAGAGCGGCAAAAGCAGCAGCCACAGCGGGGATTCACCGGACCAGATGCGCGCAATCATTCGCCGAACTGCATCTTATGAAGCTGGGCGTAAACGCCGCGGTGTTCCAGCAGATCGGCATGGCTTCCGCGTTCAACAATGATGCCGTCCTCAACCACGACGATCTCATCTGCCTGCTCGATAGTGGACAGACGGTGCGCAATCACCAGCGAAGTACGGTTCTTTTGCAGTTCATCCAGCGCTGACTGAATCGCGCGTTCAGATTCCGTATCCAGTGCAGAGGTTGCTTCGTCCAGGATCAGTATCGGGCTATCGCGCAGCAGCGCGCGCGCAATGGCGATACGCTGGCGCTGGCCGCCGGAGAGAAGTACCCCGTTTTCACCGATTATCGTATCCAGACCGTTATCCATCTTGTTGATAAAGTCCATTGCATACGCCATACGCGCGGCGTTCTCAATCTGCTCGCGGCTGTACTCGTCAGTGCGCGCATAAGCAATGTTGTTGGCGACCGTATCGTTGAAGAGATGCACGTTCTGAGAAACCAGCGCAACCTGGTTACGCAGCGACTGCAGGGTGTACTCCCGCAGGTCGTGACCATCCAGCAGGATCTCACCTTCGTTAATATCGTAGAAACGAGTGATGAGGCTGGCAATGGTGGATTTACCGGAGCCGGAGCGGCCTACCAGCGCAACGGTTTTACCTGCCGGAATCGTCAGGTTGATATTGCGCAGAGCCGGCGTTTCGCGGCCTGGATAGGTAAAGGTCACGTTGCGGAACTCCACGTCGCCACGGGCGCGCTCAACCTCGCGTGTACCTTCGTCTTTTTCCTGTTCGGAATCCAGAATGCTGAATAACGTCTGGCAGGCGGCCATACCGCGCTGGAACTGGGCGTTCACGTTCGTCAGGGATTTCAGCGGGCGCATCAGGGCAATCATAGAGGAGAAGACTACGGTGATGGTACCCGCCGTCAGCGTATCCATTACGCTCGGGAAGCTTGCCGCATAAAGAACGAACGCCAGCGCCAGTGAGGCAATCAGCTGAATGATCGGGTCAGAGATGGAAGAGGCCGAGACCATCTTCATCCCCTGCAGACGCATTTTGTTGCTGACTTTATCAAAGCGTTTGGTTTCGACTTCCTGACCGCCGAAGATCAACACTTCTTTGTGGCCTTTCAGCATCTGTTCTGCGCTGGTAGTCACCTGCCCCATCGTGTTCTGCATATTCTTACTGATATTGCGGAAGCGCTTTGAGACGACGCGGATAGCAATGGACACGACCGGTGCCAGAACGATAAGGATCAGCGACAGCTGCCAGCTGTAATAGAACATCATCGCGAACAGACCGATGATCGATGCCCCTTCACGCACGACGGTAATCAGCGCGCTTGAAGAGGAGGAGGCAACCTGCTCTGAATCGTAGGTAATACGAGAGAGCAGCGTCCCGGTGGATTGCTTGTCAAAGAATGAGACCGGCATGCCCATCATGTGGCTGAACAGTCGACGGCGCATGGTCATAACCACTTTCCCGGAAACCCAGGAAATGCAGTAGCTGGAGATATAGCTGGTGATACCACGTAAGATCATCAGCCCGATAACCACCAGAGGCATCCATAGCAACACTGAGCGATCCGTTTTACCAAAACCGTCGTCCAGTAACGGTTTGAGGAGCGATAGCATAAAAGTATCGCTGGCTGCGTTGAGGATTAACGCTACACCCGCCACGATCAGGCCTGCTTTAAAAGGTGCAATCATCGGCCAGAGTCGGCGGAAGGTTTGCCACGTGGAGAGATCTTTGTCGTTATGCATTCAAAAAACCAGCATTTGTTGAAATAGCCGCATATTCTACCCGTTATCTACGGGCGCGCCAAACCACTGATGATACCAGGGAGGTAAAAATTGATCCCGCACGCGCCGGATTTGCCAGCGATGGTGCGAAAATGTCACCGATATTTGCCCGGAATGGGGGGTATCGTGCCAGATATATCCCTCTTTTCGATAGCGCCGGACCACTTTAGGCGACGGAAATCGCCATGCGTTATAGCGGGCCGCAGAATCCAGAGCTATCTCTCCTTCCACCCGCTGTACCAGCGGCAATGACGACGAGGTATTGCTGCCGTGATGAGGTACCTGTATGAGTGTGGACGTCAGATGTTTCCAGTAATGGCTAAGCATAGCCTGTTCTGCCTGTGCTTCAATGTCACCCGTCAGCAAAACGCTCTGCTCGCCGTCGTCAATTTTTACCACGCAGGAGTGATTGTTCCCCTGAGCCGGATAATTTTCAGGGGGCCAGTGGACGGTGAAGGTTAACCCCTGCCATCGCCATTTCTGCCCACGAAAACAGGGACGATGCCCCGCCAGGCGCAACGGACTTCTTACCCACATCTCAGGCCACGCTTTTTGCAGCGATGCAAGGCCTCCCGCATGGTCGAGATGCTCATGGCTGAGAATAACGCCTTCTGGCTGCAGGTGATGCCAGCGCAGCCATGGAATAATTAACCGCTGTGCGCTATCCCCGCCCGGCCAGGCAAGCCCGGTGTCATAGAGAATGGCTTTTCCCTGCCTTTCAATGACCATTCCCAGCCCCTGCCCTACATCCAGCATATGGAGCGTCCAGGCGTCGCTTTTCGCCGTTCGCCAGAGGGGAAATGCCAGTAAGACACTTCCAGCCAGACAAGCGGCAGGAACGGTTTTCCAGGCGCGGAAACGCCAGCCGATGAGGATAAGCCAGGGCAGTAACGTCATGTACTGCCAGCGTTGATCCACACTCTGCCAGCCGTCTGGCAGGCGCATCAGCAGCCAGAACAACCCGGCAAGCGTCTTATCGGCTGCATACCAGATACCGCTTTCCAGCCCCGCCAGCGGCAGCAGATGGAGCAGCATGCCGAGCAAAATAAGCGGTACGCAGACAAACGTCACCAGCGGAACGGCGAAGAGGTTCGCAATCAGAGAGGAAATGCTGAAACCATGGAAAATCAGAACCTGTAGCGGCATGAGAAGTAACAGCATGCCGACCTGCAGATAGAGAAGGTTCAGCAGCGGACGTACCCGACGCACCTGCCGCCAGTGAGGAAGCGGCAGCCACTGAAACCAGAAAATCAGCGCGGCGACGGCAAATGCAGACAGAAGCAGGCTCTGCGAAAGTATGGCTAAGGGATCGCTTATCAGAATCGCCGCGACACAGCAGATCCACACCTGCCAGGGAGACCATTGCCGGGCACCGATTCGCAGCGCCGCCAGCACGGCGAGGGCAATCACCGTTCGAAGCGCTGGAGGTTGCAATCCGGTCAGCCAGGCGTAGAAAGCAGCAAAGAATAACCCTGCCAGCAGAGGCATTTGCCAGTTGACCCGATGGCAGGGTAATAAAAACTGAAGCCCGCGCGCGAGCAACCAGACGATAGAAGCCGCCAGCGCGATATGCAGTCCCGAAATCGCCATCAGATGCAGCGTGCCGGTTTCACGCATCAGGTCTTTTATTTCTCTGGGGACATCCAGACGTTCCCCCATCCCCAGCCCGAGGATAACCGCGCCCCAGCGATAAGCTGAAAGCCGGTTTTGCAGCGACGTCAGGTATTGCGCTCGCAGGCTGCAGCGTCCATCGACAAGTTCTGCATGGGTAAAGCGCCCGCTCAGCGTTTGATGGCGGGCGATAGCGCTGCGCTGGGGGTCATACCCTCCGTCGTTCAGTTCGCCGTGCACAGGCCTGAGCCGGAGCGTCATCGCCCAGCGCTGACCAGCGCACGCTTTCTGCGGCAGATAATGACCATAAAGCGTTACGCCCGTTGACGCCCACCAGCGCTGGCCATCAACTTTGAGTATTTTTGCCTGATGCACAGTGGCAGCATCAGTCGCGGCGATCTCTACTTCGGCCTGCACGGCACCTGCGGTTAAATGCTGCATCGGCCAGAAGCTCTCTTGCGCGGCCAGAATGCCCCACACGCAAAATAACAGCGTAATCCCCACATACTTCAGCCGTACGTTTTGGCGTGCGGCCAGTGCAGCCCCGCCAGCCATCATTATCCACACGGTATAACGCGAGGGCAGTTCGGGTAACCAGAGTAACGGGGCTATCGCCAGAATGGCGCAGATACCTAAAGCGGGAATTCCCATTGCTACCTCCCTGTTTCAGGGTGGCAGTATGCTCGCGGGTGATGTGGGTCGTCAGGTATGAAGGATGCGATTTACAGCAAGGGCAGCAATGTATTTTATGCGTTACACAAAACGAAACGGAAAATGCGGGGCCCCTTCAGAAAGAAAGCGACGGGCACAAAAAAAGCACCCGCAGGTGCTTTTTTTCGAACCCAGTTTAACCGGCTGGCTAAACTCAGTTGCCGTAAATATTGGCGCGATCGCGCAGTTCTTTACCCGGCTTAAAGTGTGGAACGTACTTCCCTTCCAGCTCGACTTTATCACCAGTTTTCGGGTTACGCCCGGTACGTGGAGCACGATAGTGCAGAGAAAAACTACCGAAACCGCGGATTTCAATGCGCTCGCCCTGGGCAAGAGTGGAGGCCATATGCTCCAGCATCTCTTTTACGGCATCTTCCACTGCCTTGGCAGGGATATGCGGTTGCTGACTGGCAAGTCTTTCAATCAATTCTGACTTGGTCATGATTCCTCCGGTTCCTTTCAAACCAATTAGCTGAACAGCTCATTAAACAAGGGCGGCCGTAGCCGCCCTTTGTTATTGATTACAGGACGAATCCTGCAATCTGTCAAGTCTGCTCCTCATCCTTCGCGCTGTAAATGCGTTACAGCTCAAATGATGCTGAGAACCTGATATTACTCGCCTTTAGCTGCTTTGAAAGCTTCAGCCATTGCGTTGTTAGAGAAGTTTGCATCTTCCTGTTTGTTAACAGTTGCGATTGCATCTTTCTCATCAGCTTCGTCTTTAGCACGAACAGACAGGCTGATTGCACGGTTCTTACGGTCAACACCGGTGAACTTAGCTTCAACGTCGTCGCCTACGTTCAGAACCAGAGTGGCATCTTCAACGCGGTCACGTGAAGCTTCAGAAGCGCGCAGGTAACCTTCAACGCCGTCAGCCAGCTCTACGGTTGCGCCTTTAGCGTCAACTGCAGTCACTTTACCGTTTACGATTGCGCCTTTCTTGTTCAGTGCAACCCAGTTGTTGAACGGATCTTCTGCGAGCTGTTTAACGCCCAGGGAGATACGCTCACGTTCTGCGTCAACCTGCAGAACAACTGCAGCGATTTCGTCGCCTTTTTTGTATTCACGAACTGCTTCTTCGCCTGCAACGTTCCAGGAGATGTCAGACAGGTGAACCAGGCCATCGATGCCGCCGTCCAGGCCGATGAAGATACCGAAGTCAGTGATAGACTTGATTTTACCTTCAACACGGTCGCCCTTGTTGTGGGTTTCCGCGAACTGCTGCCATGGGTTGTTTTTGCACTGCTTCAGGCCCAGGGAGATACGACGACGTTCTTCGTCGATATCCAGAACCATAACTTCCACTACGTCACCAACGTTAACAACTTTGGATGGGTGGATGTTTTTGTTGGTCCAGTCCATTTCGGAAACGTGCACCAGGCCTTCAACGCCTTCTTCGATTTCAACGAAGCAGCCGTAGTCGGTCAGGTTGGTTACGCGACCAGTCAGTTTAGTACCTTCTGGGTAACGCTTAGCGATAGCTACCCATGGATCTTCGCCCAGCTGTTTCAGGCCGAGGGATACACGAGTACGCTCGCGGTCGAACTTCAGCACTTTAACAGTGATTTCGTCGCCCACGTTCACGATTTCGCTTGGGTGCTTAACGCGTTTCCACGCCATGTCGGTGATGTGCAGCAGGCCATCAACGCCGCCCAGGTCAACGAATGCGCCGTAGTCAGTGAGGTTCTTAACGATACCTTTGACTTCCATGCCTTCCTGCAGGTTTTCCAGCAGCTGATCGCGTTCTGCGCTGTTTTCGGATTCGATAACGGCACGACGGGAAACAACAACGTTGTTACGCTTCTGGTCCAGCTTGATTACTTTGAACTCAAGCTCTTTGCCTTCGAGGTGCAGGGTGTCACGGACTGGACGAACGTCTACCAGTGAACCTGGCAGGAACGCACGAATACCATTCAGCTCAACAGTGAAGCCACCTTTAACTTTGCCGTTGATAACACCGACCACAGTTTCAGCTTCTTCGTAAGCTTTCTCCAGCGTGATCCATGCTTCGTGACGTTTAGCTTTCTCACGAGACAGCAGGGTTTCGCCGAAGCCGTCTTCTACTGCGTCCAGAGCAACGTCAACTTCGTCACCAACCTGGATTTCCAGCTCGCCCTGGGCGTTTTTGAACTGCTCAGCCGGAATGGCGGACTCAGATTTCAGACCGGCGTCAACCAGTACTACGTCTTTGTCGATAGCAACAACAACACCGCGAACGATGGAACCCGGACGGGTTTCGATTTCTTTTAAGGATTCTTCAAACAGTTGAGCAAAAGATTCAGTCATGTTTAATCTTCAGGTTAATATTAACGTCCACCTGGCTCCGTGCCGGATGGGGTTGTTTCACATACCCGCCGTCAATCCATTGCAGCGGGGGTACTGCTAAATCGGTCGCGATTACGCGAGTGCCAGTTTTTGGCGCGCATATTGTAGCGCTTTTTCAATCACTTGCTCAATAGTTAAACTGGTTGAATCCAGAACTAATGCATCTTCTGCAGGAACAAGTGGTGCGACGGCGCGGTTACGATCGCGGTCATCGCGCTCTTTTATCTCGGATAAAAGGCGATCAAAGTTAACACTAAACCCCTTTTCCTGCAACTGAAGCATACGGCGTTGAGCACGTTCTTCCGAAGAGGCGTCAAGGAAAATTTTTACTGGCGCATCAGGAAATACGACGGTTCCCATGTCGCGTCCGTCAGCGATCAGACCCGGGGCTTCACGAAACGCTCGCTGACGACGCAGCAGCGCCTCGCGAACGCGTGGGAAAGCGGCCACCTGGGAGGCCGCATTAGCGACTTCCTGCGTACGGATTTCGCCGCTCACGTCTTCCCCTTCCAGAATCACTTCCAGGTTGCCATCGGTGGAAACAAAACGCACATCCAGATGCGCAGCCAGCGGTACCAGCGCTTCTTCAGAGGCGACATCCACGTGATGATGCAGCGCAGCCAGCGCCAGCACGCGATATATTGCTCCCGAATCTAAAAGATGCCATTGCAATGCTTCCGCCATCGCTTTGCACAGAGTACCTTTCCCTGCGCCACTCGGCCCATCAATGGTGATTACCGGGGCAACTGCCGTCATCTTTTTCTCCTTAAATAAGGCATACCGTTAACATGAACGCCGCGCATTATACGCGCCAACGTGCGCAACTGTTACCTTTGCGTGCAAATTACGGAATGATAGAAGCAGAGTGTAGAAGAAATGAGCGGGAAAGATCGTCAGGAAGCGTAAGGAAATGCCGCATCAGGTGATGCGGCAAGTCTTCATCATGCCAGGGTGCTAATGCGCGCCAGCTGTTCGAAATAGTCCGGGAAGGTTTTCGCCGTACATTTCGGATCGAGAATGGTCACAGGGGTATCGGACAGCGCCACCAGCGAGAAACACATCGCCATACGGTGATCGTTGTAAGTGCCAATTTCTGCAAACTGCAGTTTTGCCGGAGGGGTAACGCGAATGTAATCTTCGCCCTCTTCTACCTCAGCGCCGACTTTACGCAGCTCGGTTGCCATCGCGAACAGGCGGTCCGTCTCTTTTACGCGCCAGTTGTAGATGTTACGCAGCGTGGTGGTGCCTTTGGCAAACAGCGCCGCCGTGGCAATGGTCATCGCCGCATCCGGGATATGGTTCATGTCCATGTCGATGGCGTTCAGCTCGCCGTGGGTACAGGAGATGAAATCATCGCCCCAGGTGACAACTGCGCCCATTTTCTCCAGCACGTCAGCAAAACGAATATCGCCCTGTACGCTGTTGCGGCCGATGCCGGTCACTTTTACCGTACCGCCTTTAATCGCGCCAGCGGCAAGGAAATAGGACGCGGATGAAGCATCGCCTTCAACCAGGTAGTTGCCCGGCGACTGGTACTGCTGCGCTCCGCGAACCACGAAACGCTGATAAGACTGGTTTTCCACCTCAACGCCAAAGGTTTTCATCAGGTGAAGCGTGATATCAATATACGGTTTGGAGACCAGCTCACCTTTAATCGTGATAACCGTATCCTGCGGGGCCAGCGGCGCGGTCATTAGCAGCGCCGTCAGGAACTGGCTGGAGACGCTGCCGTCAACCTCGACGCTACCGCCGGTAAAGCCCCCGCGCAGACGCAGTGGCGGGTAATTTTCCTGCTCCAGATACTCAATCTGCGCGCCGCCCTGACGCAGGGCATCCACCAGGTGGCCGATCGGACGCTCCTTCATGCGCGGCTCGCCGGTCAGCACGATATTATTGTTCCCCAGGCACAGGGCCGCCGCCAGCGGACGCATCGCGGTACCCGCGTTACCCAGAAACAGCTCAAGCTCTTCACCCGCCTGCAGCGCGCCGCCGTTGCCTGTCACTTCGCAGCGGGTACGATCGTCAGAGAGTGTGTAATGAACGCCCAACGCTTTCAGTGCATTGAGCATATGGCGCACGTCATCGCTGTCCAGCAGGTTGGTGAGGACGGTGGTGCCGTTTGCCAGAGCTGCCAGCAGCAGAGCGCGGTTCGAGACACTTTTTGAACCAGGCAGATTGATGGTGCCATCTACCCGCGCGATAGGTTGTAACGTCAGGGATTCCATGAAAACTAAACTCTCAACTCAACATAATAAAAACCCCGCAGGGACGCTGCGGGGGTGAAAAAACGCAAATTAACCGTGACGACGTTCGAAGTCGATCATGAAATCGGTCAGGGCTTTAACCCCTTCCAGCGGCATCGCGTTATAAATGGAAGCACGCATACCGCCTACCACGCGGTGGCCTTTCAGCGCATGCAGGCCTGCCGCGAAGGACTCTTCCAGGAACACTTTGTCCAGGCTGCTGTCCGCCAGCTGGAACGGCACGTTCATGCGGGAACGGTTCGCTTTCGCCACATCGTTACGGTAGAAACCGCTCTTGTCGATGACGCCATAGAGCAGCTCGGCTTTCTGCTGATTAACCTTGTCCATCTGCGCCACGCCGCCGTTTTGCTTCAGCCATTTGAAGACCAGGCCGGAAAGGTACCAGGCAAACGTTGGCGGGGTGTTGAACATGGAGTCGTTATCGTTCAGCACGGTGTAGTCAAGAATCGACGGGCAGGACTTATGCGCTTTACCCAGCAAGTCTTCACGCACGATGACGATAGTCAGGCCCGCAGGACCGATATTTTTCTGCGCGCCCGCATAGATAACACCGTAACGGCTGACGTCAAGTGGCGCAGACAGAATGGTGGAGGAGAAGTCGGCGGCAACCACAACGTTTTTGCCGAAGTCTGGCGTCTCGTCGATGGCGATCCCGTCAATGGTTTCGTTCGGGCAGTAGTGAAGATAGGCGGCGTTATCAGAAAGCTGCCACTCGCGCATTGGCTTCACGGCGCGCAGACCGTCAACGGTCACTTTGGCGTCGATAACATTCGGCGTGCAGTATTTGTGCGCTTCTTTAACGGCGCTTGCCGCCCAGTAACCCGCGTCAACGTAGTCAGCCGTCGTTTTGTCACCAAGGATATTCAGCGGTACGCCTGCAAACTGACCGCGGCCGCCGCCGTGGCAGAACAATACTTTGTAGTTCGAGGGAATATTCAGCAGATCGCGAAAATCCTTTTCTGCCTCTTCGGCCACCTGAATAAACTCTTTACCACGGTGGCTGATTTCCATCACCGACGTACCCAGACCGTTCCAGTCACACAGCTCCTGCTGAGCCTGTTTGAGCACGTCTGCCGGTAACATTGCCGGACCTGAACTGAAATTAAAGACTTGAGCCATTTCCCCTCACCACGCTAAAAGCCATAAGTTAAAACTGTGGATATCGGTTTTATCATTCAGTGACACGCGCCGCAATGTCTAAAACTTATGACCGGTGAAATGTGCCCCGCGTCACACAAAACAATCTGCCGCCTCGATACGACAAAACCGACAAAATGGCTGTCAGGTAATACGTTTAGCCCGGCTAACCTTCGTCCATTCTGGATTTGTACAGCGGGGGCATAGTTGATGATCGCCAGCCTGCATGACAACCACATGGCTGCATTTTATGCAGGCATACTCGCCCACTTCCGGTACGGTTTTGTATCGTTCGATGAGCATATCCGGCAGGATACAGAGCCCGGGCTTCACTTCCTCGTCGGGATAGTAATAGACGCTGATTTGGCCGTTCGTTTCCATAATCGCCAGACGCACCTGCCCCAGTTGCTCCACGCTGCTCAGACGCAATTCCATAAAGAACTCGAACTCGGTCATATTGGCGCTTTGCACATTTTCCCAGGCCAGTTGCCCGTCTTCGACGATAACCACCGGCTTCCCTTCGAACAGATCTTCCAGCTTCTCACTTTTCGACATCAGCCACATGACCAGCCAGTAAAGCAAGGCGAGGGAAACAAAAACGATAAACACTGGCACCATCGGCACGTCGTCATAAAACGCGACGTCCCCCGCCGCCGAGCCCAGCGTCAGGATGATCAGCACTTCAAACAGCGACATCTGCCGAACGCCGCGACGGCCGGTGATTTTGAGAAACAGGAAGACCAGAACGAAAGTGTAAAGGCTGCGCAGCGCCACTTCGCCCAGAAATTCAGGTGGAACTTTACCAAACGCCATCCGCTGGAGATCAAATGCTTTCATTTTTCTATGCCTTAACAGTCAGTTACTGCTACTAAGCATAGCCTAGCCATTTATTTTCGCCGGAGATAGCACCCGTCACGCAAAACCCGTATCATTGCGCGCTTTACGTACGATAAAAGTGAACGCCATGACTCAAACGTTTATCCCCGGCAAAGACGCCGCTCTGGAAGATTCCATCGCTCGCTTCCAGCAGAAACTGACCGACCTGGGCTTTAACATCGAAGAAGCCTCCTGGCTGAACCCGGTGCCTCACGTCTGGTCCGTGCACATTCGCGACAAAGACTGCGCGCTCTGCTTTACCAACGGTAAAGGTGCGACGAAAAAAGCGGCACTGGCCTCTGCGCTGGGTGAGTACTTTGAGCGTCTGTCCACCAACTATTTCTTCGCTGACTTCTGGCTGGGTGAAACCATCGCTAACGGTCCGTTCGTTCACTATCCGAACGAAAAATGGTTCCCGCTGACCGAAGACGATGAACTGCCGGAAGGCATTCTGGATGCCCGTCTGCGCGCGTTCTACGATCCGGAAAATGAACTGACCGCCAGCATGCTGATCGATCTGCAGTCGGGTAACGAAGATCGCGGTATCTGCGCCCTGCCGTTCACCCGTCAGTCTGACGAGCAGACCGTATATATTCCAATGAACATCGTCGGCAACCTGTATGTGTCCAACGGCATGTCCGCCGGTAACACCCGCAATGAAGCGCGCGTGCAGGGCCTGTCTGAAGTGTTCGAGCGTCACATTAAAAACCGCATCATCGCAGAATCCATCAGCCTGCCGGAGATCCCGGCTGACGTGCTGGCGCGCTACCCGGGCGTGGTGGAATCCATCGCGAAGCTGGAAGCGGAAGGTTTCCCAATCTTTGCGTATGACGGCTCGCTGGGCGGTAAATATCCGGTTATCTGCGTCGTGCTGTTTAACCCGACTAACGGAACCTGCTTCGCTTCCTTCGGCGCGCACCCTGACTTCGGCGTGGCGCTGGAGCGTACCGTGACCGAGCTGCTGCAGGGCCGTAGCCTGAAAGATCTCGACGTGTTCACCCCGCCAACGTTTGACGATGAAGAAGTGGCCGAGCACACCAACCTCGAAACCCACTTCATCGACTCCAGCGGTTTGATCTCTTGGGATATGTTCAAGCAGGACGCGGACTATCCGTTCGTGGACTGGAGCTTTGCCGGTACCACCGAAGAAGAGTTCGCCACACTGATGGCCATCTTCAACGCCGAAGATCAGGAAGTCTACATTGCCGACTACGAACACCTGGGCGTTTACGCGTGCCGCATCATCGTACCTGGCATGTCCGATATCTACCCTGCTGAAGATCTGTGGCTCGCAAACAACAGCATGGGCGCGCACCTGCGTGAAACCCTGCTCTCCCTGCCGGGCAGCGAGTGGGAAAAAGAAGATTATCTCAACCTGATTGCCCAGCTGGACGATGAAGGCCACGATGACTTCACCCGCGTGCGCGAGCTGCTGGGTCTGGCGACCGGTAAAGACAACGGCTGGTACACCCTGCGCATCGGTGAGCTGAAAGCGATGCTGGCCCTCGCGGGCGGCGATCTGGATCAGGCTCTGGCCTGGACCGAATGGACCATGGAGTTTAACCAGTCGGTCTTCTCCGCCGAGCGCACCAACTATTACCGCTGTCTGCAAACCCTGTTGCTGCTTGCACAGGAAGAGGATCGCGAGCCACTGCAGTACCTCAACGCTTTCGTACGTATGTACGGTGCTGAAGCGGTTGAAGCCGCCAGCGCGGCACTGAGCGGTGAAGAGCCGTTCTACGGTCTGCAGGCGGTTGACAGCGATCTGAAAGCCTTCCCGGCGCATCAGTCTCTGCTGAAGGCCTATGAAAAGCTGCAGAAAGCAAAAGCCGCTTCCTGGTCAAAATAAGCGCATATAACATTAACAGCAGTAGGCGTATTCAATCGTCTGGGCTATATTACGGGGCAATTTCATTGCCCCGTTTTTTTATTCTCTTCGGCAATGATTGTTGATTGTAATAATTAAGTTAAACACGGGTAAATATAATAATATTTGCCTGGGCTTTATTGTTACTTTTTATGGTAAATACTCCATATTAATTAACTGTTTCGAAGGGGGCCGAACGAAAAAATTCAACTCTTTTCATAACTTTTAAAATTTATTTTTATACGGATAATCAAATACTTACTCCGCATTTGTTGTAAAACCATACATACTGCGGGCCTATAAGCCAGGCGAGATATGATCTATATCAATTTCTCTTCTATAATGCTTTGTTAGTATCTCGTCGCCGACTTAATAAAGAGAGAGTTAGTGTGAAAGCTGACAACCCTTTTGATCTTTTACTCCCCGCCGCGATGGCAAAAGTTGCCGAAGAAGCGGGTGTCTATAAAGCAACGAAACACCCGATGAAAACGTTCTATCTGGCGATCACCGCAGGTGTGTTCATCTCTATCGCTTTCGTCTTCTACATCACCGCCACCACCGGTACTGCCGGAATGCCTTTCGGCATGGCCAAACTGATTGGCGGCATTTGCTTCTCACTGGGTCTGATTCTCTGCGTCATTTGCGGCGCCGACCTCTTCACCTCAACGGTGCTGATTGTTGTGGCGAAAGCCAGCGGAAGAATTACCTGGGGTCAACTGGCGCGCAACTGGCTTAACGTCTACGTTGGTAACCTGATTGGCTGTCTGCTCTTTGTTCTGTTGATGTGGCTCTCTGGCGAGTATATGACCGCCAACGGTGGCTGGGGGCTTAATGTCCTGCAAACCGCTGACCACAAAATGCACCACACATTTATCGAAGCCGTTGCTCTCGGCATCCTCGCAAACCTGATGGTCTGCCTGGCGGTCTGGATGAGCTACTCCGGTCGTAGCCTGATGGATAAAGCCATGATTATGGTTCTGCCGGTTGCGATGTTTGTTGCCAGCGGCTTCGAGCACAGTATTGCGAATATGTTCATGATCCCGATGGGGATTGTTATCCGCAACTTTGCAAGCCCGGAGTTCTGGACCGCAGTTGGTTCATCCCCGGAAAGTTTCTCTCACCTGACTATTATGAATTTCATTACTGATAACCTGATCCCCGTTACTATCGGGAACATTATCGGTGGGGGTCTGTTAGTTGGGTTGACATACTGGGTCATTTACCTGCGTGGCGGCGACCATCATTAATGGTTGTCTCAGGCAGTAAATAAAAAATCCACTTAAGAAGGTAGGTGTTACATGTCCGAGCTTAATGAAAAGTTAGCCACAGCCTGGGAAGGTTTTGCGAAAGGTGACTGGCAGAATGAAGTAAACGTCCGTGACTTCATTCAGAAAAACTATACCCCGTATGAAGGTGACGAATCCTTCCTGGCTGGCGCAACTGACGCGACCACCAAGCTGTGGGACAGCGTAATGGAAGGCGTTAAACTGGAAAACCGCACTCACGCGCCAGTTGATTTTGACACCTCCGTTGCTTCCACCATCACTTCTCACGATGCTGGCTACATCAACAAAGCCCTTGAGAAAATCGTTGGTCTGCAGACTGAAGCACCACTGAAACGCGCAATCATCCCGTTCGGTGGTATTAAAATGGTTGAAGGTTCCTGCAAAGCGTATAACCGCGAGCTGGATCCAATGCTGAAAAAAATCTTCACCGAATACCGCAAAACCCATAACCAGGGCGTATTCGATGTTTACACCAAAGACATTCTGAACTGCCGTAAATCTGGCGTTCTGACTGGTCTGCCAGATGCGTATGGCCGCGGCCGTATCATCGGTGACTACCGTCGCGTTGCGCTGTACGGTATCGACTTCCTGATGAAAGACAAGTACGCGCAGTTTGTTTCCCTGCAGTCCGATCTGGAAAACGGCGTAAATCTGGAAGCGACTATCCGTCTGCGTGAAGAAATTGCTGAACAGCACCGCGCGCTGGGTCAGATCAAAGAGATGGCGGCGAAATATGGCTGCGATATCTCTGGTCCTGCAACCAACGCCCAGGAAGCTATCCAGTGGACCTACTTCGGCTACCTGGCTGCGGTTAAGTCTCAGAACGGCGCAGCAATGTCCTTCGGTCGCGTGTCTACCTTCCTGGATGCGTACATCGAACGTGACCTGAAAGCAGGCAAAATCACCGAGCAAGACGCTCAGGAAATGATTGACCACCTGGTCATGAAACTGCGTATGGTTCGCTTCTTGCGTACCCCAGAATATGATGAACTGTTCTCTGGTGACCCAATCTGGGCAACTGAATCTATCGGCGGTATGGGCGTTGACGGCCGTACGCTGGTTACCAAAAACAGCTTCCGCTTCCTGAACACCCTGTACACCATGGGTCCTTCTCCGGAGCCGAACATCACCGTTCTGTGGTCTGAAAAACTGCCTCTGAACTTCAAGAAATTCGCCGCTAAAGTGTCCATCGACACCTCTTCTCTGCAGTACGAGAACGATGACCTGATGCGTCCGGACTTCAACAACGACGACTACGCTATCGCTTGCTGCGTGAGCCCAATGGTTGTTGGTAAACAAATGCAGTTCTTCGGTGCGCGTGCAAACCTGGCGAAAACCATGCTGTACGCTATCAACGGCGGCGTTGATGAAAAACTGAAAATGCAGGTTGGTCCTAAGTCTGAACCAATCAAAGGCGACGTGCTGAACTATGACGAAGTCATGGAGCGCATGGACCACTTCATGGACTGGCTGGCTAAGCAGTACGTGACCGCGCTGAACGTTATCCACTACATGCACGACAAGTACAGCTACGAAGCCTCTCTGATGGCGCTGCACGACCGTGACGTTATCCGCACCATGGCGTGTGGTATCGCTGGTCTGTCCGTGGCTGCTGACTCCCTGTCTGCAATCAAATATGCGAAAGTTAAACCAATTCGTGACGAAGACGGCCTGGCCGTAGACTTCGAAATCGAAGGCGAATACCCGCAGTTCGGTAACAACGACGCTCGCGTTGATGACATGGCGGTTGACCTGGTAGAACGTTTCATGAAGAAAATTCAGAAACTCACTACCTACCGTAACGCTATCCCGACTCAGTCTGTTCTGACCATCACCTCTAACGTTGTGTATGGTAAGAAAACCGGTAACACCCCAGACGGTCGTCGTGCTGGCGCGCCATTCGGCCCAGGTGCTAACCCAATGCACGGTCGTGACCAGAAAGGTGCTGTTGCCTCTCTGACCTCCGTTGCTAAACTGCCGTTTGCTTACGCGAAAGATGGTATCTCTTACACCTTCTCTATCGTGCCAAACGCGCTGGGTAAAGACGACGAAGTGCGTAAAACTAACCTCGCGGGTCTGATGGATGGTTACTTCCACCACGAAGCGTCCATCGAAGGTGGTCAGCACCTGAACGTGAACGTAATGAACCGTGAAATGCTGCTCGATGCGATGGAACACCCTGAGAAATATCCTCAGCTGACCATCCGCGTATCTGGCTACGCAGTACGTTTTAACTCCCTGACTAAAGAACAGCAGCAGGACGTTATCACCCGTACTTTCACTCAGTCCATGTAAGTGGAATTGACTGAAATCACGCGTTAAAAAGCGTACAATAAAGGCTCCACGCAAGTGGGGCCTTTTTAACACCCTCGCTTCACCAGTCTCTTTTGTCCGCTATCTATACTTTATGGATAACAGCCAAAACAGACTCGACATAGCCTTGGAGCTGTGCAACTACATAGGCCCCCGGATGGGCCAAATTCGGAGATATCACCGCAATGTCAACTATTGGTCGCATTCACTCCTTTGAATCCTGTGGCACCGTCGATGGCCCGGGTATCCGCTTTATAACCTTTTTCCAGGGCTGCCTGATGCGCTGCCTGTACTGCCATAACCGCGACACCTGGGACACGCACGGCGGTAAAGAAGTCACCGTGGAAGATCTGATGAAAGAGGTAGTGACCTACCGCCACTTTATGAACGCGTCCGGCGGTGGCGTGACCGCGTCGGGGGGGGAAGCTATTCTTCAGGCTGAGTTTGTCCGCGACTGGTTCCGCGCCTGCCATAAAGAAGGTATTCATACCTGTCTCGACACCAACGGCTTTGTGCGCCGCTACGATCCGGTCATTGATGAACTGCTCGAGGTGACCGACCTGGTGATGCTCGATCTCAAACAGATGAACGATGAGATCCACCAGAATCTGGTTGGCGTTTCTAACCACCGTACGCTGGAGTTTGCCAAATACATCGCCGACAAAGGCATCAAAACCTGGATCCGCTACGTTGTTGTTCCCGGCTGGTCAGATGACGATGACTCCGCGCACCGCCTGGGTGAATTTACCCGCGACATGGGCAACGTCGAGAAAATTGAGCTTCTACCCTATCACGAACTGGGTAAACATAAATGGGTGGCGATGGGCGAAGAGTACAAGCTTGATGGCGTGAAGCCGCCGAAAAAAGAGACGATGGAACGCGTGAAAGGTATTCTTGAGCAGTATGGCCACAAGGTTATGTATTAAAGAGAAGGCCCGGTAAGAACCGGGCCTTTTTATATTCTATTTAAAGACGCCGTTAATAACGGAGGTTACAATCGCCGTACTCAGCGCAATTAAGACCAGATCGTCACCCACCACGCGCCATTCATAGCCAGGGTAGGAAGGAAGCTGGCCGAGCATAGACGCTGGCACGGTTTTCTTCGCAATGCCCGGAGGAAGTGGTTTACCGCGGGCGAGGTTTTTCGCAATACCCGGAGGCAGAGACTCATAGCCCGTTAAGCCGTAATTCAGTGCCAGGTGGCGGGCATGATCGAAGCTCACGCGAGCATCAACGTCATTACCGACATCTTTGCTGTTTTTGAAGCTCTTATCCGATTTCCCAGGGTTATCCTTTCCGCTATTTTGCTTATTACCATGGTTACCGGAATTACCAGAATTCCCGTTACCATGATTGCCGCCATTACCTTGTCCGCCACCGTTTCCGTGACCACCGCCGTTCCCGTTTCCAGGGTTAGCCATGACCGGAGCCGTTGCAAACGTTAAAGACAACACTACGGCAAGTGCGGTAGTGGAAAAACGACGTATAGACATGATTGTTGCCTTTTAGTGGTAGAACTCACTTGAATTATCGCCAGGCGGGAAAAACAAACAATGAGTAAAAGTCTTATATGTGACAGGGACAAAAAAGCCTGTCATCGACAGGCTTTTATTTAATCAGGCGTGTGCCACAGGGGTTGGATGCTCGCCCGCTTTGCGCAGCAGCATCAGGAGATAAATAAACGACACGCTGGCAATCATGATAAACAGCAAATTGTCAGAATAATTCTGCATCAGCATCGCGGTAAATGTCGGTCCCAGCAGGCTACCGATGGTGTAGCTTAATAATAGCGCCTGATTCATTGCAACGAGTTGGTGATGTTCTACTTTCTCACAGGCCCAGGCCATCGCGACCGGATAGAGCGTGAAACCTGCGGCTCCGAGAATAAACAGCGCGGGCGCCATCGCGGCGTTGCTGAGCATCGCAAGGCATCCCATGATCACCACGAAAACCTGAACGCGCAGTACCAGCAGACGACCAAAGCGGTCCGCCAGGCGGCCAATCGGCCATTGCCCCACAATACCCGCACTGACCATCACCGCCATCCAGAAACCAATTCCGGAATCGCTGACGCCCTGATGATTCAGGTAGAGCGGCATCAGGCCGTAGAGCGAGCCCAGTACGATCCCCGAGATAATGCAGCCGTTAACGCCCAGACGCGCCTGACGGAGTCTGAGCATCGGCCAGACGTGGGTCGCTTCCTGATGCTCGCTGTTCTGGTTCACAATGCGCGTGAAGAGCAGCGGCAGGATAGCGGCTAGCACCATCCCCGTTACCCACGGCAGAACGCTCATCAGATCGGTTGGCAGCTTGCTGACCATCAGTTGACCCAGCACGGTGCCGACGTAGTAAACCATCATATAGGCCGCCAGCAGGCGTCCGCGGTTGCGGGAGGTACCGCTGCACATCAGAGCACTTTCAACCACCACCCAAATCATTGCGCAGCCTACGCCAGCGATAAAGCGCCACGCCATCCAGCTCCAGAAGCCAACCATCAGGCCCAGACCGGCGCACCCGGCAGCGAAAATCAGCGAGGCCAGATAATAGCTGCGATTAAAGCCAAAACGCTTAATCAGGCTACCGGTTAATAATGTGCCCAGCAGGTTCCCGGTGAAAAAGGACGAGCTGACCATACCAACCTGCCAGGTCGGTAAGTTTTCATGGGCGAGCCACAGCGGGACGAGCGTGTTTAACACGGCGATCGCCAGGGTCAACAGAAGCAGGCCACAGAGCAACAGGAGCACTGGCCGGGTATAGGTGGTCATGGATTAAAAACCGTGAGGAAGTTCAGATTTCGTGCGCATCATGCCACTGGCAAAAACAAAGTCAATCCACAGATTTAGCCGGCTCGCACAATATCTTCCCTGTCGATTTAAAAAACTTATCCTGCTAATGCAGCGCCTGCTATAGATATTAATTATGTATCTGTTTTTATTTATTAATGACCAAAATTAAAACAAAACGACAGTCGAAAAATTTCATGAATGAAAAAAAGAAAAGCCGGGCGCTATGTCCCGGCTTTTAATAACCAAAAATAAAATTAGCTGGCGATTGCCATACCGACCGTCATATGCAGGCCATAGAACACGCCGCGACCAATGAGCTCGCCCGCCAGCACCAGCACAAAGGCCAGGGATAGCAGCGGCAAAGCGGGCTGGTAACCTTTAAGCTGAGGGGCAATCCAGCATACCAGCGCAGCCGCCAGCAACGCCACGCGCCAGGCCATTAGCGAGCCGTAGTCCGGCACCAGCGCAGAAGCCTGCTGGATAGAGCTGTGAATGGTTGCCAGTTCGGCACCCTGCATCAGGGCAACCATCGCACTCACCACCAGCGCCAGCAGCGAAACGGCTGGCAACAAACGCATTGCCCAACCGTCTACCCCCGCCACGCGCAGCAGCAGATAGCCCAGCAGCGGCCCGCCGATAAACATCGTCAGGAAGAAGCTCATCGGCGTCCAGACGCTGTACCAGGTTGGGACGGTATCGATGGTGTTGTAGACGCGCACCATCATCCACACGAACACCACGCCCAGTACCATGGTGACGATCAGCCACAGGCTGCGCAGGCCCGCAGGCAATTTCTTGAGCGCAGCCAGCAGCCACCCCAGTCCGCCGACCGCAAAGAAGATTGCCCCGCTGGCAATTTCGTTACTGAGGGATGAGGCCCCCACGCGGTTCAGGGAGTTGAACGCGCGCATCGGTGAGCCCAGGTGCAGCGTAGAGGCGATAAATCCAATCCCCATCAGCACCCACAGGCCAAACATGCTCAACACTAAACGCTGCTGCTGTTCAGCATTGAGGTTCCCTTTTAACAGCGCCAGCGCAAGAACAATGAAGCCGCCCACTACGCACTGCCCAAAGACCGTGAAGATCATCAGCGGCCATTCATGCCATCCACTTCCCATCTCACACCTCCTTCGGATTAGCCAGGTAGCCGGTGGTGTCACCCGTCGGACGGCTGTTGGCGTTAGGTTTAATGACAATACTCGGCTTCGTGAAGTGCGCTGACGGCAGCGGCGCCACTGCGGCAAGCTGGCCGTGTTTCTGACGCAGCTCTTCAATCGGACCAAAATCCAGGGCGCGCAGCGGGCAGGACTCGACGCAGATTGGCTTTTTGCCATCCGCCACGCGGCTGTGGCAGCCGTCGCACTTGGTCATATGCCCTTTGGCGGCGTTATACTGCGGCGCGCCGTACGGGCACGCCATATGGCAGTAGCGACAGCCAATGCAGACATCTTCATCCACCACCACAAAACCGTCTTCCCGCTTGTGCATCGCCCCGCTCGGGCACACCTTCGTGCAGGCCGGATCTTCACAGTGGTTACAGGCAATCGACAGGTAATAGGCAAAAACGTTCTGATGCCAGACGCCGTTATCTTCCTGCCAGTCGCCCCCGGCGTATTCGTAAATGCGGCGGAAGCTCACGTCCGGAGTGAGATCTTTGTAATCTTTACAGGCCAGCTCGCAGGTTTTGCACCCGGTGCAACGGCTGGAATCAATGAAAAATCCATACTGGGTTGTCATCGGTTACTCCTTAAACCTTTTCAACCTGGACAAGGTTTGTGTGAGACGGGTTGCCTTTCGCCAGCGGCGACGGACGCTGCGTGGTCAGGACGTTAATACTGCCTGCCTGGTCGATGCGGTTGGCATCCGGGCTGTACCAGGCCCCTTCCCCCAGCGCCACTACGCCAGGCATCATGCGCGGTGTCACTTTGGCTTCAATGTGCACCTCGCCGCGACCGTTAAAGATACGCACGCGATCCCCATTGCTAATACCACGTGCTTTGGCATCCATCGGGTTGATCCACATCTCCTGGCGGCAGGCGGCCTTCAGTACGTCGACGTTACCGTAGGTGGAGTGCACGCGCGCCTTGTAGTGGAAACCGGTCAGCTGCAGCGGGAATTTCGCCGTCAGCGGATCGTTATAGTTTTCGAACCCCGGCGTGTAGATCGGCAGCGGATCGATAACATCGCCTTCCGGCAGCTCCCAGGTAGACGCGATTTTTGCCAGCTCTTCGGAGTAGATTTCGATTTTGCCCGACGGCGTGGTCAGCGGATTCGCCTGCGGATCTTCACGGAACGCTTTATACGCCACGTGATGCCCTTCCGGGTCACGCTGCTTGTACATGCCCTGCTTGCGGAAGGTATCGAAGTCCGGCAGGTCAGGAATCGCTTTACGAGAGAGTTCGTGCAAATGGCGCATCCACCCTTCCTGCGTGCGTCCCTCGGTAAACTGCTGCTCAACGCCAAGACGTTTCGCCAGCTCGGAGGTCATCTCATAAATGGTTTTGCACTCGAAGCGCGGCTTGATGGCCTGGTCGGTAAAGATCACGTAGGACATGTTGCCGCAGGACGCATCCAGCGCGAAATCCATCTGCTCAGACGCGGTGCAGTCCGGCAGCAGAATATCGGCATATTTTGCCGAGGAGGTCATGTGGCAGTCGATCACCACAATCATCTCGCACTTCTTGTCATCCTGCAGGATTTCATGGGTGCGGTTGATTTCCGAGTGCTGATTGATAAGGCAGTTGCCGGCGTAGTTCCAGATCATCTTGATCGGTACATCCAGCTTGTCCTTGCCACGTACGCCGTCGCGCAGGGCGGTCATTTCCGGGCCACGTTCAATCGCATCCGTCCACATAAACATGGAGATGCTGGTCTGAACCGGGTTATCCAGCGTCGGCATACGCTCAAACGGCACTTCATAAGAACCTTCGCGCGCGCCGGTGTTACCACCATGAATACCGACGTTTCCGGTCAGAATAGAAAGCATGGAGATAGCGCGGGTGGCGATTTCGCCATTCGCATGACGCTGCGGTCCCCAGCCCTGGCTGATGTAGGCCGGTTTAGCTGAGCCAATCTCACGCGCCAGCTGAACAATGCGCTCAACCGGAATACCGGTGATGGTGGAGGCCCACTCCGGCGTTTTCGCCACGCCGTCGCTACCCTGGCCGAGAATATAGGCCTTGTAGTGACCGTTGGCAGGGGCACTGGCTGGCAGGGTTTTCTCGTCATAACCGACGCAGTATTTATCAAGGAACGGCTGATCGACGAGGTTTTCAGTAATCATCACCCACGCCAGCGCAGAAACCAGTGCCGCATCGGTACCGGGACGAATGGGGATCCACTCATCTTCACGCCCGGCACCGGTGTCGGTGTAGCGCGGATCGATGATGATCATGCGGGCATTGGATTTGGCGCGGGCCTGTTCTAGGTAGTAGGTCACCCCGCCGCCGCTCATGCGGGTTTCACCCGGGTTGTTACCGAAGAGTACGACCAGCTTACTGTTTTCGATATCGGACGGGCTGTTGCCGTCGGCCCAGCCGCCGTAGGTATAGTTCAGGCCCGCGGCAATCTGTGCGGAAGAGTAGTCGCCGTAGTGGTTGAGATAACCGCCGCAGCAGTTCATCAGACGCGCGACCAGCGTTTTACCCGGTGGCCAGGAGCGGGTCAGCGTGCCGCCCAGCGTCCCGGTGCCATAGTTCAGGTAGATGGACTCGTTGCCGTACTCTTTGATCAGGCGCTGCATGTTGGTGGCGATAATGTCGTAGGCTTCGTCCCAGCTAATGCGCTCAAACTTCCCTTCCCCACGTTTACCGACACGCTTCATTGGATATTTCAGACGATCCGGGTTATAAACGCGGCGACGCATGGAGCGACCGCGCAGGCAGGCGCGAACCTGGTGTAACCCTTCGTAGTTATCGTCCCCGGTGTTGTCGGTTTCGACATACTTAATTTCGCCATCCACCACATGCATACGCAGCGGACAACGGCTACCGCAGTTTACGGTACACGCACTCCACACCACTTTTTCCGGAGCTGCGGCTGAGGATAGTGCATCCGCCGCCGACGCCAGCCGGGTAAAAGGGAGCGTGAAGGCGCTGCTGGCTACAGCCAGGCCGCCTATTGCCGTGGTTTTCATCAACCCACGGCGAGTGACCTCGGCAGCCATTAACGCTTCAGGCGCTTTGATTTTCATAGAGACTCACTTTGGTTGCTCACAAAGAAAAGAGAGGCGGCACGAACCGCTATATAGTTTTATAAATAACGAATTGCTTCGTTATCAGCGTTTTATGCTAACTTTCATTCGGAGGAGTATTACTACTTTAGAGGGAGGGGGTATTGCGTCGTGTCAATTCATAGGCATAAAAAAAGCGCCAGAAGGCGCTTTTTTGTTGTGAGGCAAAGAATTAGCCGATGTACTGCTGGCCTTTCATGTATGGACGCAGCACTTCAGGGATCTCGATGCGGCCATCTGCCTGCTGGTAGTTTTCCAGCACGGCAACCAGGGTACGGCCAACAGCCAGACCAGAACCGTTCAGGGTATGCACCAGACGGGTTTTATTATCAGATTTGCTGCGGCAGCGTGCCTGCATGCGGCGCGCCTGGAAATCCCAGACGTTAGAGCAGGAGGAGATTTCACGGTAGGTGTTCTGCGCAGGCACCCAGACTTCCAGGTCGAAGGTTTTGCAGGCACCAAAGCCCATATCACCGGTGCACAGCGCCATGCGGCGATACGGCAGGCCCAGCAGCTCCAGCACTTTTTCCGCGTGGCCGGTCATCTCTTCCAGCGCGTCCATGGATTCTTCAGGACGTACGATCTGCACCATCTCAACTTTGTCGAACTGGTGCATACGGATCAGACCACGGGTATCGCGACCGTAAGAACCTGCTTCCGAGCGGAAGCACGGAGAGTGTGCCGTCAGCTTGATTGGCAGGTCGTCTTCGTCAATGATCTCATCACGCACGAGGTTGGTCAGCGGCACTTCCGCGGTTGGGATCAGCGCATAGTTGCTGCTGTCTGCTTCTTCATCCAGCGGACGGGTATGGAACAGATCGCCGGCAAATTTCGGCAGCTGGCCCGTACCGTACAGCGTATCGTGGTTAACCAGATACGGAACGTAGGTTTCGCTATAGCCGTGCTGCTCGGTGTGCAGATCCAGCATGAACTGCGCCAGGGCGCGGTGCAGATGGGCAATCTGGCCTTTCATTACCACGAAGCGAGAACCGGTCAGCTTAACCGCTGCCGCAAAGTCCAGGCCCGCGTGCATTTCGCCCAGCGTAACGTGATCGCGCACCTCGAAGTCAAACTCGCGAGGCGTGCCCCAGCGTTTCACTTCAACATTGTCGTTCTCGTCTTTGCCGACAGGCACGCTGTCGTCAGGAATGTTCGGGATCGCCAGGGCGATATCACGAATTTCGGCCTGAAGAATGTCCAGCTCCGCTTTCGCCTGATCCAGCTCTTCACCCAGCTTGTTCACTTCCAGGCGTAATGGCTCAATATCTTCCCCGCGCGCTTTCGCCTGGCCAATGGATTTCGATCGAGAGTTACGCTCTGCCTGCAGATTTTCAGTTTGTACCTGCAGAACCTTACGACGCTCTTCAAGAGCGCGCAGCTTATCTACATCCAGCTTAAAGCCCCGGCGTGCCAGTTTTTCAGCGACTGCGTCTGGCTCATTACGCAGCAGATTGGGATCGAGCATGCTTATCCTGTGCTTATCGAATTAAAATAGGAAAATGTGACCACAGCCTGCGGCCACAGGGATACTACGCCAACATTACCGCAACGATAGCGCTAACGGTAGCGTTTTATAGGGCTATTTTGATCCTGTCCGGCAAGCCAGGCGAGCTTTTCGCCAATCTTACCCTCAAGACCTCTGTTTGTGGGGTGATAATAGCGGGTTTGTGCCATCTCCTGCGGGAAATATTCTTCGCCAGCGGCGTAGGCGTTGGGCTCATCATGGGCGTAGCGGTACTCCTGCCCGTAGCCCATCTCTTTCATCAGCTTGGTTGGCGCATTGCGCAGGTGGACCGGCACATCGTAGTCAGGGCGTTCACGCGCGTCCGACATCGCGGCTTTAAACGCGGTATAGACGGCATTGCTTTTCGGCGCACAGGCCAGGTAAACAATCGCCTGAGCAATGGCGCGCTCCCCTTCCGCCGGGCCTACGCGGGTGAAGCAGTCCCAGGCCGAGATCGCAACCTGCATGGCGCGCGGGTCGGCGTTGCCAACATCTTCTGACGCAATTGCCAGGCAGCGGCGCGCAACGTATAGCGGATCGCCACCCGCGGTGATGATACGTGCGTACCAGTAGAGCGCAGCATCCGGGGCGCTGCCGCGCACGGACTTATGCAGCGCCGAGATCAGGTCGTAAAAACGATCGCCTTTATTATCGAAACGCGCGCTGCGCTCGCCGGCAATTTCGGTCAGCAGCTCCTGCTTCAGCACGCGCTTTCCGGCATCATCCACTTCGGCCATGTCGGCCATCATTTCCAGCGTGTTCAGCGCGCGGCGCGCATCGCCGTTGACCAGCTCCGCAATCGCACGTCGCGTGTCGTCAGGCAGAACGATATCCTGACCGCCGTAGCCACGCGCTTTGTCGTCCATCGCCTGCGTGAGGACCTTTTCGATATCCTCGGTGGTCAGGGATTTAAGCAGGTAGACGCGCGCGCGGGACAGCAGCGCGGAATTGAGTTCAAACGACGGGTTTTCGGTGGTCGCGCCGATGAAAAAGATCGTGCCGTCTTCAATATGCGGCAGGAAAGCGTCCTGCTGGCTCTTGTTGAAGCGGTGGACTTCATCGACAAAGAGAATGGTGCGGCGCCCGGCATTGCGGTTCTGACGCGCGCGCTCGATCGCCTCGCGGATCTCCTTCACGCCGGACGTTACCGCTGAGATACGTTCAACGTCCGCGTTAGCATACCGGGCAATGACTTCTGCAAGCGTGGTCTTGCCGGTACCCGGGGGCCCCCAAAGGATCATTGAGTGTAAATGCCCCGCCTCAATGGCGCGCGGCAAGGGTTTCCCCGCAGCCAGCAGATGCTGCTGACCGATGTACTGCGCTAAATTTTCTGGCCGCATACGGGCGGCCAGAGGTTGAAACGCATTATCTGAAAAATCGAGCGACAGATTGCCCACTCATGCCTCTTACTTATTGCGTTGGTCGTCCACCGTCACGCCCTGCGGCGGGGTAAAGGTGAATTTCGATGCGTCTACGGCGCCGTTCTGCTGAGACTTAAGCTGGTAGCTGCTGCGCTGATCGTCCTGCTCAACCGCGCCGAACTGATTAATGGTACCGTTGGTGCTTACGTTGATGGTGAACTGCTTCAGGTTGCCGTTGCTGCCTTTTGGCGTCAGGACAAATTCATCACCATTCTGTTTAATGTTGTACTGCTGCCAGTCGCTGGCCTGGTTGCGGGCGATCAGCATAAACGGTGTGTTGCTGGTCGCGTCTTTCAGCCAGGTCGCAGTGGCCTGCTCAACAAACGGGTTGAAGAACCACAGGGTTTTACCGTCAGAAACCAGAATACTTTCATCCGGCTGGGTCATATGCCAGTTGAACAGATTGGGACGTTTTACCCACAAATCTCCCTGGCCTTCCTGCACCGCGTTGCCGCTGCCGTCTGTCACTTTTTGCGTGAAGCTGGCGTGGAAGCTGCTTACTTTGTCCAGTCGGCTTTTAAGGTCGCTGGCTGCATCAGCCCAGACGCTGCTGGCTACAAAACTGGTGAGTAATGCACAGGCGATGGCGATTTTTTTCATTGTTATTCCTTAAAATACGTCTTCCCGAAATGGGGTTTCCGTTTCTATTCTGGACCTGCCCGCAGGCAGGCGACAGAAGAATATGCTTAATTTTTGCTGATTTACCCTTCTTTGCAATTGCTGAAGGTTAATCAAACGGCGGCGGAGCCAGCACCTCGCGGTTACCGTTGTGCCCCTGTTCGCTCACGATACCCTGCGCTTCCATCTGCTCAATGATACGCGCCGCGCGGTTATAGCCGATGCGGAACTGACGCTGAACGCCAGAGATGGAGGCTTTACGTTTTTCAGTAACGAAATTAACCGCCTGATCGAATAACGGATCCAGCTCTTCGCCGCCGTCAAAGCCACCGCCGCCGCCTTCGCTTTCGCTGTCGGAGGTAATGCCGTCAACGTACTGCGGACGCCCGCGCGCCTTCCAGTCCTGCACCACGGCGTGTACTTCCTGGTCGCGAACAAACGCGCCGTGTACGCGCACCGGAGAGGTGGAGTTCGGGCCGGAGTAGAGCATATCACCCATTCCCAGCAGCGACTCAGCGCCGCCCTGGTCAAGAATGGTACGCGAGTCAATTTTGCTCGAAACGGTAAACGCGATACGGGTCGGAATGTTCGCCTTAATCAGACCGGTGATAACGTCCACGGACGGACGCTGGGTCGCCAGCACCAGGTGAATACCTGCCGCGCGCGCTTTCTGTGCCAAACGCGCGATCAGCTCTTCCACTTTCTTACCAACGGTCATCATCAGGTCGGCGAATTCATCCACCAGCACGACGATATAAGGCAGTTTCTCCAGCACCGGATGCTGGGCATCCATGCTGTCACCCGGTTTCCAGTAAGGATCCGGGATTGGACGGCCCATGCGCGCCGCCTCGGCGATTTTCTCGTTATAGCCAGCCAGGTTACGCACGCCCAGCGCCGACATCAGCTTGTAGCGGCGCTCCATCTCGTTGACGCTCCAGCGCAGGGCGTTGGCGGCGTCTTTCATGTCGGTGACCACTTCCGTCAGCAGATGCGGAATGCCTTCGTAGACCGACAGTTCGAGCATTTTCGGGTCGATCATGATGAAACGCACATCTTCCGGCTGCGCTTTATAGAGCATGCTGAGGATCATGGCGTTCACGCCGACGGACTTACCGGAACCGGTAGTACCCGCTACCAGCAGGTGAGGCATTTTCGCGAGGTCTGCCACCACCGGATCGCCGGCGATATCTTTACCCAACACCACGGTCAGTGGGGATGGGTTATCGCGGAACTTGGTGTTATCCAGCACTTCACGCAGGTAAACGGTCTGACGTTTCTTGTTCGGCAGCTCAAGGCCAACGTACGGTTTACCCGGAATCACTTCCACCACACGTACCGCCACGGTCGACAGAGAACGCGCCAGGTCGCGGGACAGGTTAGAAATACGCGCGGCTTTGACGCCCGGCGCCAGGTTCAGTTCGAAACGGGTGATCACAGGACCGGGTGAGTAGTTCACCACATCCGCCTTGATGCGGAAGTCTGCCAGGCGGGCTTCCACCAGACGGGCCATCTGCTCCAGGGCAAACGTATCAACCGGTTCGACTTCAGCCGGTGGCGGCGTCAGCAGATCCAGCGACGGCAGCGGCGTGCTCGGACGCTGCAGCGGACGGCTGTCACCGTTACGCATCAGCAGCGGGTGAATCAGGCTCTCCTGCGGCTGTGGCGCTGGCTGCTGGAACTGCGGCGGCTGTTGTTGTGGCTGCTGCGGTTGCGCATACGGCTGCTGAACAGGTTGCTGCGGCTGCGCGTATGTCTGTGCCTGCGGCGCTGGCTGCTGGCGCACAGGCTCTGCTTCCGGCATCACGCTTGGGGTGAACAGAGGTTCGCTCGGGCCATCATCCACCAGATCTTTCATCGGCGAGAACTCGAAATCCGATAATGAGAACGGGTTCGCGCCAGCAGGCTGTTCACCGGAGTAACGCTGCTGCTGGGTTGCCGCGAACTGACGCGCTAATTCGGCTTCAGCCGCGTCATCTTCGTCTTCCAGCATCGGTTCATCGTGCTGATAGTCTTCACCGTAGCGCTGATTCTGCTGCGCGGCGAACTGGCGGGCCAGCTCGTCCTGCTGCATTTCATCAGCGTCATCCTCGTAGTCCGTCTCACGCGCTTTTTCTTCGGCCATCCGCTGGGAAGGCAGCTTGATCCCATAGGAGGCAAGCTCACGACGGGTTGGAACGCGGACGCGGTTAGGGCGAGGCAGCTGCGGACCAATTCCCTCTTTTACCTGAGGACGCGGCGCACCGCCCGTTGCCAGGCTAAAGACAGGTGCCGCCGCCGCTGCGGCCGCGGTAGCCTGCTTCACGCTTTCCGCTACGGGGGCAACAGCAGGCGTCGGGTCGACCGGAGGAACCGAAACAGACGGGGCTTTTGGAGCAGGTTCCTGCACCGGTTCAGGCACAGGCTGATACCATGCCGCCAGCTGCTCGCGCTCACGAGCCCGGCGTTCTTCAACTTCTTCAAAGTAGTACATTGGCGGACGAGACGGTTTCACCTCTTCCACCACCTCAGGTTCAGGCTGAGGCTCGACATAAGGCTGCACAGGTTCAACCGGTTCAGGCACGTACTCCTGATACGGCTGGGCCACAGGCTGCTCATACTGCTGCGGTTCATACTCAGGTTGCGGCGGCTGGTAAGGCTGCTGCCACTGCTCCTGCTGCACAGGGATATAGCTTTCTGGTTCAGGGGCGATAACAGGCTCCGGCGTGTGGATACCCGGCGCGGTCTGCCACGCAACCTGAGGCTGCTGAATAGAGGATTCCGGAGGCGAAACCGGCGCGGATGGCATCACGGCTTCGACAGGCGCGGCATACGCCTGGGCTGCTGTCGTTGCGGCTGCGGCCGCGGCAACCGGCGCGGTAACGGTATGGCCGTTAAGCAGCGGATCGTATTCATCGAAATCACCCGGCATCGCACGGTTGCCGGAGAAAAGCACATCATCAGGATCTACTGCGTTACCCGCTGCGCGGTACTCCACCTGCTCGTCTTCATCCATACGCTTACCGGAGAAGAGCGCCGCATCGGTTTTACGTCCAAGCGGGTTAGCAAATTTCTCAGCAACGCGCTGGCGACGCGCCAGGGCACCGCGCAGAATACGGGCACGACGAGATTCACGACGCTGCACCGGGGCATCGTCTTCCTCTTCGTACTCGTCTTCATATTCTTCTTCATCGACCCACGTGTCGTCGCGGCGGGTACGGTTGCTCGCGAAAGTCAGGATCGTAAGAATAAAGCTGCCGATCTTCTCGGCAATGCTCACCCATGACCAGCCGGTAAACAGCGTCAGCCCGGCCGCCCAGATGCAGAGCAGCGCCAGCGTGCCGCCGCTGCTGTGAAGCATCGGCTGTAGCGCAGAGCTCAGCAGGCTGCCAATCACCCCACCGGAGGCAAAGTACCAGATATCATCGGCGTTAATCGCCGCCAGCCCGCAGGAGGTGAGGATCAGTGCCAGCGCGCCAATCAGGCGCAGGGAAACCGCGAAATAGTCGATGTAATCATCGTTCTGACGATGACGCCATGCAAACCAGCATCCGCCAATAATAATGACGGGAATGGTGTAGGCCATCACACCGAAAATGAAAAAGAGCGTGTCCGCAAGCCAGGCTCCGGGTACGCCGCCTAAATTATGAATAGGCTCATGCCACGCGGTTTGCGACCAGCTGGGATCGGAGGGGTTGAAACTGAGTAAGGCTGCCATCAGCCAGACGGCAAAAAGGGCAATAACGATCAGCAAAGCCTCGAGGAGACGACGTCCGCTGCTTAGCTTCGATAGTGTGACTTCTTTGTCTTCAGTGTATTCCTGGCTCAAGAAAGGCTCTCCAGGTATCAGGCATATCCTGCCTGTTTGCTAAAACGGACAACAGCGCCGGGGCTCCCCGGCACTGTTGCTGTATGGATTAACAGGAGTGTAATCAAACTACGCTGATTTTGCACCTGTTCCGTGTTAGCGCGTCTTAATAACCAGACGATTGCTCTGTTTGACCTCTTCCATCACCACATAGGTACGGGTGTCGTTCACGCCTGGCAGACGCAGCAGGGTTTCCCCCAGCAGCTTACGGTAGGCGGACATATCAGGCACACGGGTTTTCAACAGGTAGTCGAAATCACCGGACACCAGATGACACTCTTGAATTTCTTCAAGTTTTTGTACAGCGGCGTTAAATTGCTCAAACACATCCGGCGCACCACGATTCAGAGTAATCTCAACAAATACCAGAAGTGAGGCATCCAGATAATGCGGGTTCAGCAGAGCCGTATAGCCCTGAATAAAACCCTGTCTTTCCAGTCGGCGCACACGCTCAAGGCACGGCGTCGGGGAAAGTCCCACACGTTTTGAAAGCTCGACGTTGGAAATACGCCCATCCTTTTGCAATTCATTAAGAATGTTACGATCGATACGGTCGAGATCTTTGCCAGGGCGCTTCTTGCTATCTACCATTATTATTGTCTCTCTGTATTCCTTCCCTACTCCTGCCTGGACCCTGTGCACATCACTGTTCAGAGCCTGTACCCGTTAGTCATCACATCGCCTGGTTATGTATTATATCCGTCATACTTCAAGTTGCCTGTGCGTTGGCTTTCCTCGCTCACCCCAGTCACGTACTTATGTACGCTCCAGGGGATTCGCTGCGTCGCCGCCTTCATGCAACTCGAATTATTAGGCTATAGACGCGATGCGGATTCGGGTTCTGTTGGTAAGAAGACCGCTGCCCGAAGGCTGTCACCGACATCACGTATGGCGTCTGTCCACGCCATGCGTAGATTTCACTGACACGGTAAAAATGGCATTTACGTGCATGCCTATGCGGCATACGGTTAACGCGGTTTTTTTTCTTCCTTGAATGTTTTCGCAAATGCGCAGGGGATTGTCAAAGCAAAACATCGTTTTTTAGTACAAGATGCCGGATATTCATTACGGGGGGGTATTAATCCTCATTTTACTGCCTTATAAACGAGCGGTTTTCAGTAGAAAACGTGATGTAACGGCGCTAGATTCATCGGGCGCAGCTATTGCATATATCGAAAGCAAAATCCCAGTGCTCTTTTTTTACGGCAACAAATTCCCTACAATCCAGCCCATTGCCTGCCAACAACAATGGGGATCTCATGGGCACGACCAAACACAGTAAGTTGTTAATCCTTGGTTCTGGACCTGCGGGATATACCGCGGCGGTCTATGCTGCACGCGCAAACCTGCAGCCGGTACTGATCACCGGCATGGAAAAAGGCGGTCAGCTGACCACCACCACGGAAGTGGAAAACTGGCCGGGCGACCCGAACGACCTGACCGGGCCGCTGCTGATGGAACGCATGCACGAGCATGCTGCTAAATTCGAAACCGAAATCCTGTTCGACCACATCAACAAGGTCGACCTGCAAAACCGTCCGTTCCGCCTGACGGGCGACAGCGGCGAGTACACCTGCGACGCGCTAATCATTGCCACCGGCGCCTCTGCCCGCTACCTCGGCCTGCCGTCTGAGGAAGCGTTCAAAGGCCGCGGCGTCTCTGCCTGTGCGACCTGCGACGGTTTCTTCTACCGTAACCAGAAAGTCGCGGTTATCGGCGGCGGTAACACCGCGGTGGAAGAAGCGCTGTACCTGGCGAACATCGCCTCTGAGGTGCATCTGATCCACCGTCGTGACACCTTCCGCGCGGAGAAGATCCTCATTAAGCGCCTGATGGATAAAGTGGCGAGCGGCAACATCGTGCTGCACACCAACCGTACCCTGGAAGAAGTTACGGGCGATCAGATGGGCGTTGCGGGTCTGCGCATTCGTGATACTCAGAACACCGATAACGTCGAAACGCTGGAAGTGGCGGGCCTGTTTGTGGCAATCGGCCACAGCCCGAACACCGCGATCTTCGAAGGCCAGCTGGAGCTGGAAAACGGCTATATCAAAGTGCAGTCCGGCATTCACGGTAACGCGACCCAGACCAGCATCCCGGGCGTGTTCGCTGCCGGTGACGTGATGGACCATATCTATCGTCAGGCGATCACCTCTGCGGGCACCGGCTGTATGGCCGCGCTGGACGCTGAACGCTACCTCGACGGACTGGCTGAACAAGGTAAATAATCTTTACAAGTCAGTAACAAACGTAAATAAAGGCGGCCACTGGTCGCCTTTATTTTTGCTCGCGTGTAACATGCAGATGTCTAATTTCTTATAACGTCACCTGCAAAATACGCAATGGAAAAAACCCGTCAACAAGAGTTAACACGCTGGCTGAAACAGCAAAGCGTTATTTCCCGCCGCTGGCTTACGATCTCCCGTCTTCTGGGGTTCGTTAGCGGTCTGTTGATTGTTGCCCAGGCATGGCTGCTGGCCCGCATTCTTAATCACATGATCATGGAGAACATTCCCCGCGAAGCGCTCCTGCTGCCCTTTATTGTTCTGATCCTGGTTTTTGTCCTGCGCGCCTGGGTGGTGTGGCTGCGTGAACGTGTCGGCTTCCACGCCGGACAGCATATCCGCTACGAAATCCGCCGTCAGGTGCTCGATCGCCTGCAGGAAGCTGGGCCCGCGTGGATCCAGGGTAAACCCGCCGGAAGCTGGGCGACGCTGATCCTTGAGCAGATCGACGATATGCACGATTACTACGCGCGCTATCTTCCGCAGATGGCGCTGGCGGTTTTTGTGCCGCTGTTGATTGTTATCGCCATTTTCCCCGTTAACTGGGTGGCGGCATTGATCCTGCTGGGCACCGCCCCGCTGATCCCGCTGTTTATGGCGATGGTCGGCATGGGTGCGGCTGATGCCAACCGCCGCAACTTCCTGGCGCTGGGCCGGCTGAGCGGACATTTCCTCGATCGCCTGCGCGGGATGGAAACCCTGCGTATTTTTGGTCGCGGTGAAGCGGAAACCGAGAATATTCGCCTGGCATCACAGGACTTCCGCCAGCGCACGATGGAAGTGTTACGCCTGGCGTTCCTCTCGTCCGGCGTGCTGGAATTCTTTACCTCGCTGTCGATTGCCCTCGTGGCGGTTTATTTCGGTTTCTCCTATCTCGGCGCGCTGGATTTCGGCCACTACGGCACGGCAGTCACCCTCTCTGCCGGTTTCCTCGCGCTTATCCTGGCCCCGGAGTTTTTCCAGCCGCTTCGCGACCTGGGGACCTTCTATCATGCCAAAGCGCAGGCCGTTGGCGCGGCCGACAGCCTGAAAACCTTCCTGGAGACGCCGCTGGCGCACCCGGAGCGCGGTGACGTGACGCTGAATGCTAAAGACCCCGTGACCATTGAAGCGCAGGACTTTTCCATTCTGTCACCTGAAGGCAAAGTGCTCGCAGGTCCGCTGAACTTTACCCTGCCAGCCGGAAAACGCGTGGTGCTGGTCGGCACCAGCGGTTCCGGGAAAAGCTCTCTGCTGAATGCGTTATCCGGTTTTATGGCCTACACCGGTTCGCTGCGGATAAACAAAGCTGAACTGCGTGATCTCGATCCCGACGCCTGGCGTAAGCAGCTCAGTTGGGTCGGACAAAACCCGCAGCTTCCTGCTTCCACGCTGTGTGAAAACGTGCTCCTGGCGCGCCCGGATGCCCGTGAAGATGAACTGCAGTCCGTTCTCGACCGCGCGTGGGTCAGTGAATTTCTGCCGCTGCTCCCGCAGGGTGTCGATACCGTGGTAGGCGATCAGTCTGCCGGTCTGTCTGTCGGCCAGGCACAGCGCGTGGCCGTCGCCCGTGCGCTGCTGAACCCGTGCCAGCTGATGCTGCTAGATGAGCCCGCTGCCAGTCTGGATTCACACAGCGAGCAGCGCGTCATGGCGGCCCTGAACGCCGCTTCCTTGCAGCAAACCACCCTGATGGTCACCCATCAGCTGGAAGGCCTTGCTGACTGGGACGAGATCTGGGTGATGGAGAACGGCCGTATTGTTGAGCAAGGCGATTATGCCGCTCTCGTTGCCGCGCAGGGGCCGTTCGCCGCCCTGCTGGCGAACCGTCAGGAGGACATCTGATGCGTGCTCTGCTGCCTTATCTTGCGCTCTATAAACGCCACAAATGGATGCTGACGCTGGGGATCGTGCTGGCGATTGTGACGCTGCTCGCCAGCATCGGCCTGCTAACGCTTTCCGGCTGGTTCCTGTCGGCCTCCGCCGTTGCCGGGTTCGCCGGATTATACAGCTTTAACTATATGCTGCCGGCGGCAGGCGTGCGGGGTACCGCCATTACCCGTACTGCCGGACGTTATTTCGAGCGGCTGGTCAGCCACGACGCGACGTTCCGCGTCCTGCAGCACCTGCGCATTTACACCTTCAGCAAACTGCTGCCCCTCTCCCCTGCCGGGCTGGCGCGTTTTCGTCAGGGTGAATTACTTAACCGTGTCGTTGCGGATGTCGACACGCTGGACCACCTTTACCTGCGGGTGATCTCCCCGATAGTGGGCGCGTTTGTGGTGATTGTAGTGGTCACGCTGGGGCTGTCCGTTCTGGATGTTCCCGTTGCGCTGACGCTCGGCGGAATCATGCTTCTGACGCTCCTTATTCTGCCGCCGCTGTTTTACCGCGCCGGGAAATCCACCGGGGAAAACCTGACGCGGCTGCGCGGGGATTACCGCCAGCAGCTGACCTCCTGGCTTCAGGGCCAGGCAGAGCTGACCATTTTTGGTGCCAGCAAGCGCTACCGTGCCCGAATGGAAAGTACGGAGCTGAACTGGCATGAAGCCCAGCGCCGCCAGTCCGAACTGACGGCCTTCTCGCAGGCGCTGATGATGTTAATCGGCGGCGTGGCGGTGATCGCCATGCTGTGGCTGGCATCCGGCGGGATTGGCGGCGACACCCAGCCAGGCCCTCTTATTGCCCTCTTCGTTTTCTGCGCGCTGGCCGCTTTTGAGGCACTGGCCCCGGTGACGGGCGCCTTCCAGCATCTTGGGCAGGTGATCGCCTCTGCCCTGCGCATCACCCAGATTACCGAACAGGAGCCTGAAGTCACGTTCAGCGCCGGGCAGACCGCCGTGCCTGAGCAGGTGGCGCTGACGCTTGATAACGTGACCTTCGCCTATGACAAACAGGCGCAGAACGCGCTGGACGGTATCAACCTTTCCATTAATGCAGGGCAGCGAATTGCGATCCTCGGCCGTACCGGCTGCGGTAAGTCGACGCTGCTGCAGCTGCTGACGCGCGCCTGGGATCCACAGCACGGTCAGATTCGTTTTAATAACACGTTGCTGACTGATTTCAGCGAGCAGGCCCTGCGCAAGACCGTGAGCGTCGTTCCCCAGCGCGTGCATCTGTTTAGCGCAACCCTGCGCGATAACCTGCTGCTGGCCGCGCCAGAGGCTTCGGACGATGATCTTCGCGCCGTACTGGAGCAGGTCGGACTGCACAAGCTGCTTGAGGACGAAGGGCTCAACAGCTGGCTGGGTGAAGGCGGTCGTCAGCTTTCCGGCGGCGAGCTACGCCGTCTGGCCATTGCGCGCGCGCTTCTGCATGATGCGCCGCTGATGTTGCTCGACGAACCTACAGAAGGGCTTGATGCGACAACCGAGAGTCAAATCCTTGATTTGCTGGCAAACGTCATGGCAGGAAAAACCGTCCTGATGGTGACGCACCGCCTGCGCGGGCTGGCAAGTTTTGATCGGATAATTGTGATGGACAACGGGCACATTATTGAGCAAGGTAGTCACGCAGAGCTGTTGGCGAAGCAGGGTCGCTACTATCAGTTTAAACAGCGTCTGTAGACTATATTTGTAGCGTCCTCACTCGCGTACTGGAGTTTTGCCGTCATGCGCCTGGTCCAGCTTTCTCGTCATAACATCGCGTTCCCTTCGCCGGAGGGAGCGCTGCGTGAGCCCAACGGGCTGCTGGCCCTTGGCGGTGACCTTAGCCCTGCGCGGCTATTAATGGCGTACCAGCGCGGCATCTTCCCGTGGTTTTCTCCCGGCGACCCGATTTTATGGTGGTCTCCCGACCCGCGCGCCGTGCTGTGGCCAGAGCAGTTCCATCTGAGCCGCAGCATGAAGCGATTCCATGCCAAATCCCCGTACCGCGTAACGCTGAATCACGCCTTTGGGCAGGTGATCGAAGGCTGTGCCGAAGATCGCCACGAAGGAACGTGGATCACCCGCGATATCGTCAACGCCTATCACCAGCTCCATGAGCTTGGCTACGCCCACTCCATTGAGGTTTGGGAACACGGGGAACTGGTTGGCGGCATGTACGGCGTGGCGCAAGGGACGCTGTTTTGCGGCGAGTCGATGTTCTCTCGTGCGGTCAACGCCTCGAAAACCGCGCTGCTGGTCTTCTGCCAGGCCTTTGCCCAACGCGGCGGACACCTGATCGATTGTCAGGTGCTCAATGAGCACACGGCCTCCCTCGGTGCAGTTGACATCCCGCGACGACAGTATATCGAGCATCTGGACGTCTGCCGTCAGGAGAAGCTCCCGCGCGACTTCTGGATCCCCAGGACGCTCTTTATGCCCAATGCTTAAATGTTTTCCGCATATTTTTTGTGAGGGTGTTATAATTATGCCGCAGAGTAGCTTCTGCCTGTTGCCCCGCCGCCGTTTGGGACCCTCGCTTCAGATAACGTCCTGACGTTTATCCTGTCGTCTCCCCTTTACGAATGCGCTTCCTGTTCGGTTGTACCGTGACGCTTGGGCAATGCGCCGAAACTGTTTTGCTGCGTTTTAATCGCGCAATTCTTTACTTAATTGATGAATTTCGGCATTATCTTGCCGGTTCAAAACTTGGTAGTGATACCCCAGAGGATTAGATGGCCAAAGAAGACAATATTGAAATGCAGGGTACCGTACTTGATACGTTGCCTAATACCATGTTTCGCGTAGAGCTGGAAAACGGTCACGTGGTAACTGCGCACATCTCCGGTAAAATGCGCAAAAACTACATCCGCATTTTGACGGGCGACAAAGTGACTGTTGAACTGACCCCGTACGACCTGAGCAAAGGCCGCATTGTCTTCCGTAGTCGCTAATTGTTTTCGCCTGTAATGGCAGATGAATATTTAAAAGGTCGGGATTATCCCGGCCTTTTTTATTTATGGCTTAGTGCGGCTGTACCGGTAGATGTATTGTGATCCACGGCTGTACAGGAGTGATTAAATCCTCCGCCATAGAATGAGCCATGTCATGAAGTAGCCCCGTCAGGTGCGGCAGCATATCGCGGTCAAAATGCGAAACCAGCAGCACGTGGTTTAACGCCCGGCAGTAGTCGCATTTCGTTTCTGTATCTTCCAGCAGCCACTCTTTTTGTCGCGGTTGTTCCGCTTCGTCCTCAAATTCCAGCACCTGAAAATCACGCATTGATTCTGTGAGGCCGGATTTCATTTCTTCCAGCCAGGCGCCGAGGCAACGGCAAACGGGCTGCGTTTGTGGGAGTGATTTGCAGTCGAGGAGGATTTCGGTGAGCAGTTTGCAGCGCTCTGCGAGGGTTGGGAGATCGGGGTTGAGGGAGAGTTCGCTGTAGAGTTGGGCGAAGCTATTAATATCAGTCATAGGTGATCCTTTATGCACATAAGATTGTCTGTGCACACACTTTCAGGACGCCAATCCCGGCACCTGATTTTGCAGGTGCGCCGCCATTTTATTACTGTGGATTTATCCAGCAACAAACTTCGAAAGAAACTGGAAAGCGCCTCGCAAAATTCCTATGCGGCCTGTTCCCCTCACCCTAACCCTCTCCCCAAAGGGGCGAGGGGATTGTTCACTGCTCGCATTAATTTGTGGGGAACCCTCAGCCCACGGGGAGAGGGAGAAAAGCGGGCACAAAAAAGCCGGGTTAAAAACCCGGCTTTTGAACTAAAACAACTCAGTGAGCCGCTTCCGGCTTGTGCTTCGCCGCGCTCTGGAAATCGTACGTCAGTTCGTTCTTCGCCTGGTCCAGCGCCACGGTGACCTGACCGCCGTCCACCAGCGAGCCAAACAGCAGCTCGTTCGCCAGCGGTTTCTTCAGGTTGTCCTGAATCACGCGCGCCATCGGACGGGCACCCATCGCACGGTCGTAGCCTTTCTCGGCCAGCCAGTTGCGGGCCTCCTGGCTCACTTCCAGCGACACGCCTTTCTGATCCAGCTGAACCTGCAGCTCGACGATAAACTTGTCCACCACCTGATGGATCACCTCGGTAGACAGGTGATCGAACCAGATAATGTTGTCCAGACGGTTACGGAACTCCGGCGTGAAGATCTTCTTGATCTCCTCCATCGCATCGGTGCTGTTATCCTGGTGGATCAGGCCGATGGATTTACGCTCGGTTTCACGCACACCGGCGTTGGTGGTCATCACCAGCACCACGTTGCGGAAGTCCGCCTTGCGCCCGTTGTTGTCGGTCAGCGTCCCGTTGTCCATCACCTGCAGCAGGATGTTGAACACGTCCGGGTGCGCTTTCTCGATTTCATCGAGCAGCAGTACCGCGTGCGGATGCTTAATCACCGCGTCGGTAAGCAGGCCGCCCTGGTCAAAGCCCACGTAGCCCGGAGGCGCACCAATCAAACGGCTGACGGTGTGACGCTCCATATACTCGGACATATCAAAGCGCAGCAGCTCAATGCCCAGCGCTTTGGAGAGCTGAACCGTCACCTCGGTTTTCCCCACGCCGGTCGGGCCAGCGAACAGGAAGGAACCGACAGGCTTGTGGTCATGCCCCAGTCCGGCACGGGCCATCTTGATCGCTTCGGTTAAGGCCTCAATGGCTTTATCCTGACCAAAGACCAGCATTTTCAGGCGGTTGCCGAGGGTGCGCAGCGTGTCGCGGTCGCTCTGAGAAACGCTCTTCTCAGGGATACGCGCGATGCGGGCCACCACGGACTCAATATCCGCCACATTAACGGTTTTCTTACGCTTGCTGGCCGGCATCAGACGCGCACGCGCCCCTGCCTCATCAATCACGTCAATCGCCTTATCCGGCAGATGACGGTCGTTGATGTATTTCACCGCCAGCTCCACCGCCGCACGGACCGCTTTCGCGGTGTAACGCACGTCGTGGTGCGCTTCGTACTTGGTTTTCAGGCCGTTGATGATCTGCACCGTTTCGTCAACGGACGGCTCGGTCACGTCGATTTTCTGGAAGCGACGCGCCAGCGCGCGGTCTTTCTCAAAGATGTTGCTGAACTCCTGATACGTCGTGGAGCCCATCACGCGGATCTTGCCGCTGGAGAGCAGCGGTTTGATCAGGTTTGCCGCATCCACCTGGCCACCGGAAGCCGCACCTGCGCCGATGATGGTGTGGATCTCATCGATAAACAGGATGCTGTTGGTGTCCTGCTCCAGCTGTTTTAACAGCGCCTTGAAGCGTTTTTCAAAATCACCGCGGTATTTCGTGCCCGCCAGCAGCGAGCCGATATCCAGCGAGTAGATGGTGCAGTCGGCAATCACTTCCGGCACGTCGCCCTGCACAATGCGCCAGGCAAGCCCTTCGGCAATCGCGGTTTTACCCACGCCGGACTCCCCCACCAAAAGCGGGTTGTTCTTGCGGCGACGGCACAGCACCTGGATCGCGCGCTCCAGCTCTTTATCGCGGCCAATCAGCGGGTCGATGCCGCCAACGCGAGCAAGCTGATTAAGGTTGGTGGTGAAGTTTTCCATACGATCCTCCCCGCCTGCTTGCTCTTCATTGTTGTTGATCTGATTGCTGGAATCCGATGCCTGGTTAGGCTCGTCTTTGCGCGTTCCGTGAGAAATAAAGTTAACCACGTCGAGGCGGCTGACTTCGTGTTTGCGCAGCAGGTAGGCAGCCTGTGACTCCTGCTCGCTGAAGATGGCGACTAAGACATTTGCGCCAGTCACTTCGCTACGTCCGGAAGACTGGACGTGAAATACCGCGCGCTGCAGCACGCGCTGGAAGCTGAGCGTCGGCTGCGTGTCGCGCTCCTCTTCACTGGCCGGCAGCACCGGTGTGGTTTGTTCGATGAAGGCTTCGAGTTCCTGACGCAGCGCCACCAGATCCACGGAGCAGGCTTCCAGCGCTTCGCGGGCAGATGGGTTGCTAAGCAGTGCGAGCAGTAAATGCTCGACGGTCATAAACTCATGTCGGTGCTCACGCGCTCTGGCGAAAGCCATGTTTAAACTGAGTTCCAGTTCTTGATTGAGCATAGGCACCTCCCCCAATTTTATGCCTTATCAGGCCTTTTCCAGCGTACACAGCAACGGATGCTCGTTCTCCCTCGCATAGTCGTTCACCATCGCCACTTTGGTTTCCGCCACCTCGGCGGTAAAAATGCCGCAGATAGCTTTGCCACGATAATGAACGGTAAGCATCAGTTGCGTTGCACGTTCTACATCATAAGAAAAGAACTTTTGTAGCACGTCAATAACAAATTCCATCGGCGTGTAATCATCGTTCATTAACATAACTTTATACATAGATGGCGGTTTTAGCGCGTCACGCACTTTGTCTTCCGCCAGCTGGTCAAAATCCAGCCAGTCGTTGGTCTTACCCATTTTGCATAACCACTTTGAATCTACCTCAGATGTTAGATAACAATCATCTATTACTGTCATCCGCGATGTCTGTCACAAACTGTTGCAATAGCGTTAACTGCTTCAAACTTTGGTTGATTATTGTCCCAACTCCAGCGCCAAACGCTTGACGACGTCTTTCGTTTATCTAAATTGTACAAGCGTGAGATGGCGAGGTTTTGAACAGCCCCCACTCCACCACCGGTTCATTCCATCTTAATTTATAAGATTTACGAAGGATGTCGAAGCATGGAAATGGGTACTGTTAAGTGGTTCAACAACGCCAAGGGGTTTGGCTTCATCTGCCCCGAAGGCGGCGGCGAAGATATCTTCGCTCACTATTCCACCATTCAGATGGATGGTTACAGGACGCTCAAAGCCGGGCAGTCCGTCCGGTTCGATGTACACCAGGGACCAAAAGGCAATCATGCAAGCCTAATCGTACCCGTTGAAGCAGAAACGGTTGCATAGCTCTCTGTTTTATTGTGTACATCACGCAGTCAAAATGCCAGCCCGATCGGCTGGCATTTTTATTTTCGGGTTATTCCCGAGCCAGCGCGTCCACCGGATCCAGCCGCGCCGCGTTGCGCGCAGGCAGCCAGCCAAACAAAATCCCGGTAAAGGTGGAACACAAAAACGCGGTGAGTATCGCCATCGGCGAGAAGCCAATCTCCCAGCCGGGTAAAAAGAGCTGGAGCGCAAAGGCAATCATCATCGAGAGCGCAATGCCCATCGCGCCGCCCACCAGGCACACCAGCACCGCTTCAATTAAAAACTGCTGAAGCACGTCGCTGGCCCGGGCCCCGACCGCCATGCGGATGCCAATCTCCCGGGTACGTTCAGTTACTGACACCAGCATGATATTCATCACCCCGATACCGCCGACAACCAGCGAGATCACCGCCACCAGCGTGAGGAACAGCTGAAGAGTACGTGTGGTCTTTTCCGCCGTTTTCAAGAGGCCGTCCATGTTCCAGGTGAAGAAATCCTTCTTCCCGTGACGCAACGTTAACAGCCGCTCCAGCTGCTGTTCCGCCAGCGCGCTGTCGTAGCCCTCCTTCACGCGCACGGTGATGGAGTTAAGCCAGGACTGGCCCATAATCCGCCCGGAGATGGTGGTATACGGCAGCCAGACGCGCAGGATCTTGCTGCTGCCGAACATCGACTGCTTCTCTTCCGCCACGCCGATAACCGTGGCAGGCATGTTGCCGACGAGGATCACTTCCCCCACCACGTTCGCTTTATTGGGGAAAAGCTGCCTGCGCGAGTTGGCGTCCAGCACCACCACCTGCGCCCTCCCCGCCAGCTGTTCGGCGTTGAAGGTGGCGCCTTCGCTGAAGGTCATGCCGTAGACGTTGAAGTAGTCGCCGCTCACGCCGTTAGCGCTGGCCGCCACGTCGATGTTGCCGTAGCGCAGACGCAGGTTTTGCGAGACCGCAGGCGTGGCGGAGTTCACCCACGGCTGCTTCTGGATGGCCGCCAGATCGTCATACTTGAGCGCCTGCTGGTACTGCGGCTCGTCGTCGCCGAAATCTTTGCCGGGATAGACGTCAATGGTGTTCGTCCCGATGGCGCGAATATCCGCCAGCACCAGCTGCTTGGCCGCATCGCCCACCACCACAATCGACACCACCGAGGCGATACCGATAATGATGCCGAGCATGGTGAGCAGCGTGCGCATTTTATTGGCCGCCATCGCCAGCCAGGCCATGGTCAGCGCTTCACGAAAGCCGCTGGAGAACTGCGCCCAGCCGGTCGACGCAGGCAGCGCTTCCTTCGCTGCCGCCGTTCTGGCCTCGCGCGGCGGCGGGTTGCTCACCAGCTCGCCGTCGCGGATCTCAATAATCCGTTCGGCCTGCGCCGCCACCTGCGGATCGTGGGTAACGATAATCACCGTGTGGCCCTGGTCGCGCAGCTGGTGCAGGATCGCCATCACCTCTTCGCCGGAATGGCTGTCGAGCGCCCCGGTCGGTTCATCCGCGAGGATCACCTGCCCGCCGTTCATCAGCGCGCGGGCAATACTCACGCGCTGCTGCTGGCCGCCGGAAAGCTGCGACGGCTGGTACTCCACCCGCTCCGCCAGCCCCAGACGCGTTAACAGCGCCTTCGCGCGCTCAAGGCGTTTCTTCCGCTCAACGCCCGCATACACCGCGGGAACCTCCACGTTCTGGGCCGCACTCAGGTGCGAGAGCAGATGGTAACGCTGGAAGATAAAGCCAAAGTGTTCCCGGCGCAGCTTCGCCAGGGCGTCGCCGTCCAGCGTCGAGACGTCCGTCCCGGCCACGCGGTACGTGCCGCTGGTGGGCTTATCCAGACAGCCGAGAATGTTCATCAGCGTCGATTTACCGGAACCCGACGCGCCGACGATCGCCACCATCTCGCCCGCCTCCACGCGCAGGGAGATACCTTTCAGCACCTCCACCGGGCCGTCGCCGGACGGATAGCTGCGACGAATGTCGTTCAGCTCAAGCAGCGCGGTCATTTAGCGGCTCCGGGCAGGCTTTCGCTGACAACAACCTCCTCGCCCTCTTCCAGCCCTTTTACCACCACCACGTCGGTGTCGTTGCGCGCGCCAATCACCACCTCGCGCTCGCGCGTTTCGCCGTTGCGCAGCACTTTCACCTTATAGCGATTGTCCCCGGCGGATTCACCCAGCGCGGAGAGCGGAACGGTCAGCACATTTTTCACGCCGGTCAGCTGGATATGCACCTGCGCGGTCATGTCCAGGCGCAGCACGCCCTTCGGGTTTGGCACTTCAAAACGGGCATAGTAGAAAATGGCGTCGTTAACCTTTTCCGGCGTCGGCAGAATGTCTTTCAGCACGCCTTCGTAGCGGGTCTGCGGATCGCCGAGTACGGTAAACCAGGCGTTCTGCCCCGGCTTAAGATGGATCACGTCCGCCTCGGAGACCTGAGCCTTCACCAGCATGGTGCTCATGTCCGCCAGCGTCAGAATGTTTGGCGCCTGCTGGGCGGCAATTACCGTCTGGCCCTGCAGGGTGGTAATTTGCGTCACTTCCCCGGCCATCGGCGCGACGATCTTTGTGTAATCAAGGTTGGTTTTCGCCGTATCCAGCGAGGCCTGATTACGCTTGATTTGCGCATCAATCGTACCAATCTGCGCCTGTTTCACCGCCAGTTCAGTCGCGGCGGTGTCTAAATCCTGCTTTGAAATAGCCTGGGTTTTCGCCAGGGCCTGCTGGCGGGTCAGCGTCACCTGCGCCAGGTTACGCTCTGCCTGCGCCTGCGCACGCTGCGCGCGCAGCTCCATCAGCGTCGCTTCCACTTCGCGGATCTGGTTCTCGGCCTGTTCAGGGTCGATAACGCCAAGCAGCTGGCCTTTTTTTACCTTGTCGCCAATCTCTACCGACAGCGTTTTCAGCTGGCCGCTGACCTGAGCGCCGACGTCAACCTTGCGCAGCGCGTCAAGCTTGCCCGTCGCAAGGACGTTTTGCTGCAGTTCGCCCGGGCGAACGATCAGCGTCTGGTACTGCGGTACAGGCGCATTAAGCACCTGCCATAACCAGAATCCACCGGCTACAATCACCAGCGCCAGCAGCAGAAACAGCGTTCTGCGTTTTCCCTTGAGGTTCATAAATATTCCAAATAAATGTTCTGGCAATAATAAACGTTGATTCTATCTAAACGACTCCTTAACGAAACCCCCGTTCTCCGAAATCACCCTAATTTGTTTACAAGACGTTGATATTTCCCCTGCTGAAATAGCGGTATTCCAAAAGGCTCAGGATTTATCATGTCTTCTATCGTCGATACACCTCTTTCAAACCTGACGCAGCCGACATCCGGCTGGCAGCTCTTCAAAAACCTGGCGTTCGGCAAGATCGCGCCCGGCCTTGCATGGCAGAACCCCGCCTATCGCCGTAAGTTCATGCTGCGTTCGCTGGCGACGCCCGTGAGCACGTCTCGCCTGTTAACGAACCTCGCTAAGCAGCCGCGTCTGATGCAGATGCTGCAGGTGCAGCCCGGGCTGCCGTGTCGGCTTCATCGTCCCTGGCTGACGGTGACGATGGATCGCCAGCACGCGCTGGAATCCCTGAACTGGCACTACCAGGCCATGAGCCGCCAGCTCCCGGCCACGCTCCTGAAGGGTTATCTTTCGGCGCAGGGGACTACGCTGCTGACCTTAACCGGGAAAGATGAACAGCAATTTACCGTCCGCCTGTGTGCCGATGCGTTCCTGGATAAAGAGGGAGAGGCCACCCTCACCTTCTGCGACGGTCAGAATACGGTGCTGGCGGAGCTAACCTTTACGCTCTGCCAGTTTGAAGGAAAATCGACGCTGTTCATCGGCGGCTTGCAGGGTGCGAAAGCGCATGTTCCCCATGAGCTGATCCAGAAAGCGACGAAGGCCTGCCACGGTCTGTTCCCGAAACGCCTGCTGGTTGAAGCCGCCATGACGTTCGGCGCAGCATTCCCGGTCGCGCAGATTGTTGCCGTCAGTAACGCCACCCATATTTATCGCAGCTGGCGCTACCGCAAGAAAAAAGAGGGAAAACTGCTGGCCGATTACGACGGCTTCTGGAGCTCCCTCGGTGGGGAAAAGCAGGAGAGCGGCCACTTTATGCTGCCGCTTGCCATGCCGCGTAAACCCGTAGAAGAGATCGCGAGCAAAAAACGCGCCGAATACCGTCGCCGCTACGCGCTGCTGGATAGCCTGATTCAGCAGGTGAACCAGGCGACCGAACGTTAATCCGCCCTCCCGCGTGCCAGCCACAGCACGCGGGAGAACATTTTCCGCAGCAGCGTCGGAACGGCCTCCACGCCCCGCCTTCCCGCTTCCGTCGCCACTTCAATGGCTAAATCCGGTTTTGACGAGCGGTGAATAGCTTTGGCGATCACGCGGCGCATGTTCATCGGGACGTCGACCGGCACCATCGCAATGCGGTGGAATACGTCGTCAAAGCCCTGACGGTACATAAAATGCTCCATGTCCATCGCGGGCAGCATCGTTAAGTGGTCGCGCTCTTCTTCCCGCTCGTTGTTCAGCAGGCCGCGCACGGTTGAGGCATATTTTTTCCCCGCCTCGTCGCCGTCCACCAGCACATGCCATTCAATTCCCATTCGGCGGGCAAATTTTATCAGCGGTTTTAATCCCGACTGGGCAAATTCGATCACCTTAATGCCTTCGGCATCAAAATGGTGGCCGCACTGGCGCGCCAGTTCGTTGATGACCCAGGTCTCCGTTTCCCCCTCCACCAGCAGCCAGCAGCGGGCGAAGAGCGACGAGGCGCGATTAAAGCGAATGTGAAACGCGATACGCCGCCCGTCTTCGGCATTCATCCCGCCGGGCCCGAGGCGGTACGCGGATACGCGGGAGGACTCGCGCACCAGACGGCAGATGTGCTCCACCGGCGTCAGCGATAGCAGCTCGCCGGAATTGGTGGTGGTAATCCGCTGGAGCGGCAGCAGATTCAGCAGGTGCCACGCCACGGAGAGCATGATGGGGTGCAGGCGCGTTTCCGGGTCTTCCACCAGCAGCAGCGGGCGGGCATCCCGGTCAAGACGGACGGTGCCCTTCGCCTGCAGAAGCGTTGAAAACAGCCCCAGCAAAATCACCCGATGGGTACGCCCGCCGGGCCGGTCGATCATCCGGTTGATGATGTCAAGATAGCGCCAGCTGCGCTGCTCATCATGAGAACGACGGCGCATCAGACGATGGCGCGACTCCGACGTGCCCTGCTCGGAAAAATAGTGCTCCAGCAGCTGCACCATCGCGGACAGCCCCTGACGAATCTGACCATCGGTGAGGTTCTGCGGACGTGACACCAGCTCTCGCGCCAGGAAATCCAGCTCGCGGGCGGTGACTTCCACCTCCGGCATATTCGGTACGGTGCCGTTACGGATACGGCGCATAAAGCGCGCATCGCGCAGGCGTAACACCGGCGTCAGGCGGATAAGGTGACGCGCAAGATCGTCGATATTCTCCAGCGGGATCGGGTTGGCTTTCTCATCAAGGAATTCACGCAGGGTCAGTACCCCCTCGCTTTCCGCCATCTCACCTTCCAGCCGATAGAAAATCCGGTGGAAGCCGTCGTCGCAGGGCACCCAGCAGGGCGATAGCGGGCGGAAGCGACGCACGCGGTGACGGCCGGGCTCGGATTCGCGGAACGTCAGGATGATATGCAGGTGCTTCTCGCGGCCTGCGATATCGCCAGGTGGGAACCAAAAATCATCGTGGACGAAGTGATACAGCTTGTCTTCGGGTGAGAGCAGCAGCGTCAGCGCATCAAGCAGGCTGGACTTACCCCACGCGTTCTCGCCGATCAGGACGTTGTTCTGCTCCAGCTGCAGCGACAGGCGGTTAATACCGCGAAACCCGACAATTTCCACACGTTCGAGAAGCATAAATCCCCCGCGAAATGATCACTTTTTCCTTTAAGTTATCAGCAGTATAGCGGCAGGAACCCTGGCACGACAGCAGAACATTCGCGCTTGCGAGATTTGAACTATGCTCTATTTACCGCTGACTTGAACAAGGATTGACATCACATTGCCTTAAATCAAATTAATCCAATTTATTTAAGTGGCGAAGGGATGTTGTTGGTTTCTAAAATACGGGCTCTTTGAGTCGTCATCCCTTTATGGCGATATATCCCGCGCGCGGGAAACGCGTGGAAAATTATTTTGAGGTGGTTATGTTTAGAAAATTGGCAGCAGAATGCTTTGGTACATTCTGGCTGGTATTTGGTGGCTGCGGTAGCGCCGTTCTGGCAGCAGCATTCCCGGAATTAGGTATTGGTTTTGTCGGCGTCGCGCTGGCATTTGGCTTAACCGTATTAACCATGGCTTTCGCCGTGGGGCATATTTCCGGCGGTCATTTTAACCCGGCGGTGACATTAGGCTTATGGGCGGGCGGGCGTTTCCCGGCGAAAGAGGTTATTGGCTACATCGTGGCGCAGGTGGTTGGCGGCATTATTGCGGCAGGCGTTCTGTACGTCATTGCCAGCGGTAAAGCGGGCTTTGACGCGGCGGCCAGCGGCTTCGCCTCTAACGGCTTCGGCGAACACTCTCCGGGCGGTTATTCCATGCTTTCTGCCATCGTAATTGAAATTGTGCTGACCGCAGGCTTCCTGCTGGTGATCCACGGTGCAACCGACAAATACGCACCAGCAGGGTTTGCGCCTATTGCCATCGGTCTGGCGCTGACGTTGATCCATCTGATCTCCATTCCGGTGACCAACACCTCCGTTAACCCGGCGCGCAGCACCGCCGTCGCCATTTTCCAGGGCGGCTGGGCGCTTGAGCAGCTCTGGCTGTTCTGGGTGATGCCGATCGTCGGCGGTATTCTGGGCGGCGTGCTGTACCGCACCCTGCTGGAAAAACGCGATTAATGGTTTTCTCCCTCTCCCCGTGGGAGAGGGCAACAGGCCGCACATACAAGCCGGGTAAGGCGCAGCCGCCACCCGGCTTTCTTTTGCCGCTTTACTGTACAGCCTTTATTGGGTAGTGTCTCTGGCGCTTAACGAATACTCAAAAGGACCGGCTGTTCATGTTTTCAGGACTCCTCATTATTCTGCTACCCCTGATTCTGGGCTATCTTATTCCGCTGCGTCATGAATCGGCCTTAAAGCTTATTAACCGTTTTCTCAGCTGGATTGTTTACGTCATTCTGTTCTTTATGGGGATAAGCCTGGCCTTCCTGGATAATCTGGCGACGAATTTACTTTTCATCCTGCATTATTCCGCGGTCACCGTGGTGGTTATTTTGCTGTGCAATATTGCCGCCCTGCTCTGGCTGGAACGCACTATTCCGTGGAAAAATAATCATCACCAGGAGAAGCTCCCCTCCCGAATTGCAATGGCGCTGGAATCATTAAAGCTCTGCGGCGTCGTGGTGCTTGGATTTCTTCTGGGCCTTAGCGGATGGACATTTTTACAGCACGCGACGGACGCCAGCGAATATACCCTGATTTTCCTGCTGTTCCTGATTGGTATTCAGCTGCGAAATAACGGCATGACGCTGAAACAGATTGTCCTTAACCGTCGGGGGATGATCGTTGCCGTTATGGTTGTCGCCAGCTCAATGGTGGCGGGCGTGATTAATGCCTTTATTCTCGATCTGCCGCTGAAGACCGGCCTGGCGATGGCCTCCGGGTTTGGCTGGTACTCCCTCTCCGGTATTCTGCTGACCGAATCCTTCGGCCCGGTGATCGGCAGCGCCGCCTTCTTTAACGATCTGGCGCGAGAGCTGATTGCCATCATGCTGATCCCGGGTCTGGTTCGCCGCAGCCGCTCAACGGCGCTGGGCCTGTGCGGCGCGACGTCGATGGACTTTACCCTGCCGGTTCTCCAGCGTTCGGGCGGGCTGGAGATGGTGCCCGCCGCCATCGTACACGGCTTTATTTTAAGTCTGCTGGTTCCCGTCCTGATGGCGTTTTTCTCCGCCTGATACCTCCATGGCGGTAGGGTGCCTGCCGCCAAAATTGCGCTAAATCAATCTCCCTCTATTTTGTAGCAGAAACCCCTTTTCACCGTTCTGGCACAGGCATAATCTTAAACATGTATATTAAATATAACTTTAACAGGTGTGATTATGTTTTGTGTGCAATGTGAACAAACTATCCGTACCCCGGCAGGCAATGGCTGTTCTTACGCGCAGGGTATGTGCGGTAAAACCGCAGAAACATCAGACCTGCAGGATCTGCTGATAGCCGCCCTGCAGGGGCTTTCCGCCTGGGCATTCAAAGCCCGCGAGTACGGCATTGTCGACCATTACGTCGACAGCTTCGCGCCGCGCGCCTTTTTCTCCACGCTGACTAACGTTAACTTCGATTCTCCGCGCATCGTCGGCTACGCCCGCGAAGCGATTGCCCTGCGCGAAGCGCTGAAGGCGCAGTGCCTGAAGGTGGATGCTAACGCTCATGTGGACAATCCTATGTCAGAGCTTCAGCTGGTGAGCGACGATCTGGGCGACCTGCAGCGTCAGGCGGCAGAATTCACCCCGAATAAAGACAAAGCGGCGATTGGCGAGAACATCCTCGGCCTGCGCCTGCTGTGCCTGTACGGCCTGAAAGGCGCTGCGGCCTACATGGAGCACGCGCACGTTCTTGGCCAGTACGATAACGACATCTACGCCCAGTACCACAAAATCATGGCGTGGCTGGGTACCTGGCCTGCCGATATGAACGCCCTGCTTGAGTGCTCCATGGAAATCGGCCAGATGAACTTCAAAGTGATGAGCATTCTGGATGCCGGTGAAACCAGCACCTACGGCCACCCGACGCCAACGCAGGTCAACGTGAAAGCGACCGAAGGCAAGTGCATCCTGATTTCGGGCCATGACCTGAAAGATCTCTACAACCTGCTGAAGCAGACCGAAGGCACCGGCGTTAACGTCTATACCCACGGCGAAATGCTGCCGGCGCACGGCTACCCTGAGCTGCGTAAATTTAAACATCTGATCGGTAACTACGGCAGCGGCTGGCAGAACCAGCAGGTGGAGTTTGCCCGCTTCCCTGGCCCTATCGTGATGACCTCTAACTGCATCATCGACCCTACCGTGGGCGCGTATGACGACCGCATCTGGACCCGCAGCATCGTCGGCTGGCCGGGCGTGAGCCACCTTGAAGGCGACGATTTCGGTCCGGTCATTGCGCAGGCGCAGCAGATGGCGGGCTTCCCGTACAGCGAAATTCCGCACCTGATCACCGTCGGCTTCGGTCGCGAGACCCTGCTGGGCGCCGCAGATTCGCTGATCGATCTCGTCAGCCGTGAAAAGCTGCGCCACATCTTCCTGGTTGGCGGATGCGACGGCGCGCGCGGCGAGCGTAACTACTTCACCGATTTCGCCACCAGCGTGCCGGAAGACTGCCTGATCCTGACCCTGGCGTGCGGTAAATACCGTTTCAACAAGCTGGACTTCGGCAACATTGAAGGACTGCCGCGCCTGATTGACGCAGGCCAGTGTAACGATGCTTACTCGGCCATCATTCTGGCGGTCACGCTGGCGGAAAAACTCGGCTGCGGCGTCAACGACCTGCCGCTGTCCCTGGTGCTCTCCTGGTTTGAGCAGAAAGCGATCGTGATCCTGCTAACCCTGCTCTCACTCGGCGTGACCAACATCGTGACCGGCCCGACCGCGCCAGGCTTCCTGACGCCGGACCTGCTGGCGGTACTGAACGAGAAATTCGGCCTGCGTTCAGTCACCAACGTTGAAGATGATATGAAGCAGCTGCTGAGCGCATAAGGAGCGATTCATGACCATGCCAACCTCACAATGTCCGTGGCGGATGCAGGTTCATCACATCCATCAGGAGACGCCGGATGTGTGGACGCTGTCGCTGCTCTGCCACGACTACTATCCCTACCGTGCGGGCCAGTATGCGCTGGTCAGCGTTCGCAACTCGGCGGACACCCTGCGCGCCTACACGATCTCCTCCACGCCGGGCGTGAGCGAGTACATTACGCTCACTATCCGCCGCATTGATGACGGCGCAGGCTCGCAGTGGCTGACCCGTGACGTGAAGCGCGGGGATTACATCTGGCTGTCCGACGCGCAGGGTGATTTCACCTGTGACGACAAGGCAGACGATAAATTCCTGCTGCTGGCGGCGGGCTGTGGCGTAACGCCGATTATGTCGATGCGCCGCTGGCTGGCGAAGAACCGCCCGAAGGCCGACGTGCAGACGATCTTCAGCGTGCGCTCTCCGGAAGATGTGATTTTTGCCGGGGAGTGGCGTGATTATCCGGTGACGCTGGTGGCGGAACACAACGCGACGCACGGTTTTGTGCCCGGCCGCCTGAGCCGCGAGCTGCTGCAAAGCGTGCCGGATATCGCGAACCGTACCGTGATGACCTGCGGCCCGGCGCCGTACATGGATATCGTGGAGAAAGAAGTGAAAGCGCTTGGCGTGACCCGCTTCTTCAAAGAGCAGTTCTTCACGCCGGTGGCGGAAGCGGCAACCAGCGGAATTCAGTTCACCAAACTGCAGCCCGCGCAGACCTTCTTTGGCCGAGTGGGCACCACGCTGCTGGAGGCGCTGGAAAGCAACAAGGTGCCGGTAGTAGCGGCCTGCCGTGCGGGCGTGTGCGGCTGCTGTAAAACGAAAGTGGTTTCCGGGGAGTATACCGTCACCAGCACCATGACGCTGTCCGACGCGGAAATTGCCGAGGGTTACGTGCTGGCGTGCTCGTGTCATCCGCAGGGTGATCTGGTCCTCGCATAAGCGGTAAATGTTCGATCGTAGGCCCGGTAAGCGCTAGCGCCACCGGGCTTTTTATTGGGTGGCACCGCGTTTATCCGACCAACAACAGCTTAACCACTACTTCGCCGATCTCCCCCTCAGGCGATTAATTCCGGCCCCCTTTTCCCATCGGCATACCGCTTAATTGCGCCTGAAAAGCACCTTTTAATTGGAGGGATTCGACGGGCAATGCGGCGACTTTCTTCTAAGCTTGTAAGCGATATCACAAAAAGGAGACGGACAACCATGAAACAAACCGTGGCTGCATATATAGCGAAAACGCTCGAACAGGCTGGCGTAAAACGTATCTGGGGCGTGACCGGCGATTCCCTGAACGGGCTCAGCGACAGCCTGAACAAGATGAAAACCATTGAATGGATGCCGACCCGTCATGAGGAGGTCGCCGCCTTCGCCGCGGGTGCCGAAGCGCAGCTCACCGGGGAACTGGCCGTGTGTGCGGGCTCGTGCGGGCCAGGCAACCTGCATCTGATCAACGGCCTGTTCGACTGCCACCGAAACCACGTGCCGGTGCTGGCGATTGCCGCCCATATCCCCTCTTCCGAAATCGGCAGCGGCTATTTTCAGGAGACGCATCCGCAGGAGCTGTTCCGTGAATGCAGCCACTACTGTGAGCTGGTTTCATCCCCGGAGCAGATCCCGCAGGTGCTGGCTATCGCCATGCGCAAGGCGGTGCTGAACCGCGGCGTGTCAGTCGTCGTCATCCCCGGCGACGTGGCGCTCAAGGCCGCGCCGGAAGGGGCAAGCACCCACTGGTATCACGCCCCGCAGCCGGTGGTGACGCCAGCCGAAGAGGAGCTGAAAAAGCTGGCGCAGCTGCTGCGCTACTCCAGCAACATCGCCCTGATGTGCGGCAGCGGCTGCGCGGGCGCGCATAAAGAGCTACTTGAGTTCGCCGGCAAGCTCAAAGCGCCAATCGTCCACGCCCTGCGCGGCAAAGAGCACGTCGAGTACGACAACCCCTTTGATGTAGGCATGACCGGGCTGATCGGTTTTTCCAGCGGCTTCCACACCATGATGAACGCCGACACGCTGGTCCTGCTCGGCACCCAGTTCCCGTATCGCGCGTTCTACCCGACGGATGCCAAAATTATTCAGATTGATATCAACCCGTCCAGCATCGGCGCGCACAGCAAGGTCGATATGGCGCTGGTGGGCGATATCAAATCCACCCTTGCCGCGCTGCTGCCGCTGCTTGAAGAGAAAACCGACCGCAAGTTCCTTGATAAGGCGTTGAGCGACTACCGCGACGCGCGCAAGGGGCTGGACGATCTCGCCAAACCGAGCGACAAAGCCATCCACCCGCAGTATCTGGCGCAGCAGATCAGCCATTTTGCGGACGACGACGCCATTTTTACCTGCGACGTCGGCACGCCCACCGTCTGGGCGGCGCGCTATCTGAAGATGAACGGCAGACGCCGACTGCTCGGCTCGTTCAACCACGGCTCGATGGCCAACGCCATGCCGCAGGCGCTGGGCGCAAAAGCGACGGCACCGGAGCGTCAGGTCGTGGCGATGTGCGGCGACGGCGGGTTCAGCATGCTGATGGGGGATTTCCTGTCGGTGGTGCAGATGAAGCTTCCGCTGAAAATCGTGGTCTTTAACAACAGCGTGCTGGGCTTCGTGGCGATGGAGATGAAGGCCGGAGGCTATCTCACGGACGGCACCGAGCTGCACGACACCAACTTCGCCCGCATTGCCGAGGCCTGCGGCATCACCGGCATTCGCGTGAAAAAAGCCTCCGAGGTGGATGAAGCCCTGCAGCGCGCCTTCTCCATCGACGGTCCGGTACTGGTGGACGTGGTCGTCGCCAAAGAAGAGCTGGCCATCCCGCCGCAGATCAAGCTGGAACAGGCTAAAGGTTTTAGCCTCTACATGCTGCGCGCCATCATCAGCGGGCGCGGTGACGAAGTGATCGAACTGGCAAAAACCAACTGGCTCAGGTAAAACATTTCGCATGACCTCTTAAAATAAAGGGATGTGAAATGATTGATTTGCGTAGTGATACCGTTACCCGCCCGAGCCGCGCCATGCTCGAAGAGATGATGGCCGCCCCGGTCGGGGACGACGTCTACGGCGATGACCCGACGGTCAACGAACTGCAGCGCTATGCGGCAGAGCTGAGCGGCAAGGAGGCCGCGCTGTTCCTGCCGACCGGCACGCAGGCGAACCTGGTGGCGCTCCTAAGCCACTGCGAGCGCGGTGAAGAGTATATCGTCGGCCAGGGCGCGCATAACTACCTGTACGAAGCCGGCGGCGCGGCGGTGCTTGGCAGCATCCAGCCGCAGCCGATTGACGCCGCGCCGGACGGCTCCCTGCCGCTGGATAAAGTCGCGGCGAAAATCAAAGCTGACGATATTCACTTCGCCCGCACCAGGCTGCTCAGCCTCGAAAACACCCACAACGGCAAAGTGCTGCCGCGCGAATACCTGAAAGCCGCGTGGGAGTTCACCCGCGAGCGCGGGCTCGGCCTGCACGTTGACGGCGCGCGCATTTTTAACGCCGTCGTGGAGTACGGCTGCGAGCTGAAAGAGATAACGCAATATTGCGACTCGTTCACCATTTGCCTCTCTAAGGGTCTGGGAACGCCGGTGGGTTCTCTGCTGGTCGGCAATGCGGACTATATCAAGCGCGCCAACCGCTGGCGTAAAATGACCGGCGGCGGCATGCGTCAGGCGGGCATTCTGGCGGCTGCGGGACTTTACGCGTTAAAAAACAACGTGGCGCGCCTTAAGGACGATCACGATAACGCCGCGTGGATGGCAACGCAGCTGCGCGAGATAGGCGCGGACGTGATGCGTCACGACACCAACATGCTGTTCGTGCGCGTGGGCGACGAGCACGCCGCTGCGCTGGGCGAATTTATGAAAGCCCGTGGCGTGCTGATCAACGCCTCCCCGGTCGTGCGCCTGGTGATGCATCTCGACGTGAGCCGCGAACAGCTGGCGGACGTGGTGAAACACTGGCAGGCGTTTTTACAGCGCTAAGGAGCATCACGTGCCGCAACGCATTCTGGTGCTTGGCGCCAGCGGATATATTGGTCAGCATCTCACCACTGCGTTAAGCCAGCAGGGGCATCAGGTGCGGGCAACGGCACGCAGCACCGAGCGTCTGCAAAAACTCGCTTTGCCTGGCGTGACCTGTCACAACGTCGATCTCAACTGGCCGAAGGAACTTCCCGCGCTGCTGGAAGGGGTCGACACGCTTTACTACCTGGTCCACAGCATGGGCGAAGGCGGGGATTTTATCGCCCACGAGCGGCAGGTGGCGATGAACGTCCGCGATGCCCTGCTGCAAACCCCGGTGAAGCAGGTGATTTTTTTGAGCTCGCTCCAGGCGCCCGAACACGAGCAGTCCGACCATCTGCGCGCCCGCCAGCTGACGGCCGACACGCTGCGCGGGGCGAATATTCCCGTTACCGAACTGCGCGCCGGGATCATCGTCGGCGCGGGTTCTGCCGCCTTCGAAGTGATGCGCGATATGGTCTACAACCTGCCGGTGCTGACCCCGCCGCGCTGGGTGCGCTCGCGCACCACGCCGATTGCGCTGGAGAACCTTCTTCACTATCTGGTGGCCCTGCTGGATCGCCCGGCAGAACAACACCGCGTGCTGGAGGCGGCAGGCCCGGAAGTGCTGAGCTATCAGGAGCAGTTCGAACATTTTATGCGGGTGAGCGGCCGCAAACGCTGGCTGGTGCCCATCCCCTTCCCGACCCGGTGGATATCGGTGTGGTTTTTGAATGTGATCACCTCGGTTCCCCCGACGACCGCGAAAGCGCTGATCCAGGGGCTGAAGCACGATCTGCTGGCGGACGATCGCGCGCTGCGCGCATTGATCCCCCAGGAATTGATCCGCTTTGACGACGCGGTGCGTCATACGCTGAAGGAAGAAGAGAAGCTGGTGAACTCCAGCGACTGGGGCTACGACGCGCAGGCCTTTGCCCGCTGGCGCCCCGAGTACGGCTATTACCCGAAGCAGGCGGGCTGCACGGTAAAAACCTCTGCGAGCCTTCACGCGCTGTGGGAAGTGGTGAACCAGATCGGCGGCAAAGAGCGCTATTTCTTCGGCAATATTCTCTGGCAAACGCGCGGCGCACTGGACCTGCTGGTCGGTCACCGTCTGGCGAAAGGTCGCCCGGCGCATCCGTATCTTAAGCCAGGCGATGCGGTCGACAGCTGGAAGGTGATCATCGTCGAGCCGGAAAAACAGCTGGCGCTGCTGTTCGGCATGAAGGCACCGGGGCTGGGGCGACTCTGCTTTACCCTCAAGGACAAAGGCGACCACCGGGAGCTGGACGTTCGCGCCTGGTGGCACCCGCACGGGATGCCGGGTCTGTTCTACTGGCTGTTTATGATCCCCGCCCATCTGTTTATCTTCCGGGGAATGGCAAAACGCATTGCGCAACTGGCAGAACAAAAGACGAAAATAAGTTAATAAAACCCTCTTTCTTTCACCTTTCCCATTGCAACACATCGTAATTCACGAAAGAATGCGCACGAAATTCTTTTCAACACAGTGGATTGATATGAAGGTACTGGTTACCGGGGCGACCAGCGGCTTAGGCCGAAATGCGGTCGAATTTCTGCGCAACAAGGGCATCAGCGTCAGGGCCACCGGTCGCAACGAAGCGATGGGTAAACTGCTGCAAAAAATGGGCGCGGAGTTCGTCCATGCCGACCTGACGGAGCTGGTCTCCTCGCAGGCGAAGGTGATGCTCGCCGGTATCGACACGCTGTGGCACTGCTCCAGTTTTACCTCCCCGTGGGGGACCCAGGAAGCCTTCGATCTCGCCAACGTGCGCGCCACGCGTCGTCTGGGCGAATGGGCCGTCGCCTGGGGCGTGCGTAACTTTATCCATATCTCCTCCCCGTCGCTCTATTTCGACTATCACCACCATCGCGACGTGCAGGAAGATTTCCGCCCTGCTCGCTTTGCCTGCGAGTTTGCCCGCAGCAAGGCGGCCAGCGAAGAGGTGATCGACCTGCTGGCGCAGTCAAACCCGCATACCCGCTTTACCGTCCTGCGCCCGCAGAGCCTGTTCGGACCGCACGACAAAGTGTTTATTCCGCGTCTGGCGCAGATGATGCACCACTACGGCAGCGTGCTGCTGCCGCGCGGCGGCGATGCGCTGGTGGACATGACCTATTACGAAAATGCCGTCCACGCCATGTGGCTGGCAAGCCAGCCGGACTGCGATAAGCTCATTTCCGGCCGCGCCTATAACATCACCAACGGTGAACCGTGCACGCTGCGCAGCATCGTGCAGCGGCTGATTGATGAACTGCAGATCGACTGCCGTATCCGTTCCGTGCCCTACCCGATGCTGGACATGATCGCCCGCAGCATGGAGCGTTTTGGCAGTAAATCCGCCAAAGAGCCCGCGCTGACGCACTACGGCGTGTCGAAGCTTAACTTTGATTTTACGCTGGATATTTCGCGCGCTGAGATTGAACTGGGATATAAGCCAATTGTGACGCTGGATGAAGGCATTGTGCGCACGGCGGCGTGGTTACGGGATCACGGGAAGTTGCACCGGTAAGCGTCCAGCCTCATGTAGGCCGGGTAAGCGCAACGCCACCCGGCAAAAGACAGAGTGTGCGGCCTGATGCCCTCACCCCGGCCCTCTCCCACCGGGAGAGGGTGCAAACACTAAAACGGCAACCTTTCGGTTGCCGTTTCGCTTTTACAGAGCCGTCCAGGCATCAGCCCATGCCAGACCTGCGCCTGGTTCATAGTATGCCGGGGCGTTGTTACACCAGCCGCTGTACGGGAACGGTTTGCACTGGAACAGTTTACCGTGGTTGTTCACGATATCACCTGCGTTGTACTTGCTGTTCGCGCTCCACGCCGGGTAAGCACCGTCATCCTGAGAAGGCGTTGAGGCTTTCGCCTTCACGTTCAGCAGGTAGGAGGTGGTGCTGCTCAGTTCGCCATCGCTGACGGTCAGGCTCACTTCAATCTGCTGCGCCGTGGCGGATTCTGGCGCCTTGAAGGTCACAACCGCTTTGTCCTGACCGGTCACGGTCTGGCCATCCTGAGAACGCCAGGTGTAGGTCAGCTTGTTACCATCCGCATCGGTAGAACCTTCCGCGCTCAGAGAAACCTGTGCACCCGCTTCAACGGCGCCGATTGGGCCAGCAATGTGCGCAACCGGTGCATGGTTCACCGCAACAGGCTCAGCCGGGGTTTCATCCGGCGTCGGCGCTGGAGCCGGTGCCGGCGTTTCATCTTCTGAAGGCGCTGGCGTTACCGGGGTTTCGTCCGGCGTTACGGCAGAGCCGTCATCGTTTACGATGTTGACGTTGTAGAACTTCTGCACGCACTTGGTGTAGTCACCGTCTTTAAAGGCGCTGAACGGCGTCTGGTAACCCACCAGCTGGCACGCATAGGTTGAACCCGTCGGCGTATCCGGGCTCCATCCCCAGTCCTGTTCCCAGTAAATCTTCAGGGCACCAGCACCACCTTCGTCAAACTGCTTCATGTTGGCGCAGCCCAGCACTTCGTTGGCCGGGACAGGCACTTTCAGGTAGTTCGCGAACTCTTTGTAGTACTTGATGCGGTTCTGAGACTGGGCAATTTCAGTCGGGCCGCCGCACTCTACGCCGCCGTTGATGATCTGGGTGGTCACGCCGAAGCCGGGGACCAGACCGTTGGCTTTATCATGATCGTTCGGCTGCCACGTGCCGTCGATAACCTGCAGCATGCTTGGTTTTGGCGGCTGCGGGTAGGCGAAGAAGAAGATCGCACTCGCCAGGTTCAGCCAGGTGTCCGCCACCAGCTCAGGTTTATCGAGCAGGGTGCGCACGTCGCCGTACATCGCCTCAGAGAATGGACCGTAGTTGTAGTTGTAAGACAACTGCTTCGCACCGCGGCCAAAGTAGCTCAGGAAGTCGCCGTCTTTGTCTTTACCGCACGGCCAGGTCTGCCCCTGCCACACGTCCGGGTTACATTCGCCGTTATAGCCGCCCTTCTGGCCTTCGCTCCAGCCCATTTCACGCACGTGAACCAGCGCCTGTCGCCATTCGGCTTCCGGACGCCAGCTTTCGTGGCCGCCGGTTTCCTGAGCAAAGTGCGCAAACATGGTTGCCAGCTCTTTGCGGCAGATCGCGTCGCTGTCGCGACCGTCGTTGTAGGTCTTACACAGCGCCGGGAATTTACCCACCGCTTTCAGGAAGTTGCTGTAGGTATATGCCTGAGCGCGCAGCGGGAAGAGATATTCCCAGTCGCTGGCCTTCACGATCCCTTCAACGCGCTTCACGTTGTCCGGGTTTGCCGCGCGGCCTGGTTCAATCAGTTCTACCTGGGCGTTATCCAGCGTCTTGATGGTCTCTTTAACCGAAGCCATCAGCGGGAAATCCGTCAATTCCTTCTCTTTCTTCGCCAGATCGCTGGCTTTCATGGTGTATGGTTCACTGGTGGTCGCCTGCAGCGAGGCAGCCTGCGCCATAAACGGTGCTACGCATGCGCCGGCAACGAGTACACTCAGTAACGTCCTTTTATTCATTTCAGTATTCCTGTTAATTGAAGTTAAAGTTAAATCCCGGCTTATGTATTAATCCTTTAATAAATAAACCACAGACAGCTGTTTTCACTTTTCGAAGAACACCCTCGGGAATTCTTCAAAAATAAAAAACCTTTCTATTGCGCCGCTAATTTCAACTGCTGATATTTTTTCCAGACCTTATGGGCATACATCATTCGCTGCGGATAATTCTCTTTTTTTAACCCGGCGTTATAGGCACCTACCGCTTCCCAGTTATAGCCATATACCTTTATCATCCCGGAAAGGATCGAGGCGCCGACCATGATGGACGTACAGGGCTCGGTCATCAGTCGATATTCGTCAATGCCTCTGCTTTCCAGCTCCGTAAAATGTGTACTGTTAATTTGCATTAGCCCGACATCACGCGTGCCGTCATGATTTTTCCCAATCGCGTATGGATTCATACCGGATTCAACATTAGCAATGGCATACAATAAATAGGGATCGACATGATAATAGTGCGCGGCTCTGTCCCAACAATTTGCCAGCGCGCTTTGGCTTATTATCAATAACAACAATATTAACTTTTTCATTTTTACCTGCTGTAAGCGTCAGTGATTTCTCCTTAGTAACATCCTGTAAAATGAAGTTTGAATCACTCACCATCCCCAGCGGGAATGGTGAGTGTTTATCGGGCTAGATTATTTGCAGTCTGTTGAAGGACCTTCTTTCACCCATACATCGCTGTTGGCCGGGTTATCACCGCGGGTCCACCATTTGGCACGGTAAACGTTGCCCTGGTAGGTTGTGGTTTCGCCGCCGTTGTAGACGAGATCAGAACGCCAGTTCATCTTCACGTCGCTGACCAGTTCCCAGGCATCCACGCCGAAGCCAGGCTGGTTGCCCTGCGTCCAGTACTTCGCTTTCCACACCAGATGGTCGAAGCTTACGGTATCGCCATTGTTGTAGATTTTGCTGGCATCCCAAGCGGCATATTTGCTGGCGTTAGCATCGACAGGCGCGTCGCAGCTACCGGTTGCAGAACCTTCGTCAGACGGTGGAGTGACATCATCAGATGGAGGCGTCACATCATCAGCCGGAGGAGTTACGTCATCAGCCGGTGGCGTAACGTCAGCCGGTTTCGGATTCACGGTAACCTGCACGTTAGACTGCACGCTGGTTTTACCATCGCCTACGACCACGCTCAGGGTGTAAGTCGACGTAGAGGCAACGTCTGGCGCAGTGATGCTTACGTTCGCGGTATCAGTACCGGTGGCGTGCATATCCGCTGGAACGCTCCAGGCGTAGGTCAGTGCATCACCGTCTGGATCCGCAGCCTGCGCATGCAGAGAATAGGTTTCCCCTGCCTGCAGCGTTACCGCTTCCATTGCGTTCACAACTGGAGCCTGGTTCGCTTTCGGCGCTTTGTTCACAACCTGCACATCAATTGCGTTGCTCAGGCCTTTTGCATCCGTAACCGTCAGGCGGAACGTCATGCTCTGGTCGCTGGTCGCTGCCGGAATGTTGAAGGTCGCTTTCGCTTTGGTGCTGTTGGTGATGGTCACAGATGGGCCAGAAACCTGGGTCCATTTGTAGGTAATCGCATCGCCATCCGGATCGCTGGAAGCAGAGCCATCAAGCGTGACGGTTGCCGGGCCAGAGACGTTCTGATCCGCAGAGGAAGCGATTGGCGCGTGGTTGGTGACCACCGGATCAACCGGGGTAGAACCGCCCAGCAGGCTTTCGTTCATCGCGTTCAGGATGTCGCCGGTATCAGAGTCGATGGACCAGGCAAAGAGACCACCCAGGTTTTTAGACAGCACGTACTTGCCTTTAGCGGCGGTAGAGCGTGCATCTTCATAGGTGATCAGGTCGCCGGTAGACTTATTGAAGACATATGGTGCTTCTGCGTCCGCGTCATAACCATATTCCCAGCCTGGCTTGCCTTTGTACTCATTAACGATCTGACGATAGTCAACCACGCCAGGTTCCCAGGTGCCTTTCACCATCCCGGTGGCGGTACCGGTGAATGGATTGTCACCGGTGTAGCCATGCACGCCGGTCCAGCCGCGGCCATACATGCCCGCACCCACCACGATCTTGCCTGGCTGTACGCCCTGTGACAGCAGCGCGTTAACGCCATTTTCAGTGGTGTAGTCGGTGTCTGGACGCCATGCTGGCGCACGCAGTGCAGCCTGGTGACCCAGAACGGTGTTGCTCCAGCCGCCGTAGAAGTCGTAGCTCATCAGGAAGATATGGTCGAGGTACTGCTGAGCAGTGGTGTAATCCACGTCTTCAATCTTATCGCGGCCTGCACCGATGGCGCTGGTCAGTTCATAGGTACGGCCAGTCTGAGCAGACAGCTCGTTCAGCATGGTGCGCAGGTCGTGCATCAGCGCGGTATAGGTTGCTTTATCCTGCTGCGGATTGCCCAGGGTTTCGGTTACACCGCCGCCGCCAGGGAATTCCCAGTCGATATCCACACCGTCAAAGAATTTCCAGGTCTGGAGGAACTCTTTCACAGAGGAGACGAAGCGGGCGCGAATTGCCGGATCGCCCATGTGGAAGAACGGATCGGAGAGCGTCCAGCCGCCGATGGATGGCAGCACTTTCAGGTCCGGATGCGCTTTTTTCAGCGCCATCAGCTGGCCAAAGTTACCTTTGTACGGGTCGTCCCAGTTGGAGACGCCTGCCTGAGATTTTTGCAGCGCGGCCCATGGATCGTGAATTGCCACGGTGAAGTCAGGACGGCCTTTACAGTCGTTCTGCAGCACGCGGAAGCTGTTGCCGCCTTCAATGGTTTTCAGGCCGTCGTTAATGCCGTCGCCGCCACAGATTGGAATAAAGCCGTACAGAATGTGGTTGAGGTTGGCCGCAGGAATTTTATCTACCGGGAAGTTACGATCGTAAACGCCCCATTCAGGGAAGTAGGCTGCAACCACCTTGTCGGTGTGTTTCGCGAAGGTTTTGTTGTTTTCCTGCAGAGGCGTATTCAGCGGCAGCAGGTGGCTACCGTCGGTATCAGCGACGATAATCAGCTTGCTGGCGCTTTTCGCACAGCCGCTGGCGTTACACACTTCTACCTGCTCCTGATAGCGTCCGCCTTTTTTCACTTTGAACGTAGCAGAGCCCGTCGCGCCGCCCGCACCGGTCCACACGGTCTGTCCGTCCAGCAGAACTTTAGCTGAAGTCGGTGCATCTCCGCTCCAGACGTTCCATTCCACTTTGACATCCACGCCATCGTTATGCACTTTGACCAGATTGTTATAATCCTGAGCATTCTGATCCACTTCAACCAGGGCAAATTTGTCGTTGCCGTAGCCGAGAGTCGGTGCGCCTGGCGCCGCTGCAAATGCGGAGCTGGTTGCCGCCGCAATAAAGAGCGCCAGATATTTAGGCTTCATAAATTTCATTTTTATTTCCTGATAAATTTATACGTAACGTAATAATCCATGTCTTCCTTGAGAGCATGGAGTCTATTTGCGTAAAGCTTATTTAACCAACCTGAAAACCGTGACAATAAAAAACGTTTTGCTGCGTTGTATTCCTCCATAAAAAGATACAAGCCCAAATTCCGTGTAGCTTATATCTCTTACGATACACTGAGCGCAAAGAGGCGTCCTTCTCTTCCACCGTCAAAAAATTTATAAAAAAACTTGACCCGTATATTTAAAATATGAAAGCAAACTGCTGTCCAATAAACACCACTATTCCAGCAAATGAGAGATACGGTCCGAAAGAAATAGTGAGGTTATTTTTATTTAAATTATTTACGGTGAAATAACCCACAATACCGCTCAGCGCTGCCGCGAGTTCAATCGAAGGCAGCGCCTGCCAGCCGCACCAGGCGCCTAAGGCCGCCAGCAGCTTAAAATCGCCATATCCCAGCCCTTCCCGTCCTGTAAACAACCGAAATGCCCAGTAGAGCAGCCAGAGGGAGAGGTAGCCCGCTACCGCACCGAACAGCGCATCGCGCAGCGGCAGCGTGTGGTCAAACACATGGAACAATAATCCTGCCCACAGCAGCGGCTGCGTCAGACAATCCGGCAGAAGCTGATATCGCCAGTCGATTATCGCCAGGGGCAGCAAAAAGGCGGCCAGCAGCCACACGGCAAAGAGTGACTGGATGTCCGGCATCCACCAGGCGGTGATGCCGCAAAACAGTGCGGAAAAAAGCTCGATTAAAAATAGCCGCAGGGGGATAGCCGTTTTGCACTCGCGGCAGCGCCCGCGTAATACAAGCCAGCTGACCAGCGGGATATTCTCCCAGGCGGCCAGCGTGTGCTGACACGCCGGGCAATGCGAGGCCGGAAAGAGCAGATTACCGCCACCCTCTTCCTGCATGACCATGCCCGGCACGCGTTCGGCAACCACCCCAAGAAAGCTTCCGACAATGCCGCCTAAGATCGCACTCATTAACGGGAACCCCACCGGGTAAACGTCCCGCATCAGCGCGAACGTACTCATGCGTTTTTGCTCCAGGTGAGCTGGACTTCCGCTTTCACATCGCTGAGATGATCCACCGGCGTGAGGTTCATTTTCTGCAGCCTGACGCCGGAAGTCTGGTTTATTTCCCGCAGCCAGTTTTTCAATTCGTAGACGTTTACGCGACTGACCACGAACGATAATGTTTGCCCATCCTGACGCACATCCGCCAGAGGGAGATGAATTTCCTGGGCGCTGTTCTCTACCACCGTGCGTGGATTATCCGTTTTGACAATCTGGACCTGAAGATGGTTTTTATCTATTTCGCTGCGCATCCAGTTCAGCGTCTCTTTTTGTCTGGTCAGGGTGGCCTTGCTGTTCTGAATCATATTATCCAGCGGGATCATGCCCGCATAATAAATAACCGCCCCCGCTATTGCGGCGGCACATATTTTCAGAATGATTTTTTCCCTGGCGCTGTAATTCTGGTAACGAGACTTAAGCTGCGTGATTCGCTCTTTCATTTATATTTCCCTGCGATCATGGCGGTATAAGGAGCAGAGGTCGAAACAGGCTGTAAGGTGAAATCGAAATACTCCCCCGCCTGGTTTACAAACGCCTGCAACGCGGATTGGCTTTGCGAACTGGCGCTCAGCGTCAGCGTATTTTGCTGAGCATCGTATTCGAGCAGCGCGATCTCCAGCGCGGGCACGGCCTGCCTGGCTTTTTCCAGATCTTCCAGCTGCAGAAACACCCCTTTGCTCTGCTTTTTCATATTTTGACCAAAGTGGTATTTGATATTGGTCTGCTGGCGCATGCTGGGGAAATGGTGCTGGTAAACCTGCAGGATCTCCTGCTGAAGCTGATTTTCCTGCTGCACCAGCATCCAGGCCATGGCGACGCGCGGGCCCAGCAACAGGCCGAGAGAGAGCAGGCCCGCTGCGACGAGCGCCGCTTTAACGCCTTTCGAGGCTTTACCGTTACCCGCTTTAGGGCTGAACTCGCCGTGCAGGAGCGTGACGCGACAGGCCTGCCACTGGGGCTGGATCAGCACCAGCGGATGCTGCCATGCCTGAGCGATGTCGACGACCACACCAGCAGGCGCTTCGCCGTAACAGCACACCTCCCCCTCTCCGGCCTTCTGCATCAGAAGCGGCAGCAGGCTCGCCTCCATTTCGCTGGCGACGTGCGGTGATAAGCGCAGCCAGTAGCCGTCATCCACGGCAACAAGGGTACTTCCGCCCGCCGTCACGGGGAGCAGCCAGGCATCCGGCAGCACCTGGATCACCTTTAACCCCGCCTCCTGGCAGCGGCTTAACCACCCGCGCAGCAGGTCGGCGTCTATCGCCACCGCATCCACCTCGGCGCCTTTTTTGTTCAGCACAGTCCAGTGGAGATTATCCACGTCGCCAATCAGCGTCTCTTCCGCCATCCACGAGAACGCCGTCGCCTGAGAGGCGACTTTCTTCGGCAGCGTAAAATGGCGGAAGATCATGCTGCTGGCGGGCAGCAGCAGACAAACACGGGCCGCCAGCGGATGGTCCGCCAGCGCGTCCAGGCTCTCCAGCGTCTCAACCTGCTGGCTGCCGGAGACACAGCCCATTATTTTCCCGCCCTCGCGGTTATCGGGACGAACAAAAAGTACCTGTTTCATAGCGATCTACTTTTCTTATTCAATCATTCGGTAACGACGTTGCCACGTCACGATCTCACCGGCCTCGTTATTGACCTGAAGCTGGCTAACCACGCGAAGCGTTAATTCATCGGTATTGCCGGTATAGTTCACGCGGAAATACCGGCTGCTGATGGAGAGAAGCTCGGCCACCTGCGGGAGATCGTCTTTCAACTGCGGGAAGGTTTGCTCCAGCGCCTTGCTGAAGGTTTCCATATTTTCCCAGCCGGTTTCAGGACGCGAGTCAATCAGGCGAACGGCGTCATCTTCCGTTAATTTTCCGGGGAACAGGGCGGCCAGTAAGGCGGCCTGCTCCGGTTTTAGGGTGTTCACATCCACCTTGCTGGCAGAGTCCGGCAGCGCGCAGAGCAGCTTGCTCACCTTCGGGTATGCCGCTACCGGGAACGCGGGCAGCTGTTTGATCTCAGCAATGGTGCGCATCATCTGGTTCGCGGGCTGGCGGGCGGGCACAACGCCCGCCCAGGCATCGCTCTCTGCACCGTCTTTGGCCGTCGTCGCGTCGCCATCGAGATAGTCCACCAGCTGTTGATACACCTCTTCCGCCGCAGCGTGGCTGATGCCGCTTTCCGTCAGGATCTGTTCAACAATCTGCTCGTTGCGCGGTTTTTCCGGCACGGCGGGCGCGTTTTGCCCCTGCGGTATTTTCTCTGCGGCCAGCAGGTTGTTGACGTTAAAGCATTCCTGCGCGTCTTCCACCTGGCTGACCACCGTGTAATCTTCGCCCCGGGTTTCCAGCGGCTGGTGCCAGTCGCCGTCAAGGTTCAGGGCCTTGTTTTCACCGCTGGCGTCGGTCTGCAGGCGGTCTTTCACCACCTTCTCCTGCGCCTGCATCGCCCAGCGCAGCTGCTGCTGGCTTACCTGGTAATGGGTTTTCTGCAGGTTGCGGCAGAACTGCTGGCTGATTTTGGCGGCCAGCGCCGACATCATGACCAGCAGGATCAGCACCACCAGCAGCGCGACCCCTTTCTGTTTACGTAATGCACTCATGATTTTGCTTCCGGTGCCGGTGCTGGCGACGGCGCAGGCGCGGCCTCTGGCGCAGCGGCTTCAGGCATATCGCCCGGGGTCGTGAAGACCCAGCGCCAGGTGTCGCCGTTTTCCATGGTCAGCGTCAGCTCCACGCCGTCCGGCAGATGCGCCGCGTCGCTCCAGCTTTTCTGCCAGCCCTGACGGTAAAAACGCCACTGCAGGGATGTCACCTCGCCGACAATCGGCACTTCATCGGGTTTGACGTCCGCCGGGCCGTCAATCACCGGCCAGACGTCGCGGTACAGACGCCCCTCTTCCAGCCGCCAGCGCACGCGCTCCAGCTGGACCGTTCCGCTCACCCCGTTCAGGGTGGTCAGCTCAAGGGCATCACCCTCCTGACGAAACAGCTCCGACTCGTTGCGCGGCGCGCGCGCCTGAAGCTGATAAAAATCGCGCTCCATCAGATTCCAGGCCCGCTGCAGCTGGTTAAGCTTTGCGGCGCTGGCATCCGTCGCCGAACTGGTGCGCATCGCACCGTCCAGAATTTGCCAGGCCAGCGTGCTGATCACCGCGAAGATGGTCAGGGCAATCATGATCTCCAGCAGGGTAAAGCCGCGCTGGCGTCGCGTTTTCTTCACTTGCTCTCTCCCGGCGGAATGATGTGCAGCGCAATCACCGGCTGGCTGTCGTCGCCTTCCGCGTAGACGCGGATCGCGTTCGCCCAGACGCCGTCGGCGGTTTTTACCCGCTGCTTGCGCCAGTTCCAGCCGCGCCCGCCCATGATTTCCGTCCCCTGCGCCTCGGCGTCCGGGAAGTCGGTTTTCGTGAGTTGCGCTTCCGCCAGCTGATTTTCCGCCACCCAGCTGGCCTGCAGCGTGTCCGCCAGGCCGTGGGTGAAACGCACGTTCAGGGAGACGGAGTTCATCAGGGCCAGCGCGGCGGTGGAGAAGATCGTCAGCGCGACCATCACCTCCAGCAGCGTCATCCCCTTTTGCTTTTTATTGCCATTAGCCATCGTTTTCTACCGATACCGGGGCCGCGCCTTGCGACACCACGCGGAAATGGTGCTGTTTGTCGTAGCTTTGCAGCGTCAGCGTGAAGCGGCTGATTTCACCGTCCGGTAAAAAGAGGACCTGCGGGTCGGAGGTTACCGTGGCGGCAAGGCGCTGCGGCGAGAGCGACACGTGCATCTCCTCCGGGAAATCGCCTTTGGTGGTAATACGTCCTGCGGATAACGGCACCCAGCGACGTTCGCCGTTTTTATCGTCGAGCGTTACCAGCTGATAGTTATCCGTGGTAATTACCAGCCCGACGATATTTCCGTCCATCACCGCACGGTCTGAACCATAATCAACGAGGGCTTTTAATTGCTGGCCAAATATATCCGCACCGCTGCGCGAGGGTATTGTTGACACCACCATCATGGCGCAGCTGGCAAATATCACCAGCGCCAGAATAATTTCCAGCAACGTAAAGCCGCGTTGTTTATTCATTATTTCTCTTTCTTATCCAGAGACCAGTTCGTAATATCATCAGCGGTATTGGCTTCACCGTCCGGACCGGCTGAGAAAACGTCCACCGCGCCGTGTTCGCCCGGGCTGACCAGAATGTAATCCCCACCCCACGGGTCCTGCGGCAGGCGGCGAATATAGCCGTCCGCGCGGTAGCCGTTCGGGATTGGCGCGATTTCAGGCTTGGTCACCAGCGCCTGCAGGCCCTGCTCCGTGGTCGGATAACGGTGGTTATCCAGCTTATACATATCCAGCGAGCCTTCGAGGGCGACAATATCGCTGGTCGCTTTTTGTTCGTCCGCTTTCTCTTTATTGCCCATTAAGTTCGGCACCACCATGCTCGCCAGAACGCCGAGAATAACGATAACCACCATTAATTCGAGCAAGGTAAAGCCCGCCTGGCGCGCCAGGTTTTTACGTTTTAAAGCCATGATTTAACCTACCATATTATTAAGTTGCAGAAGCGGTTGTAATATTGACAGTACGATGAATAAAACAATCGTTGCCATGGATACCACCAGCGCCGGTTCAAATACCGACAGCGTTAATGTAATGCGATGCTGTAATGCCGATTCCTGGTTTTCCGCCGCGCGGTCCATTAAATTGCCTAATTCCCCGCTCTCTTCGCCGGAGGCAATCATATACAGCATGGTCGGCGGGAATAATTTCGCCTGTTCCAGCGCCGCATACAGGGATGCCCCCTGGCGCACGGTATCCGCCGCCTGCTCCAGCACCTGCCGGGCGTAGAGGTTTTCGATACCGTCCATCGCGATGTACATCCCCTCCAGCAGCGGCACGCTGCTGGCCTGCAAAATGCTCAGGGTGCGGATATAGCGGGCGCTGTTGATGGCGCACACCAGCTTTTTAATCGGCGAGCCGTTCACCAGCCAGCTGTTCCAGCGAAAGCGGTTTTTGGCGTTCCTGAGCCAGGTTTTTAAGCCAATAAAGCCGCCCCCCAGGATGCCCACAATATAGATGCCGTACGCCTGCAGGAAATCGCTCACCGCAATCAGCGTGCGGGTGGTGATCGGCAGCTGCTGCTTCATGTGGGTGAACTGCTCAATCACCTGCGGCACCACCGCCACCAGCAGGATGCTGATGACCGCGATGGCCACCACCGTCAGGGTGATCGGGTAGACCATCGCCTGCGTCAGCTTGCTTTTCATCTTCTGGCGCTGCTCGTTGTACTCCGCCAGCTTCTCCAGCACGTCGCCCAGGTGGCCGGTCTTTTCACCGGCCATCACCAGGGTGCAGTAGAGCTTGTCGAAGGTGCGTGGGAACTGGCTGAAGGCGTCGAACAGCGTGTGCCCTTCCACCACCTTCTCGCGAATTTCCACGACCATCGCCGCCAGCTTTTTGTCTTCCGTCTGCTTCGAAATCGCTTTCAGCGCGCTCTCCAGGGGCAGCGCGGCGTTAACCAGCGTCGAGAGTTGGCGGGTAAACATCGACAGCACCGGCGTCGAGAGCTTAGCCCCGGTTTTCGCTTTGCCGGATGCCGCCGCCTCGCGGGTTTCGGCGATGCTGACGGGCATCAGCTTTTGCTCGCGCAACATCTGGCGAACCTGCTTTTGCCCCTCGGCCTGCAGCGTGCCGCGCTGGGTTTTCCCCGCGGCATCCGTCGCCGTCCAGGCGTAGAAGGCCATTACGCATCCCCCCCACGCTCGGCGGTGACGCGCATCACCTCTTCAAGAGAGGTCACGCCGCTAATCACCTTCAGCAGCCCGTTTTCACGCAGGCTGTAGGCCTGCTTAAAGAGCTGCGTTTCGATGGACATTTCGTCTTTATCTTCATGAATGGCGCGGCGCATGGTGCTGTCCACCACCAGGAACTCATGAATACCGGCCCGGCCCTGGTAGCCGCTCTGGCGGCAGTGTTCACAGCCTACCGCGCGGTAGATTGCTTTCGGCGGCGCGTCCATAAAGCTGAACAGCGCTTTTTCATTGGCGTCCAGCGGACTGGTGGTCCGGCAGTGCGTGCACAGCCGACGCACCAGACGCTGGGCAATGACACCGAGCAACGATGAACCGATTAAAAAGGACTCCAGCCCCATGTCCCGCAGGCGGGTTATCGCCCCTGCGGCGCTGTTGGTGTGCAGCGTAGACATGACCAGGTGACCGGTAAGCGACGCCTGCACCGCAATTTGCGCGGTTTCGCCGTCACGAATTTCCCCGATCATCACCACGTCCGGGTCCTGACGCAGAATGGCGCGCAGCCCGCGGGCAAAGGTCATGTCCACGCGCGGGTTAACCTGCGTCTGCCCCACCCCTTCCAGCTCGTATTCGATCGGGTCTTCTACGGTGAGGATGTTGCGCTCGTGGCCGTTCAGCGCCGAAAGAATGGCGTACAGGGTGGTACTTTTACCGGAGCCTGTCGGCCCGGTGACCAGGATAATGCCGTGCGGGCGGTCAATCAGCCCTTTCAACTTCTCCAGCTCTTCATCAATCAGGCCCAGCTTGTTGATGTCGGGCTTTAAATTGCTTTTGTCGAGCAGACGCATGACCACGCGCTCGCCGTACTGGGACGGAATGGTCGAGACGCGCACGTCAATCGCCTTGCGGCCAATGCGCAGGGAGATACGGCCATCCTGCGGCAGACGCTTCTCGGCGATGTCCAGCTTTGACATGACCTTGATACGCGACACCAGCAGCGGCGCGAGCTTGCGCGCGGGCTGCAGCACGGGACGCAGCACGCCGTCGACGCGGAAGCGAATGCTCAGCGTGCGCTCGAAGGTTTCGATATGAATATCCGACGCGCCGTCCTTTACCGCCTCGCCGAGAATGGCGTTGATGAGGCGGATCACCGGCGAGTTTTCGTCGTTATCGAGCAGATCTTCGTTATCCGGGATCTCCTCGGTTAACGCCATCAGGTCGATGTCCGCGTCCATGTCGTCCACCAGCTGCTGCGACACGCCGCTGCTCTGCTGCCAGATTTTAGCCAGCATCTCGTCGAAGGCTTCCGGCGTCAGGGTGACCGGGACGAACGCGCGTCCCAGCACCCGGCGCACCTCCAGCAGTGCAAATGCCGGGGTGTCATCACGGATATAGACGTCATTGTTGTAGAACAGCACGCCGTTATCTTTTGCGTAGCTGCTGCTACACAGCGTTTTACTCAGTTCGTCCACGTTATCCCTCCGCCTTACTCTTTAAACGGATTGCGCGTCGCGCTGGTTTTCACCGGTGCGGCGCTGGTGCTGGCAGAAGGAAACGCGGGCAGAATGGCGTTATCCGCCGGTTCAAGAATGCCGAGCTTTTTCTCCTCCACGCGCTGCATCTGGCGAACGCGGATCTGGTCATATTTCTCTTTCGACGCCGCGCTGTAGTTTTCGTCGTCGCGCAGGACGGTGGTATGGATAAACACCATCAGGTTGCGTTTGGACGTATCCTGCGAGGTGTAGCGGAACAGTTGCCCGACCAGCGGGATATCCCCCAGCAGCGGCACTTTCGAAACCGACTGCTTAGTGACGTTTTCCATCAAGCCGCCAAGCACCACCGTCTGGCCGCTGTGCACCATCACTTCGTTATTGATGGTGCGGGTGTTAAAGGTTGGGCCGAGGCTGGCGTCTTCCGTCGCGCTGTTGTCTACGCTGGACACTTCCTGCTCAATTTTGAGGTGGATCATGTCGCCATCGTTGATTTGCGGCACAATTTTCAGCTTGGTACCGACGGTCTTACGCTCAACGGAGTTAAAGACGTTGTCGCCGCTGGTGGTCTGCGAACCGGAAAGGACCGGCACGTCCTGACCGACGTTAAACGACGCCTCTTTGTTATCCAGCGTAACCACGCTTGGCGTGGAGAGAATGTCATTTTTACCGTCGGTAGAGAGCGCGGTCATCAGGGCGCCAAAATCACCGTTAAAGAAGCCGGTCGCCAGGCCGGTGAAGCTCGCCCCTTTCATGGTGCCGTTTTTAATCTGGCTGATTGGCAGACCGGTGGAGCCGAACTGCACGCCGCCGTGCTTGCCGGTCCACTGCACGCCAAGATCCAGACCGTTGCCGTCCTGCACTTCAGCAATGATCGCTTCCACAAGAACCTGCGGACGACGAATATCCAGCTTGTCGATCACCTTCTCCAGGGAGTTCATCACGTTAGGCTGCGCGGTGATCACCAGGGAGTTGGTTGACTCGTCGGCGGTAATATTCAGATCCGTTGAGGCGCTCGCGGTTTTCGCTTTAGAGGTGCCCGGCTTGTCTTTCAGCTGCTCGCCAATCCCGGTGAGGACCGGAACCACTTTGGTGGCGCTGGCATATTTGAGATAGAAGACGCGGGTGTTCCCCTCGTTGTTCTGCTCACGATCCAGCTGATGAATAAGGGAACGGGTACGCGCGCGCGCGTCTTCCGGGCCGCTGATCACCAGGCTGTTGGTTTCGTCATCGGCCACCACTTTGGTGGCCAGCTGCGGCGCATTCTGCCCTTTCTGCTCCTCGTTGCTGAGGTTGTTCAGCATATCCGACAGATCTTTGGCGGAAGCAAAACGCAGCGGCACGATTTCGCGACGCTGAATACCGTTTTTATCGACGCGCTGCACCAGGTCTACCAGGCGGTTAACCACCGAGGCTTTACCGGTTAACAGCAGCACGTTGGACGGTTCGAAGTGGACCACGTTACCGATACCGCTGGCATCGTTCAGCTGACGCAGCAGCGGGGCAAGTTCGCGCACCGGCACATTTTCCATGCGCACCACGCGAGTGATAATCTCATCGCCTTTGCCCGGATTTTTGCTGTCGGCCAGCGGCGCACCCGCGGTGCGGGCGACGCTTGAGCGCACCACTTTCACCATACCGTTGTCCATCGGGATCACCGACAGACCGTACAGATCCAGCACGCTCAGGAAAAACTGGTAATACTCATCTTCCGTCAGCACGTTATAGGTTCTGACCGACACCGTGCCCTGAACGGACGGGTCGACGAGAATGGTTTTGTTCAGATTGCGGCCTACCGTATCGATAAACTCGCGGATATCGGTATTTTTAAAGCTCGCGCTAAAGTTGGCTGCAAGCAGCGAACCGGAATATAACGACAATGCGGTCAGCGCCACGCACGCCCAAGGAAATTTCTTCATGTCTGTACACTTGTTAATTGTTTAGAACATTGACCCGAATATTTTCAAGGTGAGCGTGACGTCTGACGACGACCTCCGCTTCTTTCATCTTCGACCAGCTGGCAATAATACTTTTTGCCTTTGCTTCATCGGTCATATCGACAGAATTGACTTCTACTGCCACGTCGCCTTTTTGTAGCCCGGAATGGCTATAGAACGACGAGGCGTTCCTTGGATTGATGTTGTAGCCTTCCAGCTGGCCTTTTTCGATTAACGGTTTGAGCACCAGATAATCATCCAGATGCACGCTTTCCGCGCCCGCATCTTTCGTCGATTTGGTTACCGGGCCGCTGTCAACGCCGCCCTTAAAATAGTCAGGCTTATTTAAAGCCAGTACCTGCGTAGCACCTTCGTAATTAACCACCACATTGTCTTTGTTAATTTCCTGAATAAAGGCATCGTTAAAACCGGTCAGCGGCTCACCTTCACGGTAGCTCTTCTGACCTCCCGGCGTTTTGATCACCGCGAAGGAAAGCCAGGCGTCATCGCTGCGCACGATACCTTCTATCTCCGCTGCCAGCGGGGCTTTCGTCGCAGTCGGTAAGTTGTCCTGACGCACCGCAGCCGTGAAAAGGGTGAATTTTTTTTCTTCACGGCGATTTTTCAGCGGCTGTTCATCAGATTTAGCCAACTTATTCGTAACTTTTTTATAATCTTTAAACGTCAGATAGCCTTGCTGGCCGCAAAAAATTAACAGCGCAAACATAATGCAGGGCGTTATCCACCGTGACAGAAATGAGAACCTCATTTTTCATCTGGCCTTTAACAAAGCGAAAATAAGCAGCGTCGTGCTGCGCCAATATGTGAGAAAATAGTAATTAGCTGCTGTAAATGCGACCACTGACTTTGCCGCTAACTTTCATAAAGAAAAATATTGACCGTATAAAATCCAGATGTTAGGCGTGGCCCGGTGGATATTTTTACCCTGCGCGCAAATTGACCACCCTGTAGCGTTACTTTACTTTCTCGTCCTGTTGCTATTCCTAATCAGAGACGGTAAGTCGTTATGTATCAGAGCCACTTTCATTTTAAAAACCCGCCGTTCAGGGAGATTATCCGTTCAACCGGGGATTTTCTGGTGCCCTATCATCAGGACGTGTTTAACCTGCTGAAAGAGAAAACCCAACGGGCGGGCGTGAGCGGTCTCTTTTGTGACGACGCCCGTTTGTCAGGTCAGTTCAGCCATGCGCTGAAATCCACGATGCCTGGCGTGCTTGCCATCAACGCGTTTCCAAAACTGAGCGCCAGTAGCCTGCTGTACAAGCTCAACCCGGGAACGAAAGAGAACAAGAACCGAATTCAGGCGGTGGATGCCGTGCTACAGCAGTGGCAGAGCGGGAAAGCCAAAGCGAAAGTGCTGGTGATTAACCATGCCGAAGCCATGAAAGAGAGCTGCCACGAGGTGCTGGGCATGCTGCTTGCACGCGCCCAGGAGCTGGAGTTTCGCCTGGCCGTGGTGCTGATGGGCACGACGGATCTGGACGCCGTTTTGATGCAGCAGTCTGAACTGCGTGAATATGCGCATACCCGCCACACGCTACGCCCCCTGACCTGCCGGGAATTTCTCAGCTATGTCCAGGCGCAGTGTGAAGAGCACGGGTGCGAGAACTCGCCGCTCACCCCGGCGCGCGTGCGCAAGATGCACGCGCTGACCAAGGGGAATATCAGCAAGCTGAATGAACTGGCACACCTGTCGATGCTGGCCGCCTGGACTGAACGTGCACTACAGGTCAGCCCGCGTCATTTACGCCTGGCGGCCGGAGAGATCCTTCCTGCGAAAAAACACGGTAAGCGCCTGGCAACCGTGGGACTGTTCGCTTCCGTGCTGTTCGCCGCCTGCGGCTGGTATTTGACCTCCTCGATCACCGCAAAACTTCCGGTTCAGCTGCCGGTGCCCGTCAGCTGGAAACAGCAGGCGCCAAAAGTTGAGGCGCCCGCGGTGCCGGTTATCGACAAAGAAATGGTTAATCAGCCGGATGCGATGCATCAGCTTTACCTGATGTGGGGGTATGACGCCTCGGCGGATGACGCTCTGTGCCAAAACGCCGCCAAGGTGAACCTGATGTGTAAACAGGGCAACGCCTCGCCGGATGCGCTGGCACGAGAGGGTTATCCGTGGGTCAGTGAACTTAAAACCGGTGACCATCTTAACTACGCCGTGGTCGCCCGCGTTGGGGATACCTCTATCGACCTGCTGATGAACAACCGCACCTGGCAGGTAAGCCGCCGCTGGTTTAACCAGCATGCGACCGGAAACTATACCCAGCTGCACCGCCTGACGCCGGAAGGTAAAGACGCCATCAGCGCCGCCAGCGATGCAAAAGAGTTGGGCTGGCTGGATCAGCAGCTGAGCCTGGCGCTTGCCGAGCCTGAAACCCATTCACAAACCTGGACGGCGGAGATGATGAAACGCACCCGCGAGTTCCAGCAAAAAATGCATCTGCACGTGGACGGTATTCCGGGGGAAGACACGCTGATGCATCTGATGCGTGAAACGCATACCACGCCGAGCGTATTGCTGCAGGCCACACCAGACGCCAAAACGCAGGAGAAGCATTCCTAATGTCTACCATTTGTCTTGCGGCTCAGCGCAGCTACGTCACCGGGGAGGCGGTCTGGTTTTCATACCGCGTCCCAAGCCTGAGAAAAATCTTTGGAAATACCTTTTTGTGGGCGTTAGGCCTGTGCGCCATGGTCATGGCAGGGCTATACGCGCACGTTTACTGGAACCTGCGCCATCCGGCGCCGGAACCGGTTAAAGCGAGCGTCGCGAAACCCGAAACGCAGCTTTCAGATATGCACTACGTGTATGTGAGTAAGCCTTTCCCGCGTCCGCATCCAAAACCCGCGCCGGTGCACGCGGATGTTCCGGCCATGCAGGATCTGCCCATCATCAGCGATGATGCCGACTGGCAGCAGGCACCTGACGGCGGCGTGCCGCACGATACGTCGCGGGATACTTTACCCGGAACCGAAGCGCACGATGCGGTACCCGCCAGCGCAGGCGGTGACGATGCCTCAATAACCGAGTTATTTAAGCAGGCATTAAAAGAACAAGAGCAAGATTATTCGCAAGGAAAAATTCCCGCGCCGCCGATTGACGAAACGCAGGATAATTCGCAGAAAGGTGCATTACAGAAAGTAGACTCCCGGCCTCCTTTGAGTAAGAAAGGAGACCGGCTGGAGTAGTTAATATTTTTCAGGCAATGTTGTCAGGTTAAGGAGTCGACCCTTCTCGACGACAATGTACTCCCCTTTTTTCAGGTCGGAGAGAATTTTAATAATGGTACTGCGCGCCAGGTTGGTGTATTCCTGAATATAATCATAAATATTGATATCGCGCTGATGATGAACAATCAGATCGTTAATTTCGTACAAAAATTCACGTACGACAGAATAAGCGCTGCGGGCAACCAGGACATCGTCGCGTTTGCTCAGCATGCAGATGTACCAGGAGAGAACTTTGGTCAGTTGAGGCCATAAATTGTTGTCGGTCATCAGCTGCGCGAAGACCTCTTTTTTGATTGAACGCACCACGGTGTTGGCGCGAACCAGTCCGTACATATGGGTTGCGTTGTAGTACATCGACGAGAGACCAAAGATGCACTGGCCCGTTACCGTGAACATGCACAGCTCGTCGGATTCGCGTCGGAATTCCACTTCGCCGCTGACGATAATATGAATATATTGCGAATCAGATGTGGATATTTTTTGCCATTTCTTTAAGGTTTTTTCTTCAAAACCTGAGGTTGCAGAAATAATGGCTTCCATTTCATGTTGCGGACGTAATTTTTTTGCGTAGATGCTTAACATTGTTATACCCGATTTAAGATATGAAATTTTAATTTACAGGAATAAGGCAAAAGAAAGCCTTACCCTCAGAATATTTTGCTGAAGAAGTTCTCAAGGAGAAAAATAAAAGCTGAATGCGATATATTTATCTGCTGCATTAGTTAGCAAGCTATGTGTCTATCTTAAATGCGGATAATTTTAAGTCAATTAACTAAAAATGAATTGAGTTTGTACTTAAGATTAATCTGAAGGGTTTTCAGGAAAAACTACTCATTCGGGGGTATTCCGAAGGATTACCCCTGCCCGTATTTTTCTAATAGCGCTTCGGCAATGGCCATCGTTTCAACATCGGCGATGCCGTTCCACAGGTCAGGCCTGAAGTGCATCTGGAATGCCATGATGATGCGTTTCTGCTGCGCCGGGGTGCTGTTTACCGGCACCTCATAGCCGTAGCGCGCGAGTAAATCGAGTAACGCGGCGGTATCTACCTGCTGAAAGCGCGGCCGTCCGTTTATATAGAAAGCCACGCGCGCGGGGTCGGGCCATGCGCCTATCCCCTGCTGAGCCAGCTCCCGCCAAGGGAACAGCGGGCCAGGATCGTCCTTGCGCTGTGGCGCAATGTCCGAATGGGCCACCACGTTTTCAGGCCTGATGCTATAGCGGGCAATGATGTCTTTCGCGAGCGGCACCAGCGCTGCAATCTGCGCAGGCTCGAACGGCGTAAAATGTTTCACCCCGGCCGTTTTCTGCCAGCCGCGATTTTCCAGCTCAATGCCGACAGACGTGTCATTAATACGGTTAGTGCCGCGCCAGAAGCTAATGCCCGCATGCCAGGCCAGCTCGCTCTCCGGCACCAGCTGCCAGATTCGCGGCTTGCCGTCCGGCGTGGGCGGCTTCGCGGGGATCAGATAATGCGAGCTGACGTTTTTGTCGGTTAAGGTCGCAAGCGAGGTATCGAAGTCGTCGGCGGTGTAGTGGATCACCAGCACCTTGATGCGCGGGTAGGCCGCCTGCGCCTGATGGCGGGTATCAAGCTCGTAGGCACCTTTATCAACGATGCCTTTTTCCTGGGCGCATCCTGCCAGCAACATCGCCAGCAGGAGCGTTGAAAGCGAACGCTTCATCGACGGGTTTTCACCGCCGTGCCGCTTACGCTCACCATCAGCATGCTCGAATCTTTGCCGACGGTTTCATAATCAATATCGATTCCTACAACGGCATCTGCGCCCAGCGCTTTTGCCTGCTCGCCCAGCTCCTTAAACGCAATTTCGCGCGCTTTACGCAGCTCTTTTTCGTACGCGCCGGAGCGTCCACCGACGATGTCACGAATGCCGGCAAAGAAATCCCGGAAAATGTTCGCGCCCAGAATCGCTTCGCCGGTGACCACGCCGCAGTACTCGGTAATAGGTTGCCCTTCCAGGGTTGGCGTTGTTGAAAACTGCATACTTTCTCTCCTTCTTTAGCGTTCAATGCGTTAGCAACAGCATTATCGGTTCGTTACGCTATGATTGAAAGGATAGTTAATAAATAAGGAAATCAACATGCGCTACTCTGCTTTAACGCTTTTGGTGCCCTGCGCGCTGGTGCTCAGCGCCTGTACCACCACGGTCACGCCAGCCTTTAAGGATATCGGTACCCGCAGCGGCCCTTGTATAGAGGGCGGCCCGGACGCCGTGGCGCAACAATTTTATGATTACCGCATTCAGCATCGCGGAAATGACCTGACCGCCCTGCGCCCGTACCTGAGCGATAATCTGGCAAAACTGCTCAACGATGCCACCCGCGATCCGCAGCATAACGCCCTGCTGAAATCCGATCCGTTCTCCAGCCGCGCCACGCTGCCGGACAGCGCCGAGGTGGCCAGCGCGTCAACCATCCCGAACACCGATGCGCGGAACATTCCGCTGCGCGTGAAGCTGACCCAGGGCACCCAGACCTGGCAGGATGAAGTGCTGATGATCCGTGAAGGCCAGTGCTGGGCGGTGGACGACGTGCGCTATATCGGCGGCAGCGTTCATGCCCCGGCAGGCACGCTGCGCCAGTCGATTGAGAACCGCTAAATCATCAGTGATAAAAATGTTACCCCCGTAAAATGTCCGGCATTTCATGCGGAATGCCGACATTTATACTCGCCGACCTTGCCGTTCGCTATTTTGTGCTATGTTTAAGAGGAAATGCGGGTTATATTTAACTTTTAACGCAGAAATATTGCATAACTATTCTGTCAACGGTACTATCTGCGGCCTCAATTGCTATAGATTGCCTGGATGAGTAAAGACTGCCCCGATGAGTATTAAACTAAACGGCATTAACTGCTTCTACGGCGCACACCAGGCGCTGTTTGACATCACGCTGAACTGCCCGGAAGGCGAAACGCTGGTTTTACTTGGCCCAAGCGGTGCAGGCAAAAGCTCCCTTCTGCGCGTCCTTAATCTGCTTGAAATGCCCCGTTCCGGTACGCTGGCTATCGCCGGTAACCATTTTGATTTCGCGAAAACCCCGTCAGATAAAGCGATTCGCGAGCTGCGTCAAAACGTCGGCATGGTCTTCCAGCAATACAATCTCTGGCCGCACCTGACGGTGCTGCAAAACCTGATTGAAGCCCCGTGCCGCGTGCTGGGGTTAAGTAAAGATCAGGCCATCACGCGCGCCGAAAAGCTGCTGGAGCGTCTGCGCCTTAAGCCCTACAGCGACCGCTATCCGCTGCACCTCTCAGGCGGTCAGCAGCAGCGTGTGGCGATTGCCCGCGCGCTGATGATGGAGCCCGCGGTACTGCTGTTTGATGAACCGACCGCGGCGCTGGACCCGGAAATCACCGCCCAGATCGTCAGCATTATTCGCGAGCTGGCGGAAACCAATATCACGCAGGTCATCGTTACCCACGAAGTGGAAGTGGCGCGTAAAACCGCCAGCCGTGTGGTCTACATGGAAAACGGGTATATCGTTGAGCAAGGTGACGCGAGCTGCTTCGCGAACCCGCAAACCGATGCCTTCAAAAACTATTTATCTCATTGATTGTGTCAGGGGAAATATAATGAAAAAAGTATTACTTGCCGTGCTGCTTGCTGGCGTTACCCTTTCCGCTACCGCAGCCCAGACCATTCGTTTCGCCACGGAAGCCTCTTACCCTCCGTTTGAGTCCATTGATGCGAACAACAAAATTGTTGGCTTCGACGTAGACCTGGCAAACGCCCTGTGTAAAGAGATCGACGCAACCTGTACCTTCAGCAACCAGGCGTTCGACAGCCTGATCCCAAGCCTGAAGTTCCGCCGCATCGACGCCGTCATGGCCGGTATGGACATCACCCCTGAGCGTGAAAAGCAGGTGCTGTTCACCACCCCTTACTACGACAACTCCGCCCTGTTCATTGGTCAGAAAGGTAAATTCACCTCTGTCGATCAGCTGAAAGGCAAAAAGGTAGGCGTGCAGAACGGCACCACGCACCAGAAATTCATCATGGATAAACATCCGGAAATCACCACCGTTCCGTACGACAGCTACCAGAACGCGAAGCTAGATCTACAGAATGGCCGTATCGACGGCGTATTTGGTGATACCGCTGTGGTGACCGAGTGGCTGAAAGCCAACGACAAACTGGCGCCAGTGGGCGACAAAGTGACCGATAAGGACTACTTCGGTACCGGTCTGGGGATTGCCGTTCGTCAGGGCAACACCGAGCTGCAGCAGAAATTCAACGCTGCGCTGGAAAAAGTGAAGAAAGACGGCACCTACGAAACCATCTACAAAAAATGGTTCCAGAAGTAATTCCTGATGAATGAAATTTTTCCTTTAGCAAGCGCCGCCGGGATGACCGTCGGCCTTGCCGTTTGCGCACTGATTATCGGCCTGGTGCTGGCGATGTTCTTTGCGGTGTGGGAATCAGCAAAATGGTTCCCCGTCGCCTGGGCGGGCTCCGCGCTGGTCACCGTGCTGCGTGGGCTACCGGAAATTCTGGTGGTCCTGTTCATCTATTTCGGCTCCTCCCAGCTGCTGCTTACGCTGTCGGACGGCTTCACCATCAATCTTGGCTTTGCGCAGATCCCGGTGCAGATGCAGATTGAAAACTTTGACGTCAGCCCGTTCCTCTGCGGCGTGATTGCCCTCTCCCTGCTCTACTCCGCGTACGCGTCGCAAACCCTGCGCGGCGCGCTGAAGGCCGTACCGCAGGGGCAGTGGGAATCCGGTCAGGCGCTGGGCATGTCGAAAGCAGCCATCTTCTTCCGTCTGGTGATGCCGCAGATGTGGCGCCACGCCCTGCCGGGGCTGGGCAACCAGTGGCTGGTATTGCTGAAAGATACCGCGCTGGTGAGCCTGATCAGCGTGAACGATTTGATGCTGCAAACCAAAAGTATCGCCACCCGCACTCAGGAGCCGTTTACCTGGTACATCGTGGCGGCGGCTATCTACCTGGTGATCACGTTGCTCAGTCAGTACATCCTCAAGCGTATTGACCTGCGTGCGACGCGCTTTGAACGGAGACCAGGCTGATGCTTGAATATTTTCCGGAGCTGATGAAAGGGCTGCACACCAGCCTGACGCTGACCGTGGCGTCCATTATCGTGGCGCTGATCCTGGCGCTCATCTTCACCATCATCCTGACGCTGAAAACGCCGGTGCTGGTGTGGGTCGTGCGCGGCTACATCACCCTGTTTACCGGTACGCCGCTGCTGGTGCAGATCTTCCTGATTTACTACGGCCCGGGACAGTTCCCGTCGCTGCAGGAGTATCCGGTTATCTGGCACCTGCTCTCTGAGCCGTGGCTGTGCGCCCTGATTGCCCTTTCGCTGAACAGCGCGGCCTATACCACCCAGCTGTTTTACGGGGCGATCCGCGCCATTCCGGAAGGACAATGGCAGTCCTGCGGGGCGCTGGGCATGAGCAAGAAAGACACGCTGGCGATCCTGCTGCCGTACGCCTTTAAGCGCGCACTCTCCTCTTACTCCAACGAAGTGGTGCTGGTGTTCAAGAGTACCTCTCTGGCCTACACCATCACCCTGATGGAGGTGATGGGCCACGGGCAGCTGCTGTACGGACGCACCTATGACGTGATGGTGTTCGGCGCGGCAGGCGTGGTCTATCTGGTGGTGAACGGTCTGCTCACGCTGATGATGCGCCTGATTGAGCGTAAGGCGTTAGCGTTTGAGCGCAGAAATTAATCACAAGAGTGCATAAATCGTAATGACCAGAGCGGATAACCTGATGGCTTATCCGCTTTTTTTTATACCAAACATAATATTTACTCATATTTATTGCATATAAATTCATTAGCTGGCATTGTACATCCATGCCGCAGACACGGTGCATAATGACAAGATAGACAGACGGGAGCATTACCATGAAAAAGTTAGTTCTGGCCGCACTACTCGCCACCTTCGCCGCTGGCGCTGCCGCCGCTGATAAAATCAATTTTGGCGTTTCGGCCACCTATCCGCCGTTTGAATCGCTGGACGCCAGCAACCAGATCGTCGGTTTCGATATCGATCTGGCGAAAGCGCTGTGCAAGCAGATGCAGGCCGACTGCACCTTTACCAACCACGCGTTCGACAGCCTGATCCCGTCGCTGAAATTTAAGAAATACGATGCGGTGATCTCCGGGATGGACATCACGCCGGAGCGCAGCAAGCAGGTGGCATTTACCGACCCGTACTACGCCAACTCGGCGGTAGTGATTGCGAAGAAAGGGGCTTATAAGTCCTTTGACGAGCTGAAAGGCAAACGCATCGGGATGGAAAACGGCACCACGCACCAGAAATACCTGCAGGACAAGCATCCTGAAGTGAAGACCGTGGCCTATGACAGCTACCAGAACGCGATTATCGACCTGAAAAACGGCCGTATCGACGGCGTATTCGGCGATACCGCCGTGGTGAACGAGTGGCTGAAAACCAACCCGCAGCTGGGTACGGCAACCGAGAAAGTGACCGACCCGCAGTACTTTGGTACAGGCCTCGGCATTGCGGTACGTCCGGATAACAAAGCCCTGCTGGAAAAACTGAACGGCGCGCTGAAGGCGATTAAAGCGGACGGCACGTACCAGAAAATCAGCGATCAGTGGTTCCCGCAGTAATGGTTTTTGCCGGGTGGCCTCTTCGCCTTACCCGGCAATTTCTCACAGCGGCACAAAAAACCTGAACCGCGCCCCGCTCACCGACTCCATTAGCGCGATCCCGCCGCCGTGCAGCTCCAGCATTCGCTTAACGATTAACAGCCCTAACCCGCCGCGGTTCTCCCGCGCAGCCTGGGTATTCAGCGCCGAAGGCCGCTGGAACAGATCGTCACGCAGCGAGGCATCCACCCCCGTTCCGCTGTCTGCCACTTCGACCTGAAGCCGTTCATTCTCCTGCCAGACCGCCAGACGAATTTCCCCGCCGATGGGCGTGTGGCGCATCGCGTTATCCAGCAGGTTGGTCACCACGCGCTCGATCATCGACACATCGGCATTGACCAGCGGCAGGGGGCCCGGCACGTCAATATGCAGATTCACCTCGCGCGTGCGGGCGGTGAGCTCAAACTTCTGCGCCACGTCGGAAATCAGCTCTGCCATCGCGAAACGCTCGCGCTGCGGCTTAATGCCGCCGTGCTCAAGGCGCGCCAGCTCGAACAGCTGCTGCGAAAGATGACGTACCTTTTGTCCCTGACGCAGCGCGGTGGCGAGGTACTGCTGGTGCTCCTGCGGGGTCAGGGTGGCGGATTTGAGCGACAGGGTTTCGAGATAGCCCAGCAGCGAGGTGAGCGGCGTGCGAAGATCGTGCGAAATATTGGCGATAAACTCCCGGCGCTGGCGATCGCTGTCGGCCAGCTGATCCCACTGGCGGGTGATTTTCCGCGCCAGCTCGATGAAACTGTTGCGCAGGAGGGCCACTTCGTCATTGGCCGCGGCGTCCGGCGGCTGTGCTGCGAGCAGCCTGATTGCGCTCATGCTGTCCTGCTCCAGGCCGGTGACCTCTTCCGTCAGGCGTTTAACCGGACGCGTCACCCAGTACCAGACCAGCAGTCCCGCCAGCAGGCCAAACAGCGCGACCCACAGCAATGACCAGAGCACCGTACTCCAGAGCGCCTTATGCCAGGCCATTTCCGCCAGCGCGTTCGACTCCTCGCCCTGCAAAATAATGTACAGGTAGCCCTTAAGCTCGCCGTCCTGCCGCAGCGGCGTGGCGCTGAACACTTTTTTATTTTGGCTGCGCGGATCGTCGCCCAGTACCGGTATGGCGGTACCGCTCAGGAAGGTCTGAACCGGTGCCAGGTCGATTTTTTGCCGCTGAATATGGCCCGGCGGTGCGGCATCGGCCAGGATATCGCCGTCCGGCGAGATAACGTACAGCTCAACGCTCGGGTTGAAGGTCATCAGCCGGTCAAACAGCGGTTTCAGCGCGCTGCGTTCGACCCTGCCCTGCGCGTCCAGAATCGGTTCCCGCTGAACGATCTGCTGCGCCAGGCCGCCCGACAGCCGCTGCACCATCGCGTTGCCGTACTGCATGCTGCTGTAGAGCTGCACCGCGCAGGCGACGGTGGCGCAGAGCATCATCAGCAGGACAAACAGCAGCGTCAGGCGCTGGCTCAGGCTAAAGTGGCGCATCATGGTTTGGCTCCGCAAATTTATAGCCCTTGCCCCAGACGGTGCGAATAATCTCCGGCTCGGCGGCGTCCTTCTCAATCTTGATGCGCAGGCGGTTGATATGGGTGTTGACGGTGTGCTCGTAGCCTTCGTGCTGATAGCCCCACACCTGCTCCAGCAGCGCCAGACGGGAAAACACCTCGCCTGGATGGCGGGCGAAGAAGTACAGCAGTTCGAATTCGCGCGGGGTGAGATCCACCACCTGGCCGTGAAGCAGCACGCTGCGCGCCAGGGGATCGATCGTCAGGCCGTGAGCCTGAATTTGCCCGTCAGCCTGCGCCTGACCCATCGCCTGCTGGCGGCGGAACAGCGCTTTGATGCGGGCAATCAGTTCCTGGACTGAAAAGGGTTTGGCGAGATAATCATCGGCGCCGGTTTCCAGCCCGGTGATGCGGTCGGTTTCGCTGCTGCGGGCGCTGATGATGATCACCGGCAGGTAGCGGGTCATCTGACGAATGCGGCGGCAAATCTCCAGGCCGTCAACGTTGGGAAGCATCAGGTCGAGGATCACCGCATCCCACGGCTGTTTTTCAAGGCGCTGCAGGGCGTTGCCCCCGTCGGGCTCGTGGGTAATGGCGTAGCCTTCGTCTTCTAAATTGAGCCGCAGAAGCGCCGCGATATCGTGGTCGTCTTCCACCAGCAGGATCTGCTTCATGGGTAAGCCTTAATTCATCTCTTATGACGTAAGCTTACCTGATTTTATGGGCCGGCAGAGTTCACATTTTGTTTAAGATTTCACGAGCAGCGTCAGCACTTCATAATGCGCGGTATGCGGGAACATATCGAAAAGCTGAACGCGTTCAATGCGGTAGCCAGGCAGATTAGCGATATCTTTCGCCATGGTCTGCGCGTTACAGCTGGAATAGACGATGTATTCTGGCGCCATCTGGCTCAGATAGTCGCACAGCGCGCTTCCGATGCCACGACGCGGCGGATTGACCAGCACCAGCTCCGGCACGTTGCCCTGGCCGGTCGCGAACTGCGTGGAGTCCAGCGCCTGGAAGTGCAGATTGGTTAACCCCAGCTCAGCGGCGGACTGCTTTGCGCAGGCAATCGCTTCGGCGGAGATCTCAATTCCGGTGAGCTGCATCTCAGGCGTGGCGCAGTGCAGGCCAAAACCGCCCACGCCGCAGAACAGATCCCACATATGATGGACGTTTAACGCGCGCACCCAGTCGCGGGCGGTGGCGTACAGGCTGCTTGCCACGGTCGGGTTGGTCTGGAAGAAGCTTTGCGGGCGGATCCACAGCGGCACGCCGTTGAAGCTCTCCGCCAGCGCGTGCTGGTCGGTGAAGAAAATCTCTTTCTCCCCTTCCATGATCGCCATATGCACCGGCTGAATGTTTGCGGTAATGACCTTTAACTGAGGAAGCTGTTCCTGTAGCCACGGCAGCGCCGCGCGCAGCTGCTCCAGCTTGGCCACCGAACGCAGCACGAAGCGCAGCATCATGCCGCCGTCTTTCTGGCTTTCCGTCAGCAGAAGGTACTTCAGCTCGCCGCGCCTGCGGGCGACGCTGTAAGGCGTTAACCCCGCGCGAGCGATAAACGGCTTAAGTGCGGCAAAGACCGGCCCAAACGAGGCGGGATAGAGCGGGCAGTCGGTTAAATCCTCCGGCGTACCGTCGCGGTGCAGCATCCCCAGCAGCGGTTTTTCAACGCTGCCGCTGACCACCATTTTGGCTTTGTTGCGAAAGCCCTGCTCAGGGCCGCTGACGGGTGCGCACCACTCGCCCACCGCGCGCGCTGCCAGCAGCTGTTGCAGGTCGGCCATTTTGGCGGTGAGTTGTTGAGAGACCGGCTGTTCTATCCACTGACAGGAGCGGCAGCGTCCGGCGTCATAGAGTGCGCACTGCATATGAAAACCTTAAGAATCACGAGGGCTGCGATTATACACATTATTGCAGGCGGAAGAACCGCCGACTGGAGGCTGGCGCAAACAGCAGCAGAAGCACCAGCATATCCGGCAACTTCTGCATGACCAGCGCATGGAAAATCTCGCGCTTCGAGCCTCCGGCAATGCTGAACAGCTCCGGGTAGCCGTAGCCCAGCGAGGCGGCCCACAGATAGCTGGCGGCGGTAATTTGCGTCAGCAGATAGACCCAGCGCGCCCAGTTGCGCCCTTTGACCAGCGAAAACGCGCAGTAGATCTCGATAAACACCAGCACCAGGCTGCTTAAAAAGACCAGCGTCAGATTCCACGTCTGCACGCTGCGGTGAATGAATTCCCCGATGCCGCGCGCGCCCAGGGTATTCAGAATCATCAGCACGTCCAGGCAGCGGATCATAATAATGGCGAGCGCCGCCACCTGAACCAGCGCAGGAACGTTAGGACGGGCGTGCGTAAGACGTGATTTTTTTAATAGTCCCAATGTTTTACTTCCCTGAAAAACAGTGCCGCGTCACGCGCGGCACATCACTGGAAATTTTAAATGCTTCAGCCGCGTCTTGCACGCTGGATATCACGCACGCGCTGTTTTTCCGCGCGCGCCATCAAATACCAGGCGATAAATCCGACAATTCCGACCACGCCGAGGATGATAGAGGCCAAGGCGTTGATCTCCGGGTTGACCCCCATGCGCACGCTGGAGAAGACCAGCATCGGCAGCGTCGTTGCGCCCGGCCCGGAGACAAAGCTGGCGATAACCAGATCGTCGAGAGAGAGCGTGAACGCCAGCAGCCAGCCGGAGATCACCGCCGGCATAATCATCGGCAGGGTAATGATGAAAAAGACCTTCAGCGGCGTGGCGCCAAGATCCATCGCCGCCTCTTCAATGGAGCGATCCAGCTCGCGCAGGCGCGAGGAGATCACCACTGCCACGTACGCGGTACAGAAGGTGACGTGCGCCAGCCAGATGGTGAGCATGCCGCGATCCGCCGGCCAGCCGATGGCGTGCGCCAGGGCCACGAACAGCAGCAGCAGCGACAGGCCGGTGATGACGTCCGGCATCACCAGCGGGGCGGTGATCATAAAGGCGAAACCGTTCGAGCCGCGAAAACGCCCGAAGCGGACCATCACCAGCGCGGCGATGGTGCCCAGAACGCAGGCCATCGTAGCCGCCAGCGCGGCAATGGTCAGGCTCAGCCCCACCGCGCTCATCATCGCGTCGTCATGGAACAGCTCGCTGTACCAGCGCGTCGACCAGCCCGCCCATACCGTCACCAGCTTAGAGCTGTTGAACGAGTAGATCACCAGCATCAGCATCGGCGCATACAGGAAGGTAAAGCCGATAATGAGGATCAGAATTCGCCACGGGGAGCGCACTACCGGTAAGTTGTTCATCCGCGATCTCCCATCTGTTTCTGCTGATGCTTGTGGAACCACATGATCGGCACGATCAGCAGCAGGAGCATGATAATCGCCACCGCCGACGCCACCGGCCAGTCGCGGTTATTAAAGAATTCCTGCCACAGCACGCGGCCAATCATGATGCTGTCCGGCCCCCCGAGCAGTTCCGGGATCACGAACTCCCCGACCGCCGGAATAAAGACCAGCATCGACCCGGCGATAATGCCGCCTTTGGTCAGCGGCACAATGACGCTGAAGAAGGTCTTCAGCGGACGCGCGCCAAGATCGAGCGACGCTTCCACCAGCGAGTAGTCAATCCGCGTCAGGGCCGTATAGATCGGCAGCACCATAAACGGCAGATAGGCGTACACGATGCCGATATAGACCGCGAGGTTGGTGTGCAGGATGGTCAGCGGCTGATCGATAACCCCGAGCCACATCAGAAAATTATTCAGCACGCCGTTGTTCTTCAGGATCCCCATCCAGGCATAAACGCGGATCAGGAACGAGGTCCAGGACGGCAAAATCACCAGCAGCAGCAGGATGTTGCGCGTCGACGGCTTGCTGTGCGCCACGGCCCACGCCAGCGGGTAGCCCATCGCCAGACAGCAGAGCGTCGAGATCGCCGCCACCTGCAGCGACTGTAGGTAAGCTTCGAAATAGAGCGGATCGTCGGTGAGCTGCAGGAAGTTACCCAGGTTCAAGGTCAGCGTCAGCTGCCCGTCGGCCCACTCCCACAGATCGGTATACGGCGGGATCGCCCGCGCCATCTCCGCCAGGCTGATCTTAAAGACGATCAGAAACGGCAGCAGGAACAGCAGGATCAGCCACACGTACGGCATGGCGATCACCAGCTTGCGGCCGTGGTTCATTTTAAGACGCGTCAGCCAGTGGGCAAAGCCGCCCGGTTTTTTGACGCGGGCTGGAGGTTCAAGTGTGCTCATGATCGCTCCTTATACCGTCAGCACGACGCAGCTGTCCGCGTCCCAGCACAGGCGCACTTCGTCGCCCCAGGTCGGCTGTCCTTTGCGATAGCGATGTTCGTTCTGCAGCTGGGCGCTGAGCATCTGTCCGCTTTTCAGGCGCACGTGATAGATGGAGAGATCGCCAAGATAGGCAATGTGCACCACTTCCCCGACGGCAAAGTTGTAGCCGTCGGCAGGCGGATCGTCACAAAGCATGATCTTCTCCGGGCGCAGCGCCACGTAGACCGGCACGTTATCCACCACCGAGCTGTCAGGATCGACCTTAAGCGGATGCTGCAGCCCCGGTGATTCGATGACCAGGCCATCCTCCTGACGATCCTTCAGCAGTCCTTCGAAGACGTTGACCGAACCGATGAACTCCGCGCTGTAGCGGGTGGTCGGATGCTCGTAAATCTCTTCCGGCTCGCCAATCTGCACGAACTTCCCGCGGTTCATGATCGCGATACGACCGGCCATGGTCATGGCCTCTTCCTGGTCATGGGTCACCATCACGCAGGTCACGCCCACGCGCTCGAGGATATCCACCACTTCCAGCTGCATGCGGTCGCGCAGCTTTTTGTCCAGGGCGCCCATCGGCTCGTCGAGCAGCAGCAGTTTCGGGCGTTTCGCCAGGCTTCGGGCCAGCGCCACGCGCTGACGCTGGCCGCCGGAGAGCTGGTGCGGCTTACGCTTCGCGAACTCCTGCATGTGCACCAGGCCCAGCATTTCGGCCACGCGCGCGGCGATTTCGGCTTTCGGCAGCTTGTCCTGCTTCAGGCCAAAGGCAATGTTCTGCTCCACCGTCATGTGCGGGAACAGCGCGTAGGACTGGAACATCATGTTAATCGGGCGCTGATACGGCGGCACGCTGGAGAGATCCACGCCATCGAGCATGATCTGCCCGGCGGTAGGCTGTTCAAAACCGGCCAGCATACGCAGCAGGGTCGATTTACCGCAGCCCGATGCGCCCAGTAGCGCGAATATTTCGCCTTTATAGATAGTCAGGCTGACGTCGTCCACGGCATGCTGGCCATCGAAAGATTTGGTGAGGTTACGAATTTCAAGAAGCGGGGTCAGCGCTTTACGGACTTTCGCCTGCGGGCGGGGGATCGCGTCATTCACGGGGTGTTCTCCGGTAGAGATCAAATCATGGTGCAGGCGCACCAGAACGGTGCGCCTGTTGCCGGGGGCGCTAACGCTTGCCCGGCCTGTGACAAAGGGTTATTTACCGCTTTTCACCTTGGTCCACGCGCGGGTACGTACGCGGTCAATTTTTGGATCCTGAACCTTGAGGGTGAACAGCTTGGCGAACACGTCCGCCGGCGGATAGATAGCCGGATTATTACGGATCTCTTCGCTAATCAGCGGCAAGGAGGCCTTGTTACCGTTGGCGTAGTAGACGTGGTCGCTGATATGGGCAATCACTTCCGGACGCATCAGGTAGTTAAGGAACTGGTACGCTTCCTCTTTATTTTTCGCATCGGCAGGCATCGCGAAGACGTCAAAGAAGGCCAGCGCCCCCTCTTTCGGAATGAAGTAAGACACGTTCACGCCGTTTTTTGCCTCTTTCGCGCGGTTCGCCGCCTGCCACACGTCCCCTGCCCAGCCGATCGCCACGCAGATGTCGCCGTTCGCCAGGTCGTTGATGTACTGGGACGAGTGGAAGTAGCGAATGTTTGGACGCAGCTTCAGCAGCAGATCGGTCGCAGGGCCGGTGTAATCATCGGCTTTATTGCTGTTCGGGTCTTTGCCCAGGTAGTTCAGCACGGTGGCGAAAATCTCTTCCGGCGCATCGAGGAAGGAGACGCCGCAGCTTTTCAGCTTCTCAAGGTTTTCCGGCTTCAGCACCACGTCCCAGCTGTCCAGCTTAACGTCCGGGCCCAGCGCGGCTTTGACTTTATCCACGTTGTAGCCGATACCGGTGGTCGCCCACAGGTAAGGCATCGCGTATTTGTTGTCCGGGTCGTGCTTCGCCACCAGCTTCAGCACTTCCGGGTCGAGGTTTTTCCAGTTCGATAACTTGCTCTTGTCCAGCGGCTGGAAGACGCCCGCCGTCAGCTGACGCTCCAGGAAGCTTGCGGAAGGTACCACCAGGTCAAAACCGGTGCTGCCCGCCATCAGCTTTCCTTCCAGCACTTCGTTGGAATCGAAAACGTCATAGACCACTTTGATGCCGGTCTCTTTTTCAAAATTAGCGACCGTGTCCGGCGCAATATAGTCAGACCAGTTGTAAACGTGCAGCGTTTTTTGTTCCGCAGCGAGCGTGCCGGCAGAGACGGCCATCAGAGCACCCGCAACCAGACCCGATAACCATTTTTTATTCAAGGCGATCATAGTGTTATTCCTTCTGAAAGCTCGTTAACAAACGAGCTAAACTGTGCAATCTGGATATATGCAAAAATCATGCATAGTTTGTCGCTCTGCTCAAAATAAAAAGAAACCTCTTTACCCGGCAGTTTCCGCTCGCTTTTTTAAGCATCGCAAGAATAACTGTAGCCCGTGTCTCCGGCTATAGCCCAGACGAAAAAACGCCTTTTATCAATTTTTTATGCAGGTTAAGTCTACGTGATAAGCCGAAATGGCCTTGAGGGAGGTGAAATATTCTTTAAAGAAAGGTTAAAAGCAGCAGAAAAAATGGCCTTCTGCAGCCGCTATGGCAGCGACTGCGCAAAAGTCAGACAGGCTTAGTGAAGAAAATTGGGAGATGCATCATTATTCTCTGCATCGTCTTCCGCGCTGTACAGCAGATGATGTGCATTGGCTTCCATCATAACCATGGAAATTTGCTCTTCACTCAAGCGCATAAACCAGGCGAACTGCTTGAACGACAGCCCTGCCCCGGAGAATAAAGACTGGCAAACGACCAGTTTTGGCAGATTATCGTCCTGTATATCGATAAATGCTTTCACCGTCAAAGAACTGGCATTGATCGCCGACAGGTCGGAGGCCAGCGCCAGCAGCGCAGAAGGCTTCACTTCGGCCAGCGCGGAGAAAAGGATCACGTCGTTAATCAGATCGATTTTAGCATCGAAAATGCCGTCGAAATTCTGCATATGAGGCAGATGCAGCGCCTGGCAGGAATCGCATTCGAAGAACGTGATCCCGGCATCATCAAGCCATTGACGTAACGTATCCAGTGTAGGTACGACCTGTAAATCCATCGCGGTGCAGCCTCTTTAGTAAAAACTTCGCATAGGGTACTCAAAAAGCGCCCGGTAATCCATTTAACCGCCCGTTTTAAGACAGTAGCCCGGCGTGGCATGACGCTCGATCCATGAGATCATTTTACCTGCAATATCGACCCCTGTGGTTTTTTCCACGCCTTCCAGCCCCGGGGAGGCGTTCACCTCCATCACCAGCGGCCCGCGCGTCGCGCGCAGAAGGTCCACGCCCGCCACGTCCAGCCCCAGGGTTTGCGCCGCTTTAACGGCTATTTCCCGCTCGCGTTCGCTAATATCGGCTACCCGCGCTACGCCGCCGCGGTGAAGGTTAGAGCGGAAATCGCCCTCTTTGGCCTGACGCTCAATCGCGGCCACGACCTCGTTACCCACCACAAAGCAGCGAATGTCGCGCCCTTTCGCCTCTTCAATGTACTCCTGCACCAGAATGTGTGCATTCAGGCCGCGAAAGGCGTCAATCACGCTTTCTGCTGCCTGACGCGTTTCCGCCAGCACCACGCCTATACCCTGCGTGCCTTCCACCAGCTTAATCACTAAAGGCGCGCCGCCCACCATGTCGATGAGATCGCTGGTGTCGTCCGGTGAATGGGCAATGCCCGTGACGGGTAGATCGATCCCCTGTCGGGCGAGCAGCTGCAGGGAGCGCAGCTTGTCGCGGGCGCGGGAAATGGCGACGGATTCGTTGAGCGGATAGCTGCCCAGCATCTCGAACTGGCGCAGCGCGGCGGTGCCGTAGTAGGTAATCTGGGAGCCGATGCGGGGGATCACCGCATCGAAGTGCGGCAGCTTGCGGCCTTTGTAGTGAATCGACGAGGCGGCGGGGTCGATGTTCATATAGCAGGACATCGGGTCGAGGATCTCAACCTGATGCCCGCGTTTCGCCGCCGCTTCTCGCAGGCGCTTACATGAATAGAGCGTTCCGTCCCGGGACAATATGGCAATTTTCACCCTGCACCTCTCTGAAGACATGGAAAAAGCCTGCATATCATATACGCGGGCAGGCGCAGGTTAAATGGACTATCGCGTTGCCCAGCCCTGCTTGTGCAGATACTCAAGAATAAACGGGCGGTTTTCTTTAATGATGGTGCGGCGAATATGGTCCGTCCAGGTGTCGCGACGGTTATTGCTGCCGCGCGTCATGTAGTAGTTCGCCAGCTCTTCATCGTAGTGATTCAGAACGTCCTGGTCGACCGGCTGGTAGTGGTTTTCGTGCACCAGCATGGCGGCAGGAATGCGCGGCTTCAGATCCGGGTTATCCGCCGGCCAGCCGAGGCACAGGCCAAACAGCGGCAGCACGTGTTTTGGCAGCTTCAGCAGGTCGGTCACGCTTTGAATGTTGTTACGCAGACCGCCGATATAGACGCCGCCTAACCCCAGCGACTCCGCCGCCGTAAAGGCGTTTTGCGCCATCAGCGCGGTATCCACCACGCCCAGCAGCAGCTGTTCCGCCAGCCCCAGCTCGGCCTCGGGGCAGATCTGCAGGTGGCGATTAAAGTCGGCGCAGAACACCCAGAACTCGGCTGCCTGAGCCACATGCTTCTGCCCGCCGGTGAGCGTCACCAGCTGTTCACGCATGGCCGGATCGGTAATGCGAATAATGGAGCTGCACTGCAGAAAGCTGGAGCTGGAGGTGGCTCTTGCGCTGTTAATAATCGCTTCGCGCTGCGCCTCGGTAATCGGCTCATCGGTGAAGTGGCGAATGGAACGGTGGGAAAGGAGCAGGTCTATGGTTGGCGTCATCTTGTCTCTCTTTGTCTTGCTTAATACGTATGGCAGCCAGTATAGGCAATGATGCGCGCGGTGTAATTGGCGAAACATAGCTCATAGATATTATAACGACAGGCGAAACCTTCTTTAATGACGACAGGTTATGGGGCACTATAGCTGCTATTCGCCGTCAGGCTTGTTTTTTGAGGAGAGAGAAATGTTTGCAGTAATTTTTGGTCGTCCAGGGTGCCCTTACTGTGTTCGCGCGAAAGAGCTGGCTGAGAAACTGACCGAAGAGCGCGATGACTTCAACTTCCGCTATGTGGACATCCACGCGGAAGGCATCACCAAAGCCGATCTGGAAAAAACCGTCGGTAAGCCGGTTGAAACCGTACCGCAGATCTTCCTCGATCAGAAACACATCGGCGGCTGCACCGACTTTGAAGCCTACGCTAAAGAACATCTGGGCCTGTTTGCCGCTCAGTAATGAAAGGACGCCCTCACCGTGAGGGCGTTTTTATTTGTGGTGTCGTCGGTGCTGAACCAGGCTGCGCACAAACAGGTAGCAGAGCGCGCCAAGCGCGCACCAGAACACGGCGCTCAGCAGCCACGCCAGCTCCTGCCAGAAACTCCGCGTTGAGATATACATCAGGCGCATCATGAGCAGACACAGCGGCGCTGCGAGTATGGCACCGAGGAGCGGTTTCACCACCTCCCCTTTACGGGAGAGAAAACTGGCAGCGGCACCCGGCAGCGTGAAGAAGAGCAACCCCAGCTCGGGATGCCCGGACGCCCTGAACGCGCCTTTCACATTAAATGCGAGCGACATACACACGACCGTGAACAGCAAAAAACAGCTGATCACCCCCGCCCAGTTTCGTTTCATATTCAAACTATCCTCCTGACTTATCTCTATCAAATACACATTCGTCGGGTAGACGCCCAGTCAGATAAAGCAGTGCGGCAATCCATGCCAAAGTACGCACAGGGTGATGCGATAATCAGTAGCTGTCAGTAGCTAATGCGATTAAACTACACGCCAGCTAATGTTTTAGGGAATAAAGCAGGAAACAGGGAGCGTTAACGCCTTTCCCTGACCCAGAAAACAGTAGCCCAAAAAGTCCTTTCATTCAACAACTTACTGGTAAACAAGAAGTTAGCCTCCGTGAATATAAACGTCGCAGACTTGTTAAATGGGAATTACATCCTGTTATTATTTGTGGTACTGGCGCTGGGTCTTTGCCTGGGTAAATTGCGCCTGGGTTCGGTTCAACTCGGTAATTCCATTGGCGTTTTAGTCGTCTCCTTATTATTAGGCCAGCAGCACTTCAGCATTAACACGGACGCGCTGAACTTAGGTTTTATGCTGTTTATTTTTTGCGTTGGCGTAGAAGCGGGACCTAACTTTTTTTCAATTTTCTTCCGCGACGGCAAAAATTATCTGATGCTGGCGCTGGTGATGGTCGGCAGCGCGCTGCTGATCGCGTTGGGGCTGGGCAAACTGTTTGGCTGGGATATCGGGCTTACGGCCGGTATGCTGGCCGGTTCCATGACCTCCACCCCCGTGCTCGTGGGCGCTGGTGATACGCTTCGCCATTCCGGCATGGCCGGCGCGCAGCTCTCTACCGCCCTCGACCACCTGAGCCTGGGCTACGCCCTGACCTATCTGATTGGTCTGGTGAGCCTGATCGTTGGCGCGCGCTACCTGCCAAAACTGCAGCACCAGGATCTGCAGACCAGCGCCCAGCAAATCGCGCGCGAGCGCGGCCTGGATACCGATTCCAAACGTAAAGTCTATCTTCCGGTGATCCGCGCCTATCGCGTCGGGCCGGAGCTGGTGGCATGGGCAGACGGCAAAAATCTTCGCGAGCTGGGGATTTACCGCCAGACGGGCTGCTATATCGAACGTATCCGCCGCAACGGCATTCTGGCGAACCCGGACGGCGACGCGGTGCTGCAGATGGGCGACGACATCGCGCTGGTGGGTTACCCGGACGCCCACGCCCGTCTCGACCCGAGCTTCCGTAACGGCAAAGAGGTGTTCGACCGCGACCTGCTCGACATGCGCATCGTCACCGAAGAAATTGTGGTGAAAAACCACAACGCCGTGGGCCGCCGTCTGGCGCAGCTGAAGCTGACCGACCACGGCTGCTTCCTCAACCGCGTGATCCGCAGCCAGATTGAAATGCCTATCGACGACAACGTCGTGCTCAACAAAGGCGACGTTCTGCAGGTCAGCGGCGACGCGCGACGCGTAAAAACCGTTGCCGACCGCATCGGCTTTATCTCCATTCACAGCCAGGTCACCGACCTGCTGGCCTTCTGCGCCTTCTTCATTGTTGGCCTGATGATCGGGATGATCACCTTCCAGTTCAGCAACTTTAGCTTCGGCATCGGTAACGCCGCCGGGCTGCTGTTCGCCGGGATCATGCTGGGCTTCCTGCGAGCCAACCACCCGACCTTCGGCTATATTCCGCAGGGCGCGCTGAACATGGTGAAAGAGTTCGGTCTGATGGTGTTTATGGCGGGCGTTGGCCTAAGCGCCGGCAGCGGCATCGGCCACAGCCTGGGCGCCGTCGGCTGGCAGATGCTGGTGTCCGGCCTTATCGTCAGCCTGGTGCCGGTGGTGATCTGCTTCCTGTTCGGCGCCTACGTGCTGCGCATGAACCGCGCCCTGCTCTTCGGGGCAATGATGGGGGCCCGTACCTGCGCGCCGGCAATGGAAATCATCAGCGATACCGCGCGCAGCAACATCCCGGCGCTGGGGTATGCTGGTACGTACGCTATCGCCAACGTGCTGCTGACGCTGGCGGGTACGCTGATTATCATCATCTGGCCTGGACTCGGATAACTCCTAAGTTTGCGCGTAATGAAAAAATTTTTGTTACGCGCAGAACTTTTTTAGCAGGGGGCAGTCATAACTAGTGCCACTGCTTTTCTTTGATGTCCCCAATTTGTGGAGCCCATCAACCCCGCCGTTTTGGTTCAAGGTTGATGGGTTTTTTGTTGCCTGAAAATAGCAAACAATTTTCAATCGATTCGGTTGGCTCCATTCCGACAAAAATGGAGGGAAAATGTTTTAATTTCACATCACGAAAGTCCAGGCTCAGCTACCTCTAATTTTGGCCGCTGCGTATGAAAGCAGATAGCCAGCTATCAACGCCACAAAACATCCGGCGAGCTTCAACCATGTACTTTCAAACCAGAAGAAAGACCCCAAAGCAAAAATCACAGCCAGAAAGGTGATAGTTCCCTCAATTGCGTGGGACATTAACGATTTTACAAATTTCATTCTGTATTCCTTTGCAATCAATAGGATGCCCTTCAATGAACACGAGGTAAGGCTCTAGCTGTTGTTCAACGAGGAAGTAGACCATATCCAGATTCTCTTTTGACACCATGGCGTACGTAGAGGGATATTTGGTTTTCATCCTTCTTGATGCTCTGGCTGACTCTTCAATAATCCCCTGGAACATAACGACGTTTAACGCTGCTGAAGCACTAAACCGGATAAAATGTTTGTACGCCTGATCGATTGCCAGACGATTCAACATAAGACTCGCGGTTGTCTGTGCCAGTACGATCTGTCCAGCTGTTCGCCCACCAACACTTCCGGCTCCGTAACCCAATTTATTGTTTACAGCCTTTTTACCTTCATCATTGAGTTTTTTATAAAAGGATGTGAAAACAATAGTAATTAGTCTGCGTAAAGGTGACTCAGCATTACCCAGACTTTTGAGCATATAGAAAAAACGCTCCGTCTCAGCCTGGTTTCTTTGTTTAGCGCTATCCCCGGCAAATCCGCTTCCCTCCCAGCTTCTTACAACACCCAGGTAAGCGGTATTTGGTATGGAGGAGATCCCATCGAGAATCCCTAATGCAACCTGTTTAGCGTCCATATCTCATTCTTAGTCATCCTGTCCCGCACAAAGAATATCCAAAGCTCATTAGCGATTCCAGACGATTTTTTCAGTTTAAAAGCAGCCTGGTCTCCTCCCCTCTTCCATCCCCCACATCAAACATATATGATTTATAGAATATGTATTAACTACTCGCAGGTTTGATCATGCTCCACCCACTCCACCTCTTCAAAACCCTCTCCGACGAAACGCGGCTCGCCATCGTCATGCTGCTTCGCGAAGCCGGCGAGCTGTGCGTCTGCGATCTCTGCGCCGCCACCGCCGAATCTCAGCCTAAAGTCTCCCGCCACATGGCTCTGCTGCGCGAGTCCGGGCTGGTTATCGACCGTCGCGAGGGGAAATGGGTCCATTACCGTCTCTCTCCCAACATGCCTGCATGGGCGGCAACCGTTATCGACACCAGCTGGAACTGCCTGCGGGAAGAGACGCGCATGAAGCTGAAAAACCGGCTTCCGGGTTCGTGCTAAACAAAACACATTCACAAAAACAGATATAACGGAGTGAGCGATGTTTCTGGCAGGGGCAATTTTTCTGTTTACGCTGGTGCTGGTCATCTGGCAGCCCAGGGGGCTCAGTATCGGCTGGAGCGCGACCATTGGCGCCGCGCTGGCGCTGGTCAGCGGCGTGATTCACATTAACGATATTCCGGTGGTCTGGAATATCGTCTGGAACGCCACGGCAACGTTTATCGCCGTCATCATCATCAGCCTGCTGCTGGATGAGTCCGGCTTTTTCGAGTGGGCGGCGCTGCACGTAGCCCGCTGGGGAAACGGTCGCGGGCGATTGCTGTTTACTTATATCGTCCTGCTGGGTGCGGCCGTGGCGGCGCTGTTTGCCAATGACGGCGCGGCGCTAATCCTGACACCTATCGTCATCGCCATGCTGCTGGCGCTGGGGTTCAGCAAGCAGGCCACGCTGGCGTTTGTGATGGCGGCAGGCTTTATCGCCGATACCGCCAGCCTGCCGCTGATTGTGTCGAACCTGGTCAACATCGTATCGGCAGACTTCTTTAAGCTGGGGTTCAGCGAATACGCCTCGGTGATGCTCCCCGTTGATATCGCCGCGATTACCGCAACGCTGGTGATGCTGCACCTCTTCTTCCGCAAGGAAATTCCCCGGGAATATGACCTGGCGAAACTTCAGGAGCCCGCGCGGGCCATTCACGATCTCCCGACGTTCAGAACGGGCTGGGTCGTGCTGCTGCTTCTGCTCGTTGGCTTCTTTGTGCTTGAACCTCTCGGCATTCCGGTCAGCGCCATCGCGACCGTCGGCGCGCTGATTTTATTCGCTGTCGCAAAGCGGGGACATGCAATAAACACCGGAAAAGTGCTGCGCGGCGCACCGTGGCAAATTGTTATCTTCTCGCTTGGGATGTATCTGGTGGTATATGGCCTGCGTAATGCCGGGCTGACGGACTCTCTCACAGGCGTGCTGAATAGCCTGGCCGGACACGGGCTGTGGGCCACCACGCTGGGAACCGGGTTCATCACCGCGTTCCTGTCATCCATAATGAACAATATGCCCACGGTGCTGATTGGCGCGCTCTCCATCGAGGGCAGCACGGCAACAGGATTGATCAAGGACGCGATGATTTACGCCAACGTGATTGGCTGCGATCTGGGGCCAAAAATCACGCCTATCGGCAGCCTCGCTACCCTGCTCTGGCTCCACGTGCTGGCGCAGAAAAATATGACGATAACCTGGGGCTACTATTTCCGGACGGGCATCATCATGACGCTGCCGGTCCTGTTTGTGACGCTCGCCGCACTGGCGCTACGTCTCTCCTTCACACTGTAATGAGCCACTGATATGAGCCACATCACCATTTATCACAACCCGGCATGCGGCACCTCGCGCAATACGCTGGAGATGATCCGCAACAGCGGCGCGGAGCCGGAGATTATCCTCTATCTGGAAACCCCGCCGTCGCGCGATAGGCTGACCACCCTGATTGCCGATATGGGCATTTCGGTGCGGGATCTGCTGCGCAAAAACGTGGAGCCGTATGAACAGCTCGGTCTTGCTGAAGATAATTTCACCGACGACCAGCTTATAGACTTCATGCTCCAATACCCGATCCTGATTAACCGTCCGATTGTGGTGACGCCGCTGGGCACCCGCCTGTGCCGCCCGTCTGAAGTCGTCCTCGACATCCTGCCGGACGCGCAGAAAGGAGCGTTTACCAAAGAGGATGGCGAAACCGTCGTGGACGCCAGCGGGAAAAAAATCGAACGCAGGTAAAACAGGCAGGGCGAGTGATGCCTAAGGGTTTTCCTCGCCCGCAATTCTCCCCACCATAGCCCGAATCTCTTCGCGGGTTAACGGTGCCCGGTCGGTCACATAGTGCAGCGTCATCCCTTCGATAAACGCATCCAGCGCGCGGGTGGTAACCGGGTCGAACCACTGCTCCAGCGTGGTCTGGCTCATCTTCATCCAGTCCTGCATTACCGTTTTTAGCGCCGCGCTGCGGTGCATAAAGGCGTAGAGCTGATACATCAGCGCCATGTTGTGCGGCGTGGTCACCTGCGAGCTGTGGATCAGCGTGGTGATGGATTCACACGCCATTTCCGGGCCGGTGACGCCCGCGAAGAAATCCCGGTACTGCTGCGACATCTGCCGGGTAAACCACGTGAAGGCCTCCTCCAGCAGCGGCTCCATGCCGTCGAAATAGTAGGTCATCGACCCCAGCGGCACGCCCGCGCAGGTGGCGATTTTACGGTGCGTAACGGCGTGAATCCCGTGCTCAGCAATGGTGTCCAGCGTTGCCTGCAGGATCTTCTCCCGGCGATGCGGATCGTTCGGTGGTCTGCTCATAAATTCCTCACGTGGTTTGTGTACAAATGTACACAAACTTGCTAGTGTTGTCGCTACTGTTGTACTTCTGGTGCTACCCCAATGACGCTGACCTCTCCCCGTAAAGCCCTGCAGCTCCGCATGTGGGCGCTGTTTATGTTCTTCTTTATTCCCGGTCTGCTGATGGCCTCCTGGGCCACGCGTACGCCCGCCATTCGCGATATTTTGTCCGTCTCCACCGCGGAGATGGGCATCGTGCTGTTCGGCCTGTCGATAGGCTCAATGAGCGGCATTCTCTGCTCCGCGTGGCTGGTTAAGCGCTTTGGCACACGGGCGGTGATCCGCACCACCATGTGCTTCGCGGTCTTCGGGATGATGGTGCTGAGCGTGGCGCTGTGGTTTGCCTCGCCGGTGCTGTTTGCCCTGGGGCTGACGGTATTTGGCGGCAGCTTCGGCTCGGCAGAGGTGGCAATTAACGTTGAAGGGGCAGCGGTCGAGCGCGAGATGAACAAAACCGTGCTGCCCATGATGCACGGCTTTTACAGCCTCGGCACGCTCGCCGGCGCGGGCGTGGGAATGGCGCTGACGGCCACTGGCGTGAGCGCGAACCTGCATATCCTGCTGGCGGCGCTGGTGTGCATCATTCCGATCCTGACCGGCATCCGGGCGATCCCGAACGGCACCGGCAAGAATTCCGCTGAAGAACAGCATTCGACGGAAAAAGGGCTGCCCTTCTACCGCGATTTCCAGCTGATGCTCATCGGCGTGGTGGTGCTGGCGATGGCCTTCGCGGAAGGTTCCGCCAACGACTGGCTGCCGCTGCTGATGGTGGACGGTCACGGCTTTAGCCCGACCTCCGGCTCGCTGATTTACGCCGGGTTTACGCTGGGGATGACCGTGGGTCGCTTCACCGGCGGCTGGTTTATCGACCGCTACAGCCGCGTGGCGGTGGTGCGCGCCAGCGCCCTGCTCGGCGGCCTGGGCATTGCTATGATCGTCTTTGTGGACGTGGACTGGATTGCCGGGGTCTCGGTGATCCTCTGGGGACTGGGCGCGTCGCTCGGCTTCCCGCTGACCATTTCAGCTGCCAGCGACACCGGTCCGGATGCCCCGACCCGCGTCAGCGTGGTGGCAACCACGGGCTACCTCGCCTTCCTGGTCGGGCCGCCGCTGCTTGGTTTCCTCGGCGAGCACTACGGGCTGCGCAGCGCCATGCTGGTGGTGTTAGGGTTGGTTATCATCGCGGCGCTGGTGGCGCGCGCGGTGGCAAAGCCGGAAACGGAACAAACGTCAATGGAGAAGGGATATGAGCGTTAAACTGATCGCCGTCGACATGGATGGCACATTCCTGAGTGATGCCAAGACCTATAACCGCCCGCGCTTTCTGGCGCAGTATGCGCGCATGAAGGAGCAAGGCATTCGCTTCGTGGTCGCCAGCGGCAACCAGTATTACCAGCTGATCTCCTTTTTCCCGGAGATTGCGCATGAAATTGCGTTCGTCGCCGAAAACGGCGGTTGGGTGGTCGATGCCGGGGAAGACGTGTTCAACGGCGAGCTGACAAAAGCGCATTTCACCACCGTGGCCACCGTCTTAAACGATGTTCCCGGCATTGAAATTATCGCCTGCGGGAAAGGCAGCGCCTACACGCTTAAGGCCTATGACGATGCCTTCATTGATATCGCGTCAAAATATTACCACCGCCTCGAAAGGGTGCAGGATTTCGACAGCCTGAACGACATCTTCTTCAAGTTCGGGCTCAACGTTTCCGATGACGAAATTCCGCGCATTCAGGCGCTGCTGCATGAAAAGCTGAGTGACATTATGGTGCCCGTCACCACCGGTCACGGCAGCATTGACCTGATTATCCCCGGCGTACATAAAGCCAACGGCCTGCGGATCCTGCAAGCGTGCTGGGGCATCGAGGACAGCGAGGTGGTGGCCTTTGGCGACAGCGGCAACGACGTGGAGATGCTGCGCCAGTCCGGGTTCAGCTTTGCGATGGCGAATGCCAGGCCGCATATTAAGGCGGAGGCGCGTTTTGAAGCGCCGAACAATAACGAGGAAGGCGTTTTAAACGTGATTGAGAAGGTGCTGGAGGGAGAGGCGCCGTTTAATTGATAGCGTTCGGTCTGGTGACCTCACCCTAACCCTCTCCCCAAAGGGGAGAGGGAAAAAAGATTATGGTTGCAGGGCGTTGCCGACGCGTTTGTCCTTCAGGAACACCACCATCAGGCCAACCCACAGCGCGCCGTTGGCGAGGTTAAACAGGCTGAACAGACCGTTGCCGCCCAGCGCGTAAGCGTGCTTGCTCACCTCTATACCGACGGTAAAAATCAGCATCTGCAGCATACCCATCGCCGCGGAGACCGTACCTTTGCTCATCTCGCTCGCAAACAGGGTCAGGCGCACCAGGCCCGCGTTCGCCACGCCAATCCCGAAGGCATAAATGCTCAGCCCCGCCGTCATCCACAGGTAGGCGTGGGATGACGCGACGGTCGCTACCGCCGCCAGAATCAGCCCTGCCGCAATCGGCCAGCCGCCCATGATAATCAGGGAACGCACGGTGCGGCGAGACGTCAGACGGGCCAGCACCAGGTTACCGATAATCAGCGCGCCAAAGATCGGCACCTGCAGCAGGCCGTACTCGTAGCTGCTGAGCTGTTCGCCGCTGATGATAATAACCGGCGACTGCGCGATCCACGCCAGCAGCGGCAGGCTAACGAACCCGGTCGCCAGCGCGCCCGCCACAAAGCGGCCATTTTTCAGCACTGCTTTGTAATCCCGGCCCAGCTCTTTGAGCGAGAGTTTTTCACCCAGACGGGTAGCCGTTTCCGGCATCGCCCGGTGCAGGCCGAAGAACGCGATGGCGGCGAGAACGGCAAAGAGCACAAACATCCCTTCCCACGGCGCAACGTGCACCCAGGCGGCGCCCACCAGCGGCCCGAGTAAGGGGGCGATCAGCGCCACGTTCGCCATCAGCGCGGTAATTTTGATGCACACCGCCTCTTCAAACGACTCCTGAATGGCGGCATACCCCACGGCGCCGATAAAGCACAGGCTGACCCCCTGCAGGAAGCGCAGCAGGGTAAATTGTTCAATGTTTTGCGCCAGCAGCGTGGCGAGGCAGGTGACGATAAACCACACCACGCCCGTCAGCATTACCGGGCGGCGGCCAATACGATCCGACAGCGGGCCTAACAGCCACTGCAAAAACATGCCGCCGGCCAGATAGGCGGTCATGGAGGTCGGCACCCACTCAATTCCCGCGTTGTACTGCTCCACAACGGCCAGCATACCGGGCTGGATCATATCGTTGCCGATATAGGTAGAGAATTCGTAGAGCACCAGACACAGGGGGAAAAGCAACGCCTGACGACCCAGACGTGAACCAGAAGTAGAACGGTTTAACATGCAATCTCTTTATAATGACAAAATCGCGACGAGTGTAATGAAATGCCGCTGCCCGAGATAGTGATTTATCGAGGAGAAACAGAAATAAAGCACATATCGTCTTCGTTTAAGGTTTCCTTAAGTTGACAGATTTATGATAGCCCGATTATTCGTCAACGACCTCATATTATGGCACTCACCTCCCGCCGCTCAGAATTGTCTAACTTACAGACAAATAAGACAAAACGACTTTACCGCTTACCGCCCCGCTTTTATGGTTATCAGCTTTTAGTGCTGTTAGCCCTTGCCGTGGCGTTTACGTGGCTTTCGCGCGATGAAGCGCTCGACAGATGGACCACCGGCTTTTGGTATGACGCGGCGACGCAGACTTTCCCGCTGCAGAAAGACCACCTGCTGGATCTGCTGAACCATCGTCTGGCGAAGTACATTGCGATTGCCTTAGGCGCCGTGGCGCTGCTTTACGGCGCTTACAAACGTAACGCAAGGCTGGTTACCGCCGCGCTGCTGATGGGGCTTGGCGCGCTGGTGGTCGGCGTGCTGAAAAGCATCAGCCACCACAGCTGCCCGTGGGATCTGGTGGAATATGGCGGTAAGGCAGTGTCTTACCCCCTGTTCAGCGCCGTCCCGGCAGACAGCGGCCCGGGGCGCTGTTTCCCCGGAGGTCATTCCTCCAGCGGCTTTATGGTGATGGGGCTGTTTTTTGCCTTCTGGCGCGAGCGTCCGCGTCTCGCCTGGAGCTTTGTGGTCCTTGGCGCGGTTCTGGGCCTGGCGATGGGCTTCGGCCAGGTGATGCGCGGGGCACATTTTTTCTCTCACAACCTGTGGGCCGGGTGGTGGGTCTGGTTTTCCCAGGTGGCGGTCTACGGGCTGGTTTCCACCCGGTTTGCAAAAGAGTGATTACGCTATGCTAGAGAATCTGAATTATCAGCTGTTTTATCTGATCAACGCCACCCCGGCCTCGCCAGAGTGGATGATTGATTTTGCCACCTTCCTGGCGAAAGACCTTATCAGCATCGTGCCTGCGCTGGCAGCCATTCTCTGGCTGTGGGGGCCCCGCAGCCAGGTCAAGGCGCAGCGCCAGCTGGTGATCAAAGTCGCGATGGCGCTCGGGGTTAGCGTGCTGGTCAGCTATATTCTCGGCCACGCGTTCCCGCACGATCGTCCTTTTGTCGATCGCGTTGGCTACACCTTCCTGCACCACGCGCCGGATGACTCCTTCCCGAGCGATCACGGTACGGTTATCTTCACCTTCGCGCTGGCTTTCCTGTTCTGGCATCGTCTGTGGTCCGGCGCAGTGCTGATGGTGGTCGCTGTGGCCATCGCCTGGTCGCGCGTCTATCTCGGCGTCCACTGGCCGCTGGATATGGTCGGCGGTTTCCTGGTGGGGCTGATTGGCTGCGTGAGCGCGGCTATCCTGTGGAATCTCTTCGGTGAGGCGCTCTACCGGGGGCTCTCTTCGCTGTATCGCGCCATTTTTGCCATCCCGATCCGCAAAGGCTGGATACGTGACTAACCCCAACCGGACAGGTTACACTGAGCCCCCGCCCTGCGGGGGCTCACTTTTTTATCCCGAGGAACTATGGAAACACGACGCGATGACCGCATTGCTCAGCTGCTACAGGCGCTGAAGCGCAGCGATAAGCTGCATCTGAAGGAAGCCGCCAACCTCCTCGGCGTCTCAGAGATGACCATCCGTCGCGATCTGAACAGCGACAGCGCCCCCGTGGTGCTGCTGGGCGGGTACATCGTCCTTGAGCCGCGCAGCGCCAGCCATTATCTGATCAGCGACCAGAAGACGCGGCTGGTTGAAGAGAAGCGCAAAGCCGCTCGCCTTGCGGCCACGCTGGTCCAGCCACACCAGACGCTGTTTTTTGACTGCGGCACCACCACGCCGTGGATTATCGAAGCCATCGACAGCAGCATTCCCTTTACCGCCGTGTGCTACTCCCTGAACACCTTTCTGGCGCTTCAGGAGAAACCCGAGTGCCGGGTGATCCTCTGCGGCGGCGAGTTTCACGCCAGCAACGCCATATTTAAGCCGCTTAACCTGCAGGACACGCTCAGCAATTTATGCCCGGACATCGCGTTTTATTCCGCCGCAGGCGTGAACGTCCGCCAGGGTGCAACCTGCTTTAATCTGGAGGAGCTGCCGGTGAAGCACTGGGCGCTAAATGCCGCGCAGTACCATGTGCTGGTGGTCGATCACAGTAAGTTTGGCAAGGTGCGTTCGGCAAGAATGGGCGAGCTGGCGCAGTTTGACGCCATCGTCAGCGATTGCCGCCCGGACGACGAGATTGTGGCCCATGCAAAGGCGCAGCAGGTGAAGTTAATGTATTAAGAGGGGTGCGGCCTGACGCCCTCACCCCGGCCCTCTCCCACTGGGAGAGGGAAAAACCGGTTTAACTGAACCAGCTGCCAAACCAGCTATGGAATTTCATCAACACGAAATCCCACATCCGGCTGAAGAAGCCTCCCTCTTCCACCGCTTCCATCACAATCAGCGGACGTTGTTCAATCGACTTGCCGTTTAGCTGGAAATCAATCGTCCCGACCACCTGGCCTTTTTTCAGCGGCGCGGTGAGCTGCGGCTCGGTCAGGGTAAAGCTGGCCTTCAGGTTCTTCAGCTGACCGCGCGGAATGGTCACGGAACCGGCCTCACCCGCCCCCAGATTCACCTCGCTCTTGTCACCAAACCAGACGCGCTGGCTGACGAACGTGGCGTCCGGTTTAATCGGCGTCACGGTTTCAAAAAAGCGGAAGCCCCAGGTCAGCAGTTTTTCTGATTCGTTAAAGCGGATGCGGTCGGTTTTGGTACCCAGCACCACCGAGATCAGGCGCATGTCGCCCTGCGTCGCGGAGGCCACCAGGTTGTAGCCCGCGCCCGCCGTGGTGCCGGTCTTCATTCCGTCCACGTTGACGTTGCTGCTCCACAGCAGGCGGTTGCGGTTCGGCTGGCGAATTTTGTTGAAGGTAAACTCTTTCTCTTTGTGGATGGCGTATTCATCCGGCACGTCGTGGATTAGCGCTTTCCCCAGCAGAGCCATGTCGCGCGCGGTGCTGAACTGTCCCGGCGCATCCAGGCCGTGAACCGTTTTGAAGGTGGTGTTGGTTAAGCCGAGCTTCTGCGCATAGCCATTCATCAAACCAATGAAAGAATCCTGACTGCCGGCAACGTAGTCGGCCAGCGCGATGCATGCATCATTTCCCGATTGAATGATTACCCCTTTGTTCAGATCGGAGACGGAGACCTGATCGCCAGGCTTCAGGAACATCACCGACGAGCCCCGCAGCGCCGGGTTGCCGGTCGCCCAGGCGTCCTTCCCGATGGTGACCATATCGTCCAGCTTGATCTTGCCCGCTTTTAACGCCTGCCCGACCACATAGCTGGTCATAATTTTGGTCAGGCTGGCCGGATCGAGTTTCTCATCCGCATTGCCTTCCACCAGCACCTTACCGCTGGAATAGTCCATCAGGATCCAGGCGCGCGCGTCCACAGGCGGCGCTTCGGGCGCAGCCTGTTCAGCCGCGTAGAGTGTTGGTGCAAACAGGAAAAGGAGCGCAGAGCCTGCCGCCAGGCTGCGCAGAGAAGTCATTTTTCGCGTCATAAATGCCACCCGAGTGTCCATTCAAAAATTACGTCACATCACCGTGTCGCAAGAAGCGATGAGTAATAGCGCACTAAAACGGTTAAAGAAACCCAACGAGGGTAAAGTTATTAAAGTTTATGCAATAACATTCATTTACGCTTTGATTCAGGCGATTTTTTTGTCTTCTGTTGCGTAATTGTTAGGTTTATCTCACCATGGCAAAAAGCCGACCCGGATTCACACTCATCAGGAGTAAATATGATTACGCTGTGGGGCAGAAACAATTCGACCAACGTTAAGAAAGTGCTCTGGACGCTGGAGGAACTGGATTTACCGTTTAACCAAATCATGGCTGGCATGTCGTTCGGCGTGAACAAAGAGGCCGACTATCTGGCGATGAACCCGAACGGCCTGGTGCCGCTGCTGCGCGATGACGAAACAGACGCGACGCTTTGGGAGTCCAACACCATTGTGCGTTACCTCGCCGCCCAGTACGGTCTTGGCCGCCTGTGGGTTGAAAACCCGGCGCAGCGCGCGCAGGGTGAGAAGTGGATGGACTGGGCGAACCAGACGCTTTCACCCACCCACCGCGTGATCCTGATGGGGTTAGTCAGAACCCCTGAGGCCGAGCGCGACTACCCTGCCATTCACGCCGCGCAGGATGCCTGCGAAAACCTGTTTGCCATGATGGACGATGAGCTGGCGAAGCACGCCTGGTTCTCCGGCGAGGCGTTCGGCGTGGGCGATATCGCCGTAGCGCCGTTCGTCTGGAACCTGACTAACCTCGGTCTGAAATGGACGCCGCGCCCTAACCTTGACCGCTGGCTTAAGCAGCTTAGCGAGCGCCCGGCGTACCGTAACGTGGTGATGATCCCGGTAACCTGATTACGCACCGGACGGGCTAACTTTTAATAGCTGCCCGTCCGTTTCGTCGGTCAGGACATACAGATAGCCATCCGGCCCCACCCGCACATCGCGAATACGTTGCTCCCGGTCGCCCAGGATCCGCCCGTCCTCCGTAACCTTATTGCCGTCCACGCTCAGCACGATCACGTCCTTTTCCTTCAGCGCCCCAATAAACAGCTTGTTTTTCCACTGCGGGAACACGTCGCTGTTGTAGAACGCCATGCCGCTGACCGCGGGCGACACTTTCCAGACAAACAGCGGCTTTTCGGCGCCCTCAACGTGCTCGCCTTTGGCTTCCGGAATTTTCAGCCCGCTGTAGTTGATGCCGTGCGTCGCCAGCGGCCAGCCGTAATTTTTACCCTTCTCGGGGATGTTGATTTCATCCCCGCCGCGCGGGCCGTGCTCGTTCAGCCAAAGCGTGTCGCTCCACGGGTTCATCGCCATCCCCTGCGGGTTACGAATGCCGTAGGACCAGATTTCAGGCCGCGCGCCGGAGGTGTTCACAAAGGGGTTATCCTCAGGGATTTTGCCGTCTTCGGTGAGGCGCACCACTTTACCCTGCAGCTTGTCCAGATCCTGCGCCGTCGGGCGCTGGTTGTTCTCGCCGAGTCCGATAAAGAGATACCCTTTGCCGTCGAACACCAGTCGCCCACCAAAATGGTTACCGGTAGAGAGTTTCGGCATCTGGCGGAACACCACCTGGAATCCCTCGATGCGGGAAAGATCGTCGCTCAGGCGGCCATAGCCCACCGCCGTTCCGGCCTTGCCGTCATGCCCGGCTTCGGCGTAGCTCAGCCAGACGCGGCGCGACTTTTCAAAATCCGGCGCCAGCACCACGTCCAGGAGTCCTCCCTGGCCGTTCGCCCACACCTTCGGCACGCCGACAATGGGATCGGAAAGTCCTTTCCCGGCCTGCCAGCGCTTGAGCTGCCCGCCCTTAAGCGTGACCAGTAAACCATCATTGCCCGGCAGGAACGCCATCGACCAGGGGTGATCGAGTCGGTTTTGCAGCACCTCAACCTTTATCGCCTCTGGCGCAGCAAGAAGCGAAAACGGAATGAACAATGCAGGCAGGAAAATCAACGAGGATCGAGGCATAACGCGCTCCTTTTTCGGCATATGGCATAAAGATTAGCCATTACCTCCGGGCGCGTTACCACTTTTACAAAAGCTTAATCAGATGGGGGGAGTTGCCTCCCCCCGAACTCAGTGCTGTGCAAGCGTCTCGTGCTTGTTAAGACACATGATGCAAAGAGAGAGCGTTGTCAGGCAGTTTTCAAGCTTCTCCGCGTTAACAGCGATAAAATTCGGGCAGTCGTGGCGTCCGTTCATCAAACATACCCCTGCAATGGAGAGCACCTCAGCGGCGCGACGCAGCGCCATCAGCTCGCATTCATCGTATTCCGCCTTCAGGGTCGGTGCTTTTTCACGCATGAAATTACACAGTTCAAACAGATTATCACGCAGATGTTCGCTTTCGCTGACTGACATATAGCCCTTTGCCTTCCTGAGCTGCAGATAGGCGGCCAGGTCGATTCGGGCGTTGATCAGCTTGTTAAGCAGATCGCGTTTCAGTCTGTCAACGGACATGCTATTTCCTCCTCTGTCAGCCATGTTGCACATTCAGAATAAGTTCATTTTTTGTACAGTTTAATGCCTGAGATCAATTATTCTTAACCGATTAACATTATTTACAATGTTACAACCTCTACCCGACCCATCCGGCTTGCAAAGAGTGTATAAATCCCACGCGATACGCTGTAAAATCCCGCCCTGATAACTCCATAATTGATGAATTTTTAACCTATGAGCAATGTTACGCACCAGCCGAAAATCGGCTTCGTCTCCCTGGGCTGTCCGAAAAACCTGGTGGATTCCGAACGCATCCTGACCGAACTGCGCACCGAAGGCTATGACGTGGTGCCAAGCTACGACAACGCCGATATGGTGATCGTTAACACCTGCGGCTTTATCGACAGCGCGGTGCAGGAGTCACTGGAAGCCATCGGTGAAGCCCTGACGGAAAACGGCAAAGTGATTGTTACCGGCTGTCTGGGCGCGAAAGTGGATCAAATCCGCGAAGTGCACCCGAAGGTGCTGGAGATCACCGGCCCGCACAGCTACGAGCAGGTGCTGGAACATGTTCATCACTACGTGCCAAAACCGAAGCACAACCCGTTCCTGAGCCTAGTGCCGGAACAGGGCGTGAAGCTGACGCCGCGTCACTACGCCTACCTGAAAATTTCCGAAGGCTGCAACCATCGCTGCACCTTCTGCATTATCCCGTCCATGCGTGGCGATCTGGTGAGCCGTCCGATTGGCGAAGTGCTGGCGGAAGCTAAACGTCTGGCCGATGCGGGCGTGAAGGAGCTGCTGGTGATTTCCCAGGACACCTCGGCCTACGGCGTGGACGTCAAGCACCGCTCCGGGTTCCACAACGGCGAGCCGGTGAAAACCAGCATGGTCGGCCTGTGCGAGCAGCTGTCCAAGCTCGGTATCTGGACGCGACTGCACTACGTCTACCCTTACCCGCACGTTGACGACGTGATCCCGCTGATGGCGGAAGGCAAAATCCTGCCGTATCTGGATATCCCGCTGCAGCACGCCAGCCCGCGCATCCTGAAGCTGATGAAGCGTCCAGGCTCCGTTGACCGCCAGCTGGCGCGCATCAAGCAGTGGCGCGAGATCTGCCCGGAACTGACCCTGCGCTCCACCTTCATCGTCGGCTTCCCTGGTGAAACCGAAGAAGATTTCCAGATGCTGCTCGACTTCCTGAAAGAAGCGCGTCTTGACCGCGTAGGCTGCTTCAAGTACAGCCCGGTAGAAGGCGCAACCGCCAACGAGCTGGCGGATCAGGTGCCGGAAGAGGTGAAAGAAGAGCGCTGGAACCGCTTCATGCAGCTGCAGCAGCAGATCTCCGCCGAGCGTCTGCAGGAGAAAGTGGGCCGTGAGATCATGGTTATCATCGACGAGGTGGACGAAGAAGGCGCGATTGGCCGCAGCATGGCGGATGCCCCCGAAATCGACGGCGCGGTGTACCTGAACGGCGAAACCAACGTTAAGCCGGGTGATATTATTCGCGTGAAGGTAGAAAACGCGGATGAATATGACCTGTGGGGTAGCCGGGTTTAATCTCACCCCTCTGTTGTAGGCCGGGTAAGGCGTAGCCGCCACCCGGCACATTTCACTGCACTACCCCTTAATCCTCGGATCCAGCGCATCGCGCAGCCCGTCCCCCAGCAGGTTAAACGCCAGCACGGTCAGAAAAATCGCCAGACTCGGGAAGATCGCCACGTGTGGCGCAATCACCATATCCGCCCTCGCCTCGTTCAGCATCGCGCCCCACTCCGGCGTCGGAGGCTGCGCCCCCAAACCCAGAAACGACAGGCTCGCCGCCGAAATAATCGACACGCCGATACGCATGGTAAAATAGACTACGATGGACGACACGGTCCCCGGCAGAATATGGCTGAACAGGATCGTGGCATCGCTGGCCCCCATGCTGCGGGCGGACTCGATAAACGTCTGCTGCTTCAGCACCAGCGTGTTGCCGCGCACCAGACGGGCGAAGGCCGGAATCGAGAAGACCGCCACCGCAATGATGACGTTCGCCATACCGCTCCCCATGATCGCCACCACGGCAATCGCCAGCAGAATGCCGGGGAAAGCAAACAGCACGTCGCAGATGCGCATGATGATGCGGTCCCACCAGCCTTCGTAATACCCGGCGACGAGCCCCAGCACGGTGCCGATGGCCGCGCCGATCAGTACCGCGACGACTCCGGCGGCAAGCGAGATCTGCGCCCCCACCAGCACGCGGCTGAAGATATCGCGGCCGAGTGAGTCCACGCCGAACCAGTGCAGCATTGAGGGGCCGTCGTTCAGGCGGTCGTAATCAAAGTAGTTTTCCGCATCAAACGGCGCTACCCACGGCGCAACGATCGCCACCGCAATCAGCACCAGCACGAACAGCCCCGCCGCCATCGCAACCGGCTGACGGCGAAAACGCCGCCAGAATTCGGACCACGGCGTGCGGACATGCTCCGGTTTCAGCCCCGGCATCGCGTTCAAAACGGCCTGACGCCGCCAGTTCAACAATCGCATCTTACTTATACCTGATGGCCGGGTTAATGGCGGCGTAGAGCACGTCCACCACTAAGTTGATAAGAATAAACTCCAGCGAGAAAAGCAGGACTTCCGCCTGAATCACCGGGTAGTCGCGCATCTCGACGGAATCGACCAGCAGGCGCCCCAGCCCCGGCCAGTTGAAGACCTTTTCCACGACGATAGAGCCACCCAGCAGGAAACCAAACTGCAGCCCCATCATCGTCACCACCGGGATCATCGCATTGCGGAACCCGTGCTTGAGAATAACCCACTTCTCGCTGACCCCTTTCGCCCGCGCGGTGCGAATATAATCTTCGCTCAGCACGTCCACGAACGAGGCGCGGGTAAAGCGCGCCATCACCGCCGACACGGCAGCGCCCAGCGTCATAGAGGGCAGAATGTAATGCTTCCAGGTATCGGCCCCGACGGTCGGCAGCCAGCCCAGCTCGACGGAGAAGATCTGCATCAGCAGCATCCCCAGCGCGAACGCCGGAAAGGAGATGCCGGTCACCGCCAGCGCCATGCCGAGCTTGTCCGGCCAGCGGTTGCGCCAGACGGCAGCAATAATCCCCGCGCCAAGCCCAAACACCACCGCCCAGCCCATGCTGGCAATCGTTAACCAGAACGTGGGCATAAAGCGGCTGGCAATCTCCTCCGACACCGGACGCCGCGACACCATCGAGATACCAAAGTCGCCCTGTAGAACGTTGCACATATAGTGCAGAAACTGCATATACAGCGGCTGGTCGAGGCCCAGCTGTTTACGCACCAGCTCAATGACGGTGGCATCCGCCTCTGGCCCTGCAACCAGGCGAGCCGGATCGCCCGGCAGCATATGGACAAACAAAAACACCAGTACCGCCACTATCAGCAGCGTCGGGATAAGCCCCAGCAGGCGTTTACAAACATAATTCAGCATGAGGTTTATTTTAGATCCGCATCGTCAAAGCTAAAGCCGGTGTCCGGCATGATGTAGAATCCGGTCAGCGCTTTGTTATGGGCTGAGACCAGTTTCTCCACCACCAGCGGCACCCACGGTGACTCTTTCCAGATAATGTCCTGCGCGTCTTTGTAGAGGCGGGCTTTCTCTTCCGGTTTGGTCGTCTTCAGGGCATCGGCCAGGTCTTTATCGACCTGCGGATTGCTGTAAAACGCGGTGTTGAACAGGGTTGGCGGCCAGTTCTGCGAAGCAAACAGCGGCGACAGCGCCCAGTCGGCTTCCCCGGTCGAGGCCGTCCAGCCGGTGTAGAACATCCGCACGCCGCTCTCTTTCTGCCCTTTCCCCTCAACCTCTGCCGCACGCTGTCCGGCATCCATCGCGGTGACCTGCGCCTTAATTCCCACCTGCGCCAGCTGCTGCTGGGTGAACTGCAGCACCTTCTGGGCGGTACTGTGATTATGCGACGACCACAGCGTGGTGCTGAAGCCGTTCGGGAAGCCCGCCTCTTTCAGCAGCTCGCGCGCTTTGGCCGGATCGTACGGCCACGGCTGATAGCTTTGCGCATAGGCGATGGCCGGGGGCAGCACGCCGGTAGCCGGGGTGGCATAGCCGGCAAAAGCAACCTTCACCAGCGCCTGACGGTTAATGGCGTAGTTGATGGCTTCACGCACCTTCGGGTTATCGAACGGCTTCTGCGTGACGTTCATGCTGATGTAGCGCTGCATGATAGACGGGCTGGCAACCAGCTCCAGCTTGCTGTTTTTCTGCAATATCGCGGCCTGCTCGTACGGGATCGGGAAGGCAAACTGTGCCTCGCCGGTTTGCAGCATCGCCGCGCGGGTGTTGTTGTCCACCACCGGGCGCCAGGTGATGGTGTCCAGCTTCGGCAGCCCCTTCTGCCAGTATCCCGCGAATTTTTTCACCTTCACGAAATCGGTCTGGTTCCAGGTGAGCAGCTCGTACGGCCCGGTTCCCACCGGGTGGAAGCCGATCTCTTTACCGTACTTTTTCAGCGCGGCGGGCGAGATCATCGCCGTCGCCGGATGCGCCAGAATATTGATGAACGCCGAGAATGGCTCTTTCAGGGTGATTTTTACCGTCGCCGGGTCGACGACCTCGGTGCTGGCGATATTTTTATACAGGTTATAGCGCTTGAGGCTGTTTTGAGGATTGCTGGCACGGTCGAGGTTGACCTTTACCCCCTCCGCATTGAAATCTGTCCCGTCCTGGAACTTCACGCCGGAACGGAGCTTGATGGTATAAACCAGCCCGTCGTCGGAAACGGTGTACCCCTCCGCCAGCACGTTTTTCAGCTTCATCTCTTTGTCGAGGCCAAACAGCCCCTGATAGAACGATTTCGCCACCGCCTGGGAGAGCGTGTCGTTGGCGTCGTACGGATCGAGCGTGGTGAAGTTGGAGCCGACGGCAACCACCACATCTTTGGCGGCGAACGCGGGGGCAGCGGCCAGGGCTGCCGTCACGCTCGCGGCTAACAACCATCTACGCGCTACAAATGTAACCATTGTGTTCTCCTGCCTGTTGTAAGTTATAACCGTGAGAAGGCATTGTCCTGGCGCGGGGGAGCCACGAAGTGGCCCGGACCAACCTCACGCAGCGTGACGCGCTCCATGGCCTCACCGCGTTTACGTATGTTGCTCGGCATCTCATCCTGCAGCAGCACGCGCTGGCCGTGGCGGTGCGCGGGATCGGCAACCGGGACCGCCGCGATAAGCTTGCGGGTGTAAGGGTGCTGCGGGTTCTCGAACACCGCCCTTCGCGGGCCAATCTCCACGATTTGCCCCATAAACATCACCGCCACGCGATGGCTGATGCGCTCTACCACCGCCATATCGTGCGAGATAAACAGGAAGGCAATCCCCATATCCCGCTGTAAATCCAGCAACAGGTTGATGATTTGCGCCCGGATCGAGACATCCAGCGCCGAGACGGACTCATCCGCAATCACCACCTTCGGGTTCAGCGCCAGCGCGCGGGCGATGCAGATACGCTGCCGCTGCCCGCCGGAAAACTCGTGTGGATAACGCCAGGCGTGTTCCGGCTTCAGGCCAACGCGCTCCAGCAGCCAGGCAACGCGACGCTGCGCCGCCTCGCCGTCGAGCAGGTTATGCACCCGCAGCGGCTCCATAATTGAGTACCCTACCGTATGGCGCGGGTCGAGAGAGGCATACGGATCCTGGAAGATAAACTGAATATCCCGGCGGACCGCCTGTAATTTATTATCCGGCAGGGTGTCGATACGTTCCCCATTAAAGGTTATCGTCCCCTCCTGCGTCTCCACGAGCCTGAGCAGCGCCCGCCCGGTGGTGGATTTCCCGCAGCCGGACTCCCCTACCAGCGCCAGCGTTTCACCCGGCCAGAGATCGAAACTGACGTTTTCCACCGCATGCACTTCGCGCTTCAGGCGGTTGAAAATTCCGCTGCGCAGCGGAAAGCGGGTTACCAGATTGCGCACTTCAAGTATCGGTTTGCCCGGCACCACGGTGTCCTGCTCGCGTTCATCCTCCTGCGGCTCTGTCGCCTCCAGGGAAATCAGCGGAAAGCGGCGCGGCAAATCGCTGCCGTTCATCGCCCCAAGGCGCGGCACCGCCGCCAGCAGCGCTTTGGTGTATGGATGCACGGGAGCATGGAAAATCTGCTCGACCACGCCGGTTTCCACAGCATTGCCCTTGTGCATCACCAGCACCCGATCGGCGATGTCGGCCACTACGCCCATATCGTGGGTGATGAAAATCACCCCCATCTCCATTTCCTGCTGCAGCACTTTGATGAGCTGCAGGATCTGCGCCTGAATCGTCACGTCCAGCGCCGTCGTCGGCTCATCGGCGATCAGCACCGCCGGACGGCAGGAGAGCGCCATGGCAATCATAACCCGCTGGCGCATGCCGCCGGAAAGCTGATGCGGGTAGCGCCCCAGAATGGCCTGCGCCTCCGGAATGCGCACCAGCTCCAGCATCCGTCGGGCCTCTTTGAGCGCCTCATCGCCGCTCAGCCCCTGATGCAGCCGGATGGACTCGGCTATTTGCTCCCCGACCGGGAAAACCGGGTTGAGCGAGGTCATCGGCTCCTGGAAGATCATCGCGATATCCGCCCCGCGCACGCCCTGCATCTGCGCGTCGCTTAGCTCGTTTAAATCGATGACCTGACGGTTACGGCGGCGCAGGAGCATTTTCTCGCTGCTGATTTGCCCGCCCGTCTGTTCCAGCAGGCGCATCAGCGCCAGCGCGGTGACCGATTTACCGGAACCGGACTCGCCGACAATCGCCAGCGTCTCGCCGCGCCTGAGCGAGAACGATAAATTCTGTACTGCGGGGATGAACTGCCGCTCTTCCTGAAACGCAATATTCAGCTGATGGACAGCCAGCACCTCGCGGTTGTCCAGTTCTTCAGTGTGCGGCACGCGCTGCCCCCTTATTCACGATAGATGCCCGTGCTCGGCTCATCACCGGCGTAACCCCAGGCGCGATACATCCCTTCGCTGTTGAACGGCAGGGCCACGTTGCCCTCGCGATCGACCGCAATCAGCCCGCCGACGCCGCCCAGGGCAGGTAATTTTTCCATCACCACCCGCTCGCAGGCCTCGCTCAGGCTTAAACCGCCGTAATCCATCAGCGCGGTGATATCGTAGGCCGCGAGGGCGCGAATAAACACTTCCCCGGTGCCGGTACAGGACACCGCTGCCGTGGCGTTATTGGCATAGCAGCCCGCGCCCGGCAGCGGGCTGTCGCCGACGCGTCCGGGGAGCTTGTTGGTCATGCCGCCCGTTGACGTGGCCGCCGCGAGGTTGCCGGCTTTATCAAGCGCCACCGCGCCGACCGTGCCCATTTTGGTGGTTTCATCCAGCGGCGCAGCATGGTCAAGCTGCGTCATGCCCGCCGTACGGGCTTCCAGCAGCTGCTGATAGCGTTCTTCCGTGGAAAACAGCTCCGGCGATACCGGTTCCATTCCGTGCTCATAGGCAAATTTTTCCGCCCCGGCGCCCGCCAGCAGAACGTGCGGGCTCTCCTCCATCACCAGACGCGCCGCCAGCACCGGATTTCGCAGATGGCTCACGCCCGCCACGGCGCCCGCCTTCAGGGTGACGCCGTCCATCACGCAGGCGTCCAGCTCGTGGGTTTCATCCCGGGTAAAGACCGAACCGATTCCGGCATTAAAGAGCGGACACTCTTCCAGCAGACGCACCGCCTCGGTGACCACATCCAGCGCGCTCTCGCCCGCTTCCAGCATTTTCTGGCCCGTTTCCACAATGGCGTACAGCGCGTCAATGTAGCGCTTTTCCTGCTCGGGACTGAGCTGTGCACGGGTGATTGCCCCTGCGCCGCCATGAATTGCGATTACCGCATTAACCATTCGCATCACCCGTTAGCCTGATTCGCGGCTTTTTCTATAAATATCATTATCGTCGATGAAACTTCAGATGATTTTTGAATATAGAAAGACGCAACAGTGATGTAAAGCGTACACCCATCGGGTCATACAGTTAGCCGCACTTTTCTGCCATAATGGACGCTTTCGTTGTTACTCCGCAGGAGCCCACCATGGATTTTACCGCCGGACTGATGCCGCTTGAGACGGCACTCTCGCAGATGCTTGACCGTATTTCTCCGCTGCATGACGTTGAGACGCTGCCGCTTGTGCGCTGTTTTGGTCGTATTGCCGCGCGCGATATCGTCTCGCCGATGAACGTGCCGGGGTTCGATAACTCCGCGATGGACGGTTACGCGGTGCGCCTGGCGGATCTCCAGACGGGCAACGCCCTGCCGGTGGCGGGTAAAGCGTTTGCGGGCCAGCCGTTTAGCGGCGAATGGCCGGCGGGCACCTGCGTGCGCATCATGACCGGCGCGCCGGTTCCGGCTGGCTGCGACGCCGTGGTGATGCAGGAAGAGACCGAACAGACCGACGACGGGGTGCGTTTTACCGCCAGCGTCAAAGCGGGTCAGAATATCCGCCGTACCGGCGAGGACATTACCCTTGGCGCAACGGTCTTTGCCGCCGGGCAGAAGCTGACGGCAGGTGAACTGCCGGTGCTGGCATCGCTCGGCATCGCCGAAGTCGACGTTGTCCGTAAGGTCCGCGTGGCGGTCTTCTCCACCGGCGACGAGCTGCAGCTTCCGGGCCAGCCGCTGCAGGACGGTCAGATTTACGACACCAACCGCCTGGCGGTACACCTGATGCTGGAGCAGCTGGGCTGCGAGGTGATTAACCTCGGCATTATTCCAGACGATCCGGAAAAACTGCGCGCCGCGTTTATCGAGGCGGATAATGCCGCCGATGTGGTCATCAGCTCCGGCGGCGTATCGGTTGGCGAAGCGGATTACACCAAAACCCTTCTTGAAGAGCTGGGCGAAATCGCCTTCTGGAAGCTGGCGATCAAGCCGGGTAAACCATTCGCCTTTGGCAAGCTTCCGCACAGCTGGTTCTGCGGCCTGCCGGGTAACCCGGTCTCTGCGGCACTCACCTTCTACCAGCTGGCGATCCCGCTGCTGGCGAAGCTTTCCGGCAACAAAGCCAGCCCGCTACCGGAACGCCTGCGCGTGCGTGCCGCCACGCGTCTGAAAAAATCGCCGGGCCGTCTCGATTTCCAGCGCGGCATTCTGGCGCGCAACGCGGACGGCGAGCTTGAAGTGAGCACCACCGGCCACCAGGGCTCGCATATTTTCAGCTCCTTCAGCCAGGGCAACTGCTTTATCGTGCTGGAGCGCGAGCGCGGCAGCGTGGAAGCAGGTGAATGGGTTGAGATCGAGCGCTTTAACCACCTTTTCGGAGGCTAACATGACGGTGGAGCTGAGCGACCAGGAGATGATGCGCTACAACCGCCAGATTGTGCTGCGCGGGTTTGACTTTGAGGGCCAGGAAGCGCTCAAGGCAGCCAATGTGCTGGTCGTCGGTCTCGGCGGGCTGGGCTGCGCCGCCGCGCAGTACCTTGTCGCAGCGGGCGTTGGCCGCATGACGCTGCTGGATTTTGATACCGTGTCGGTGTCCAACCTGCAGCGCCAGACGCTGCACAGCGACGCGACGGTGGGCCAGCCAAAAGTGGAATCCGCCCGCACGGCGCTGGCGCGCATTAATCCTCATTGTGAATTCACCCTGATTGACGCCATGCTGGATGACGACGCGCTGTTCGCGCAGATTGCGCAGCACGACCTGGTGCTGGACTGCACCGACAACGTGGCGATTCGTAACCAGCTGAACGCGGGCTGTTTTGCCCACAAAACCCCGCTGGTTTCCGGCGCGGCCATCCGTATGGAGGGGCAAATCAGCGTCTTTACCTACGCCGAAGGTGAACCCTGCTACCGCTGCCTGAGCCGCCTGTTCGGCGAGAACGCGCTAACCTGCGTCGAGGCGGGCGTGATGGCGCCGCTTGTTGGCGTGATTGGTTCGCTGCAGGCGATGGAAGCGATCAAAGTCCTGGCGCGCTACGGCACGCCAGCGGCGGGGAAAATCGTGATGTATGACGCGATGACCTGCCAGTTCCGCGAGATGAAGCTGATGCGTAGCCCGGGGTGTGAGGTTTGTGGAGGTTAAAGCAAACGGCAACCTTAAGGTTGCCGTTTTAGTGTTTGCTCCCTCTCCCTGTGGGAGAGGGTTGGGGTGAGGGCATCAGGCCGCACCCATCAAATCGACGTCCGTCCAAACGCCCCCTGCCAGTCCTGCTCAAACTTCACGATCGCCGCATCCACCGCAGGGGAAGTAATAAACTGCTGCGCCACGTCCAGCGGCAGCGTGATGGACTCGCACCCTGCCAGCAGGCAGTCCAGCGCCTGACGCGGGGTCTTGAAGCTCGCGGCCAGCACCTTTGACTGCGGCGCGTGCAGCGTCAACAGCTGCTGCAGCTCAATCACGGTCTGGATCCCATCCCCGCCCTGCGCGTCCACGCGGTTGACGTAAGGGGCGACATACTCTGCTCCCGCCAGGGCGGACAGCATCCCCTGCGCGGCGCCGTACACCGCCGTGCCCAGCGTCGGGATCCCTTCCGCTTTCAGCATCTTAATGGCCGCCAGCCCTTCCGCGGTCACCGGCACCTTCACCACCAGGTCGTTAATGATGGCGCGCAGCTTGCGCGCGTCTTCCACCATCCCTTCGGCGGTGGTTGCCATTACCTGGGCAAACAGACGGCCCTTACCGCCCATCGCGTCGTGCAGCGCGGGCAGCAGCTCGTCGAGCGGCGTTTTACCTGCCGCCACAATGCTTGGGTTGGTGGTCACGCCCGCCAGCGGGAAGATACGCGCCAGCTTTTTGACTGCCGCAACGTCAGATGTGTCGAGATAAAGTTCCATGATGTCACCCTCAAAATTAGCCTGCACTTACCCTATCACGATAAAACCCGCTCAAGAGTTGACCTGCATCAAGATAACTTTCATTCGAAAGTAATTTAATCTTCATATGCAACTTGAGGGCAAAAGTATGATCTTCAATATTCAGCGTTACTCCACTCACGACGGCCCCGGTATTCGAACCGTGGTGTTCCTGAAAGGCTGCTCGCTGGGCTGTCGCTGGTGCCAGAACCCGGAAAGCCGCTCCCGCAGCCGGGACGTGCTGTTTGACGCACGCCTGTGTCTGGAAGGCTGCGACCTGTGCCAGCTGGCGGCGCCGGGCTGTATCGAACGCGCGCTCAATGGCCTGGTTATCCACCGCGAAAAGCTGAGTGAAGAGACGCTTAATGCCCTCACCGAATGCTGCCCGACGCAGGCGCTTACCGTCTGCGGTGAAGAACAGCAGGTGGACGAGATTATGGCCACCGTGCTGCGCGACAAACCTTTCTACGACCGCAGCGGCGGCGGGATCACCCTCTCCGGCGGCGAACCGTTTATGAACCCGGCGCTGGCGCACGCCCTGTTTAAGGCCAGCCACGAACAGGGGATCCACACCGCCGTGGAAACCTGCCTTCACGTGCCGTGGCACTATATTGAGCCGTCATTACCGTACGTCGATCTGTTCCTCGCCGACCTGAAGCACGTCGACGGTGAAGTGTTCAAGCAGTGGACGGACGGCTCGGCTAAGCGGATCCTGGATAACCTGAAGCGCCTCGCCGCTGCCGGGAAAAAGATCACCATTCGCGTGCCGCTGATCCAGGGTTTTAACGCGGATGAAGCCTCGATCGCTGCCATTACAAACTTCGCCGCCGATGAACTTGGCGTCGACGATATTCATTTTCTGCCGTATCACACGCTGGGCATGAACAAATACACCCTGCTCGGCCAACCCTACTCTGCCCCTGACAAACCGCTGGATAACCCTGCCCTGCTGGACTTCGCGCAGCAGTACGCCTGCCAGAAAGGGTTAACCGCGACCTTACGAGGATAAACCTATGACCACCCTGAATCTCAACACCCTCAGCGAACGTATTAAAGCGCATAAAATGGCGCTGGTGCATATCGTCAAGCCGCCGGTCTGCACCGAGCGCGCGCAGCATTACACCGAAATGTACCAGCAGCACATGGACAAGCCGATCCCGGTGCGTCGCGCCCTGGCGCTGGCGCATCACCTGGCGGAACGCACCATCTGGATCAAGCACGACGAGCTGATTATCGGCAACCAGGCAAGCGAAGTGCGCGCCGCGCCGATTTTCCCGGAATACACCGTATCCTGGATTGAGAAAGAGATTGACGATCTGGCGGACCGTCCGGGTGCGGGCTTTGCGGTAAGCGAAGAGAACAAGCGCGTGCTGCATGAAATCTGCCCGTGGTGGCGCGGCCAGACGGTGCAGGACCGCTGCTACGGCATGTTCACCGACGAGCAGAAAGGCCTGCTGGAAACCGGCATCATCAAAGCCGAAGGCAATATGACCTCCGGCGACGCGCACCTGGCGGTGAACTTCCCGCTGGTGCTGGAGAAAGGTCTCGACGGCCTGCGCGCCAAAGTGGCCGAGCGCCGCTCGCGCATCAACCTGACGGTGCTGGAAGATCTGCACGGCGATCAGTTCCTGAAGGCAATTGATATCGTGCTGGAAGCCGTCAGCCTGCACATCAAACGCTTCGCCGACCTGGCGCGTGAGATGGCGTCTACGGAAACCCGCGAAAGCCGCCGCGACGAGCTGCTGGCGATGGCGGAAAACTGCGACGTGATTGCCCACGAGCCGCCAAAAACCTTCTGGCAGGCGCTGCAGCTGTGCTACTTCATTCAGCTGATCCTGCAGATTGAGTCCAACGGCCACTCCGTCTCCTTCGCGCGTATGGACCAATACCTGTACCCGTACTACCGCCGCGACGTGGAGCTGAACCAGAGCCTCGACCGCGAGCACGCCATCGAGCTGCTGCACAGCTGCTGGCTGAAGCTGCTGGAAGTGAACAAGATCCGCTCCGGCTCGCACTCCAAGGCCTCCGCCGGCAGCCCGCTGTACCAGAACGTCACCATCGGCGGCCAGAAGCTGGTCAACGGTGAGCCGATGGACGCGGTCAACCCGCTCTCCTACGCGATTCTGGAGTCATGCGGTCGCCTGCGCTCCACCCAGCCGAACCTGAGCGTGCGCTACCACGCGGGCATGAGCAACGACTTCCTCGACGCCTGCGTGCAGGTGATCCGCTGCGGCTTCGGCATGCCGGCGTTCAACAACGATGAAATCGTGATCCCGGAATTCATCAAGCTCGGCGTTGAACGCGACGACGCCTACGACTACGCGGCCATCGGCTGTATCGAAACCGCGGTGGGCGGCAAGTGGGGCTACCGCTGCACCGGCATGAGCTTTATCAACTTTGCCCGCGTGATGCTCGCCGCGCTGGAAGGCGGCCGCGACGCCACCAGCGGCAAGGTGTTCCTGCCACAGGAGAAAGCGCTCTCTGCCGGCAACTTCAATAACTTCGAGGAAGTGATGGCGGCGTGGGACAGCCAGATCCGCTACTACACCCGCAAATCCATCGAGATCGAGTACGTGGTGGACACCATGCTGGAGGAGAACGTCCACGACATTCTCTGCTCGGCGCTGGTGGACGACTGCATCGAGCGCGCGAAAAGCATCAAGCAGGGCGGCGCGAAGTATGACTGGGTCTCCGGCCTGCAGGTGGGTATCGCCAACCTCGGTAACAGCCTGGCGGCGGTGAAAAAGCTGGTGTTTGAGCAGGGCGCTATCGGCCAGCAGCAGCTGGCGGCGGCGCTGGCGGATGACTTCGACGGGCTGACCCACGAGCAGCTGCGCCAGCGCCTGATCAACGGTGCGCCGAAGTACGGCAACGACGACGACAGCGTGGACATGCTGCTGACGCGCGCCTACCAGACCTACATTGAGGAGCTGAAGCAGTACCACAACCCGCGCTACGGCCGCGGCCCGATTGGCGGTAACTACTACGCGGGCACGTCGTCCATCTCCGCTAACGTGCCGTTTGGCGCGGCAACGATGGCGACCCCGGACGGACGTAAGGCGCATACCCCGCTGGCGGAAGGGGCAAGCCCGGCCTCCGGTACGGACCACCTCGGCCCGACGGCGGTGATCGGCTCGGTCGGTAAACTGCCTACCGAGGCGATCCTGGGCGGCGTGCTGCTAAACCAGAAGCTGAACCCGTCGACGCTGGAAAATGACAGCGATCGCCAGAAGCTGATGGTGCTGCTGCGTACCTTCTTCGAGGTGCATAAGGGCTGGCATATTCAGTACAACATCGTCTCGCGTGAAACGCTGCTGGAAGCGAAGAAACACCCGGACCAGTACCGCGACCTGGTCGTGCGCGTGGCGGGCTACTCGGCGTTCTTCACCGCCCTGTCGCCGGATGCGCAGGACGATATCATTGCGCGTACTGAGCATACGCTGTAGCAATCAATCCCCTCTCCCACGGGGAGAGGGAGAAAACACTAAAAACGCCAACCTCGTTGCCGTTTTGCTTTTACTTTCGAATGAAATTAAATTTGTGCTCCCCGTCACCTTGTTATTAGAATGTTTCAAAACGCAGTGACCCAGGAGCACAGTATGACCGTTAAAGTTATCGTCACCGATATGGACGGAACTTTCCTTGATGATGCCAAGCAGTACGATCGTGACCGCTTCCAGGCACAGTTTGAGCAGCTTAAATCCCGCGATATCGAATTCGTTGTCGCCAGCGGCAACCAGTATTACCAGCTCATCTCCTTCTTCCCCGAGCTGAAAGACCAGATCTCCTTCGTGGCGGAAAACGGCGCGCTGGTGTTCGACCACGGCGAACAGGTGTTCCACGGCGAGCTGACCCGCCATGAGTCGCAGATCGTTATTGGCGAACTCCTGAAAGACAAAGGGCTGAACTTTGTGGCCTGCGGTCTGGAGAGCGCCTACGTGAGCGACAAAGCCCCGGACGCCTTCGTGGCGCTGATGTCAAAGCACTATCACCGCTTAAAGCGCATCAGGGATTACCGCGAAATCGACGACGTGCTGTTTAAGTTCTCCCTGAACCTGCCGGACAGCGATATCCCGAACCTGGTCGATAAACTGCACGTCTCCCTGGACGGCATCATGAAGCCGGTTACCAGCGGCTTTGGTTTTGTGGATTTGATTATCCCAGGCCTGCACAAAGCCAACGGCATTAGCCGCCTGCTGAAACGCTGGAAAATCTCCCCACAGGAGTGCGTCGGCATTGGCGACAGCGGCAACGATGCCGAGATGCTGAAGCTGGTGAAATACTCTTTTGCCATGGGCAACGCGGCGCAGAGCATTAAAGAAATCAGCCGCTACAGCACCGACGACAACAACCATCAGGGCGCGCTGAACGTGATTCAGGCCGTGCTCGACAACCACTCTCCTTTCGACGTCTGATCTTTTCCTCGCCGGAGCCTCGCTCCGGCCCCTCACTCTTTTTCCGTCCTGTGGCTTGCGTCAAGTTTTTAAACTTGCATTAACTTATTTTTAACTTAAAGTATCACTTGTAGACATTTTTACTTTCGAATGAAAGATGCGAGGCAGCTATGACCTTTACCAGTGAAACCTTGCCAGCGGACCACAAAGCGGCAATCCGTCAGTTAAAACGTGAGTTACGCGCGCAGATCGGCGACGTTCAGGCGGTGTTCGACAAGCTCAGCGATAAAATCGCCACCCGCGTGGCGGAGATCAACGCTCTCAAAAACAAAGGTGAATCCGTCTGGCCGGTGATTCCGTTTGCAGATGTGAAAAACGGCACGATTACCGACGCACAGCGCGAGGCCGTTAAGCGCCGCGGCTGCGCGGTGATTAAAGGTCACTTCCCGCGCGAGCAGGCGCTGGCGTGGGATCGGTCGATGCTTGACTACCTCGACCTGAACAAGTTTGACGAGGTGTACAAAGGGCCAGGCGACAACTTCTTCGGCACCTTAACCGCCTCCCGTCCGGAGATTTACCCGATCTACTGGTCCCAGGCGCAAATGCAGGCGCGCCAGAGCGAAGAGATGGCGCAGGTGCAGTCGTTCCTGAACCGTTTATGGACATTCGAGAGCAACGGCAAACGGTGGTTCGACCCGGACGTGAGCGTGATTTACCCGGACCGCATCCGCCGCCGCCCGCCGGGAACCACCTCAAAAGGGCTGGGCGCGCACACCGACTCCGGCGCGCTGGAGCGCTGGCTGCTTCCGGCCTATCAGCAGGTGTTTGCCCGCGTGTTTGACGGCAACGTCGAGAAATACGATCCGTGGAACGCCGCGCACCGCACCGAAGTGGAAGAGTACACCGTGGATAACACCACCAAGTGCTCGGTGTTCCGCACCTTCCAGGGCTGGACGGCGCTGTCGGACATGATCCCCGGCCAGGGGCTGCTGCACGTGGTGCCGATCCCGGAAGCGATGGCCTATATACTGCTGCGTCCGCTGCTGGACGACGTGCCGGAAGACGAACTCTGCGGCGTCGCGCCGGGGCGCGTGCTGCCGATTTCCGAGAAATGGCACCCGCTGCTTGTCGAGGCGCTGACCAGCATTCCGGCGCTGGAGGCGGGCGATTCCGTGTGGTGGCACTGCGACGTGATCCACTCCGTCGCGCCGGTGGAAAATCAGCAGGGCTGGGGCAACGTGATGTACATCCCCGCCGCGCCGATGTGCGAGAAAAACCTCGCCTACGCGAAAAAGGTCAAGGAAGCGCTGGAAACCGGCGCGTCGCCGGGAGACTTCCCGCGCGAGGATTATGAAAAAAGCTGGCAGGACCGCTTTACCGTGAACGATCTCAACATCCACGGCAAGCGCGCGCTGGGCATGGCTTAACTGTCGTACAGCCCTTCCCGCTCCACGGCGGTGCGTCGTTTCCCCTGACGTATCCGCCGTACCGACTCCCGCACGACCAGCGTACCGTTTAGCAGCAATGTCCCTACCGGCGCGTCCGGGCGCATCAGCCGCTGCTGGAGCATATGCACCGCTTCCGTTCCCAGCTCGTCGCGGGGAACATGCACCGCCGTTAAGGGCACATCCTGAATCGCCGCCAGATTAAAGCCGTCGATGCTCATGACCGAGACGTCCTGCGGCACGCGCAGACCGTGATTTTGCAGGGCGCTGATGGTGCCTGCCGCCATAAAGTCCCCGCCTACCAGGAACGCCGTCGGCAGGTCTTTTCCCTGCTGCTGGTTAAGCCACTCGCTTACCAGCTGCTCCGTCTCTCTGGCGCTAAAGCTTGGCACCACCAGCAGGTCGCGCCTGTCGTTAAACCTGAGATTATGGGCGTGCCACGCGTCGCGGATCCCCGCCAGGCGCAGCTCCATAGTGTAGCGACGCAGGCACAGCACGTTCATCACCTCACGGTGCCCCATCTCGAAGAGGTACTCCGCCGCCCGCTCGCCAATCGCACGGTGATCCGGGGCGACGGCAGGCAGGCGCATGCGGCGGTCCCGGCAGTTAATCAGCATGCAGGGTTTCCCCACGTCCACCGCCAGATCGTGGATGTGCGGATCGTCGATACCGAGCAGAATGGCCGCCTGGGTATCCGGCTCGTTCATGCGTGCCAGAAAAATCTGAGCGTCGCTGTCGTTCTCCTCCAGCGCGCAGTAGCGCAGCCGAACCTCGTGCGAGGCAAGCCCTTTGCTCACGCTCTGGATCACGCGGTAGTAAAAGATGTCGGACCGCTCGTCGAAGGCACGCTGAGGGGCAAAAACCACCAGGCTGTTAAGCAGCAGACGCCCTGCCGCCATGCCGTCCATCACCCCCAGGTCTCGCGCGCACGCCAGCACCTTAGCCCGCGCCTTTTCGCTGGTATTCGCTTTGCCTGCCAGCACGCGGGAAACCGTACTGATGGAAAGCTGCGTGCGGGCCGCGATTTCGGTGATTTTTAGCCTTTTGTCCATTTTGTGATCTGGCTCCATTTGCGAAATGAAAAATTTTTCATAGCGTATTCGTCAGGCAATAGCTGACATAAAGGCCATCATGCCAGAGGGTTTGCGTCAGTTATGAGAAATTTTGCACAAAATCCACTTTTGCCCTCTCATTTTCTTCCCTAAGGTGAACTTGTCACACAGCTTCCATACTAGTTGTATAGCAACTTAAGCATTCTAAGCGGATAGAAATCAAAGGCATAACAATCTGTGTGACACCTGAACCTCCGTCCCCTTACCGTCCGTCTTGTGGAGAGTAAAATGAGTCAGGACATCAATAACACCGTTGCGACAAGCAAAACCCGTCGCGTCATCAAGAACCTGCGCTGGTACGTGCTGGTGCTGTTCTTACTTGGCGTCACCGTTAACTACATCACCCGAAACTCGCTCGGGATCCTCGCCCCGGAGCTGAAAGAGAGCCTCGGGATCACCACCGAGCAGTACTCCTGGATCGTCGGCGCGTTCCAGATTGCCTACACCATTTTCCAGCCCCTGTGCGGCTGGCTGATTGACGTTATCGGCATGAAGATTGGCTTTATGGTCTGCGCCGGGATCTGGGCGCTGATGTGTATCTTCCACGCGGGCGCCGGAAGCTGGCTGCACCTGGCAATTCTGCGCTTCTTTATGGGGGCTTCTGAGGCCGCCGCCACTCCGGCGAACGCCAAAACCATCGGCGAATGGTTCCCGAAATCGGAACGCCCCGTTGCCGCCGGCTGGGCGGGCGTGGGCTTCTCCATCGGCGCGATGCTGGCCCCGCCTATCATCTACTTTGCTCACGCGTCGTTCGGCTGGCAGGGCGCGTTTATGTTTACCGGCGTTCTGGCGCTGCTGTGGGTGATCCTCTGGTGGGCGTTCTACCACAACCCGGAGCAGCACCCGAACCTGAGCCGCGACGAGCTGGCGTTTATCAAGCAGGATAACGAACCTGCACCGGTCAAATTGCCCTTCCTGACCGCGCTGAAAACCGTCTCGAAAAACAAACGCTTCTACGGTATCGCCATTCCGGCCTTTATGGCAGAACCCGCCTGGGCAGTGCTGAGCTTCTGGGTGCCGCTGTACCTCGCCAAAGAGCACGGCATGGACCTGAAGCAGATTGCGATGTTTGCCTGGCTGCCCTTCCTTGCCGCCGACCTCGGCAGCGTGGCAAGCGGCTACCTGACGCGCCTGTACACCCGCTGGTTCGGCTGCTCCCGCGTGAACTCGGTGGTGGCAAGCTCCGTCACCGGCGCGTTCCTGATGATTTCTTTGGCCATCGTCGCCGTGACCCGCGACCCGTATATCACCATCGTGCTGATCTCCATCGGCGGCTTCGGGCACCAGATCATCTCCTGCATGCTGAGCGCCCTGGTCGTGGAGTCGTTCGACAAAGGCCAGATGGCGACCGTCAACGGCATGCGCGGCTCGGCGGCGTGGATCGCCAGCTTCCTGTTCTCGCTGTTAATCGGGGTGACCGCCGACAAAATCGGCTTTAACCCGCTCTTTATTGCCATGGGCTTCTTTGACCTGATTGGCGCTCTCTTCCTGGTAGCATTTATTGCTGAACGTCGCGCCAAGCGCGCCTGATAGTGGATGTATTGCATATGAAAACCCTGAAAAACTGGACCGTTGATACGCAGTCGGCAAACCATCTTGAGCTGCTGGTGGATAACCAGCACCGCCTGTGCCTGTATGTGCTGGAAGAGAACCTGTTCCGCGTGCTGATTAAGCGCAAAGGCGAGCTGGCGCTGGACCGCACCTGGAGCATCGCGCCGGAACAAGACGTGCCGTGGGAAGGCCGCCGTCGTGACGACTTAAGCGGTTTCTCCTGCCCGGCCTGGACCCTGACGCAGCAGGGTGACGCAGTGACGGTGGCAACGGAGCAGCTGCGCGTGACCGTCCACCAGCCGCTGTGGATGGAGTGGCACTACCGCAATGACGCAGGCGAGTGGCAGCCGCTGGTCAACGACCGCCCGACCAGCGCCTACCTGCTGAACGCCCACGGCGACGGGGTGTCGCACTATCTGAGCCGCCGCAAGGACGAGCGTTTCTACGGCCTGGGCGAGAAAGCGGGCGACCTGCAGCGCAACGGCAAACGCTATGAGATGCGCAACCTCGATGCAATGGGGTACAACGCGGCCAGCACCGACCCGCTCTACAAGCACATCCCGTTCACTATCGCCCGCCGCGACGACGTGAGCTACGGCCTGTTCTACGACAACCTGAGCAGCTGCTGGCTGGATCTGGGCAACGAGATCGACAACTACCACACCGCCTACCGCCGCTGGCAGGCGGAAGCGGGCGATATTGATTACTACATTTTTACCGGCAAGCGCGTGCTGGACGTGACCAAAGCCTTCGTGCGCCTGACCGGGAAAACGCTGTTCGGGCCGAAGTGGAGCCTGGGCTACAGCGGCTCGACCATGCACTACACCGACGCGCCGGACGCGCAAAACCAGCTGATGAACTTCATCCGCCTGTGCGAAGAGCACGCCATTCCGTGCGACTCGTTCCAGCTCTCGTCCGGCTATACCTCCATCAACGGCAAGCGCTACGTCTTCAACTGGAACTATGACAAGGTGCCGCAGCCGAAGGTGATGAGCCAGGCCTTCCACGACGCGGGGCTGAAGCTTGCGGCAAACATCAAGCCGTGCCTGCTGCAGGACCATCCGCGCTATAACGAAGTGGCGGAGAGCGGCCTGTTCATCCGTGATTCAGAAACCGACGCGCCTGAACGTTCCAGCTTCTGGGATGACGAAGGTTCCCACCTCGACTTTACCAACCCGCAGACGGTGAAATGGTGGCAGGAAGGGGTCACCACGCAGCTGCTGGAGATGGGGATCGACTCCACCTGGAACGATAACAACGAATACGAAGTGTGGGACGGCGAAGCGCGCTGTCATGGTTTTGGCAAGGAGATCGCCATCAAACACATCCGCCCGGTGATGCCGCTGCTGATGATGCGCGCCTCGCTGGAAGCGCAGCAGCGTTTCGCGCCGGAAAAACGCCCGTATCTCATCTCCCGCTCCGGCTGCGCCGGGATGCAGCGCTACGTCCAGACCTGGAGCGGCGATAACCGCACTAACTGGGACACCCTGCGCTATAACATCCGCATGGGGCTGGGCATGAGCCTGTCCGGGCTGTTCAACGTCGGCCACGACGTGGGCGGTTTCTCCGGCGACAAGCCGGACGCCGAGCTGTTCGTGCGCTGGGTGCAGAACGGCGTGATGCACCCGCGCTTTACCATTCACTCGTGGAACGATGACCATACCGTGAACGAGCCGTGGATGTACCCGGGCGTCACGCCAGCCATTCGCGGCGCGATTGAGCTACGCTATCGCCTGATGCCGTACTTCTACACCCTGCTCTGGCTGGCGCACGCCGACGACGAGCCGATGCTGCGCCCGACCTTCCTCGACCACGAGCACGACGCGCAGACCTTCGAAGAGTGCGATGACTTCCTGCTGGGCCGCGACCTGCTGGTGGCAAGCGTCGTTGAAGCCGGGCAGCGCGAGCGCCGCGTGTGGCTGCCGGATAACGACACCGGCTGGTACGATTTTTACACCCACGCGTGGTATGCGGGCGGCCAGTCGATCGTCCTCGACGCGCCGCTGGAAAAACTGCCGCTGCTGGTGCGCGCCGGTGCCGCTCTTCCGCTGAGCGAACGCATTACCCACGTGTCCACTGAAAAAGACAATACCCGCGAACTGAAGCTGTTCCCGCTGAAGGGCGTCGGCACAACCTCCGGGCTGCTGTTTGAAGACGACGGCGAAAGCTGGGGCTACCAGAACGGCAATGCGCTGTGGGTGGAGTGGGAAATGGTGTGCGACGGTACAACCATCAATCTGAAGGTCAACGCGCGCGGGGATTATCGTCCGGCGTGGAAAGCGCTGAAGGTGTCGCTGCCTGTAGGGGAAAAACGTACGCTGCGGGTGAACGGGGCTGAAGGGGGCGAGTGGGTGGTGTAGTGCGGCCTGATGCCCTCACCCTAACCCTCTCCCATGGGGAGAGGGAATAAAGGCACGACGCTTTTCCCTAAGTATTTCGCGCTGCAGGAAGGCGGCAAACCTGTGAATCCCCGGGAGCTTACATAAGTAAGTGACCGGGGTGAACAGGTGAAGCCAACGCATCTGCAGCGTGAAAGACGACGGGAAATTAGCCGTCGATACCTTTACTGCGCAGATAATCTTCGTAATTACCGGTAAAGTCTACCACGCGCTCTGGCGTAATTTCGATCACGCGGGTCGCCAGCGAGCTGACGAACTCACGGTCGTGAGAGACGAAGATCAGGGTGCCCTGATACATCTCCAGCGCCATGTTCAGCGATTCGATCGATTCCATATCCAGGTGGTTAGTCGGTTCGTCCATCACCAGGATGTTTGGTTTTTCCATCATCAGCTTGCCGAACAGCATACGGCCCTTCTCACCACCGGAGAGCACTTTAGCCGGCTTTTTGATGTCGTCCTGGCTGAACAGCAGGCGACCCAGAATGCTGCGCACCGCCTGCTCGTCGTCGCCTTCCTGCTTCCACTGGCTCATCCAGTCAAAGACGGTCAGATCGTTTTCGAACTCGTACTCATGGTCCTGCGCGTAGTAACCAATCTGCGCGTTTTCAGACCACTTCACGGTGCCGTTGTCCGGCTGCAGTTCACCCACCAGGGTTTTCAGCAGGGTAGATTTACCCACGCCGTTGGCGCCCAGAATGGCAATCTTCTCGCCCACTTCCAGCAGCAGGTTGAAGTTTTTAAACAGCGGGCCTTCATCGAAGCCTTTGGTAAGGGCTTCCACTTCCAGCGCGTTACGGAACAGCTTCTTGTCCTGCTCGAAGCGGATGAACGGGTTCTGACGGCTGGAGGCTTTCACTTCTTCCAGCTTGATTTTGTCGATCTGACGAGCACGGGAAGTCGCCTGACGCGATTTAGAGGCGTTGGCGCTGAAGCGGCTGACGAAGGACTGCAGGTCCGCAATCTGCGCTTTCTTCTTGGCGTTATCCGCCAGCAGACGCTCACGCGCCTGGGTGGCCGCCGTCATGTATTCGTCGTAGTTGCCCGGATACACGCGCAGCTCGCCGTAGTCCAGATCCGCCATGTGCGTACAGACCATGTTCAGGAAGTGACGGTCGTGCGAGATGATGATCATGGTGCTGTCGCGGTCGTTCAGCGTCTGCTCCAGCCAGCGGATGGTGTCGATGTCCAGGTTGTTCGTCGGTTCGTCAAGCAGCAGGATGTCCGGGTTAGAGAACAGCGCCTGCGCCAGCAGCACGCGCAGCTTCCAGCCTGGGGCGACTTCGCTCATCGGGCCGTAATGCTGTTCAACCGGAATGCCCACGCCCAGCAGCAGCTCGCCCGCACGCGCTTCCGCAGAATAACCGTCCATTTCGCCGTACTGGGTTTCCAGATCGGCCACTTTATAGCCATCTTCTTCGCTCATTTCAGCCAGCGCGTAAATGCGATCGCGCTCCTGCTTCACTTCCCACAGCTCCGCGTGCCCCATGATCACGGTGTCGAGTACGGTGAACTCTTCAAAGGCGAACTGATCCTGACGCAGCTTACCGATGCGCTCGTTAGGGTCGAGCGACACGTTGCCGAGCGTTGGCTCCAGGTCACCGCCGAGGATCTTCATGAAGGTGGATTTTCCGCTACCGTTGGCACCAATCAGGCCGTAACGGTTGCCGCCGCCAAATTTGACGGAAATGTTTTCGAACAGCGGCTTACTGCCAAACTGCATAGTGACGTTGCTGGTAACTAACACGGGGAGATTCCTGCGAAAAGTGTGATAAACACGGCATTATGCCACAATTCCGAATTGAGATCCCGTGTTGCGGCAATCCACTAAACTTTAACAAAATCGAAAAAAATGTGATTTCGTACACATCTGAATTCCCTGTGAGCGGGAATGCACATATAATGCGCTCCCATCACAGATTCAGACTTATCAACTCATCGCCAGAATGGCTTAGATACCTCGCACAACATGAACATGAAATTAACAACGCTTTTTGCGGCGGCGTTAGCCGTAGTAGGTTTTTGTAAGACCGCGTCTGCGGTGACGTATCCCCTGCCGACAGACGGAAGCCGTCTGGTGGGTCAAAACCAGGTGGTGACGGTGCCTGAGGGTAACTCTCAGCCGCTGGAGTATTTCGCCGCGCAGTACCAGCTGGGCCTGTCTAACATGCTGGAAGCGAACCCGGGCGTTGACCCGTATCTGCCAAAAGCGGGTACCGTGCTGAATATTCCTCAGCAGCTGATCCTGCCGGATACCGTTCATGAAGGCATCGTGATCAACAGCGCCGAAATGCGTCTGTATTACTACCCGAAAGGCACCAACACCGTTATCGTGCTGCCAATCGGTATCGGCCAGCTGGGCAAAGACACACCGCTGAACTGGACCACCAAAGTAGAGCGTAAGAAAGCGGGCCCAACCTGGACGCCAACCGCCAAAATGCACGCGGAATACATTGCTGCGGGTGAGCCGCTGCCCGCCGTTGTACCAGCCGGCCCGGATAACCCGATGGGCCTGTACGCGCTGTACATTGGCCGCCTGTACGCCATCCACGGCACCAACGCCAACTTCGGTATCGGCCTGCGCGTAAGCCACGGCTGCGTGCGCCTGCGTAACGACGACATTAAGTTCCTGTTCGAAAACGTGCCGGTCGGTACCCGCGTGCAGTTCATCAACGAACCGGTGAAAGCGACCTCTGAGCCAGACGGCAGCCGCTACATTGAAGTACACAACCCGCTGTCTACCAGCGAAGACCAGATCAACAACAACGAGATCGTCCCGATTACGCTGAACAGCGCGGTGCAGTCCGTGACCTCTCAGCCTGACGTCGAAACCACCATCGTCGACCAGGCGATTCAAAACCGTTCCGGTATGCCGGTTCGTTTGAATTAACAGAGAAACATTAAAAAAGCGGGTTTCGATACCCGCTTTTTTTTTACCCGTTATTCACGATAACAACCCCGCCGTGGTCGTACCGATAGTGGCAGTGGGCATACTCCAGCGCTGTGCCGTCCTCCAGATAAATCACCTGCTCCACTTCCAGCACCGGATCGGTTTGCTCGCAGACCAGATGCTCCCTGTCCAGCGCGTTTGGCTTTAGCGCCCGCACCACCCGGTACGACCCCATAATTTTCAGCCCCAGCGTCTCCTGAACGTACTGAAACACCGAACCTTCAAGATGGCTTTTCGTCAGGCCGGGCACCAGATTCATCGGCATCACCGTGGAATCCAGCGACATCGGTTCACCGTTTAATAAGCGCAGGCGAATAAAGTCATAGACAGGCGCATCGGCGTTAATCATCAGCGACGCCTGCTCTTTCTCGTTCGGGAAGCGCAGCTCAAAATGCACCACCTGGCTGGTGACCGTGCCCAGATGTTCCCAGGTTTTGGTGGCGCCGAAGTAGTCGCTGCCGGAGAGATCCCACTGGGAAAGCTGAAGGAAATTCTTGCGGATGAACGTTCCCTGCCCCTGACGGGTATAGACCAGCCCTTCGACGATCAGCTGGCGCATCGCCTGCTGGATGGTCATCCGGCTGGTGCTGAACTCCGCCGCCAGCGCAAACTGGTCCGGCAGGGGTTCGTTGGCGGCGTACTGCTGGCTGATAATGCGTTTCTTGATTTCCCGCGCTATGGTGATGTACTTCGCCGCCATCGTCCTTCCTTTCAGTTAGTTTCTATCCCGCTGTTTTTCAACGCCACTCGCTCGGCAATCTTGAGGAAAGGCAGGTAGAAGAATACACCAAATACGATGATTGCCAACTGCACCACCACCGCCCGCCAGTCCCCCGCCGTCGCCAGCCAGGCGCTGAGGATCGGCGGCGTGGTCCACGGGATCATCACCACGCAGCGGGACATTAGCCCCAGCGTGGTGCAGAGCCAGGCAAAGTAAATGCCGATGGCGGGCAGCAGCACAAACGGGATCATCAGCGGCAGGTTAAAGACGATCGGCAGGCCGAAAATGACCGGCTCGTTGATGTTGAACAGGCCAGGCGCCAGCGACAGACGCGCCACCTGCTTCGCCGATTGTTGCCGCGAGAAGATAAAGATGGCGATCAGCAGCGAGATCGTGCTGCCCGTGCCGCCCACCATGCCAAACGTCGGCACGAAAATGTTGTTGATGATATGCGGGATGGGCTGTCCGTTGGCGAAGGCCAGCATGTTCTCGTTGGTGTTGATCAGCAGGAACGGCTCCAGCACCACGCTGTTGACCACCGACTGATGAATACCGAGCGTGAACAGGAAGTTGCCGAAGCTGTAGATGAAAATCGTCCCCGGCAGGCTGGTGTTGATCAGCCGCAGCGGCTGCTGGATGAAGGTGGTGATCAGGTGGATCAGATCCGTGTGCAGCACGTTTGCCAGCAGCGCCGCCAGCACGGCGAACACCGACAAGGTAAGAATGGTTGGGATCAGCGCGGTAAAGGATTGGCTGACCGCCGGGGGCACGTTCTCCCCCAGCGAAATGTGCAGCGCCTTCAGCCGCGAAATGGCGATAAACAGCTCCGTTGAGAGCAGCCCGATCAGCACCCCGGCGAAAATTCCGGTTGAGCCGATATTGGCGAACGTCAGCACCTGGGTGACGCTCACCGCGGCGTCGCTGCCGACGGGCGTAATCTGCAGGCGCATCGGCATCATGATGATAAAACTGCTGACGGCGATAACCACTGCCGAGACCGGATTGTCGAAATCTTTGTTGCGCGCCAGCGACCAGGCAATCATCGGCGCCAGCAGCAGCGCGGCAATATTCAGCGTGCCGTTGACGATCGCCTCGCCCCACACCTTAAACCGTGTGAGCGTGTCGCCCTCAAAAATCCACGGGAACACCACGTTGTTCACCAGCACCGCCAGACCGGCGAGGATGAAAATCGGCATCACCGTGGCGAAGGCGTCGCGCAGGGAGCGCAGGTGCACCTGGTTTGCCAGGCGCGCCGAGAACTCAACAAATTTATCGACAAAAGACTGCATGTGCGGTGTTATTTTTGCTTCAGACATAGCGGATAGTTCCCATCAATCAGTCACAAAAACGGCCCGGCAGCGTACGGCTTACATCTCGCGTCCGTTGGTATGAATAACCTGTTTTAACCACGCGTAGCTTTTCTTCGGCACGCGCCTGAGGTCTTTCAGGTCGTGGTTTTCCCGGTTAACGTACACCACGCCGTAGCGCTTACGCATGTCGCCCTGGGAGCTGAGAATGTCGATTAACCCCCAGCCGAGGTAGCCGATCACCTCTGCCCCGTCCTCAAACATCGCCTCCTTCATGGCCTCGATATGCGCCCGGTGATAGTCGATGCGGTAGGTGTCCTCAATCGGGTTCACGCCGTCCCAGGACTCAATCACCCCTATGCCGTTTTCGATCGGGAAGACCGGCATGCGCCAGTCGTTGGCGTAGCGGGTGATGATGGTGCGAAAGCCCAGCGGATCGATCTGCCAGTTCCACTCGGTGGCCTTAAGGTACGGGTTATTTTTCTCGCCGTGCAGCAGGTAATAGTTCACCGGCGTGCCTTCCGGTATGGCGTCGCTGTCCAGCGTTTTGCTGGCGTAGTAGCTGAAGGCCATAAAGTCGTTTTTCGTGCGGGCAAACAGCGCGAGATCGTCCGGGCGGTAGATATCGCCAAAGCCCTCCTGCTCCACCACCGCCATCACCGCCGGGCTGTAGCCCTGACCGGCAAAGACGCGCAGCAGGTTCTGGTTGAGGAATTCGTCATACTGCTGGGCGCAGAAGATATCGCGCGGCTTGCAGGTGGCCGGATAGATCAGCTGGTGCGCCAGCATGCCGCCCATCAGCTGGCCCGGTTTTGTCTGGTGCAGGTACTCGGTCAGCGACATGTGCGCCACCATCGCATGGTGCTGAAGCTCATAAAGCTCGCGCAGGGTTTGCTCCCCTTTCATGTAGCCGGAAATACGGAACGCTTCCGGCATATGGAAGATGTTCTGCTCGTTAAAGGTCAGCCAGTACTTCACGCGGTCGCCGAAGCAGTCGATCATCTTTTTGCCGTAGCGGATAAAGGCCTCCATCACGCGGCGGTCGTTGAAGCCGTTGTACTCCTGCGCCAGCGCCAGCGGCATGTCGAAGTGGTACAGGCAGACCATCGGCTCGATGCCGCGGGCAATCAGATCGTCGATAAAACGGTCGTAAAACGCGATGCCCTCGTCGTTGAACGCGCCGTCACCCTGCGGACAGACGCGGCTCCACGAGATCTGAAAGCGGTAGCAGTTCATGCCCAGATCCTGCATCAGGTCGAAATCTTCCCGGTAGCGGTGGTAGGAGTCGGTGGCCACTTTCCAGTCGGAGATATTCTCCCCGGCTTCGCGAATGTCGTAGACCGACATGCCCTTCCCGCCCTCGTTCCAGGCCCCTTCCGTCTGCATGCTGGACACCGAATTGCCCCATAAAAAGTTGGCCGGCAGCGATTTGTTCATGCTCTCTCCCTATATGACTAGTCATTTAAAATTTCATGACTAGTCATATAGGCGAAGATGAAATTTGGATCAAAGATGAGGATCTTTTTTTGTGAGCAGTGCGGGAAAAAAAGCCCCGGCAGGCGAAGCGCCACCGGGGATGAGGAGGGTTATTGTTGCGCGAGCTGGCTGCGGCGATATTCGCCCTGCCGCGCGAGCATCCAGCCCGGATACTCGCGCGGCAATGCGCTCACTGCATCCAACTGCTTAAGCTCGTCTTCGCTCAGTCGGATCCCTGTTGCGGCAATATTGTCGTCCAGCTGATCGACGCGTTTCGCACCAATAATCACGCTGGTTACCGCTTTCTGATGCAGCAGCCACGCCAGGGCGATTTGCGCGACGGAGACGCCTTTGCCTTCGGCAATCGTGCGCATTACGTCCACGCAGTCGAAGGCGCGCTCTTTATTCACCGGCGGGAAGTCGAACTCCAGACGACGGCCTCCAGTTTCGCTCTGCCCGTCGCGGCCATATTTTCCGCTCAGCAGGCCGCCCGCCAGCGGGCTCCAGACCATCAGCCCAACGCCTTCGCTTTGCATCATCGGCACCAGCTCGCGCTCAAGATCGCGCCCGGCGATGGTGTAGTACGCCTGCAGCGACGCGAAGCGCGCCAGCCCGAGGCGTTCAGAGATACCGAGCGCTTTGGCAATCTGCCATGCCGCCCAGTTCGAGACGCCGATGTAGCGCACGTGGCCGTGCTGGACCAGGTTATCCAGCGCATAGAGCATCTCTTCTATCGGCGTTGCCGGGTCGAAACCGTGCAGCTGATAGAGATCGATATGATCCAGCTGCAGGCGGCGCAGGCTCTCCTTCACGCCGCTGATAATGTGATACCGCGAGCTGCCGCGCGAGTTCACTCCCGCGGTGCCGGTTTCACCGAACACTTTGGTGGCAACCACCACATTTTCGCGCGGAACGTTGAGGTTTTTCAGCGCCCGCCCGAGTATCTCCTCCGAGCGCCCTTCCGAGTAAACGTCGGCGGTGTCGATGAAGTTGATCCCGGCATCCAGCGCGCGGCCCACCAGCTGCTCGGCTTCGCTCTGCTGCAGCTGGCCAATCTTGCCCCACATGCCGCCTTCACCGCCGAAGGTCATGGTGCCGAGGCACAGTTCAGAAACAAACAGACCGGTGTTGCCCAGTTTTTGATAACGCATCAGTTATTCCTCGCATGTCGATTGGGTATCCGATAGTTATACCCGCCCCTCAGCCATCGCGAATGTGGCGTTCCTGTCCGTTTCTTGCCCAATCCTCTGAATTTATCCGCGCGGGGCGTCGCCAAAGACGCTGTAGTTCGGGAGCTGCACCTGCTGATATGGCTCCCAGCCGCCGCCGAGCGCCTTGTAAAGCGCCACCAGATCGAGCGCGCTCTGCACCTGCGCCTGCGCGCGCTGCTGCTCGGCCTGCGCCAGCTGCCGCTGTGCGTCCAGCACGTCGATAAAGCTGGCGATCCCCTGCCGGTAGCTGTCGCTGGCTAAATCAAAGGCGTTTTGCAGGGCGTCGATGGTTTTCGCGAGGCCCGCTTCACGCTGCTGGTCGGTGCGATAGCTCACCAGCGCATTTTCCACGTCCCCGAGCGCCGTCAGGACCGTCTGGCGATAGTCCAGCACCGCCGCCCCCTGCTGCGCGCGCGCCACCTTGACGCTGGAGACCAGCCGGCCGCCCTGGAAGATGGGAATGGAAACCTGCGGGCCGAAGCTGTAGAAGTGGCTGCTCCAGTCGGTCAGCCAGCTGCTTTCGCTGTTGCGCAGGCCAAGCTGCCCGGAGAGGGTAAAGCTCGGGAACAGCTCGGCCACCGAGACGCCGATTTGCGCCGTGGCGGCATGAAGGTTCGCCTCCGCTTCGCGCACGTCCGGGCGACGGCGCGCCAGCGTGGACGGAATGCCGGTCTGCACGATATCCGGCAGCGCGGGCATCGGCTGCGCGGATTGTAGTTCCGCATCCAGCGCCCCCGGCGGCTTGCCGAGCAGGATCGCCAGGCCGTTCATCGCCTGCCGCTCCTGCGCCTGATACTGCGGCAGCTGCGCTTCAAGATTGCCCAGCTGCGCCCGGGCGTTTTCCACGTCCATCTGCGGAGAGAGTCCGCCGCGCTGGCGGCTTTCGGTGAGGTCCAGCGTCTGCTGCGCGCTTTTAATCTGGGTGTTCAGGGTGGCGATAATGCTCTGCGCCCCGCGCAGCTGGAGCCACGCGCGCGCCACTTCCGCTTCCAGGGATACCAGCGCGTCGTTGCGCTGCTCGATTGCGGCCTTCTGCTGCGCCTCGGCGGCTTCCACCTGACGGCGCACCTTGCCCCAGAGGTCGATTTCCCACTGGGCGTCGAAGCTGCCCTTGTAGAGGTTAATCGGCTGCGTCAGCGGGCCCAGCGCGCCTCTGAGTTCAGGATCGACATTATCCAGCTGGTCGTACACGCCGTGGGATTTTAGCTCCCCTTCCAGCCCGAGCTGCTGGCGCGTCGCCTGCAGATTGCCGTTCACCGACGGGAAAAAGGCCCCGCCCGCCTGGTTAATCTGTTCACGCGCCCCGGCTATGCGCAGCACCGTTTGCTGCAGCGTCAGGTTCCCGGCGATGGCGCGCTCGACCAGGCTGTCGAGCTGCGGCGAGCCGAAGGTTTTCCACCAGCGCGGGTTCGTCGCGGCGGAGGTGGTTTGCGATTTCACCCCGCTATCGCCCTTATCGTTCCAGTGCGTAACGGCGGGCGGCGCAGGCTGCTGGTAGTCCGGCCCGACGGCGCAGCCCACCAGCAGCATCATTATCATCAGGGGGTGTAAACGTCTGTGTATCATCAGTGTGCTCCTGCACTCCCCTCGCTCTTAACCGGCGAGAGCAACAAACAAAACGGAATCAGTAACAAGGCCACCGCGCTCAGGATGGTGAAGACGTCGATGTAGGCCAGAAAGCGCGACTGCTCGATCATCGTCTGGTACATCCGCCCGGTGGCAATCCCGGTCGGGTCGCCGACCTGGGTGGTGAAGTTCTGGATCGCCTGGGCGCTTTCGCGTATCGCCAGCTGGAACTGCTCGTTAAACGGCGAGGCGTGGTACGCAAGGTGCGCGCTGTGCGCCTGCGCGCGTTCGGTGATGGCGGCCGTCGAGAGCGAAATACCTATGGACCCCGCCACGTTGCGGAACATGGTGAACAGCGCCGCCGCGTCGGCGTTGAGCCGCCTCGGTATAGAGATGAAGGCGATGGTGGTGAGCGGCACAAACAGGAACCCCAGACCAATCGACTGGGCGCTGCGGAACAGCACCAGCGTTTCGAAATCGATATCCGGCGTCAGCGTGCGCGACCAGAAGAACGACACCGCCAGGCAGGTAAAGCCAAAGGCGATGATCCAGCGCGTCTGCACTACCGGCATCAGCTTCAGCACCAGCGGGATGGTCAACACGATCAGCACCGCGCCGGGCGACAGCACCAGCCCGGACCAGGTGGCGGTGTAGCCAAGATCCTGCTGCGCCAGCTGCGGAATCACCACCGAGCTGCCGTAGAGGATCATCGCCATCCCCGCCATCAGCAGGCTGGAGATCGCGAAGTTGCGGTCTTTCATGCAGTGGAGATCTACCACCGGCTTTTTGGCATACATCAGCCAGTAGATTGCGCCGATAATGCCGACCAGCGTCAGCACCGCGAAGGTGCGGATAAAGTTCGAGTAGAACCAGTCGTCATCCTCGCCCCGATCGAGCATCACCTGCAAACAACCGAGACCGAGGGCGATCAGGCCGATCCCCGTCCAGTCGATCGATAGCTTCTCTTTTGATTTGCTCTCCCACGGCGGATCTTCCAGCAGCTGGTAGATCGCCAGCACCGTGACAATCCCCACCGGGATGTTGATAAAGAACACCCAGCGCCAGGAGTAGTTGTCGGTGATCCAGCCCCCCAGCGTCGGGCCAAGCACCGGCGCAACGATGATGGCAATGGAGGAAAGCCCAAACGCTTTGCCCCTGTCCTCAGGCTTGAAGTAGTCGAGCAGCACCGACTGCTGGGTGGGCTGTAGCCCGCCGCCAAAGAAGCCCTGCATCACGCGGAACAGGATGATTTGCCAAAGCTCGGTGGCGATACCGCACAGAAACGAGCAGATGGTGAACATCACGATGCAAATGAGGAAGAACTGCTTGCGGCCAAACAGCCGGCTCAGGAACGCCGAGATGGGCAGCACGATGCCGTTCGCCACCAGGTAGCTGGTCAGCACCCATGTGGATTCGTCATAGCTGGCCGAAAGCGACCCCGCCACGTGCGGCAGCGCGACGTTGACGATGGTGGTGTCCAGAATTTCCATAAACACCGCCAGGGTGACGACAATCGCCACCGCCCACGGGTTACTGGCGGGCTTCCAGTTATCGTGGCTATGATCCGTCATTCCACGGTAACCTTCGGTTCAACCGACAGCCCCAGCGGCAGCGGCTTGTTCGGATCCAGACCTTTATCAATGACGATTTTCACCGGCACGCGCTGAACAATCTTCACGAAGTTACCGGTGGCGTTTTCCGACGGGAAGGCGGAGAAGCGCGAGCCGCTGCCCTGCTGGATGCTGTCGATATGGCCTTCAAGCTCCATATCCGGCCAGGCATCCACGGAGACGCTGACCTTATCGCCGGGCTTCATGCGCTCAAGCTGGGACTCTTTAAAGTTCGCCACGACCCATACGTTCGGGGAAACCAGCGAGAACAGCGCGGTGCCCGCCTGCACCAGCGTGCCGGGCTGCACGTTGCGTTTGGTGACAAAGCCGTCGAACGGGGCGCGGACTTCGGTATAAGAGAGGTTCAGGTTCGCGGTTTCCAGCTGCGCTTTGGCCTGATCGACCTGACGTTCGCGGGCTTCAACGTTGGTCTCCTGCTGGCGAATCTGCAGCTGTATCTGCTCCGCCACTTCCAGCTGTGCCTGGGCGCTGGCCAGACCGGCCTGGGCGCTGCGCAGCTGAGCGTTCGCGGAATCAATACTTTGCTGGGTGGTCGCGCGCGGGTCGACGCCGCGCTGGCGCCGGTACTCTGCCTGCGCGTTCGCCAGATCGGCCTGCGCTTTCAGCACCTGCGCTTTGGCTTCGTCACGCTGGGCGGGATACTGCACCTTCGAGAGCGCCAGCTGCGCCTGGGCCTGATGCAGCTGCGCGATAGCCAGCCCAAGCTGGGCCTGAGCCTGATCGCGCTGGGCGGTGGTATCGCGAGGATCGATGACCACCAGCAGGTCGCCCTTTTTCACGCGCTGGTTATCGCGCACGCGAAGCTCGGTAACGTAGCCCGCCGTTTTGGGGGCAATCGTCACCACGTCGCCGTCGGTAAAGGCGTCGTCGGTGGTCTCTTCGTTACGGGTTAAAAACCACCAGACCAGCGCCACAACAACCATCACCACCACGACAATGCCGAGGATAATTAACGGTTTTTTGCCCGGGCGTTTACGCTCGTTATTGTTTTTTTCCTGCTCGTCAGCAGGCGGATTTTGTTCTTCTGCCATAGTTCAGCAACGGTCCTGTCAGTGAGCGGCATCACACTATGCCGTTCACTAAAGCTAGGACGTTGCTATACATTTGCCAGGAAAAACTGACAAATTGCGCACTATATGAGAAGGAATAGTCCGAAACCAATCGCCGCAGCCCAGAGCAGCATCGGGATCGACCAGAGGTGGAAGCGCCACCAGATGCGGCGGTCGTTGGCCATCCGCAGGGCGATCAGGTTTGCCAGGGAGCCGGGCAGCAGCCCAAACCCGCCGATGTTGACCGCCCAGGCCAGCAGCGTGTCCGGCGGAACGTAGTTGAGTAGCAGAATGGTGGCAGGCACGTTGCTGATAAACTGCGACAGGCCAATCGCCGTCAGCCACAGCCCCGGCTGCGACAGACCGCTAACGCTGTGCAGAACGTTTTGCAGCACCGGAAGCTGAATAAGCAGATGCACGTCGATGAACATCGCCATAAAGACCAGCAGCAGCGTCCAGTCCACGCTCACCAGCACGCGCCGCGCCAGCACGACAAAGCCCGCGGCGACGAGCAGGACGCCCGCCAGCTCATACTTTAGCTCCAGGGCGAACAGAAAGACGATGTATAACCCGAGGCAGCTCCAGACCAGCCGCGGCTGCCACTGCGGGCCCGTGGTTCCGCTATGGTATTGCAGCTTTTTATCCGGAAACGCGAACCAGCAGACCGCCAGCAGCGACAGCATCATCACCAGCGCCAGAGGCGCCATCTGCCAGGTAAAGGCGGCGAATGACAGGCCGGAACGTCCCCAGAGAAGAATATTTTGCGGGTTACCGATGGGCGTCAACAGAGAACCGGCGTTAACGGCGAGCGCTTCAAAGATGATCAAGCGGCTGACAGGGATCTCGCACAGCTTACGCAGGGTGAGCGTGAGGGGCACGATGATAAACAGCGCCACATCGTTGGTCAGAAACGTCGACAGCACCGCGGCGGAGAACACCATAAACAGGGCCAGCCTGCGCTCGGTGGCAAAACGGCGCACCATTTTACGTCCCAGGACGTCAAAATAGCCGCTCAGCTCGACCCCTTTGGTCAGCATCATTAACCCGCTCAGGGTGATGATGGTGCGCCAGTCAATCGCCGCAGACCAGGCCTGTGGCGCAAACGGCACAAACAGGCTTAACCCGGCGCCAGTGATTAATAAGAGATGGAAGAAACGATCGCGTGACAGGGCCTGCAGTCCAGGGATTTTCATTCAGCGGAGGGACCATATTTAAGGGTAAATTCGCGAAACTTCACCAGCGTCTCTTCGCTAACGTGGTGCTCCATTCCTTCCGCATCCCGGCGGGCAATTTCCGGGCTGACGCCCAGCACCAGCAAAAAGTTCTCGACAAGCTGATGGCGCTCGCGGCTCTCCTGAGCAAGCTTCTCCCCTTCCGGCGTCAGAAACACGCCGCGCCAGGGGATCATTTCGATCAGGCCTACCGAGGCCAGACGTTTTAACATTTTAGCGACCGTTGGCTGCGAAACCCCCAGCCTGGCGGCCATATCAACCTGACGCGCTTCCCCAACCTCGCGGATCAGATCGGAAATCAGCTCAACATAATCATCAATCAGTTCACGCCGGTGCGCTTCACGGACCTGGCGAAAACCTTCGACATGCTCCTCAACGTTCACCAGTTGCGTCGTTTTTTTAATGGTTGGCTTACCTGCGCGACGGTTCATTGTACTTCCTCAGTGGGGTGACGCTTCCAGCGCCCGGTATCGAGAGCGCACATTGTAAACCATCCCTCCACAAGCACAAAAAATTAACGAAATAGCCATAGCTATACAATATAGCCTGTGCTATATCTGTATGTAATGCAGTCACCCTTCACGGATCGAAGGGATCAAACATCAGGAGGTCTTATGAACGAATTCAAGAGGTGTATGACCGTGTTTACCCACTCTCCTTTTAAAGTGCGCTTAATGCTGTTGAACATGCTGTGCGATATGTTTAACAACAAACCGCATCAGGACGACAAACCTTCCCACTAAGCGGCGTTGCGGTACGCCGCTTCATTTTTCTGTCACACTTCCGCTGTAAACTGACCAATTCCCGATAATTTTTGCGGATTTGCAGCCCCCCTCGCAAAACATCTGTTTAGCAACTGTTGACCTTAATTCACGCTCGCACTATCTTCTTGCAGCCCTGCACAATTTGCGGCTCGCTGAAGCGGACCTCTCATTCCCTTTCCACGCACTGTCCGGCAGGCTTTGACCCTTGGCGCCAGGGTGAGCACATGGCGTTTTTGTGATAGTGACCTATGAATGTAACCCTGTTAGATACCATCGTTACCCGCAGCCGGGCCTTAAGCCCGTGGACGGGATTTTACTTTTTGCAGTCGCTGCTGATTAACTTTGCGCTCGGCTATCCCTTCAGCCTGCTTTATGCAGTGGCTTTCACCTGCATCCTGCATGTGCTGTGGCGAGCGGCCCCGCGCGTGCAGAAAGCGTTGGTAGGGGTCTGCTCGCTGGTTGCTGCGATGTATTTCCCGTTTGGCCAGGCCTACGGCTCGCCAAACTTTAATACCCTTCTCGCGCTGCACTCCACCAATATGGAAGAGTCGACGGAGATCCTGACGATCTTCCCCTGGTACAGCTACGTGGTAGGGTTATTTATCTTCGCGTTGGGCGTTATCGCCATCCGCCGTCGGTCGGGCGAGAAAAAATCCTGGGGTAAAATCGAAATACTCTGTCTGGTCTTCAGCCTTGCCGTGGCGTTCGTCGCCCCCATCCAGAATATTCCCTGGGACGGTAAGCTAAGGCTCATCAATATAGGCTATCCGGTGTTCCGTTTCGTGAAAGACGTCGTCGTGAACAATAAAGAGGTTCTCGACGAGCAGGCGCGCATGGCTGAACTTTCCAATATGAAAGACACCTGGAACGTGCTGGCGGTTAAGCCGAAATACCATACCTACGTGGTGGTGATTGGCGAGAGCGCACGTCGCGACGCACTGGGCGCCTTCGGCGGGCACTGGAATAACACGCCGTTTGCCAGCTCGGTCAACGGTACCCTGTTTACCGATTATGTGGCGGCCAGCGGTTCAACGCAGAAATCGCTCGGCCTGACGCTGAACCGCGTGGTGGATGGCAAACCTCAGTTTCAGGATAATTTCGTCACCCTGGCCAACCGCGCCGGTTTTCAGACCTGGTGGTTCTCCAATCAGGGGCAAATTGGCGAATACGACACGGCCATCGCCAGTATTGCCAAGCGTGCTGACGAAGTGCAGTTCCTGAAGAGCGGCGACTTTGAAGCCGACAAAAACACCAAAGACGAGGCGCTGCTGAAGATGACGGCGCAGGTCTTTGCTACCCCGCGCACCCAGCCGCAGCTGATTGTCCTGCACCTGATGGGGTCGCACCCGCAGGCCTGCGATCGCACTGGCGGGAAATACGCGGAGTTTGTGCAGTCTAAAGAGACCTCCTGCTATCTCTACACCATGACGCAAACTGACGAACTGCTCAGCAAGCTTTACGATCAGCTGCGCAACACGGGCGAAAGCTTCTCCGTGGTCTATTTCTCGGATCACGGGCTGGCGTTTAAAGAGCGTGGCAAAGAAGTGCAGTATCTGGCGCACGACGATCAGTTCCAGCAGAATTTCCAGGTGCCGTTTATGGTGCTGTCGAGTGATGATAAAACGCATCGCGTTATCAAAGCGCGGCGCTCGGCGAATGATTTCCTGCAGTTCTTCTCGCAGTGGACGGGGATTAAGGCCAAAGAGATAAAAAATAGTTACCCGTTTATCTCCAACAAGAAAGCGCCCCCAGTGTACGTTACCAACTTCAAGTTACAGAAAGTTGACTACAACCATTTGGGTACGGACATTTTTGATATTAAGAGTAAGTAAGCAGTGCGGTCTCGTGCGGTCTGATGCCCTCACCCTGGCCCTCTCCCACTGGGAGAGGGTACAAACAAAAAAAAATCCGCCACATTGGGCGGATTTTTTATTAGCTCACCGAAGTGATTAGAAGCGGTAACCTACGCCCGCGATCCAGGTGCCAACGTCAACGTTGCGGATACGGCTCTGCTCATAGGAGAAGTCCAGAGCAACGTTTTCGATTGGGTTGAACTGCATACCCGCGCCATAGGAGAAGCCGTAGTCGCTGTTGCTTGCAGTGCGGTTCAGACCCTGGTTTTCGGTCTGCTGGAATTTACCGTAGCCAACACCTACAACACCGTAGATGCTTGCCCAGTCGTTCAGACGGTAAGCTGGACCAGCAGTGATACCGTAGTACTGGCCTTTGTTGTATGCGCCGTTTTCAGTACGATCTTTCTCGGTGTAGGTGAAAGAACCGATCACGCCCAGCGGGTTGTTATCCTGCTCGTAACGATACTTCAGGTTGAAACCGTTGGTTTTGTTCATCACGCCCTGCATATCGCTCTGAGCGTAACCACCAGTTACGGTAGAAGTAGCAGCTACAGCGGTACCTGCGGAAACAGCCAGTACAGCGGCCAGTGCTGAAAGACATGCAATTTTTTTCATAACCACCTCAAATGTGCTTCAAGTAAGTCCGTAAGTTTTAAATATATCAAAAAAATTTGCGAAACTCTTTGTGATTCGTGATGTCTAATGAGGCCTTTCCTGTAACAGAACGTTTCCAACCTCAGCTAACTCTTTCAAATCACATGCGATTTTTCCTACTAAACGCCCATATTGCGCGTCTGCGCCGTTACATTCATCCAGATTATTCCTAATCTTTCAGGTGATAAATCCACCAGCGCTTAACCATTTTACGGATTTCATGGGTCTTTTTTTTCAACGTAGTCTCAACCGTAGCTGTATATTTCCTTTACACTGCAACCTTTACTCCATTTGACATTAGCTTACAGGAGAAAGGATGCCTGGGTTATCCCGCACGTCGTCGGTCTGGTTGCCGGTAGCCGTCATACTTATTGCCATGTTGTCCATCCAAAGCGGTGCTTCGCTGGCAAAATCGCTTTTTCCACTGGTGGGTGCGCCCGGGGTGACAGCCCTGCGTATCGTGCTGGGCACGGCGATACTCGTTGCCATTTTCAAACCCTGGCGTCTGCGCTTCAAAAAAGAGCAACGGCTCCCCCTGCTTTTTTATGGCCTGTCCCTCGGGGCAATGAACTATATGTTCTACCTCTCCATCCAGACCATCCCGCTCGGGATCGCCGTCGCGCTGGAGTTTACCGGCCCGCTGGCGGTGGCGCTTTTCTCATCACGTCGTCCGGTGGATTTTATCTGGGTCGTACTGGCCGTTCTGGGCTTATGGTTCCTGCTGCCGCTCGGCCAGAATGTCTCTGAGATTGATCTCACGGGCGCAGCGCTGGCTCTGGGAGCAGGAGCGTGCTGGGCTGTCTATATCCTCACCGGGCAGCGCGCGGGTGAAGAGCATGGCCCGGCAACGGTCGCCCTGGGTTCCGTGATTGCGGCTATCGTTTTTGTGCCGATCGGTATGGCGCAGGCCACGGAATCTATCTGGCAATGGTCAGTCATGCCCATCGGGCTGGCGGTCGCTATTCTTTCAACGGCTCTCCCCTATTCTCTGGAGATGATCGCCCTGACGCGTCTGCCGACGCGCATATTTGGCACCCTGATGAGCATGGAGCCCGCCCTTGCGGCGATCTCCGGGATGGTGTTCCTGGGCGAAACGCTGACGTTAACCCAGACGCTGGCGCTCTGCTCAATTATTGCGGCGTCGATGGGGTCAACGCTCACCATGCGCCCTGAACCCAAAGTTGAGAAAATCGACATCGGCTAATGCCATATATTCTGCATGGCTTCACGGCCATGCAGAATAAAGGCCAGAACGCCATCCGTTATAATTTCTTACATAGTTTGTCATATTATCGAAATATCCTTCCCCGTCTATTTCCCTTACGGTGAATTAAGATTGATCTGTATCAATTTTAAAATAACCTATTAATTTCAAGTTGTTAAATTATCAACCTCCTTCTCGCTATTAAACCGATAGGCACAGCCAGACCGCAGAGAAAAAATCCGGTGCTATACTTAGTTCCGTAATTACCTGGGACATAAACATCAAGAGGATATGAGATTATGAGTACCGCTAAACTGGTGAAAACGAAAGCGTCTAATCTGCTTTATACCCGTAACGATGTATCGGATAGCGACAAAAAAGCGACCATTGAGTTGCTGAATCGCCAGGTGATCCAGTTCATCGATCTTTCGCTGATCACCAAACAGGCCCACTGGAATATGCGCGGTGCAAACTTTATTGCCGTCCATGAAATGCTGGATGGCTTCCGCACAGCACTGGTGACACACCTTGATACGATGGCTGAACGTGCCGTACAGCTGGGTGGTGTCGCGCTTGGGACCACGCAGGTGATCAACAGCAAAACGCCGCTGAAAAGCTACCCGCTGGATATTCACACCGTTCAGGATCACCTGAAAGAGCTGGCGGACCGCTACGCGATTGTGGCCAATGACGTTCGCAAAGCGATTAGCGAAGCGAAGGATGAAGATACCGCAGACATCTTCACCGCCGCGTCCCGCGACCTGGATCAGTTCCTGTGGTTTATCGAATCCAACATCGAGTAATCCATACGACTTTCCTATCAAACCCTCGCCTCTGGTGAGGGTTTTGCACATTTATGGTGCACAGATTTTGCCTGAGACGGTGCAAAAGTGAAGAAATTGTAATAATCACCTCACACAACCGTTAATGGAAGATTGTTTTTTCGTCAGAATTTACGCTAAATATCTCCCCGTCAGTTGACCCAAACGAAGCGCACCAAAATGGTGCTCCATGCTGGTGCAACACGACATCATTGCCACGCTTTTTGTGCAATGCATGATTCCATCCCCTTTGAAAAACAAGAGCTTGTAAAGTTGGCACGATTTTTTCATTGTGCCAGTCGTTCTCGCAGGGGATCGCCCCGTGGATATAAAAGGAAATGCTATGAAGTCTGTATTAAAAGTTTCACTGGCTGCACTTACCCTGGCTTTTGCGGTGTCCTCTCAGGCTGCCGACAAACTGGTTGTGGCGACCGACACGGCGTTCGTTCCGTTTGAATTCAAACAGGGTGACAAATACGTTGGTTTTGATGTTGATCTGTGGGCCGCTATCGCCAAAGAACTCAAACTGGACTACACCCTGAAGCCGATGGACTTCAGCGGCATCATCCCGGCGCTGCAAACCAAAAACGTCGATCTGGCGCTGGCGGGCATCACCATTACCGAAGAACGTAAAAAAGCGATCGACTTCTCCGACGGCTACTACAAAAGCGGCCTGCTGGTGATGGTGAAAGCGGACAATAACGACGTTAAAAGCGTGAAAGACCTCGACGGTAAAGTGGTGGCAGTGAAGAGCGGCACCGGTTCCGTGGATTACGCGAAAGCGAATATCAAAACCAAAGACCTGCGCCAGTTCCCGAACATCGACAATGCGTACATGGAGCTCGGCACCAACCGTGCTGACGCCGTTCTGCACGACACCCCGAACATCCTGTACTTCATCAAAACGGCTGGTAACGGCAAGTTCAAAGCCGTGGGCGACTCTCTGGAAGCGCAGCAGTACGGTATCGCGTTCCCGAAAGGCAGCGACGATCTGCGCACGAAGGTTAACGGCGCGCTGAAAACCCTGAAAGAGAACGGCACCTACAACGAAATCTATAAAAAATGGTTCGGTACTGAGCCTAAATAATTTTACCTGAATTCAGGTTTATAGCGCCCGGCGGCGCTCACGCTTGCCGGGCCTGCATTTTTCGTTTTTCACCACGGTATACAGGAATACATCATGCAGTTTGACTGGAGCGCCATCTGGCCTGCCATTCCACTCTTGCTTGAAGGCGCTAAAATGACCCTGTGGATTTCGGTCCTCGGTCTGGTTGGCGGGTTGATTATCGGTCTTGTCGCCGGTTTCGCCCGCACCTACGGCGGCTGGATTGCAAACCACATCGCACTGGTTTTCATCGAAGTGATCCGCGGCACCCCGATTGTCGTGCAGGTCATGTTTATCTACTTCGCCCTGCCAATGGCCTTTACCGACCTGCGCATCGATCCGTTCAGCGCGGCCGTCGTGACCATTATGATCAACTCGGGCGCCTATATCGCGGAAATTACCCGCGGTGCGGTACTGTCGATTCATAAAGGTTTCAGCGAAGCCGGTCTGGCGTTAGGTCTTTCTCGTCGCGAAACGATCCGTCACGTTATTCTCCCGCTGGCGCTGCGCCGCATGCTGCCGCCGCTGGGTAACCAGTGGATCATCAGCATTAAAGATACGTCGCTGTTCATCGTTATCGGCGTGGCCGAACTGACCCGTCAGGGCCAGGAAATTATTGCGGGCAACTTCCGCGCGCTGGAAATCTGGAGTGCGGTCGCCGTTGTCTACCTGATCATTACGCTGGTACTGAGCTTCGTTCTGCGCCGTCTTGAAAGAAGGATGAAAATCCTGTGATTGAATTTAAAAACGTTTCCAAGCACTTTGGCCCAACCCAGGTGCTGCACAATATCGATCTGAACATCAAGCAGGGTGAAGTGGTGGTGATTATCGGGCCGTCCGGTTCCGGTAAATCGACCCTGCTGCGCTGCATCAACAAGCTGGAAGAGATCACCAGCGGCGATCTGATCGTTGACGGTCTGAAGGTGAACGACCCGAAAGTGGACGAGCGTCTGATTCGCCAGGAAGCGGGCATGGTGTTCCAGCAGTTCTACCTGTTCCCGCACCTGACGGCGCTGGAAAACGTCATGTTTGGCCCACTGCGCGTGCGCGGTGCCAACAAAGCGGCGGCGGAAGCGCAGGCAAAAGACCTGCTGGCGAAGGTTGGTCTGGCGGAGCGTGCGCACCACTATCCTTCCGAACTCTCCGGCGGCCAGCAGCAGCGCGTGGCGATTGCGCGCGCGCTGGCGGTGAAGCCGAAGATGATGCTGTTTGATGAGCCGACGTCCGCACTCGACCCGGAGCTGCGCCACGAGGTGCTGAAAGTCATGCAGGATCTGGCGGAAGAAGGGATGACGATGGTGATCGTGACCCACGAAATTGGCTTTGCTGAGAAGGTGGCCTCCCGCCTGATCTTTATTGATAAAGGCCGCATCGCCGAAGACGGTAATCCGCAGGCGCTGATCGCGAATCCGCCGAGCCAGCGTTTGCAGGAGTTCCTGCAGCACGTCTCCTGATCCCTCGCTTCATACCGAGCCGGGCTTGCCCGGCTTTTTTACGCCAGATTGTTCCCAAAAACTCTCCTGCGCCCCTCGCCCTCTATACTTATCATTTTGCACGATATTTTTTGTCGGAGGACGCCGTGCCGTGGATCCTGCTGCTGTTGATAAGCCTGTTTAGTGCGCCATCGCTCGCCGTGGCGATCCCCGGTGTCACCACCGGAACGACCGCTACCCAGCAAAGCACGCCGCCTCCGGAACCGGATGCTGAACAAAAAAAGGCGGCTTACAGCGCGCTTGCCGACGTCCTTGAAAACGACGCCTCCAGAAAAGAGCTCATCGAGCAATTGCGCAAAGCCGCCGCCACGCCGCCGCAGGAAACCGTTCCGACGCTCACCCCGCCGCCAGTTGAAGAACAAAAAACGGTGCTGGAAAACATCACCGACGTGAGCCGCCACTACGGGGAAGCGCTCTCCTCACGCTTTGCCCAGCTTTACCGCAACCTGATGGGATCCCAGCACAAGGCGTTTAACCCGCATACCTTTACCGCCGCCGCCACCCAGTTTTTGATGCTGGCCGCGGCCGTGTTTATTTTTTACTGGCTGGTGCGCCTGTGCGCCTGGCCGCTGTACCGCAGGATGGGCCACTGGGGGCGAAAAAAGAACCAGCATAAAAACAGCTGGCTGCACCTCCCCGCTATGGTTGCCGGGGCGTTTATCATCGATTTACTGCTGCTGGCATTAACGCTGTTTGTCGGTCAGGTGCTGGCGGACCGCCTCAATACGGGCAACAAAACCATTGCCTTCCAGCAGGCGCTCTTCCTGAACGCGTTTGCGCTCATCGAATTTTTTAAAGCGGTGCTGCGCGTCATCTTTTGCCCGCGCGTGCCTGAGCTTCGCCCTTTCAATATCAACGACGACAGCGCGAAATACTGGGCCGTGCGGCTAAGCGTCCTCAGCGGCCTGATAGGCTACGGCCTGCTGGTTGCCGTGCCGATTATCTCCAACCAGGTTAACGTGCAGTTTGGCGCGCTGGCGAACGTGCTGATTATGCTCTGTATAACCGTCTGGTCTCTGTACCTTATCTTTCACAATAAAAGGGCGATCACCGAGAGTCTGCTGCATCTGGCCGACCGCTCCCTCTCTTTCTTCAGCCTGTTTATCCGCGCCTTCGCGCTGGTGTGGCACTGGCTGGCAAGCGCGTACTTTATTGTGCTGTGCTTCTTCTCGCTGTTCGACCCGGGAAACAGCCTGAAATTTATGATGGGAGCGACGTTCAAAAGCCTGGCGATTATCGGCATCGCGGCATTTGTGTCCGGGCTGTTGTCCCGCTGGATCTCGAAAACTATCACCCTGTCGCCGCAGGTGCAGCGTAACTACCCGGAACTGCAAAAACGGGTGAACGGCTGGATGTCGGTGTCGCTCAAGGTGGCGCGCATTCTGACCGTCTGCGTGGCGATCATGCTGCTGCTGAACGCGTGGAGCCTGTTTGATTTCTGGAACTGGCTGCATAACGGCGCCGGCGAGAAGACCGTCGATATTTTAATTCGTATCGCGCTGATACTGTTCTTCTCCGCCGTTGGCTGGACGCTGCTGGCGAGCCTTATCGAGAACCGCCTGGTATCGGATATTCACGGCAGGCCCCTGCCCAGCGCGCGGGCAAGAACACTCTTAACCCTGTTCCGCAACGCGCTGGCGGTGATTATCAGCACCATCACCATCATGATCGTGCTGTCGGAAATCGGCGTGAATATCGCCCCGCTGCTGGCGGGTGCCGGCGCGCTGGGGCTGGCGATCTCCTTCGGTTCGCAAACGCTGGTGAAGGATATTATTACCGGCATCTTTATCCAGTTTGAGAACGGAATGAATACGGGCGATCTGGTGACCATCGGGCCGCTGACCGGCACCGTGGAGAGGATGTCGATTCGCTCGGTGGGCGTGCGTCAGGATACCGGGGCATACCACATCATTCCGTGGTCATCGATCACCACCTTCGCCAACTTCGTGCGCGGCATTGGCTCCGTTGTGGCGAACTACGACGTGGATCGTCACGAGGATGCGAACAAAGCGAAGCAGGCGCTGAGGGATGCGGTCAGCGAACTGATGGAGATGGAGGATATTCGCGGGCTGGTGATTGGCGAGCCGTCGTTTGCCGGCATCGTTGGGCTGACCAACACGGCGTTCACCCTGCGCGTGTCGTTCACCACGCAGCCGCTGAAGCAGTGGACGGTACGCTTTGCCCTCGACAGCATGGTGAAAAAGCACTTCGATCTGGCGAACGTGCGAACGCCGGTGCAGACGTATCAGGTGTTGTCGCCGCCCGCCTCGCCGCTCCCTCCGCAGGAACCGACGCTGTAACCGAGCCGGGTGGCGGCTTCGCCTGACCCGGCCTACGAGGGGGTACTATTTGCGACGTTTGTTATCGTCCATAAACGACCAGGCGATAAAGCGGCTCTGCTTCTGGCCCTGCGCCATCTCTTTTTTCACCACTTTTACGGCGCCCGCTTCGCTCAGCGCACGGTAGAGCGGCGGCAGGTTATCCCCGCGGGAAACCAGCGTCGTAAACCACTTCACCTGACGGCCAAACTGTTTACTTTCCGCAATCATGCGCAGGATAAAGGCAACTTCACCGCCCTCGCACCACAGCTCCTGCTGCTGCCCGCCGAAGTTCAGCGCGGCGTCCTCCGCCTGACCGAGGTTGCGGCGTTTACGCTCGCTGCCCGCGCGGGCCGCTGCCGCCGAATCATGGAACGGCGGGTTGCACATCGTGGCGTCATAGCTTTCGTTTTTATGAATAATGCCGTTGAAGATCGACGCCGCATCTTTCTGACGACGCAGACGAATGGCGCGGCTCAGGCCGGGGTTAGCGCTGACGATCGCCTGCGCGCTGGCAAAGGCCTCGGCGCCGATTTCGCTCCCGGTAAAGCGCCAGCGATACTCATGCACGCCAATCAGCGGGTAAATCAGGTTTGCCCCGGTACCAATATCCAGGACGGAAGCCTGCGGTGGGATCGCGCCGTCACGATCTTCGGCGAGAAGATCGGCAAGGTGATGGACGTAATCAGCCCGGCCCGGAACGGGAGGACAGAGAAAGCCTTCCGGGATATCCCAGTGCGCCACGCCGTAAAAATGCGCCAGCAGCGCTTTGTTCAGCGTTTTCACCGCCTGCGGATCGGCAAAGTTGACGGTCGGCTCACCCGCTGGGGTCTGGACAATGTAGTCCTGCAGCGCAGGGCTGCTCTGGCACAGGGCGCTCATGTCGTAGCGGCTACGGTGGCGGTTTCGCGGGTGCAATCCCGGCTTTTGGGAAGTCATGGCATTCTCCTTTAAACAGCGGCGTAAGATACCCTGTGCTGGCCCAGCGGTAAATCTTTCTCTGCGGCGCTTAAAAAACCGCCGTAAATCAAACACCTCTACGTCTATGATCTGTCAGCGAATTGTCAGTTTTTATCGTTCAAAAAATAAGCAGATCATCATCAAATATTTGCGCTAAGTCACACTCGTCAGGCTTCTAAACTTAAAGGGAATCACCTGTTGTTTCCTCATGAGGATGTGATTATGAAAAAGTACCTGACCCTTGCTATTATCGCCGGCGCCCTGGCGACCGCTTCATTTTCTGCAATGGCCGTTCAGTCACTGAATGAAAGTACCGATACCAGCCAGCTGCGTCCGGCGGGCACCGTTTCGGTTAGCCGCGCAAGTAACCTGGACGATCTGCAAAACAAACTGGCCGAGAAAGCCCGCCAGGAAGGTGCGAAAGGCTTTGTGGTGAACTCCGCAGGCGGAGATAACCATATGTACGGCACGGCAACCATCTATAAATAATTCCCTCTTTATAAAACTGCATCTGCCTGCCGGATGCAGTTCGTTTTCCCCTTTATCTTGATTGTTCATTTTTTAACCCCATATTAAAAGCAGGGTATATACCGATTGCAGGAGGATGCTATGGCTTCCGGCTGGGCGAATGATGACGCCGTTAACGAACAGATCAACAGTACTATTGAAGATGCGGTTGCGCGCGCTCGCGGTGAGATTCCGCGCGGCGAAAGCTTGAAGGAGTGCGAAGAGTGCGGAGAGCCGATCCCGGAGGCGCGGCGTAAAGCCATCCCCGGCGTAAGGTTTTGCATCACCTGCCAGCAGGATAAAGATTCAAAAAATGCTTCACATTCAGGTTATAATCGCAGAGGATCGAAAGACAGCCAGCTACGTTGACTTTCCTTTACCTAAGTTAACCGCGTGGGCGCTTACCTTTACGCTCACGAATTTTAGCGAACCGCGTAGCAAAATGTGCCCTTCATCTCTCTTCTGTAAAGCGCAGCAACAAGAAGTGTAAAGCGCAACTTTGATTTAATTAATAATCAATAAGTTATTTGTCATTCAATTTTTTTGATTTACCACGTCAATTCTCTTCGATTTTATCCCCCCGAAAAAAACGTGATACTTATCACATCGACGGAACATCGTCCCCTTAACAGAAAACACCTGCGAGAGATTAATTATGAAAACCATCAAATATGCTGTAGCTGCTGTTGCCCTGTCCGCTCTGTCTTTTGGCGCATTCGCCGTAGAGCCTGTTTCATCAACTCAGGCCCAGAGCATGAATAAAATCGGTGTGGTGAGTGCAGAAGGCGCAACCACGCTGGACGGTCTGGAAGCCAAGCTGGCTGAGAAAGCGGCGGCTGCCGGTGCGAGCGGATACACCATCACCTCCGCTAACACCAATAACAAACTGAGCGGTACTGCGGTTATCTACAAATAATCGCCTGAATGAATGCTGTACCCTCGCCAAACCCTCTGGTGAGCTGCTCCAACCCTCATTGACCCTGTTGTTACCCTTGTTTGCCCGTCCGCCACTGGACGGGCTTTTTTTTGCCTAAAACGACTGCGCCACGCGCTGTAAGCCGGCTTCCACCGTCTCAACCTCCCCTGTCGCCAGCAAGCAGCAGGCCATTTGCAGCTTGATCGACTGTGGAACCGGCACATTCCCGGCCAGGCACTGCGTAATCCAGTGCGCGGTAACCTGCGGATCTTTCGACTCCGGCAGGAGAACATCGCTGTTGTCTTCCCCACGCTCGAGCACAACGCGCGTACCGGCAGGATCGATCAGCATCAGCTGAGGGCAGCGCTGTGGATTGGCATAAACTTCACCTTCCGTACCGTGCATCAGCAGCGCCCTGCCGCCAATCTCCTCAAAAAATTTCCCAACACGCCCCACGTATTCCGGGTGTGAGACGCTGGAAAGTCGCAGTGCGGCGTCTTCAGCAAACGGCGTCGCCAGCTTCGCCAGAGTATGCGCGCTGTTGCGCACGCCCATGCGCCAGCGCATGTCCAGCTGCTTTTCCAGCGGCGGGCAGAGCGCGCGCACGGGAATATAGACCGGCTGGTTCCCCTCCAGCTTTGCCTGCGCCTGGCCGGCATGAAGAGTCGGTTCAATGCCCAGCAGTTCAAAGATGGTTTCTGTCAGCACGCGCGTGGGATCTTCGCTGACCCCGTGTACCACCACCGGGAACCCCAGCTTATGTAATAAGATCGCCAGCAGCGGGGTCAGGTTTGCCTGCTTGCGCGCGCCGTTATAGCTCGGGATTACGATCGGCATCGGTTTTGCCACCGGCGGCGTTAAGCGCAGCGTTTGCGCCTGCATCGCCTCGTAGAAACCGCGCATCTCCGCTTCGCCTTCACCTTTGATGCGCAGCGCAATCAGGATGCCGCCCATCTCCAGGTCCGGTACTTCGCCATTGAGCATACGGGTATACAGGGCGCGAGCGGTCTCATGGTCCAGATCGCGGGCGTGGTTTTTGCCCCGGCCTACCTCTTTGATAATCTTGCGATAATCCACGACATCTCTCCTGAAAATATCATCTTGTTAACAATATAGCCCCGTTGAACGTCTGGACGTTAGTTTTTTTCGACACAATCAACGTTCTGTTTTTATGGCGAAAAATGAAACTCAAGCATTATTTCAATTATTTGTGATTTCTACAGAAGATTCTTAACGCATCAATATTTGATTAAATAACCAGCGGAAAGTCATTAAGGGTCAACGGTGAAAACGTCCAGGCAACGCTATCACCAGAAACATACCAGGATTTGTTATGAACAAGGTTGCTTTAGGTTTAATCATCGCCGCAACGATAGGATGTTCTGCATCCGCATTTGCGACAACAAACGGTGAAGGTCAGATCAATTTCACCGGTGAAATTATCGATTCTGCTTGTCAGGTCGTGAATGGGTTAAGTAACCCATTAAATGTTCAGCTGGGTAAAGTGTCTAAAACGGTATTTACCGGCGCAGGCTCTACCAGCACGTTAACGAAGTTTGATATTCAGTTAACGAATTGCCCGGAAACGGTTACTTCCGCTGCGATTAACTTCGGCGGTACGCCGGATGCGAATAACAACGCCACGCTGGCCTTAACGCCGGATACCGATGCGGCTACGGGTGTCGCTATTCAGCTGGTTGACGCGTCAGAGCAGCCAGTCACCCTGTATACGCCGTCTCAGCAATATCCATTAGCCTCCGGCACGGCGGTTAACGATCTTGAGTTCGGCGCTCGTTATATCCAAACCGGCGCTGCGATTACCGCAGGCCCTGCTAACTCTGTATCGACCTTCACCGTTATTTATAACTGATCTTATCAATCCTGAGATATTAATGCTTTTGCGGGCATTAATATCTCATCTATTTATTGAGAAATCTTTATGCGCCACGGTTATTTACTGAGCACTTTTTTACTGGTAGCCGCCACTGCAAATGCGGGCGTCATTATTAATGGCACCCGTCTGGTCTATCAGGGAGATAAAAAGGAATCCTCTCTTGGTCTTTCAAATCCAGATGCGACGGATTATCTGGTGCAGTCCTGGGTTGATTCCGGCGGTAAAAACCCGGCCAAAGCCCCGTTCCTGATCACCCCGCCGCTTTTCCGTCTGGATGCAAAAGAAGATAACGTTCTGCGCGTGGTGCGTACGGGCGGAAATTTACCGGAAGACAGGGAATCCCTGTACTGGTTGAATATTAAAGCCATCCCTTCCTCAAAACACGTTGAGGGGGTAAATACGCTGCAAATCGCCATTAATACTCGAATCAAATTACTGTATCGCCCGTCTTCGGTAAAAGGCAGACCAGAAGATGTGGCCGATAAACTTGAATGGCGCCGCGAAGGTAATGAGCTGGTGGTGAATAACCCCACGCCGTTCTATATGAATTTCCAGACCGTTACGCTGAATGGTCATAAAATCACTAAAGCCACCTGGGCCGTGCCGAAAACGGAAACGCATTTTGCTATACCTGGCAACGTTGGGGGCTCAAACGTCACGTATTCCATTATTACTGATTACGGCAGCATCAGCCATACCTGGTCGAAATCCGTTCATTAATACTTCCCCGGTAATAAAATAATCATGTACAGCGATAAAAAGCCGTTCACCTGCCGATTTTCGTCATTGCTGGTCATTCTTTGTGGCCTGGCAATGGCGATCTTTGCGCAGCAGGTTATGGCTGATGATTATTTTAACCCGGCCCTGCTGGATATTGATAATCCCCAGCAGGGGAAAACCGATTTGTCCGTTTATGAAAAAGGCCCAGGCCAGGCGCCGGGTAAATATCAGGTCGCGGTATTTATCAATAACAATAAAATTGATACCCGCGATGTCACGTTTACTCTGCAAAAAGACGCTCAGGGCAACAGCACGCTGCAACCTTGCTTTACCCTGGACGATTTAAAAAGCCTCGGCATCAAAACCAAAAAATATCCGCAGCTGATGGCCAAAGGCCAGTGCGCCGATTTACACGCCATCCCTGCCGCATCCGCGACCTTCCGCGTTCGCAACCAGCAGCTGCTGCTGAGCATTCCCCAGTCGGCGCTCGGTCAGGTGCCTCGCGGTTACATTGACCCAAAAGAATTTGACGAAGGGATCAACGCGGGCCTGCTTAACTACAGCGCAAACGCCAGCCAAAGCCATGCGCGCCAGCAGGGTGAACAGGACACCAGCAGCCAGTACGTTAACCTGCGTCCAGGTTTGAACATTGGCGCGTGGCGCGTTCGCAACTATTCCACCTGGAATCGCAGCACCACGGGTAAGGAGGAGGACCAGAAATTCACCTCCGTTTATACCTACGCGCAGCGCGACATTGTGGCGATGAAAAGCGACCTCACCGTCGGCCAGAGCTCCTCCCCTTCCGACGTTTTTGACAGCGTCCCCTACACCGGGGTGGAGCTGAAATCCGATAACGACATGCTGCCGGACAGTGAAAAAGGCTACGCCCCCATTATTCGCGGCACCGCCCACAGCAACGCGCTGGTGGTGGTACGCCAGAACGGGTACATCATTTATCAGAACACGGTCGCACCGGGCGCGTTCGAAATTAACGATCTCTACCCCACCGGCAGCAGCGGCGATCTCCAGGTCACCGTGAAAGAGACCGACGGCAGCGAAAGCCATTTTGTGGTGCCGTTTGCCTCCGTGCCGGTATTGCAGCGTGAAAAAAACCTGCGCTACAGCGTGACCGCCGGGCGCTATCGTTCTTATGACAAAGACGTGGAAAAGACCCCGTTTGCCCAGGGCAGCGCCATCTACGGTTTACCCTACGGTTTTACCGCCTACGGTGGCATGCAGCAGAGCAGCCATTATCAGTCTCAGGCGGCAGGTATCGGGAAAAACATGGGTGATTTAGGGGCGTTCTCCATCGACGTCACCCGCGCCAAAGCCCTGTTGAAAAAACAGCAGGCCAGCAAAGGCCAGTCGTGGCGCGTGCGTTACAGCAAAGATATCGCCCGCTCTGGCACCAACTTCACGCTGGCGGGCTACCGCTATAACAGCAAGGGTTTTTACACCCTCGAAGACACCATGGAGTCCTATACCCACTCTGACGACTGGTCTGCACCTCAGCAGCGCCGCGCCCGAACCGAAGCCACCGTCGACCAGACGCTGCCGGAAGGCTGGGGGTCCGTCACCCTGAGCATGGTGAAAGAGACGTACTGGAGCCAGAGCCAGAACATGACCTCCTTGAGCGTCAGCTACAACAACAGCTGGCACGGCGTGAGCTACAGCCTCAGCTACAGCATGAACAAAAACACCAGCGACAGCGATGAAGACGGTAATGAGGTCACGAACGACAACCAGTTCTCGCTGAGCGTCTCGGTGCCGCTGGACCACTGGATGCATAACACCTGGGCCACCTACAACCTGAACAACACCAAAGACGGCACGACGCAGAATATCGGCCTGAACGGCACGGCGCTGAAAGAAGACAACCTGAACTGGAACATCCAGGAAGGGCTGAGCAGCACCGGCAGCGGTAACTCCACCAGCATCAACGCCGACTACAAAGCGACCTATGGCGAAGTGAGCGCAGGGGTCAGTCAGGACAAATATCAGCAGACCGTGAACGTCGGTTTGCAGGGCGGCGTGGTTGCCCATGCTAACGGGATAACCCTGAGCCAGCCGCTCGGTGAGACCATCGCGCTGGTAAAAGCGCCGGGAACCCACGGGACGCACATCGCGAACCAGACGGGCGTTGAGACCGACTTCCGCGGCTACACCGTCGTGCCGTTTGTTACCGCGTATCGCCACAACACCATTGCGCTGGATACCGAAACGCTGCCGGACGACGCCGACGTCACCCACGCGGCGCAGATCGTGACCCCAACCCGCGGGGCCGTGGTGCGCGCCAGCTTTAATACCCGCGTAGGTAACCGCGTGCTGATGACGCTGACACAAAATGGTAAACCGCTGCCCTTCGGCGCAACGGTTACCACCGAGGATAAAGACAGCGAATTTATTGTCGGGAACGACGGCCAGACCTACCTGTCGGGTCTGCCACAGCAAGGGCATCTCAACGTTTCCTGGGGACAGGAGGCGAGCGAGCACTGCGTCGCTGACTATGCGCTAACGGATGAGAAAGAGAAAACCAGCATCATTAACGCTGCCGCGCAGTGTCATTGATCTACCGTTCAGGCTAACGATTATGCAAATGATTAAACAGTGCTTTTTCTTACTGGTTCTGGGAACCGCCGCGTTATTTATGCCGCATGCGAAGGCGACCTGTACAACGCCGGACCTGCCAAAGATGATTAACGTGGCGTCAATCTCCGTTCCGACAACGCTGGCGGTAGGTGAGACCATTCCTGGAACAGAACAGGTTGCCCATGTCGCCGGTAACTGCGATCAGGCCGCAGATAGCGGCCTGGAGATCGTATCCTGCTACTACGGTACGGGAGCAGAGATCCCAGGACTAAAAGGTGTCTACGACTCTGGTGTTCCCGGCGTTGGGGTGGCATTGATGAACGATCGGGGGCAGCGCATCAGCGGAGCAGGCGGCGTTAACTGCATCTCAACGGGAACGCCGGTGGGGTATGTTTCCAGCGATGGCAAACAGAGCTTTAATTTTGACGTTACGCTGGAGCTGGTCAAAACCAGCGATACGGTAGCGTCTGGCACGCTCGATCAGAGCCAGACTCGTTTTGGTATCGGGGTGTATCACCACGAAGGGATCGGCAACCCTAACGACATCGCCTATGCGGGCAACGTCATCCTTAAAGAGGTCACCTGCTCCGTCCTGCCAAAAAACCTGACGGTTAACCTTGGAGATTTCCCGGTCAGCGACTTTGTCAGCGTGGGGATGCTCTCCTCTCCGGCGCAGAATTTTGACGTCACGGTGCACTGCGACAGCACCGTGCAGCCCGAAGTAAAGATCACCAGTTCAAACGGCTATGAAACGGCGTTTGAAGGAGTGCTGAAACTCACGCAGCAGCCCGGAGCCGCAACGGGAGTCGGCGTACGCATGCTGTTCGACGACAATATCGCCACCTTTGACACCTACGTTAACACCCGAAGCGAAGCCATCGCCAACGAGACGCTTACCATACCGTTTGAGGTACGCTACGAGCAGGTTAGCGATGTGGTCACACCCGGTCCTGCAAACACCGTTGCTACCATCACTCTCGCCTATAAGTGACCAACATGAAAAAGACCATTGCGATTCTGGCGCTGGGGCTGATCGCCCAGGCTCACGCCGACGATATTCAGATCCAGATGACGGGGAATATTTACGCCAACACCTGCGTCATCGACAGCGCCAGCCGAAACCTGACAGTGGATCTGGGACAGGCGGTGTCGGGCAGCTTTAAAGACGTGGGCGATACCGGCGAGTGGAAAGACTTTTCCCTTTCTGTGTCGCACTGCCCGGCCACGCTTGCTCTCGCCACGGCCTTTTTCTACGGCCAGGCCGACAGCACACACCCGACTAAATTCGCCAATATCGGCAGCGCAAAAGGGCTGGCGCTGGAGCTGGCAGACCGTCAGGACAAAATACTGATTGCCCCGCAGGCCGCCTTTAACGTCGCCATTAACCCGAGCGACCACACGGCGACGTTTCCGCTCTCCGCGCGCTATTACGCCACCGCCATGCCCGTCACCGCCGGCACGTTCAGCAGCGTAGTGCAGGTGACCTTCACTTACCAGTAGGACCGCGCCTCTTAGCACGGATGCTTTTTCCACGCCCGGCGGTCAGTTTTGCCGGGCGTTTTTTTACCTCCGGCACCTCCGGCTGTTCAATCGGGAAAACAGGCAGCGCGTTCAGCAAACGCTGGCCGTAGTTTTTGGTGAGCAGACGCTTGTCGTAAATCACCACCTCGCCCCAGCAGCCGTGGCTACGAATAAGACGCCCCACCTGCTGAATCAGGTTAAACGACGCCGCAGGCAGGCTCTGAACCTCAAACGGATAGCGGTTAAGGCTTTTCAGCCACTCGCCTTCGGTGATCACCACCGGGCTGTCGATGGGCGGGAAGGCGATTTTATGGATATGCACCTGCGTCAGGTAGTCACCCTTCAGATCCAGACCTTCGGCAAACGACTGTAGCCCCACCAGCACGCTGCGCTCGCCGCTGTCGATGCGCTTGCGGTGGGTTTCCACCAGCCGGTAACGGGGCTGGTCGCCCTGCACCAGCAGGAGTAAACGCAGATCGGTAACGTGTTCGAGGAAACGCTGCATCGCGCGCCCGCTGGCAAACAGCACCAGCATGCCGGGGTATTTTTTGCTCTCGACCTGCTCGCGGAAGTAGGCCGCCATCTCGGCAATGTGCTGCTCTTCGTTGTCGATAAGCGGCTCGTAGTTCATGCGCGGAATGACCAGCTTGCCCTGCTCGCAGTGGTTAAACGGCGAGTCCAGCGCCACAAAACGGTCGCCCGCTTTCTCCTTCAGGCCGCTCATCTCCTGTAGCCTGGAGAAACTGTTCAGGGAGCGCAGGGTCGCGGAGGTGACCACCACGTGCGGCACGCTGCGCCAGATGAGCTTTTCGAGCTGATCGGCCACGCGGATGCCCACGCAGTGGAAAAAGAGGTGCACCTGCCCGTCCCGCACTTCGCGGGTGGCCCATTTGGTGACCGGCGCGCCCGAGGCCTGCGCCATCGAGGCCAGCCGCCAGAGCTTGCTCTGCGCTTCGAACATCCCCAGCGCGCGGTTCATCTGCAGCAGGATGCGGTGCAGGCGCACCACGTCGTGCGAGCCGGTTTTCTCGCTGAGGTCGTTCAGGAACATCTCCGCCAGTCCGCGCAGCTTTTCCAGATGCTTTGCCAGCTGCTGGCAAATCTCCATCACCTCTTCCGGTAGCTCCCCCATCGCAAAGCGGTGTTCGGCTTCCTGGGCGGCGGGAAGATAGAGGTTCAGGATGTTGTTCAGGGACGAAATAAGGCTATAGACCTCTTCGCAGTGCTCGCTCAGCCGCTCAGGGACCGCCAGCGGCGGCGTGGTTTTCGGGCGGAACTGCTCCATGCAGGTCGCCACCAGCTTGCAGAAGAGATCGAGCTGCAGGCGGAACCACGGCGCCGTAATTTCAGCGCTCATCTCCAGCGCGTCCCGCGCCACGTCCGGCAGATGGTGGCCTTCGTCGAGCACCAGCAGCAGGTTTTTAGGCTCCGGCAGCACTGCTTCACTCTCCAGCGCGGCCATCACCAGCGCGTGGTTGGCGACAACCACTTCGGCTTCCTGGATCTCGCGCCGGGCGACAAAGAACGGGCACTCGCGGTAGTAGTGACAGTTGCGGTTCAGGCAGCTCACTTTATCGGTGCTCAGCCTGCGCCACAAGTCGTCGCTAATCGCCAGGCTGGTGTGATCCCGCAGCCCGTCCCACTTATAGCCGTCGAGTTCTGCTTTGAGCTTTGCGCACTGCTCCTGCTCTGCCTTGTTGTTTGGCGTCAGCTCATCATCCAAAAAGGCGAGCAGATCCTGCTGCGAGGGCTCGCTGCTGGCCAGCGCCGCCAGGTTACGCGGGCATACGTAGCGCCCGCGTCCAAAGGCGGCGGTAAACCGCAGGTCGGGGATGATTTTGCGCAGCAGGGGTAAATCTTTGCTGAAGATCTGGTCCTGCAGCGCCACGTTGGCGGTGCTGACCACCAGCGTTTTGTCCTCCTCCCGCGCTATCGCGATGCCGGGAATGAGGTACGACAAGGTTTTCCCGACGCCGGTCGGGGCTTCAATCGCCAGATGTCGCCCGTCGTCCCCGGCGAGCGTTTTTGCCACGTCGGCAATCATCTGCCGCTGCGGCGCTCGGGGGATAAAATCGGGGATCTGCTGTTGTAGCGCCTTATACCATGCGCCAATTTGCGCTTTCAGCGCCGCGGTTAAAGCCATTGGAAAACCTGAAATACTGTATAAACAGCCACTATTGTGGCACTTTCTCTTCGCTGCGGCAAAAAGAAAAGCCCGGCTTTACGACCGGGCTTCCAGATTACTGCGGGTTAGCAGGTTTGCGCGGGCGGCGTCGGCGCTGCCCTTCCCCTGCCGGTTTCCCTTCCCCACTGCGCCACGGGATTTCACCGGCCGGCTTGCCGTCGCTGTTACGACGCGGCGGTTTGCCCGATGACTTCGGCGCGCCGCCTTCGGCACGACGCGGCTGCTGGCCGCGACCGCCGCCGCCCTGACCGCGACCGCCACCCTGACGACCGTTCTGAATCGGCTCGGCTTTGATGGACGGGTCCACTTCGTAGCCCGGGGTTTCGATGCGCGGGATCTCTTTCTTCAGCAGACGTTCGATGTCGCGCAGCAGCTTGTGCTCGTCCACGCAGACCAGAGAGAGCGCCTCACCGGTCGCCGCCGCACGGCCGGTACGGCCGATACGGTGAACATAATCTTCCGGGACGTTAGGCAGCTCGTAGTTCACCACGTGCGGCAGCTCTTCAATATCGAGGCCGCGGGCAGCGATGTCGGTCGCCACCAGCACGCGGATGTCGCCGGATTTGAAGTCCGCGAGCGCGCGGGTGCGCGCGCCCTGGCTCTTGTTACCGTGGATCGCCGCGCTGCGGATGCCGTCTTTATTCAGCTGTTCCGCCAGGTGGTTCGCGCCGTGCTTGGTGCGGGTGAAGACCAGCACCTGCTGCCAGTTACCCTGGCCGATCATCTGGGAGAGCAGCTCCCGCTTGCGCTTTTTATCCACAAAGTGAACGTGCTGCGTCACCTGCTCGGAGGCGGTGTTGCGGCGCGCTACTTCCACTTCCAGCGGGTTATGCAGCAGCTTTTCCGCCAGCGCCTTGATCTCATCGGAGAAGGTCGCGGAGAAGAGCAGGTTCTGGCGACGCGGCGGCAGCTTAGCCAGCACGCGACGAATATCGTGGATGAAGCCCATGTCGAGCATGCGGTCGGCTTCGTCCAGCACCAGAATTTCAATGCTATCAAGTTTCACCGCGTTCTGGTGTTCCAGATCCAGCAGACGGCCCGGCGTTGCCACCAGCACGTCCACGCCGCCGCGCAGCTTCATCATCTGCGGGTTAATGCTCACGCCACCGAAAACCACCAGCGAGCGGATGTTGAGGTAGCGGCTGTACTCACGCACGTTCTCGCCAATCTGGGCTGCCAGCTCGCGGGTTGGGGTGAGGATCAGCGCGCGCACCGGACGACGGCCTTTGGCATGCGGCTGGTTTTTTACCAGCAGCTCTAACAGCGGCAGCGTAAAGCCCGCGGTTTTACCGGTACCGGTCTGGGCGCTGGCCATCAGGTCACGGCCCTGAAGCACGGCGGGAATAGCCTGCTGCTGGATAGGGGTTGGCTCAACGTAGCCCTGCTCTGCGATCGCGCGCAGAATTTCCGGGTTCAGGCCAAGGGAATCAAAAGACATAAAAACTCCGAACCGCCCCGACCATCACAGGTGTAGTTTTCAGGGAGATATCACGAATAGAAGGACAAAAACCACAATGTCGCGAAGGAGCGGAGTGTAGCAGCTTTTGTGACGTGGCGCATAAAATATCCCTGTCGTATCCCTCGACGGATTAGCGATTCAGGTATAATTTTAATCAATCGATTGATTAATTTTTAATACTGCCATGAATACGACACCGACGACAACCAAAGGTGAACAGGCCAAAAGCCAGCTTATCGCCGCCGCGCTGGCGCAGTTTGGCGAGTATGGCCTGCATGCCACCACGCGGGATATCGCCGCCCAGGCCGGGCAAAACATTGCGGCCATTACCTACTATTTTGGCTCAAAAGAGGATTTATACCTCGCCTGCGCCCAGTGGATTGCCGATTTTATCGGCACTAACTTTCGCCCGCACGTCGAGGAGGCCAGCGGGCTGCTGAGCCAGCCGACGCCGGATCGTACCGCTATCAGGCAGCTTATTCTCAATGCCTGTCACAATATGATCCGCCTGCTGACGCACGACGATACGCTCAACCTGAGCAAGTTTATCTCCCGCGAGCAGCTCTCCCCCACCGCCGCCTACCAGCTGGTACACGATCAGGTGATTGCCCCGATGCACACCCATCTGACCCGGTTGATTGCCGCCTACACCGGACGGGACGCGAGCGATACCGACACCATTTTGCATACCCACGCCCTGCTGGGCGAAATTCTCGCCTTCCGTCTCGGGCGTGAGACCATCCTGTTACGCACGGGCTGGACACAATTCGATGAGGATAAAGCCGCGCAGATTAGCCAGGTCATCACCTGTCATCTCGATCTGATCCTGCAAGGCTTAACGCAAAGGAGCCTGAAGTCATGAAAAAACCTGTCGCCATCGTTCTGGTGGTTATTGTATTGCTTGCCGCGGGAATCGGTGGCTGGCTGTGGTATCAGAGCCAGCAGGATCGGGGCCTGACGCTGTACGGTAACGTGGATATTCGTACTGTGAATATGAGCTTCCGGGTTGGCGGGCGTCTCGCCTCGCTGAACGTTGACGAAGGCGATACCATCAAAGCCGGGCAGACGCTGGGGATGCTGGATAAAGCCCCCTTTGAGAACGCGCTGATGCAGGCCAAAGCCGGCGTTTCCGTCGCGCAGGCGCAGTATGACCTTATGCTGGCGGGCTATCGCGATGAAGAGATTGCCCAGGCCGCTGCCGCCGTTAAGCAGGCCAAAGCCGCCTACGACTACGCGCAGAACTTCTATAACCGCCAGCAGGGACTGTGGAAAAGCCGCACCATTTCCGCCAACGATCTGGAAAACGCCCGGTCATCCCGCGACCAGGCGCAGGCGACGCTGAAATCCGCGCAGGATAAATTAAGCCAGTACCGCTCCGGTAACCGCGAGCAGGACATTGCCCAGGCGAAAGCCAGCCTTGAGCAGGCGCAGGCGCAGCTGGCTCAGGCGGAACTGGATCTGCACGACACCACCTTAACCGCCCCGTCTGACGGCACGCTGATGACCCGCGCGGTGGAGCCGGGCAGCATGCTCAGCGCGGGCAGCACCGTCTTAACGCTCTCCCTGACCCGTCCGGTCTGGGTGCGCGCCTACATTGACGAGCCAAACCTCGGCCAGATGCAGCCGGGGCGCGAGCTGCTTCTCTACACCGACGGCCGCCCGGACAAGCCGTATCACGGCAAGGTCGGCTTTGTCTCCCCTACCGCCGAATTCACGCCGAAAACCGTTGAAACGCCGGATCTGCGTACCGACCTGGTGTACCGCCTGCGCATCATCGTCACCGATGCGGACGACGCGCTGCGTCAGGGCATGCCTGTTACCGTGACCTTAAGCGACGGGGAACGTCATGAATGATGCGGTTATCCAGCTCAACGGTCTGGTCAAACGCTTCGCGGGCATGGACAAGCCGGCGGTCGCGCCGCTGAACTGCACCATTCAGAAAGGCTACGTGACCGGACTGGTCGGCCCGGACGGCGCGGGCAAAACCACGCTGATGCGGATGCTGGCGGGGCTGCTGAAGCCGGATGAAGGCTCGGCCAGCGTGCTTGGTCTGGATCCGATTAAAGACGACGGCGCGCTCCACGCCATGCTCGGCTATATGCCGCAGAAGTTTGGCCTGTACGAAGATCTGACGGTGATGGAAAACCTCAATCTGTACGCCGACCTGCGCAGCGTCACCGGTGAAGCCCGGCAGAAAACCTTCGCCCGCCTGCTGGAGTTCACCTCCCTCGGCCCGTTTACCGGGCGGCTGGCGGGCAAGCTCTCCGGCGGGATGAAGCAGAAGCTGGGGCTGGCCTGCACGCTGGTGGGCGAGCCGAAGGTGCTGCTGCTGGATGAGCCCGGCGTCGGCGTGGACCCGATTTCCCGCCGCGAGCTGTGGCAGATGGTGCACGAGCTGGCGGGCGACGGGATGCTGATCCTCTGGAGCACCTCCTACCTCGACGAAGCGGAGCAGTGCCGGGACGTGCTGCTGATGAACGAGGGCGAACTGCTCTATCAGGGTGAACCGACCGAGCTGACGCAAACCATGGCCGGGCGCAGCTTCCTGCTGCACAGCCCGCAGGAGTCTAACCGCAGGCTGCTCCAGCGGGTGCTAAAGCTGCCGCAGGTGAGCGACGGGATGATTCAGGGCCGCTCGGTGCGCGCGATCCTCAAAAAAGAGGCCACCGTCGACGATATTCGCCGTGCGCCGGGCATGCCTGAAATTGAAATGGACGAGACCGCCCCGCGCTTTGAAGATGCGTTTATCGACCTGCTGGGCGGTGCGGGCACGTCGGAATCGCCCCTTGGCGCGATCCTGCACACGGTGGAAGGCACGCCGGGCAAAACGGTGATCGAAGCCAAATCCCTGACCAAAAAATTCGGGGATTTCGCCGCCACCGACAACGTCAATTTTGCCGTGAAGCGCGGCGAGATATTTGGCCTGCTCGGGCCGAACGGCGCGGGAAAATCGACCACCTTCAAAATGATGTGCGGCCTGCTGGTCCCGACGTCCGGCAAGGCGCTGGTGCTGGACATGGATCTGAAAGTCAGCTCCGGCAAGGCGCGCCAGCATCTCGGCTATATGGCGCAGAAATTCTCGCTGTACGGCAACCTGACGGTCGAGCAGAATCTGCGCTTTTTCTCCGGCGTGTACGGCCTGCGCGGGCGGGCTCAGAATGAAAAAATCCGCCGCATGAGCGACGCCTTCGGGTTAACGAATATTGCGTCACACGCCACCGACGAGCTGCCGCTCGGCTTCAAGCAGCGTCTGGCGCTGGCCTGCTCGCTGATGCACGAGCCCGATATTCTGTTTCTGGATGAGCCCACCTCGGGCGTTGACCCCATTACCCGCCGCGAATTCTGGCTGCACATCAACAGCATGGTGGAAAAAGGGGTGACGGTGATGGTGACCACCCACTTTATGGACGAGGCGGAGTACTGCGACCGCATCGGGCTGGTGTATCGCGGCAAGCTGATCGCCCACGGTACGCCGGACGACCTGAAGGAACAGGCCGCTGACGAAGAACAGCCAGACCCGACCATGGAGCAGGCGTTTATCACCCTCATCCACGACTGGGATAAGGAGAATGCCCATGCGCAGTAGTGCCCTTTCCTGGCGCCGGGTGCGCGCGCTGTGTATCAAAGAGACGCGGCAGATCGTGCGCGACCCCAGCAGCTGGCTGATTGCGGTGGTGATCCCCCTGCTGCTGCTGTTTATCTTTGGCTACGGCATTAACCTCGACTCCAGCAAGCTGCGGGTCGGCATTCTGCTGGAGCAGCAGAGCGAAGAGGCGCTGGACTTCACCCACGCCATGACCGGCTCGCCCTATATTGACGCCACCGTCAGCGACAACCGGCAGGAACTGATCCAGAAAATGCAGGCCGGGAAAATTCGCGGCCTGATCGTCATCCCGGTGGATTTCGCCGCCAACATGGCGCGACCTGGCGCCGATGCGCCGATCCAGGTGATTACCGACGGCAGCGAGCCGAACACCGCGAACTTCGTGCAGGGCTACGCGGAGGGCATCTGGCAGCTCTGGCAGATGCAGCGCGCGGAAGACCGGGGCGAGACGTTTGAACCGCTCATTGACGTGCAGACGCGCTACTGGTTTAACCCCGCCGCCATCAGCCAGCACTTTATTATCCCGGGCGCGGTGACCATCATCATGACGGTGATCGGCGCGATACTGACCTCGCTGGTGATCGCCCGCGAGTGGGAGCGCGGCACCATGGAGGCGCTGCTCTCCACCGAGGTGACGCGGGTTGAGCTGCTGCTGTGCAAGCTCATCCCCTACTACTTCCTCGGCATGCTGGCGATGCTGCTCTGCATGCTGGTTGCGGTTTTTATCCTCGGCGTGCCGTACCGCGGCTCGCTGATCGTGCTGTTCTTTATCACCAGCCTGTTTTTACTCAGCACGCTGGGGATGGGGCTGCTCATCTCCACCATCACCCGCAACCAGTTTAACGCCGCGCAGGTGGCGCTAAACGCCGCCTTCCTGCCGTCAATTATGCTCTCCGGGTTTATCTTCCAGATAGACAGCATGCCGGCGGTGATCCGCGCCGTGACCTACATCATTCCGGCGCGCTACTTCGTGAGCACGCTGCAGAGCCTGTTCCTGGCGGGGAATATTCCGGTGGTGCTGATTATCAACACCCTGTTTTTGATGGCGTCGGCGGTGATGTTTATCGGGTTGACGTGGCTGAAAACCAAGCGGCGACTGGATTAAGGAGCGCACATGTTTCACCGTTTATGGACACTGATCCGCAAAGAGCTGCAGTCCCTGCTGCGCGAGCCGCAAACCCGCGCCATTCTGGTGCTGCCGGTGCTGCTTCAGGTTTTACTGTTCCCGTTTGCCGCCACCCTTGAGGTCACTAACGCCACCATTGCCATTTATAACGAAGACAACGGCAAACACGCCGTCGAGCTGACGCAGCGTTTCGCCCGGGCGAAGGCTTTTACCCACATCCTGCTGCTGAAAAGCCCGCAGGAGATCCAGCCCACCATCGACACGCAAAAAGCGCTGCTGCTGGTGCGCTTCCCGGCGGATTTCTCCCGCAACCTGGATACCTTCCAGACCGCGCCGATGCAGCTGATCCTCGACGGGCGCAACTCCAACAGCGCCCAGATAGCGGCCAACTACCTGCAGCAGGTGGTGAAGGATTATCAGCAGGAGCTGATGGAGGGCAAACCGAAGCCCAACAACAGCGAGCTGGTGGTGCGAAACTGGTACAACCCGAATCTGGACTACAAGTGGTTTGTGGTGCCGTCGCTGATCGCCATGATCACCACCATCGGAGTGATGATCGTGACTTCCCTTTCCGTTGCCCGCGAACGCGAGCAGGGCACGCTGGATCAGCTGCTGGTCTCCCCGCTCGCCACCTGGCAGATTTTCGTCGGCAAAGCGGTGCCGGCGCTGATCGTCGCGACGTTCCAGGCCACCATCGTGCTCGGCGTCGGGATATTTGCTTACCAGATCCCGTTTGCCGGATCGCTGGCGCTGTTTTACTTCACGATGGTGATTTACGGGCTGTCGCTGGTGGGGTTTGGGCTGCTGATTTCGGCGCTCTGCTCCACGCAGCAGCAGGCTTTCATAGGGGTATTCGTCTTTATGATGCCGGCGATTCTGCTCTCCGGGTACGTTTCACCCGTCGAGAACATGCCGGTGTGGCTGCAGGATTTAACGTGGATAAACCCGATTCGACACTTTACGGATATCACCAAGCAGATCTATCTGAAGGATGCGAGTCTGGACATTGTCTGGGGCAGTTTGTGGCCGCTACTGGTCATAGCGGCCACGACGGGCTCAGTGGCCTATGCGATGTTTAGACGCAACATTGCGTAGCTTTTTCTCTTTGGTGAGCAGCGACACTACCGCTGGCCCTGCAAGGATTGCCAGACCCGCCAGGGCCAGCAGCAGGTTGTTTTGCAGCACGCGTGACAGCAGCCAAAGCACGATCATCGCGGCACCAAAGTACCAGGTGGTGGTGAGCTCTTCGAGCACATCACCTACCTCGCGCCAGCGCGCTTCATGGTGGCGCTGTAAGAACAGCATCGACAGCACGGTGACGCCATAGAGGACGCATAGCCCTAAGCCAACACGCACCAGCGTGCCGCTCATCCAGCCCATCACCAGTACGGCCACGACCAGTAAATGCAACATTATCTGCCAGCAACTCAAACCGGTTGCGACACGAACACGTTGTTGCCACTTCATGGCTTCTCTCCTGAAGGATTTTTCTCTGCTTAATCAGACTACCGCACTTTACGGAAAATTCCGTAACGCCGCATCTTTTTGTGACGCCGACTACACTTTATTTTCATCTGGATAGTCACCCAGGAAGGTGTTTATGAGCAAAAAAACGCAGCATTTCTCGCTTAAGGTGCTGACGATTAACATTCATAAGGGCTTCACAGCATTTAACCGCCGCTTCATTTTACCGGAGCTGCGCGACGCGGTACGCACCGTCAGCGCGGACATTGTCTGCCTGCAGGAGGTGATGGGCGCGCACGAGGTACACCCCATGCATTTCGAAAACTGGCCCGATACGCCACACTATGAATTTCTGGCCGACACCATGTGGAGCGATTACGCTTACGGCCGCAACGCGGTCTATCCGGAAGGCCATCACGGTAATGCGGTGCTGTCGCGTTTTCCTATCGAACATTATGAGAACCGGGACGTTTCCGTCGGGGAGAGCGAAAAGCGCGGGCTGCTTTACTGCCGCATTACGCCGCCGGATCTTGACGTTCCCGTTCACGTGGGCTGCGTTCACCTCGGACTGCGTGAAGCCCACCGTCAGGCGCAGCTGGAGATGCTGGCTGACTGGACCAATGCGCTGCCGGAGGGCGAACCCGTGGTGGTGGCCGGAGATTTTAACGACTGGCGGCAACGTGCCAACCACCCTCTGAAGGTGAATGCGGGGCTGGAGGAAATTTTCACCCGGGCACATGGTCGTCCCGCACGGACGTTTCCCGTGCGCTTTCCCCTGCTGCGCCTGGACCGCATCTACGTGAAAAATGCGCATGCCAGCAGCCCGACGGCGCTGGCGTTACTGAACTGGCGACATCTTTCCGACCATGCCCCGCTGAGCGCGGAGATCCACTTATGAAATGCACATGGCAGGAAGGTAACCGTATTACGCTGCTGGAAAACGGCGATAACTTTTATCCGGCGGTCTTTGAGGCGATTAGCCACGCACAGCAGAAAGTCTACCTTGAAACGTTTATCTGGTTTGAAGACGACGTTGGCAGGCAGTTGCACAGCGTACTGCTGCATGCCGCCCGGCGCGGGATAAAAATCGAGGCCCTGCTCGACGGGTATGGCTCGCCGGATCTTAGCGATGAATTTGTTAACGAGCTCACCGCCGCTGGCGTGGTGTTCCGTTACTACGATCCCGGTCCGCGCCTGTTCGGCATGCGAACCAACCTGTTCCGCCGCATGCATCGCAAAATCGTGGTGGTGGACGAAACGGTGGCGTTCGTGGGCGGCATTAACTACTCCGCCGAGCATATGTCGGATTACGGCCCGGAGGCCAAGCAGGACTACGCGATCCGCATTGAGGGACCGGTGGTTCAGGACATTCAGCTGTTCGTGCTGGAAAACTTGCCCGGTAAAGAGGCCGCTCGCCGCTGGTGGCGACGCCGTCATCGCCCGGAAGAGAACCGCAAGCCCGGCGAAGCGCAGGCCCTGTTTGTCTGGCGGGACAACGAGGAGCATCGGGACGACATTGAACGTCATTACCTGAAGATGCTGGCCAATGCGAAGCGCGAAGTGATTATCGCCAACGCCTATTTCTTCCCCGGCTACCGTATTCTGCACGCCATGCGCAACGCGGCCCGACGCGGCGTGAGCGTTAAACTGATTGTGCAGGGCGAGCCGGATATGCCGATTGTGAAGGTGGGCGCCCGCCTGCTCTACCGCTACCTGGTGAAAAGCGGCGTGCAGATATATGAATACCGCCGCCGGCCGCTGCACGGCAAAGTGGCCGTCATGGATGACCACTGGGCAACCGTCGGCTCCAGTAACCTCGATCCGCTGAGCCTGTCGCTTAACCTGGAAGCGAACCTGATCATCCATGACCGTCAGTTTAACCAGACCCTGCGCGATAACCTTCAGGGGCTTATCCATAAGGACTGCGTGCGGGTGGATGAATCCATGGTGCCGAAACGGAGCTGGTGGAACGTTGGCATCGGCGTGGTGGTGTTCCACTTCCTGCGCCACTTCCCGGCGATGGTCGGCTGGCTGCCAGCGCATACGCCGAAGCTGGCGCAGGTGGATCCGCCGGTACAACCTGAAATGGAAACCCAGGACCGCGTTGAAGCGGAAGATGGAGGCAAACCCTGATGTCAAAATCTCATCCTCGCTGGCGGCTGGCAAAAAAAATCCTCACCTGGGTGTTCTTCATTGCGGTCGCGGTACTGCTGGTGGTGTACGCTCAGAAAGTGGACTGGGAGGAGGTGTGGAAGGCTATCCGCAACTATAACCGGCTGGTGCTGCTGGGCGCCGCAGGGCTGGTTGTCATCAGCTACCTGATGTACGGCTGCTATGACCTGCTCGGGCGCGCCTACTGCGGCCACAAGCTGGCTAAACGTCAGGTGATGCTGGTGTCGTTTATCTGCTACGCCTTTAACCTGACGCTGAGCACCTGGGTCGGGGGGATTGGCATGCGCTATCGCCTGTACTCGCGGCTTGGCCTGCCGGGTGGGACCATCACGCGTATTTTCTCACTAAGCATCACCACCAACTGGCTGGGCTATATTCTGCTCGGCGGGGTGATTTTCACCATTGGCGTGGTGCAGCTGCCCGCGCACTGGTATATCGACGAAGCCACGCTGCGCATTCTCGGCGTCGTGCTGCTGCTGATTATCGCCGTGTATCTGTGGGCCTGCGCCTTTGCTAAGCGTCGCCATATGACCATTAAAGGGCAGAAACTGGTCCTGCCGTCGTGGAAGTTCGCGGTGCTGCAGATGGCGGTATCCAGCGCCAACTGGATGGCGATGGGGGCAATCATCTGGCTGTTGATTGGAGAGGACGTGAATTACTTCTTCGTGCTGGGCGTGCTGCTGGTGAGCAGTATCGCCGGGGTTATCGTGCATATCCCGGCGGGGATTGGGGTGCTGGAAGCGGTATTTATCGCGCTGCTGGCCGGAGAACATGTTTCACAAGGGACGATTATTGCCGCTCTGCTCGCCTACCGCATGCTCTATTATTTCCTGCCGCTGGCGCTGGCAACGGTCTGCTATCTGGTGCTGGAGAGCCGGGCGAAGAAGCTGAGGGCGAAGAACGAGAAGGCGATGGCGAAATAAACGGCCCCCTCACCCCGGCCCTCTCCCCAAAGGGGAGAGGGTTAGGGTGAGGGGCAATTTTAACGACGGTTGCCAAAAATCCGCAGCAGCATCAGGAACAGGTTGATGAAGTCCAGATAAAGCGTCAGCGCGCCCAGAATCGAGTATTTGCGCAGGTTGGAACTGTCGCGCACGTCGATCTGCTCGCCAATGTTTTTCAGCTTCTGGGTGTCGTAGGCCGTCAAGCCAACGAAGACCACCACCCCGATGTAGGTCACGGCCCACATCAGCGCGTCGCTCTTCAGCCACAGGTTCACCAGCGACGCCAGTACAATCCCGATCAGCCCCATAAACAGCATGTTGCCTAAGCCGCTCAGGTCACGCTTGGTGGTGTAGCCATAGAGGCTCATCGCGCCAAACATACCGCCGGTCACCACAAACGTGCTGGCGATGGAGGAGTAGGTGTAGACGATGAAAATGCTGGAGAGCGTCAGCCCGGTCAGCGCCGAATAGAGCATAAACAGCGTGGTCGCCATTCCGGCACTGAGCTTCTGCACCAGGCCAGAAAGCACAAACACCAGCGCCAGCTGCGCGATAATCAGCCCAAAGAAGGTGATTTTGCTGGAGAAGATAAACATCATCAGCTCAGGCGTGTTCGCCGCATACCACGCGATGAACGCGGTAAGCAGCAGGCCGACCGTCATCCAGCCGTACACCTGTGCCATATACGTCTGCAGGCCGCTACGGGTCTGCTGTACTATTGAATCGGAACGCGGAAATCGGTCCATGATTCACTCCTGATTAAGGTTAAGAAGACACTCACGTTAAGAGTAACACATCCACGTAAACCGACTACCAACGGCTGGCGGCCTGTTTATCGCTGTCGCGGGATTCCACCCAGCGGTCGCCTTCCGGCGTGGCTTCACGCTTCCAGAACGGCGCTTTGGTTTTGAGGTAGTCCATAATGAACTCCCCTGCCGCAAAGGCGCTACCGCGGTGCGCGCTGGTCACCCCGACAAAGACAATCTCTTCGCCTGGCCACATCTCGCCGATGCGGTGGATCACCGTGATCCGCCCAAGCGGCCAGCGGCCTCGCGCTTCATCCACAATTGCCGCCAGCGATTTCTCCGTCATGCCCGGATAGTGCTCCAGCGTCAGCGCTTTTACGCTGTCGCCGAGGTTGTGGTTTCGCACTTTGCCGGTGAAGGTGACGACCGCGCCGTCTTCATCGCGCTCCGCCAGCCAGTCATATTCTGTACCGACGTTAAAGCGCTCGGGACCGACCAGAATTCGGGTTTCCGCCATCTTATCCCCCTGTGACCGGCGGGAAGAAGGCCACTTCATCCCCTTCTGTCAGCGGGTGGGTGAACTCCACCAGCGTCTGGTTAACGGCCGCCAGCAGCTTGCCTTCGTCAAGCGCCAGCGCCCAGCGGTCGCTTTGCGCGGCCAGATGCGCGCGCAGGGCGGCGACGTTTTCAAAAGAGGCGTCCAGCGTCAGGCTGTCGGTATTGACCAGCTCGCGCACCTGGGCGAAAAAGAGCACCTTAATCATGGCTATCCACCTTAAAATCACCGGATTTGCCGCCGCTTTTCGCCAGCAGACGAACCGGGCCAATCACCATATCTTTCTGCACCGCTTTGCACATGTCGTAGATGGTCAGCGCGGCGACAGAGGCCGCCGTCAGGGCTTCCATCTCCACGCCGGTTTTCCCGGTTAAGCGGCAGAGGGACTCAATACGCACGCGGTTGTGCTCCGGCTGCGCCTGCAGGTTCACTTCCACCTTGCTCAGCATCAGCGGATGGCAGAGCGGAATTAAGTCCCAGGTGCGTTTCGCGGCCTGGATACCGGCGATGCGGGCGGTCGCAAACACGTCACCCTTGTGATGGCTGCCGTCGATAATCATCGCCAGCGTCTCCGGCAGCATGGTGACGAACGCTTCCGCGCGCGCCTCGCGCACCGTTTCCGCTTTGGCGGAAACATCCACCATATGCGCTTCGCCAGCGGCGTTAATGTGGGTCAGTTGTGACATAGCTTATTTCTTTAAATGGGGATGAAAATTACACGGACGGGTACGGGCATCCAGCTGCGGGGCAATAATATTTTCCCACGCGGTGCGGCAGGCTTTGGTCGAGCCCGGCATGGCGAAAATCAACGTCCTGTTCGCCACGCCCGCTACGGCGCGAGACTGAAGCGTGGAGGTGCCGATCTCTTCAAACGAGAGCATGCGGAACACTTCGCCGAAGCCTTCCACTTCGCGGTCGAACAGCGGGAGCAGCGCTTCCGGCGCCTGATCGCCTGCGGTAAAGCCGGTGCCGCCGGTCATTAGCACCACCTGGACGTCGTCACTCGCAATCCACTGCGAAACCTGCGCGCGAATGGCGTAACGGTTCTCTTTGACGATCGCTTTATCAACGATATGGTGTCCGGCTTCGTGGGCCGCCTCGCGCAGCCAGTGGCCGGAGGTATCGTCCTCATCACCACGGCGGTCGGAAACGGTAAGAATAGCAATGCGTGTCGGGATAAATTCTGCGCTTACCTGACTCATCTTCTGGTTCCTTCTAAAGCCTGATTACCCGCCGATATAGGACAGGTTCTGAGTAATGCCGGTATTGCCCTGATGCAGGAAGTGGGTCTGCTTTTTATGCGTCAGCGCCCCGGAAATGCGCGCTTCAAGCGCATCCTGCTGAGCATCGTCTGCCAGCAGATCGCGCAGATCTACACCGCCGTCGCCGAACAGGCAGAGATGGAGCTTGCCCACCGACGATACGCGCAGCCGGTTGCAGCTGGCGCAGAAGTCTTTCTCATAGGGCATGATAAGCCCAATCTCGCCTTCGTAATCCGGGTGACAGAAGACCTGTGCCGGGCCGTCGCTACGCTGGCGGATCTGGTGGATCCAGCCGCGTTTCAGCAGTTCGTCGCGCAGCACCATGCCGGAGATGTGATGGCGACGGAACAGCTCGCTGCCCTCGCCGGTTTCCATCAGTTCAATAAAACGCAGTTGAATGCGGCGTGGTTTGATCCACGCCAGGAAGGTGTCGAGCTGATGGTGGTTAACGTCGCGCATCAGCACCGTGTTGACCTTGACCTTTTCGAACCCGGCGGTAAACGCCGCGTCGATGCCGTCCATGACCTGGCGGAATTTATCCTGCCCGGTAATGGCGTGAAACTGCCGGGCATCAAGGCTGTCCACGCTGACGTTGATAGCGGTTAAGCCCGCATCGCGCCAGTTGGCCACGTCACGCGCCATGCGGTAACCGTTTGTGGTCACCGCAATCTGGCGGATGCGTTCGTTTTCACGAACGGCGGCAATGATGTCGGGGAAATCACGACGCAGGGAGGGTTCGCCCCCGGTCAGACGGACTTTTTCCGTACCGAGCTCAGAGAACGCACGCGTGACGCGGCGCACTTCGTCCACGGAGAGAAAGCCATTGTTGGTGACGCTGCCCGGCTTGTAGCCATCAGGCAGGCAGTAGGTGCAACGGAAGTTGCACACGTCGGTAATCGACAGACGCAAGTAGTAAAACTTACGCGCGAAAGCATCAGTAAGTTGTGAAGCCATGTACACCTTTCCAGATACGGGAGGCACAGTCATTTCTTTCTGTACCCTGGTGGCAAATCCGCCACGGCCAGGGCGCCATATCATTCGACACAGGCGCCAGGGCTAGAGTGTATGTTTTCAGTTGAGAAAACGTGGTTATGGCGATAGTAGCGCGGAAATTCTCACTTCGCCATCATCGCTTTACGCTATATAATTATGTATATAGCGACTCAGTCCTGCATTTTCACTACAGAATACCTAAAAACCGCATTTTCGCATTGATATACGTCATTTTGCGTTGGGTGAGGCATCGTCTTTTGGGGGTAGTTAAGTTACTGTTACGCGATTACGGGTGAAAAGGAATATGTATGCGCAGTCGCACTTTTGCGGATCTTGACCGGGTGGTCGCTCTTGGCGGAGGCCACGGCCTGGGCCGCGTTATGTCCTCTTTGTCGTCACTGGGCTCACGGCTGACAGGAATAGTGACAACCACCGACAACGGCGGCTCAACCGGGCGGATCAGGCGGGCTGAAGGCGGCATTGCCTGGGGAGATATGCGCAACTGCCTGAACCAGTTAATTACCGAGCCGAGCGTCGCGTCGGCGATGTTTGAGTACCGTTTTGGCGGCAATGGTGAACTTTCCGGGCATAACCTCGGAAATTTAATGCTTAAAGCGCTGGATCACCTGAGCGTGCGCCCGCTTGAAGCCATCAATTTGATAAGAAACCTGCTGAAAGTGGATGCGTTTCTGATCCCGATGTCTGAACAGCCGGTGGATTTAATGGCGATTGATGCCGACGATCACGAAGTGTACGGCGAAGTGAATATCGACCAGCTTCTGCTGCCGCCAAAAGAGCTGATGACCTACCCGAACGTGCCGGCGACGCGTGAAGCCGTCGAAGCCATTGGCGAAGCGGATTTAATTCTGATCGGCCCCGGCAGCTTTTATACCAGCCTGATGCCGATCCTGCTGGTGAAAGAGCTGGCGCAGGCGCTGCGTCGCACCCCTGCCCCGATGGTCTATATCGGTAACCTCGGCCGCGAGCTGAGCCCGGCCGCGGCGAGCCTGTCGCTGGCGGACAAACTCAATTTGATGGAGCATTACGTCGGGAAGAAGATCATTGACGGCGTGGTGGTGGGGCCAAAGGTTGATGTGTCCGGCATCGGCGATCGCCTGGTGGTACAGGAGCCGCTGGAGGCCTCAGACATCAAGTATCGCCACGACCGTCACCTGCTGCGCGAAGCGCTGGAGAAGGCGATTCAGGCGTTGGGTTAGGTTCGTTTGGTGCGGCCTGATGCCCTCACCCCGACCCTCTCCCACAGGGAGAGGGAGAAAACAACGCTTACTCACGATGCCGCGATAAACAGATCCCGCAGCTGATGAAGCTGGTCGCGGATCTGCGCCGCCTCTTCGAATTCCAGGTTCTGGGCGTGCTGCATCATTTGCCCTTCCAGCTCGTGGATTTTCTGCTGCAGCGCCTTCGGCGTCAGCACGACGGTATCTTCTTCCACCACTGAACGCGCCTTGCCGCGGCCTTTCGCTTTGGTCTTCGCAATGTTCTGACCCAGCGCCAGAATATCCACCACCTTCTTGTTCAGCCCCTGCGGCGTGATGCCGTGCTCTTCGTTGTAGCGCTGCTGTTTCTCGCGGCGGCGTTCCGTTTCGCCAATCGCTTTCGCCATCGACGGGGTGATTTTGTCCCCGTACAGAATCGCTTTCCCGTTGACGTTACGCGCGGCGCGGCCAATGGTCTGGATCAGGGAGCGCTCAGAGCGCAGGAAGCCCTCTTTATCGGCGTCCAGAATCGCCACCAGCGAGACTTCCGGCATATCCAGACCTTCTCGCAGGAGGTTGATCCCCACCAGCACGTCAAACTCGCCCAGACGCAGATCGCGGATGATCTCCATACGCTCCACGGTATCGATGTCCGAGTGCAGATAGCGCACCTTCTCACCGTGTTCTTCCAGATACTCGGTCAGGTCTTCCGCCATGCGCTTGGTGAGCGTCGTCACCAGCACGCGCTCGTTGATGGCGGAACGGGCCCGGATCTCAGAGAGCAGATCGTCCACCTGGGTCGCCACCGGGCGCACCTCGATAACCGGGTCCAGCAGACCGGTCGGACGGACCACCTGGTCGATCACCTCATCGCCGGATTTCTCCAGCTCGTAGTTGCCCGGCGTGGCCGACACGTAGATAGTTTGCGGCGCCAGCGCCTCAAACTCTTCAAACTTCATCGGACGGTTATCCAGCGCTGACGGCAGGCGGAAGCCGTACTCCACCAGCGTCTCTTTACGCGCGCGGTCACCGCGGTACATCCCGCCGATCTGCGGGATCGTGACGTGGGATTCGTCGATCACCAGCAAACCGTCGGCCGGAAGGTAGTCAAACAGCGTCGGCGGCGGCTCGCCCGGCCCGCGCCCGGAGAGGAAGCGCGAGTAGTTTTCGATACCCGAGCAGTAGCCCAGCTCGTTCATCATCTCCAGATCGAACTGGGTGCGCTGGCTCAGGCGCTGCTCTTCCAGCAGCTTATTGTTGGCCAGAAGCACCTTACGGCGCTCTGCCAGCTCCTCTTTGATCTCTTCCATCGCCTGCACGATACGCTCGCGTGGCGTTACGTAGTGCGTTTTAGGGTAGATGGTAAAACGCTGGATCACCGACTCAACGTGGCCGGTCAGCGGGTCGAACAGCGACAAACGTTCGACCTCTTCGTCAAACAGCTCGACGCGCAGCGCCATATCGTCCGATTCCGCCGGGAAGATGTCGATCACCTCACCGCGCACGCGGAACGTCCCGCGCTGGAAGGCCTGGTCATTACGGGTGTACTGCAGCTCGGCCAGACGGCGCAAAATCGCGCGCTGATCGATGATCATCCCCTGCGTCAGGTGCAGCATCATCTTCAGATAGAGATCCGGGTCGCCCAGGCCGTAAATCGCCGAAACAGACGCGACCACAACCACATCGCGACGCTCAAGCAGCGCCTTGGTCGCAGACAGTCGCATCTGTTCGATGTGCTCGTTCACCGAAGCATCTTTCTCGATGAAGGTGTCAGAGCTCGGCACATAGGCTTCCGGCTGGTAGTAATCGTAGTAGGAGACGAAATACTCCACCGCGTTTTCCGGGAAGAACTCTTTCATCTCGCCGTAAAGCTGTGCCGCAAGGGTTTTGTTAGGTGCAAGCACCATAGTGGGGCGCTGCAGGTCAGCGATCACGTTGGCGACAGTAAACGTTTTGCCCGAGCCGGTTACCCCCAGCAGCGTCTGGTGCGCCAGCCCGTCCTCCAGCCCCTCTTTAAGACGACGGATCGCCTCAGGCTGATCGCCAGATGGGCGGAAAGCAGAATTCAGTTTGAACGGTTTACTCATGGGCGACGACCTGATGACGTTATAAGCGGCAGGTGAGTAATTTTACTCGTTGTTGGCAGGAATGCCAGTAAAAAACACTGGATGAAAAACCAGTGGCGTGTCAGGATATTTAGCGTAGCGGCGGAGTCATTAGCGCGTTAGCGGACAAAATTTAGGCTCCGACGAGATAAAAAACCAGCCAGGCTGGGTTATCCCCAGAACTTTTTCTTTTTTAACATTTGTCAAGCCAGGTAATGATAGTTTTATGGCAACGAGTGACACTTTCATTACGGTAATTGCTTTTATCTAAGCAATTAAATTTTAAACGATATTTTCTAAAGCCGCGTTTCGCGTCAATTTGGGCGAAAGCCGCGTCTTCTCTCGCTTATCGCGTGTTTTCTAACTCTAATGCACATGGTTATCCACAGGAATAGTGGATAACTGCTTCCAGCCCGTGCAGACCGCCGCTCAGCAAATTCCCGGATTTTCCCACGAGGCGGCAACAAAAAATTTTTATAGCTATTTTTTGACGATAAACAGTTGAGTCATTCATAACCAACAGATGCGATCCTGCTCACGTTTCGGCCATTTTCCGTCCTGCACCACGACTCAACATTCCCGGCACCACCGATGTGCAAGCCACGCGTTTTTACCCTGCTCTCCTGTGGCTTATTCCTAAAAAAGGCGTTTTTTTAATCGATTTCAGGTTTCTGGCAGGAGTTTTGCAGCTTCACATCAGGCCTATCCCTACGCATTTTTAAGGAGAGAAAGATGTTGAGTCTGCGTGCAGTGAATCAGTTTTACGGAAGCCAACATACGCTATGGAACGTGGATTTAGATTTTCCGCAAGGGATGTGTACAGGCGTTGTTGGCCTGCCGGGGATGGGCAAAACCACCCTCATGAACTGCATTACAGGAAAAGTGCCCGTCGATAGCGGCACCATCATCTGGCATGAAGCGGGCGCACCGCCGCGTGATTTGCTTAGTCAGCCACCGGAACAGCGTTCAGGGCCGGGAATAGGCTATGTGCCGCAGGACAGGCGTATTTTTTCTCAGCTGACGATTGAGGAGAATCTGCATATTGCCATGCGGGCGGTGGGGAAACCCGACCCGGCGGCGAAAAGCGACGTGTACGATCTGTTCCCGGAACTTTACGCGCGACGTCAGACGCGGGGCAATGCTCTTTCGCCAGAGGATCAGTATCAGCTCGCCCTGGCGAATGCGCTGGTCAACCGCCCGCGGATGCTGATTCTGGATGAACCCATGCACGGCGCGGGACACGGCTTTGCCCAGAAGCTGGCGCAGCTGCTGGTGCGCTTAAACCGGGAGTTAGGCATGACGGTGCTGCTGGCGGAGCAGCAGCTGTCGTTTATCCGCCGGGTGGCGGATCGGTTTTGCATGCTTTATCGCGGGCGTAACGTGGCGCAGGGCCACGTTAGCGAGCTGAACGATGAGCTTATTGCCCACTGGATGTCGCGGGAAGCAAGGCGCTGAGGTCGAGATAGCGCCCGGTTTCGGCCTGCTCAGCATCGCCAGCAATCCAGGGGATTTCCCCGAGGAACGGCGCCGGCAGCACGCGCTTGAGTGTCGCCAGATATTCCTGATGCCGCCTGCCCGGCGCCACCACGTCGTTGGCTATCCAGCCTGCCAGCGTCAGCCCTGCCTGCTGAACGGCCTGCGCCGTCAGCATGGCGTGATTGATGCAGCCCAGCTTCACGCCGACGACCAGAATGACCGGAAGCCGCTCGGCCTGCACCCAGTCAGCAAACGTCTGCGTGTCCGAAAGCGGGGTAAACCAGCCGCCCGCGCCTTCCACCAGCACCCAGTCGGCCTGGCTTTCCAGCGCCCGTAACCCGTCAGACAGCACGGCGAAATCAATCGGACGGCCTTCGTCAGCGCTGATAATGTGCGGCGACGTCGGCTCGGCAAAGGTATACGGATTCACCGCCGAATAGGCGAGCTCAAGGGTACTGTGACGCTGGAGCGCCAGCGCGTCGGTGTTGCGTAACCCTTCCGCCGTCATCTCGCTGCCGGAGGCGACGGGCTTATATCCGGCGGTGTTTTTCCCAAGCTGTCGTGCCGCCTGCAGCAGCGCAGCGCTGGCAACCGTTTTGCCCACTTCCGTATCCGTGCCGGTAACAAAATAACGTTCAGTCACGTTCGATAATCCCATGAAAAAGTTGATAAGAGAGCGGGAAAAGGCCCCGCTGCTGCGGCCAGGCCAGCTCCAGGCGCTGCAGCTGCCCCCGGGTCAGCGGTTTTTTCTCCCGCCCGGCGTGCAGGTGCGTGGCGCCGATGCCCTTCAGCGAGCGCATAGCGCTGAACGCATCGCTAAAATTAAGCGTGATGGTCTGTACCGTGCTGCGACAGCGCCAGCCTGCCAGCGCCTGCGTCACCTGCTCATGCGATAAGAAGCGGTTGGCGTGCGGCTGCTCATCCACCGCTTTCCACGCCTGATTCAGCTCCGGCAGCGAGCTTTCCAGCAGGGTGGTAAAAGCGACCTTTCCGCCCGGTCGTGCGACGCGATAAAGCTCGCGTAACGCCTGCGGCAGGCTGCTGCACCACTGCACCGCCAGATGGCTCCAGACCAGATCGAACTGCGCGTCCGCGAGCGGGATAGCCTCAATATCCGCCGCTAAATAGTGATGCGCAGCCTGCTGCAGGCGCGCCTCGTCCAGCATGGCGGGCGACAGGTCGATGGCCGTCACCTCGCTCCCCGCCTCGCGCCAGTAGCGGCTGTTGCTGCCGGGACCGCATCCGGCGTCCAGCACCTGCGGGAAGCGGTTCTCGCCAAGCGCGGCCAGAAGCCCCTGCGCGCTCTGGCGCTGGAGTTCATCGTGCAGCGAATAGCTCCGCGCGGCCCGGCCAAACGCCGCTGCAACGGCCTGCTTATTCACCGGCATCATGGAGCGCCTCCAGCAGCGTCTGGATATCCTGAGCCTCATGCGCCGCCGTCAGGGTTAAGCGCAGACGCGCGGTGCCCGGCGGGACGGTCGGCGGACGAATGGCCGTTACCCACATCCCGCGCTCGCGCAGCGCCTGGGCCAGCGCCAGTGCGCGACTGTTTTCGCCGACAATCACCGGCTGGATGGCGCTCTGCGAATCGGGACTCTGGAAGGGAAGCGCCGCCAGTCCCTGACGGAAGCAGGAGATGTGCTCTGCCAGCCGCTGGCGACGTTCATCCCCTTCTGCGCTGCGGATCACCGCCAGCGACGCCGACAGCGCCACGGCCTGCGCCGGGGGCATGCTGGTGCTGTAGATAAGGTGACGGGCAAACTGCAGCAGATAGTCGGCGACCGGCTCGCTGCACAGCACGGCGGCGCCGCTGACGCCGAAGCCTTTGCCGAAGGTAACCACCAGCAGTTCCGGCTTCACGTTTTGCTGATGGGCGCTGCCGCGTCCTTCGTCGCCCATCACGCCAATGCCGTGGGCATCGTCGACCAGTAGCCATGCGTTTTGCCGCTTTGCGGCCTCGTGCAGTGCGGCAAGCGGCGCGCTGTCGCCGTCCATGCTGAATACCCCTTCCGTGACCGCCAGCTGTTGCCCGTCGCAGGGCTTATCCAAAAGCGTAGCGAGCTGTGACGCATCGTTATGGGCAAAGCGGCGCAGCTGCGCCGGGCTTAAGTTTGCCGCCTCCAGCAGCGAGGCGTGGCTTAAGCGATCGGCAACAATACGGTCCTCTTTCCCCATCAGGGCCGCGATGACCGCCTGGTTGGCGGCAAAGCCGGAGATAAAGAGCAGCGCGCGCGGGTAGCCCAGCCAGTCGGCCAGCTCTTCCTCCAGTGCCTGATGCGCCGTGGTGTAGCCGCTGACGTGTCCCGAGCCGCCGCTGCCCACGCCAAACCGCTCCGCGCCCTGCTGCCAGGCGCGGACGATGGCCGGATGCTGGCTCAGCCCGAGATAGTCGTTGCTGGACAAATTACAAAACTGCCGCCCCTCGCGGGTCAGAAAACGGCCCGCGCCGTTTTCCACTACCCTGCGAACGCGAAACGCCTCTGCCGCCCGGCGTTCTTCCAGCGCGGCATTAATCCGTGCCTGCCAGGTCATACGGCTGCCGCGTTGTAGAACTGGTCGGTGTCGGCGTTGAAAATCTGCTGCTCCAGCTGCTGCTGTTGCTCGTTATCGCCCGTCAGCACCTCGGTCTGGTGCGGGTTCAGCCCCAGCTTGCGGAACAGCTGAACGTCTTTGTCCTCTTCCGGGTTCGGCGTGGTCAGCAGCTTGCAGCCGTAGAAGATGGAGTTGGCCCCGGCCATAAAGCACATCGCCTGGGTTTGCTCGTTCATCTGCTCGCGGCCCGCAGAAAGGCGGACGTAAGAGGTTGGCATCATGATGCGCGCCACCGCGATGGTGCGGATAAAATCAAATGCATCCACGTCCTCGTTATCCGCCAGCGGCGTGCCTTTGACCTTCACCAGCATGTTGATCGGCACGCTTTCCGGCGGGGTTGGCAGGTTCGCCAGCTGCAGCAGCAGGCCCGCGCGGTCTTTCACCGTTTCGCCTAAGCCAACGATCCCGCCGGAGCAGACCTTGATCCCCGCGTCACGCACTTTGTCCAGCGTGTCCAGGCGCTCCTGGTAGGTGCGCGTGGTGATGATGTTGCCGTAAAACTCCGGCGAGGTGTCGAGGTTGTGGTTGTAGTAGTCCAGCCCCGCCGCCGAGAGGCGCTGCGCCTGCTCCTCGTTCAGCGTGCCGAGCGTCATACAGGCTTCGAGGCCCATCTCCTTCACGCCCTTCACCATCTGCTCCAGATACGGCATGTCGCGATCGTGCGGGTTCTTCCACGCCGCGCCCATGCAGAAGCGGGTTGAGCCGGCGTTTTTCGCCTTGCGCGCGGAGTCGAGCACCTGCTCCACCTCCATCAGGCGCTCGGATTCGAGACCGGTTTTGTAGCGCGCGCTCTGCGGGCAATATTTGCAGTCTTCAGGACAGGCGCCGGTCTTGATCGACAGCAGCGTGCTGACCTGAACATGACGCGGATCGAAGTGCTGACGATGCACCTGTTGGGCTTCAAACATCAGCTCAAGGAAAGGTTTGTTGAATAATTCAGTAACTTGCGACATCGTCCAGCGTGCGTGGTGAGCCATTGGGCTTCTCCAAAGGGTTTTGTTAATTTTCGGTTCGGTTTATACTCGTAAACCTAAAACTTTTCAAAATGGTTTACAAGTCGATTATGACCCAGGACGATCTCGCCTTCGACAAGCAGCATATCTGGCACCCTTACACCTCCACCACCCGCCCCCTTCCCGTCTATCCGGTGGCCTCGGCCCACGGCTGCGAGCTGCACCTCGCCAGCGGCGAGCGGCTGGTTGACGGGATGTCCTCCTGGTGGGCGGCCATTCACGGCTATAACCACCCGCGCCTGAACGCGGCGATGAAGGCCCAGATTGACCAGATGTCGCACGTGATGTTTGGCGGAATCACCCATCAGCCCGCGGTGGATTTATGCCGTCGCCTGGTGGCGATGACGCCTGAATCGCTGGAGTGCGTGTTCCTGGCCGATTCCGGCTCGGTGGCGGTGGAAGTGGCGATGAAGATGGCGCTGCAGTACTGGCATGCGAAGGGCGAAACGCGCCAGCGGTTCCTCACCTTCCGCAACGGCTATCACGGGGATACCTTCGGGGCGATGTCGGTGTGCGATCCAGACAACTCCATGCACAGCCTGTGGAAGGGCTATCTGCCGGAAAACCTGTTTGCCCCGGCCCCGCAGAGCCGCTTCGACGGCGAGTGGAACGAGATGGACATGGTCGGTTTCGCGCGGCTAATGGCGGCGCATCGTCATGATATTGCCGCCGTGATACTGGAGCCGATTGTGCAGGGCGCGGGCGGGATGCGGATGTACCATCCGGAATGGCTGAAGCGCATTCGCAAGATGTGCGACCGCGAGGGCATTCTGCTGATTGCCGATGAAATTGCCACCGGCTTTGGCCGCACCGGCAAGCTGTTTGCCTGCGAACACGCGGGGATTGCGCCGGATATTCTGTGTCTGGGCAAAGCGCTGACCGGCGGCACCATGACGCTCTCCGCCACGCTGACCACCCGCCAGGTTGCCGACACCATCAGCGACGGCGAGGCGGGCTGCTTTATGCACGGCCCGACGTTTATGGGAAACCCGCTGGCCTGCGCCGTCGCAAGCGAAAGCCTCGCCATTCTGGAGAGCGGCGAGTGGCAGACGCAGGTCGCAGCCATTGAGGCGCAGTTGAAAGACACGCTGAGCGCCGCATCGGGTGCAAATTTCGTGGCGGACGTGCGCGTGCTGGGTGCCATCGGGGTGATTGAAACCACCCATCCGGTGAACATGGCGGCGCTGCAGCGCTTCTTCGTTGAGCAGGGCGTCTGGGTGCGGCCTTTCGGCAAGCTTATCTATCTGATGCCGCCGTACAGCATCACGCCGGAGCAGCTGCGTAAATTAACCGACGCGGTCGTAACAGCCGTTAACATTCCCGCGCATTTCGCGATTTAACCCCATGCGTTACACTTCCTGAACGAGTGAATAACGAGGGTAAACCGTATGAAAATCATCAGTAAAGATCTGCGCGACGGTGAAAAACTTCCGGAACGCCACGTTTTCAACGGCATGGGGTATCAGGGAGACAATATCTCTCCGCACCTGGCGTGGGACGACGTTCCGGCCGGAACCAAAAGCTTTGTCGTGACCTGCTACGACCCGGATGCGCCAACCGGCTCCGGCTGGTGGCACTGGGTTGTGGCGAACCTGCCTGCCGACACGCGCGTGCTGCCGCAGGGTTCCGGTTCCGATCTGGTTGCCCTGCCTGAGGGTGCGATCCAGACCCGCACCGACTTTGGTAAAGCGGGCTACGGCGGTGCGGCGCCGCCAAAAGGGGAAACCCACCGCTATATCTTCACGGTGCACGCGCTGGACGTGGAGAAAATTGAGGTCGATGAAGGGGCGAGCGGCGCGATGGTCGGGTTCAACGTGCATTTCCATACGCTTGGCAGCGCGTCGATTACGGCGATGTATTCGTAATAGTGCGGGCTGATGCCCTCACCCCGGCCCTCTCCCACAGGGAGAGGGAGAAAATCTGACAGTTCCCTCTCCCTGTGGGAGAGGGTTAGGGTGAGGGTAAATATCACAGCACCGAAGGCAGCAGTCCTACCAGCCTTCCCTCTTCCAGAAGCTGCATCGCCTTATCAATATCCGGCGCAAAGAAGCGGTCATCATCGTAGTGCGATACGTGCTCGCGCAGCGCATGGCGCGCCTGCTCCAGCAGCGGGCTGGATTTTAGCCCATCACGCAGATCGATACCCTGGCACGCCGCCAGCCATTCCACCGCCAGCACGCCGCGGGTGTTGGAGGCCATCTCCCACAGACGACGTCCGGCAGCCGGAGCCATCGAAACGTGATCTTCCTGGTTTGCCGAGGTTGGCAGGCTGTCCACGCTGTGCGGGTGCGACAGGGCTTTGTTCTCGCTTGCCAGCGCCGCCGCGGTCACCTGGGCAATCATAAAGCCCGAGTTGACCCCGCCGTTACGCACCAGGAACGGCGGCAGCTGGGACATATGTTTATCCATCATCAGCGCGATGCGGCGCTCGGATAACGCTCCGACTTCGGCAATCGCCAGCGCGATATTATCCGCCGCCATCGCCACCGGCTCGGCGTGGAAGTTGCCCCCGGAGACCACCTCGTTTTCCTGGGCGAACACCAGCGGGTTGTCTGACACCGCGTTGGCCTCCACCAGCAGCACCTCTGCCGCCTGGCGCAGCTGCGTCAGGCATGCGCCCATTACCTGCGGCTGGCAGCGCAGGGAATACGGATCCTGCACCTTCTCGCAGTTATGGTGTGAATCCGCAATCTCACTCGTATCGGTAAGCACGTGGCGGTACATCGCGGCGGCGTCAATCTGCCCGCGCTGGCCGCGTACGTCATGAATACGCGCATCAAACGGACGGCGCGAGCCCAGCACCGCCTCCGTGGTCAGCGCACCGCACACCACCGCCGAGGCAAACAGATCTTCCGCTTCAAACAGGCCGCGCAGCGCGAAAGCGGTCGACGCCTGGGTGCCGTTCAGCAGCGCCAGCCCCTCTTTCGCCGCCAGGGTGATCGGGGCTAATCCGGCTTTTTTTAGCGCCTCTTTCGCAGGAAGCCATTCGCCCTGACAGCGCGCTTTGCCTTCACCCAGCAGCAGCAGCGACATATGCGCCAGCGGCGCGAGATCGCCAGACGCGCCAACGGAGCCTTTGGCGGGGATCCACGGATAGACTTCCGCATTCACCAGCGCCATCAGCGCCTGGATCACGCTCAGACGAATGCCCGAGAAGCCGCGCGCCAGGCTGTTAATCTTGAGCACCATCATCAGACGGACAATTTCGTCGTCCAGCGGCTGGCCGACGCCCGCCGCGTGGGAAAGCACCAGAGAACGCTGCAGGTTTTCCAGATCGTGCGTGGCAATGCGGGTTTGCGCCAGCAGGCCAAATCCGGTGTTAATCCCGTAGGCGGTGCGCCCTTCGGCAACAATTGCTTCGACGCAGGCGACGCTGTCGTTTATCGCGGCGTGGGCGCTTTCATCAAGTGAAAGGGTGACCGGCTGACGCCAGACGTTACGCAGCTGTTTGAGCGTCAGCGAGCCGGGAGTGAGTGTTAACGCGTTCATGCATGCTTTCCTTGTGTGGCAGGGATCATCGGCAGGTTCAGTCCCTGCTCTTTGGCACAGTCAATGGCAATCTCGTAACCCGCATCCGCGTGACGCATCACCCCGGTTGCCGGGTCGTTGTGCAGCACGCGGGCGATGCGCGCGGCCGCTTCATCGGTTCCATCACAGACGATGACCATCCCTGAGTGCTGGGAGAAGCCCATCCCGACGCCGCCGCCGTGGTGTAGCGACACCCAGGTGGCGCCGCTGGCGGTATTCAGCAGGGCGTTAAGCAATGGCCAGTCGGAGACCGCGTCAGAGCCGTCGCGCATGGCTTCGGTTTCACGGTTCGGGCTGGCTACGGAGCCGGAGTCCAGATGGTCGCGGCCAATGACGATCGGCGCGGAGACTTCACCGCTGCGAACCATTTCGTTGAAGGCCAGGCCCAGCTTTTGCCGCCACTCCAGCCCCACCCAGCAGATGCGCGCCGGTAAGCCCTGGAAGCTGATGCGCTCGCGGGCCATATCCAGCCAGTGGTGGAGGTGTTCGTCGTCTGCGACGATCTCCTTCACTTTGGCGTCGGTTTTGTAGATATCTTCAGGATCGCCGGACAGGGCCACCCAGCGGAACGGGCCGATACCGCGGCAGAACAGCGGACGAATATAGGCAGGCACGAAGCCCGGGAAGTCAAAGGCGTTATTCACGCCCATCTCTTTCGCCATCTGGCGAATGTTGTTGCCGTAGTCAAAGGTCGGAATGCCCATCTGGCTGAAGGCCAGCATCGCGGAGACGTGTTCTGCCATGGCCCGTTTGGCGGCGAGCACCGTGCCTTCCGGGTCGGTTTCCGCTTTTTGCTGGTATTCTTCCCATGTCCAGCCTTTTGGCAGGTAGCCGTGCAGCGGATCGTGGGCGCTGGTCTGGTCGGTGACGAGATCCGGGCGCACGCCGCGGGCAACCAGCTCCGGCAGAATATCCGCCGCGTTGCCGCACAGGGCAATCGACACCGCTTTGCCTTCAGCGGTGTACTTTTTGATGCGCGCCAGCGCGTCATCGAGGTTGTCGGCCTGTTCGTCGACGTAACGGGTACGCAGACGGAAATCAATGCGGCTCTGCTGGCACTCAATGTTCAGCGAGCAGGCACCGGCAAGCGTGGCGGCCAGCGGCTGCGCGCCGCCCATGCCGCCCAGACCGGCGGTGAGCACCCAGCGGCCCTTCAGCGAGCCGTTATAGTGCTGACGCCCCGCTTCCACGAAGGTTTCGTAGGTACCCTGCACAATCCCCTGGCTGCCGATGTAGATCCAGCTCCCGGCGGTCATCTGGCCATACATCGCCAGCCCTTTTGCGTCCAGCTCGTTGAAGTGTTCCCAGGTGGCCCAGTGCGGCACGAGGTTAGAGTTGGCGATCAGCACGCGCGGCGCGTTCTTGTGGGTTTTGAACACGCCAACCGGCTTGCCGGACTGCACCAGCAGGGTTTCGTCGTGTTCGAGTTCGGTCAGGGATTTTACAATTGCGTCATAGCATTCCCAGCTGCGCGCGGCGCGGCCTATGCCGCCGTAGACCACCAGCTCGTGGGGATTTTCCGCCACCTCAGGATCAAGGTTGTTCATCAACATGCGCAGCGGGGCTTCGGTGAGCCAGCTTTTAGCGGTAAGCGTGGTGCCGCGCGCGGCGCGGACGTCCTGCTGGCGGTATTTACCTGACGACATTGTGTGCTCCTCATAAGGGACAGATGATGCATTTAGATATACTTGTATAGACAAGCACACACAAGATCGGATTTAACAAAAAAGATACAATTTTGTTATATTGCGTTAGCGATCACGCTTATAAAACTTATGACATAAAGTGGCCCTGCAGCCGGTAACGGTTCCCCGGGAAAAGCAGTCGGGCGTGCGACACGATGTGCGATGACGACCAGGTACGACGGCGGATCAGCAGGCACGGATCGTGTTCTTTAATGCGCAACAGCTCGCACTCCTGCGGCGTCGCGCGCACGGCTTCCACAATGTGCTCCCCTTCCGTGAGCGGTGCGACGAGCGAGAGATAGGCGTGCGGCGTGGTGTGGGTGTAGTCCTGGTTCAGGTATTCCGGTATCCGCTCTGCGCTGACGCAGCGATCTTCAATCTGCACCGGAATGTCGTTTTCAAAATGCACCATCACAGAGTGGAAGATGCGGCTGCCCTCTTTGACGTTCAGCTCAACGGCCTGCTCGGCGCTGGCCTGAGTCTCTTCCAGCACCAGCACTTCGCAGCGGTGCTGATGGTTACGCGCGGCAATTTCGTCCGCGATGCTGCGGATTTCAAACAGCGCCGACTGTCCTTTGGGCTCCGCCACGAAGGTCCCAACCCCCTGCAGGCGCACCAGAAGCCCTTCGTCGGTGAGCTCGCGCAGCGCCCGGTTGACGGTCATCCGGCTAAAACCGAACTGCGCCACCAGCTCAGCCTCCGACGGAATGCGATCGTGCGGGCGCCAGACGCCAGTAGCAATCTTTTCGCTGATCGCCTGCTTCACCTTTTCATAAAAAGGCGCGGGAGGGCTCGGTTGCGGCAGGGGCGAGCGTGAAAACATCATGACTCCTTAAATAGTGTTATGCCCACCAGTGAGCAATTTGCCAGGCCAGACGGGCGGCGAGCTTTGCGCCCTGTCCGTCCCGATCGTACTGCGGGTTAAACTCTACAAGATCGGCGGCCTGCAGCTTACCGCTGCGGCAGATTTGTTCGATAACCGGCAGCAGATCCAGCGCCGGAACCCCTAATGCCGCAGGGGCGGAAACGGCAGGCATTTCGCCCGCGGGCAGGACGTCCAGATCGATCGTCAGATAGACGCGATCGGCCCGCGCCAGCACCTTTTCCAGCGCCGATAATGCCTCGCGCCTGAAATGGATATCCTCCACCAGCGTAGCGTTCAGGCGTTCGGCCTCATCCCACAACGCCTGAGTGTTCGCCGCGCGGCTGACGCCAAAGCAGGCGTAGCGAAACTCGCGCCCGCGTTCATCGCAGTAGTTAGCCAGCTGACGAAACGGAGTGCCGGACGTCGCCCGGTCGGCCTTGCGCAGGTCAAGATGCGCGTCCAGGTTTATCACCGCCACGCGCTCGCCGGGGAACGCATCCAGAACACCCCGGCCGTGCGCCCAGGCGGTTTCGTGCCCGCCGCCAAACACCAGCGTGCGCATCCCGGACTGCTGGCAAGCCGTGACGGCATCGCTTAACGCCCGCTGCGCGGATTCAAGCTCATCGCCTTCAACGTACACCGAGCCCATATCCGCCAGCCGCTCGTGTCCCTGATGGCTTGCCATATTCGCCAGCGCTTTGCGCAGAATATCAGGGGCCTGCGCGGCGCCGGGCCTGCCCTGATTGCGTTTAACCCCTGCATCGCATTCAAATCCTACCAGCGCGATGCCGGATGAAAGCGGCGTGAACTGCCCCTGCTGTTGTATCGTCTGGAAAATACGCGTTGCATTGGTGGCCTCGGCGCTGTCGTCGCGCCCCTGCCAGACCGTTTCGGCTACGGGCCGCCATAAGCTCATGCTGCCTCCCCACGGAAAACGCGTTGATAAAGCGGGTTGCGCCCCGGCTCGTAGACCATCTCCACGGGATGACGAGCATGCCAGACGATAAAATCGGCAACAAACCCCGCCCGCAGCTGCCCGTGGGTTGCGCCACGGCCCAGCGCCTGAGCCGCATGCCGCGTGACGCCAGCCCAGGCCTCTTCAGGGGTGAGGCCAAACTGGACGCAGGCCATGTTCATCGCCAGGTGCAGGCTGGCAAACGGGCTGGTGCCGGGGTTATAGTCGGTGGCGACGGCCATCGGTATCCCCTGTTTTCTGAGCTGTTCAACCGGCGGACGCTGGCGCTCCTGCAGAAAATAGAACGCCCCGGGCAGCAGGACGGCAACCGTGCCGCTTTCCGCCATCGCCTGAACGCCCGCGTCGTCGAGATATTCGATATGATCGGCCGACAGCCCGTTATACTGGCTGACCAGCGCCGCGCCGCCCTGATTCGACAGCTGTTCAACATGCCCTTTCACCGGGATACCGAGCGCGGCAGCGGCCTGGAAGAGGCGCTCGGTTTGCGACGGGGTAAAGCCGACGTTTTCACAAAACACGTCTACTGCTTCATAGAGCTCTTTTTGCCACAGCGCGGGCAGGATCTGCTCACAGACCAGCGCGAGGTACGCATCCGGATCCTGTCGATATTCTGCCGGTACCGCATGGGCAGCCAGCAGCGTTGGGCTGATGTCGATCGGATTATCGAGGCTCAGTTGGCGGGCAACCTGCAGCATCTTCTCTTCGGTATCAAGGTTTAGACCGTATCCCGATTTGATTTCAACGGTCGTTACACCTTCATTCATCAGACGCTGGAGCCGCTGCTGCGCCAGCTTAAGCAGGGTTTCGGGTGAGCTGCTGCGCGTCGCCGTCACGGTGGCGTTAATCCCGCCTCCCTGAGCGCTGATGGTCTGGTAAGAGACGCCGTTCAGACGCTGCTCCCACTCCGCCGCGCGGTCGCCACCGAAAACCAGATGGGTATGGCAGTCAATCAGGCCTGGCGTGACCAGACGTCCTTCAAGATCGATGACGTGACGGTGTCCGGAAGGAAGGTCAGGTTCAGGGAGCACGGCAAGGATAGTTTGGCCGCGCACGACCAGCGCGTGCTGCTCTTTCAGGCCATAAGGCGAGGATGAATCGGGAACCATTGTTGCCAGGCGCGCATTTCGCCAGATAACATCGTCAGGATGAAGCTGCATGGGCATTCCAGTTGTCATGGGTTGTATAGACATTTATTTGCATCCATCGTCTGCTGTCAACCGCCCTGAGGGAAAATGTTATTTATTTGTGATGACTTTCCCGTCACCTCCGGGCAAAAAATGCAACTTTTACCCTTTTTATCTTCCCGTTTCGCTCAACTTAGTATAAAAAAGCAGGCTATTTCGTCTATCCCGTAAAGACTTGCATACCCAGGAGCTTCACCTTGAACATTTCCAGGATTTCCCGTCTGGCGTTAGCGCTCGCCTTTGGCGTGACATTATCCGCATGCAGTTCAACACCACCGGATCAGCGTCCTTCTGAGCAGGTTGCGCCCGGTACCGCCTCCCGCCCGATTTTGTCCGCGGATGAAGCGAAGAACTTTGACCGTGCCCATTACTTCTCGGCGATGGATCCTAACGCCGCGCCGTGGACACCGTCTTCGATTAACCTGCCTAAGCAGCCTGACTTCGTTGTTGGCCCGGCTGGCGCGCAGGGCGTAACGCACACCTCTATCCAGGCAGCGGTTGACGCGGCGATCGCTAAGCACAGCGCGTCTCGTCAGTACATCGCGATCCTGCCGGGTGAATACGAAGGCACCGTGTATGTTCCGGCGGCACCTGGCAGCATTACGATTTACGGTCTGGGTGAAAAAGCCATCGACGTAAAAATTGGCCTGGCGATTGATTCCGAAATCGACAGCACCGCCTGGCGTCACCTGGTGAACCCGGCCGGCAAATATATGCCGGGCAAACCGGCGTGGTATATGTTTGATAACTGCCAGAGCAAGCGTTCCGCCACCGTTGGCATGATGTGCTCGGCGGTATTCTGGTCGCAGAATAATGGCCTGCAGCTACAGAACCTGACCATTCAGAATACCCTGGGTGACAGCGTGGATGCCGGTAACCACCAGGCCGTTGCGCTGCGTAGCGACGGCGATAAGGTGCAGATTAACAACGTCAACATTCTGGGCCGTCAGAACACCTTCTTCGTGACCAACAGCGGCGTACAGAACACGCTGCAGAACAACCGTCTGACCCGTACGCTGGTGACCAACAGCTACGTTGAAGGTGACGTGGATCTGGTGTCCGGTCGCGGCGCGGTGGTGTTTGATAACACCGATTTCCGCGTGGTGAATTCCCGTACCCAGCAGGAAGGCTATGTGTTTGCTCCGGCAACCCAGTCTAACCTGTTCTACGGCTTCCTGGCCGTGAACAGCCGCTTTAATGCGGCCGGTGACGGCGTGGCGCAGCTGGGCCGCTCCCTGGACGTGGACTCCGCTACCAACGGCCAGGTCGTTATCCGCGACAGCGTGATCAACGAAGGCTTTAACGTGGCGAAGCCGTGGGCTGATGCGGCTATCTCCAAACGTCCGTTCTCCGGCAATACCGGTGCGGTGGACGATAAAGGGAACGTGCAGCGCAACCTGAACGACGCGAACTTCAACCGCATGTGGGAATACAACAACCGCGGTCTGGGCAGCAACGTGGTTGCTGAGCCGAAGCAGTAATATAAGAGTAAAAGGGGGATGTTAATCCCCCTTTTTACTGCGACTGGATACGTCAGGCACCAAACTTAAGATACGCATCCAATAGTTGCATAATCGCAACCATGAGTTGCAGGAACAGAATTGCCCATTCCACACCGCTCATACGCCACTCCTTTGGTATAGAGCACTTCTCCTCTGATTTACCTTTCCGCTGCCTGTCACCAGAGGTGTGTTGGTTATGTTTTGATGTGCTCCGCAGTTTAGGCACCGCCGGCACCACCCGACAGCCAGGACTTAAAAGGGATCCTGAATTGCGGAACTGCAACACATCAAACCAACGGACAGAATGATATCAGACCATTACTGTACATAAAAACAGTTAAAGGGAGTTTAGGAATTTATAAAGAGAACACAAATAACCAACTGATTATATTAAATATTTATATCTCACATCGTCTCATAATCTTTTTTCTTCGTTGATGATGAATTTACATCACCTCAAGCCAATATTATGATGGACGTGTTGGTTACGTTTTGATGTGCTCACCCGGCAACCACCGGGCATAAAAAAACCTCGCATTCGCGAGGTTTTTTGTTTTAAGCCGCTTAGTGAGCGTTAACGACCACCCACATTGGTCCCTGGCCGACCGCATAGCGTCCTTTCTCTTCCAGCAGCCCCTGCTCGCCTTTGATTTCATATAGCGCGATGTGGTGGGATTTCTGCCCCGCCGCAATCAGGTATTTACCGCTGCGATCGATATTAAAGCCGCGCGGCTGGGTTTCCGTTGGCTGGAAGCCTTCAATCGCCAGCACGCTGCCATCTTCGGAGACGCTGAAGACGGTAATCAGGCTGGAGGTACGATCGCAGGCGTACAGATGGCGGCCATCCGGCGTGATGTGAATATCCGCCGCCCAGCGGGTGTCGGAGAAGTCAGACGGCATCATATCCAGCGTCTGCACGCACTCAATCTGGCCGTTAGGATCTTTCAGCTCCCATACGTCCACAGAGCTGTTCAGTTCATTAACGACGTAGGCATATTGCTGGTTCGGATGGAAGACCATATGGCGAGGACCTGCGCCCTCAACGGTGGTGACTTCAGCAGGATTCTGCGCCACCAGGTGACCATCGTCGCTCAGGGTAAACAGGCAGATACGATCCTGCTTAAGCGCAGGCACCCACAGCGTGCGGTTGTCCGGAGAGATATTCGCCGAGTGGCAGCCTTCAAGCCCTTCCACGACATCCACGGTATCAACCGGAAGGCCATTTTCCAGACGCGTAACGCTAACGCAGCCTGCGTTGTATGAGCCGCTGAAGACAAAGTTGCCTTTACGATCGGTCGAGATGTGGGTTGGGCTGCCCGGCAGTGGCGCTTCAGCAGTGTAGGTCAGCGCGCCGTCGTCAGGAGAGATGCGGTAGGCCAGCACGCGAAACTCCGGGCGCACGCCCACGTACAAGAAACGTTTATCCGGGCTGACGACCATCGGCTGCACCTGGCCCGGCACATCAACAACCTGAACCAGCGTGAGCGAACCTTCTGCATTCAAGCGCCAGACGTGGATCTGCTGACTTTCAGGACTGGCGGTATAAACGGTTTGTTTCATGAATACTCCTTTCCTCACTGCACGTGAAAGTGATTATTTTTAACGGTGAATGCTGAATTTTAGCCAGGAATTTTGCAGCGATTTACTCTCGGTGTAACATCCCCTGAGACCTAAAATTCAACATTAACCCGGAAGAACAAATGACCTCGCGCGTGATTGCACTGGATTTAGACGGAACATTACTTACCCCTCAGAAAACCCTGCTCCCCTCTTCCCTTGAAGCGCTTAAACGTGCGCAGGAAGTGGGATATCAACTCCTTATCGTAACGGGTCGACATCACGTTGCCATTCACCCTTTTTATCAGGCACTGGCGCTAGATACACCTGCAATTTGTTGTAATGGCACTTATTTGTATGATTATCAGGCAAAAAAGGTTTTAGCCTCCGACCCACTGCCGGTTCCCCAGGCGCTGCAGCTGATCGATCTGCTGGATGAGCATAACGTTCACGGCCTGATGTACGTGGATAACGCGATGGTGTACGAGCGCCCAACCGGCCACGTGGTGCGCACCAGCAACTGGGCATTGTCCCTGCCTGAAGCGCAGCGTCCGGTCTTTACCAAGGTTTCCTCCCTGCGCCAGGCGGCCCGGGATGTTGAAGCTATCTGGAAATTCGCCCTGACGGATGAAGACACCAACAAGCTGAATACCTTCGCGAAACACGTCGAGGACACGCTGGGGCTGGAGTGCGAATGGTCCTGGCACGATCAGGTGGATATTGCCCGCAAGGGTAACAGCAAAGGCAAGCGCCTGACGCAGTACGTGGAATCAAAAGGCTGGTCTATGCAGGACGTGATTGCCTTCGGCGACAACTACAACGACATTAGCATGCTGGAAGCCGCCGGTACGGGCGTGGCGATGGGCAATGCCGACGACGCGGTAAAAGCGCGCGCTAACGTGGTGATTGGCGACAACACCACCGACAGCATCGCGCAGTACATCTATACCCACCTGCTGTAATCAGGCGGTAATCGAGACGCTCTTGATTTGCGCGTAAAGCCACAGGCCGGGCTTGATTGCTAACTCATCCCTGGCCCACGGGCTGATGCGCGCCCAGAGCGTCCTGCTGCCCACGTCGAGCTTCACTTCCACCTGCCCGTTATCATCAAAACACTCCGCCACTTTGGCGCGCAGAATATTTCGAATACTGGTTTGCAGCGGCGGCTGCAGCACCAGCGAGACGTCCGATGCCTGAATGCGAATACGCAGCGCGGACTGTAACGGTTTATCGATCTTATTGACCCAAAGATGCTGGTCGCCCAGCGCCAGGGCGGTCATCGCGTAGTGCGGATGATGCTCCAGAACGCTGACCTTCAGGATGCTGCTCTGCTGCTCTCTGGGTAACCAGGGGTGCATCACGCTGCTGCCCCACACCTCTTCCAGATTGCCGAAGGCCTTCACGCTGCCCTCTTCCAGCACCAGCACCTTATCGGCCAGATGGAGGATCTCATCCAGTGAATGGCTGACGTAAAGCATCGGAATATTAATTTCGCGGGTCAGACGCTGCAGGTAAGGCAGAAGTTCGCGCTTGCGCGGTATATCCAGCGAGGCCAGCGGCTCGTCGAGCAGCAGCAGTTCGGGGGCGGTAAGCAACGCGCGGCCAATGGCCACGCGCTGTTTCTCCCCGCCGGAGAGCGAGGACGGCAGCCTGTCGAGCAAGGGTTCAATGCCTAAAAGCGTCACCAGCTTATCAAACTGTCCGGCCATGCTTTTCGCCATGCCGTAGCGCAGGTTGCCACGCACGCTGTAGTGCGGGAACAAGCGCGCGTCCTGGAAAACATAGCCGATGCGGCGTTTATCCGGCGAGAGGTAAACCTTGTTCTCCACGTCATTCAGGACGCGGTTATTCAGGACAATACGGCCTGACTGCGGGCGCGTCAGGCCGCTGATGGCGTTAATCAGAGACGTTTTTCCCGCGCCCGACACGCCGAAGACGGCGGTGATGCCGCTTGCAGGCAGCGTCTCGTTAAGCGTCAGGGTGTGGTTTCCCAGCGTCTGGGTGAAATTCAGTTCCAGCATCGTTATTTCCCCATCCGCTCGCGGCTCAGACGCGCCAGCCATTCAGAAACCAGCAGCGAAACCAGGGCTAATACGATGGAGATGATGCACAGCCGCGCTGCGGCACTCTCTCCCCCCGGCGTCTGGATCAGGGTATACATGGCCGACGGAATGGTCCGCGTCTCGCCGGGAATGTTCGACACAAACGTGATGGTCGCACCAAACTCGCCCAGCGAGCGGGCGAACGCCAGCACCGTGCCGACAATAATACCGGGTAACGTCAGGGGGAGCGTGATGGTGAAAAAGACGCGCCAGCGCCCGGCGCCGAGCGTGCGGGCCGCCTGTTCGAGCTTTATATCCACGCCTTCCAGCGCGAGGCGGATCGCTCTGACCATCAGCGGGAATGACATCACCGCCGCCGCCAGTACCGCACCGCGCCAGCTAAAGGCAAAGGTGATTCCGAACCAGTCGTAGAGCTTTTCGCCGATAAAGCCGCGTCGCCCCATCGAAATCAGCAGCAGATAACCGACCACCACGGGCGGCAAAACGAGAGGAAGATGAAGGACGCTGTCGAGCAGGGCTTTGCCGGGAAACCGACAGCGAACCAGTAGCCAGGCAAAAAAGATCCCAAAGGGCAAACTCAGCGCAACCGCAAGGGAGGAGACTTTAAGGCTCAGCAGAACAGCCTGCCATTCAGGATCGGTCAGTATCATCAGTGAGTCGTAAATCCATAACGTTTAAAGATTGCGGACGCCTCCGGCCCCTTCAGATAATCGCGGAAGGCCGTTACGGTCGCATTTTTATGTCCATCAACAATCGCCACAGGATATTCCACTTTCTTGTGTGAGTCTTCCGGGAAGGTGCCAACCACTTTTACGCCCTTGCTGGCAACGGCATCGGAGCCATACACAATGCCCAGCGGAGCTTCGTTACGTTCCACCAGCGCCAGCGCGCCGCGCACGTCTTCCGCCGGGGCCAGTTTTGGTGACAGGGTCTCCCATGCGCCCAGCTTTTGCAGCGCTTCTTTGGCGTAAATCCCGGCTGGAACGTGTTCCGGGTCACCCACCGCCAGACGGCCACCGTTCAGCAGACGAGTCCAGTTTGTCTCTTTGTTGATGGTGAATTCACCCTGCGCGCTGGCCTTCGGTGCAACCACAACAAGGCTGTTGCCCAGCAGCGTTTCGCGGGTCGCCGCATCAATCGATTTCTTCTCCACCGCGTAGTCCATCCACTTCTGGTCAGCAGAGATAAACAGATCTGCCGGAGCGCCCGCTTCTATCTGACGCGCCAGCGTAGAGGAAGAGGCAAAAGAGGGGACCACCTCGACGTTTTTCTCTTTTTTATACACCGCCGCAATATCCTGCAGCGCGTTGGTCAACGACGCCGCCGCAAAGACCGTGATTTTACCTTCGTCCGCCAGCGCGTGTCCGGTGAGTGAAAGCGTCAGCGTTGCCCCTGCGAAAAGGCGTACCCATGAACGTGCCATCTGTAACTCCTGTGAGTAGCGTTATATACATATTAATATAACGGTATCGTCAGGGAGATCCCAGCGGTAATTCGTACCGCTCAAGGGGTAAATCGGTGTGATGCGTTAAATAATATCGGCGAAAGTAAGAAAAGCTTGAGAGCAAAACGCCCGGGCAAGCCGGGCGTTTTGTGGGAAATTAATGCTGCTTTTTCGCACGGTCTCTGTGACCGATATTCGAAAAGACGTTGAACACTTCACCCAGGCCGTAGATGGCACCGAGGATGATGGCCATCACTACTGGTACCATGATCACGGCGAATACCAGACTTTTCAACAACTCTAACATGGTTTTCTCCAGATTTTGTGAATGGGCTATTCTACCCCGAAAAGTAAGAAAAACATCCCCTTTTGTGCGGTGCCCTTTGCGCCCTGCACCATTTGGGTCACAATATTCTTTTTGCCAGGACACTGTTATGCAGGCCGAAATTCTTCTTACTCTCCGACTTCAGCAAAAGCTTTTCGCCGATCCACGACGTATTGCCCTGCTTAAACAGATAGAACACACCGGCTCAATTAGCCAGGGCGCTAAGAACGCCGGGATTAGCTATAAAAGCGCCTGGGATGCCATCAATGAAATGAACACCCTGAGCGAACAACCGCTGGTGGACAGAGCCACAGGGGGCAAAGGCGGTGGAGGTGCTGTCGTCACACGTTACGGCAAGCGCCTGATTCAGCTTTACGATCTCCTGGGACAGATTCAGCAAAAAGCGTTCGATGTATTGAGTGACGACGACAACGTTCCGCTGGACAGCTTGCTGGCCGCCATTTCCCGCTTCTCGTTACAGACCAGCGCCCGCAACCAGTGGTTTGGTACGGTGACGGCGCGCGATAATCTCCAGGTACAGCAGCATGTTGAGATCCTGCTTGCCGATGGCGTCACTCGTCTGAAAGCGGCAATAACGGCGCAGAGTGCACAGCGCCTCGATCTGGATGAAGGCAAAGAGGTGCTGGTGTTGCTGAAAGCGCCCTGGGTAAATATCACACGCGACCCAAACGCGGCAAAGGCGGCTGATAACCAGCTGCGCGGCACCGTCAGCCATATCGAACGCGGCAAGGAGCAGTGTGAGGTGCTAATGCCCCTGGCAGACGGACAGGCGCTCTGCGCAACGGTTCCGCTCAGCGAGGCGGACGGTTTAGAAGAAGGTGCTATCGTCACCGCATATTTCAACGCAGACCGGGTGATTATCGCCACATTGTGCTGAGCGCATTGACAATCACACCGACAGTGCGTATCCCTGACATCTGTTGCTGCAAAAAATGGGATACATCATGTCATCATTGCATATTTCGCAAGGTACGTTTCGTCTTAGCGATACCCGAACGCTGACGATTGCCGATCTGACAATACGCGCGGGTGAAAGCTGGGCGTTTGTCGGCACAAACGGCAGCGGTAAATCCGCGCTGGCCCGCGCGCTGGCGGGAGAGCTTCCCCTTCTCAAAGGCGAATGCCGGAGCGATTTCACGCGCCTGACGCGCCTGTCCTTTGAACAGCTGCAGAAGCTGGTCAGCGACGAGTGGCAGCGCAATAACACCGATTTGCTCAGTCCTGGCGAAGAAGATACCGGCCGCACGGCGGCGGAAATTATTCAGGATGAGGTGAAAGATCCCGCTCGCTGCCAGCATCTGGCCGAACAATTTGGCATTTCCGCGCTGCTGAACCGGCGGTTTAAATACCTCTCTACCGGCGAGACGCGGAAAACGCTGCTGTGCCAGGCGCTTATGGGCCAGCCGGAGCTGCTGATTCTGGATGAGCCCTTTGACGGGCTGGATGTCCACTCCCGCGCCCAGCTGGCCGCCCTGCTGGGCTCTCTGAATCAGGAAGGCTATACGATCGTACTGGTGCTGAACCGCTTTGATGAAATTCCTGATTTCGTGCAGAACGCGGGCGTGCTGGCAGACTGCAGCCTGATCGAAACCGGGGAAAAATCCGCCCTGCTCCGACAGGCGCTGATAGCCCAGCTTGCGCACAGCGAAAAGCTGGCGGGCATTGCGCTGCCGGAGCCCGACGCGCAGGCAGCACGCCACGGTCTCGATCCCCGGCAGCCGCTTATCGTTTTGCGCGACGGGGTGGTCTCCTATGATGACCGTCCGATCCTTAACCACCTCAGCTGGACGGTCAATCCTGGCGAACACTGGCAGATCGTCGGCCCCAACGGCGCGGGGAAATCCACGCTGCTGAGCCTGATCGTCGGCGATCACCCGCAGGGCTACAGCAACGATCTGACGCTGTTTGGCCGCCGTCGCGGCAGCGGCGAAACCATCTGGGATATCAAAAAGCACATCGGCTACGTCAGCAGCAGCCTGCATCTGGATTACCGGGTCAGTACCACGGTACGCAACGTGATCCTATCCGGGTATTTTGATTCCATCGGCATTTATCAGGCGGTGTCGGATAAACAGCACAAGCTGGCCCAGCAGTGGCTGGATATTCTGGGGATGGATAGCCGGGTGGCTGACGCGCCGTTTCATAGCCTGTCGTGGGGGCAGCAGCGCCTGGCACTGATCGTTCGCGCGCTGGTAAAACATCCTACGCTTCTGATCCTCGACGAGCCGCTGCAGGGGCTGGATCCGCTTAACCGACAGCTGGTCCGACGCTTTGTGGACGTGCTGATTAGCGAAGGTGAAACGCAACTGCTGTTCGTTTCACACCATGCCGAAGATGCCCCCGCCTGCATCACCCACCGCCTGGAGTTTGTCGCGAACGGCGAGGGATATCGTTACCTTCTCAGCAACGTTGGTTAACCACGGAGGGCGTTGCCCTCCTCTTTTCAGATAACTTGCATCAATACATCACTATCTCTTTGATCTAGAATGCGCTGAGTCATCAAAAAAGCGAGTGTAAAAACGAGTGTAAACGATTCCACTATTTTATCCCATGTCACACTTTTCGCGTCTCTGTTATGCTATGGTTATTACATACCATATGCCCAATGGAGCGAATTATGCGAGTTCTGGTAACAGGTGGTAGCGGTTACATCGGAAGTCATACCTGTGTGCAACTGCTGCAAAATGGTCACGATGTGATCGTCCTCGACAACCTGTGCAATAGTAAGCGCAGCGTGCTGCCGGTGATTGAACGTCTTGGCGGTAAACAGCCGACCTTCGTGGAAGGCGACATCCGCAACGAAGCGCTGATGACCGAGATCCTTCACGACCACGCCATCGAAGCGGTGATCCACTTCGCGGGTCTGAAAGCCGTAGGTGAATCCGTTGCGAAACCGCTTGAGTATTACGACAACAACGTCAACGGTACCCTGCGTCTGATCTCCGCCATGCGCGCGGCAAACGTCAAAAACTTTATCTTTAGCTCCTCCGCCACCGTCTATGGCGATCAGCCAAAAATTCCTTACGTTGAAAGCTTCCCGACCGGTACGCCGCAAAGCCCGTACGGCAAAAGCAAGCTGATGGTGGAGCAGATCCTGACCGACCTGCAAAAAGCCCAGCCGGAGTGGAGCATCGCCTTACTGCGCTACTTCAACCCGGTCGGCGCCCATCCGTCTGGCGATATGGGTGAAGATCCGCAGGGTATCCCGAACAACCTGATGCCGTACATCGCCCAGGTGGCGGTAGGCCGTCGCGAGTCGCTGGCCATTTTTGGTAATGACTATCCGACCGAAGACGGTACCGGCGTGCGTGACTATATTCACGTGATGGATTTAGCAGACGGCCACGTTGCGGCCATGCAGCAGCTGGCTGGCAAACCGGGCGTGCATATTTATAACCTCGGCGCCGGGGTCGGCAGCAGCGTGCTGGACGTAGTTAACGCCTTCAGCAAAGCCTGCGGAAAGCCGGTGAACTACCACTTCGCTCCGCGTCGTGATGGCGACCTGCCTGCTTACTGGGCCGATGCCACCAAAGCAGACAAAGAGCTTAACTGGCGTGTCACCCGCACGCTTGATGAAATGGCACAGGATACCTGGCACTGGCAGTCACGCCACCCGCAGGGTTATCCGGACTAAGGATCCGTCATGACTTCGTTTAATCCCGTCGATCATCCGCATCGTCGTTTTAACCCGCTAAGCGGGCAATGGATTTTGGTCTCTCCGCATCGCGCCAAGCGCCCCTGGCAGGGGGCGCAGGAGACGCCTGCAAAACAGACGCTGCCACAGCACGACCCGGACTGCTTCCTCTGTCCAGGCAACAAGCGCGTAACCGGGGATAAAAACCCGGACTACAAAGGCACCTTCGTGTTTACCAACGATTTTGCCGCCCTGATGACCGATACCCCGGACGCGCCCGCGAGCCACGACCCGCTGATGCGCTGCGAAAGCGCGCGCGGTACCAGCCGCGTGATCTGCTTCTCGCCCGATCACAGCAAAACGCTGCCGGAGCTGAGCGTGGACGCGCTGAAAGAGGTGGTCAGCACCTGGCAGGCGCAAACCGCTGAGCTGGGGCAGAGCTATCCGTGGGTGCAGGTGTTCGAAAACAAAGGCGCGGCGATGGGCTGCTCTAACCCGCATCCGCACGGCCAGATCTGGGCGAACAGCTTCCTGCCCAACGAAGCCGAGCGTGAAGACCGCCTGCAGAAGGCCTATTTCGCAGAAAACGGCTCACCCATGCTGGTGGACTACACCCAGCGCGAGCTGGCCGACGGCAGCCGTACAGTAGTGGAAACCGAACACTGGCTGGCGGTCGTGCCTTACTGGGCCGCCTGGCCGTTTGAAACGCTGCTGCTGCCGAAAGCGCACGTTCAGCGCATTACCGATCTCAGCGACGTGCAGCGCGACGACCTGGCGCTGGCGCTGAAAAAACTGACCAGCCGTTACGACAACCTGTTCCAGTGCTCCTTCCCGTACTCCATGGGCTGGCACGGCGCGCCGTTTAACGGTGAGGAGAATCAGCACTGGCAGCTGCACGCCCATTTCTATCCGCCGCTGCTGCGCTCTGCGACGGTGCGTAAATTTATGGTGGGCTATGAAATGCTGGCGGAAACCCAGCGTGACCTGACGGCGGAACAGGCGGCAGAGCGCCTGCGCGCCGTCAGCGACGTCCACTATCGCGAATCAGGAGTCTAAAAATGAGTCTGAAAGATAAAACACAATCCCTGTTTGCTGAGAAATTTGGCTACCCTGCCACCCACGTTATTCAGGCGCCTGGTCGCGTCAACCTGATCGGTGAACACACCGACTACAACGACGGCTTCGTGCTGCCGTGCGCCATCGATTACCAGACGGTCATCAGCTGCGCAAAGCGCGACGACCGCAAAGTCCGCGTCATTGCGGCGGATTACGGTAATGAGACGGACGAGTTTTCCCTCGACGCCCCGATTGTGACGCACGACGGCCAGCAGTGGTCTAACTACGTGCGCGGCGTGGTGAAGCATCTGCAGAAGCGCAACAAGAACTTTGGCGGTGCGGATTTAGTCATCAGCGGCAACGTGCCGCAGGGTGCGGGCTTAAGCTCGTCGGCCTCGCTCGAAGTGGCCGTGGGAACCGTCTTTCAGCAGCTGTATCATCTGCCGCTGGACGGGGCGCAAATCGCCCTGAACGGTCAGGAAGCGGAAAACCAGTTCGTGGGCTGCAACTGCGGCATCATGGACCAGCTGATCTCCGCGCTGGGCAAAAAAGAGCACGCGCTGCTGATCGACTGCCGCTCGCTTGGCACCAAAGCCGTTCCGCTGCCAAAAGGCGCGGCCGTGGTAATCATCAACAGCAACTTTAAACGCACGCTGGTGGGCAGCGAGTACAACACCCGCCGCGAACAGTGCGAAACCGGCGCGCGCTTCTTCCAGCAGCCTGCCCTGCGCGACGTGACGCTCAATGAATTTAACAAAGTGGCGCACGAGCTGGATCCTGTCGTCGCCAGACGCGTGCGCCACGTGCTGACGGAGAACGCCCGTACCGTTGAAGCCGCCTCCGCGCTGGCGAAAGGCGACCTGAAGCGCATGGGTGAGCTGATGGCGGAATCTCACGCCTCCATGCGCGATGATTTTGAAATCACCGTGCCGCAGATCGACACCCTGGTTGACATTGTGAAAGCGGTCATTGGCGACAAAGGCGGCGTGCGCATGACGGGCGGCGGCTTTGGTGGCTGCATCGTCGCGCTGGTGCCTGAAGAGCTGGTCCCTGCCGTCCAGGACGCCGTAGAGAAGCAGTACGAAGCGAAAACGGGCATCAAAGAAACGTTCTATGTATGTAAAGCATCACAAGGAGCCGGACAGTGCTAAACGAAACACCTACCCTCGCACCGGATGGTCTGCCGTATCGCCTGTTAACCCTGCGCAACAGCGCGGGGATGGTGGTTACGCTTATGGACTGGGGTGCGACCCTGCTTTCAGCCCGCGTACCGATGCCGGACGGCAGCGTGCGCGAAACCCTGCTCGGCTGCGCCTCGCCCGAGCAGTACGTGAATCAGTCTGCCTATCTGGGCGCGTCCGTCGGGCGCTATGCCAACCGCATCGCGAAGAGCCGCTTTGAGCTCGACGGCGTGCAGTATCCCCTGCTGCCAAGCCAGGGGGAGAACCAGCTGCACGGCGGCCCGGACGGGTTTGATAAACGCCGCTGGAAAATTGTTCGTCAAAACGACGGCGAAGTGCTGTTCTCGCTGGATTCGCTTGATGGCGATCAGGGCTTCCCGGGGAACCTTACCGCCTCCGCGCGCTTTACGCTGACGGACGACAACCGTATCGCCATTGAATACCGTGCGACGGTCGACAAGCCGTGCCCGGTCAACCTGACTAACCATGCCTACTTCAATCTCGACGGCAACCAGTGCGACGTACGTAACCACAAGCTGCAGATCCTGGCGGACGCGTATCTGCCGGTTGACGAGACGGGCATTCCATATCAGGGGCTGAAGGACGTGAGCGGGACCAGCTTTGATTTCCGCAGCGCTAAGGCTATCGCCGAGGATTTCCTGAGCGATGACGATCAGCGCAAGGTGAAAGGCTACGACCACGCGTTCCTGCTGCAGGCCAAAGGTGATGTGAAGCAGCCTGCCGCACAGGTCTGGTCCAGCGATGAGAAGCTGCAGATGACGGTGTATACCACCGCTCCTGCCCTGCAATTCTACTCGGGCAACTACCTCGGCGGCACGACGGCACGCGAACACGATGAGTACAGCGACTGGCAGGGCCTTGCATTAGAGAGCGAGTTCCTGCCGGACAGCCCGAATCATCCTGAATGGCCGCAGCCGGACTGCGTGCTGCGCCCCGGTGGAGAGTACATTAGCGTGACGGAATACCATTTTATTCCAAAATGATTTCCAGCCCTCCCATCGGAGGGCTTTTTTCTGCGCGTCTTGCTGAAAATAGCGCCGATCGCAGACAAAATCATAACCCTGAATTCACAAGCATCTTACACTCAGAGACTATTTTCGCTATGGTTAGGGTTAAGCGTTGCTGCTGGCACGGCCACAGCAATATAATGAGAATTGTTATCATTCTAAAAATGCTTGAGGAGTAAGAGATGGCTATTACTAAGCTGGTCCTGGTGCGTCACGGCGAAAGCCAGTGGAACAACGAAAACCGCTTTACCGGTTGGTACGACGTTGATCTGTCCGAGAAAGGCGTAAGCGAAGCAAAAGCAGCAGGTAAACTGCTGAAGGAAGAAGGCTTCAGCTTTGATTTTGCTTACACCTCTGTGCTGAAACGTGCCATCCACACCCTGTGGAACGTGCTGGACGAACTGGATCAGGCCTGGCTGCCGGTTGAGAAATCCTGGAAACTGAACGAGCGTCACTACGGTGCGCTGCAGGGCCTGAACAAAGCGGAAACCGCTGAGAAATACGGTGACGAGCAGGTTAAACAGTGGCGTCGCGGCTTCGCGGTAACCCCACCAGAGCTGACCAAAGATGACGAGCGCTATCCGGGCCACGACCCGCGCTACGCGAAACTGACCGACGCTGAGCTGCCAACCACCGAGAGCCTGGCGCTGACCATCGACCGCGTTGTGCCTTACTGGAACGAAACCATTCTGCCACGCCTGAAAAGCGGCGAGCGCGTCATCATCGCTGCTCACGGTAACTCCCTGCGCGCGCTGGTGAAATACCTGGACAACATGGGCGAAGACGAGATCCTCGAACTGAACATCCCAACTGGCGTACCGCTGGTGTATGAGTTCGACGAAAACTTCAAGCCAATCAAACACTATTACCTGGGTAACGCGGACGAAATCGCAGCGAAAGCAGCGGCTGTCGCGAACCAGGGTAAAGCGAAGTAATTTTCGCCGGACGAAAAAAAAGCGCGGAGCCTTCCGCGCTTTTTTATTTGTGCGTTAAGACTCAGCCGCGGCGCGCTTTTACCGCATTCGCCAGCTGACGCAGGATGGCATCGGTATCGTCCCAGCCAATGCAGGCATCGGTAACGCTTTTGCCATACACCAGCGGCTCGCTGCCTTCCAGGTTCTGGTTACCTTCAACCAGATGGCTTTCAATCATCACCCCAATTACCGCCTTCTCACCGTTGGCGATCTGCTGACAGACGTCAGTCCCCACTTCCATCTGCTTTTTGAACTGCTTGCTGGAGTTGGCGTGGCTGAAGTCGATCATCACCTGCGGCGGCAGCCCGGCTTTTTCCAGCCCGGCCTTCACCTCTGCCACGTGTTTTGCACTGTAGTTTGGCTCTTTGCCGCCGCGCAGAATGATATGGCAATCACCGTTACCGCTGGTGTTAACGATGGCGGAGTGACCCCATTTGGTCACGGACAGGAAGCAGTGCGGCGCACCCGCGGCGTTGATGGCGTCGATAGCCACCTTAATGGTGCCGTCAGTGCCGTTTTTGAAGCCCACCGGGCAAGAGAGACCGGAAGCCAGCTCGCGGTGTACCTGAGATTCAGTGGTGCGCGCACCAATCGCGCCCCAGCTCATCAGGTCTGCCAGGTATTGTGGCGTAATCATATCCAGGAACTCGCCGGCAGCAGGCAGGCCGCTGTCGTTGATCTCCAGCAGCAGTTTGCGCGCAATGCGCAGGCCGTCGTTGATCTGGAAGCTGTTATCCATATGCGGATCGTTAATCAGCCCTTTCCAGCCCACGGTCGTGCGCGGTTTTTCAAAATAGACGCGCATAACGATTTCCAGCTCGTCCTTCAACTCTTCACGCAGGGTGAGCAGACGCGCCGCATACTCTTTCGCGGCGGCAGGATCGTGAATGGAGCACGGGCCAATCACCACCAGAAGACGATCGTCATTACCTTTCAGGATCTTGTGGATCGCTTTACGAGCATGAGAAACCGTGTTTGCGGCATTTTCAGTGGCGGGGAATTTCTCAAGGAGTGCTACAGGAGGTAATAACTCATTGATCTCTTTAATGCGTAAATCGTCGTTCTGATAATTCATCTTCTTTCCAGCTCTGCCATATCTTTAGTAATGAAAGCAATCCTTTCAATCTATCTTGTCGACCAGGAAGTGTAAACACGGTTTTACACTTCACGCAGATAATTCCTGGAATTCGCCTAAAAATCGCCACAAAATAGCGAAAAATGAGATCTAACCTAAGCTTTTTAACTGTAACAACCATTTTTAAACGCTTAAACGCGATTCCCTACTGACGTAAGTCCGTAAGGCGGAATCTTTCGCCTCTAAAAAGATGCACTGTTGGAGAATGTTATCCAGCGTAACGACAAGAACAGGAGCACCATCATGAAAATGACAAAACTGACCACCCTCTTCCTGACTGCCACACTCACCCTTGCCAGCGGCAGCGTCCTGGCCGCAGAAACGGGTGCTTCAGACAGCAACGGTGATGCCAATGCGGCAGCAGCGGCAGGCCAGGTTGCGCCTGATGCGAAACAGAATATCGCCCCGAATAATGTCGATAACAGCCAGATCAATACCGGCAATACCAACACCGGCGGCACCATGCTGCATCCGAACGGTAGTGCTTCTGACACCATGAATCATGACAATATGAGCTCGGATGAGGTTCATAAGAACTCGATGTGTAAGGACGGCAAATGTCCCGATCCGAACGACAAAGTGGGTAACGACGCCAATACCAAAACTGACGGCACAACTCAGTAATTCTGGATGCGTTAAGTGCGAAAGGAGAGCCCAGGCTCTCCTTTCTTTTTGGAGTAACCTGTTAAAAACGCTACACTAAAATAATAACGAATCAGGAAAGCAGACATGGCGCACACCCACTCACACCCCTCTTCTCCCGGCAACGATAACGCAAAACGACTTATGCTGGCCTTTGGCGTTACGGCCACTTTTATGGTTATCGAGGTCATTGGCGGCCTGGTTTCCGGCTCGCTGGCGCTGCTGGCTGATGCCGGACATATGCTGACCGATGCCGCAGCGCTGCTTTTCGCCCTGCTGGCGGTGCAGTTTGCTCGCCGCCCGCCCAACGCGCGCCATACCTTCGGCTGGCTGAGGCTGACCACCCTTGCCGCGTTTATTAACGCCATCGCGCTGGTGGTTATTACTGTTCTTATCGTCTGGGAAGCCGTACAGCGTTTCAGGCACCCGCAGCCCATCGCCGGGACGACAATGATGGTAATTGCCGTGGCGGGGCTGCTGGCAAATATTCTGGCGTTCTGGATTTTGCATCGCGGCAGCGGGGAAAAGAACCTCAACGTGCGCGCTGCGGCTCTGCACGTGCTGGGGGATTTGCTCGGTTCAGTTGGGGCGATTGTCGCCGCGCTGGTGATCCTCTATACCGGCTGGACGCCCGTTGACCCGATTCTCTCCGTGCTGGTGTCGTGTCTGGTCTTGCGCAGCGCCTGGCAACTGCTGAAGGAGAGCGTCAATGAACTGCTGGAAGGGGCACCGGCATCCATGAACATTGACGAGCTTAAGCGCAACCTGCGCCGTACTGTCCCGGAAGTACGTAACGTTCATCACGTACACGTCTGGCTGGTGGGCGAGAAACCGGTTATGACATTACACGTCCAGGTGATCCCGCCGCACGACCACGATGCGCTGCTCGAACGCATCCAGCACTTTCTTGAACATCACTATGAGATTGGTCACGCCACCATCCAGATGGAGTATCAGCCCTGTAGCGGGCCGGACTGCCACCTTAACGAGGCGCAGCCCGACCATTCACATCATCACCACCATTAGCTTGATAGCGCGTGTGAGCCACGCTCACGCGCGCTCTTGATCCACATCCGGCTGCCGTTCAGGGCAATGAAGGTCAGCAGCAGATATTCCAGCGACATGGCATAAACGCCCTGAAGGGCAAAAATCACCACGCTGATGACGTTGATGATGACCCACAGCAGCCAGTTCTCAACGTATTTACGGGTCATCAGGACCATCGCCGCGATCGACAGCACCATCATGCAGGAATCCCAGAACGGGAAGGCATCCGGCTGAAGCTCCGGCATCGTCACGTTGAGGCCCATAGCGGACATGACCGAAACGGCAACGCGGGTCAGAAACGCAAACACCGGGTTGATGTAGACGGTCATCAAACCAATGGCAACCACGCAGGCAACGAACCAGGCGATGGCTTTCGGCAGGGGCAGCCAGCGGATCTGCAGCTCAGCCTCCTGCTGGCTGTTCTGCCGGGACCAGGCGTACCAGCCGTAAATATTGGCGGCGAAGAAAAACAGCTGCAAAAGCAGGCTGGCGTACAGCTGGATCTGGAAGAAGATAATCGCAAACAGCGTGACGTTAATCAGCCCGAACGCATAGTTGCCGATCTTCTCCAGGCTTGCCAGCCAGATGCACAGCAAACCCGCCAGCGTGCCTATGGCTTCAATCCATGACAGGTCATAGCCACCTGCACCAATCGGTATATGAACCAGAATGTTCTGCGTGCTAAAAAAATCCATCTTTTCCCCAGGGCGTCTTTGAATTAAGTACGTAGTGTAGCCGCAAAATCCAGCATGCGGTTAAGCGGAATTAACGCACCTTCACGCAGGGCGGCATCGACATGGATTTCATGCGCCGCACCGCCTGTCTCGAGCCCTTCAGCAATCGCTTTCAGGCCGTTCATCGCCATCCACGGGCAATGCGCGCAGCTGCGGCACGTTGCGCCCTCGCCCGCCGTTGGCGCTTCCAGCAGCTCTTTCTCCGGTACGGCCTGCTGCATCTTATAGAAGATACCGCGATCGGTCGCGACGATGAGCTGCTTGTGCGGCAGCGTCCTGGCCGCGTTGATAAGCTGGCTGGTTGAACCAACCGCATCGGCCATATCGACAATCGACTGCGGTGATTCAGGATGAACAAGAATGGCTGCGTCAGGATAAAGCGCTTTCATGCGGGACAGCGCCTGGGTCTTAAATTCGTCGTGCACAATGCATGCGCCCTGCCAGCAGAGAACGTCAGCGCCGGTCTGTTTCTGAACATACTTGCCAAGATGGCGGTCCGGGGCCCAGATAATTTTCTCACCCAGGCTGTCCAGATGCTCAATCAGCTCAACGGCGATGCTCGACGTAACCACCCAGTCTGCGCGCGCTTTTACCGCCGCGGAGGTGTTGGCGTAAACCACCACGGTCCGGTCAGGATGGGCATCGCAGAAGGCTGTGAATTCGTCAATCGGGCAGCCTAGATCGAGCGAACATTCCGCATTGAGCGTCGGCATCAGAATGGTTTTTTCCGGGCTGAGAATTTTTGCCGTTTCGCCCATAAAACGCACGCCTGCAACCAGCAGCGTGGAAGCGGGATGTTTTGCACCGAAGCGGGCCATCTCCAGTGAATCAGAAATACAGCCCCCGGTCTCTTCCGCCAGCTGCTGAATTTCCGGGTCGGTATAGTAATGGGCCACCATCACCGCATCGCGCTCTTTGAGAAGCAGTTTGATCTTCTCGCGGTAGAATTGTTTTTCATCCTGGCTTAATGGCACAGGCTTTGGCGGAAAAGGATAGATTGCGGCTTCTGGATCAAACATCACGCTCATTATGGCTTCTCGTTTTACTGGCTTAACAATATTGCCTTTCTTTTGCCTGACAAAGCAAAATGCGCGGCAATTGTGTTTTATATACTAAACAAGATAGCGAATCTGAAGTGAAAAGTCACCGGGAATAGATGGGAGGAGCATTTGTTGTACGGCAGATAGCAAAAAAGCGCCTTTAGGGCGCTTTTTAACATTGGTGGGTCGTGCAGGATTCGAACCTGCGACCAATTGATTAAAAGTCAACTGCTCTACCAACTGAGCTAACGACCCGAGTGGTGGGTGATGACGGGCTCGAACCGCCGACCCCCTCCGTGTAAAGGAGATGCTCTACCAACTGAGCTAATCACCCACTCTGTACTGCCGGTAATGCGTTAAGTGGTGGGTCGTGCAGGATTCGAACCTGCGACCAATTGATTAAAAGTCAACTGCTCTACCAACTGAGCTAACGACCCACTTTTAAGCTGTTTTCACGTTGTTTGATATCCCGTGGCAACGGCGGCATATATTACTGATTTAAGAATTCAGCGCAACAAAAATTTCGATGAAGATCACTTAACTGCTTACGAATCATGCTGCACGACCAGAAATAACGCGATTTCTGGTCATGCGATAATCATCCCATCGAATTCAGGCGTTTTTGCGCCTGCTTAGCACCTTCGGTGCCCGGGAATTTTGCGACCACCTGCTGATAAACCGCTTTGGCTTTCGCCGTGTCGCCTTTGTCCTGCATGATCACGCCAACTTTGTACATCGCATCTGGCGCTTTCGGCGATTTCGGGTAATTTTTCACCACAGAGGCAAAATAAAACGCCGCATCGTCCTTTTTACCCTTGTTGTAATTCAACTGACCGAGCCAGTAATTGGCGTTTGGCTGGTAGGTTGAATCAGGGTATTTCTTAACAAAGTTCTGAAACGCAGCTATCGCGTCATCCTGACGAGATTGATCCTGCACCAGGGCAATGGCCGCATTGTAATCCGTATTCGCGTCACCGCTCTGTACAGGCGCCCCTGTTGACGCTGAAGCATCAGCAGACGGCGCAGGTGTGGAGGTTGCCGCGCCGCTCTGATCGCCTGCCGCTGGCTGTGCTGCTGCACCACCGCTGCTCAGGCTATCTATCTGCAATAAAATCTGCTTCTGACGTTCCACAACCTGGTTAAGCTGATACTGGCTTTCCTGAATCTGGCCGCGGAGAGAGTCAATATCGTTTTGGTTATCGGAAAGTTGCTGCTGGAGTTGGGTTAAAAGCTGACTGTGAGCGTTAGAAATACGCTCGAGCTGAGTGACCCGGTCTTCTACCGAGCCTGAGCCGACACTACTGATTGGTGCCTGAGCAAAAGCGGCCCAGGGGGCCGCTATTCCAACCAGTAACGACAGACTCAACAGATGATGTCTGAAGTTACTGCTCATGCAATTCTCTTAGTAAACCAGTACGGCACGACGGTTTTTGGAGTAAGCCGCTTCGTCGTGACCCAGTACTGCAGGTTTTTCTTTACCGTAAGAAACGATGGAGATCTGGTCAGCAGAAACGCCTTTACCCTGCAGGTACATCTTAACGGCGTTAGCACGACGTTCACCCAGGGAGATGTTGTACTCTGGAGTACCACGTTCGTCCGCGTGACCTTCTACGGTGACTTTGTAAGATGGGTTGCTACGCAGGAAGTTAGCGTGAGCATCCAGCATCGCAGCGAAGTCAGAACGGATGTCGTATTTATCCAGATCGAAGTAAACGATGTTGTTCTGCTGCAGCTGCTGCATCTGAAGACGCGCTTGCTCTTCAGAAGACATGTTGCCATTGCCGTTCGCGTCCATACCGGTACCGGCACCCATCATGCCTTCGCCGCTCTGGTCATTGCTGGCGTTCTTGTTAGAAGAACACGCTGCGATTGCCATTACAGGCAGAGCGATCATCAGCCCCTTCAGCACTTTGTTCAGTTGCATTTCTATGATTCCTTTAGTAATCAATTAATTATTATTTACAGATACGGCGACCAGGCAGGTGATTTTACCTGTCCATCAGTGGCCGGAATACGCGCTTTGAAACGCCCATCTGTAGAAACCAGATTCAGCACAGATCCCATCCCCTGAGAAGAGCTGTAGATTACCATAGTGCCGTTAGGTGCCAGACTTGGCGTTTCATCCAGGAACGTTGACGACAGAACTTGGACGCCACCCGCTACCAGATCTTGTTTGGCAATGTGCTGCTGCCCACCGTTGGAGCTGACCATTACCATGAATTTACCGTCGCTGCTCACGTCTGCGTTCTGGTTCTGCGAACCTTCCCAGGTAATACGCTGCGGAGCACCGCCGTTGATGTTCACTTTATAGATTTGTGGACGGCCGGCCTGGTCAGAGGTAAACGCCAGGTTTTGGCTGTCCGGGAACCATGATGGTTCAGTGTTGTTGCTGCGACCGTCGGTCACCTGACGGATCTGGCCGGAGCCAATGTCCATCACGTACAGGTTCAGGCTACCGGTTTTAGACAGCGCAAACGCCAGTTTAGACCCATCTGGAGAGAAGGAAGGCGCACCGTTGTGACGTGGGAACGACGCTACCTGACGCACCGCACCGTTAGCCAGCGTCTGGATAACCAGCGCAGAACGACCGCTCTCGAAGGTCACGTAGGCCAGTTTAGACCCGTCCGGAGACCAGGCTGGAGACATCAGCGGCTGTGAAGAGCGTTTCACCAGGAACTGGTTGTAACCGTCGTAGTCAGAGACGCGCAGCTCGTACGGGAACTGACCACCGTTGGTCTGCACCACATAAGCAATACGGGTACGGAACGCACCTTTAATGCCGGTCAGCTTTTCGAACACCGCGTCGCTGGCCGCGTGTGCCGCGTAGCGCAGGTACTGTTTAGTGACCTTGTAAGAGTTCTGTGCCAGAACGGTACCCGGTGCACCGCCGGTATCAACCAGCTGCCAGGCCACGTTGTAAGAACCGTCCGGGTTAGGCGTAACCTGACCCACAACCACCGCATCAATACCCAGCGCAGACCATGCTGCAGGCTGTACTTCCTGCGCGCTGCCCGGCTGCTGAGGCAGACGAGAACGATCTAACGGGTTGAATTTACCGCTGTTACGCAGGTCAGCCGCCACGATGCCGCCGGCATCTTCAGGTGCAGCGCCAGGACCGGCCCACTGGAACGGAACAACACCGATTGGACGTGCCGAGTCCACCCCCTGGGTGATCTCGATACGTACTTCTGCGTGCAGGACTGCTGCCCACAGCATTAAAAAACTAAATGCTACACGTAATGCCTGCTTCATCATATCTCCCTTATCCGGGTAACCTTACCCACGATAATTTAGCAGAATGTTAACAAACTCAAATAGACAAAACTACCAGAACCCTGTGACTAAACCTGGTCTATTTTTCCCCGTTTGCACGGGGAAAATGTAACTTAAGGTTTGAAGTCCAGCGGCGCATTTTTGAAGACTTCGTAGACTGCCTGAGAAGGCGGTTTAGGCATCTTCGCCTGACGCGCTGCAGCCAGAGCCGCAGTACATAAAGCCGGGTCGCCACCTTCAGACTTAATATCAAGCAGCATGCCGTCCGGAGCCAGTTTTATACGCAGCGTACACGTTTTACCGGCATAGGAAGACGCATCATAGAACCGGCTTTCAATCGCCGATTTAATCTGCGCGGCATAGCCGTTGATTTCAGCCCCTGTCGCACCGTTACTCTTAGTGTTACCACTTCCGGTCGGCGCTGCGTTGTTTCCTTTCGCACCACCGCCCGTTTTCGGTGCATTCTTACCGGAGCTTAAGTCGCCCAGCAGATCGTCAACCCCTGCGGCGGCAGCGGCTTTTTCAGCGGCAGCAGCCTTTTTGGCAGCCGCTTTTTCAGCAGCAGCTTTCTTATCGGCAGCAGCCTTCTCGGCTGCAGCTTTTTTATCAGCAGCGGCTTTTTCAGCGGCGGCAGCTTTTTCTGCAGCAGCCTTCTCAGCCGCAGCGGCTTTCTTCGCAGCCTCGGCAGCCGCTTTCTTCTCTGCTTCCTGAGCGGCTTTCTTCGCGGCTTCGGCTTCAGCTTTCTTCTGAGCGTCAGCAGCGGCTTTCTTCGCGGCTTCCGCTTCGGCTTTCTTCTGAGCATCCGCAGCGGCTTTCTTCGCGGCTTCCGCCTCAGCTTTCTTCTGGGCATCGGCAGCCGCTTTCTTCGCCGCTTCTGCCGCTAATTTCGCCTGGGCATCAGCCTGCGCTTTGGCATCCGCTGCGGCTTTTGCTGCCGCCGCTTCCGCCTGCTTTTGCTGTTCCTGCGCTTTCTTCGCGGCCTCTTCGGCTTGCTTCTGCTGTTCCGCCTGCGCTTTCGCGGCTTCCTGCGCCTGCAAACGTTCTTTCTCAAGCTGCTTCAAACGCTCCTGCTCGGCGGCCTGCTTTTCACGCAGCTCTTCCGCCTGCTGTTGCGCCTGTTTTTCACGCTGCTCTTCAGCCCGTTTGGCACTCGCCTTCTGCTGTTGTTCGCGATTATAGTTTTGCACTACCGCACCGGGATCCACCATTACGGCGTCAATGGAAGATCCCCCACCGCCGCCTGCTGATGCATCAATATGCTCGTCGAACGAACTCCAGATCAGCGCTGCAAAAAGAATCACGTGCAGCACTGCGGAGACGATTATCGCTCGCTTAAGCTTGTCGTTCTGTTCGGTTGCCTTTGACACTATCGGTTCCCAAAAACTACGCGGATGATCAAATAGGTTGAGTCATTAAGCCAACTGACTTAACACCCGCACTATGTAGCAAGTTCAGCGCTTTAATAATTTCATCGTAAGGTACGTCTTTCGCGCCACCGATCAAGAAGACCGTTTTCGGATTTGATTCCAGGCGACGCTGCGCCTCAGCAATCACCTGCTCGGGTGGAAGCTGATCCATACGATCTTTTTCTACCACCACGCTGTACTGCCCTACGCCGGAAACTTCAATGATGACCGGAGGATCGTCATTGGTGCTCACCGCCTGTGATTCTGTCGCATCCGGCAGATCGACTTCCACGCTCTGGGTGATGATCGGCGCTGTCGCCATGAAGATCAGCAGCAGTACCAGCAGGACGTCCAGCAGTGGAACGATATTGATTTCGGACTTGAGCTCGCGACGACCTCGTCCACGCGATCTGGCCATGGTTTACCCCTTGTTGCTCTCGGTGCTGGTAAACGCCTGACGGTGCAGAATCGCGGTGAACTCTTCCATAAAGTTGTCGTAGTTCAGTTCCAGTTTGTTCACGCGCTGGTTCAGACGGTTGTAAGCCATTACCGCCGGGATTGCCGCAAACAGACCGATAGCGGTCGCAATCAGTGCTTCAGCGATACCCGGTGCAACCATCTGCAACGTCGCCTGCTTCACCGCGCCCAGCGCGATAAAGGCGTGCATGATCCCCCACACGGTACCAAACAGACCGATATACGGGCTGATGGAGCCGACGGTACCGAGGAAAGGAATGTGCGTTTCAAGGTTTTCCAGTTCACGGTTCATGGAGATACGCATCGCACGCGAGGCCCCTTCCACAACCGCTTCCGGCGCATGATTGTTTGCCCGATGCAGGCGAGCAAACTCTTTGAATCCGCTATAGAAGATTTGCTCGGAGCCGGTCAGGTTTTCACGACGTCCCTGGCTCTCCTGATACAGACGAGAAAGCTCAATACCCGACCAGAACTTATCTTCAAACGCTTCCGCTTCACGGCCAGCAGCATTGAGGATACGCGTTCTCTGGATAATGATGGCCCAGGATGCGATTGAAAAACCAATCAAAATCAACATGATAAGTTTAACCAGAAGGCTTGCCTTCAGGAACAAATCAAGGATATTCATGTCAGTCACTGCTTAAACTCCGCGACAATAGACTTAGGAAGCGCACGAGGCTTCATTATGGTTGGATCAACACAAACAATCAGTACTTCAGCTGAGTTCAGTACGGTGTTCTCTGCGTTGACTATCCGCTGCGTGAATACCAGTGAGGTCCCGCGCATTGATGTAATTTCAGTTTGGACTTCGAGCATATCGTCGAGTCTGGCAGGCGCAAAATACTCAAGCGTCATCTTGCGTACCACGAAGGCAACTCGCTCAGCCAACAGCACCTGTTGACTAAAGTGATGATGGCGCAGCATCTCTGTGCGTGCCCGTTCATAAAAAGCAACGTAGCTGGCGTGGTAAACCACACCACCGGCATCGGTATCTTCGTAATAGACACGAACCGGCCATCGAAACAGCGTTGTATTCACTTTACATCCCGGTAATGCAATAAAAGTTGGAGCTTTCAAACTTCGCTACTATACGCGCGGGAAAGATGGTTTGGAATGGGAGAAAGTAAACGGAGAGTAAATTTTTATGGGCTCGGGTAAGCCCATAACGTTAACGGACATTTCTTATTCAGAAGAAGAAGAAAATCAGACCTGCGAGGAGAACCAGGTCGGCAATGAGCGGGCAGAAGATACCCTGCCAGTGGACCGCTCTCGGACGAAAGCCCACGCCGTGGATCACCCCAGCACAAACCGCCCACATGATGAGGAAGCCGTGCCAGATCTCAAGCTCGCTGGTCTTTGCCGCAAAGCGCGACGGGTCCCAGAAGATACAGCCTGCCAGCAGTAATGCCATCACTAAAGAAAGCGCCCGTAACGGGCGCTTATCCATTACCGCGTAAAGCTTCGCGATAATATTCATCAGTGTTTTTCTTCACCCGTTTTGGTCGCTTCTACGTGCTCAAGCGCCAGGGCAGTGATGACACCAAAAGCACAGGCAAGAAGCGTCCCTAAAATCCATGCGAAATACCACATATTCAGCTCCTTACTTAGTACATAGAGTGGGTGTTGCTTTCGATATGTTCTTTAGTGATACGACCGAACATTTTCCAGTAACACCAGATGGTGTATGCCAGAACAATCGGAACGAACACGCAAGCAACGTAAGTCATTAAGTTCAGCGTCATATGGCTGGAGGTTGCATCCCACATGGTCAGACTAGCATTCAGCATGGTGCTGGATGGCATGACGAATGGGAACATGGCAATACCCGCCGTCAGGATGATGCACGCCAGCGTCAGTGAAGAGAACACGAACGCCAGAGCACCTTTCTCCAGACGAGACGTCAGCACGGTCAGCAGCGGCAGCAGCACGCCCAGAGCCGGGATCGCCCACAGCGCAGGGGTATTGTTGAAGTTCACCAGCCATGCGCCAGCCTGACGCGCCACTTCTTTGGTCAGCGGGTTAGACGGTGCCGAGTGGTTGATAGCAGACGTCACCACGTAACCATCAATACCGTACACCACCCACACGCCTGCCAGAGCGAAGCAGACCAGGGTCACCAGTGCCGCAACCTGTGCAGTAGCACGAGAACGCAGGTGCAGTTCACCGACAGTACGCATCTGCAGGTAAGTTGCGCCCTGAGTGATGATCATCGCCACGCTCACCACGCCGGCCAGCAGGCCAAACGGATTCAGCAGCTGGAAGAAGTTACCGGTGTAGTAAAGACGCATATATTCGTCGAGGTGGAACGGTACGCCCTGCAGCAGGTTACCGAACGCTACGCCAATCACCAGCGGTGGAACGAAGCTACCAATGAAGATGCCCCAGTCCCACATGTTGCGCCAGCGGGTATCTTCAATCTTGGAACGGTAGTCGAAACCAACCGGACGGAAGAATAAAGAGGCCAGCACCAGAATCATCGCCACATAGAAGCCGGAGAACGCAGCCGCGTAGACCATCGGCCAGGCAGCGAACAGCGCGCCGCCTGCGGTGATCAGCCACACCTGGTTACCGTCCCAGTGAGGGGCGATGGAGTTAATCATGATTCGACGCTCGGTGTCATTACGGCCTAGGAAACGGGTGAGCATCCCCACCCCCATGTCGAAACCATCCGTGACGGCGAAACCGATCAGCAGAACGCCAACCAGCAGCCACCAGATAAAACGCAATACTTCATAATCGATCATTTGATGACTCCTGTCTTAGCGTGCCGGCTGAGTAGTCGCAGTGGACTGCTCGTAGTGATAGCGACCGGTTTTCAGGCTGCTTGGGCCAAGGCGCGCGAACTTGAACATCAGGAACAGTTCAGCCACCAGGAACAGGGTGTACAGACCACAGATCAGCAGCATGGAGAAGATCAGGTCGCCTGCCGTCAGGGAAGAGTTCGCGACCGCCGTTGGCAGCACCTCACCAATCGCCCATGGCTGACGGCCGTACTCTGCAACAAACCAGCCGGACTCAATCGCGATCCACGGCAGTGGAATACCGTACAGCGCGGTGCGCAGCAGCCATTTTTTCTCGCCGATGCGGTTACGAATCACGGACCAGAAGGACGCCGCAATGATCAGCAGCATGATGATGCCGCAGCCCACCATGATACGGAATGCGAAGTACAGTGGCGCAACGCGTGGAATCGAGTCTTTGGTCGCCATCTGAATCTGTGCTTCCGTCGCGTCAGAAACGTTCGGGGTATAACGCTTCAGCAGCAGACCGTAGCCCAGGTCTTTCTTCACGTCGTTAAATTGATCGCGAACGGCCTGGTCGGTAGAGCCGGCACGCAGCTGTTCCAGCAGCGAGTAAGCCTTCATACCGTTACGGATACGCTCTTCGTGCTGAACCATCAGCTCTTTCAGACCCGTTACCTGCTTATCGACAGAACGGGTTGCGATGATACCCAGCGCGTAAGGAATTTGAATGGCGAAGCGGTTTTCCTGCGCGTCCTGATCGGGAATACCGAACAGCGTAAAGGCAGCAGGCGCCGGTTGGGTTTCCCATTCAGCTTCGATAGCGGCCAGTTTGGTTTTCTGCACGTCGCCCATTTCGTAACCGGATTCATCACCCAGAACGATAACGGAGAGGATTGCAGCCATACCGAAGCTTGCTGCGATAGCAAAGGAGCGCTTGGCAAACGCGAAGTCACGACCGCGCAGCATGTAGTAGGAGCTGATACCCAGCACGAACATCGCGCCGCACACGTAGCCAGATGCGACGGTGTGAACAAATTTAACCTGAGCGACCGGGTTCAGAACCAGCTCGGCAAAGCTGACCATCTCCATACGCATGGTTTCGAAGTTGAAGTCAGACGCGATCGGGTTCTGCATCCAGCCGTTCGCCACCAGGATCCACAGCGCGGACAGGTTCGAACCTAATGCCACCAGCCAGGTTACGGCCATGTGCTGGACTTTACCCAGACGGTCCCAGCCGAAGAAGAACAGACCTACAAAGGTGGATTCGAGGAAGAAGGCCATCAGACCTTCAATGGCCAGCGGCGCACCGAAGATATCCCCTACATAGTGGGAATAGTAAGACCAGTTAGTCCCGAACTGGAACTCCATGGTCAAACCGGTTGCCACGCCCAGCGCAAAGTTGATACCAAACAACTTGCCCCAGAACTTGGTCATATCTTTATAAATCTGTTTGCCGGAGAGGACGTAAACCGTTTCCATGATTGCCAGCAGGAACGCCATACCGAGCGTCAGTGGCACAAACAGGAAGTGGTACATCGCGGTCAAGGCAAACTGTAAGCGCGACAGTTCGACTACGTCTAACATTATGACTCCTTGCTCATCGCATGAAGACTCCGAGAGTGAACCCCGTCAGAGAGAGATCCACACGCATGCCCCAATACAAATTATTCGCATCCTGGTCGTCGTTATTACCCTGGAGAAGGATAAAAACGATGACGACAGGTTACAAATAGGTTAATAAAAAACTCAAATTGATCCCGCAAATATAATACGCTGCAAAACCCTTACAATAAACAGGTTTTTATTGAATCACATTTACGTTTTTCGACGGCGATCAATTTATAGCAAAATTACCACTTTTCGGCCATTTTGATCGGGGACAATTTAGCGCTTTTCAGCATCTTTTTCCAAGCATTAAACTTTGATTTAAATCAAAAACAGGTCTTGATGTTAATCATGTTTAGCCGCGGTAAGAATGGTAAAAACCATGTTAATGATATGTGCATGCAAAGATGCGATTGGTTATCGAAGACGAAAAAAATATAAACAGAAGTGATTTTATTTAACGCGAGAGAAAACGCCCTGCCGAAGCGGGACAAACAATAAGCGTAGCTGGGCCAGTTTATTTTTCCATTCTGTTTTTGCAATCCTTAGAAATTACATTTGATTTACTTTTATTATCCCGGAAGTTAACACCGAAGCGTGACTATTTAATGAAAAAAGACCGCAAACTCTGCGGCCTTTTGATCGCGTCAGCGGTTTTCAGGCAAGAAGGATGCTAAAGGTCCGTGACTGTCCCGGTCTGAACGCCCCGACAATGCCCTCTTCTTCACGATTGTCAATTACCCGTTCATTCATGTCCGTTTCGCAGCACCGCTTCACCGTTGGATTCACGGATAACGTCGCGTCACATGCGCTGGACTCCGAAGGGTTGAACAGACGAAGAATGAACTCGTCTCGATCTTCAGCCTTTTTGAGCGTACTGAGCACGCATCCCGTTGGCGAAAGTGCCAGCAGGCTGTAACTTTCCGGCGTGGTAAACGACGAGCGATTGAGCTTCATCGCGTCCCAGGGAATTTTGTTGTAGCACTGCACCGGCGTTAACCACGATTTAGCCTGCTGCGCGACGCCCGCGTTTTCCGGCGTTCCACTGAAGCTGAAGAGGCTAAAGCGACAGCTTAATGAACCGCGCACCTGGGAGTCAGGGACGGGCATTTTGATTCCTGAAGGTCTGCCGGGGCGCAACAGCAAATCTTCTTTGCCGAGTAACCCCACGCCGCGCAGCAGGGTCAAAGCAAATGCTTTTTTATCCTCGCCTACCACTTCAAACTCGCGTAGTCCTTCGGTGAACAGCGCAAGCCCGTTGCGTTTTTCCTGCAGGACGGCATAGTTGAGTAAGTTCCAGACGGGAACCGGCGCTTCTTTCCACCCCTCCTCCTGCCAGTTTTCCATCGCAGCGTCCTTCACCGGACGAGTGAGCGTGCCAAACTGCGTATCCGCTAACACGTCCTCTGTCATAAACGGCGTTGGGATCAGCACGCGAACGCGGTGGTCGTCAGCCTGATTATCCAGACGCACGGCCACATCAATACGCCTGCTGTTATGGCTAAGCGTGACGTCAAACTCTACGTTGAGAGAGCCATTTTGCTGGCGCGCCGCGCGTTCGGCCAGATTCGCCGGTACAGCAATTCGATGGCGGATCACCGCCCTGCTCTGCCAGCCTTCGTGTATCACCTCGACGTGATGCTCGCCCTGCGTTGAAGTGAGTCTCCACTCTTCCCGCGAAGGCGAGTAGTCGTACTCATCGCCATCATCCGAACTCTCTTCGATTTCCAGCACCCGGTCATAAATCAGCCCGGTTTCTTTGTCGCGCAGGCGCAGCGTACCATCGTTATTCAAATCAATCTGCCAGAAGGCGTTTTCAAGCAGGGATTCGGTGTTTTTCAGCGGAGGGAGAACCTTCCCGGCCACGTTTGGCTCGATAAACAGCGTACGGTAGCCCATCGATGGCAGTATCTGGCTGAGCTGAATATCAAACTCCATAAACGGCTCATAATTGCCGTAATGGACAATCTGCCGGTCAATGAGGCCAGGGTCCAGCTCGCGCGCGCTGCGAATGAAATACGGGATCTCGTTGCCTTTATCATCCAACAGACGGAACTGACTGGCGCGCAGTCGAATCGTGGTGTTCATCACCTCTTCACGCGGCCAGGGCATCAGGTTGAACATCACCAGCTTGTCGGCGTCGCTTTGCGGCATGTTGTCGGCAATCTTGCGCATATAGAAACGCACCAGGTTGTCCGCCATGTCTTCGGCCAGTTCAAAGCGGGAGACAATCTCGCGATGCACCTTGTCGCTGCAGCAGCAGCCGATGCTGTCGTGAGCGTGGTTTTTGAGGATCTCTTTCCACATCTTCTCCAGCAGGCCGTGGTGGTAATCGAAGCCCAGCGTCCAGGCAAGCGTCGCCAGCGGTTCGAGGATGTTGACAATTTTGTTCTCGATACGCGCATGGGCGATTTTGATATCCATGCGCGTGGAGCCGATTGTCCGGTGCACGCGCATGTATTTCCCGTCGATAAACTCCCCTTTCAGAGTTGCCAGCTCATCGCGGCGCGCCTCGATGTGGTCAAACACCTCCTCAAAGCGGCTCATCACAAACTGACGCTGCGGATAGATTTCACGCAGCTTATCCATCACCGCGAAAATATTCTGCTGCAGCGGCATCTGATCGTGGCCGTTGGGCAGCAAAATCTCTTTGGTGACGGAGGCCTTTTCCAGAACGTCGAAATAGCTGTCGAGCCGTTTGCGCAGCCCGGCTTCGTCCTCCGGTAAGTACTTACCAATCGCGTAGCCCAGCGGCAGCACCTGTGCCGTGACTTCACTGCCGTCCTGGCTCTGCCAGAGAAACTCGGTTTTATCGGTCCCGTGCCGTTCAGAGCAGCCGCGCCAGAACATGGTGCGGGTAATGCCAAATCCGTTATAGATATGCGGAAGCTGGCCGGACATACCAAACGAATCCGGCAGATAACCGATCTTCATCGGCTCGCCGAATGCCATACAGTCCCGGATGCCGTACATCAGGTTGCGGACAATCGACTCGCCGCTGACAAGGGTGGTATCGGTCTGGGTATACCATGGGCCGATTATCAGCTTTCCGCGCTCGACGAGCGCCTTCACGCGTGCCCGGTTTTCGGGCACGACGGCAAAATAATCCTCCAGCACCGCCGTCTGGCCATCGAGGACGTAATATTTATATTCGTCATCCTGCTCCAGGCGGGCCAGGATCTCTTCCATATTATTGACCAGAAGAATACGCGACTCTTCAGTGGTGAAGTACCACTCACGGTCCCAGTGCATATGCGGCGTGATATGAACGCGAGATACAGCTTTCATCTTCGTTTCCTGTTTTGTGAGTTTTTACGGTATGGCGTCTTCAGTGACGTACTTGCCCTTTTTTACCGCCTGACGTCGCCAGAGCAGCAGAACAAACGTGGAGATAGCGGTCCCCACCAGCGCCGCGCCAAACCAGCCCGCCGCCGCAACCACACCGCTCAGCCCTGCATCGTGAAGTAAAAAGAGAGAGAAAATACCGGCCCCCGGCGTGGATAACCCGATCCCCATCGCGCCAACAATCGCGCCTGTTACCATGGAGCCGAGCACAAATGAGCCAATGACGCGAAGCGGATCTTCAATCGCCATCGGGATCGCCCCTTCGGTAATGCCCGCCAGGCCGAGCAGCCACGTCGATTTACCGGTTTCAATTTCAAATGGTTTGAACAGCTTCGGCGCCAGCATCGTTGACGCCGTCACGGTAAAGGCCGACACCATTTTGACGGAGGCAAAGATCGCATAGGGCCCGTAAACGCCGTTCGCCATCGCCCCCAGGCAGAACGCGTAAGAGGCTTTATTAACCGGCCCGCCGAGGTCGAATGAGCACATAAACCCGAGTATCGCCCCGAGGAGCAGCGCATTCGCGCCGGACAGACCGTTAAGCCAGGCGGTGAGCGTGTTGTTGAGCCAGGCCACCGGTTCGCCGATCACAAACAGCATCAGACTGCCCGCGCCCAGCACGCCGATGACCGGATAGAGATAAAAGGTCAAAAAACCGTTGAAGCGGCTACTCAGGCGGATGTGATTTTTCACCCAGCGCATCAGGTAGCCCGCGATCAGCCCCCCGACGATAGCGCCCAGAAAACCGGAGCCGATCATATTCGCAGCAAGACCGGCCGCAAAGCCCGGCGTCAGCGCGGGTTTATCCGCCAGCGAATAAGCGGTATAGGCCGCCAGAACAGGCACCATCAGAATGCCGAGCATGCCGCCGCCAAGCTTGCGGTACATCCACAGCCACGAGTTTTCCTGGTCAAACAGGTGCTGCAGGCCCAGAATTTGCGCCAGCAGTACCGACACGGCAAGCACCGTACCGCCAGCGACGATCAGCGGCACCGCAAAAGAGATACCGCTGAGAAGCGCCTGCTTGAGTTCAGTTTTAACGCTCTTTTTCGTTTCGGTATCGACATGCGCAGGACGCGCATCGGATGCAGGCTGCAGCGCCAGCGCGCGCTCAATGAGCGCTTCAGCATGGCGCAGGGGCTCCGCGACGGGCACGGAGATAGCGGGTATCCCCTGGAAACGCTCGCTCTCTTTGATCGCCACTTCTGCGGCAAAAATGCACGCTTTAGCCTCCCGCAGCTGCTGCGCGGTAATGCGCCCCTCAATACCGTTCGCCCCCTGCTTTTCGACCACCACGTTGACGCCAAGCCTGCGTCCCGCTTTTTCCAGATACTCCGCAGCCATATAGGTATGGGCGATCCCGGCCGGACAGGCGGTGACGCAAACGACGGTCGGGGCATCCTGCGAGAACGCACTTACTTGCGCATCCTCTTTCGTATCCAGTGCCTCAAGCAGCGCCTGAGGGGTGGACGCTGCCTGCACGCGTGCCCGTAAATCATCATCCGCCAGCCGGGTGGTCAACGCCGTCAGCAGCTGCATATGCGTACTGCCTGCTTCCGCAGGAGGGATTGCCAGCAGAAAAATCAGGTCTACCGGCTCCGGACCCTCCACGCCTTCCCACAGCAGCGGCTCGCGCAAGGTTGCCACCGCAAAGGCCGCCTCTTTCACCGCGGAGCTTTTACCGTGCGGCACGGCCAGCCCCTCGCCCAGCGCCGTTGGCCCCAGGCTTTCGCGAGCGAAGACTTCATCAACGAAAGCCTGCGAGTCGGTAATTTTGCCAAGCGAGACCAGCCGCTCGGCCAGCGCGTGAATAGCTTCGTCACGGCTACTGAAATGTGCGTTGAGGCACAGCGCATCAGGATGCGTTAACGCCGTCAGGTTAATCATCATTCTCACCATAAGAAAAAATGTATGCGCCGAGTGTGCCAGAATAAACCATACATTTATGTGATCACTTTCACTTACGGTGCAATATTTGTATTTAATTTGTATTATTTACAAAGTTCAATGACGGTGCATAATTAGCGAGAATAGTATTAAGAAAACAATACAAAAACGGAATAACATGACCAGCAAACCGATGTATCGACAGATTGCAGACGCGTTGCGCGAGCAAGTTCAGCGCGGCGAACTTAAAGCTGGCGATGCGTTACCCACAGAGTCTGCCCTGCAGGAAGCCTACGCAGTCAGCCGCGTCACGGTACGTCAGGCGCTTAAGCTGCTTACCGAACAGAACATTATTGAGAGCATTCAGGGCAGCGGCTCGTATGTGAAAGAGGAGCGGGTCAATTACGATATTTATCAGCTCACCAGTTTTTACGAAAAACTCGCGGACCGGAACGTTGAAACCCACAGCGACGTGCAGATTTTTGAGGTTGTCAAAGCGGATGAATCGCTGGCGCAGACGCTGCTGCTGACAGCGGGCGAGAAAGTGTGGCACGTCAAACGCGTACGCTTTATTAAGCAAAAACCGGTGACGCTGGAAGAGACATGGATGCCTCTCGCGCTCTTTCCTGACCTGACCTGGGAAGTGATGGAAAACTCCAAATACCACTACATTGAGCAGATCAAAAAAATGGTTATCGATCGCAGCGAGCAGGAGATCGTCCCGGTCATGCCGGATGAGGAAACGATCGCCGCACTGGGTATTGATCCCACCAGACCGATCCTGGAAAAGATTTCGCGCGGCTTTCTCAAAGACGGCAGAGTTTTTGAATACAGCCGCAATCGTTTTAAAAGCGATGATTACCGCTTCACGTTAATTGCGCGTCGCCATCGCTAATTTTACGCCCTGTATTACAGCAGAGCATAATAATTGATGGATTGAAATATTTCTGTCTGTACCTTTTTGTAAGCCCTGACAAGTTTACTATTTACGACATAAATAATATAAAGTGAGCGCGCTCACGCTTATTATTTTCATTTTAACAAACTCTGCGCTTTTACCCCTTATCAACGCTGGCTCTGCGTCATTCATTCACTCAAGAGATGAATTGCCAAACTTTCGTTTTCTTTCCGCACAGTTCATACTACTCGCGGATATAATTTCTCTTTTCCGGTTTCGTTATGCCTCATTCTCGGCGTGGTCTTTTACACAAAGGGATTCAGGCTATGAAACTCAAGAAAATTGCTTTCCTCATGCTCACCCTGGCGGCATCTGCACAGGCCTGCGCAACCGGCGTCGCCCCCTCCGCCTCTGCCTACACCCGTGAATATAACGCGGCGATGTATCAGAAGCTCAACTTCGATGACAAGCGCGATATCGAAGATGCAAAACGGGGATTTATCGCCACCATAAATCCTTTGATCATAAAAAACGACAATGGAAAAACCGTTGTTAACCTTGAGAACTGGTCATTTTTAAAAGGCGAAGCGCCCGATACCGTTAACCCTTCCCTCTGGCGCCACGCACAGCTGAATAATATTAACGGTCTCTTTAAGGTTACCGACCGCGTATATCAAATACGCGGTATCGACGTTTCAAACATGACCATCATAGAAGGGGATAGCGGATTAATTATCATCGACCCACTGGTTATTCCCGAGTCAGCACGTGCCGGGCTGGAGCTTTATTATCAGCATCGGCCCAAAAAGCCGGTTGTCGCGGTGATTTATTCCCATAGCCATCTCGACCATTTCGGCGGCGTCAAAGGCGTAGCGTCCGAAACGGATGTTAAGAGCGGCAAAGTCAAAATATACGCGCCGGAAGGGTTTATGGAAGAAGCCGCCAGCGAAAACTTCCTGGCCGGTAACGCGATGAGTCGCCGCGCGCTTTATATGTACGCGATGATGGTCAAACCGAGCGCTGTGGGCCACGTGGACAACGGGATCGGTAAAACTATCGCCACCAGCAAAAACACGCTCATCGCCCCCACCAATATCATCAGCCAGCCAGAGCAGCGCGTAATGATTGATGGTGTTGAGGTGAACTTTATTCTCGCGCCGGGCACCGAGGCACCATCGGAAATGATGATGTGGTTCCCGCAGTTCAAAGTGTTTGATGGCTCCGAACTCTTCAACGCCACGATGCACAACCTGTACACCCTGCGCGGTGCAAAAGTCCGCAGCGCCGTTAACTGGTGGAAGGCGCTGGATAAAGCGCTGGTGAAATATGGCGATAAGGCAGAGATCGCGCTCAGCCAGCATCTGTGGCCCGTCTGGGATAATGCGCGGGTAAAAGATTACATCGCCGCCCAGCGCGACATGTACAAATACATCAACGACCAGTCGCTGAACCTCATCAACAAAGGATACAGCATGGATGAAGTGGCTGAAAAACTCACCCTGCCGGACAGCATCGGCAAGCGCTGGTTCAACCGGGGCTACTACGGCTCGCTCAGCCATAACGCCAAAGCGATGTATATGTATTACATGGGCTGGTATGACAGCAACCCTGCCAACCTGCACCCGCTACCAGAGAAAGAGGCCGCCCCGAGATATGTTCGCCTGATGGGAGGCGAGAAGAAGGTTTATCAGCAGGCAAAACAGGCGGCGGACAGCGGGAATTATCGCTGGGCGGCGCAGCTGCTCAATCATCTTATTTTCGCCAATCCAGACAACAGGCAGGCGAAAGATCTGCAGGCGGAAATCTTTACGCAGCTGGGCTATCAAAGCGAAAACGCCATCTGGCGCAACGAATACCTCAGCGGAGCGAAGGAGCTTCGTGATGGCGTTCCTGTCCTGCCGGTCGCCAGTACGCTGGATAGCGATTTAACCGCCAGTATCGAACCTGACACCCTGCTTGATTATATGGGCGTGACGTTAAACGGCCCGAAAGCGAACGGCAAAACCCTTCGTTTCAACTGGACGCTGCCAGAGGGCGACACCTACGGCGTGGAGCTCAATAACAGCGTAATTATCTATCACAAAGGGCTGCCGTTTACCGATGCGGCATTCAGCCTCAAAGCCAATGTCGTCGACGTGGCGAGGCTAATCAGCCACACCGTTCCCGTGGATAAAATCCTCGGTGACGGCACGGTATCTCTGAAGGGTAACCCGCAGAAGCTGGACGAATTACTCGGGCTACTGGATGTCTTCCCGCAGATGTTCAATATCGTCACCCCTTAAACTCTGACGGCTCCCGGCTTTAGCGGGCGGGAGCCGTGCGCCTAAAAATAACAGGAGGGCTTTATGCGAAGCTCTGAGCGTAACCTTTTGGTCGCCATTATTGTTTTGATAGTGGGAATGCTGCTCGTCTTATTGCCGGTCTACGTGCGCGCCGATAATGCCCGCGACTGGCAAAACATGCCAAAAGATAAAAACCTGATTTTCGGTTACTACAGTAATATTCATACCAACACATCCATTGACAGCGCCCTGCCCGTGGACGGCGCGAGCGTCGATGCCGATCTCTACCTGCTGCGCTATGCCCGCTCTTTTGATATTGACGGGCGAATATCTGCGATACAAATCATTCAACCTTACGCCAGCGTGACGGCCTCACTCGATAACGCCCGTTATTTCACCGGATCGTTAAGCCATGAAAATCTCGGCGATACGCAGGTTATTTTTGCCCATAACCTGTTTGGTGCCCCCGCGTTAAGCGAAGAGGAGTTTCGCCGCTGGCAGCCTGAAATGTTCCTCAGCGCCGCCATGTGGCTAACGTTACCGACCGGCGACTACGACAGCGGCAATACGATCAATATCGGCGCGAACCGCTGGTCGTTTAAACCCGAGCTAGCGTTTGGTTTACCCCTTGGCCCAACCTGGCTGGAGCTTAACAGCTGGGTAAGTTTTTACACCGACAATAAAGACTATCAGCAAAACAGCCGCCTTGAGCAGCGCCCGCTCTATGCGCTGGAAGGCCACTGGAGCTACACCCTCTCCCCCGCGCTGTGGCTGTCTTTAGACGGAAGCTGGGCAAAAGGAGGTGAAACGCGCGTCGATGGCCAGCTACAGGACGATGAGCAGGAAAACGTGCTGCTGGGCGGCTCCGTCGGCTTTATGCTGAGCCCCCACCTCGGCGGAATGGTCGCTTACACCGATACAGCCAAACACCGGGATGCCTCACCTGACATCACAACGTGGACCTTCAGGCTCCAGTATTTCTGGTAAGGAGACGACGCCAATGCGTTGTATGACATTGTTTATCGCGCTACTGGGCGCGTTGCCAGCGCTGAGCCTGGCGGAGGAGACGGATGCAGTAGAAAAAGCCACCAATCCGTTACATCTTTCCACTTCCATCGCGCTTCAGGACTATTACACCCCGGAGCTTTACGGTAGCGATCAGCACACTAACGATACCCTGCTGCGCGCAACCGTGCCGATTGCCGCTAACGACTGGGTGCCCGTGCCGCAGATTCTTCGGATGACCGCCCCGCTGGCTACCCGTCCCCAGCCCGGCAGCGGCTACAGCACCGGGTTAGGTGATATCAATCTGTTCGATATTTTTCTGCTTAAACAGGACGGGGTTAAAATCGGCGTCGGCCCGCTAATCACGGCCTCTTCCGCCTCGGAAGACGAACTGGGAAGCGGCAAATGGCAGGCGGGACTATCCGCTGTCGCCATCAAATCCAGCCCCAGATGGATGGCGGGCACGCTGGTGCAGTGGCAAAAAAGTTTTGCGGGGGATGGCGAACGCGATGATTTAGAAACAGGTACGTTTCAGCCCATCGTGGTCTATAAGTTGCCAAAAGGCTGGTATTTACGCACCTCCGGCATCTGGACCTGGAATATGAAAAGCGACGATTATTATATCCCACTCGGTTTTGGCGGCGGACGCGCCTGGGCGATGGGCGATAAAGTAATGAGCGCTTTTATAGAGCCTCAATGGACCGTGGCGCATAAAGGGGACTATTTACCGGAGTTCACCCTGTTCGCAGGTGTCAGTATCATAATGTAAAAAAAAGGCCGCTTTACAGCGGCCAACCATGTCGAAACGGACATTTTTATACTTCATCGCTCCCCATTCGGGGAGCAGAGAGGACTTACTTAATGATGGATTTCAGTGCTTCGCCGATATCCGCCAGGCTGCGAACGGTTTTCACGCCCGCGGCTTCCAGCGCTGCGAATTTCTCATCAGCCGTACCTTTACCGCCGGCGATGATCGCGCCTGCGTGACCCATACGCTTGCCTTTCGGCGCGGTCACACCCGCGATGTAACCGACAACAGGCTTGGTTACGTGCTCTTTGATATAAGCAGCCGCCTCTTCTTCCGCGCTACCGCCGATCTCACCGATCATCACGATCGCTTCGGTCTGTGGATCTTCCTGGAACAGCTTCAGGATGTCGATGAAGTTAGAGCCCGGGATCGGGTCACCGCCGATGCCCACGCAGGTGGACTGGCCGAAGCCGTAATCGGTGGTCTGCTTAACCGCTTCATAGGTCAGGGTACCGGAACGGGACACGATGCCCACTTTGCCCGGCTTGTGAATGTGGCCCGGCATGATGCCGATTTTGCATTCGCCCGGGGTGATAACGCCTGGGCAGTTCGGGCCGATCATGCGCACGCCTGCTTCGTCCAGCTTCACCTTCACGGTCAGCATATCCAGGGTCGGGATGCCTTCGGTGATGGTGATGATCAGTTTGATGCCTGCGTCGATCGCTTCCAGAATGGAGTCTTTGCAGAACGGTGCCGGAACGTAGATAACGGTCGCGGTTGCGCCCGTCGCTTCTACCGCTTCACGCACGGTGTTGAACACCGGCAGGCCGAGGTGCGTGGTGCCGCCTTTACCTGGCGTTACGCCGCCAACCATCTGCGTGCCGTAGGCAATCGCCTGTTCGGAGTGGAAAGTCCCCTGGCTACCGGTGAAGCCCTGGCAGATAACCTTGGTATCTTTATTAATTAAAACTGACATTATTTCCCCTCCACTGCGGCAACAACCTGCTGAGCTGCATCCGTCAGACTTTTCGCTGCAATAATATTCAGGCCGCTGTCAGCCAGTTTTTTCGCGCCGAGTTCAGCGTTGTTACCTTCCAGACGCACAACCACCGGAACGTTCACGCCCACTTCTTCTACCGCACCGATGATGCCGTCAGCAATCAGGTCGCAACGGACGATGCCGCCGAAGATGTTAACCAGTACCGCTTTAACGTTGTCGTCAGAGAGGATGATTTTGAACGCTTCGGTTACGCGCTCTTTGGTGGCGCCACCGCCAACGTCGAGGAAGTTTGCCGGCTCACCGCCGTGCAGCTTAACGATGTCCATGGTGCCCATTGCCAGGCCCGCACCGTTAACCATGCAGCCGATGTTGCCGTCCAGCGCGACGTAGTTCAGCTCCCACTGAGCAGCCTGCGCTTCACGCGGGTCTTCCTGAGACTGGTCGCGCATTTCGCGCAGATCCGACTGGCGGAACAGCGCGTTGCCGTCAGCGCCCAGCTTGCCGTCGAGGCAGATCAGGTCGCCCTGGGTGGTGATCACCAGCGGGTTGATCTCGATCAGCGCCAGATCGCGCTCCAGGAAGATAGTCGCCAGACCCATGAAGATCTTGGTGAACTGCTGAACCAGTTTGCCTTCCAGGCCCAGTTTGAACGCCAGCTCGCGACCCTGGTAAGGCATTGGGCCCGCCAGCGGATCGATTGCCACTTTGTGGATCAGGTGCGGGGTCTCTTCCGCCACTTTTTCGATTTCCACGCCGCCTTCGGTAGACGCCATGAACACCACGCGACGGGAGCTACGGTCAACAACCGCGCCCAGGTAAAGTTCTTTCGCGATGTCGGTCGCCGCTTCCACCAGGATCTGGTTAACCGGCTGGCCGTTCGCATCTGTCTGGTAGGTCACCAGACGCTTGCCGAGCCAATGTTCAGCAAACGCACGAATCTCTTCTTTGCTCTTAACAACCTTCACACCGCCCGCTTTACCACGGCCACCAGCGTGAACCTGACATTTAACTACCCACGGGCCGGAACCGATTTTAGATGCGGCTTCTTCTGCTTCACGCGGGGTAGTACAGGCATAACCCACCGGAGCCGGTAAGCCATACCGGGCAAACAGCTGTTTGGCCTGATATTCATGTAAGTTCATGTGTTCTATCCATCCTTCAGGGTAATCGTTATCTTCAAACCTGTAGACCGGCGCAGCGTGTGCCGGCCTACGGGGCAGGTGATGCTAAAAGTGACTAGACGTCCAGCAGCAGGCGCGTTGGATCTTCCAGCAGCTCTTTAATGGCTACCAGGAAGCCCACGGACTCGCGGCCGTCGATCAGGCGGTGATCGTAAGAGAGCGCCAGGTACATCATCGGCAGGATCTCTACTTTACCGTCTACCGCCATCGGGCGATCTTTAATGGCGTGCATACCCAGGATCGCGCTCTGCGGCGGGTTAATGATCGGGGTAGACATCAGCGAGCCGAATACGCCGCCGTTGGTAATGGTGAAGTTACCGCCGGTCAGGTCGTCTACGGTCAGCTTGCCGTCGCGGCCTTTAACAGCCAGCTCTTTAATGTTTTTCTCGATGTCAGCCATACCCAGGGCATCCACATCACGCAGTACCGGGGTCACCAGGCCACGTGGGGTAGAAACCGCCATGCTGACGTCGAAGTAGTTGTGGTAAACCACGTCATCGCCATCGATGGACGCGTTCACTTCCGGGTAGCGTTTCAGCGCTTCAACCACCGCCTTCACGTAGAAGGACATAAAGCCCAGACGGATACCGTGACGTTTTTCAAACGCGTCACCGTACTGCTTACGCAGGTCCATGATTGGCTTCATGTTGACTTCGTTGAAGGTGGTCAGCATCGCGGTGGAGTTTTTCGCTTCCAGCAGACGCTCGGCCACGCGCTTACGCAGGCGCGTCATCGGTACACGTTTTTCGCTGCGGGCACCCAGAGCAGGCTGAGCTGCCGGCGCGGCCACAGGGGCTTTCGCTTCTGCCTGAGCAGGCGCTTTCGCCAGGTGTTTGTCGATGTCTTCACGCGTCAGACGACCGCCCACACCGGTGCCTTTGATGGCTGCCGGGTCAAGGCTGTGTTCAGCCAGCAGGCGACGGATCGCCGGGCTGAGGGCGTCGTTAGACTGTTCTTCCAGAGAAGCCTGCTGGCGCTGAGCCGGCGTAGAGGCTTTCTCTTCAGACTTGGCGCTGGACTCTTTGCCCGCGCTGTTGCCTTCACGCAGGCGACCCAGGATCTGACGAGAGGTAACGGTGGTGCCTTCATCTTCCAGCACCGCGTCCAGAACGCCATCCGCCGAAGCCGGTACTTCCAGTACCACTTTGTCAGTTTCGATTTCTACCAGCACTTCATCGCGCTTAACGGCATCGCCTGGTTTTTTGTGCCAGGTAGCGACGGTCGCATCTGCTACGGATTCAGGCAGGTCGGGAACAAGAATATCTACGCTACTCATTTTGTATCCTTTAATTAATCGACGTTCAGCGCGTCATTGACCAGATCTTGTTGCTGCTTCTGGTGAACGGACATATACCCTACCGCCGGAGAGGCGGAGGCCGGGCGACCTGCATAGCGCAGGGCTGACCCAAATGGAATCACTTCACGGAAATGATGCTGGCTGCAGTACCATGCGCCCTGGTTGAGCGGCTCTTCCTGGCACCAGACAAAATCATGTACGTGAGCGTACTGTTTCAGCACTTCCTGCATCGCCTGATGCGGGAACGGATAAAGCTGTTCGATACGCACGATGGCGACATCTTTCTGATCGTTCTTACGGCGCTGTTCCAGCAGGTCGTAATAAACCTTACCAGAACACATCACCACACGCTTCACGGCCTGCGGATCCAGCTCGTCAATTTCACCGATGGCCGGCAGGAAGGTGCCGTTCGCCAGCTCTTCCAGGCTGGAGACCGCCAGCGGATGACGCAGCAGGGATTTCGGCGACATCACCACCAGCGGACGGCGCATACCGCGCAGCGCCTGACGACGCAGCATGTGGTAGACCTGAGCCGGAGTGGACGGCACGCAGACCTGCATGTTCTGCTCGGCGCAGAGTTGCAGATAACGTTCCAGACGCGCGGAGGAGTGCTCCGGACCCTGGCCTTCATAGCCGTGCGGCAGGAGCATCACCAGGCCACACATGCGGCCCCACTTCTGCTCGCCGGAGGAGATGAACTGGTCGATAACCACCTGCGCACCGTTGGCGAAATCACCGAACTGCGCTTCCCAGATGGTCAGGGTGCGCGGTTCAGCGGTGGCGTAGCCGTATTCGAATGCCAGAACCGCTTCTTCAGACAGCACGGAGTCCCAGACCTTGAACTGGCCCTGACCGTTATGCACGTGCTGCAGCGGGGTGTAGGTTGAACCGTTAGACTGGTTGTGAACCACCGCGTGACGGTGGAAGAAGGTGCCGCGGCCCGCATCTTCACCGGACAGACGAACAGGAATACCTTCGTCAACCAGCGTTGCGTAAGCCAGCGTTTCCGCGCCGCCCCAGTCGAACAGCTTCTCGCCTGCCGCCATGGACTGACGGTCAGCGTAAATTTTCGCCACGCGAGACTGCATCTCGATAGCGTCCGGCACGGTGCTGATGCGCTTAGCCAGCTCCTGCAGGCGCTTCATCTCAACCTTGTTCGGGTAGCTCTCATCCCACTCGTGGTTGAGGTACGGCGACCAGGTAAAGGAGTGCATGTTCATCGGGCGCAGCTCTTTCACCACGCATTCACCCGCGTCCAGCGCGTCGCGGTAGAGGTTGACCATTTCGGTCGCATCTTCCAGCGTCGCCACTTTGTCGCTTTCCAGCTTGTCAGCATAGATTTTGCGCGGCGTCGGGTGTTTTTTGATCTTCTGGTACATCAGCGGCTGGGTTGCACTTGGCTCATCCGCTTCGTTGTGGCCGTGACGGCGATAGCAGAAGAGGTCAATGAACACATCGCGTTTAAAGGTGTTACGGAAGTCCAGCGCCAGACGGGTAACGAACGCCACGGCTTCAGGGTCATCCGCGTTAACGTGGAAGATCGGCGCCTGCACCATCTTACCGATGTCGGTGCAGTATGGCGTAGAACGCGCATCCAGCGGGTTAGAGGTGGTGAAGCCCACCTGGTTGTTGATCACGATGCGAACGGTACCGCCCACTTCGTAACCACGCGCTTTCGACATGTTCAGGGTTTCCTGAACCACGCCCTGCCCTGTGACCGCCGCATCGCCGTGGATGGTGATTGGCAGCACTTTGTTGCTGCTCGGCTCGTCCAGACGATCCAGACGCGCGCGCACGGAGCCGATAACCACCGGGCTGACGATTTCCAGGTGCGACGGGTTAAACGCCAGCGCCAGGTGAACCAGACCGCCTTCGGTTTCGATATCCGACGAGAAGCCCATGTGGTACTTCACGTCGCCGGTGCCGAGATGTTCTTTGTGTTTGCCCGCGAATTCGTCGAACAGGTCCTGCGGTTTTTTACCCAGCACGTTGACCAGCACGTTCAGACGACCACGGTGCGCCATGCCGAGCACCACTTCACGGGTGCCGCTCTTGCCTGCATGGCGAATCAGCTCTTTCAGCATCGGCACCAGCGCGTCGCCGCCTTCCAGCGAGAAGCGTTTTGCGCCCGGGAACTTCGCGCCCAGATAGCGCTCAAGCCCTTCCGCTGCGGTCAGTTCGTTAAGGAAGCGTTTCTTCTCGTCGGCCGAGAAGGTCGCGTGGCCCGCTACGGATTCGATGCGCTGCTGGATCCAGCGTTTCTCTTCGGTAGAGGTAATGTGCATATATTCCGCGCCGATGGAGCCGCAGTAGGTTTGCTTGAGCGCGTCAATCAGATCGCCCAGCTTCATCGTGTCTTTGCCGATGGCAAAGGAACCTACGTTAAAGCTTTCCTGGAAATCGGCCTCGGTCAGATCGTGATACGCCGGATCGAGATCGGCCACACGTTCCTGCTGCCACAGTCCCAGCGGATCGAGATTCGCATGCTGGTGACCGCGGAAGCGATAAGCGTTGATAAGCTGCAGGACTTTAACCTGCTTCGCATTGGTGTCAGGGTCGGAAATCGCAGAAGAGTAACGTGAGGCATCCTTCGCCAGACGACGGAAATAATCACGTGTTTTGGAATGGAATTGATCCGGTTTGACCCCTGTACCAGGCAACTGCTGGAACATGGAACGCCAGTTTGCGTCCACTGAGTCAGGATCGGTTAAGAAGTCTTCATAGAGCTGTTCTATCCAGCTCTGGTTGGCACCAGAGAGGTAAGAAGAGTCCAGCCAGGCTTTCATTGCGCCGTTCTGCATCGTGATCCCTTAAGCATTTTTATGCTTACTTTCGCCGTAGAAACTACCACGCACACCGCGTGTACGTGCCGGGGTTCACCTGCGAGCTCTTTGTGGCCCGCGAAGGAACCTTTAGAAACTGTCTTAAGGGTTTCCCCTCACCCCGACCCTCTCCCACGGGGAGAGGGGGAAGGTCGTCGGCAGTTTTTAAAGATTTCCTGCAATCTGTTCCCTCTCCCTGTGGGAGAGGGTTAGGGTGAGGGGAACAGCGCTCCCCTCTCACTACTTACGCACTGCGCTGCAGCAGCATCGACTTAATATGGCCGATGGCGCGCGTCGGGTTCAGCCCCTTCGGACACACACTGACGCAGTTCATGATGCTATGGCAGCGGAATACGCTGAAAGCGTCACTCAGCCCTTCCAGACGGCTGTCGGTTTCGGTGTCGCGGCTATCGATCAGGAAGCGATAGGCAGCCAGCAGACCGGCCGGGCCGATAAACTTGTCCGGGTTCCACCAGAACGACGGGCAGGACGTTGAACAACATGCACAGAGAATACATTCGTACAACCCATCGAGTTTTTCACGCTGCTCAGGAGACTGTAAGTGCTCGCGAGCGGGTGGATTTTGCCCATTATTCAATAAGTAAGGCTTAATCTTCTCATATTGTGCATAGAATTGCCCCATGTCTACCACCAAATCACGCACGACCGGCAGGCCTGGCAGAGGACGGATAACAATTTTCTGGCCGGGACGCTGCAGCGCTGAAATTGGCGTGATGCAGGCCAGGCCATTTTTGCCGTTCATGTTCACGCCGTCAGAGCCACACACCCCTTCACGGCAGGAGCGGCGGAACGACAGTGTCGGATCTTTTTCTTTCAGCTGGATTAAGGCATCCAGCAGCATCATGTCGCGACCTTCTTCCGCTTCCAGGGTGTAGTCCTGCATGCGCGGAGCATCGTCTACATCCGGGTTATAACGATAAACTGAGAATTCGAGTTTCATTATCCTGTCTCCGCATTAGTAAGTACGAATCTTCGGCGGGAACGCCGGACGCAGTTTCGGTTCCATGTTGACGTTACGACGCGTCATGGTTTCCGACTCTGGCAGATACAGGGAATGGCACAGCCAGTTTTCATCGTCACGCTCCGGGAAGTCGAAGCGGCTATGCGCGCCACGGCTTTCGGTACGGAAGTTTGCCGACATCGCGGTCGCGAAGGCGGTTTCCATCAGGTTATCCAGCTCCAGGCACTCAACGCGCTGAGTGTTGAACTCGCTGGAGGTATCGTCCAGACGGGCATTTTTCAGACGCTCGCGGATCGCCTTCAGCTGCTCAAGCCCTTTGGCCATCGCGTCGCCTTCGCGGAATACCGAGAAGTTGTGCTGCATGCACTCCTGCAGCGCCTTACGGATTTCCACCGGATCTTCGCCGTTACGGTTACCGTTCCAGCGGTTGAGGCGCTCAAGAGAGGCATCAATTTCGTCGTCGGTGGCGTCACGCAGCGCGCCCTGCTCGGCAATGGATTCCTGCAGGTGCAGACCCACCGCGCGACCAAACACCACCAGGTCCAGCAGGGAGTTGCCGCCCAGACGGTTGGCGCCGTGTACGGATACGCAGGCAATTTCGCCTACCGCGAACAGGCCAGGGATAACCACGTCTTCGCCCTGCTCGTTCACGGTCAGCGCCTGACCGGTTACTTTGGTCGGAATACCGCCCATCATGTAGTGGCAGGTTGGGATAACCGGAATCGGCTCTTTCACCGGGTCGACGTGGGCGAAGGTGCGGGACAGCTCCAGAATGCCCGGCAGACGGGATTCCAGCACCTCTTTACCCAGATGGTCGAGCTTCAGCTTCGCGTGTGGACCCCATGGGCCGTCGCAGCCGCGGCCTTCACGGATTTCGATCATGATAGAACGCGCCACCACGTCACGACCCGCCAGGTCTTTCGCATTCGGGGCATAACGCTCCATGAAGCGCTCGCCGTGTTTGTTCAGCAGGTAGCCACCTTCACCGCGGCAGCCTTCCGTCACCAGAACGCCCGCACCGGCGATACCGGTTGGGTGGAACTGCCACATCTCCATATCCTGCACCGGCACGCCGGCGCGGATAGCCATACCGACGCCGTCACCGGTGTTGATGTGGGCGTTGGTGGTGGACTGGTAAATACGGCCTGCGCCGCCGGTCGCCAGCACGGTCGCGCGGGCTTTGAAGTAAACCACTTCACCGGTTTCGATGCACAGTGCGGTACAGCCAACGATCGCGCCATCGGCGTTTTTCACCAGATCCAGCGCATACCACTCGGAGAAGATGGTGGTGTGGTTTTTCAGGTTCTGCTGATACAGGGTGTGGAGCAGCGCATGACCGGTACGGTCAGCCGCCGCCGCGGTACGTGCCGCCTGCTCGCCGCCGAAGTTTTTCGACTGGCCGCCAAACGGACGCTGATAGATGGTGCCATTTTCCAGACGGGAGAACGGCAGACCCATATGGTCCAGCTCCAGAATCGCTTCCGGGCCGGTTTTACACATATATTCGATGGCGTCCTGGTCGCCGATGTAGTCGGAACCTTTTACCGTATCGTACATGTGCCATTCCCAGTTATCTTCGTGGGAGTTACCCAGCGCAACGGTAATACCGCCCTGCGCAGATACGGTGTGGGAACGGGTCGGGAACACTTTAGAGAGCAGCGCACAGGTCTGGCCGCTCTGGGAAATTTGCAGTGCGGCGCGCATACCTGCGCCACCCGCACCAATCACAACAGCATCAAATTCTCTGACTGGCAGTTTCATTACACACCCCACACCACAACAAATCCATAAATGACGTAAACCACCAGCGCAACAACAATAGCAAGCTGTAGCGGCAGGCGAATCGCCAGCGGTTTAACGTAATCGGTCAACACCTGCCACATGCCGATCCAGGCATGAATAAGGATGGAGAACAGCGCCAGCAGGGTGAACACTTTGGTGAAGGCCGATCCGAAGAAACCACTCCAGATTTCCCACGTCAGCGTGCCGCTGGTCGCGAAGAAACCGATCATGTAGATGATGTAAAGGGTGAGGACGATCGCGGTAGCGCGGACCAGAATGAAGTCATGTACGCCGTTGCGTCCTAATGCGGAGGCGTTGCTTACCATACGAGAACTCCTGCGAGAAGTGAAAGCACGACAGTGATCACAAATGAAATGTTAGCGGTACGTTTCCCGGCCTCGAACGTCTCTTCCAGATAGCCAAAGTCCATCAGCATATGGCGAACGCCGCCAACGACGTGATAGGCCAGCGCGGTGAGAATGCCCCACATGATAAATTTCACGAAGAAGCTGTTCATGATGGCAGAGGCCTGGAGGAAACCTTCAGGGGAAGAGAGGCTGGTGCCCAGTAACCACAGCAAAATACCGACCGCCACAAACGTAATCACACCAGAAACACGGTGCAGAATGGACGCTATTGCTGTTACGGGGAACCGGATCGTTTTGAGATCCAGATTGACAGGTCTTTGTTTTTTCACATTTCTTATCATGAATAACGCCCACATGCTGTTCTTATTGTTTCCTTCCTCCGGACTGCGATGCGGGTCAAGCAGCGTTCCTTTTCTATAACTGCGCGTCATGCAAAACATTGCTTCCAGATGCTAAAACGACACGTTACAACGCTGGGTGGCTCGGGATTGCAGGGTGTTCCGGAGACCTGGCGGCAGTATAGGCCGTTCACAAAATCATTACAATTAACCTACATACAGTTTGTTGGGTTTTCTCTGGAACAGTGATCAGGGTCACGATAACAACATCTTTTTAATTTTTAATCATCTGATTTGACAAATGTTAAACAATATTGTTACAAACGTCATCAGAAAAGGCATATAATGCGCAAAAGTTATGAGGTCTCTCTTTCACCTGACAAATAGTTATGTAACAGTGTGATGGTATTGACCGAAGTTATCAGGACAGTTATTAGTGATATACAGGTTTGAATAATTCGGACTGCAAAAACGCTGATTTGCTGTTGTTTCACTGATATTTCATTCGTTTACCTGCAAGGCGCCATAGCTCTGTACCCTGGTTACTCCTCGTGAGCTGAGCGGTAAGCCAAATAACAATCTGGTAACGGTGATTAACAGCTGAATGCAAATCCGGTAAAAGCAGTCTTAAGCATAAGGCGCTAAGGAGACCGTAAATGGCTGATACAAAGGCAAAACTCACCCTAAATGGTGATGATGCTATTGAACTGGATGTGCTAAAAGGCACGCTCGGTCAGGATGTTATTGATATCCGTACGCTGGGTTCCAAAGGGGTATTTACCTTTGACCCTGGATTTACCTCTACCGCATCTTGCGAATCCAAAATCACCTATATTGACGGTGACGAAGGTATCCTGCTCCATCGCGGCTTCCCCATCGATCAGTTAGCCACCGAATCCAACTATCTGGAAGTGTGCTACATCCTGCTGAACGGCGAAAAGCCGACCCAGGCGCAGTACGATGAATTCAAAACCACCGTAACCCGTCATACCATGATCCATGAGCAGATTACCCGTCTGTTCCATGCGTTCCGTCGTGACTCTCACCCGATGGCGGTGATGTGCGGGATTACCGGTGCGCTGGCGGCGTTCTACCACGACTCCCTTGACGTGAATAACCCGCGTCACCGTGATATCGCGGCGTTCCGCCTGCTGTCCAAAATGCCGACCATGGCGGCGATGTGCTACAAATACTCCATCGGCCAGCCGTTTGTGTACCCACGTAACGACCTCTCCTACGCCGGTAACTTCCTGCGCATGATGTTCTCCACGCCGTGCGAAGAGTACGAAGTGAACCCGGTGCTGGAACGCGCGATGGACCGCATTCTGATCCTGCACGCTGACCACGAACAGAACGCCTCTACCTCGACCGTCCGTACCGCGGGCTCTTCAGGCGCGAACCCGTTCGCCTGTATCGCTGCGGGCATCGCCTCCCTGTGGGGACCGGCGCACGGCGGCGCGAACGAAGCGGCGCTGAAGATGCTGGAAGAGATCAGCACCGTTGAGCACATTCCTGAATTCGTGCGTCGCGCGAAAGACAAGAATGACTCCTTCCGCCTGATGGGCTTCGGTCACCGTGTCTACAAAAACTATGACCCGCGCGCCACCGTTATGCGTGAGACCTGCCACGAAGTGCTGAAAGAGCTGGGTACCAAAGATGACCTGCTGGAAGTGGCGATGGAGCTGGAACACATCGCGCTGAACGACCCGTACTTCATCGAGAAGAAACTCTACCCGAACGTCGATTTCTACTCTGGCATTATTCTGAAAGCGATGGGTATTCCATCCTCCATGTTCACCGTGATCTTCGCCATGGCGCGTACCGTGGGCTGGATTGCGCACTGGAACGAAATGCACAGCGAAGGCATGAAAATCGCCCGTCCTCGTCAGCTGTACACCGGCTACGAGCAGCGTGATTTTAAGTCTGACATTAAGCGCTAACAGAAGTTGGGTGCGGCCTGATGCCCTCATCCCGGCCCTCTCCCTGTGGGAGAGGGTGAAAACATTAAAAACGGTAACCTCTGGGTTACCGTTTTTTGTTTTATTTCTGGCAGTGCGGGCACCAGTAAAAGGGTCTTGAGGAGAGCATCATCCTGTCGATAATCCCGCCGCACCGCTCGCACTTTTTCCCCGCCCGATGGAACACCTTGAACCGAAACAGCGCCCCGTGATGTTTATTCTCATCCACCAGGCCGCGCGTGTTGTACGACAGCCGCGGAATATCCAGCAGCGCCTGAGACAGCGCGTCCAGCTGTTCATCGCTCAGCTGAGAGGCCTTATGCTGCGGCGCCAGCCCCACTTCCCAAAGGATTTCCACCCGCAGATAGTTGCCTAATCCCGCCAGAAAAGCCTGATCGAGCAACAATCCGGAAAACTGCCGGTTACGGAATTTGGGGGATAACAGACGGGCTTTGACCTCGCTCGCCGTCAGGCGTATGTCCAGCACGTCCGGCCCGACGCGCTGAAGAAACGGATGCGTGAGCAACTGCTCCGGCGTTAACATTTCGATATCAGACGCGCTGTACAGCAGGATCGCCTTATCCGCCGTTTGCAGCCTGACGCGAAGCACGCGGGTGGTTTGCGGCTGTTCACCCGACTCCACCACGCGCCAGACGCCGTAAAGCTGGTTATGGCTATATAACGTCAGGTTATGGGAAAAGTGCGTGAGCAACGCTTTGCCCCGCGTTTCAATGTGGGTCACCGTCTGTCCCACCAGCTGTGATTCAAACGGCTTAAGCTGAGGAAAGGCAAACCAGACATCCGTCAGGGGTTTGCCCTTTATCGCCGCCTCCAGGCTATCCGCCGCGCGGCGGATCTCCGGACCTTCTGGCATGTTATTATCCTTTCATGTTTAATCTGCGCTGACGAGAATGCCCTCTTCAGAGAACGCCGCACGCATGCGGCGCGCGAACTGGAGCGCATGCTCGCCGTCGCCGTGTAAGCACACCGTTTCGGCCTGAACGTTTGCGAATGTTCCATCCACGGCGGTCACCCGCCCGAAGCGCACCATCTCCAGCGTCTGCGCCAGCGCTTCGCCTTCATCAGTAATCAGCGCCCCGGCCTGCGTGCGCGGAACCAGGCTGCCGTCCGGCAGGTATCCCCGATCGGCAAAGACTTCCTGCCGCGTCGTCAGCCCCAGCCGCTCTCCGGCGCGAATAAGCTCGCTGCCCGCCAGGCCCACCAAAATCAGCTGCGGATTGCAGTCCCGCACCGCGCGGGCAATGGCCTCCGCCAGCGCAGCATCTTTCGCCGCCTGATTGTAGAGCATGCCGTGCGGCTTCACGTGTCGCAGCGCGCCATTCTCAGCGCGCGCTATCGCCTCCAGCGCGCCAATCTGGTAGAGCACCTGGGCGTAGACCGTCTCAGGGGGCAGATCCATCGCCGTACGGCCAAAGTTTTCCCGGTCGGGGAAGCTCGGATGAGCGCCTATCGCGACGCCATTTCTAATGGCATTACGCACGCTCTCTAGCATGGTTTGCGCATCGCCCGCGTGAAAGCCGCAGGCGATATTGACCGAGGAGACCAGGGTCATCAGTTCCGCATCGGCGCTGCTGCCCTCACCCAGATCGGCGTTTAAATCAATCTTTACCATCAAGCCTCCACTCCAGCTGTTCGAGATAACGCTGCTGATCCTGCCGCGCCTTTAGCGCCTCCTCCAGCGAACACTGCACGAAATGAATCGGCTGGCCGAGAGGAATTTGCGCCAGATGGTAGCGATCCGCGTCGATAATGCAGGCAATGCGCGGATAACCGCCAGTGGTTTGCGCGTCGTTCATCAGCACGATGGGCTGCCCGTTGCCCGGCACCTGAATCACGCCCGGCAGCAGGCCATGGGAAAGGAGCTCCCGGTCCGTCGTGCGGGTCAGCGGCTGCCCCTGCAAACGGTAGCCCATGCGGTTACTCTGCGGGCTGATCTTCCACGGCGCGCGCCAGAAAGACTCTTTAGAGGCCTCATCAAACTCCTGATATTCCGGTCCCGGCAGGGCGCGGATCACGTTCCCCCACAGCAGCTGTTTTACGCCCTGCGTGGTGGAGAAATGGCGCGCTGACGGCTTAATCGCCAGGCGGTCCCCGTCGCGCAGCAGGCGCCCTTCATGACCGCCGATGCCCGCTTTTTGATCGGTACTGGATGAACCCAATACCTCCGGCACGTCGATGCCCCCGGCCACCGCAAGGTAGCTACGCACACCGTGCAGAGGGCGCTTCAGGGTCAGACGCTGCCCGGCCTTCGCCCGAAGGCGCCAGCCGGTCCACACCGCTTTGCCGTCCAGCGTCGCGTCGCAGCCCGCGCCGGTTAAGGCGAACCAGGTCTCCTGACCAAACTCAATCACACACTGACCCAGCGTAATTTCTAGCGCCGCCGTGCTGCCCGGGTTGCCAACCAGCAGGTTAGCAATCTCAAGAGATGGACGATCAAGCGCGCCGCAGTAGCTCACGCCGGACTGACGCATACCAAAGCGTCCGGCGTCCTGAACAGAGGTATAAAGCCCCGCGCGAATAAGCGTTAACATACCCCCTCCTTCTGCGGGATAAAGCGCAGGGTATCACCCGGACGCAGGAGGATCGGCGCCTCCTGCCCCGGTTCAAATAGCGGCATAGAGGTGTGCCCGATAAGCTGCCAGCCGCCCGGTGAGGTAAGCGGATAAATGCCGGTTTGTTCACCGCCAATCGCCACCGTTCCCGCGGGAACGCTCAGGCGCGGTTCGGCCCGACGCGGGGTATGCAGCCGGGGAGATAGTCCGCCCAGATACGGAAAGCCCGGCTGAAAACCCAGAAACCAGACGACGTATTCCACCGAGGTGTGCAGCTCAACAACCTGCTTTTCCGTGAGCCCACAGTGTTCGGCTACCACGCCCAGATCGGGGCCGGCCTTACCGCCATAGACGACCGGGATCTCAATCGTCCTCGATTCCGGCTCCAGCGCTTCGCTCTCCTCCCACCAGCGTTGCAGGCGCTCAATCGCATCCAGCGCCCCCGTGTGCGGGTTACGCAACACCACGGTGATATTATTCATACCCGGAATGGCCTCAACCACGCCCGGCATATCGGGCAGACGCTGTGCCAGCCGCCAGATTCGCTTCTGCGTGGCGAGCGTAACCGGCGGTTCAAGTTCCAGTACCACTGCGCTTTCACCCAAAAGATAACAACGCGCTCTCTGCACTCGGGCACCTCTCATCAGGCCGGATTAGGGATATCAATAAAGGTCACATCCAGATCGGTATTTTCCGTCAGCCACTCGCTGAGGGCGCGAATACCGCCGCGCTCGGTAGCGTGGTGGCCTGCCGCGTAAAAATGCAGCCCCTGCTCGCGGGCAGAGTGAACCGTCTGCTCAGAGACTTCGCCGGTAATAAAGGCATCAACGCCAAAGCGCGCGGCGCTGTCGATAAAGCCCTGACCGCCGCCGGTACACCACGCAACGCGCTTCACGGTATCCGGCCCGGTATCGCCGCACCACAGCGGACGACGTCCCAGGCGCGCCTCGATCCACGAGGCCAGTTCCAGCCCCGGTACCGGCATCGACAGTTCGCCCCACGGTACCAGCGGCTCGATTTCGCCCATCACGGTAATCCCCAACAGCTGCGCCAGCTGGACGTTATTTCCCAGTTCAGGATGTGCATCCAGCGGCAGGTGGTAACCGTACAGGTTGATGTCATTCGCCAGCAGCGTTTTGAGGCGGTTGCGCTTCATGCCGCGGATAATCGGCGATTCGTTTTTCCAGAAGTAGCCGTGATGGACAATCACCGCATCGGCTTCCTGACGCACCGCCTCATCCAGCAGAGCCTGGCTTGCCGTCACGCCGGTGATGATTTTCTGCACCGTTTCGCGCCCTTCGACCTGCAGGCCATTCGGGCCGTAGTCGCTGAAGGAGGCGGTATTAAGTTTTTCGTTAATCAGGCGTTCCAGTTCACTGTTTTTCATCATCATTCTCTCAAACTTTTCGTGCGGCCTCGTACGCCGCCAGCGTGGCGACGCGCGCCTGTTTATGGTCAACAATCGGGCGGGGATAATCGAGCTTTACGCCCTGTTTATCCGCCCATGCCCACGGGTCGTGGATCGCTTTTTCAGGAACGTTCCTGAGCGCGGGCAACCAGCGGCGAATAAAGTCGCCGTTGGCATCAAATTTTTGCCCCTGAGTGGTCGGATTAAAAATCCTGAAATAGGGAGCTGCATCGGTGCCGGTAGAGGCCGCCCACTGCCAGCCACCGTTATTCGCAGCCAGATCGCCATCGATCAGCTGAGAAATAAAATAGCGCTCCCCGATTCGCCAGTCGATAAGCAGATCTTTCACCAGGAAGCTCGCGGTAATCATTCTCAGACGATTGTGCATCCACCCGGTTTCATTCAGCTGGCGCATAGCGGCATCAACAATCGGATAGCCCGTCTCCCCTTTTTGCCAGGCCTGTAAAAGCGCCTCATCGTGCTGCCATTTTAGGTTATCGGTCCAGGGAATAAACGGACGATGCTTACAGAGATCGGGATGATACGTCATCAGATGGCGATAGAATTCGCGCCAGATAAGTTCGTTCAGCCACACCGAGCCCGCCCCACCGTCCAGCGCCTGCGGCTGTTCGGCGAGAAGACGATGCAAACACTGGCGGGGAGAGAGCACGCCCAGCGCCAGGCATGCCGATAGCCTGCTTGTCCCTTCAATTGCCGGGAAATCCCTGCGCGCGTCGTACTCTCCCGCGCCCTGCTTGCAAAACTGGCGCAGCTTCGCAATAGCGGCCTTCTCACTGGCAGGGAACAGAAGTTCATCAAATGCCCGTTGGGGATAGTTAAACGTTAATTCGGGGAGATCGGTTATCGCCTCTCCTCTGGCTGCGGGCGCGGGTACGCACTCCGGCAGCGCCTCTTTCAGGCGCTTAACAAAAGCATTTTTAAACGGCGTAAACACTTTATACATTTCGTGACCGCCGGTCATCACGCTGCCCGGAGCCAGCATCACGCTGTCATCAAATCCCTCACAAACCACCTCTCCCAGCATTTTCTCCAGCTGGCGGTCCCGCTGCTGTTCGTTAAGTTCGTACTGGTAGTTATAAAAAAGATGCGTGACGCCGTTCTGCTGGCATATCTCCTGCAGCATATGAAGCTGCGCGGTAAAATCGCTGACCTCTTTGTAGATCAGCGGAATACCTTTCTCGGCAAGCGCGCGCTGCAGTTCGTTCAGGTGTGATTTGAGGTAAGCCGCCTGCCGCGGAGCCATATCATGCTGCTGCCACTGTTCAGGCGTGGCGATAAACAGGGCCAGCACATTCGCGTCTTTTTCGCGGCAGGCTGCCGCGAGAGCGATGTTGTCATGTACGCGTAAATCCGCGCGAAACCAAACCAGATGGGTGGGCATAAAACTCCAGGCTATTGTCCATTATGTCCATAAGGGCATGCCGTAAAAGGAAAAAGCATGCATTGAACTACTTTGCCATGAAGTGTAGACGGGATGAAATAAAAAAGGCCGCCCGGGGCGGCCTTAACGCTACTTGTCCTGCGCTATCGTGGTAAATGTAATAAACACGGTTGGTTCATCACTTTTGACAACGAGTACGCTGGCGACAATGAACGCGATGCAAAAATAGCGTTTCATTATGCGGTCCCTGCTGCTAACCGCTCCACCGTTCACCACCGGTGATAAGTCGGTGGACACAAGCCCTGACGAGAGCCTGACTTACGGTTGTGGTGACGCCTTTCCCGGGACCGGTGCCCATGTGCGAGATGGCGGAAAGGGACGCTGCATAGTAGTTGCCCCTGGCGTAAAACGTAATCCACCGAAAAGGTTTTTAAGAATATATTTAGGGAGTTGCAGTTTGATTACTCAAGGATCCGAGATATTCTTGTAAGCCTCTGACGAGGGCTTGAAGACTACCCAACGGACCGCGAATCCCGAGGGACAAAAAAACCGCCATATTGCTATTGGCGGTTTTTTTATGGCTACGCGTCAGCGTTGTATCAATAGAAATCGCAGGTCGCTTTCTCGGCCTGATCCATCCACACCGGCTTGTCGCTGGTTTTCGCCCAGACGCGGTGCAGGTAGCTGTAAAAACGCGCACGATCTTTCCAGAACAGCATTACCGGCAGGGCCAGCACGCCAGCCACTACGGCGAAAGTGCGACGCATGAACACGATATGAGCCGGATACTCTTTATAAAGATCCATATTTTTCTCCCCTGTAGTTGGCCGGAAACCGTCTCCGGAAAATGTGAAATCTGTGACCTGGATAAAATAATATCGCTTTGCGTGTAATTTTACTACTCATCCGACCACTTATTTTCATTCATTTAGTGAATATTTACATTCACGCCGTAACTAAGTTACAAAAAAGTTAATGGTTTACTTATCAATAGTTAAATTGTGGTCTTTCCATTTTTATACTTTTTTTACACCCACCCTTCTGATTTTTGCGAAATCTTTGCGCCGTAAATCCTACCGTTAGCACAACAACAAAAGTCACCCGGAGGTGGATTGTGAGTGCAGGTCTTATTGCCGGCATCGTGCTGGTGTTCCTGTTATTGGGTTATCTGGTCTATGCCCTGATTAACGCGGAGGCATTCTGATGGCTGCTCAGGCGTTTTTGCTTATTGCCAGCTTCTTAGCGGTATTGTTCATTCTGGCAAGGCCGCTGGGAATGGGGCTGGCCAGGCTTATCAACAACGTCCCCCTGCCCGGCACGGGAAGCGTTGAAAAAGGGATCTGGCGCGTACTGGGAATCGACGATCGGGAGATGAGCTGGCGTGAATATCTGTTCGCCATTCTGCTGCTGAATATCGTTGGGCTTTTTGCACTTTTTGCCATGCTGATGCTGCAGGGTAGCCTGCCGCTGAATCCGCAGCAGTTACCGGGCCTGTCCTGGCACCTGGCGCTGAACACGGCAGTCAGTTTTGTCACCAATACCAACTGGCAGTCCTATGCCGGTGAAACCACGCTGAGCTATTTCAGCCAGATGGCTGGATTAACCGTGCAGAACTTCCTCTCTGCCGCCAGCGGTATCGCGGTGATTTTCGCGCTGACGCGCGCGTTTGCGCGTCAGAAAATCAGTACCCTGGGTAACGCCTGGGTGGATTTAACGCGCATTACGCTGTGGATCCTGCTGCCGATTGCGCTGCTGATCGCGCTGTTCTTTATTCAGCAGGGCGCCCTGCAAAACCTGCTGCCTTACGCGCCGTATACTTCGCTTGAAGGAGCAAAACAGATCCTGCCAATGGGGCCAGTGGCGTCGCAGGAAGCCATCAAGATGCTCGGGACCAACGGCGGTGGCTTCTTCAACGCCAACTCGTCGCATCCGTTTGAAAACCCTACCGCCCTGACCAATTTTGTGCAGATGCTGGCGATCTTCCTGATCCCCGCCGCGCTCTGCTTCGCCTTTGGTGATGTGGTCAACGATCGCCGTCAGGGGCGCACCCTGCTCTGGACCATGTCGCTGATCTTCGTGGTCTGCGTGGCGCTGGTGATGTGGGCGGAATGGAGCGGTAACAGCCATTTCTTGCCGCTTGGGGCGAACAGCAATATCAACATGGAAGGTAAAGAGAGCCGCTTCGGCATTCTCGCCAGCAGCCTTTATGCAGTCGTCACCACAGCTGCCTCGTGCGGGGCGGTGAACGCCATGCATGACTCTTTCACCGCGCTGGGCGGCATGATCCCGATGTGGCTGATGCAGATCGGCGAGGTGGTGTTTGGCGGCGTGGGCTCGGGTCTTTACGGCATGCTGCTGTTCGTGCTGCTGGCGGTGTTTATTGCCGGCCTGATGATTGGCCGCACCCCGGAATACCTCGGTAAAAAAATCGACGTTCGCGAGATGAAGTTAACCGCGCTGGCGATTCTGGTCACCCCAGCCCTTGTGCTGCTCGGCACCGCGCTGGCGCTGATGACCGATGCCGGACGCAGCGGCATCTTTAACCCAGGCATTCACGGTTTTAGTGAAGTGCTGTATGCCGTTTCGTCTGCCGCCAACAACAACGGCAGCGCCTTTGCGGGCTTAAGCGCCAACTCCCCGTTCTGGAACTGCCTGCTGGCGTTCTGCATGTTTGTGGGTCGCTTCGGGGTGATTGTGCCGGTGATGGCGATTGCCGGATCGCTGGTGAATAAGAAAATTCAACCGACCACCACCGGGACTTTACCCACCCACGGCGCGCTGTTTATCGGCCTGCTGATGGGTACCGTTTTGCTGGTGGGTGCCCTGACCTTTATCCCCGCCCTCGCGTTAGGCCCGGTCGCGGAAACTCTCTCTTTACGCTGATTTTGCGGAGTATTTGTCATGAGTCGTAAACAACTGGCCCTGCTCGAACCGACGTTAGTTCGTCAGGCGCTTATGGATGCGGTCAAAAAGCTGAGCCCGCGCGTGCAGTGGTACAACCCGGTGATGTTTATCGTCTGGGCGGGCAGCGTCCTGACCACCGCCCTGGCGATTGCTATGGGGACGGGCCACATGCCGGGAAACGCGATGTTCACCGGGGCCATCAGCCTGTGGCTGTGGTTTACCGTGCTGTTCGCCAACTTTGCGGAAGCGCTGGCGGAAGGCCGGAGTAAAGCGCAGGCCAACAGCCTGAAAGGGGTGAAAAAAACGGCGTTTGCGCGGAAATTACGTGAACCGAAATACGGCGCGCAGATGGACCACGTTCCGGCGGATGAGCTGCGTAAAGGCGATGTGGTGCTGGTGGAAGCCGGCGACATCATCCCGTGCGACGGAGAAGTCATTGAAGGTGGCGCATCGGTAGACGAAAGCGCCATTACCGGGGAATCCGCGCCTGTGATCCGTGAATCCGGCGGCGATTTTGCCTCCGTAACGGGCGGGACGCGCATTCTTTCCGACTGGCTGGTGATCCAGTGCAGCGTCAACCCGGGCGAAACCTTCCTCGACCGGATGATCGCCATGGTGGAAGGCGCTCAGCGTCGTAAAACACCTAACGAAATTGCCCTGACCATTCTGCTGGTGGCCTTGACCATCGTCTTCCTGCTGGCAACCGCGACGCTGTGGCCATTTTCCGCCTATGGCGGCACGCCGGTCACCATCACCGTGCTGGTGGCGCTGCTGGTCTGCCTGATCCCCACCACCATCGGCGGCCTGCTGTCGGCCATCGGCGTGGCCGGCATGAGCCGTATGCTCGGTGCCAACGTTATCGCCACCAGCGGGCGCGCGGTTGAAGCCGCCGGTGACGTGGATGTCCTGCTGCTGGACAAAACCGGGACCATCACCCTCGGTAACCGCCAGGCGTCGGATTTCTTACCCGCCCCGGGCGTAGATGAAAAAACGCTGGCGGATGCCGCGCAGCTCTCCTCGCTTGCCGATGAAACCCCGGAAGGACGCAGTATCGTGATCCTCGCCAAGCAGCGCTTTAACCTGCGCCAGCGCGACGTTCAGAGCCTGCATGCCACCTTCGTGCCGTTTACGGCGCAAACCCGAATGAGCGGGATTAACATTCAGGATCGCATGATCCGTAAAGGCTCTGTGGACGCCATTCGTCGCCACATTGAGGCCAACAACGGCCACTTCCCGCCGGAGGTGGACAATCTGGTCGAAAGCGTGGCCCGTCAGGGGGCCACGCCGCTGGTGGTGGCAGAAGGCGCGAACGTGCTGGGCGTGATTGCCCTGAAGGATATCGTCAAAGGCGGCATCAAAGAGCGCTTTGCCCAGCTGCGTAAAATGGGCATTAAAACGGTGATGATCACCGGGGATAACCGCCTTACCGCCGCGGCGATTGCCGCCGAAGCGGGCGTGGATGATTTCCTTTCCGAAGCCACGCCGGAAGCGAAACTGGCGTTAATTCGTCAGTATCAGGCGGAAGGTCGTCTGGTGGCGATGACGGGCGACGGCACCAACGATGCCCCTGCCCTGGCGCAGGCCGACGTGGCGGTGGCGATGAACTCCGGCACCCAGGCGGCAAAAGAGGCGGGCAACATGGTCGACCTCGACTCCAACCCGACCAAGCTGATTGAGGTGGTGCACATCGGCAAGCAGATGCTGATGACGCGCGGTTCGCTGACCACGTTCAGTATCGCCAACGACGTGGCAAAATATTTCGCTATTATCCCGGCGGCCTTTGCGGCCACCTATCCGCAGCTCAATGCGCTGAACGTGATGCACCTGCACTCTCCGGCATCGGCCATTCTGAGCGCGGTGATCTTTAACGCCCTGATTATTGTCTTCCTGATCCCGCTGGCGCTGAAGGGGGTGAGCTATAAGCCGCTCACGGCGGCCGCCATGCTGCGCCGCAACCTGTGGATTTACGGCCTGGGCGGGCTGGTGGTGCCTTTCATCGGTATCAAAGCTATCGACCTGCTGTTGACCCTGTTCGGGCTGGTTTAAAAGGTGAATCAAATGACGATGTTACGCCCCGCTATACTTTTGTTTATTCTGCTGTCTCTCATTACCGGCGGGCTGTACCCGCTGGTGACCACCGCGCTGGGCCAGTGGTGGTTTAAGGATCGGGCCAACGGCTCGCTGATTATGCAAAACGGTGAAAACCGCGGTTCGCGCCTGATTGGTCAGAACTTTACGGATGCTCGCTACTTCCAGGGACGCCCTTCCGCCACTGCCGAAAGTCCGTATAATCCGATGGCGTCCGGCGGCAGTAACCTGGCGGGCAGCAACCCGGAGCTGGACAAAGCCGTCGCTGAGCGCGTGGCAGCCCTGCGTGCCGCCAATCCGCAGGCCAGCCGTGAAGTGCCCGTCGAGCTGGTAACCGCCTCGGCCAGCGGGCTGGACTACAGCCTGACGCCGGCAGCAGTGGCCTGGCAGATCCCGCGCGTCGCCGCCGCCCGTCAGCTGACCGTCGAACAGGTGAGCAAGCTGGTGGCCGAGCACACGCAAAAGCCGCTGGTCAGCTTCATCGGCATGCCCGTGGTAAATATTGTTGAGCTGAATCTGGCGCTGGACGCGCTAAGGAAAAACTAAATGACCGACGAGCCCATGCGCCCGGATCCGGACAGGCTGCTTGAACAGACGGCTGAAGCCCATCGCGGCAAACTGAAAATTTTCTTTGGCGCCTGCGCGGGCGTCGGGAAAACCTTCGCCATGCTCACAGAAGCCCAGCGGCTTCGGGCGCAGGGGCTCGATATTCTGATCGGCGTGGTCGAAACCCACGGACGCAAAGAGACGGCATCGCTGCTGAAGGGGCTGGCTACCCAGCCGCCCCGCCGCATCAGCCACCGCGGTCGGTTAGTCACGGAGTTTGATATTGACGCCGCCCTCGCCCGCCGCCCTGCCCTTATCCTGATGGACGAACTGGCGCACAGCAATGCGCCGGGCTCGCGTCATCCAAAGCGCTGGCAGGATGTTGAAGAGCTGCTCGAAGCCGGCATCGATGTATTCACGACGGTTAACGTTCAGCATCTGGAAAGCCTGAACGATGTGGTGAGCGGCGTGACCGGCATTCAGGTACGGGAAACGGTTCCCGACCCGTTCTTTGATTCTGCCGATGAGGTGGTGCTGGTTGACCTGCCTCCTGACGATTTGCGCCAGCGCCTGCACGAAGGCAAGGTTTATATTGCCGGCCAGGCCGAGCGCGCCATCGAACATTTCTTCCGAAAAGGTAACCTGATTGCCCTGCGCGAGCTGGCCCTGCGGCGTACTGCCGATCGCGTCGACGATCAGATGCGAGCCTGGCGGGACCTGCAGGGACAGGAGCGCGTCTGGCATACGCGGGATGCCATTCTGCTGTGCGTGGGCCACGGCAGCGGCAATGAAAAGCTGGTCCGCACCGCCGCTCGCCTGGCGGCCAAATTTGGCAGCGTCTGGCATGCGGTGTATGTCGAAACGCCTCAGCTGCACGCTCTGCCCGAAAACCAGCGCCGCGCGATCCTGAGCTCGCTGCGCCTGGCGCAGGAGCTGGGTGCCGAAACCGCTACCCTTTCCGATCCGCAGGAAGATAAGGCCATTCTGCGCTACGCGCGGGAGCATAACCTGGGGAAAATTGTCATTGGCCGCCGCCAGCATCGCCGCTGGTTTAGCCGCGAATCCTTCGCCGACAAGCTGGCCCGCCGCGCGCCGGATCTGGACCTGGTGATCGTGGCGCTGGATGATAAACCTGCCCCCCTCCCCAGCCGCGCGCCGGACAGCCGTGCCTTCAGCGATAAATGGCGCATTCAGCTTCGCGGCTGTTTTGTCGCCGTTGTGCTCTGCGCCCTGATCACCATTATCGCCAGCAAATGGCTGATTGCCTTTGATGCGGCCAACCTGGTGATGATCTACCTGCTGGGCGTGGTGGTGGTGGCGCTCTTTTACGGACGCTGGCCGTCGGTACTGGCGACGGTTATTAACGTTATCAGCTTCGACCTGTTCTTTATTGCCCCCCGCGGGACGCTCGCGGTTTCGGACGTACAGTACATCCTCACCTTCGCCGTGATGCTGACCGTCGGGCTGGTGATCGGGAACTTAACGGCTGGCGTGCGCTACCAGGCGCGTATCGCCCGCTATCGCGAACAGCGCACGCGGCATCTTTATGAGATGTCGAAATCGCTGGCGGTGGGCCGCACGCCGCTGGATATTGTGCAGACCAGCGAGCAGTTTATTCGCTCGACGTTTCATGCCAGCAACCTGATTTTACTCCCGGACGAGCACGGCAAGCTGCGCCCGCTGACGTCGGCCTCGGGCATGACGCCCTGGGACGAAGCCATCGCCCGCTGGAGCTTTGATAAAGGGCTACCGGCGGGTGCAGGGACCGACACCTTGCCCGGCGTGCCCTATCAAATCCTGCCCCTGCGCAGTGCCGATAAAAATCAGGGGCTGGTTATCGTGGAGCCCTCCAATCTGCGCCAGCTGATGATCCCCGAACAGCAGCGACTGCTGGAGACCTTCACCCTGCTGGTTGCCAGCGCGCTGGAGCGGCTGGCGCTTACCGCCAGCGAAGAGCAGGCCCGGCTGGCAAGCGAGCGCGAAAGCATTCGAAACTCGCTGCTGGCGGCGCTCTCCCACGACCTGCGTACGCCGCTTACCGTCCTGTTTGGACAGTCGGAAATCCTGACGCTGGACCTGGCGGCGGAAGGTTCAAAACACGCCATGCAGGCCAGCGAAATCCGTCAGCACGTGCTCAATACCACGCGTCTGGTGAATAACCTGCTCGATATGGCGCGGATCCAGTCAGGCGGTTTTAACCTTAAAAAAGAGTGGCTCACGCTCGAAGAGGTGGTGGGCAGCGCGCTGAAAATGCTCGAACCCGGCCTCGGTGGGCGGCATATTGCGCTGAACATGCCGGAACCGCTGACCTTAATTCACGTCGACGGTCCGCTGTTTGAACGAGTGTTAATTAACCTGCTGGAAAACGCCGGCAAATATGCGGGTGCCAGCGCCCGGATTGGCGTGGATGCGACGGTGGACGATGACACGCTTCGTCTTGACGTCTGGGATACCGGACCGGGCATTCCTGCCGGACAGGAGATGGCTATTTTCGAAAAATTCGCCCGCGGCAATAAGGAGTCTGCCATCCCGGGCGTGGGGCTGGGGCTGGCGATTTGTCAGGCAATCATTGATGTCCATGGCGGAACCATTTTCGCGGAGAATCGTCCGGAAGGCGGCGCGCGTTTTTGTGTTACACTTCCTCTGGAAACCCCGCCAGAACTGAATGAATTACCAGAGGATTTGTGATCAACGTTCTGATTGTTGAAGATGAGATCGCCATTAGCCGGTTTCTGCGCGCTGCGCTGGAAGGCGATGGTCTGCGCGTTCATGATGCGGGTACGCTTCAGCGGGGGTTAATTGAAGCCGCGACCCGCAAGCCGGACCTGGTGATCCTCGATCTTGGCCTGCCGGACGGTGACGGGATCGATTTTATTCGCGAAGTGCGCCAGTGGAGCCAGATGCCGATTCTGGTGCTCTCCGCCCGTACTGAAGAGACGGATAAAATCGCCGCGCTGGATGCCGGGGCGGACGACTATCTGATAAAACCTTTTGGTATCGGCGAGCTGCAGGCTCGCCTGCGCGTGGCCCTGCGCCGCCACAGCGCAACCACGCCTGCTGACCCGACCTACACGTTTGGGGATATCCGGGTTGATCTGGCCGCGCGGCGCATTGTGCGCGGTGAAGAAGAAATCCATCTCACGCCAATCGAGTTTCGCCTGCTCGCCGTGCTGCTTAATAATCACGGTAAAGTACTCACCCAGCGCCAGCTGCTAAGTCAGGTATGGGGACCCAACGCGGTGGAGCATAGTCACTATTTACGCATATATATGGGGCATCTTCGCCAGAAACTTGAAGTTGATCCCGCACGTCCCCGTCATTTATTAACTGAAACCGGTATCGGTTATCGGTTTATGCTTTGAATAACTATTCACTTTATTTTTAAATAAAAACGAAATTCCTCAGAAAATATTTCACAAATAACCCAACCGTTATTTTTTGGATTATTTACGCTCACTTCAAACACTCACAACACAATCCATTAACGTAATATCAACAAATCAGAATTTTGATCTGCGATATTCATCAAAAACGACTATTTATTTCTGAAATGATCGGTTAATGGTGATCTGTTTCACAGTTAATCGCCTTTTCCTGGATAAAATTACCATGCTTTCAATTACTGAAAGGAAAATGAAACATGGAAAACAACAATCGCTTAATGCCCCATATAAGGCGGACAACGCATATCATGATGTTTGCCCACCGAAACTGCTTTGACTTTCATCTCTTTAATGCCCGGTAGTCCTTCGACTTCTGGCGCACTTGCTTACAGGTTATCCTGAAACACCTTATCTTACAGGCAATTGCCTGTGAAATCGTGCGCTCATTCATCTTGATTCAGACTCATCCGCACCGGGCGGACTGAATTTCAATCATCAAAAAAGCAATTCGCTGATTTTAATCAGCGGCTACCCTTTGCTTTTTTTCCGGAAAATTATCGATTTCTTTCTTGCAAGAAATCGAGGGACGCTTATTACCTAAAATAAAGAGAGAAAGATGAAAAGTTTAAAAATCGCAGCCAGCCGTGCATGCCCGGACTGCTTTACTACCCAGCGTGAAGTGGTGGATATCCGCGCTTCTGATTATATTGATGTAGCCGCCATTGTTCTGGCGGTCACGGATATTGCCAGCGGTATCCTCGAAGAAATAGAAGCCACCGGTTTTGGCATTCCCGTATTTGTCGCGACGCACAAAGAAGAGATTATCCCGGCAGACTATTTATCACGCATTCATGGCGTATTTGAACATTCGGACACCAGCAACGACTTTTACGGACGCCAGCTGGAAGCGGCCGCGCAGAAGTATGAAACCCAGCTGCGCCCGCCGTTTTTCCGGGCCCTCGTCGACTACGTAAACCAGGGCAACACCGCGTTTGACTGCCCCGGGCATCAGGGCGGGCAGTTTTTCCGCCGTCATCCTGCCGGCAATCAGTTTGTCGATTTCTTTGGCGAAACGCTTTTCCGCTCTGACCTGTGCAACGCCGACGTGGCGATGGGGGATCTGCTGATCCACGAAGGCGCACCGTGCATTGCCCAGCAGCATGCGGCAAAAGTCTTTAATGCCGATAAGACCTACTTCGTGCTGAACGGTACCTCGTCATCCAACAAAGTGGTGCTTAACGCCCTGCTTACCCCTAGCGACCTGGTGCTGTTTGACCGTAATAACCACAAATCTAACCACCACGGCGCGCTGCTGCAGGCTGGGGCAACCCCGGTGTATCTGGAAACCGCGCGCAACCCGTACGGCTTTATCGGCGGTATTGACGCGCACTGCTTTGAGGAGAGCTACCTGCGTGAACGGGTGGCAGAGGTGGCGCCGGACCGCGCGCGCGACGAGCGTCCGTACCGTCTGGCGGTGATCCAGCTGGGCACCTACGACGGCACCATCTATAACGCCCGTCAGGTGGTGGATAAAATTGGGCATCTCTGTGATTACATCCTGTTTGACTCGGCCTGGGTGGGCTACGAGCAGTTTATCCCGATGATGGCCGACTGCTCGCCGCTGCTGCTGGAGCTGAACGAAAACGATCCGGGGATTCTGGTCACCCAGTCCGTGCATAAACAGCAGGCCGGTTTCTCCCAGACCTCGCAGATCCACAAGAAGGACAGCCATATCAAAGGCCAGCAGCGCTATGTCCCACATAAGCGGCTCAACAATGCTTTTATGATGCACGCCTCCACCAGCCCGTTTTATCCGCTGTTTGCAGCGCTGGACATTAACGCACGCATGCATGAGGGGCAAAGCGGCCGCAACATGTGGATGGACTGCGTGGTGACGGGCATTGAGGCGCGCAAGCTGATCCTGGAGAACTGCCGGTTTATTCGTCCGTTCGTGCCGGAGACGGTGGATGGCCGCGCGTGGGAAAGCTGGGACACGGCAGAGATTGCGACCGATCTGCGCTTCTTCCACTTCGTACCGGGTGAACGCTGGCACGCCTTTGAAGGTTACGCTGAGCACCAGTATTTTATCGACCCGTGCAAGCTGCTGCTGACCACGCCGGGCATTAACGCCCGCACCGGCGAATATGACGACTTCGGCGTGCCCGCCACCATTCTCGCCAACTTCCTGCGTGAAAACGGCATCGTGCCGGAAAAATGCGACCTCAACTCGATCCTGTTCCTGCTCACCCCTGCGGAGGATATGGGCAAGCTGCAGCAGCTGGTCGCCCAGCTGGTGCGCTTCGAAAAACTGCTCGAGAGCGATGTTCCGCTGAAAGACGTCCTGCCTTCTCTCTATAAACAGCATCCGGAACGTTACGCGGGCTACACCCTGCGCCAGATCTGCCAGGAGATGCACGATCTGTACGCCCGCCACAACGTAAAGCAGCTGCAAAAAGAGATGTTCCGCAAGTCTCACTTCCCGCGCGTAATGATGAACCCGCAAGAGGCGAACTACGCCTACCTGCGCGGTGAGGTCGAGCTGGTCTCCCTGCGCGACGCGGAAGGCCGCATCGCCGCCGAAGGCGCGCTCCCTTACCCACCGGGGGTGCTGTGCGTGGTCCCAGGGGAAGTCTGGGGCGGTTCCGTGCTGCGCTACTTTGCCGCGCTGGAAGAAGGCATCAACCTGCTGCCGGGCTTCGCGCCGGAGCTGCAGGGCGTGTACGTCGAGGAGTGTGACGGTCGCAAACAGGTTCGCTGCTACGTCATCAAACAAACTGCCGCTCAGCCATCGCTGCTGAAAGGAGAAAAATTATGAGCAAGTCCAATAAGATGGGCGTGGTGCAGCTGACTATCCTCACCATGGTCAACATGATGGGATCTGGGATTATTATGCTGCCCACCAAGCTTGCCGAGGTTGGAACCATCTCTATCATCTCCTGGCTGGTGACGGCTGTCGGATCGATGGCGCTGGCATGGGCGTTTGCCAAGTGCGGGATGTTCAGCCGTAAGTCAGGCGGGATGGGCGGCTATGCCGAGTACGCCTTCGGCAAGTCCGGTAACTTTATGGCGAACTACACCTACGGCGTGTCGCTGCTGATTGCCAACGTGGCGATTGCCATTTCCGCCGTGGGTTACGGCACGGAGCTGTTTGGCGCGACGCTCAGCCCGGTGCAAATTGGGCTGGCAACCATCGGCGTGCTGTGGCTCTGCACCGTGGCTAACTTTGGCGGCGCGCGCATCACCGGGCAGCTCTCCAGCATCACCGTCTGGGGCGTGATTATTCCGGTTGTCGGCCTGTGCGTCATCGGCTGGTTCTGGTTTAGCCCGACGCTGTACGCCAACTCCTGGAACCCGCACCACGTGCCGTTCTTTACCGCTGTGGGCTCGTCTATCGCCATGACGCTCTGGGCTTTCCTGGGCCTGGAATCCGCCTGCGCGAACGCGGAAGTGGTGGAAAACCCGGAGAAGAACGTGCCGATTGCGGTCCTTGGCGGGACGCTGGGCGCGGCGGTGATCTATATCGTTTCAACCAACGTGATTGCGGGCATCGTGCCAAACATGGATCTGGCTAACTCCACGGCACCGTTCGGACTGGCCTTTGCGCAGATGTTTACGCCGGAAGTCGGGAAAGTGATCATGGGTCTGATGGTGATGTCCTGCTGCGGCTCGCTGCTCGGCTGGCAGTTCACCATCGCACAGGTGTTTAAATCCTCGGCTGACGAAGGCTATTTCCCGAAAATATTCTCCCGCGTGACCAAAGCGGATGCGCCGGTGCAGGGTATGCTGGCAATTGTTATCTTCCAGAGCGGATTGTCGCTGATGACCATCAGCCCGTCGCTGAACAGCCAGTTCAACGTGCTGGTCAACCTGGCGGTGGTGACGAACATCATTCCATATATTCTGTCTATGGCGGCACTGGTGATCATTCAGAAAGTGGCGAAGGTGGATCCGCACAAAGCGCGAGTCGCGAATATCGTGGCGCTGGTTGGGGCGATATACAGCTTCTATGCGCTCTACTCGTCCGGCCAGGAGGCGATGCTGTACGGGGCGATGGTGACCTTTATGGGCTGGACGCTGTACGGTCTGGTGTCGCCGAGATTTGAATTGAAGAATAAGCATAGCTAGGTAAAAGCAAGACGGCAGCCCTTGGGCTGCCGTCTTTATTGTTTTCTCCCTCTCCCTGTGAGAGAGGGCCAGGTGAGGGCATCAGCCCGCACCAGAACACAACTTATGCGTTTTTCAGCACTTCGCTGACAATCTCTACCGCTTCTTTCTCAATCTGCTGACGGTGCTCAGCGCCGAGGAAGCTTTCGCAATAGATTTTGTAGGCATCTTCCGTACCGGACGGACGCGCGGCGAACCAGCCGTTTTCGGTCATCACCTTCAGACCACCGATAGACGCACCGTTACCCGGTGCCGCCGTCAGACGCGCGGTGATCGGATCGCCTGCCAGGGTGCTTGCGCTGACCATCTCCGGGGAGAGTTTGGACAGGGCAGCTTTCTGCGCAGAGGTCGCGCTAGCCTGGATACGGTTATAGCTTGGCGCACCAAAGCGTGCAGCCAGCTCGTTGTAGTGTTCCTGCGGGTTCTTGCCGGTAACCGCGGTAATCTCCGCCGCCAGCAGGCACATGATGATGCCGTCTTTATCGGTCGACCACGGAGTGCCGTCGAAACGCAGGAAGGACGCGCCCGCGCTCTCTTCGCCGCCGAAGCCAAAGCTGCCGTCGTGCAGACCGTCAACGAACCACTTGAAGCCCACCGGCACTTCCACCAGCTTGCGGCCCAGCGCGTCCACCACGCGGTCGATCATCGCAGAAGAGACCAGCGTTTTACCGACAGCCACCTCTTTGCCCCACTGCGGACGGTGCTGGAACAGGTAGTTGATCGCAACAGCCAGATAGTGGTTTGGGTTCATCAGCCCCGCAGGGGTGACGATGCCGTGACGGTCATAGTCCGGGTCGTTAGCAAACGCCAGGTCGAATTTATCGCGCAGCGCCAGCAGGCCCGCCATCGCGCACTCGGAGGAGCAGTCCATACGGATCGCGCCGTCTTTGTCCAGGTGCATAAAGCGGAAGGTCTGATCGACGTGATCGTTCACGATGGTCAGATCCAGCTTGTAGTGCTCGGCGATGCGCTTCCAGTACTCAATACCGGAGCCGCCCAGCGGATCCACGCCCAGCTTCAGGCCGGCTTTCTGAATCGCCGCCATATCGACGATATCCGCCAGCCCTTCCACGAACGGCTGAACCAGATCCTGCTCTTTCACGTGGCCGGAGGCCATCGCCTCATCAAGAGAAATACGTTTAACGCCTTTCAGGCCGTCTGCCAGCAGCGCGTTTGCGCGATCTTCCACCACTTTGGTGACGTTAGTGTCAGCCGGGCCGCCGTTAGGTGGGTTGTATTTGATACCACCGTCTTCCGGCGGGTTGTGGGATGGCGTGATGACGATACCGTCAGCCTGCGCGCCACCTTTTTTGTTGTGCACAAGGATCGCGTTTGATACCGCCGGTGTTGGAGTAAACCCATTGTTCTCCTGAACAATCACGTCCACACCGTTCGCCGCCAGCACTTCCAGCACGGAAATAAACGCCGGTTCAGACAGCGCATGGGTATCTTTGCCCACGTAGCACGGACCGGTAACGCCGTTTTTAGCGCGCTCTTCCGCAATGGCCTGAGCAATGGCCAGAATGTGCGGTTCGTTAAAGCTGTGGCGCGCCGCGCTGCCGCGGTGTCCAGATGTACCAAACTTCACTGCGTGTTCTGCGTTGCCCACGACCGGTTTCAGCACGTAATACTGCGCGGTCAGCTGAGCGACGTTAATCAAATCGCTTTGTTGTGCAGGTTGGCCTGCACGGCTGTGATTTGCCATTACCGGGTCCTTATGATGCAAGGGTTAAATTGTACCGCAAACCTTTTCAATCAATTCCGCCGGGAACTGCATGGACTGCATGATGTGTTCAATCATGCTGCACTTGCGGCCCGTATTGGTATTGGTGATCACCCAGTACGGGGTGCCAGGGACATGTTTAGGTTTGGTTTGATTGCCATTTTGCAGCAGCGTCTGCTCGTCGCCCGCGAAATAGACGCGGGTACGGCCGTGCAGCGACTCGGTCGCTTCAGCAAACGCTTTGTTATCCAGGGAGTAAAGTGTAGACAGCACCAGCATAAAACGGTTGACCGCCTTTTTCTGCTCCGCATATTCGTCGGACAGCAGCAGCTCGCGCATCGCGCGTACTTTATCTTTTACCGGCGTCACGGCAGGTTTTGCTTGTGCAGCAACGCTCGGCTGAGACACGACATCTTTGGTAACTGGGGTGGCAGGCTGTGAAGCGGCGGAAATTTTAAGCATGCGCCGTAAAATGTCGGACGCGCTCTCCCCGATATGCCGCGTCTGGCTGGCAATATACTGATAGAGTTCGTCATCAACTTCGATTGTTTTCATCTTAATCCAGTGCGATATCTTATCTGAATACAAGTCATTGGGATTATAAGGTCAAATCCCAACAGCGGATAGCGTCAAACCAGGTTGGCGGCAAAAGTCAGATTAAACTGGAACCTTGCAGCCGGGCGGCAGAATGGTCAACATGATACCCTAACCTGACATACGTAAAAAAAGAACTTTGCCATGAAATTGAATACCCGAGCGCAAACTGCACAATCGCCGAACAATAATTCCCCCATCGTGCTGGTTCATGGGCTTTTTGGCAGCCTGGATAACCTCGGCGTGCTGGCCCGCGATTTGGTTACCGATCGCGATATTTTGCAGGTCGATATGCGCAACCACGGGCTTTCCGGCCGCTCAGACGAAATGACCTATTCGGCAATGGCGCAGGATCTGCTGGATACGCTGGACGCGCACAACCTGCAAAAGGTGACCCTCATAGGGCATTCAATGGGGGGTAAAGCGGTTATGGCGCTCACCGCGCTGGCACCAGAGCGAATTTCCGGGCTTGTCGTGATTGACGTTGCGCCCGTGAACTACGACGTTCGCCGTCACGATGAGATTTTCGCGGCGATCAATGCGGTAACCGAAGCTGGCGTTTCCACACGTCAGCAGGCGGCAGCGGTTATGCGTGAGCATCTTGATGAAGAAGGCGTGGTGCAGTTCCTTTTGAAATCGTTTGTTGACGGGCAATGGCGTTTTAACGTGCCGGTGCTGTGGGACCAGTACAACAACATCGTGGGCTGGGAAACCGTCCCCGCCTGGCCGCACCCTACCCTCTTTATTCGCGGCGGTAACTCTCCTTATATAACCGACGCCTACCGCGACACGCTGCTTACACAATTCCCGCAGGCCCGCGCCCACGTGATTGCCGGTGCCGGACACTGGGTGCATGCGGAAAAACCGGATGCTGTACTGCGCGCAATCCGCCGCTACCTCGCTGATACTGCAAATTGATTAAAAAGAGAGCGACTGGAAGGCTGCGGGCTTCCAGTCGTTGGCGTGCCGTTTTTGGTGATGTATGATGGCGCGCTTATCGCCCGGGCTTTAGCAGGGCGGCGTGTTTCCCCCGAAGTCTCATAATCATGGCCAAAGAACAAACGGACCGTACGACACTAGATCTGTTCGCGAATGAGCGTCGACCGGGACGACCGAAAACGAATCCGCTTTCGCGCGATGAACAGCTGCGTATCAATAAACGCAATCAGCTTAAACGCGATAAAAATCGTGGGCTTAAGCGTGTCGAACTGAAGCTCAACGCCGACGCTGTCGATGCGCTTAACGAACTGGCAGAGGCGCGTCATATCAGCCGCAGCGAGCTTATTGAAGAGATGCTCATCGCCCAGCTTGAGACGCTACGCAGCCAGGCATAAGTCTGAAAAACCCCTTTATCGCCCTTTTCATGTAGCACAGAGTGCAGTCCTGCGCGATAGCGGTTTCCGCAGGGTTGCCAGTTCTGCTATTATTGCCCTTATCCGTGGCCGAATTGCGCCACCATACCATTAAGTTTCAAGAGGTTATTTTACTCATGGCAATCATCGGCATTTTCTTCGGCAGTGATACCGGCAATACCGAAAATATCGCAAAAAACATTCAGAAACAGCTCGGTAAAGACGTTGCTGATGTGCATGACATCGCCAAGAGCAGCAAAGAAGATCTCGAGGGCTATGACATTCTGCTGCTGGGTATTCCAACCTGGTACTACGGTGAAGCCCAGTGCGACTGGGACGATTTCTTCCCGACGCTGGAAGAGGTGGACTTCAACGGCAAGCTGGTCGCACTGTTTGGCTGTGGCGATCAGGAAGACTATGCCGAGTACTTCTGTGATGCGCTAGGGACGATTCGCGACATCATTGAGCCTAATGGCGCGGTTATTGTTGGCCACTGGCCGACTGCCGGTTACCACTTCGAAGCCTCTAAAGGCCTGGCCGATGACGAACATTTTGTCGGACTTGCCATTGACGAAGACCGTCAGCCAGAACTGACGGCAGAGCGCGTAGAGAAGTGGGTTAAGCAGATCCGCGAAGAACTGCACCTGGACGCTATTCTCAACGCCTGATTTTTATACGGCGCAACGCAGGTTGCGCCCGTTTTCCAGGTAAAACCGATTAAATTAATTGCTACAAACTTTTAACTTTTTCGCCCAGACCTGTACAATGTCTCCCTGGTAAAATGTGGTTTCCATTGAGCAAGTTTGTTGGTGATACCACGTTTTTATAAGCATACTTTGCCTGAGACTTGCAGTTTTCATTTAGGCATGGCAGTTCTATAATGAGACGCATTATCCCGGGTGCATTTTCTGTCACTTCCTATAGAAGTGAATCGTTTAGCAACAGGACAGATTCCGCATGACTGACAACAATACCGCATTAAAGAAGGCTGGCCTGAAAGTAACGCTTCCTCGGTTAAAAATCCTGGAAGTGCTTCAGGGTCCAGACAATCACCATGTCAGTGCGGAAGACCTTTATAAACGTCTTATCGACATGGGTGAAGAGATTGGGCTGGCCACCGTATATCGCGTGCTGAACCAGTTTGATGACGCGGGCATTGTTACCCGTCATAATTTCGAAGGCGGTAAATCTGTATTCGAACTGACCCAGCAGCATCACCACGATCACCTGATCTGCCTCGACTGCGGCAAGGTCATTGAATTTAGCGATGATTCCATCGAAGCGCGTCAGCGTGAAATCGCAGCTCGTCATGGCATTCGCCTGACGAACCACAGCCTGTACCTTTACGGTCACTGCGCTGAAGGTGATTGCCGCGAGAATGAACACGCTCACGACACAAAATAAGTTAGCGTTCATACTCTGAGCCAGCCGCAAGGTTGGCTTTTTTTTGCATTAAAAAGCCCGGTAAGCAAAGTGCCACCGGGCGTAAAACAGCTTATTTGTTGTTATTGCGTATCTCGTCCCAGATCTTATCGCAACGCTTCGCCACTTCCTGATCGTTACCGGTTTTACGTGCCTGGATACAGGCCTGATAATCCATCACGCGAACATTCTCCTGCGTTGCGAACGCCTCATGCGCTTTATCTTTCTTCAGCACATTTAGCACGCTCTGGCAGGCTTCAATTTTCTCAGGCGATCCTTCCGCAGTATTAATACAGGCGCTATACGCTTCCTTCAGACGGGCGTCCTCTTTCGGCGCCTGAGTCTGAACACACGCCACCAGCCCTGATGCCATCAGCGCGACGATTACGATTTTTTTCATCATGTGCAGTCTCCAGACCGGCGGGATTCAGTCCGCCGGTGTGCTCATCAGAAGATGGTGAATGGGGCGATAACCATGAATTTGACGTCACGTTCATCCTGGAAGATGTTGCCGTAACCGCCCGCATAGCTTGGGATATCGGAGTGGTTGTCATACTGGGTGAAGTGCAGCTTGAACATCGTGCCCTTCGCGCGGCCATCCTGCAGGGTGTAGATAGCATCCAGGCTGTAGGAGGACTCCTTCAGGCGATAGTTTGGATCGTAGTACGCATCCGGCGTCGCCATATCAGCAGGTTTTGCATCCCAGGCATAAGCGTAAGAAGCGCCCACCGCCCAGCCCGGCAGGTTCCAGTTTTTCAGGTCATACATAGCGCCGAAGAAGACCGCTTTCTCGCCGTCGGCGTTGAAGTCGGAGCGGTTATCCCACCAGATATCCAGACGACCGTTGGATGAGGCATAGGTCGGCGTCATACGCTGCAGGAAGTAGCCCTGCTGCCCTTCCGCCTTCACCCACGTTCCTTCCAGACGCAAATCAACCTGGCCTACTTTGTAGCCGAAGGTCAGCGCCTGCAGCCACGCGGTGCCGTTATAAATGTCATTTACGCTGCCATCGCTGACCTTATCACGCGTACCGTAGAACTGGTAGCTGGTGCTCAGCGGGCTACCGGCGATATCAAATTTGTAGCTGGCTTTAGCAAAATACTGATCGATATAGCCTTCCGCCTGACCAAATGCAGCTTCCAGAACCAGATCGTTTTTAAAGTCGTACTTCGCGCCCAGGGAGTGGAGGTAATCGACTTTGGTTTTCTTATCGTTCTGGTAGAACTTGTCCATCTCAATGTGCCACGGCGCTTTGTACTCGTTGGTCCACATATAGGAGAAGCTCAACGCACCTGCATCACCGTAGTCAAAGTTAGCCCCGGCTTCTGCCCCCTGATAGGTACCAGGCATAAAGCTCCAGTGCGGCGCTAACAGCGTCTGACCGGTTGGCTGAATATACCCCCCGCGCGCCCACACCGGGCCGTATTTAAATTTCGCTGCGGCCTTATAAAGGCTGATACCGCTTTTATCTCCGGACCAGTCTTCGTCATAGGCTTTATTGCTGGAGGAGAAGGCAATTTCGTTCGGGTGGCCGCTGTCGCCGTTTTCCGCCATTTCAATTGCGGTGAATGCGGCGATATCCAGGCCGAACATATCGGCGGCGTAGCCTGACTGGAAGTCCAGGTTGGCGTTCCAGGTGGAGTGAGAGAGGTTGGTTTTGTATTTATCTTCAGTGACGTCTTTACGGTCACGTTCACGCTGCCAGTAATAAATACCGCCAGTGAGGGTAGAATCTTCGATGAAACCTGCTGCTTTCGCCTCTGGTGTCACCACCAGGCCCGACATTGCTGTCACACCGGCAATAGCCAGCGCCAGCGCACTACGTTTGCCACTGAACGTACGCATAGATTATTCCTCTTTGACGAATTAAAGCGCCTTAAACGGCGAAAATAGAAAAGACCAAAAGGTCAGGGGTAGTTATAAATACCCTCGAATTAACTACCGTCTTTAGGTTATTTTTCGCGACGCGAATTATCAATGCTTTTCGGTGGGCAAAAGTCAGGATTATGACGAAGTGCACATAATTGGTAGTGCTTTGTAACATTTAACCGGAAGCGAGGTATGGCGGGGGTAAAACAGGCAATTTCTGCGAATGATATCATTAAAAAAGCCGTATTTTCCTTTATTCGCCATTTCGTATAACAGACAAACTTTTTTTAGAAAAATAAGTAGCACCACATTGACCTAAATTTTTAGCTGGTCTAATTATGGGCCTACTTTAACGATATGATCATTAAATAAAAAAACGCCGCTATAAGCGGCGTTTGTTTCTCATTGACCAGTGCAGCGTTATTATTCGCCGATCTTCGTCCAGGTATCACGCAGACCTACGGTACGGTTAAATACCGGCTTTTCTGCCGTGCTGTAACGGCTGTCCAGGCAGAAGTAACCTTCACGCTCGAACTGGAACGCTTTGCCCGCTTCAGCGGCTTTCAGCGATGGCTCCGCATAACCCTGCTTGATCACCAAAGATTCCGGATTGATCGTCGCCAGGAAGTCTTCTGCCGCACCCGGGTTAGGCACGCTAAACAGACGATCGTACAGACGAATTTCTACCGGCAGCGCGTGGGAAGCGCTCACCCAGTGGATCACGCCTTTCACCTTGCGGCCATCTGCCGGATCTTTGCTCAGCGTCTCTGCGTCGTACGAACAGAAAATGGTGGTGATGTTACCTTCTGCATCTTTCTCTACGCGCTCGGCTTTAATGACGTAGGCGTTACGCAGACGAACTTCTTTACCCAACACCAGACGCTTGTACTGCTTATTGGCTTCTTCACGGAAGTCAGCACGGTCGATCCAGATTTCACCGCTGAACGGCACGTCGCGGCTTCCCATTTCCGGTTTGTTCGGATGGTTAGGCATGGAAACCAGCTCGCTTCCACCCTGCGGGTAGTTTTCGATAACCAGCTTCACCGGATCGATAACGGCCATCGCGCGCGGGGCGTTTTCGTTAAGGTCTTCACGAATGCAGGATTCCAGAGACGCCATTTCGATGGTGTTGTCCTGCTTGGTCACGCCGATGCGTTTGCAGAACTCGCGAATAGAGGCGGCAGTATAACCGCGACGGCGCAGACCAGAGATGGTTGGCATCCGCGGATCGTCCCAGCCTTCAACGTGCTTGTCGGTCACCAGCAGGTTCAGCTTACGCTTGGACATCACGGTGTATTCCAGGTTCAGACGAGAGAACTCGTACTGACGAGGGTGCACAGGAATGGCGATGTTATCCAGCACCCAGTCGTACAGACGACGGTTGTCCTGGAACTCCAGCGTACACAGCGAGTGCGTAATGCCTTCCAGCGCATCGCTGATGCAGTGGGTGAAGTCGTACATCGGGTAGATGCACCACTTGTTGCCGGTCTGGTGGTGTTCTGCGAACTTAATGCGGTACAGCACCGGATCGCGCATCACGATAAACGGCGATGCCATGTCGATTTTGGCACGCAGGCACGCTTTGCCTTCTTCGAAGCCACCGGCACGCATTTTTTCAAACAGCGCCAGGTTCTCTTCCACGCTGCGGTCACGGAACGGGCTGTTTTTACCCGGTGCAGTCAGCGTACCGCGATACTCGCGAATTTCGTCAGCAGATAGCTCGTCGACGTATGCCAGGCCTTTGCCGATCAGCTCCACCGCGTAGGCATACAGCTGATCAAAATAGTCAGAGGAGTAGCAGATATCGCCAGACCAGTTGAAGCCCAGCCATTGCACGTCGTTTTTAATGGACTCAACGTATTCGATGTCTTCTTTTACTGGGTTGGTGTCATCGAAACGCAGGTTGCACTGCCCCTGGTAATCTTGCGCAATGCCAAAGTTCAGGCAGATCGATTTCGCGTGACCAATGTGCAGGTAGCCGTTCGGCTCCGGCGGGAAACGCGTATGTACCGTGGTGTGCTTACCACTGGCCAGATCTTCATCGATGATCTGACGAATAAAGTTACTCGGGCGGGCTTCTGCCTCACTCATCGTGGATTCCTCAAAGCGTAAACAACGTATAACGGCGTATGATCTTATAAGCGGGTCGTAGTGACAACCCTTAGTTACGGAAAATACGTATCAGATGAAAATAATGGGGGCGTTTGCTGCAAAAAAAAGCGGCGGAGGATATCCCCCGCCGCTTAAGGCATGACTCTACTCAGGAGCGATTACTTGCCTTTAATCTCGTACAGTGGTGTTTGACCCGCAACCACCTGATCTTTTGCCTGGAGAACCAGACCGCTGAAGTCGTCGATGTTGCTGCACACGACCGGGCTAATCATCGAGCGCGCGTTGGCGTTCAGGAAGTCCAGATCCATTTCCAGAATCGGCTGACCTGCCACCACTTCGGCACCCTCTTCCACCAGGCGAGTAAAGCCCTGACCGTTCAGCGCAACGGTATCGATACCCATATGGACAACGATCTCCGCGCCTTTTTCGGTTTCGAGGCAGAACGCGTGGTTGGTGTTGAAGATTTTCACGATGGTACCGGCCGCAGGAGATACAACGGTTTTGTCCGTTGGTTTCACCGCCACGCCGTCACCGACCGCTTTGCTGGCAAACGCTTCGTCAGGCACCTGCTCAAGCGCAACCACTTCACCGGTGACAGGAGAAACCAGCGCAGCGATGGTCACCGCGTTTGGCACCGCCTGCGGTTTTGCAGCCGCTGGCGCAGCGGCAGGTGCGGCAGAAGCTTCTGCTGCGGCTACCGGGCCGGTGGTTTTCATGGCGTTGGCAATTTTCTCAGCCACGAAGCCAACGATAATCTGCACGCTGGTTTTGTTCAGGCGGATAACGCCAGAAGCACCCAGACGTTTTGCCAGCGCTTCGTTCACCAGAGAGGAGTCTTTCACGTTCAGACGCAGACGAGTGATACAGGCGTCGATACCGGTCAGGTTGTCAGAACCACCCACAGCGGCGATGTACTGACGCGCCAGGCCAGAAACGTCCTGCTCCTGACCGCCGCTCACGTTCACATCCTGACCATCCGCTTCGCTACCGGCCACAGCCAGCTCGCGACCCGGGGTCATCAGGTTGAATTTGGTGATGGTGAAGCGGAACACCACGTAGTAGATAACGAAGAACACCAGACCTTGTGGGATCAGCATCCACCAGTGGGTCGCCAGCGGGTTACGGGACGACAACACCATATCCACCAGACCGGCGCTGAAGCCGAAACCGGCAATCCACTGCATGCTTGCAGCGATGAACACGGAGATACCGGTCAGCACAGCGTGGATCACATACAGAACCGGCGCAACGAACATGAAGGAGAATTCCAGCGGCTCGGTGATACCAGTGAAGAAGGCAGCGAACGCACCTGCCATCATGATACCCAGCACTTTCGCTTTGTTTTCAGGACGCGCGCAGTGGTAGATAGCCAGCGCTGCACCCGGCAGGCCGAACATCATGATTGGGAAGAAGCCCGCCTGGTAACGACCGGTGATACCTACCACCGCTTTACCTGCTTCGATGGACTGTGCGCCACCCAGGAAGTTAGGAATATCGTTAATACCGGCAACGTCGAACCAGAATACGGAGTTCAGCGCGTGGTGCAGACCGACCGGGATCAGCAGACGGTTGAAGAACGCGTATACGCCCGCACCGACGGAACCCAGCTTCTGAATGTGTTCACCGAAGTTAACCAGACCGTCGAAGATAACCGGCCAGATGTACATCAGGATGAACGCAACGAAGATCATCACAAAAGAGGTCAGGATTGGCACCAGACGGCGACCGCTGAAGAAAGACAGCGCTTTTGGCAGCTCAACGCTGCTGAAGCGGTTGTACAGTTCCGCAGAGATAATACCGACGAGAATACCCACGAACTGGTTGCTGATCTTACCGAACGCGGCTGGAACCTGGTCCGCCGGGATCTTCTGGATCATGGAAACCGCAGCCGGAGAACAGAGCGTGGTCAGCACCAGGAAGCCCACGAAACCGGTCAGCGCCGCAGCACCGTCTTTATCTTTGGACATACCGTAAGCCACACCAATGGCAAACAGCACGGACATGTTGTCGATGATGGCGGAACCGGATTTAATGAAGAACGCCGCTAATGCGTTGTCTCCACCCCAGCCTACCGGGTCAATCCAGTAACCGACACCCATTAATATCGCTGCCGCCGGCAGCGTGGCGACCGGCACCATAAGCGCGCGGCCAACCTTCTGTAAATAACCTAGAATACTCACTTTCTTCCCCCTATGAGACCCCGTTTCAGGCACGTTCTCTGCTGTGTTTTTATTGTGTCACTAACTATTAATACAGTTGATGATTCACTGGCATTGTGAGTGTGTGAAAAATTAATTCGTATCGCAAATTAAACACCCATTTTTTGTGATTTTTGTCACCAAATATCGTAATCACCCCTCCCTTTCACTGGCTAACAGTCAAAACTTATTTTATCATTCAAAAAATCGAGACGGATTGATCCGGCCTGAAAGGTTCCAGGTTACGCTTAAGCATCAGGTTCCGATACCCATCCGCCCACTCTTCTACTTAAACTTTGAGGTGAACAATGAGACTGATTCCCCTGGCAACTGCTGAACAAGTCGGTAAATGGGCCGCTCGCCATATCGTTAACCGTATTAATGCCTTCAAGCCTACTGCCGATCGTCCCTTCGTTCTTGGCCTTCCAACCGGTGGTACTCCACTGACCGCGTACAAAGCGCTGGTTGAAATGCACAAAGCGGGCCAGGTTAGCTTTAAACATGTTGTGACCTTCAACATGGACGAATATGTTGGCCTGCCAAAAGAGCATCCAGAAAGCTACCATAGCTTCATGCACCGCAATTTCTTTGATCACGTTGATATCCCAGCTGAAAATATTAACCTGCTGAATGGAAATGCGCCTGATATTGACGCAGAATGCCGTCAGTACGAAGAAAAAATCCGTTCTTACGGTAAAATCCACCTGTTCATGGGTGGCGTGGGCAACGATGGTCATATCGCGTTCAACGAACCAGCCTCTTCTCTGGCTTCCCGTACTCGCATTAAAACGCTGACCCATGACACCCGCGTGGCAAACTCCCGCTTCTTTGACGGTGACGTGAACCAGGTTCCAAAATACGCCCTGACCGTTGGCGTAGGCACCCTGCTGGATGCCGAAGAAGTGATGATTCTGGTGCTGGGCGGCGTGAAAGCGCAGGCGCTCCAGGCTGCCGTTGAAGGCAACGTTAACCACATGTGGACCATCAGCTGCCTGCAGCTGCATCCAAAATCAGTCATTGTCTGCGACGAACCGTCCACGATGGAGCTGAAGGTGAAAACGCTGAAATACTTCAACGAGTTAGAAGCAGAGAACATCAAAGGTCTGTAATTGAATAACCGCCTCTTCCATAAGAGGCGGCCGCTTTTTTTAACCGGGGGTCGTTATGTACGCTTTAACCCACGGTCGGATTTATACCGGCCATGAAATTCTGGATGACCATGCGATTGTTATCGCCAATGGCCTGATTGAACGTGTTTGTCCGCTGGCAGAGCTGCCGCCGGAGATTGAACAGCGCTCACTCAATGGAGCAGTAATCTCCCCCGGTTTCATCGACGTACAGCTGAACGGCTGCGGCGGTGTGCAGTTCAATGATACCGCCGAGGCGGTGACGGTTGAAACGCTGGAAATCATGCAGAAAGCTAACGAGAAATCAGGCTGCACCAGCTATCTGCCGACGCTCATCACCAGCAGTGATGACCTGATGAAACAGGGTATCCATGTGATGCGCGAATACCTGGCCAAATACCCGAACCAGGCGCTGGGTCTGCACCTTGAAGGGCCGTGGCTGAACATAGTGAAGAAAGGCACGCATAACCCGGATTACGTGCGCAAGCCGGATGATGAACTGGTCGACTACATGTGTGCCAACGCTGATGTCATCACCAAAGTGACGCTGGCGCCTGAAATGACCGGTACGGATGTCATCAGCAAACTGGCTGCCGCCGGGATTGTGGTTTCAGCAGGCCACTCAAACGCCACGCTGAAAGAAGCCAAAGCGGGCTTCCGCGCGGGTATTACCTTTGCCACGCACCTTTACAACGCCATGCCGTATATTACCGGCCGTGAACCGGGTCTGGTCGGGGCGATTTTCGACGAACCAGACGTCTACTGCGGCATTATCGCTGATGGCATGCACGTTGATTACACCAACATTCGCAACGCCAAGCGGCTGAAAGGCGACAAGCTCTGCCTGGTCACCGATGCCACCGCGCCAGCAGGTGCAAATATTGAGCAGTTCATTTTTGCCGGTAAAACAATATACTACCGCAATGGACTGTGTGTGGATGAAAACGGTACGCTGAGTGGCTCCTCTTTAACCATGATTGAAGGGGTGCGTAACCTGGTTGAACATTGCGGGATTGCGCTTGATGAAGTCCTGCGTATGGCCACCCTTTATCCGGCTCGCGCCATAGGCGTGGATAAACAGCTCGGCGGAATTGCACCAGGTATGGTTGCAAACCTGACGGCATTCACACACGATTATAAAATTATTAAGACCATCGTTAATGGTAACGAGGTCGTCACTGAGTAAGTAAAAGTATGACACCAGGCGGACAAGCTCAAATCGGTAATGTCGATCTCGTTAAACAACTTAACAGTGCGGCGGTTTATCGCCTGATTGACCAACACGGTCCAATCTCGCGGATCCAGATAGCCGAACAAAGCCAGCTTGCTCCCGCCAGCGTGACAAAAATTACCCGCCAGCTCATTGAGCGCGGTTTGATCAAAGAAGTCGATCAGCAGGCCTCCACCGGGGGCCGCCGCGCCATCTCCATTATTACCGAAACCCGCAACTTCCAGGCCATTGGCGTCCGGCTTGGTCGTCATGACACCACGCTCACGCTCTACGATCTGAGCAGCAAAGCCATTGCGGAAGAGCACTACCCGCTGCCCGAGCGCACCCAGGAGACGCTGGAACACGCGCTGCTGAATACCATCGCGCACTTTATTGAAAGCTGTCAGCGCAAGATCCGCGAGCTCATCGCCATCTCCGTCATTCTGCCAGGCCTGGTCGACCCGGAAAGCGGTGTGATCCGATACATGCCGCATATTCAGGTTGAGAACTGGGCCCTGGTCGACGCGCTGGAGAAACGCTTTAAGGTGACCTGCTTTGTCGGCCACGATATTCGATCTTTAGCGCTGGCTGAGCACTACTTTGGTGCGAGTCAGGACTGTGAAGACTCTATTCTGGTGCGCGTACACCGCGGTACGGGCGCAGGCATTATCTCCAATGGCCGTATTTTCATTGGTCGAAACGGTAACGTCGGCGAGATTGGCCACATTCAGGTTGAACCGCTCGGCGAACGCTGCCACTGCGGCAACTTCGGCTGCCTTGAAACCATCGCCGCCAACACGGCCATCGAGCAGCGCGTCCGTCACCTGCTTGAGCAGGGTTATCAAAGCCGCGTCACGCTGGACGATTGCAAGATAGGCACCATCTGCAAAGCCGCCAATAAAGGCGACGCGCTGGCCTGTGAGGTAATCGAGCAGGTAGGACGTCATCTGGGGAAAACCATCGCCATCGCCATTAACCTGTTTAACCCGCAGAAAGTGGTGATCGCCGGAGAGATTGTTGAAGCGGAAAAGGTGCTGCTGCCCGCCATTGAAGGCTGTATTAACACCCAGGCGCTGAAAGCATTCCGCCAGAACCTCCCGGTGGTGCGTTCGAAGCTTGACCATCGCTCGGCAATTGGCGCGTTTGCGCTGGTCAAGCGCGCCATGCTCAACGGGATCCTGCTCCAGCATTTGCTGGAATCCTGATCGGACCTTATAGTAACGCCTTCTTTTTTTGATGTCGGACTGTCCATGACCATTAAGAATGTAATTTGTGATATCGACGGCGTGCTGATGCACGACAACGTTGCCGTGCCGGGTGCTGCGGAGTTTCTTCACCGCATCATCGACAAAGGAATGCCACTGGTTCTGCTCACGAACTACCCTTCCCAAACCGGTCAGGATCTGGCGAACCGCTTTGCCACCGCAGGCGTCGACGTGCCGGACAGCGTGTTTTATACCTCGGCAATGGCAACGGCGGATTTTCTGAAGCGTCAGGAAGGAAAAAAAGCTTACGTTGTCGGTGAAGGCGCGCTGATCCACGAGCTTTATAAAGCAGGCTTCACTATTACCGACGTGAACCCGGACTTTGTGATCGTCGGTGAAACGCGCTCCTTTAACTGGGAGATGATGCATAAAGCTGCCTACTTTGTCGCCAGCGGCGCGCGCTTTATCGCCACCAACCCGGATACGCACGGCCGTGGTTTCTATCCGGCCTGCGGCGCGCTCTGCGCCGGTATCGAGAAAATCTCGGGCCGTAAGCCGTTTGTTGTCGGCAAACCGAGCCCGTGGATCATCCGCGCCGCGCTGAATACGATGCAGGCACACTCAGAAGAAACCGTCATTGTTGGCGACAACCTGCGCACCGATATTCTGGCCGGCTTCCAGGCGGGGCTTGAAACCATTCTGGTGCTGTCTGGCGTCTCTCAGCTTGATGATATTGATACGATGCCGTTCCGCCCAAGCTGGATATACCCCTCCGTCGACGAAATCGACGTTATATGATTCAGAACCACGCTTCAGGGCGTGGTTTTTCATTTTCGGCCCATACAAACAAAACCCCATCTAACAAAAAGCGTGTTTCATTGCATAATCATCAATAAAAGGATGAGTGACATACTCTTTTTTCACTATTCCGCAATCACTATTGCACTATTTCCGCTTTAGCCCGTAAAACGCTTGCGCCCCCTCCCCCTTTTGCGGCATTTTCATAAGCAAGCGACATCACAATGCAACAGGGTTAACGGAGAAGGTTATGTGTTCAATTTTTGGCGTACTGGATATTAAAACTGACGCGGGCGAACTGCGTAAAAAGGCACTCGAACTGTCCCGCCTGATGCGCCATCGCGGCCCGGACTGGTCAGGCGTTTACGCCAGCGAAAAAGCGATTCTGGCTCACGAACGTCTGTCTATTGTTGACGTCAACGCCGGTGCACAGCCGCTGTATAACGAGAAAAAAACGCACGCGCTGGCTGTCAACGGTGAAATCTACAACCACCAGGCGCTGCGCGCCGAATACGGCGACCGCTACGCGTTCCAGACCGGTTCTGACTGTGAAGTGATCCTGGCGCTGTATCAGGAGAAAGGGCCTGAGTTCCTGGACGACCTGCAGGGCATGTTCGCCTTCGCCCTGTACGACAGCGAAAAAGACGCTTACCTGATTGGCCGTGACCACATCGGCATTATTCCGCTGTACATGGGCCACGATGAACACGGCAACTTCTATGTCGCGTCCGAAATGAAAGCCCTGGTTCCGGTCTGCCGCACCATTAAAGAGTTCCCGGCGGGCAGCTATCTGTGGAGTAAAGACGGTGAAATCCGTCCGTACTATCAGCGCGACTGGTTCGATTATGACGCGGTTAAAGACAACGTGACGGATAAAGCCGAGCTGCGTCAGGCGCTGGAAGATTCCGTGAAAAGCCACCTGATGTCAGACGTGCCTTACGGCGTACTGCTCTCCGGCGGTCTGGACTCCTCCGTGATCTCCGCGATCACCAAGAAATTCGCGGCCCGCCGCGTGGAAGATCAGGAGCGTTCCGAGGCCTGGTGGCCGCAGCTGCACTCCTTTGCCGTGGGCCTGGAAGGGGCACCTGACCTGAAAGCCGCGCAGGAAGTGGCGAACCACCTCGGCACCGTGCACCATGAAATTCACTTCACCGTGCAGGAAGGTCTGGATGCGATCCGCGATGTGATCTATCACATTGAGACCTATGACGTGACCACCATTCGCGCCTCCACGCCGATGTACCTGATGTCGCGTAAGATCAAAGCGATGGGCATCAAGATGGTGCTCTCCGGTGAAGGGTCTGACGAAGTGTTTGGCGGCTACCTCTACTTCCACAAAGCGCCAAACGCCAAAGAGCTGCATGAAGAGACCGTGCGTAAGCTGCAGGCGCTGCACATGTTCGACTGTGCACGTGCCAACAAAGCGATGTCGGCCTGGGGCGTGGAAGCGCGCGTGCCGTTCCTGGATAAGAAATTCCTCGACGTGGCGATGCGCATCAACCCGCAGGACAAGATGTGCGGCAACGGCAAAATGGAAAAACATATCCTGCGTGAATGTTTTGAATCTTACCTGCCGGCGAGCGTGGCATGGCGTCAGAAAGAGCAGTTCTCTGATGGCGTTGGCTACAGCTGGATCGACACCCTGAAAGAGGTAGCGGCAAAACAGATTTCTGACCAGCAGCTGGAAACCGCAAGCTTCCGCTTCCCGTACAACACGCCGGGCTCGAAAGAAGCGTACCTCTACCGTGAGATCTTTGAAGAGCTGTTCCCGGTGCCGAGCGCAGCCGAATGTGTTCCAGGCGGTCCGTCAGTGGCCTGTTCCTCCGCGAAGGCCATTGAATGGGATGAATCTTTCAAGGCGATGAACGATCCATCAGGACGTGCGGTAGGCGTCCACCAGTCCGCCTACAAATAATCACAACGATTTCAAACAGGCCCCTCAGGGGCCTGTTTTTTTTGCCTCACATTTCACCGGCAAAAACCGATTAATAACCAATAATTGCCGAATATTCGGCCACGCTGTTCGCAACCTAACCAAACAGTCACATTCCGGCTATTTTCGTTGAAAAAGGTGTTGACGCTGCAAGGGTCTATACGCATAATGCGCCCCGCAACGCCGATAAGGTAACGCGAAAAAAAGATGGCTACGTAGCTCAGTTGGTTAGAGCACATCACTCATAATGATGGGGTCACAGGTTCGAATCCCGTCGTAGCCACCATCTTTTTGCGGGAGTGGCGAAATTGGTAGACGCACCAGATTTAGGTTCTGGCGCCGCAAGGTGTGCGAGTTCAAGTCTCGCCTCCCGCACCATTCCCGGGTAAGCGTTGCACGGATGGGGTATCGCCAAGCGGTAAGGCACCGGTTTTTGATACCGGCATTCCCTGGTTCGAATCCAGGTACCCCAGCCATCGAAGACTGCAGTACTGGCTACGTAGCTCAGTTGGTTAGAGCACATCACTCATAATGATGGGGTCACAGGTTCGAATCCCGTCGTAGCCACCAAATTAAGATTATCGATTTGTTTCGGTAATAAAAAATTGTTGGGGTATCGCCAAGCGGTAAGGCACCGGATTCTGATTCCGGCATTCCGAGGTTCGAATCCTCGTACCCCAGCCAATTTAAAAAGTCGTTAAGCAGTCCGTTTAACGCAATTGGGGTGTCGCCAAGCGGTAAGGCTCTGGTTTCTGATACCAGCATTCCGGGGTTCGAATCCCTGCACCCCAGCCACTTAAAACAAAAAAGCCCGCTCTGCGGGCTTTTTTGTGCCTGATGCCCTCACCCTAACCCTCTCCCACGGGGAGAGGGAATAAAGATTAGAGTCCGAGGGCGTATTTCAGGGCCTGACGCTTCAAACCGCCGGCACGTTCCGCTGCCATCAATCCAATGTTACGCAGAATGCGCACCGGGGCCAGGTCATTGCTGAAACCGGCATAGAACAGATCCATCCCCGACTGCATGATGAAGTTATCCGCCATACGGCGCGTCTGATAGCGCTTCAGCACCTGATGGCTGGCCCAGGCTTCCGCATGAGCGCGTGCGTTGCCCAGCACGACCAGTAACGCATCGACGTCACGGTATCCAAGGTTGACTCCCTGCCCCGCCAGCGGGTGGATGGTGTGCGCCGCATCACCCACCAGCGCTAAACCTTCGCGGGCATATTGCAATGCATGACGGCGCGTGAGCGGGAATGCGCCTGCCGCCACCGGCGTGATGTGACCTAAGCGGCTCGGGAAGTGCTGCAGGATTTCCCGCTGCAATTGCTCCATACTCAGCCCCTGCAGCTGGCGAATGCGCGCTGGCTTGTCGTACCACACCAGCGACGCCCAGTTATCGAAGAGCGGTAAAAACGCGTGCGGACCGTTCGGGGTAAAGTGCTGCCAGGTGCTTTCGCCCGGCGCATCCTCACACTGAACGGTAATTAGCATGCAGGACTGCTGATATTGCCAGGCATGAACCCCAATACCCGCCATCTCTCTGACCTGCGAGTTAGCGCCGTCCGCCCCGACGACCAACTTCACGGCCAGTTCATCGCCGCTTTCGAGCGTCAGCAAATAGCCGCTTTCATGAGGATGCAGTGCCTTAAGTGACGCAGGCATACGCAGCGTCACCTTCGGATGAGCCTCCAGCGCCTGCCATAGCGCCAGCTGGAGCACGCTGTTTTCCACCATATAGCCCAGGCGCGGCAGCTTCAGCTCGGCGGCGTCAAATGACACGTGGGCATTTTCCCACTCCCAGGTTTCAAGGCGGCTGTAAGGGTGCGCGCGCATCGCCTGCACCGCCTCCCAGACGCCCAGACCGCGCAGCAGATCGACGGACGCCGCGCTGATGGCGGAAATGCGCACGTCCGGTTTGCTGGCGGGATCGAATGTCGGCGGTGCCGACTGCTCAATTACCGTTACCTCAAATCCCTGCTGCGCCAGCCCCAGCGCCAGCGCGCCGCCGACCATACCGCCGCCGACAACGGCAACTTCGGTGTGTTGGAGTGTCATGGTCAATTTTCCTTATTGGAGAATCCCTTAAGTTTACCGGATTTTTGCGGTCATGAGACACACAACCTTCATACTGGTCACAACCCCACCAAAGCATTACAATACGCGGCTTGCAATCCTGAGCTGAGCAAGTCGATGACTAAAAAACTCCATATAAAAACCTGGGGCTGTCAGATGAACGAATACGATTCATCCAAGATGGCCGATCTGCTGGATACCACCCACGGATACCAGCTGACTGAAAATGCGAAAGAAGCCGATGTGCTGCTGCTGAACACCTGTTCAATTCGTGAAAAAGCACAGGAAAAAGTCTTTCATGTGTTAGGCCGCTGGAAGCTTCTGAAACGGAAAAATCCGGACCTGATCATCGGTGTCGGTGGCTGCGTCGCGTCGCAGGAAGGTAAGCTTATCCGCCAGAGAGCCCCGTATGTGGATATCGTCTTTGGCCCTCAGACCCTGCACCGCCTGCCGGAGATGATCAATCAGGTTCGCGGCAACCGTAGCCCGGTCGTTGACGTCAGCTTCCCGGAGATCGAAAAGTTTGACCGTCTGCCAGAGCCGCGCGCCGATGGCCCGACCGCCTTCGTCTCGATCATGGAAGGCTGCAACAAATACTGTACCTACTGCGTGGTGCCTTACACCCGTGGTGAAGAGGTCAGCCGCCCGGCGGACGACATTCTGTTTGAAATTGCGCAGCTTGCCGCGCAGGGCGTCCGCGAAGTGAACCTGCTGGGCCAGAACGTTAACGCGTGGCGCGGCGAGAACTACGACGGTACCACCGGCAGCTTTGCCGAACTGCTGCGCCTGGTGGCGGCGATTGACGGCATCGACCGCATCCGCTTTACCACCAGCCATCCGATGGAGTTTACCGACGACATCATTGACGTGTATCGCGATACCCCTGAGCTGGTGAGCTTCCTGCACCTGCCGATTCAGTGCGGCTCTGACCGCGTACTGAACCTGATGGGCCGTCCGCATACGGTGCTGGAGTACAAATCCACCATCCGCAAGCTGCGTGAAGCGCGCCCGGATATTCAAATTAGCTCAGACTTTATCGTCGGCTTCCCTGGCGAAACCGCTGATGACTTCGAGCGCACCATGAAGCTCATCGGTGAAGTGAATTTCGACGTCAGCTACAGCTTCATCTTCTCAGCGCGTCCTGGAACACCAGCGGCCGACATGGTTGACGATGTGCCGGAAGAGGAGAAAAAGCAGCGTCTGTATATTCTGCAGGAGCGTATCAACCAGCAGGCCAATGCCTGGAGCCGCCGTATGCTCGGCACCGTTCAGCGCATTCTGGTGGAAGGCACCTCCCGCAAGAGCATCATGGAGCTGTCTGGTCGAACCGAAAATAACCGCGTGGTGAACTTTGAAGGTACCCCGGACATGATCGGTAAATTTGTGGATGTCGAGATTGTCGAAGTGCTGACCAACTCGCTGCGCGCGAAGGTGGTACGCACCGAGGACGAAATGGGCCTGCGCATTGCGGAGACGCCTGAATCCGTTATCTCTCGCACCCGCAAAGTGAACGACTCCGGCGTGGGCATCTACCAGCCGTGATCCTTCAGGCCTGCCTGTCCGGCAGGCCTTGTATTTCCTCTCATCGTCCCCAATATCTTCCGCAACGCTTGCGCCTTTATTCTGTGGCGTGAATAATTTCGGTAATGACCGTTTTATTACGCCGTGTGGCGGCGAGTCAGTTAACTACTCAAAGAGGAACAGTTTGAACATAGATACGCGTGAAATTAGCCTTGAGCCCGCAGACAACGCTCGCCTGCTGAGCCTGTGCGGGCCGTTTGATGACAACATCAAACAACTGGAGCGACGTCTGGGTATCGAAATCAATCGTCGCGATAACCATTTCAAACTCACCGGACGCCCTATCTGCGTCAACGCGGCGGCAGATATTCTGCGCAGCCTGTATGTCGATACCGCCCCGATGCGCGGCGAAATTCAGGATATTGAGCCGGAACAGATCCACCTCGCCATTAAAGAGGCGCGCGTGCTTGAGCAGAGCGCGGAAAGCGTGCCGGACTACGGTAAGGCGATCAATATCAAGACCAAGCGTGGCGTCATTAAGCCGCGTACGCCGAACCAGGCGCAGTACATCGCCAATATTCTTGACCATGACATCACCTTCGGCGTGGGTCCGGCGGGTACGGGTAAAACCTATCTGGCGGTTGCCGCTGCGGTGGATGCGCTGGAGCGTCAGGAGATCCGTCGCATCCTGCTGACCCGCCCTGCCGTTGAAGCGGGTGAAAAACTCGGTTTCCTGCCCGGCGATCTCAGCCAGAAGGTCGACCCTTACCTGCGCCCGCTGTACGACGCGCTGTTCGAGATGCTCGGCTTCGAGAAAGTTGAGAAGCTGATCGAGCGTAACGTGATCGAAGTTGCCCCGCTCGCCTACATGCGTGGCCGCACGCTCAACGACGCGTTCATCATTCTCGATGAAAGCCAGAATACCACCATCGAACAGATGAAAATGTTCCTGACGCGTATTGGCTTTAACTCGAAAGCGGTCATTACCGGCGATGTCACCCAGATCGACCTGCCGCGCAGCACCAAGTCCGGCCTGCGTCACGCCATTGAGGTGCTGTCGGAGGTAGACGAAATCAGCTTTAACTTCTTCCACAGTGAAGACGTGGTACGCCACCCGGTGGTCGCGCGCATCGTTAACGCCTATGAAGCCTGGGAAGAGGCGGATCAAAAACGCAGGGCCGAACAGGCCGCGGAACGTAAGCGCGAAGCTCAGGAGCAAGAACAGAAATGAGTCAGGTGATCCTCGATTTACAGCTGGCGTGTGAAGACAATTCCGGCATGCCAGAAGAGGCACAGTTTCAGAAATGGCTGGATGCGGTAATCCCCCAGTTTCAGGAAGAATCTGAAGTCACGATTCGCCTGGTGGATGAAGCGGAAAGCCATGAGCTTAACCTGACCTACCGCGGGAAAGATAAGCCGACCAACGTGCTCTCTTTCCCGTTCGAAGCGCCGCCGGGCATTGAGATGCCGCTATTGGGCGATCTGATCATCTGCCGTCAGGTGGTGGAACAGGAAGCCAAAGAGCAGCAAAAACCGCTGGAAGCCCACTGGGCGCACATGGTGGTACACGGCAGCCTGCACCTGTTGGGCTACGACCACATTGAAGATGACGAAGCGGAAGAGATGGAGTCCCTTGAGACAGAGATAATGCTTGCTCTGGGCTATGAGGATCCGTACATTGCCGAGAAAGAATAGTCAGTTACTGACTACCATGCCGCCGCGCAGGGACATAGCGCGGCGGTTAACGTTGAACTAACAAGAGAACCCTTAACAAACGCCATGAGCGACGACAATTCACACAGTAGCGACACGACAACCAGTAAAAAGGGATTTTTCTCCCTCATTCTGAACCAGCTTTTCCACGGCGAACCGAAAAACCGTGATGAACTGCTGGAGCTGATTCGTGATTCCGGGCAGAACGACCTTATCGACGAAGACACGCGCGAAATGCTCGAAGGGGTTATGGACATCGCCGACCAGCGCGTCCGCGATATCATGATCCCCCGCTCGCAGATGATCACCCTGAAACGTAACCAGACGCTGGACGAGTGCCTCGATGTGATCATCGAATCCGCCCACTCGCGTTTTCCGGTCATCAGCGAAGATAAAGATCACATCGAAGGGATTTTGATGGCCAAAGATCTGCTGCCGTTTATGCGCAGCGATGCCGAAGCCTTCAGCATGGAAAAAGTGTTACGCCAGGCCGTGGTTGTGCCGGAAAGTAAACGTGTGGATCGGATGCTGAAAGAGTTTCGCTCTCAGCGTTACCACATGGCGATTGTTATTGATGAATTCGGCGGCGTCTCAGGTCTTGTCACGATCGAAGATATTCTTGAGCTGATCGTGGGCGAAATTGAAGACGAGTACGACGAAGAAGAGGATATCGACTTCCGTCAGCTCAGCCGCCACACCTGGACCGTGCGCGCGCTGGCCTCGATTGAGGACTTCAACGACGCCTTCGGTACCCACTTCAGCGATGAAGAGGTCGATACCATTGGCGGGCTGGTGATGCAGGCCTTTGGCCATCTTCCGGCGCGCGGTGAGACCGTTGACATCGACGGTTACCAGTTCAAAGTGGCAATGGCCGACAGCAGACGTATTATACAGGTTCACGTCAGAACGCCGGACGATTCACCGGTGCCAAAACTGGAAGATTAATGTAAATGGCATTTGCCCCATTGCTTGAACGCCAGCGCGTCCGTTTGCTGCTGGCGCTGTTACTCGGAGCCAGCGGTACGCTGGCTTTTTCTCCTTACGATATCTGGCCCGCGGCCATTCTCTCCCTGATGGGGCTTCAGGGATTAACCCTGAATCGTCGTCCGGTACAGGCCGCTGCGATCGGCTACTTCTGGGGGCTGGGGCTGTTTGGTTCCGGGATTAACTGGGTCTACGTCAGCATCGCCCAGTTTGGCGGGATGCCGGGCCCGGTGAACGTCTTCCTGGTCGTCCTGCTCGCCGCCTATCTCTCGCTCTATACCGGTCTGTTCGCCGGCATTCTCTCTCGCCTGTGGCCTAAAACCACCTGGCTGCGCGTCGCCATTGGCGCGCCGGTTGTCTGGCAGATTACCGAGTTCCTTCGCGGCTGGGTACTGACCGGCTTCCCGTGGCTGCAGTTCGGCTACAGCCAGATTGACGGCCCGCTAAAAGGGCTGGCGCCGGTCATGGGCGTTGAAGCGATTAACTTCCTGCTGATGGTGGTGAGCGGCCTGCTGGTGCTGGCGCTGGTCACGCGCGGCTGGAAGCCGCTGGTTGCTGCGCTGGTGCTGTTCGCCCTGCCCTTCCCGCTGCGCTATATCCAGTGGTTCACGCCCGAGCCCGAGCGCGCCATGCAGGTTTCCATGGTGCAGGGGAATATCCCGCAGTCCATGAAGTGGGACGAAAAAGAGCTGCTGAACACGCTGAAGATCTACGCCAACGCTACCGAAGAGGTGATGGGTAAATCGCAGCTGATTATCTGGCCGGAATCCGCTATTCCCGATCTGGAAATTAACCAGCAGCCGTTCCTGAACATGATGAACGACCTGCTGGTGGCGCGCGGCAGCACGCTGATTACCGGCATTGTTGATGCGCGTCTGAACCAGCAGAACCGCTACGACACCTACAACACCATTATTACGCTCGGCAAAGACAGCGAATACAGCTACCACTCCACCGACCGGTACAATAAGAACCACCTGGTGCCGTTCGGTGAATTTGTGCCGCTGGAGTCGATCCTGCGTCCGCTGGCACCGTTCTTTGACCTGCCGATGTCCTCCTTCAGCCGCGGCCCGTACGTTCAGCCCCAGCTGCACGCGCACGGTCTGGCCCTGACGGCCGCTATCTGCTACGAAATTATCCTCGGCGAGCAGGTACGGGATAACTTCCGTCCGGATACCGACTATCTGCTGACCATCTCCAACGATGCGTGGTTCGGGAAGTCTATCGGCCCGTGGCAGCACTTCCAGATGGCGCGCATGCGTTCCCTGGAGCTGGCGCGCCCGCTGCTGCGCAGCACCAACAACGGCATCACCGCGGTGATTGGTCCGCAGGGTGAAATCCAGGCCATGATCCCGCAGTTTACGCGCGAAGTGTTGACCACTCACGTCACGCCAACCACGGGGCTGACGCCGTACGCCCGCACCGGCAACTGGCCGCTGTGGATCCTGACCGCGCTGTTCGGCTTTGGGGCTGTGCTGATGAGCCTTCGTCAGCGTCGGAAATAATCTTACCCCTCACCTGGCCCTCTCCCCATATGGGAGAGGGAAGAATCCTGTACACATTTCAATTTCCCGCTCCGCCTTTTCCCCTCTCCCTTCCAGGGAGAGGGGAAATCCTGGCACGCCTATTGCTTTGTTTATTCACGCAAACGCAGTTTGGCTTAACGTGCAACCTTGTCGCACCAGCGTAGATCGTCGGTAGCACCGAAACGGTGCAACGGGAGATTATTGCCTCTGAATGGTGCGGCGCGCTTCGCAAAAATAAACAATAACGCAGCAAAATCTTTACATTAAGCCAGACTAAATGTTAACAAGCTTGCATAACACTGCACTCGCATTGCGCGAGATATAACAACATCACAATGGGTATCAATGCGTCACTGGCGCTGATAAGAAAGGAGTTGGGTATGCAATTACGTAAACTGGCCACAGCAATGCTGGTTATGGGAATGTCCGCAGGCGTGGTTCACGCTGAAGACGCTCCGGCAGCAGGCAGCACTCTCGACAAGATTGCCAAAAACGGCGTCATCGTGGTCGGCCACCGTGAATCTTCCGTCCCGTTCTCTTACTACGACAACACGCAAAAAGTCGTGGGCTATTCACAGGATTACTCCAACGCTATCGTTGAAGCTGTGAAGAAAAAGCTGAACAAACCTGACCTGCAGGTGAAGCTGATCCCAATCACTTCACAGAACCGTATTCCACTGCTGCAAAACGGCACCTTTGACTTCGAGTGTGGCTCCACCACCAACAACCTCGAGCGTCAAAAACAGGCGGCCTTCTCTGACACCATCTTTGTCGTGGGCACCCGTCTGCTGACCAAGAAGGGCGGCGCAATCAAAGACTTTGCTGACCTGAAAGGCAAAGCGGTCGTTGTGACCTCCGGTACCACTTCTGAAGTCCTGCTGCACAAGCTGAACGACGAGAAGAAAATGGATATGCGCATCATCAGCGCGAAAGACCATGGCGACTCTTTCCGTACGCTGGAAAGCGGTCGTGCCGTTGCATTTATGATGGATGACGCCCTGCTGGCGGGCGAACGTGCGAAGGCGAAGAAACCAGACAACTGGGATATCGTCGGTATCGCGCAGTCTAAAGAAGCCTACGGCTGTATGCTGCGTAAAGACGATCCGCAGTTCAAAAAGCTGATCGATGACACCATCGCTCAGGTGCAGACCTCCGGCGAAGCGGAAAAATGGTTTGACAAATGGTTCAAGAACCCGATTCCACCAAAAAATCTCAATATGAACTTTGAACTGTCTGACGACATGAAAGCGCTGTTCAAATCTCCAAATGACAAGGCTCTTAACTAATTAGAACAACAGGGGCGGGATCTCCTGCCCTCTCGATTGTCGGGAAGCATGGACAGACTATACGCTGAGTGGTCGTTCCCCACTCAGCGCGAAAAATGAGCTTCTCACCAATCTTCGAGGGTAGCGCTGCTACCCTCTTTTTTCTGGAGTTTATTATGTCAATAGACTGGAACTGGGGCATATTCCTGCAACAAGCCCCGTTCGGCAACACCACCTATCTTGGCTGGCTGTGGAGCGGCTTTCAGGTTACCGTGGCATTATCGATAACGGCGTGGATTATCGCGTTTCTTGTCGGTTCTTTGTTCGGTATTCTGCGCACCGTCCCTAACCGTTTCCTTTCAACAATAGGCACTCTGTATGTGGAACTGTTCCGTAACGTTCCGCTCATCGTGCAGTTCTTTACCTGGTATCTGGTCATCCCGGAACTGCTGCCGGAAAATATTGGCATGTGGTTCAAGTCGGAGCTGGATCCGAACGTGCAGTTCTTTGTCTCCTCTATGATGTGTCTGGGGCTGTTTACCGCTGCGCGCGTTTGCGAGCAGGTGCGTGCCGCCATTCAGTCATTGCCGCGCGGACAAAAAAATGCGGGCCTGGCGATGGGCCTGACCCTGCCACAAACCTACCGCTACGTGCTGCTGCCTAACGCCTACCGCGTTATCGTTCCACCGATGACCTCTGAGATGATGAACCTGGTGAAAAACTCGGCCATCGCCTCCACCATCGGCCTGGTGGATATGGCTGCACAGGCGGGCAAGCTGCTGGATTACTCCGCTCACGCGTGGGAATCCTTCACCGCGATCACGCTCGCCTATGTTTTGATTAACGCTTTCATCATGCTGGTGATGAACCTGGTTGAACGCAAAGTACGCCTGCCGGGCAATCTGGGGGGCAAATAATGTACGAATTTGACTGGAGTTCTATTGTTCCATCCATGCCTTACCTGCTCGATGGCCTGGTGATTACCTTAAAGATCACCGCGATCGCTATCGTCGTGGGTATCGTCTGGGGCACACTGCTGGCCGTCATGCGCCTGTCGAGCTTTAAGCCGCTCGCCTGGTTTGCGACTGCCTACGTTAACGTCTTCCGCTCCATCCCGCTGGTGATGGTGCTGCTGTGGTTTTATCTGATTGTTCCCGGCTTCTTACAGAACGTGCTGGGGCTGTCGCCGAAAACCGATATCCGCCTGATCTCTGCGATGGTGGCATTCTCGATGTTTGAGGCCGCTTACTACTCAGAGATTATCCGTGCGGGTATCCAGAGTATCTCCCGTGGGCAGTCCAGCGCCGCGCTGGCGCTGGGAATGACGCACTGGCAGTCCATGCAGCTCATCATTCTGCCGCAGGCGTTTCGCGCCATGGTTCCGCTCCTGCTGACCCAGGGTATCGTGCTGTTCCAGGATACCTCTCTGGTTTACGTTCTGAGCCTGGCGGACTTCTTCCGTACCGCGTCGACCATCGGTGAACGTGATGGTACGCAGGTCGAGATGGTGCTCTTCGCGGGTGCGGTCTATTTTGTGATTAGTTTAAGCGCGTCGCTGTTGGTCAGCTGGCTGAAGAAAAGGACTGTATAATGATTTCCCTGAAAAATGTTTCTAAATGGTATGGGCACTTTCAGGTGCTGACCGACTGCTCCACCGAAGTGAAAAAAGGCGACGTCGTGGTGGTGTGCGGACCGTCTGGCTCCGGTAAGTCGACGTTGATCAAAACCGTTAACGGCCTGGAGCCGGTGCAGCAGGGTGAGATTGTCGTCAACGGTACCAAAGTGAACGACAAGAAAACCAATCTTGCTCAGCTGCGCTCACACGTCGGCATGGTGTTCCAGCATTTTGAGCTGTTCCCTCACCTCTCCATCATTGAGAACCTGACGCTGGCGCAGGTCAAAGTGCTTAAGCGTGATAAAAAAGCGTCGCGCGAGAAAGGGCTGAAGCTCCTGGAACGCGTTGGGCTTTCGGCGCATGCCGATAAGTTCCCGGCACAGCTTTCCGGCGGCCAGCAGCAGCGTGTGGCGATTGCGCGTGCGCTGTGCATGGATCCGGTGGCGATGCTGTTCGATGAGCCGACGTCGGCGCTCGATCCTGAAATGATCAACGAAGTGCTGGACGTGATGGTCGAGCTGGCGCACGAAGGGATGACCATGATGGTGGTGACGCACGAAATGGGCTTCGCCCGTAAAGTGGCCAACCGCGTGATCTTCATGGACGAAGGGAAAATTGTCGAAGACTCACCGAAAGAAGAGTTCTTCGCCAACCCGAAATCCGAACGCGCCAAAGATTTCCTCGCGAAAATCCTGCACTAATCTTCCCGGTGCGCAATCTGCGGATTGCGCACTGCTTCACGCTTTCACTCAGTTCCTCTCGTCGGCGTCACACCGCAGCGTTAACCTTGTCACAAAATAACGCTACGTATGGAGAACGCTATGGCACAGCCAATTATTCTCGATTGCGATCCGGGTCATGATGACGCGATCGCGCTCGTCCTCGCACTTGCCTCCCCTGAACTGGACGTAAAAGCCGTCACCTCGTCCGCTGGAAACCAAACGCCGGACAAAACCCTGCACAACGTGCTGCGCATGCTGACGCTGCTTAACCGCGTCGATATTCCCGTCGCCGGCGGAGCCGTGAAGCCGCTGATGCGCGAGCTGATCATTGCCGACAACGTTCATGGCGAAAGCGGGCTGGACGGTCCGGCACTGCCGGAGCCGGGCTTTGCGCCGCAAAACTGCACCGCCGTGGAGCTGATGGCGAAGGTGCTGCGTGAAAGCACCGAACCCGTAACGCTGGTCGCCACCGGACCGCAAACCAACGTTGCGCTGCTGCTGAACAGCCATCCGGAACTGCACGGTAAAATCGCCCGTATTGTGATTATGGGCGGCGCGATGGGGCTGGGGAACTGGACGCCTGCGGCGGAGTTCAACATCTTTGTCGACCCGGAAGCCGCGGAAATTGTTTTCCAGTCGGGTTTACCGATTGTGATGGCGGGGCTGGATGTTACCCACCGCGCGCAGATTATGGCGGACGATATTGAACGCTTCCGCGCCGTGGGCAACCCGGTTGCGACAACCGTAGCCGAGCTGCTCGATTTCTTTATGGAGTACCACAAAACCGAGAAATGGGGCTTCCACGGCGCGCCGCTGCATGACCCGTGCACCATCGCCTGGCTTCTGAAGCCTGACATGTTTACCACGGTGAACAGATGGGTTGGCGTAGAGACGCAGGGGAAATACACCCAGGGGATGACGGTGGTGGATTACTATTCTCTAACGGGGAATAAACCGAATACGACGCTGATGGTGGATATCGACCGGGAGGCGTTTGTGGATTTACTGGCGGAGAGGCTGGCTTACTATTCTGCGGCCTGATGTCCCCACCCTGGCCCTCTCCCACCGGGAGAGGGAACAAATCTGCGCTTTTAATTATGGCTCAAATGGCCGACGCTGGAACTGATCGTGCCCGCACTTCGGACACAGCGGCAACACATCCGGCGTGTATACCGCAATATGGTGATGGCACTTCTCGCACACCAGGTTCCCCAGCCCCACCACTTCACCGCTCTGGTAGACGCCGTGGTGGTTCAAGTCCTGGAACACCTCACGCCACTCCAGCTGGGTTTTATCGGTAATATCCGCCAGCTCCTGCCACAGGCTCTCTTTGATCACCCGCATAAAGACGCTGTCGGCAATCTCATCCTGGCTCTCTTCGTAGCTGCGCGCGAACTCTTCCAGATCGCGGCGTACGGCGCGCGTCACCTCTTCCACTTCGGTTCGCGTTAACTCACCCGTTTGCGTCACCCGTTCACGCGCCTGTTCGACCAGCGCGTCAATATCGCGCTCGCCGTTACGCAGCCGTTCCGTCAGTGTCGCCACCAGTTCGCGGTAAAATTGAGCAACCTTGTTCATCATTTTGCCTCCCGGGTAAGTAACTATTTCTAATAATAGACCTTATTTCGCCGCCGCTTTGTCAGGTGAAGCACAGACCCGGTAAATTCCTGCAAAGTGCAATTGCGCGAAAGGCTGTTTTGACGCGGGCGTTTGGGCTATGCTATGCGGATCTGAATTACCACATCCATTGGCTACATTTTTGTAGCTGTATTGAACACAGGACCACTGGCTGCCATGCAAGAGCAATACCGCCCGGAAGAGATAGAATCAAAAGTCCAGCAACACTGGGACGAGAAGCGCACCTTTGAAGTAACCGAAGACGAGAGCAAAGAGAAGTATTACTGCCTGTCGATGCTTCCCTATCCTTCTGGTCGACTACACATGGGCCACGTGCGTAACTACACCATCGGTGATGTGATCGCCCGTTACCAGCGCATGCTGGGCAAAAACGTTCTGCAGCCAATCGGCTGGGATGCGTTCGGCCTGCCTGCAGAAGGCGCAGCGGTTAAAAACAATACCGCTCCGGCACCGTGGACGTATGACAACATCGCGTACATGAAAAACCAGCTCAAAATGCTGGGCTTCGGCTATGACTGGAGCCGCGAGCTGGCGACCTGTACCCCGGAATACTACCGCTGGGAGCAGAAGTTCTTCACCGAGCTGTACAAAAAAGGCCTGGTATACAAGAAGACCTCTGCCGTTAACTGGTGCCCGAATGACCAGACCGTTCTGGCGAACGAGCAGGTTATCGACGGCTGCTGCTGGCGCTGCGACACCAAAGTTGAGCGTAAAGAGATCCCGCAGTGGTTTATCAAAATCACCGCTTACGCTGACGAACTGCTGAACGATCTGGATACGCTGGACCACTGGCCGGACACCGTTAAGACCATGCAGCGCAACTGGATCGGCCGTTCTGAAGGCGTGGAAATCACCTTCAACGTTGAGAACTACGACCAGACCCTGACCGTCTACACCACCCGTCCGGATACCTTCATGGGTGCGACCTATCTGGCCGTGGCCGCAGGTCACCCGCTGGCGCAGAAAGCGGCAGAGAACAACCCGGAACTGGCGACCTTCATCGACGAATGCCGCAACACCAAAGTGGCCGAAGCCGACATGGCGACGATGGAGAAAAAAGGCGTTGATACCGGCTTCAAAGCAATCCACCCGCTGACGGGTGAAGCCATCCCCGTCTGGGCAGCGAACTTTGTGCTGATGGAGTACGGTACGGGCGCAGTGATGGCCGTGCCGGGCCACGATCAGCGCGACTACGAGTTTGCCACCAAATACGGCCTGACCATCAAGCCTGTAATCCTGGCGGCTGACGGTTCTGAACCTGACCTGTCCGAGCAGGCGCTGACCGAAAAAGGCACCCTGTTCAACTCCGGCGAATTCAGCGGCCTGAGCTTCGAAGAGGGCTTCAACGCCATCGCCGATAAGCTGGCCTCTCTGGGCGTGGGCGAGCGTAAAGTGAACTTCCGTCTGCGCGACTGGGGCGTGTCCCGTCAGCGTTACTGGGGTGCACCAATTCCAATGGTGACCCTGGAAGACGGCACCGTCATGCCAACGCCTGAAGATCAGCTGCCGGTGATCCTGCCGGAAGACGTGGTTATGGATGGCATCACCAGCCCGATCAAAGCCGATCCTGAGTGGGCCAAAACCACCGTCAACGGCCAGCCTGCGCTGCGTGAAACCGATACCTTTGACACCTTTATGGAGTCGTCCTGGTACTACGCGCGCTACACCTGCCCGCAGTACAAAGAAGGCATGCTGGATTCTGACGCCGCCAACTACTGGCTGCCGGTAGATATCTATATTGGTGGTATCGAACACGCCATCATGCACCTGCTCTACTTCCGCTTCTTCCATAAGCTGATGCGCGATGCCGGCATGGTGAACTCTGACGAGCCCGCTAAACAGCTGCTGTGCCAGGGTATGGTGCTGGCAGACGCCTTCTACTACGTTGGCGCGAACGGCGAGCGCAACTGGGTTTCTCCGGTTGATGCCATCGTTGAGCGCGACGAGAAAGGCCGTATCGTGAAGGCGACAGACGCTGAAGGTCATGAACTGGTTTATACCGGCATGAGCAAGATGTCCAAGTCTAAGAACAACGGTATCGACCCGCAGGTGATGGTTGAGCGTTACGGCGCTGACACCGTGCGTCTGTTCATGATGTTTGCTTCTCCGGCTGATATGACGCTGGAGTGGCAGGAATCCGGCGTGGAAGGCGCGAACCGCTTCCTGAAACGCGTCTGGAAACTGGTGTACGAACACACCGCACAGGGTGATGCCCCGGCACTGAACGCCGCTGCGCTGAGCGAAGATCAGCAGGCGCTGCGTCGTGATGTTCATAAAACGATTGCGAAAGTGACCGATGATATTGGGCGTCGTCAGACCTTCAATACCGCAATTGCGGCTATTATGGAACTGATGAACAAGCTGGCGAAAGCCCCGCAGGACGGCGAGCAGGATCGTGCCATCATGCGTGAAGCGCTGCTGGCCGTGGTTCGCATGCTTAACCCGTTCACGCCACACGTCAGCTTCACCCTGTGGCAGGAGCTGAAAGGCGAAGGCGATATCGACAACGCGCCGTGGCCGGTGGCTGACGAAGCAGCGATGGTAGAAAACACCACGCTGGTGGTGGTCCAGGTCAACGGCAAAGTCCGTGGTAAAATTACCGTGGCGGTCGATGCAACCGAAGATCAGGTCCGCGAGCGCGCGGGCCAGGAACCTCTGGTTGCGAAATATCTTGAGGGCGTTACCTTACGTAAAGCGATCTACGTACCGGGTAAACTGCTCAATCTGGTCGTTGGCTAAGCGCGGGAGGAAACGTGCGACAACTGGCAACAATACTCTTATCTCTGGCGGTGCTTGTCACCGCTGGCTGTGGCTGGCACCTGCGCAACACCACGGCGGTGCCCGCTGAGATGAAAACAATGATCTTTGATTCCGGGGATCCAAACGGCCCACTCAGCCGGGCAATCCGCAATCAGCTGCGTCTGAATGGCGTTGAGCTTATCGAGAAAGGTACGCTGCGCCAGGATGTACCGTCTCTGCGCGTACTGGGGATGACGCTGGGACAGGATACGGCGTCCATCTTCCAGGACGGCCGCACGGCTGAATATCAGATGGTGCTGTCGGTCAACGCGGCTGTACTGATCCCGGGTAAAGACATCTATCCGATCAGCGCAAAAGTGTATCGTTCGTTCTTTGATAACCCGCAAACGGCGCTGGCAAAAGATGCTGAACAGCAGATTATCATCAACGAAATGTACGACAAGGCGGCGGAGCAGCTGATCCGCAAACTGCCAGGTATTGCAGCGACTAACCGAGAAGGCTCTGACATTATCGAAAAACCGGATGCCAGCACGCCTCCTGTTTCTACCTCTCTGGGTAAATGATGATCAGGCTGTATCCTGAACAACTCCGCGCGCAGCTCAATGAAGGGCTGCGCGCGGCGTATCTGCTGCTCGGAAACGATCCGTTACTCCTTCAGGAAAGCCTGGATGCCGTGCGGCATGCGGCCGCCGCTCAGGGCTTTGATGAACACCATACCGTCCAGGTGGATAACTCCACCGACTGGAATGCCCTCTTCTCACTCTGTCAGGCGATGAGCCTTTTTGCGTCACGCCAGACAATCCAGATCCTGCTGCCGGAGAACGGCCCTAACGCGGCCATCAATGAGCAGCTGGCCACGCTCGTCAGCCTGCTTCACAGCGATCTGCTGCTGATTGTGCGCGGCAGCAAGCTCACCAAAGCGCAGGAAAATGCGGCGTGGTTCACCCAGCTCGCGACCCACGCGGTGCAGGTCACCTGCCAGACGCCTGAACAGGCGCATCTGCCAAAATGGGTGGCGGCAAGGGCAAAGCAAAACAACCTTCAGTTGGACGATGCGGCGAACCAGCTGCTTTGCTACTGCTATGAAGGCAACCTGCTGGCCCTGGCACAGGCGCTGGACAGGCTTTCCCTGCTCTGGCCGGACGGCAAGCTGACCTTACCGCGCGTTGAGCAGGCGGTTAACGATGCCGCACACTTCACGCCGTTCCACTGGGTGGATGCACTGTTGTCGGCGAAAAGCAAACGCGCCCTGCATATTCTCCAGCAGCTGCGCCTGGAGGGCAGTGAACCCGTCATTCTGCTGCGCACGCTGCAGCGCGAACTGTTGCTGCTGATAACGCTCAAGCGCCAGTCGGCCCACGCGCCGTTACGCTCCCTGTTTGATAAACACCGGGTATGGCAAAACCGTCGGGCAATGACCACCGAGGCCATCAACCGCCTGAGCCATGAACAGCTGCGTCAGGCTGTGCAGCTTCTGATGCGCGCCGAGCTCACCCTAAAACAAGATTACGGCCAGTCGGTGTGGGCGGAGCTGGAAAGCCTTTCCCTGCTGCTCTGCCACAAGGCGCTGGCTGACGTATTTATTGATGGATAGTATGCACTCTTTACAGGCTCTGTATGGCGGCACCTTTGACCCGGTACATTACGGGCATCTGAAGCCGGTAGAAATTCTGGCAAATCTGATCGGCCTGCAGCGCGTTACCATCATGCCCAATAATGTTCCGCCGCATCGCCCTCAGCCAGAGGCGACCAGCGAGCAGCGAAAAGAGATGCTCGCTCTGGCTATCGCGGATAAGCCGCTCTTCAGGCTGGATGAACGGGAACTGCGTCGCGACACCCCCTCGTGGACGTCGCAAACGCTGCAGGAGTGGCGGGCCGAACAGGGGCCTGACCAGCCGCTCGCCTTTATCATCGGTCAGGACTCCCTGCTCAACTTCCCCACGTGGCACAAGTATGAAACCATTCTGGAGAACAGCCACCTGCTCGTCTGCCGCCGTCCGGGATACCCGCTGACCATGCGCGAAGCGCAATATCAGCAGTGGCTTGAAGACCACCTGACCGATAACGTGGAAGATCTTCACAACCAGCCCGCCGGGAAGATCTATCTGGCGGAGACGCCGTGGTTCGACATCTCTGCGACCCTTATTCGCGAGCGTTTACAGCAGGGTTTAGCCTGTGACGATCTGCTGCCCGCCCCGGTGTTGTCGTATATTCATACGCACGGGTTGTATCAGAAAACCGCAGATAAATAGCCGGAAGGCATAAAAAGCAGCATATTGATTATCCTGCCTTGACAGGTTAAGCCATACTGTTATCCTCCGCTGCCAGACTTTCCCGCCGATCGTTGCTTTACAGAAATTGTTTTACAAAAATGGCGATGCAATCTCAGGCGGAGGGTGGGATGATACCCGCCTTCAAAAGCCCGGACGGTGACATTTGTCCCGACAGGGGCGTCAGTTCAGGTATACTGTCTGGCCACGAATTCATAGTTGTACAATCTCATTCACCCAGGGGGAAAACTTGCAGGGTAAAGCACTCCAGGATTTTGTTATCGACAAAATTGATGACCTGAAAGGTCAGGACATCATCGCTATCGACGTTAAGGGTAAATCCAGTATTACCGACTGCATGATTATCTGCACCGGTACCTCTACGCGTCATGTTGTTTCGATTGCCGACCATGTGGTTCAGGAATCGCGCGCAGCAGGACTGTTACCGCTTGGCGTTGAAGGTGAAGCGACCGCTGACTGGGTGGTTGTTGACCTCGGCGATGTGATTGTCCACGTCATGCAGGAAGAGAGCCGTCGCCTGTATGAGCTGGAAAAACTCTGGGGTTAATGCGTGAAGTTGCAGCTGGTCGCCGTCGGCACCAAAATGCCGGACTGGGTACAAACCGGTTTTACTGAGTATCTGCGTCGTTTTCCTAAAGATATGCCGTTCGAACTGGTGGAAATTCCCGCCGGGAAGCGCGGCAAGAACGCGGATATCAAACGTATTCTCGATAAAGAGGGTGAACTGATGCTGGCTGCCGCAGGCAAGAACCGCATCGTCACCCTTGATATTCCAGGTAAACCCTGGGATACGCCGCAGCTGGCGCACGAACTGGAGCGCTGGAAGCAGGATGGCCGCGACGTCAGTCTGTTGATTGGTGGACCTGAAGGGTTATCCCCCGCCTGCAAAGCGGCAGCAGAACAAAGTTGGTCTCTCTCTGCGCTGACGCTGCCCCACCCGCTCGTTCGGGTCCTGGTGGCGGAAAGCTTGTATCGCGCGTGGAGCATTACTACCAACCACCCCTATCACCGCGAGTAATGACTGACCAGGGTAGATTAAGCAGCGGATGAAACTACAGAATTCTTTTCGCGACTATACGGCTGAGTCCGCGCTGTTTGTGCGCCGGGCGCTGGTCGCCTTTACGGGGATTTTGCTGCTTACCGGCGTGCTGATCGCCAACCTTTATAATCTGCAAATTGTCCGCTTTACCGATTACCAGACGCGTTCAAACGAAAACCGCATTAAGCTGGTGCCTATCGCGCCCAGCCGCGGCATTATCTACGACCGTAACGGCACCCCGCTGGCGTTAAACCGCACCATCTATCAGGTCGAGATGATGCCGGAGAAAGTTGATAACGTGCAGAATACGCTGGAGGCGCTAAGAAGCGTTGTCGATCTTAACGATGATGATATCGCGGCCTTCAAAAAAGAGCGCGCCCGCTCCCACCGTTTCACCTCCATCCCGGTTAAAACCAACCTGACGGAAGTCCAGGTCGCCCGTTTTGCGGTGAACCAGTACCGCTTCCCCGGCGTGGAAGTGAAGGGTTACAAGCGTCGCTACTATCCTTACGGCTCCGCGCTGACGCATGTGATTGGCTACGTTTCCAAGATTAACGATAAAGACGTCGAGCGCCTCGATAAAGACGGCAAGCTGGCGAACTACGCCGCGACGCACGATATCGGCAAGCTGGGGATTGAACGCTACTACGAAGATGTCCTGCACGGGCAGACCGGCTACGAAGAAGTTGAGGTTAACAACCGTGGCCGCGTCATCCGCCAGCTTAAAGAAGTACCGCCTCAGGCGGGGCACGACGTCTATCTGACGCTCGATCTCAAACTGCAGCAGTATATTGAAACCCTGCTGGCGGGCAGCCGCGCCGCCGTGGTGGTCACCGACCCGCGCACCGGCGGCATTCTGGCCATGGTTTCTATGCCAAGCTATGACCCGAACCTCTTTGTTGACGGCATCTCCAGCAAAGACTACTCCGGCCTGCTGAATGACCCTAACACCCCGCTGGTGAACCGCGCCACGCAAGGCGTTTACCCGCCGGCATCAACGGTTAAACCGTACGTGGCGGTCTCAGCGCTGAGCGCGGGCGTCATTAACCGCAATACCAGCCTGTTTGACCCGGGCTGGTGGCAACTGCCCGGCTCTGAAAAACGCTATCGCGACTGGAAGAAATGGGGCCACGGCCATCTGAACGTCACGAAATCTCTGGAAGAGTCTGCGGATACCTTCTTCTATCAGGTGGCGTATGACATGGGCATTGACCGCCTGTCTGAGTGGATGAGCAAATTCGGCTACGGACACTACACCGGCGTGGATCTGGCAGAGGAACGGTCAGGCAACATGCCAACCCGCGAGTGGAAGCTGAAGCGCTTTAAGAAGCCGTGGTATCAGGGTGATACCATACCGGTGGGTATCGGCCAGGGCTACTGGACGGCCACCCCGCTTCAGATGAACAAAGCGATGATGATCCTCATTAACGACGGCGTGGTTAAAGTTCCGCATCTGCTGCAAAGCACCGTTGAAGACGGCAAAAAAGTGCCGTGGGTGCAGCCCCATGAAGCGCCGGTGGGCGACATCCATTCCGGCTTCTGGGAAATAGCGAAAGACGGTATGTACGGTGTGGCAAACCGTCCAAACGGAACCGCGCACAAGTATTTCGCAGGTACGCCATATAAAGTGGCCGCGAAATCCGGTACAGCGCAGGTCTTTGGTCTGAAAGCCAATGAAACCTATAACGCACACCGCATTGCCGAACGTCTGCGTGACCATAAGCTGATGACGGCGTTTGCCCCTTATGATAACCCGCAGGTGGCGGTGGCGATGATTCTGGAGAATGGCGGCGCTGGCCCGGCGGTTGGGACCATCATGCGCCAGATCCTGGACCACATTATGCTGGGTGATAACAACACCGAACTGCCGGCTGAAAACCCGGCCGCCGCTGCGGCGGAGGACCAATAATCATGACGGATAATCCAAATAAAAAATCGCTGTGGGATAAAATTCACATCGACCCAGCCATGCTGCTGATCCTGCTGGCCCTGCTGGTTTACAGCGCCCTGGTTATCTGGAGCGCCAGCGGCCAGGACATCGGCATGATGGAACGCAAGATCGGCCAGATCGCGATGGGTCTGGTCATTATGGTGGTAATGGCGCAGATCCCGCCGCGCGTCTATGAAGGCTGGGCGCCCTATCTCTACATCTTCTGTATTATTTTGCTGGTGGCGGTAGATGCGTTCGGTGCCATATCAAAAGGGGCACAGCGCTGGCTGGATCTGGGCATAGTCCGTTTCCAGCCCTCGGAGATTGCCAAAATCGCGGTTCCGCTGATGGTAGCGCGCTTTATCAACCGCGACGTCTGTCCGCCGTCGCTGAAAAACACCGCTATTGCCCTGGTGCTGATATTCCTGCCGACGCTGCTGGTTGCGGCGCAGCCTGACCTCGGCACCTCGATCCTTATCGCCCTCTCCGGCCTGTTTGTCCTGTTCCTCTCGGGCTTAAGCTGGCGTCTGATCGGTATCGCGGTGGTGCTGGTTGCAGCGTTTATCCCTATCCTGTGGTTCTTCCTGATGCATGACTACCAGCGCCAGCGCGTCATGATGCTTCTCGATCCGGAAACCGATCCGCTCGGTGCGGGCTATCATATTATTCAGTCCAAAATTGCGATTGGCTCCGGCGGGCTGCGCGGTAAAGGCTGGCTGCACGGTACCCAGTCGCAGCTGGAGTTTTTACCGGAACGCCACACCGACTTTATCTTTGCGGTACTGGCGGAAGAGCTGGGGCTGGTTGGCATCCTGATCCTGCTGGCGCTCTATGTGCTGCTCATCATGCGAGGATTGTGGATTGCGGCCCGCGCGCAAACCACCTTCGGCCGCGTCATGGCGGGCGGACTGATGTTGATTTTATTCGTTTATGTCTTCGTAAATATTGGTATGGTGAGTGGTATTCTGCCGGTGGTAGGCGTACCGCTACCATTGGTGAGTTACGGAGGCTCGGCACTGATCGTGTTGATGGCCGGGTTTGGTATCGTGATGTCGATCCATACCCACAGAAAAATGTTGTCAAAAAGCGTATAAAAATAAGGGGATCGGAATGCGTAAGCAGTGGCTGGGGATCTGCATTGCGGCAAGTTTACTTGCGGCCTGCACAAGTGATGATGGTCAGCAACAGGCAACCGTCGCGCCGCCGCAGCCTGCGGTGTGTAATGGCCCAATCGTTGAAATTAGCGGTGCCGATCCCGTTTATGAACCGCTGAATGCCAGCGCGAATCAGGATTACGAGCGCGACGGCAAAAGCTACAAAATCGTGCAGGATCTGTCCCGCTTTAGCCAGGCTGGCTTTGCCGCCATTTATGATGCCGAGCCGGGCAGTAACCTGACGGCATCGGGTGAAACGTTTGACCCAATGCAGCTGACTGCGGCGCACCCGACTCTGCCGATCCCTAGCTACGCCCGTATCACCAACCTGGCGAACGGCCGTATGATCGTCGTGCGTATTAACGACCGCGGCCCATACGGTAATGACCGGGTGATTTCCCTGTCGCGCGCGTCTGCCGATCGTCTGAACACCTCGAACAATACCAAAGTCCGCATTGACCCGATCATCGTGGCGCAGGATGGTTCGCTCTCCGGGCCGGGAACCGCGTGTACCACGGTGGCGAAACAGACCTATGCCCTCCCTGACCGCCCAAATCTGGACGGCGGCATGGGAAGCGTTTCCTCGCCGGCAGAACCTTCTCAGCCGGCGGGAGAGATTCGCCCGATCAGCAATGACACCCTGCAAAGCGATGATTCCACTGGCGCACCGGTAAAAAGCAGCGGCTTCCTTGGTGCACCAACGAACTTAGCTTCGGGCGTGCTGGAGAGCAGTGAGCCGACACCTGCCCCTGTTGCCGCCCCCGTCGTGCAGCAACCTGCCCCGGTAACGGCTCCGGTTACGACCCAGAGCGCAGCCGTTGCCGCTCCCGCAGCAGCCAGCGGCGGCTTTGTCGTCCAGGTGGGCGCAGTGAGCGATCGGGCCCGTGCCCAGCAGTATCAGCAGCGTTTAAGCCAGCAGTTTGGCGTACCTGGACGCGTTGAGCAAAACGGCGCGGTCTGGCGTATCCAGATGGGGCCGTTCGCCAGCAAGTCGCAGGCAGCGTCCCTGCAGCAGCGTTTGCAGAGCGAGGCACAGCTGCAGTCCTTTATCGCTGTTACGAAGTAATTAATCGGCGGTATCCGAAATGTCAGTTTGTGTAAAACACATTCACAAACTCATGCTTAAAGTCGGATGCCTGCCTGAATAGCATTTGCTATAGTAAGGCACTTTTTTTAATTCCATCACGGATGTCGTAGTTCTGACCATGAAGACCACTTTTTCTGCTCGTTTTGTGCAGCGCATGGCGCTGACCACGGCCCTTTGCGCGGCTGCACTCTCTGCAGCTCATGCTGATGACCTGAATATCAAGACCATGATCCCTGGCGTTCCGCAAATCGACGCGGAATCCTACATCCTGATCGATTACAACTCTGGCAAAGTGCTGGCTGAACAGAATGCCGATGCCCGCCGTGACCCGGCCAGCCTGACCAAAATGATGACCAGCTACGTCATCGGCCAGGCAATGAAAGCCGGTAAGTTCAAAGAGACGGATCTGGTCACCATCGGCAACGATGCGTGGGCTACCGGGAACCCTGTTTTCAAAGGTTCCTCGCTGATGTTCCTGAAACCGGGAATGCAGGTTCCGGTTTCTCAGTTAATTCGTGGCATTAACCTGCAGTCCGGTAACGATGCCTGCGTGGCTATGGCCGATTTCGCCGCCGGTAGTCAGGATGCATTCGTGGGCCTGATGAACAGCTACGTCAATGCTCTGGGTCTGAAGAACAGCCATTTCCAGACCGTACATGGTCTCGATGCAGACGGTCAGTACAGCTCCGCGCGTGATATGGCGCTGATCGGTCAGGCGCTGATCCGTGATGTGCCGAACGAGTACTCTATCTATAAAGAGAAAGAGTTCACCTTCAACGGCATTCGTCAGACCAACCGTAACGGCCTGCTGTGGGATAACAGCCTGAACGTTGACGGCATCAAAACCGGCCACACCGACAAAGCTGGTTACAACCTGGTGGCTTCTGCGACGGAAGGCCAGATGCGTCTGATCTCTGCCGTGATGGGCGGTCGCACCTTCAAAGGTCGCGAAACCGAAAGCAAGAAACTGCTGACCTGGGGCTTCCGCTTCTTCGAAACCGTGAACCCGCTGAAAGCAGGCAAAGAGTTTGCTTCTGAACCCGTCTGGTTCGGCGATAACGACCGTGCTTCTCTGGGCGTGGATAAAGACCTCTACCTGACCATTCCACGCGGTCGTATGAAGGATCTGAAAGCAAGCTATGTGCTTAACACAACTGAACTGCATGCCCCGCTGCAGAAAAATCAGGTAGTGGGCACCATCAACTTCCAGCTGGACGGTAAAACGATCGACCAGCGCCCCCTCGTGGTATTGGAAGAAATCCCTGAAGGCAATTTCTTCGGCAAAATCATTGATTACATTAAATTGATGTTCCATCACTGGTTTGGCTAAAAATCGAACACTTGAAAGTGTGATTTTGATCCCCATATACTAAGTATCCTGATAACTCCCACCTGACGTGGGAGTTATTCTTTTTGACGTTACGCCGGAGCTGACATGAAAACCAAACTTAACGAACTGCTTGAATTCCCTACCCCATTTACCTACAAAGTAATGGGTCTGGCGAAACCTGAGCTGGTTGATCAGGTGGTTGAAGTGGTACAGCGCCATGCGCCGGGTGACTACTCTCCGTCAGTAAAACCAAGCAGCAAGGGCAACTACCACTCGGTTTCTATTACCATCACTGCCACACATATCGAGCAGGTTGAGACGCTGTACGAAGAGCTCGGCAATATCGAAATTGTTCGTATGGTGCTGTAGTCCCTTTGCGGTTACCCGGTTTGCCGGGTAACCCCTCTTCCCCGCTGTGATATACTCCCCCTCATCTTTTGTCCCTCGTCTTCGGAGACGCGTTTTGTATCAGGATAAAATTCTGGTCCGTCATCTCGGGCTGCAACCTTATGAGCCTGTCTCTCAGGCTATGCACGACTTCACCGATTCACGCGATGACAACACCCCTGATGAGATTTGGCTGGTCGAACATCTGCCGGTATTTACGCAGGGCCAGGCGGGAAAAGCGGAACACTTATTAATGACGGGCGATATCCCGGTGATCCAGAGCGATCGCGGGGGTCAGGTGACTTACCACGGGCCTGGTCAGCAGGTGATGTACGTCCTGCTTAATCTGAAGCGCAGAAAGCTTGGCGTGCGTGAGCTGGTGACGTTACTGGAGCAGACCGTCGTCAACACGCTGGCGGAATATGGTATTGACGCGCATCCGCGTGCCGATGCACCGGGCGTCTACGTTGGCGAAATGAAGATCTGCTCTCTGGGGCTGCGTATTCGTAAAGGATGTTCCTTCCACGGCCTGGCATTGAATATTAATATGGATCTTACGCCCTTTCAGCGCATAAACCCCTGCGGCTACGCCGGCATGGAAATGACGCAAATGCGCCAGTGGGCCGACACCGCTACGCCAGAAAATATACGCCCCGTGCTTCTGAAGAACGTGTTAGCACTGCTTAACAATCCCCCGCACGAATATATCCCTGCTTAATATATCATTCAGACGGCCCGATAATTTGACGGGCCACTGTTTATTTACCGCTTTTACGCTTTACAATAATCCGCAGATTCTATATTTTCGAAGCGCCCGAATATTGCCCTTACATATTATTTAGCTTCCGGACAGCACGGCATACACAGGCTAAGTAACTTGAGTGATAATCACACAACTGTTTGTTTTTGATAAACAAGTGGAACAAAACCAACACTTTACGAATCTCTACAAGCATAATAAATAAATTGAACTATCATTCATGTTGTGAATGTATACGGAGTGAAAGCGTGGAGTATAATAATTTACCAGCCAAACGCCTGAATGACCCTGGTGGCGAAGATAAGCCGCAAATTTTTCGGACTTTACGTAATATTGATCTCAATTTACTGACTATTTTTGAGGCAGTATATGTCCATAAGGGTATCGTTAACGCTGCGAAAATTCTTAATCTCACGCCATCGGCAATAAGTCAGTCAATTCAAAAGCTGCGGGCTATATTTCCCGATCCCTTATTTATCCGTAAGGGCCAGGGCGTCACGCCAACGGCCTATGCGACACACCTCCACGAATACATCAGCCAGGGGCTGGAGTCGATTCTGGGTGCGCTGGATTTAACCGGAAGCTATGACAAACAGAGAACCATCACCATCGGCTGCTCCCCTTCTGTCGGCGTGCTGGTGATGCCCGCGATCTTCCAGGCCGTGAAAGAGCATGCGCCTCAGCTTCTGCTTCGCAATGTGCCTCTTAACGAACCTGACGTTCAGCTTGCTCAGTTCCAGACGGACCTGGTCATTGAAAGCGGTAGCTTTAGCGCCCGAGCGCTGGGGCAAAATGTGCTTTATGCGGATAACCTGGTGCTGGTTTGCCGCAGGCAGCACCCCGCCCTCAGCGAGCCGTTATCCATTGAGAACCTGCGCAACTACGACCACTCGTCTTTCATGACCGAAGGACAGTCTAACCACGCTCTGCGTCAGCGTATTGATGAAATTTTTCCGGAACGTCAGATCAGTTTCAGCAGTTACAATATGTTCACCACCGCATCCCTGATTGGCAGCAGCGATATGCTGTGCATCATGCCTTCACGCCTGTATAACCTGCTGCGGAAATGCTGGCCGCTGGAGAGTATTCCGCTTAGCCAGCTCAATGCAGAATCTATCGAGATTTCACTGCATTACAACAAGCTCAGCCTGCGCGATCCGGTACTGGAAAACGTCATCCGCATTATCCGTCAGGCCTTCTGACAGAGCGTACCCGTACACGTCCCTGCCGCTTGCAGGGCAAAACGCACAAAACAACAACTATTTTACAAATTGGCGACCTGGCAGGCTGCTTTAACGACCGTTTCAATGATATACTGCCTGTCGTTCGTTCAAAAATAGTTGATAAATACAACATTCCCTTGAATTGAAACGCTTTCCTTCGATATTCGCAACTGGAACACGCACGCTATGAGTAAACCCATTGTGATGGAACGCGGTGTTAAATACCGCGATGCCGATAAAATGGCCCTTATCCCGGTTAAAAACGTGGCTACAGAGCGCGAGGCGCTGTTAAGAAAACCGGAATGGATGAAAATCAAACTTCCGGCAGACTCTTCGCGTATCCAGGGGATCAAAGCGGCGATGCGTAAGAATGGCCTTCACTCTGTTTGTGAAGAAGCCTCTTGCCCGAACCTTGCTGAATGTTTCAATCACGGCACCGCGACGTTTATGATTCTGGGTGCTATCTGTACCCGCCGCTGCCCATTCTGCGACGTGGCGCATGGCCGCCCGGTGGCCCCCGATGCCAACGAGCCGCAAAAACTGGCGCAAACCATCGCCGACATGGCGCTGCGTTATGTGGTTATCACCTCCGTTGACCGTGACGATCTGCGTGATGGCGGTGCTCAGCACTTCGCTGACTGCATTACTGCTATCCGCGAAAAAAGCCCGAACATCAAAATCGAGACGCTGGTTCCCGACTTCCGCGGCCGTATGGACCGCGCGCTGGATATCCTGACCGCGACGCCGCCAGATGTGTTTAACCACAACCTGGAGAACGTTCCGCGTCTTTACCGTCAGGTGCGTCCGGGAGCCGACTATAACTGGTCTCTGAAGCTGCTGGAGCGTTTTAAAGAAGCACATCCGCATATTCCAACCAAGTCAGGTCTGATGGTCGGTCTGGGTGAAACCAATGACGAAATCATCGAAGTGATGCGCGATCTGCGCCGCCACGGTGTGACCATGTTGACGCTCGGCCAGTATCTGCAGCCAAGCCGTCACCACCTGCCGGTACAGCGCTACGTGAGCCCGGATGAGTTTGACGAGATGAAAGCCGAAGCGCTGGCGATGGGCTTTACCCATGCGGCTTGCGGTCCGTTTGTTCGTTCTTCTTACCATGCGGACATGCAGGCGAAGGGCGAAGAAGTCAAATAACGCCGTAATATTCATTTACAGTAATGCAAAAAAACCGGCCTCATGAGCCGGTTTTTTTCGCAAGCCCTCAGGCATTGCCGTTACTCTTTGTGGGAAAGCTTCTCTGCCGGGATGTCGTCAGCGCTTTTCTTCGCGGCTGCGTCATCGTCGTTCATCGCTTTCTTGAAGCCTTTGATGGCAGCCCCCAGGTCACCACCCAGCGTGCGTAACTTCTTGGTACCAAACAGCAGGACGACCAGTGCGGCAACCACCAGCAGTTTGGTAATACTAATCTCACCCATAGATACCTTCTTTACTTAAAACAGGCTGCATTCAGCGCCAAAAACCCGATCGTATTAACGGTCATTTGGCGCGTGCACACAATAGCAATCTGTAACAAGGTGAATCAAGCATTGTTGAAAAAAACATCACAATAATTGCGGTGGCGCAAAGCGACGGTTGCGAAGAACAGGTAATTGCTGACGCGCAAGCGCAACTCTTTCTAAAATTATCTCCGCCATTAGCAGAACCGGCGCTTCCGATGCGGCGGCAATCGTCACTCCCAGAGGATCCACCACCCTGCTCTGCCCGATGTTTTTATTGCCGCACTCCCCGGCGGCAACAACGTAGCAGGTCGTGTCCAGCGCGCGTGCCGCAAGCAGCGTTGCCCAGTGCTGCTCTTTTAGCGGCCCCTTAACCCATGCGGCAGGCAATACCAGCACGTCCGCCCCCTGCAGCGCCAGATGCACCGCCAGCTCCGGGAAACGAAGGTCATAGCAGGTCATCAACCCCACCTTAAACCCGTCGATATCAATGAGCGGCGGGACGACATCTCCCGGATCAACGCGTCGCGACTCCTGGATGCTGAACGCATCATAGAGATGAAGCTTGGCATAGCGCGCAACAATGGCACCGTCACGGATCGCCACGAGCGTATTCACTGCGCGACCCGGGGTAGAGGGAACATGCACGGTTAAGACGGTGGTCATCGTACTGCCCACGCTCTGGGCAAGCAGCTGCTGTAAAAATTCCCCGTCAAGGGCCTGCGCGGACTTAACGGACAAATCCGGGTCGTTATCATCCCTTGCCAGTAACGCCTCAGGAAGCACCAGCAGCGACGCGCCTTTCTGTCGGGCCTGTATCATCAGGTTAACGCACTGAACAGCGTTAACCCGCCAGTCAGGCGTGACCGCAAACTGCCCTACCGCAACATACATATTTGTCCCCTCATTATAAACAGCGTTAAACTCGCTACTCTTACACATCAAATAGCAGGTATTTAGCGTGTTACAACTCCTTTTAGCTGTTTTTATTGGTGGAGGCACGGGGAGCGTTGCGAGGTGGTTACTGAGTATGCGGTTTAACCCCCTGCATCAGGCAATTCCATTAGGGACGCTGGCCGCCAACCTGATTGGTGCTTTTATTATTGGAATGGGGCTGGCCTGGTTTAACCGGATGACCCACATCGATCCCATGTGGAAAGTCTTGATCACCACCGGCTTCTGCGGCGGTTTGACCACCTTTTCAACCTTTTCCGCGGAAACGGTTTTTCTCTTTCAGGAAGGTCGTATCGGCTGGGCGCTGGTGAATATCGCGATCAACATGATCGGATCTTTCGCGATGACGGGGATCGCATTTTGGCTCTTTTCCTCTGTAAGCACGCATTAACTGCCGGAGCGTTAATGTTGGCTTAATTTTTCTCTGTCACTCTGAAGGCAATACTGAACGAGGGTGACAAATGAAACAGAGTCTGATGAGCGCAGGCATGGTGTTGTTGAGCATACTGATCGTGGCCAGCTTCCTGAAAATTTACCTGCTTGGCTGATTCATAACGAAAAAAACCCGCTCATTGAGCGGGTTTTGAAATTCTTGCTGACGCGTCTGAATTACAGAGCGATTACGTTAGCAGCAGAAGGGCCTTTGGCACCGTTAGTGATTTCGAACTCTACACGCTGACCTTCAGCCAGAGTTTTGAAACCATTAGACTGGATTGCAGAGAAGTGTACGAACACGTCTTTGCTGCCATCTTCAGGAGTAATGAAACCGAATCCTTTGGACTCATTAAACCACTTAACGTTACCTTTAATCTTAGACATCAAAATTACCTTTACATTAAAAAACGACACAAATGCTGTGTCGGTTACCAGTACATCAATTGTGGGACCTTTTGTCCAGCGGATCTTTGACAAAAAGTGACTAAAGTCGCGTTAATTTTCACTGACAGATTTTTATCGCTTATGAATCAACGGCTGCGCGTTTTTTCACCAACATGTAACGTTTTGTCAGTTAAAACTGAAAACGCATCCAGGCGAAGTAAACGTTACCGTTGTTATACGTCCCCGGGATGTAGGTCATCTGGAACGTTGCAGGGCCATAGCCAACAGAGGCCAGAGGCAGCAATACAGGGATCGGAATGTACTTCCAGTTGTCGCGCGCGGTCACCCCGGCGGTATAGCCCAGACCCACGTGGAAGTTCTCATCCGCCAGCGGGCGCCAGGTTTTTTCCCAGCCGTAGCCGCCAATCGGTTCCCACTTGTTAAAGGAATCTTTGAAGGCCATCAGATAGATGCCATGCCAGTTTCCTTTATCATCCCAGCGCGACTGACCAAAACCCGCCCCCCAGGGACGCTCGTTATATTTATCCGTCTTCTCTTTGTCGTAAGCAAAGCGCGCGTGCCACGTTATTGCCGGGACATAGAGATCGTAATGTTCAGGCGCTGACCAGGTCTGCGAAACATTATCCGTAAAAGTAGAGAACCAGCCTTTATCCGTCGCGTTGTCCTCTGCCTGTGCAACAGTAGAAAACGTTAACTGACCAATAATAAACAATAAAATAGAGAAAAAAGTATTACGTACAATCACAATGCAATTACCATTCTTGATATTCGAGGCAAAGTTTACCATAAAGTAATTGAACCAAGCCTTAACGGCATCACCGCTACTCTTAAATATCAGGCCGTTTTTCGGGAATATTCTTAAAGCGCCGTTCTGCTTATCCCGAATAATCCCACATCTTGTACGCCTACTGCCTGTTAACCATCAACAGGATTATCAGGCCAGACCACACAAAAGTTTAACATTTTGTTATCATTAGGTAGACATGTTACGCTGTCTTTGCCGGTCAAGATCCTTATGACATAAATGCCTTAGCCATGGCAAAAACGCTGTTATGCTGTTCGTTAGTCGTCTGTTTATTGATTTTAATCAGCAAGGGCGGGCCATTAATTCGGCACATTTTCATCCTTCTTTTTTATATTAATTTTTTATATCTCAGGGCTGAAAGACACAGGGGAAATCATGCTTACGTTTTTCGAACTCCTAATTGGGGTCGTCGTCATTGTGGGTGTAGCTCGCTACATCATTAAAGGCTACTCAGCCACAGGCGTTTTATTTGTCGGTGGTTTAACGCTGCTGATTATCAGCGCATTAATGGGGCATCAGGTTTTACCTGCCAGCGCAGCCAGTACGGGCTACACCGCCACGGATATTGTTGAATATATTAAAATCCTGCTCATGAGCCGCGGTGGCGATCTGGGCATGATGATCATGATGCTGTGCGGTTTTGCAGCCTATATGACCCATATCGGCGCGAACGACATGGTTGTGAAGCTTGCCTCGAAGCCCCTGCAGTACATTAACTCGCCGTATCTGTTGATGGTGGCCGCCTATTTCCTCGCCTGCCTGATGTCGCTGGCCGTTTCATCGGCAACCGGGCTTGGCGTACTGCTAATGGCCACGCTGTTCCCGGTGATGGTAAACGTGGGCATCAGCCGCGGGGCAGCGGCGGCAATCTGCGCCTCCCCGGCGGCCATTATTCTCTCCCCGACGTCAGGTGACGTGGTGCTGGCGGCGAAAGCAGCCGAAATGTCGCTTATCGACTTCGCCTTTAAGACCACGCTGCCGATCTCGATCGTCGCCATTGTGGGAATGGGTATCGCACATTTCTTCTGGCAGCGCTATCTCGATAAGAAAGAGAACATCAGCCATGAAATGATGGATGTCAGCGAAATCACCACCACCGCGCCGGCGTTCTACGCCATTCTGCCGTTCACGCCGATTATCGGCGTACTGATTTTTGACGGAAAATGGGGCCCGCAGCTGCACATCATTACTATCCTGGTTATCTGTATGCTGCTAGCCGCTGTGCTGGAGTTCGTGCGCGGTTTCAACACCCAAAAAGTCTTCTCCGGCCTTGAGGTCGCGTATCGGGGTATGGCAGATGCGTTTGCTGGCGTGGTGATGCTGTTGGTTGCGGCGGGTGTCTTCGCCCAGGGTCTGAGCACGATCGGCTTTATTCAGAGCCTGATCTCCATCGCCACCTCGTTTGGCTCGGCCAGTATTATCCTGATGCTTGTCCTGGTGGTACTGACCATGCTGGCGGCGATGACCACCGGCTCCGGTAACGCCCCTTTCTACGCCTTCGTTGAGATGATCCCTAAGCTGGCTCACTCGTCCGGTATCAACCCGGCTTACCTTTCCATTCCCATGCTCCAGGCTTCAAACCTGGGTCGTACCATCTCGCCTGTTTCAGGCGTGGTGGTGGCGGTTGCCGGGATGGCAAAAATCTCGCCGTTTGAAGTGGTGAAACGCACGTCAGTGCCGGTGCTGGTTGGGCTGATCATCGTCATTATTGCTACCGAAGTGCTGGTGCCCGGCGCTGCCTAAGTGAAATTCCTGATTGCCAAAAAGCGCCTGCGGGCGCTTTTTGTGCTTTAATAACCCACAAAAATGAATTGCGCACAACCAATCAGGAAATCACATGTTCAGGAAGGATATTGTTATCCCGTCTGGCGCAGTAGCGCTTGCACTCAGTCTCTTCTCAGCACAGGCCGAACCTCTCAAGGCCACGCAGTACGGCGATTTCGATCGCTATGTGCTGGCTTTGTCCTGGCAAACGGGTTTTTGTCAAAGCATGGTCGAGCGTAACCGCAATGAGCCGGATGAATGTCGTCTGCAAAAAGAGCGCGACAATAAAACCGATTTTCTGACCGTTCACGGGCTATGGCCCGGCCTGCCGAAATCCATTGCCGCACGCGGCGTGGATGAACGTCGATGGATGCGATTTGGCTGTGCCACGCGCCCAATCCCGAACATGCCCGAAGTGAAGGCCAGCCGCAAATGCGCAGCAGCCGAAACCGGGCTGTCGCTTTCCGGCGCGGCGAAGCTGAACGAGGTCATGCCGGGCGCGGGCGGAAACTCCTGTCTGGAACGGTACGAATATGCCAAACATGGCGTCTGCTTTGGTTTTGATCCCGATGCCTATTTCGGCACCATGGTGAGAATGAATCAGGAAATGAAAACCAGCGCCGTCGGTCATTTCCTTGCGGAAAATTACGGTAAAACCGTCAGCCGTACCGACTTTGACAACGCCGTTGCCAAAACCTGGGGCAAGGAAAATATCAAAGCCTTCAAGCTGACCTGCAACGGTAATCCGGCGTATCTGACCGAGATGCAGATTTCACTGAAAGCAGACACCATTAACGCCCCGCTTTCTGCGGCATCCTTTGCTCCGCAGCCGCATCCAGGCAACTGCGGAAAACAATTCGTTATTGATAAGGCCGGTTACTGATCGCCCACCACCGGTCGCACCATGTCAAACCGGTGTTCGTCACTGATACCATAGTAAGCCGTCGGCCCACCCGCTCGCAGGATGGGCCGCGCTTTCGCCGTCTGGTATATCCCCTCTTCCAGCAGCGTTTCGGCAATATGGATCCCGACCACTTCTCCCAGCACCAGCCAGGTATCCACCGGCGTACCGTCGGCGCCGGTAAGCTGAATGCACTGAGACAGGCGGCACTCAAAATTGACCGGGCTTTCCGCCACGCGGGGAGCACTCACCAGTCGGCTTGCGGCAGGCGTTAACCCTGAAAAGGTGAATTCATCGCGGTCGTGAGGAAGCGTGGCAGAGGTTAGATTCATCGCTTCCGCGAGATCGCGCGTCGCCAGGTTCCAGACAAACTCCTTTGTTTCAACAATATTACGCACGCTGTCCTTCCAGCCGTTGCTGGAAAAGCCAACGATCGGCGGGCGATAGTTGAAGCAGTTGAAGAAGCTATACGGCGCAAGGTTCAGCTGACCGGCCTGGTCGCAAGAGGAGATCCAGCCAATCGGACGAGGGCCGACAATGGCGTTCAGCGGGTCATGCGGCAGGCCATGCCCCTGAGACGGTTGGTAAAAGTACATAGCGCTCTCTCGTTGGTAAGGGTGATGCTTCTCGCAGCGCCCGGGTTCAGAACACACAGCGTAACGCAATCCGCCAGGAATAAAGACTGAATAAATTTCAGTGAAAATTCATATGGCACATGAATGTGACCTTCATCACTTCAAACTTGCGCGTTCAGCCAGTATCATCGGGAGAGTTAAACCCTCGCTGCCAGACGGCGAGGGTTTTCTTTTGGATTGGTTTCTGCGTTAGACGCAGCATTAACGACATGGAGTAAAAAATGTCCAGACCTACAATCATCATCAACGAGCTCGACGCAGAACGTATCGACAGGCTGCTGGAAAAAGCAGAATTCGCCTCACTTCCGGTGGCCGACGCCCTGAATGAGGAGCTCGACCGCGCGCAGATGTGCACGCCAGAGTCCATGCCGCATGACGTGGTCACCATGAACAGCCAGGTGAAATTCCGCAACCTGACCACCGGCGAAGAGCTGACCCGCACGCTGGTTTATCCGGCTCAGATGACCGACAGCAGCGCGCAGCTTTCGGTTCTTGCTCCTGTGGGTGCCGCGCTGCTGGGGCTGCGCACGGGCGATACCATCCACTGGGAGTTGCCGGGCGGTGCCTCCACCCATCTGGAAGTGCTGGAGCTGCTCTACCAGCCAGAAGCTGCGGGCGATTACCTGCGTTAATGTCATTCTGAACAAACGCGACCCGCGTTGCACAGAGGATGCGCCTGCATCCTCTTTCCGAACATCTTCACCCGATTGTGCTTCACCGCGGTACTGTATCTTGACCGCCACCGGCGAGTGTCCTCACACCACGCCGCCCGGGAAGGCATTCACCAGGCCCTTCACTTTTTGCTCAGCGGCCTCAGGCGTTTCCGCGCCGGGCACCAGAATCACCTTCCGGCACTCCTCCTCCCGTTTTTCGAAAATCTTATAGGCACGTTCCGCATCCGCCAGGGGGAGATAATGCGTCACAATCTCTTCCGGCGTCAGCAGCCCTTTTTCGATCAGCGGTAACAGTTCGCCCAGCCAGGCGTGGACGTGCGTCTGGCCCATCTTAAACGTCAGCCCCTTATCGAAGGCATCCCCAAACAGGAAGCCGTGAATAAACCCGGCATACACGCCGGGTACGCTGACCACCCCGCCGCGCCGTACGGCAGCAATGCACTGACGCAATGCTTTGCCGCTGCTGCCCTCGATTTTAAGGTTGCTGAGGATCGTCTCCGTGGTGCTGCCTTTGGCCTCGAACCCGACGGCATCAATGACGGCATCGACACCCCGCTGCCCTGCGGTTTGCTCGATTATCTTTTCCGCCGCGTCGTTATCATCATCAAAATTGATGGGGATAGCACCGTAGCGCGCCTCGGCAAACCGCAGCCGGTAGGGGTGATGGTCGATAACAAAGATCTGCTCAGCCCCTAACAGCCGTGCGCAGGCTATGGTCAATAGCCCCACCGGGCCGGCACCGAAAACGGCGACGCTGGAGCCTTTTTCAATCTGCGCATTTTTTGCCGCCTGCCAGGCGGTGGGCAAAATATCAGACAGGAACAGGGCCTTATCGTCGGATAGCAGCTGCGGCACCTTAAACGGCCCGACGTTGCCTTTCGGCACGCGCACGTATTCCGCCTGCCCTCCCGGCACGCCGCCGTAGAGATGGCTATAGCCAAACAGGGCTGCCGGCGCGGGAATTTGCTTTTTGTTCAGCGCAGCGCCCTGCCCGGCATTGGTATTCTCACAGGCCGCGTACTGCTGCAGACGGCAAAAGAAGCAGTCACCGCAGGCGATGACAAAGGGGATCACCACGCGATCGCCTTTTTGCAGATCCTTCACCTCCCGACCGCACTCGACGATCTCGCCCATAAATTCATGTCCAAAAATGTCGCCGTGCTGCACCTTTGGGATCTTCCCACGATAGAGATGCAGGTCGGAGCCGCAAATCGCCGTGGCCGTGACGCGGAGGATGATATCGTCGGGCTGTTCAATGATGGGATCGGGGACATTCTCAACGCGAACATGGTGCGGACCGTGGTACGTGAGTGCTTTCATGCAACCTCCGAAAGGTTTCAGGTAAGTTTATAAAGGGTAGCTACCCCTGAAAGTCTGCCGGGAAATACGCGTCTTTTGAGATTTATCCTGGCAAGAGAGGAGAAGTGCCGAAGCGCTTACAGAAACCATGCATATTTTGTGGTTGAATGTATCCAGCGTTTATAAACAAGGAGAAACGGTTATGTATAAGACAATCATTATGCCGGTTGATGTTTTCGAAATGGAACTGAGCGACAAAGCTGTGCGCCACGCGGAATTTCTCGCGCAGCAGGATGGAATTATTCATCTTTTACACGTCTTACCGGGCTCTGCCAGCCTGAGCCTGCACCGCTTTGCCGCCGACGTGCGCCGCTTTGAGGAGCATTTACAGCACGAAGCCGAAACGCGACTGCAGACCATGGTCGGGCATTTCAGCATCGACCCTTCCCGCATCAAAACCCACGTCCGGTTCGGCAGCGTACGCGACGCCGTCAATGAACTGGCAGCGGAGCTGAATGCAGACGTGGTGGTGATCGGTTCACGTAATCCTTCCATTACCACTCACCTGCTGGGGTCGAACGCCTCCAGCGTGATCCGCCACACCCATATTCCGGTGATGGTAGTCCGGTAAATACCCACAAAAAACCCCGCTTTCGCGGGGTTTTGTTTATCAGTACAGGTGACCAATATTGACGATGGTGCTGACGGTATCGCCGAAGAAGGTCAGGCGGCTGAGCACCACGCCCACCAGCAGGAGCGCAAACACCGCTTTCTGCATCGGCTGGCGCTTCAGCGACAACGCGCCACCCACAATGCAGCACAGCAGGCTGCCCAGATAGAGCGGCGAGCTTAACCAGGCGTGAGCGGTCATTTTCATGATGGTGCCGCCGCTGAGCCACATCACCGGCGCGGCAATCAGCAGCGCCATCAGGGCAATAATTCCCTGGCGCAGCGCGGCGTTTGATGCTTTCAGCCCGAGCAGCGGCGTTGCGGCACAGCCCATCACCCAGACCGTCGCAAAGAACAGCATCATGGTGATGCCGTTGGCAATAGCCTGCATCGCCGGTGCCGCGTAGGTCATCCCCTGCACCACCACCAGCAGGATCCCGAACAGGGACGCCAGCAGCGCCGCGCCTTTGTTTCCCTTACTCAGGAAGGCCAGCCCAATCATGGCGCCGTAGAGGGTCGCGCCCAGAATTTCGCGGCTCAGCCAGGCATGTTTCAGGTTAATCAACGCGTTGTAAGCATGTTCCGGGTGCGCCAGATGCAGCACCGCGGCGACGGAGGCCACGCCCAGAATCAGCCCGGTAATCAGCCAGTGAAGGCGGGTGCCATGCACTTCACCACGCAGCGTGCGCCAGGTCAGGAGCAGCGTCATCCCAACGGACATCTGGCTCAGCACGGTAAAGATAACGAGCGGTATTTCATACTTTTCCATTATTTATCCCCCGGCTGTTTTGGCTGACGGGCCAGAATGAAGCGCGTACCCGGATTAAGCTGAGGCATCTTCGGGAAGCCCGGCGGATACTGCACGGCATTGTTCGGCAGCGGGTCGGCATCCAGATCGATAATCGTCAGCGCGCCGACCGGACAGGCGTTAACGCAGGCCGGGGCCATACCGATATCCAGACGTTCATAGCACATGCTGCACTTCTCAGCCTTTTGCGTCTCTTCGTTGAAGCGCGGCGCGCCGTACGGGCAGTTGCGGATGCAGTTTTTACAGCCGATGCAGCGCTCAGGGTTATGCACCACCACGCCGTCATCGCGTTTGGTGTAGGCTTCCACCGGGCACGCCGCCAGACAGGCCGGGTTTTCACAGTGGTTACAGGCCAGCGAGAAAAACGCGCGCTCCTCATGCGGATAAATTTCTTTATCCAGAGGATAGACATAGCGCCAGAAGCGATCCGGCTCAAGCTGGTTAAAGCTCTTGCAGGCCATGGCGCATCCGCGGCAGCCAATACATTTATCACTGTTCACTAAAAATGCGCGTCTCATGCGTCTGCTCCTTCATTCGCGATAAGGGCAATGTCGACAAACTGGCTGTGGATCGCCGCGCCAGGCGCGCCGGTTGCCATCTTGCCCATATCGGCTGGCGTATCTTTCACGACGTTCTGCACGTTGTACTTAAGCTTGTTAAACCAGGACTCATACATCACCAGGAAATCTTCCGGCACGTTGGTGGTGATCTTCGCCCGCAGCTCCACTTCGCCCACGTCGTTAAACACGCGGACTTTCGCCAGCTCGCGAATGCCCTTCTTCTGCGCGGCGGCTGGGTGGATATAGACAAACGGCTCCGGCCAGAAGACCTGCATCCAGTCGAGGTTGACGAACTGCGAGTGAAGGCCGTACTGCAAATGCGGGGTGAAGAGATGGAACGGCAGCTTGCCCTCCGCGGCCGGCATATACTCCGGCAGCGCTTTATGGCCGTTCTTTTCACACAGCTCGGAGAGGAACTCATACTTGCCCGATGGCGTTTTAAACTTGCGGTCGTGCCAGGCGGCAGAGCTGACCATTTTGGCTTTCACCGGCCCGTCCAGCAGATCGTCCCATGAGCGGATGCCAAACTGCTTCGCCATGCCCTCATTGAACTCCAGGTCGAGCCATTTTTTCTGGTCAATGTCCTGCGGGAAGGTACAGGAGCCCGGCTCCATTTTATTGATGGTGCGCGAGAGCAGCACGGCAATATCCAGATCGCTCTTGCATTCGTACATCGGTTTAATGGCCGGTTCATTCACCGAAAGCCAGTAGTGCCAGTAAGAAGACGACAGGTTCCAGTGCTCAAAGGTGGTGGTCACCGGCAGCACGATATCGGCATGCTGCACCGTCTCGTTAAAGAACTGATCGACGCAGACCACCATCTCCAGCTTGCTGAAGGCTTTTTCCATTTTGTTGCGGTCAAAGTCCTGGGCAAACGGGTTCTTGCATGCCACCCACAGCATGCGAATGGGCGGATCGTTGGCATCAAGAATGCTCTGCGCGGTCTGGTTCAGGTTCAGCGCGCGGTCGGAATAGTGGCTCTTTTCGCCGCTGTCGCTGACGAACTCCCCTACCGGGCCGCTTTCGCCCACCATGCCAACAGATCCGGCCGGTGGCTTCTGCGTCATCGCATGATAGTTATAGCCCCAGGTCTGCAGGTGGCCGTAGCGGGCACCGCCGCCTTCCACACCGATGTTGCCGGTCATGGCAACAAAAGCGTCGATGGCGCGCACGTTCGCCCCGCCGTTGACGTGGCGCTGCATCCCGTAGCCGATCCAGACGGTGGCAGGGTTTACCGCGGTAAACTCTTCCGCCAGCTGGCGAATTACGTCTGCCGACAGGCCACAGATTTCAGACGCCCACTCAACGGTGATGTTGCTGCGCAGATACTGCTCGAATTCCGGGAAGCCGTGCGCAAAGTTGTTCACAAACTCCTGGTCGACGCGGCCGATATCCAGCAGGTGGCGCGCCATTCCCAGCGCCAATGCGCCGTCCGATCCCGGGCGCACGCGCAGGTACAGATCGGCTTTCGCGGCGGTTTGCGAGAACAGCGGATCGATGACCACCACTTTCGCCCCTTTCTCACGCGCCTGATAGATGTACTTCATGGTGTGCATGGAGCACCACGCCGGGTTTGCGCCCCAGATAATGATGTATTTGGCTTTCACCAGATCTTCCGGGTCGTTACACCACATGTCGCCCATATCGTAGTGCTGGGCATCGATCCCTGCCGGCCAGCATGGCGTACCGGCAAAGCGCGTGGTGTAACCGAGAGAAGACATCATCCCCTCCACGGCATAGCTCATTACGCCGAGGTTGCCGGAGTATTTCGACAGCGCCAGGCCGAGCATAGATCCGTCTTTCTTTTTAATCTCCAGCATCTTGCTGGCAATGCGCTGCATGGCCTCATCCCATGAGATGCGACGCCATTTACCGCTGCCGCGCCCGTCCTGAATCATCGGATATTTAATGCGGTCCGGGGAGTAGACCCGGCGCGGGTAGGTCAGCCCCTTCACACACGGCGCGCCGTGGGTAAACGTGGACTCGCTTGCCCCGTCGACGAAGGTGATTACGTCATCTTTGACCCAGGTTTTTAAGCTGCAGGTGTCGTAGCAGTTACGCGGGCAAGCGTTACGGAAAATTTTGTAGGTTTTCGGGTTAAACGGAATGGGGGGCTGTGCCAGGGCACATCGGGAGGATAATAGTCCGCCGGGTAATGCGGCGACGGTACCCAGCGCAATCAGTCCTTTTAAAAAGGAGCGCCGGTTTAGCTGCCCTTTATTAATACTCATAATATTACTCTCGTTTTTAATTCATCAAACCAATTAGTCAGCTGCGACGCGAGACATTTCATTGCAGATGTTTTTGCACAATCATTTATTTTTGCGATAAACGCAGGGAGCCATAATTCGAGATGGCCGCGCACAAAGCGGGTGAGTGCATCATGATATTGCGGCGAATGTCTGGCATGCACGGAGAGCATCACCGCCAGCTCTATTTCATAGCTGATGTGATCGTCGGGAACGCTATTCTCCTCCGTCACGAACAGCCCAATGCTTTGCAGGAATTCGCGCACGCTCAGCGTTGTGGCCCCCATCAGCAGCGGCTCCTCGTCAAGGTAAACCGAGGCATAAGGCGGCGCCAGCAGCGTCGCAGGGCCGACAAACAGGGCGTTGAAGTCATACTCAACCTCTAACGCCTCATCCTGCTGCCAGGCTTCACTTTCCGGGAATAAAAGGTGTAACGAGGCGCATCGCGATGTCATGTTTGCCGCGTTAAAAAAATCACGAAACGTCAACCCCTTTATTTCAAATGGGGTTAACGCCTCATATATTGAAGAGGTGAATATATCTTTATCATTCATGTTAAATATAAATATTTATCGACACAAAAAACGACGAGATATTATCAGCAGGCTCATTAATTTCTTTGATCGAAGCAGGTAATTAACGCATGAAGTGGTCAATAACGAGGATAATTGAGGGTAAAAAAATCTAAAAAAAAGCCACCTCATAAAGAGGTGGCTAGTGCAGGTATCGTCTTACTTTCTTTTATTATGCGGTTTTGGTGCGGATCAGATAATCAAACGCGCTCAGGGACGCTTTTGCACCTTCGCCAGTGGCGATGATGATCTGCTTGTACGGCACGGTGGTGCAGTCGCCCGCGGCAAACACGCCCTTCACGCTGGTTTCGCATTTAGCATCAATAATGATCTCGCCCATGCGGTTGCGCTCAATCGCGCCTTCCAGCCAGGTGGTGTTCGGCAGCAGGCCAATTTGTACGAAGATCCCCGAAAGCTGAACGCTATGAACGTCGCCGCTTACGCGGTCACGGTACTCCAGGCCGGTCACTTTGCTGCCGTCGCCCTTCACTTCCGTGGTCTGCGCGTTCAGCACGATATCGACGTTTTTCAGGCTGCGAACTTTATCCTGCAGAACCTGGTCAGCCTTCATCTCTGGCGCGAACTCCAGCAGCGTCACGTGCTCAACAATTCCTGCCAGATCGATAGCCGCTTCCACGCCGGAGTTACCGCCGCCGATCACCGCCACGCGTTTGCCTTTAAACAGCGGGCCGTCGCAGTGCGGGCAGTAGGTCACCCCTTTGGTGCGGTACTGATCTTCGCCCGGCACGTTCATGTTGCGCCATTTCGCACCGGTGGCAACGATCACGCTGCGCGCTTTCAGCACCGCGCCAGAAGCGGTTTCAATCTGATGTAACCCCCCTTCCACCGCCGCCGGAACCAGCTTGCTGGCGCTCTGGCTGTCGATCACGTCCACTTCGTAGTCGCTGACGTGTGCCTTCAGCGCGCCCGCCAGCTTCTGGCCTTCGGTTTTCGGCACGGAAATATAGTTTTCGATGTCCACTGTATCCAGCACCTGGCCGCCGAAGCGTTCGCCCATCAGGCCGGTACGGATCCCTTTACGTGCGGAGTAAACCGCTGCCGCCGCACCCGCTGGGCCGGAGCCAACAATCAGCACGTCGTATGCATCGCGCTGGTTCAGTTCTTCCGCCGCGCGTTTTTCTGCGCCGGTATCTACTTTGGCAACGATTTCGGTCAGCGTCATGCGGCCCTGGCCGAATTCCTGACCATTCAGATACACCGCCGGAACGCCCATTACGTTGCGCTCGGTGATTTCGTTCTGGAACGTACCGCCGTCAATCGCCGTGTGCTTAATGCGCGGGTTCAGAACCGACATCAGGTTCAGCGCCTGCACCACGTCCGGGCAGTTGTGGCAGGAGAGCGAGTAATAGGTTTCAAACTCAAAATCACCGTCGATATCGCGGATCTGCTCCAGCAGCGCCTGCGCTTCTTTAGACGGATGACCGCCGGTCCACAGCAGCGCCAGCACCAGCGAGGTAAATTCATGACCCAGCGGAGAGCCGGCAAAGCGCGGCCCCTGGTCAGAGCCTGGGTTGGCGATCAGGAAAGAAGGCTTACGGACGGCAAGCGTATTGTCTTCTTTGAAAGTCACCTTCGGTGACAGTTCAGCAATCTCTGCCAGCAGTTCCTTGATCTCTGCCGATTTTGCGCTGTCGTCCAGCGTGGCAATCAGCTCAACGGGTTTGGTCAGTTTCTCAAGGTAGGCCTTGAGCTGGGTTTTCATCGTAGTGTCGAGCATGGTTCTTCCCTCTCTTAAGACGTCATCATGCAAGCTGCCTTATAGGGGCGGCCTGAATGCAACTTGCATCATGGTGCTGGAATGAAATGGGCGCGGGGGGCGCCCATTGATTGCCGGGTGGCACTTCGTTTACCCGGCCTACGATACTGTAGGCCTGTGCAAGCGCAGCGCCGCCAGGCTTTACAGACTTAAATCTTACCGACCAGATCTAAAGATGGAGCCAGGGTCGCTTCACCTTCTTTCCATTTCGCCGGGCACACTTCACCTGGGTGAGAAGCCACGTACTGAGCCGCTTTCACTTTACGCAGCAGGTCAGAAGCATCACGGCCGATACCTTCAGCGGTAACTTCGATAGCCTGGATAATGCCCTGCGGGTCAACCACGAAGGTTGCACGGTCGGCCAGGCCTTCATCTTCACGCATGTTGTCGAAGTTACGGGTCAGGGCGCCAGTCGGGTCGCCGATCATCGCGTATTTAATTTTCGCGATGGTTTCAGAGCTGCTGTGCCACGCTTTGTGGGTGAAGTGGGTATCGGTAGAGACAGAGTAAACGTCTACGCCCAGCTTCTGCAGTTCTTCGTAGTGGTCTGCCACGTCACCCAGTTCGGTCGGGCAAACAAAGGTGAAGTCAGCAGGATAGAAGAAGAACACGCTCCAGCGGCCTTCGGTATCTTTCTCGGTGACTTCAATGAATTCACCGTTTTTGAACGCCTGGTTTTTGAAAGGTTTAATTTTGGTATTAATCAAAGACATCTGTACTTCCTCCGTGTTTTCGTTGAGATGTAAGGTAACCAACTTTCTTCATCGGGGCTAATGCGTATGCTTTATCAAATCAATCAGCCAAACCTAACAACATCAACAAGACAGTAAGGTGAACCTTTTAAAGGAAACGCCAAAAGTAAAAAGGCCGCCTCAACGGGCGGCCCTGATACCTGAATTCCCCGCAGGTACATTCAGTGCCAGCCGAAGCTGGCGTTGCGTTGCGCTCTACAACCCTTAATATCAAGGCGGTAACAGCGGTTTGATTACACCACCCGTGTAGAGATTGAGCAATCCATAACAGAGGCATTTCTGCCTATGGCTGTGATAGGCAGTATCGAACATCATTTCGAGGCGTTATAAATTTATTTTTATGATAAAAATACCTCAATATATAAATGACAATTGTCATTTAAGCGTTTTATCCCTTCTTTAAGATAAAATTATCTTAATCATCTTTGAAGCGCTATTTTAATAATCTGACGTCGTGATATATTAAGGTGAGTTTAATTTAAAATTAAGAGAGTTAACCGAAAGGATTGTAAATGGTTAGCTTCAAACTATAGTTATCAGTGATGTGATAACCACAGCAAACACGACATCATCAGGACGAAACATGGCAAATCTCTACGACCTCAAGAAATTCGACCTCAACCTGCTCGTCATTTTTGAGTGCATTTATCAACATCTGAGTATCAGTAAAGCGGCCGAGACGCTCTATATTACACCTTCCGCGGTAAGCCAGTCACTGCAGCGTTTGCGCGGGCAGCTCAACGACCCGTTGTTTATTCGTTCAGGTAAGGGGATTACGCCGACTACGGTTGGCGTCAATCTGCATCATCATCTTGAACAAAACCTGAATCAGCTCGAGCAGACCATCAACATCATGCACAGCAGCGGGCTGAAGAAGAACTTTATCATTTACTGCCCGCAGTTTATGAGTACCAAAACGATGCTTGCCCCTATGAAACTGCTGATGGATAAGTATAATTATTCGATTGAATTACATGATGTTTTTCTTGCACCCAATTCCGCAGAAGATCTCTTAGCCTACCGTAAGGCTGACCTGATATTTTCGTTTGCCTCCTCGAGCAGCCGCTCTGTCGCCAGCACGCTGTATTACAAGCTTCCCTTTGTCCTGGTGTGTCGTGAGGGCCATCCCCGTATGAGCGAAAATCCGACTCGTGAAGAGATCCTTAATGAAAATTTTACCGCCTACCTTAGCGATGAGAACAGCGTCAAAGACTATCAGGAAAAAGCCGAAAACATTTTAACCGAAAGAAACGTCGTCTATCGTAGTGATTCCTTTATTTCTCTGTTGTCGATGATCAGTTCATCGGACCTCATCGGATTAGCGCCAACCCCGGCCTTTGAGCAATATGGCCAGGCGCTCAACCTGCGTAAAGTGGAAACAGATATTCAATTCCCCAGCATTGATATTTACATGATGTATAATCGTTCCGCACTGAATAGCTCAGCGTTTGCGAGCTTCATTGAAGAAATAACGCTCCCATAAAAAAACAATCGTGGTTCTCGCAGAGAATGCCGGGCCACGATATTACTGAAACATACACCCTCGTTATAGAAACAATCGGTATTAACTTTATACATTTATTTATTAATTGACTGATATAATTCTCACCTTAGTATTGACACTTAAGCCCGGCATTAATTACTCAGGATGAGAATGCGCATGTCAATTTATAAGTACCCTCTGCACCAGGATGTTCTTAGCGCGACTCAGGAACGAATAAAATGGACTCTCGAGAATTTACCCAGAACCTGCGTCTCTTTTTCTGGCGGTAAAGACTCCACCGTCATGCTGCATCTGGTTGCCCTTCGGGCGAGACAGATGAAAACAAAAATAGATGTGCTGTTTATCGACTGGGAAGCGCAATTTTCTTATACCATCGCCCACGTTGAACATATGCGCGAATTATACAGCGACGTCATTGACCATTTCTGGTGGGTGGCCCTCCCCCTGACGACGCAAAATTCCCTGTCGCAATTTCAGCCGGAATGGCAATGCTGGGAACCGGGCGCCCGGTGGGTTCGCCAGCCTCCAGAAGATGCAGTTACCGATCCCGCCTTTTTTCCTTTCTACCAGCCAGGCATGACGTTTGAAATCTTTGTTCGCAGTTTCTCCGACTGGTATTCACGCAATCGCCCGGCGGCCGTGCTGATTGGTATTCGTGCCGATGAATCTTACAACCGCTTTCTGGCTATCGCTTCAGCGCGGAAGCAGCGTTTTGCCGACGACAAGCCCTGGACAACCGTCGCGCCGGGGGGACATGCCTGGTATATCTATCCTCTCTACGACTGGAAAACCGCCGATATCTGGACCTGGTTCGCCAAATCGGGGTGTTGCTATAACGCCCTGTATGACCTGATGTTTCAGGCTGGCGTGCCGCCCCGCTACATGCGCATCTGCGAGCCCTTTGGCCCGGAACAGCGTCAGGGGTTATGGCTCTACCACGTTGTGGAGCCTGAACGCTGGGCGAATATGTGTGAACGCGTAAGCGGCGTGCGCAGCGGGGGAATTTATGCTGGTCACGATAATCATTTCTATGGTCACAGGAAAATCTTGAAGCCCGAACACCTTTGCTGGCGTGAATACGCCATGCTGCTGCTCGACAGCATGCCGCAAAATACGGCCGAACATTACCGCAATAAAATCGCCGTTTATCTGCACTGGTATCAAAAGAGAGGCATGGAGGATATTCCCGATACCCAGGAAGGCGATATCGGTGCCAAAGACATTCCCTCATGGCGCCGTATTTGTAAGGTTTTACTGAATAACGACTACTGGTGCAGAGCACTGTCATTCAGCCCAAACAAACCCAAACATTATCAACGCTACAGCGACAGAGTGAAGGCTAAACGCAAGGAGTGGGGCATTTTATGCGACAAAGAATAATCAACGACATCGAAACATATCTTCAGTCTCTTCACGAAGAGGACAGAATTAACGCCATTAATGCCTTTCGCCTGGCGCTGCACAAAAATAGCCCGTTTTACGATCAGCCCATCGACTGCGTACTGTGGATCAAACAGGACGCCATTACCGCCAACGATTACAATCCCAATAATGTGGCTCCGCCTGAAAAACGGCTGCTCAGCAAGTCGCTGGAGCTTGATGGATTCACCCAGCCTATTGTTGTGACCGAAAGCGAACCGCAACATTACGAAATTGTGGATGGATTTCATCGTCATGAAATTGGCACAAGTCGGGCTGCGTTGAAGCGTAAGCTCAGAGGTTACCTGCCCGTCACCTGCCTGCGCCAGGACCGGCAGAATAAACATGACCGCATGGCCGCCACCATTCGGCACAACCGGGCGCGCGGGCGACATCAAATCAACGCCATGTCCGAAATCGTTCGGGAACTTGCCCAGCTTGGCTGGAGCAATGAGAGAATTGGCGAAGAGCTCGGGATGGACAGCGATGAGGTGCTGCGTCTCAAACAAATCAACGGCCTGCTGGAGCTGTTTGCAGACCGCCGTTACTCTGAAGCCTGGACGGTAAAATAATCAGAGCGTGTTCAGACGCTCCGCCGCGGCCAGCAGCGTCGATTCCTGCTTCGCAAAGCAGAGGCGGATCAGCTTATGCGGGAAGGGATCGGCGCAGAACACCGACAGCGGAATGGCGGCCACGCCAACCTCTTTCGTCAGCCACTGGCAGAAACTGACATCATCCAGATCGGAAATGGCGCTGTAATCCGCCAGTAGGAAGTAGGTTCCTTCAGACGGCAAAATTTCCAGGCGGCTTTGGCCCAGCGCCGTCACAAACAGATCCCTGCGCGCACGGTAAAAATCCGGCAGGTCGCGATAGTGCTCGGGTTCAGCGCGCAGCATATCCGCCAGCGCCAGCTGAGCCGGGGTATTCACGGCAAACGTCAGGTACTGGTGCACCTTACGCAGCTCGGCGCTGATGGCGGCGGGGGCCACGCAGTACCCCACCTTCCAGCCGGTCATATGGTAGGTTTTACCGAATGACGACACGGCAATAGCCCGCTCGCGAAGCTGCGGATGGGCCAGCACGCTGGCGTGCCCTTCTTTCGCGAAACAGATGTGCTCATACACCTCGTCGCTCAGGACATAAACTTCACGCTCCGCAATCGCCTGCCACAGCGCGGCAAAATCGGCCTTTTGCCACACCGTCGCCGACGGGTTGTGCGGCGTATTGAGAATAACCAGACGGGTTTTGTCACTCAGCAGCGCCGTGAACGCCTGCCAGTCAGGGCGGAAATGCGGCGGCTGAAGCGCCACGCGTTTCACCACGCCGCCGGAGAGCTCAACCGCTGGCGCGTAGCTGTCGTAGCTCGGGTCAAAGCAGATGACCTCATCGCCCGCACGCACCAGCGCGGTAATGGCCGCATACAGCGCTTCGGTCGCCCCTGCCGTCACCGTAATGTCGCTGTTCGCATCGGGCCTATAGCCGTACAGCTCCGCCGTTTTATCCGCAATGGCCTCCCGCAGCGCCTGCACGCCGGTCATCGGCGCATACTGGTTCGCCCCCTGCGCAACGTGGTACGCCAGGCGCTCCTGCAAATAGCCAGGCCCGTCAAAATCCGGGAACCCTTGCGAAAGGTTAATGGCGTTGTGCTGCTGCGCCAGGGCGCTCATCTGCGTAAAGATGGTGGTACCGAGACCGGGAAGTTTACTCTGCGGGATCAATGCGTTATTGCTCATTTTGTTGTGCCTGCTTGTAATACTTATGTTGCTGCCACTATAACACGATGTTAGTCTTTGGCAATCAAGACGCTTAGACGTCTATATGCTATAAATATTCCTGGCCGAGAGGGTAAAAGGAAATGACAGACAACCTGCAACTCACGCAACTGGTCGACGCCTGCCGCTGGATCGGCGCCAAAGGCTGGGCACCCGCCACCGGCGGCAACATGTCGGTACGTCAGGACGAACATCTGTGCTGGCTTAGCGAATCCGGCAAAGACAAAGGCAGCCTGACGACGGAGGATTTTCTTCAGGTTGAGATCGCCACCAGCCGCGCGCCGTCCGGTCGAAAACCGTCGGCGGAGACCGGGCTGCACACCCTTATCTATCGCCTGTTCCCGGAAGCCAACGCCGTCCTGCACGTTCATACCGTTAACGCCACGGTGCTGTCGCGTCTGGTCAAAGAAGCCGAGCTGAATATCAGCGGTTTCGAGATGCAAAAATCGCTTGCCGGGCAGACTACCCATCTGGATACGGTCGCCATCCCGGTATTTGATAACGACCAGGACATCAACGCCCTCGCCTCACGAATCGCCCATTACGCGCAGGAACGCCCGCTTAATTATGGTTTTCTTCTGCGCGGCCATGGCTTAACCTGCTGGGGACGCGACGTGGCCGAAGCCCGCCGTCATCTGGAAGGATTAGAGTTCTTATTTGAATGCGAAATGCGTTTACGACAACTGGAGAGAGTATGATTCGCGCGATTGTGACGGATATTGAAGGGACCACCAGCGATATTCGTTTTGTCCATGATGTTTTGTTTCCCTACGCGCGTGAGCGGCTGGCGGCCTTCGTGAGCGCCCAGCAGTACGCCGAGCCGGTGAAATCCATTCTGGACAATCTGCGCGAGGAAATCGGTAGCCCGCAGGCCAGCGTGAGCGAGCTTATCGACACCCTGTTTGCCTTTATGGATGAAGACCGCAAATCCACCGCGCTGAAAGCACTGCAGGGGATCGTCTGGCACGACGGCTACGTGAACGGCGACTTTACCGGCCACCTCTACCCGGACGTGCTGCCTGCGCTGGAAAAGTGGAAAGCGCAGGGGATTGATCTCTATGTATATTCCTCTGGCTCCGTCGCCGCGCAGAAACTGTTATTTGGCTACAGCGACGAAGGTGATATTACTCATCTGTTCAGCGGCTATTTTGATACCCGCATCGGCGCCAAGCGCGAGGTGCAGTCTTATCAGAACATTGCGGCGCAAACGGGCATCGCCCCGTCGCAGATCCTGTTCCTGTCCGATATTCATCAGGAGCTGGACGCGGCTGAACGGGCAGGCTTTCGCACCCTGCAGCTGATTCGCGGCGATGATGACGGCGCAAGCCATCACCATCAGGTCCACCAGTTTGACGAGATTAATCCGGAGCAGATCCCTTCATGAGCGCATTAACCATTTATTCCGATAAAGACGCCAGCCAGCACCAGTGGCACAGCACCGACGCCGCCGAAATTGCTCAACAGCTGAACGCTAAAGGCGTACGTTTTGAACGCTGGGACGCGGACCGCGATTTGGGGCAGGATCCTGCGCCCGAAGCCGTGATCGCAGCGTATCAACATGCGATCGACAAGCTGGTGGCGGAGAAAGGCTATCAGAGCTGGGACGTAATCAGCCTGCGCGCCGACAACCCGCAGAAAGCGGCGCTGCGCGCGAAGTTCCTGAACGAACACACCCACGGCGAAGACGAAGTGCGCTTTTTCGTGGAAGGCGCGGGATTGTTCTGCCTGCACATTGGCGATGAAGTCTATCAGGTTCTTTGCGAGAAAAACGACCTGATCTCCGTGCCCGCAGGCACGCCCCACTGGTTTGATATGGGCTCAGAGCCGAACTTTACGGCCATTCGTATTTTCGACAATCCGGAAGGCTGGGTTGCTCAGTTTACGGGCGATGCGATCGCGGATGCCTATCCGCGCCTCGCATAATCTTTTCTCCCTCTCCCTGTGGGAGAGGGCTGGGGTGAGGGCACCAGCGCGCGCTACGCGTTAAGCCCCTTCACATACCCCACCAGCTGATCCAGCACAATCCCCCACCCTTCGTGGAAGCCCATCTGCTCGTGCTGCTCGCGAATTTCCTTCGTCGGGTGGCGCGCAATCGCCGTGTAGCGGGTTTTGCCCTCGCCCACATCCTCCAGCAGCAGGATCGCCGTCATAAACGGCTTTTCAGCCGGCTTCCAGCCCTCGGTATAGCCGTCGGTAAAGACGAGCTTGTTCCCCGGGTCGATTTCAAGAAACACGCCCCGGTTATCCATCCGCTGCCCGTCCACCTCAAACACGGTGTTGAACCGCCCGCCCACGCGCAGGTCGAGGTCGCACTCGGTCACCTTATGGGGAGCAGGAATGAAGAAGTTTTTGATGTGCTCGGGCGTGGTCCAGCAGAGCCACAGCAGGTCGCGCGGTGCATCCACCACGCGCTCCAGTTTTAAGTCTGTTTCAGGATCGAGCGTCACGATGTTGTCCTCTTAAGGGAACCCCTTAAAGGATAGCCGGACTCAGGCAAATTTCCCTTCCGCAACCTCCAGGGGCGTGACCACGCCCGTATCCAGCACCCAGCCGCTAATCAGCGAGGCAGGCGTGACGTCAAACGCCGGGTTATAGACCTGCGCGTCTTCCGGTGCCCACTGCACCGCGCCAAAGCTTCCGGCAACGCCCGTCACCTCGCTGGCGGCGCGCTGCTCAATGGGGATCGCCTCTCCGTTCGGGCAGTCCGGATCGAGTGTCGTTTGCGGAGCTGCCACGTAGAACGGAATGCCGTGGAACTTCGCCAGCACCGCCAGAGAATAGGTGCCAATCTTGTTCGCCACGTCGCCGTTGGCGGCGATACGGTCTGCCCCCACCCACACGGCGTCCACCTGCCCTTTCGCCATCAGGCTGGCGGCCATGGAGTCGGTAATCAGCTGATACGGCACGCCCAGCTCGCCGAGTTCCCACGCGGTTAGCCTGCCGCCCTGTAAGAGCGGACGGGTTTCATCCACCCAGACGCTGCTGACGTTACCCTCCTGATGCGCGCGGGCAATTACGCCCAGCGCCGTACCGACGCCCGCCGTTGCCAGCCCGCCGGTGTTGCAGTGGGTCAACAGACGGCTGCCGGGCTTCACCAGCGCGCTGCCCGCTTTTGCAATCGCCTCGCAAAGCCGTTTGTCTTCGTCAATCAGGCGCAGCGCTTCCGCGACCAGCGCCGGAACAAATTCTTCCTGCCACAGCGCCCGCTTCATGCGGTCGAGGTTGTTCATCAGGTTCACCGCCGTCGGGCGGGACGCGCGAAGCGTGTCCAGCGCCGCCGCAAGCTCGTCGCGGCTTTTGCCGTTTTCCGCCAGCAGCGCCAGCAGCAGGCTTGCAGAGAGACCAATCAGCGGCGCGCCGCGCACGCGCAGAGCGTGGATATGCCCAACCAGTGCTTCAACCGTCGAGGCATCCAGCCAGCGTTTCTCCTGCGGAAGCGCCTGCTGGTCGAGAATAAATAGCTGATTATCCGCCACCCGCAGGCTGGTCGTCTGTAATGTCTGCATGTCGTTAATTCCCTGTTGCGTTGTTGTAGCACATTGTGTCAGGATGAAATCCAGATGTATAGACGTCTACATGTCTTAATAAGTAAAACTCGTGAGGAGCAGGCCATGTCGCAATACCGTACCTTTACCGCTCAGGACGCCGTGGAGTATGCCAGGCAGTTTGGCGGACTTGACGATCCTTCATCGCTGGTAGAGGCGCAGGAGGTAGGCGACGGCAACCTCAATCTGGTCTTTAAAATTTTTGACGGCGCGGGCGTGAGCCGCATCATCGTTAAGCAGGCGCTGCCCTACGTGCGCTGCGTCGGCGAGTCCTGGCCGCTGACGCTGGATCGCGCTCGCCTTGAAGCGCAAACCCTGGTTGAGCACTACCAGCACAGCCCGCAGCACACCGTGAAAATCCACCACTTTGACCCGGAACTGGCGGTGATGGTAATGGAAGATCTCTCCAGCCATCGCATCTGGCGCGGCGAGTTAATCAACAACATCTACTACCCGCAGGCGGCGCGCCAGCTGGGGGAATACCTCGCGCACGCGCTGTTCCACACCAGCGACTTCTACCTGCATCCGCACGAGAAAAAAGCGCAGGTGGCGAAGTTCATCAACCCGGAGATGTGCGAGATCACCGAAGATCTGTTCTTCAACGATCCGTACCAGGTCCACGAGCGCAACAGCTATCCGGCCGAGCTGGAAAAAGACGTAGCGGCCCTGCGCGACGACGCCCAGCTAAAAATTGCCGTGGCCTCTCTGAAGCACCGCTTCTTCTCACACGCCGAAGCCCTGCTGCACGGGGACATCCACAGCGGGTCGATTTTCGTGGCCGACGGCAGCCTGAAGGCCATCGACGCAGAGTTCGGCTATTTCGGGCCGATTGGCTTTGACGTCGGCACCGCCATCGGCAACCTGCTGCTGAACTTCTGCGGCCTGCCGGGGCATCTTGGCATTCGCGATGCCGCCGCCGCCCGCGAGCAGCGCCTGACCGATATTCAGGAGCTGTGGAACACCTTCGCGGAACGCTTCCAGGCGCTGGCAAACGAGAAAGCCCGCGACGCCGCGCTCAGCGCACCGGGCTATGCCTCCGCATTCCTGAAAAAGGTCTGGCACGACGCCATTGGGTTCTGCGGCACCGAGCTCATTCGCCGCAGCGTCGGGCTTTCCCACGTCGCGGATATCGACAGCATCCAGGACGAGGCCATGCGCCACGAATGCCTGCGCCACGCGATAACGCTCGGGAAAGCGCTGATCGTCATTGCTGACCGCATCGACGGTGCGGAAGAGCTGGTGGCAAGGGTGCGGCAGTACAGCTGATTTTTACCCTCTCCCCTTTGGAAAGAGGGTTAGGGTGAGGGGCATCAAACCGCACTCACCCCAAATACTCAATCACCGACAGCCCGCCGTTATAGTCCGTGCTGTAAATAATCCCCTGCGCATCCACAAACACGTCGCACGACTGGATCACCTGCGGGCGATTCGGCCGCGTGTCCATCATCCTCTCCGGTGCCGCGGGCACCAGCGCCCCCGTTTCCACCGGGCGATACGGGTTGGAAATGTCATACGCGCGCACGCCCGCGTTCTGATACGTCGCAAAAATCAGCGTCGAGCTGACGAAGCTCCCCGGCCGATTCTCGTGCAGGTTGTGCGGGCCAAAGTGCGCCCCTTTTGCCACGTAGTCGGTTTCATTCGGCTGCGGGAAGGTCGAAATGCTCACCGGGTTCGACGGCTCGCGGATGTCAAACAGCCAGATCAGCTTCTCGCCGTCCTGCTGGTTATCCAGCACCGCTTCGTCCAGCACCACCAGCAAATCGCGGTCCGGTAAGGGCAGCGCGGTGTGCGTCCCGCCGCCAAACGGCGGGCTCCAGTTGCGGTGGCTAATGAGCTTAGGCTGGGTACGATCCTTCACGTCCAGCAGCGTTAAGCCGCCGTCGCGCCAGCTGCCGTAGGCGGTATCGCCCGCGATAATCGCATGGTGCAGCGCGTAGCGTTTCCCTTCAGGCCAGCTGGGCTGTTCGCCTGCGGCCTGGTTCATCCCCGGCAGCCACCAGCGCCCCGCCACCTCGGGCTTACGCGGGTCCGCCAGGTCGATGGTCAGGAAAATGTAGTCGGTAAAGCCGTCGATCAGCGCCGACACGTACGCCCAGCGCCCGCCCACGTACCAGATGCGGTGAATGCCGATGCCGCTCAGCGACAGAAAGCCGATTTCGCGCGGCGCGTCCGGCGTGGAGATATCAAACACGCGCAGCCCGGCGCTCCAGCCCCTGTCCTGCACGTCGCTAACGGTCTCCCCTACCTGGCGGGTGTAGTAGACCTTCTCGTCGGCAAAGCGGGCATCGGCAAACAGATCCCGGGCGTTAATCACCAGCAGCAGATCGTCATGCGCCTGTAAATGGACGTTCCAGGTGCCCGGCGGTGCGGGCACGTAGCCCGCCGCTTTCGGTTTTTTCGGGTCGCGCACGTCAACAATCGAAAAGCCCTGCGACACCATATGGCCGATATAGGCGAAGCCGCGATGCACCATCAGCTGCACGCCGTCCGGTCGGCCGCCCTGGTCGCTATGGCCAATCAGCCGCATATTGCGGCTGTATTCTGGCGTGGGAAGGATGCTCATTTATTTTTCGCTTCCAGCGTCGCAAACCACGGCGCAATAAAATCTTCCGTCTGGCCCCAGCCAGGAATGATTTTCCCCAGCGACGCCACGTTCACCGCGCCCGGCTGGGCGGTCAGCAGCGCCTGCGGAATGGCTGCCGCTTTGAAATCGTAGGTCGCAGGCGTCGCTTCCCCGGCAATCTTGTTGGCTACCAGGCGCACGTTGGTCGCGCCAATCAGCTTCGGATCCACCGCCACGCTCACTGACCACGGGCTACCCGGCTCGCGCATCAGCTGTAAGTCCTGGTTGGAGATGTCGATGCTGTAGAGCTTGATCTCGGTGCGTCCGTTCTCTTTCAGCGCCTTATACGCGCCCTGGCTGAAGGCGTCCCAGGTGCCCCAGATGGCGTCGATTTTGCCTTTCGGGTATTTCGCCAGGATCGCCCCCACCTTGTTGGCGGTGTCGCCCTGCACGTCAGAGGAGACCGCGCCGATGGACTCCAGCTCTTTAATCTCCGGGTACTGCTTTTGCAATTCTTTATAGGCAGCCTGACGGCGCTCCATCGGCGGGAAGCCCGCCACCCACAGCTTGACGATATTCGCCTTGCCGTTGAAATCTTTTGCCAGCTGGCCGAAGGAGAGGTTCGTCAGGGAGGCATCGTCCTGCTGCGTCACGGTCACGCCCGGGATATCCCCATTAACGGCGGTATCAAACACGGCGACTTTAATCCCGGCATCCACCGCCTTCTTCACCAGCGCGGTGGAGTACGGATCGCGGCCCTGAGAGAGAATGATCCCGTCATACTTCTGGCTGATGGCCTGGTTAACGAAGTCCTGGAATTTGGCGTCGTCCCCGTTGCTCAAAAAGGTGCTGACCTTAAAGCCAAGCTTTTTCCCTTCCTGAATCGCCCCGGCAACAAACTGCGTGGTGTTGTCGTCCGAGCCGAGGTTACGGATCACCGCAATGCGGATCGGGCCGTCGTGGTTCGCAATGGCAGCCGGAACCGGCGCGGGCGTGGCCGCGAAGCCCGGCAGTGCCGTGAGTAACCCCAGTGCCACCAAAGAGAGCGCAATCTTTTTCATTTTTTTATCCCGTTGTGTTGTCAGCGTTTTTGTATGTAGGTGATCGCCAGTGCCGCCGCGAGCACCAGCCCTTTTATTATGTCCATCGCGTAATACGGCACGGAGAGCATCACCAGCCCGTTCGACAGCACACCGAGAATAACCGCTCCCACCAGGGTCCCCAGCGCGTTCGGCTTGCCGGACCCGGCCAGCGAGAAGCCAATCCACGCCGCCGCCACCGCGTCCATCAGATACCCGCCGCCCGCGTTCACCTGCGACGACCCGATGCGCGAGGCCAGCAAAATCCCGCCCAGCCCCGCCAGCAGCGAGGCGATGACGTAGGCCGCCACCCTGTAGCGCGTGGTGCGAATGCCCGAGAGGCGCGCCGCTTCCGGGTTGCCGCCAATGGCGTACATCCGGCGTCCATGAGTGGTCAGCGACAGTCCAAGCTGCGCCAGAAGGGTCACCGCCAGCATGATGATGACGATGGTCGGCACCTGCCCCAGCAGGCTGAACGCCGCCGGAATGGTGCCTTCCGCCATGTCGCCGCTCGGCAGCACCATGTTCTCGGTAATCGACCCGCCGTAGCTGTAGGTCATCGCCACGCCCTGGATAACAAACAGGCTGGCGAGCGTCGCGAGCATGTCCGGGATGCGCAGGATGACGATCAGAAAGGCGTTAAACAGGCCGACCAGCGTGCAGAGCGCGAGGGTGATCAGAATCGACTCGGTGGTACCGAAGCCGTGCCAGACAAAAAGCGAAATCACCAGCGCGTTCGCCAGCGACGCGGTCGATCCCACGGAGAGATCGAACCCGCCGACGGTCAGCGAAATCGACACGCCGACGGCAATCACCGTCACGATGGCGATCGAGCGCAGAATGTTAATGATGTTGTTTGGGTCGAGGAAGCTGTCCGACGCCAGGCCAAAGATTGCCACCAGCGCGACGACGGTCAGCAGCATGCCCCACTTATAAAGAAAATCAAAAAGTTGCTGACGGCCAGACGCCGCCGCCGTTACTGAAAGGGCCTTGCTCACGACGCCGTTCCTCCGGTTGAATAATAAAGTAGTGTCTCTTCGCGGGCCTCGGCCCCGGCGATTTCCGCCACGATGCGCCCGTCCCACAGGACGCAGATGCGGTCGCACAGTCCCACCAGCTCGGCGAACTCGCCGGAGGCGTAAATCACCCCTTTGCCCTCGCGCGCCAGGCCGTCAATCAGCTGGAACAGATCGGTTTTGGCCTTTACGTCCACGCCTTTGGTCGGCTCGTCAAATATCAGCACGCTGGCGTCGTTGCGCAGCCATTTGCCGATGGCGACCTTCTGCTGGTTGCCGCTGGATAAGCGGCGCAGCACCTGCCCCGGCCCGCGCGTTCGCACGCCGACCCGGGCGATGACCTCTTCCGCCCAGCGCCACGCCTGACGATGGCCGAACAGGCTCCAGCGCGAAAAGCTGTTATCGGCGCTCACGGCAAGGTTCATGCTCACCGGCTCGTCGATAAAAATACCCTCCTTGCGCCGCTCCTCCGGTACCAGCGCCAGCCCGCGCTGCACGGAGTCGGCCGGGTCGCGCGGGGACCAGGCCTGATGATTCAGCTCACCGCGCGCAACGCGGCTTTTGGTGGCGCCAAACAGCGCCTTGCAGAGTTCGGTTTTCCCCGCCCCCGCCAGCCCGGCAATCCCGAGAATTTCGCCTTTGCGCAGGTGCAGGGAGATATCTTTAAGCAGCGCGTCGTCGTGCAGCCCTTCCACCCGCAGCAGCGTTTCGTCGCCGTGCGGCGGCCGCGCGGGCGGGTAGATATCGCTCAGCACGTGGCCGAGCATCTTTTCGACGATCTCCTCTCCGCTCAGATCCGCCATCGGGCCGGACTCGACCAGCCTGCCGTCGCGCAGCACCGTCAGGGTGTCGCAGATGGCCTTCAGCTCGTGAATGCGGTGGGAGATAAACACCACGCCGATGCCCTGCTCTTTTAAACGTCTCACCACCGTAAACAGGCGCTCGCTCTCGTGCGCGTCCAGCGGCGCGGTGGGCTCATCAAGAATCAAAAAACGGCAGTGTTGGGACAAGGCGCGTGCCAGCAAAATCTGCTGCTTTTCGGCCAGCGAACAGCCGTCGATGGAGCGGCGAACGTCCAGCGTAACGTCGAGCTGCGCCAGCGCCTGCCCCGCCTGCTGGCGGATGTCGCGCCAGCGGTAGCGGTGCCCCGGCTGCGCCAGCTGGTCGAGCATGATGTTTTCGGCAATGCTCAACCCCGGGATCAGCGCCACGTCCACCTCCTGCTGCACGAGGTGGATGCCCAGCCGTTTGGCGTCCAGCGGCTCGCGAATGCTTACCGGCTGGTTGTTGATGCAGATTTCGCCTTCATAGTGGTCGTGCGTCCCGCACAGCACCGCCATCAGCGTTGATTTCCCCGCGCCGTTGGCGCCGATCAGCGCGTGCACCGATCCGCCGTTCAGCGTGAAGTCCACGCGCGACAGCGCCTGAAAGCCGGAAAAGGCCAGGCTGATACCGCGCATTTCAAGGCGACTGGAAACCATCCGCGTAAATCCTTCATAACTCTTCTGATTTATCGAATTTTTCACAGCTCCGGTTGACTGACAACGACGGAAAAGGCATAAGATAAAGCGAAATATTATTAGCCATCCGGATGTCCAGACATAACATCGGGTTAGCGCTTGCGAAAAAAGGACAACACCATGAGCAACACCGACATCCGCGTCGTGCCCGGCCCGGCGAACTACTTCTCTCATTCCGGAAGCCTTGCGCATCTGAATGACTTCTTTACCCCGGAACAGCTTTCCCGTGCGGTATGGATTTACGGCGAGCGCGCAATAGAGGGCGCGCGCCCGTTCCTGCCGGAGAGCTTTAACGCGCCGGGGGCGAAGCACCTGCTGTTTAAAGGCCACTGCAGCGAGCGCGACGTCACCCATCTGGTGAACGAGTCCGGCAGCGATGCCAGCGTGGTGATTGGGGTGGGCGGCGGCGCGGTCATGGACACCGTCAAGGCCGTGGCGCGCCGCTTAGGGGTGCCGTTCGTGGGCATCCCCACCATTGCCGCTACCTGCGCCGCGTGGACCCCGCTCTCCGTCTGGTACAACGATGCCGGGCAGGCGCTGCAGTTTGAGATCTTCGACGACGCCAACTTCCTGGTGCTGGTGGAGCCGCAGATTATCCTCAACGCCCCGGCGGAATACCTGCTGGCGGGGATCGGCGATACGCTGGCGAAGTGGTACGAAGCGGTAGTATTGGCACCTGAGCCGGAGAACCTGCCGCTGACCGTGCGTCTTGGCCTTAACGGCGCGCTGGCGATCCGCGACGTGCTGCTGGAACACAGCGAGCAAGCGCTGGCCGACCAGCAGCGCGGCGAGCAAACGCAGGCGTTCCGGGACGTGGTGGACGCGATTATCGCCGGCGGCGGGATGGTCGGCGGCCTGGGCGAACGCTACACCCGCGTGGCGGCGGCGCATGCGGTGCACAACGGCTTAACCGTGCTGCCGCAGACGGAAAAATTCCTCCACGGCACCAAGGTGGCCTACGGCATTCTGGTGCAGAGCGCCCTGCTCGGCCAGGACGACGTGCTGGCGCAGCTGGTGGCGGCATACCGGCGCTTTAACCTGCCGACCACGCTTCGCGAGCTGGACGTCAACATCAATAACCGCGACGAGCTGGACAGGGTCATTGCCCACACCCTGCGCCCGGTGGAGTCGGTTCACTATTTACCCGTTACGCTAACGCCTGACGTTCTGCGCGCCGCGTTTGAGAAAGTGGAATCCTTCCACCGTTAATCGCGCCGACGGGCTATACCTAATGATGGTTCTCACCACTCTCGTAACGAGGTCATCATGCAGATCGATTTAACAGGTAAAAAGGCGCTGGTTACCGGCGCCAGCCGCGGGCTGGGTCGTGCGATTGCCCTGTCGCTGGCGCGCGCCGGTGCCGATGTGGTCATCACCTATGAAAAATCCGCCGATAAAGCCCAGGCGGTCGCCGATGAGATTAAGGCGCTGGGGCGGCACGGCGAGGCCGTTCAGGCGGACAGCGCCAGCGCGCAGGCGATTCAGGATGCCGTCACCCATGCGGCGCGATCCCTCGGCGGGCTGGACATTCTGGTCAACAACGCCGGGATTGCGCGCGGCGGCCCGCTGGAGTCCATGACGCTGGCGGACATCGACGCCCTTATCAACGTCAACATCCGAGGCGTGGTCATCGCCATTCAGGAAGCGCTGGTGCACATGTCCGACGGCGGGCGCATCATCAACATCGGCAGCTGTCTGGCGAACCGCGTGGCGCAGCCGGGCATTGCCGTTTACTCGATGACCAAATCTGCACTGAACTCCCTCACCCGCGGACTCGCCCGTGATTTAGGGCCGCGCGGTATAACCGTCAACCTGGTTCACCCCGGCCCCACCAACAGCGATATGAACCCGGAAGACGGCGAACAGGCTGACTCTCAGCGTCAGCTTATTGCATTGGGTCATTACGGTCAGCCGGAAGACGTCGCGGCGGCGGTCACCTTCCTCGCCAGCCCGGCTGCCGGTCAGATCTCCGGTACCGGTCTGGACGTGGACGGCGGTTTGAACGCCTGATCGCATATTTCCTGCAAGCCTCTGTCGCCCGGCAGAGGCCTTCTCAAGCGCTCTCGACGATTCGCGTTTTGCCGCTTTCTCCCGCTTTTTCTCAGCTCTACAGTACCCCATTAGAAATTCGGAATTTATCTAATAGTCTTATTATTTCCTTATATTTTGTGTGGGCGTACAGTGGAGGTACGGATGAAGATTGTCTGGTCCAATGGTGCAAAAAAGGCGTTTTCAAAGATTGACGAGCGGTATCAGCGACGCATTGAGGTAAAGCTTACTGAGCTGGATGACCGCTCGGCTCCCCGGCCCGATATCAAAAAAATATCGGCGACCGAAGATCGTTACCGGTTACGCGTAGGCGATTACCGCATCATCTATACGCTTCGGGACGATCCCGATAACCATTGTTATGTTTTGGCCGTCAAGCGCAGAACTTCAACGACTTACCTGCATGAGGAGAGTGCCACCTATGGCTGTACAGCTAATCAAGGACGATAACGGGAAAACGCAGTACGCCGTTATTCCCTATCACGAATATTTTCGTATGCTCTTACAGATGTCGGAAATTGACGACGAAACCGATGACGACCTGGAGGATATTGAAGTCGAACACGATAGCCTGGATGACGTGGAATTGCCCGGAGAAGTGTGCAGCATCATGACCTGGCAGAACGTCAGCCTGCAGGCCGCGTGGCGTATCCTGCGCGGCATGTCCCAGCAGGAGGTGGCGGAGAAACTCGGCATCAGCCAGTCCGCCGTGTCACAGCTGGAAGCGCTGGACTCCCGTCCGCAAAAGCGCACCCGCGAAAAGCTGGCGGCCATCTACGGCTGTAAACAGGAGCAAATCAGCCTCTATTTACCCAAAGAGGGTTAACAGCACTTTGCCCCGCCCTTACCGCCGTAGCGGGCGTCCTGGCGGTTGCGGAAAAATTCTTCGTAGGTCATCGGCGTCTGGTCCGGATGGTTGACGCGCATATGCTCGACGTAGTTGTCGTAATCCGGCACGCCAATCATCATTTTGGCGGCCTGGCCCAGGTACTTACCTGCTTTGGATAGGGTGTCGAACATAGGTCGTTTCTCACATGTTCCCCTCACCCTAACCCTCTCCCCATAGGGGAGAGGGAACTTACAACACCCTCTCCCCTATGGGGAGAGGGCCGGGGTGAGGGGTATATTTGGTTAAATTAATGCGCCCCTTTCGCCTGGGTCACAATCTCTTCCAGGTTTTCAGGCATCGGCTCATACGGTGTCTCTTTCGCCGTTGGCTTGTCGACTTTCAGCGCAGCCAGCGCGGTTTTGAGAGAATACAACGCCAGCACCACAACCACCACCATAAAGAAGATGGTCAGCCCGGCATCCAGACGGTTGTTGAACACCAGCTGCGACAGCTGCGACTCGGTGTACTGAGCCGGGATCTTGCCGCTGTCGATCATCGCCTGGAACTTGTTGGCGATCGCCAGGAAGCCCACCTTGTTGTCCGGGCTGAAGGCTTTCTGCCAGCCCGCCGTCAGGGTACAGATCAGCAGCCAGGCGGTTGGCACCAGCGCCACCCACGCGTAACGCTGGCGCTTCATCTTGAACAGCACCACCGCGCAGAGCATCAGCGCCATGCCCGCCAGCATCTGGTTGGCGATACCGAACAGCGGCCACAGGGTGTTAATCCCGCCCAGCGGATCCACCACGCCCTGGTGCAGGAAGTAGCCCCACGCCAGCACGCACAGCGCCGTCGCCAGCAGGTTAGCCGGGAGCGAGTCGGTACGCTTCAGGTTCGGGGAGATGACCCCCAGCAGATCCTGCAGCATAAAGCGCGCCGCACGGGTTCCCGCATCCACAGCCGTCAGAATAAACAGCGCTTCGAACAGGATGGCAAAGTGATACCAGAACGACACGTCCATCAGCCCGCCCAGCGCGCCGTGAAGGATGTAGGCCATGCCCACCGCAAGCGTAGGCGCCCCGCCCGCGCGGGAGATGATCGACTGCTCGCCCACCTCATTAGCAATATGCGTCAGCGTTTCCGGAGTAATCGCAAAGCCCCAGCCGCTCACCACCTGCGCGGCGGATGCCACCACGTCAGCGGTGCCCGCCGGGGCCAGTACCGCCATCGGGCTATTCATCGCGAAGTAAACGCCCGGGTCGATAATGCAGGCCGAGACCAGTGCCATAATCGCGACGAAGGACTCCATCAGCATGCCGCCGTAGCCGATCAGGCAGGCCTGATTTTCATTGGCCAGCATCTTCGGCGTGGTGCCGGAGGCAATCAGCGCGTGGAAGCCGGACACCGCGCCGCAGGCGATGGTGATAAACAGGAAAGGGAACAGGTTGCCGGTCCAGACCGGGCCGGTACCGTCGATGAACTTGGTCAACGCAGGCATGGTCAGGGTCGGACGCATAATCAGAATGCCGATTGCCAGCCCGACGATGGTGCCGATTTTCAGGAAAGTAGAGAGGTAGTCGCGCGGGGCCAGCAGCAGCCACACCGGCAGCACCGCCGCCACGAAGCCGTAGCCCACCAGCATCCAGGTCAGCTGCACGCCGGTAAAGTCGAAGAACGGTGCCCAGGTCGGGCTTTCCGCCACCCAGCCGCCGGAGATAATCGCGAACACCAGGAACACCAGGCCAATCACCGACACTTCACCAATGCGGCCCGGGCGCAGGTAGCGAATGTAGATCCCCATAAACAGGGCCAGCGGAATGGTAAAGGCGACGGTATAGGTCCCCCACGGGCTGTGGGTCAGCGCTTTCACCACGATCATCGCCAGCACCGCGAGGATGATTACCATGATCATAAAGGTCGCCACCAGCGCGATCACCCCGGCGGTTGCCCCCATCTCCTCTTTCACCAGCTCGCCCAGAGAACGGCCGTCGCGGCGGGTGGAGACGAACAGCACCATAAAGTCCTGCACCGCGCCCGCCAGCACCACGCCCGCGAGGATCCAGATCATCCCCGGCAGGTAGCCCATCTGCGCCGCCAGCACCGGCCCTACCAGCGGGCCCGCTCCGGCAATCGCCGCAAAATGGTGACCGAACAGCACTTTTTTGTCGGTCGGCACGTAGTCCAGTCCGTCATTGTGACGCACGGCAGGCGTCATACGCGTGCCGTCAACCGCCAGCACGGTATTCGCGATATAGCGGCCATAAAAACGGTACGCGATCAGATAAATGCAGACGGAGGCGACGACGATCCAGAGCGCATTGATCTGTTCCCCCCGGTTGAGGGCGATATAGCCCAGGGCAAAGGCTCCCACAACGGAGAGCACCGCCCACGTAAGGTATTTCCCTGAGTTGTTCATAGTTGTTTTCCGTTGTTGTGAAACATTGAGATGTTACATTTTGTTTCTAGAACAACGGATAAAATTTAACAACTTTGAAACGCAATAATGCGTGGTCAAACCAGAGATTTACACCACAGTGTTAAGCCGATCACTTTCAGCTGGATGACCTACCCCAGCACCATCGTACTCAACCGACAGGTGCAGCACCGCCGCCCCTGCTCGTCGAATACCACGATCTCCCAGCTCTGGCTCGAACGCCCCAGATGCAGCGGCTGACATACGCCGCGCACCTTACCGTGAGAGACCGCGCGATGGTGCGTGGCGTTCAGCTCCGTGCCCACCACGCTCTGCCCGTCGCGGGTCATCAGAAAACCGGCCATTGAGCCGAGCGTTTCCGCCAGCGCCGCCGACGCCCCGCCGTGCAGCAGGCCAAACGGCTGATGGGTGCGCGCATCCACCGGCATCTCCGCTTCCAGCGTGTCGTCCCCAAGGCGGGTATAGATAATGCCCAGGTGCGCCACCAGGGTGTTCACGCTGGTGGCGTTCAGTTCTTCAAGCGATAAATGACGTTTCCAGATCATCACGCCCCCAGCGTGGAGCCGCCGTCCACCACGATATCCTGCAGGGTAATATGGCTGGCGGCATCGGATGCAAGGAACAGCACGGTGCTGGCAATCTCCCGCGGACGGGCGATTTTGCCCAGCGGAATGCCGAGCTTAAACTGCTCGCCAAAGCCGCGAATGCGCTGCTGTTCTGCGTCGTCGCTGGTCCACAGGGTGCGCTGCATGTCGGTGTCCGTTGAGCCGGGCGACACCAGGTTACAGCGCACGCCGCTGCCCGCCAGCTCCAGCCCGACGGTCAGAGCCAGGCTTTTCAGCGCCGCCTTCGACGCGCCGTAGGCGCTCATGCCGATGCGCGGCGTATGTGCCGCGTCGGAGGCCACGGTGACAATCGCCCCGTCCTGCTGACGGCGGAACTGGCCCATCGTCTGCTGGAACAGGTTGAACGCGCCACCTACGTTGACCGCGAAGGTCTGCTGCCAGTCCTCCAGCAAGAGCTCATCCGTCGCCCCCATGCGCAGAATGCCCGCCGCGTTAACCAGCACGTCAAGGCGTTCAAGCGACGCCAGCGCGCGCCCGCAGACCTCGCCCACCTGCGCGGCGTTCGCCACGTCCAGCGTCTCGGTGGTAAAGGGATAATCGTCCTGCGGAAAGGCCAGATCGAACCCGGTCACCCGCGCGCCCGCCTCTACAAACGCCAGCGCCGTCGCATAGCCAATCCCCTTCCCCGCGCCCGTTACCCAGACGGTTTTACCGGTGAAATCAAAACCCATCACTTCACCTCGCGGGAGAGCAGCGCCCACCAGGCGTCGAGGGTAGGATTTTTTGCCAGCATCACGAAGTCAATGTCGCCGTGCACTTTGCGCCAGCGGGCGGCCAGCGCCATCATGCGCACCGAGTCCAGACCGTAGTCGATCAGGTTTTCGTCATCCATCGGCTCGTCGGATTCGTCCAGCAAAGGCAGGATCAGCTCGCGCAGCGCGGCCTTCGAGGCCGGAACGGACGGCAGCAGCTCGTCGGTCATCACCACGCGGCCCGAGCGTCCGGCCACGTAGTTGAGCGACATCAGGTGCTCGTCGCGGGTAAAATCCGCCAGCGCGTCGGCAATAAAGAACGGCTTGATGTCGCGCATAAAGGCGTCGGTGGCGGTGGTCATGCAGCCGATGTGCGCATAAACGCCGGTAATCAGCAGCTGGTTGCGGCCGGTCTCTTTCAGCATCTGCTCCAGCGGCGAGCGGTGGAACGCGCTGTAGCGCCACTTCACCAGCACCGTGTCCGCTTCGTCCGGGGTCAGCTCAGCAACGATGCGCTGCTGCTCCGGCGAGCGGGTCAGCCCCGGTCCCCACATGTCGTTCAGCAGGGCGCGGTCTTCGTCGCTCTGCTCTTTCGGCTGGGCGGTATAGTACACGGGGATATTGTGTTCTTTGCAGTAGGCGCGCAGTCTGGCGATGTTCGCCACCACCTGCTGCATCATTGCGCTGTTTTCGCCCCAGAAGTTCAGGAAATACTCCTGCATATCGTGGATCAACAGCGCGGCGCGCTCCGGCTCAAACGCCCAGTTCACCTTGTTGGTCGGCAGCTCTGCGGCGGTTGGCAGCGCGTATGCGGTTAATTTTGGAATAGCCATATTCTGTTCCTCAGCCCCGGGCGCGTTCAGCGAGCCACAGGCGCAGCTGTTTCTTATCGACTTTGCCGACCGGCGTCAGCGGAAGCGCGTCCACGCTCTCCACGCGGTCCGGCAGCTTGAATTCGGCAACGCCCTGCTCGCGCAGGAAGCGGCGTACCTCGACCGCGCGCAGGGGCTGTTTCACCACCAGATACGCGCAGCTTTTTTCGCCCAGCAGGCTGTCCTCCATGCTTACCAGCGCGGCGTGGATCACCGCCTCGTGGCGCAGCAGCAGGTTTTCGATCTCTTCGGCGGCGATCTTCTCCCCGCCGCGGTTTATCTGATCCTTCTCGCGCCCCTGCACGGTGATGTAGCCCTGCTCGTCGATGGCGATCAGATCGCCGGAGCAGTAGAAGCCGTCGGCGTCGAAGGCGCTGGCGTTGTGTTCCGGACTGTTGAAATAGCCGCGGAAGGTATACGGACCGCGCGTCATCAGACGCCCAACCTCCCCGCGCGGCAGCGGGTTGCCGTGCTCGTCCGCGACCCACACCTCGTCATCAGGGCACATCGGACGGCCCTGGGTGTTGATGATGCGCTCGAGCGCGTCGTCGAGCGCGGTGTAGTTCACCAGCCCTTCCGCCATGCCGAACACCTGCTGAAGCTTGCAGCCGATTTCCGCCGGAATACGCGCCGCGAGCGTGGCGGAGAGGCGCGCGCCGCCCACCTGGAGCAGCCTGAGGGATTTAAGCTGCGCGTTGCCCGCGCCGTCGGCAATCGCCTGCAGCCACAGGCTCACCGCCGGAGGGACCAGCGAGGTGACGTTGATCTGATGCTGCTCAATCAGCGGGAAGCAGAGCGTGGCGCTCGGATCGTTCGCCAGCACCACGCAGCCGCCCGCCGTGAAAACGCCTAACGATCCCGGCGAGCTCATGGCGTAGTTATGCGCCGCGGGGAGCGCGTTCAGGTAACGCGTTTCGGCGGTAATGCCGCAAATCTCGTTGCTGCGGCGGATGCTGTAGTCGTAGTCATTGTGCGTGCGCGGGATCAGCTTCGGCGTGCCGGTGCTGCCGCCGGAGAGCTGGAAGAAGGCCACCTCGTCGGCGGGCGTCGGGTTCGGGATAAAGTTGTCCGCCGGGCGGGCAATCGCCGCTTCCAGCGCATGTTCGCCCTTATCGCCGCGCAGCAGCACGGCGCGAACCGAGCGATGTTCATCCACGAAGGTGTTAAGAAAATCATCGCCCGCGAACAGGGCATGGTCGCGATCGGCGATCAGCACGGCGGGTTTGATCTGGGCGGCGTAGGCGTTCAGCTCGCTGCGCTGATGGCTAAAAAGCGCGTTAACCGGCGCGACGCCGATCTGCAGCAGCGCGAAAAAGGTGATGTAGAACTCGGCCACGTTGCCGAGCTGCACCAGCGCGGTCTCGCCGCGGTGCAGTCCCTGCGCCTGAAGGGCGGACGCGAGGTTATTCACCGCCTGATGAAACGCGCGGTAGGTGATGTGCCGCTCGCCGTCGATAATCGCCACCGCATCGCTGTCCGCACGATCCGTCAGGATGTGGGTCAGGGGCCGATCCTGCCAGTAGCCTTTCTCACGGTAGTGGCGGGCAAACTCCTCGGGCCAGCGGGTAAAGGGAATAGTCATGAGCGTTCCTTAGTGCAGGCCAAACACGTTGAGCATGGTGGAGAGCTTCACGCCCGTTTCGCGCCACTCGCCCACCGGCGAGGAGGCCGGCACAATGCCCGCGCCGGCAAACAGGCGAACGGTATTTTCGCGAAGACGCGCGCAGCGGATGGTCACCACCCACTCGCCGTTGCCTTCGCTGTCGCACCAGCCGACGATGCCGCCGAACAGCTCGCGGTCGAACGGCTCCAGTTCGGCAATCAGTTCTTTTGCCGCCTGATGCGGGAAGCCGCTCAGGGCCGGGGTCGGGTGCAGCAGGCAAGCCAGCGTCAGGGCGTTTTCGTTCTCGCGCGCGTCACCTTCTACCGGCGTTGCCAGGTGCCACAGCGTCGGCGTGGTGATGAGCTGCGGGGAAGACGGCATGCTCAGGTGATGGCTGCGCGGCGCCAGAATGGCCTTCATCGCCTGGGTCACCAGGTCGTGTTCGTGGCGGTCCTTTTCGGAGGCCAGCAGCTTATTGCCCGCTTCGCGATCCAGCACGTCGTCCGGCTGACGGCGCGCGGAGCCTGCCAGCGGCAGCGAGCTGAAGTGCCTGCCCTCTTTGCGCAGCAGCAGTTCCGGGCTGGCGCCGAGCAGCACGCCTCCGTCCTCCAGCGGCACGTGGAAGTTAAAGCTCGCCGGGTTCTGGGCGATCAGGCGCTCCATCAGCGCGCCGCTGTCCATTTTTTTGTCGGTGGCGATATCAATCAGGCGCGACAGCACCACCTTGTTCACCTGCGGCGTGGCGGTCAGCGACGCGGCGCGAGCGACCATCTCTTCAAAAACGGGCTGAGCGGGGATCTCGGTGCGCTGTTCCACCTTCAGCGCCTGCGCGCCGGAGAAATAGCGCGCGGACTGCTGACGTGCGGGACGGGAAAACGTCTCCCAGCGTTGCGGAATAAACAGCGAAGACGGCTTGCGGGTATCGAACGGGATGGCCCCTACCATGACCGGATGGGCGATGCCGCTGGCTTTCGCATCCCGAAAAGCACGGGCTAATTTCTGCTGGAACTGCCCCGCCGGATCGTCGCCGCCGACGGCAGGTTCAGAGAAGCGGGCAAAACAGCCTGAGGTGGTAAAACTGCGGTAAGGCGACATAAAGAAAAAGCTGTCTGATTGCAGCGCGGTCGCGGTGTGCTGAACTTCCTCAGCCAGGGACGTGTCCATATCATCCTCCTCAAAATGATAAAAGAAGCAATAATGATTATCATTTATATTTTCGTCGGCTAACCTAATCCCACAGCGCCCCGCTGTCAACCGTCGGGTAAAGACTTGTGCGACAAACCCTTGCATCCGTTCTCCACAACCATGAAAATGAGAAGCATTATCTTCAACAAAAACAGGATGCCGCTCAGTGAAACTCCCTGCCGTTTGCCGCAATACCCTTTTTTTGACAGGACTTTTTGTTTTAGGACTAACCTCAGCCACCGCCGCAGACTGGCCGCGCCAGGTCACCGACAGCCGCGGCGTGCATACGCTTGAGCGCAAACCGACGCGCATTGTCTCCACCAGCGTGACCTTAACCGGCTCCCTGCTGGCGATTGACGCGCCGGTCATTGCCAGCGGCGCAACCACGCCGAACAACCGCGTGGCGGACGCGCAGGGTTTCCTGCGCCAGTGGGGGGATATTGCAAAACAGCGTAAGGTTGCGCGGCTGTACATCGGCGAGCCGAGCGCCGAAGCGGTCGCCGCGCAAATGCCGGACCTGATTTTGATCGGCGCCACCGGCGGGGATTCCGCGCTGGCGCTGTACGATCAGCTCTCCGCCATCGCCCCGACGCTTATCATCAACTACGACGACAAGAGCTGGCAGGCGCTGCTGACGCAGCTGGGAACCCTCACCGGACACGAAAAACAGGCCGCGGATCGTATTGCCGCGTTTGATAAACAGCTCGCGCAGGTGAAACAGCAGATGAAGCTGCCGCCGCAGCCGGTCAACGCCATCGTCTACACTGCCGCCGCGCACTCGGCCAACCTGTGGACCGCGGAATCCGCGCAGGGCAAGCTGCTGCACCAGCTGGGCTTTACGCTGGCGGACCTGCCCGCCGGGCTGCACACCTCCCAAAGCCAGGGCAAACGCCACGACATTATTCAGTTGGGCGGGGAAAACCTGGCGACGGGGGTGAACGGCGAAGGGTTGTTTGTCTTTGCCGGCGACCAGAAAGACGTGGAGGCGATTTACGCCAACCCGCTGCTGGCGCATCTGCCGTCGGTGAAGAACAAACGCGTCTGGGCGCTGGGAACGGAGACGTTCCGCCTGGATTATTACAGCGCGATGTTGGTGTTAGACAGATTGAATGCGTTGTTTAAGTAAGCATTTTCCCTCCCTCTCCCCGTGGGCTGAGGAATCCCCACAAATTAATGCGAGCAGTGAACAATCCCCTCGCCCCTTTGGGGAGAGGGTTAGGGTGAGGGAAACATACGGCAGTGGTGGTCATTCCGTTCACTTTATGTTCCTTGCTACTCTGTAAATCCTGTTTCGGTGAACGTGCCTGGGCGGCTCAATCGCCGCCGCCCTGGCGACCCGGGCTCCCGGCGGTAAATCGCCGCTTCGCGGTACCCTCAGCTTATTCCTTCAGGCTATCGGGTCGGGCATGAGCCTGCATCCCTGCAGGCCACGCCCTCTCGGCGCATCCCTGCGCCTCGCCCCGGCCTTACGGAAACGCTTCGGCGATTTACAGCCGGACCAGGGCGTCGCTGAAAGACTTAAATCGTTCTGAAACAACGTTATTGCTTCTGTTTAAAAATTAGGATTCCTCAGCCCCGTGGGAGAGGGCCGGGGTAAGGGCATCAGGCCGCACCGTCGTTTAACACAACCTCCTGCCTGAACCGCCGCAACTCCACCAAAACCGCCAATAAAATTACGCCAACAACGGCTAACGCAAACCCGCTGCTGCTCGCCGACGCCACCGGGGTCATTATCGCTCCCAGCCCGCCGAGGATCGCCGCACCGATCGCATCGCCCGTCACGTTCTGCGCGGTCCACAGGCCGTTAATGCGCCCAAGCATCCCTTCCGGCGTCTGGGTCTGGATCAGCGTGTACTGCAAAAGCGAGCTGATGGCGCTCAGCCAGCCGAAAATCACCAGGCACAACACGCCCAGCGCCCACACCGGCATCAGACTAAAGAAGCCAATGGCGATAAACGAGGCCAGCGTGGCTAGCAGCATAATCAACCCCGGACGCGCGCTCTGCGCCAGGTTGCCGCTGGTCAGCGCCCCCAGCGCCGCGCCGAGCGGAATGGCCGCGTACAGCACGCCAATTTCCGAGGCGCTCATCTGCCACTCGCCCGCCAGCGCCGGGTAGAGCACGCGCACGGCGCTCGCCATGGTCAGCAGGCCGCCGAGCAGCGCAATGCCGCCAATCAGCGGGTTACTGAACAGGAAACGAATTGCAGCCATCAGCGATTTCAGCGGATGCTCGCGCGGCTGCGGCGGAGGCGGCAGGAGCGGCAGGCGCAGCAGCGTCAGGGTGGTGATAAACGTCCCCGCCGCCGCCAGCCCGTAGTTCCACGCCACGTTGCCGGTCGCCAGCAGCAGCCCGCCCACCATCGGCGAAATCACCGACCCGAGGCGCACGGTAAGCATGGTGATCGCCCCCGCCTGCATCAGGTTCTCGCGCCCGACCAGCGCAGGCGTCGCCGCCAGCAGCGCCGTCACGCCCAGCGAGGCGAAAAAACCGTCCCACAGGCCAAGCGCGTAAATGGCAATCAGCGACGGCTCCGGCAGCATGGCGTTCAGGCACAGCCCGATAAAGCCCACGCCGCAGGTGCCGCGCGCCAGCAGGATCAGCTTCTTACGTTCGTAGCGGTCCGCCAGCACGCCGCCGACCATCAGGCCGATAAACATCGCCCCGCCGGTTAAGGTGACGGATAACCCCACCAGCCAGCTGGAGTGCGTCATGGTCTGGATCTGGACCGGCACGGCGACGCCGAGCAGGCCGAGGGACAAAATGGAGATAAAGCGAGCGATAAAAACGGCGCGATACGCCGGGTGCGTTTTCAACAGGCTGAGGTTGAGCAGCCAGGATTTTTGATTCATGACAAAGCCTTGAGTCTATTTCTACCCATTCCATGGGCGCACATGCTAACATAGCCAAATAAGATAGATAACGATAATCACTATCATTATCAAATCATGGATGTTGCTATGTCGTTTTCCTCTTCTGCGGTGCGCGCCGTTGCCGTGCCCGCTTTATTGCTGCTTTTGAGCCTTGCGATTGCACTCAGCCTGCTGGTCGGCGCAAAGCCGCTGCCCGCGTCCGTTATTGTTGATGCGCTCTCCGGCACCTGTCAGAGCGCGGACTGCGTCATCGTGCTCGACGCCCGCCTGCCCCGCACCCTTGCCGGACTGCTGGCCGGTGGCTCGCTCGGCCTTGCCGGAGCCCTGATGCAAACCCTCACCCGCAACCCGCTGGCGGACCCCGGCATTCTCGGCGTCAACTCCGGCGCCAGCTTTGCTATCGTGCTCGGCGCGGCGCTCTTCGGGTTGACGTCTCCCTCTGAACAGCTGGCGATGGCCTTCTGCGGCGCGCTGGCCGCCTCGCTGGTGGTCGCGTTTACCGGCAGCCAGGGCGGCGGGCAGCTGAGTCCGGTTCGCCTGACGCTTGCGGGCGTCGCGCTCGCGGCGGTGCTGGAAGGCCTGTCCAGCGGCATCGCCCTGCTCAACCCGTACGTCTACGACCAGCTGCGCTTCTGGCAGGCCGGCTCGCTGGATATCCGCACCCTTGAAACATTAAACGTGGTGGCAATCCCGGTCATTATCGCCGCCGCCGTGGCGCTGTTTTTAAGCCGGGCGCTGAACAGCCTGAGCCTCGGCAGCGACACCGCCACCGCCCTCGGCAACCGGGTTGCGCGCACGCAGCTGATTGGTCTTTTAGCCATCACGGTACTGTGCGGCAGCGCGACCGCCGTGGTCGGCCCGATAGCCTTTATCGGCCTGATGATGCCGCACATGGCGCGCTGGCTGGTGGGGGCGGATCACCGCTGGTCGCTGCCGGTAACGCTGCTGGCCACTCCTGCCCTGCTGCTGTTTGCCGACGTGCTGGGCCGCCTGCTGGTCCCCGGCGAGCTGCGCGTTTCGGTGGTGAGCGCCTTTATCGGCGCGCCGGTGCTGATCTTCCTGGTGCGCCGCAGGCGCGGAGGTGGCGCATGATGGCTTCGTCCCGTCGTTTAGTTATCGGCGTCTCCCTGCTGACGATCGCTATTCTGCTGCTGGCGGTCTGGAGCCTGCGCAGCGGCGCGGTGACGCTCGATTTTACGCAGGTCTTTCATGCCCTCACAGGCAGCGCGCCGCGCAACATCACCATGGTGGTGACGGAGTGGCGACTGCCGCGCGTGGCGATGGCGATTCTGGTCGGCGCGGCGCTCGGCGTGAGCGGCACGATTTTTCAGTCTCTGATGCGAAACCCGCTGGGCAGCCCGGACGTGATGGGCCTCAACACCGGGGCCTGGAGCGGCGTGCTGGTGGCGATGGTGCTGTTCGGCCAGCACCTGACGGCGATTACCTTCACGGCGATGGCGGGCGGCATTCTGACGTCCTTACTGATCTGGGCGCTGGCCTGGCGCAACGGCATCGACACCTTCCGCCTGATCATTATCGGGATTGGCATCCGCGCCATGCTGATGGCCTTTAACACCTGGCTTTTGCTACAGGCATCGCTGGAAACGGCGCTCTCCGCCGGGCTGTGGTACGCAGGCTCCCTCAACGGCCTGACGTGGGGCAAAACCTGGCCCGCCGCGCCGCTGATTGTGCTGATGTTTATCGGCGCGCTGCTGCTGGTGCGGCGTATGCGCCTGCTGGAGATGGGCGACGACAGCGCCTGCGCGCTGGGCGTAAGCGTCGAGCGCTCGCGCCTGATGCTGATGCTGGTCGCGGTACTGCTGACCGCCGCCTCCACCGCCATCGCCGGGCCGATCTCGTTTATCGCCCTCGTGGCCCCGCACATCGCGCGGCGTCTTAGCGGCACCGCGAAGTGGGGATTAACCCAGGCGGCGCTGTGCGGCGCGCTGCTGCTGCTGGCTGCCGATCTCTGCGCCCAGCGGCTGTTTATGCCTTATCAACTGCCGGTGGGCGTGGTGACCGTCAGCCTCGGCGGGATTTACCTCATCGTCTTGCTCGTTCAGGAGTCACGCAAGAAATGACAGACACAACCTCCCGCTTGCGCGGCGAAAACCTCACTCTTGGCTACGGCAAAAAAATCATTGCCCGTGACCTATCCGTTGCCATTCCGGACGGCCACTTCACCGCCATTATTGGGCCAAACGGCTGCGGCAAATCGACACTGCTGCGCACGCTGAGCCGCCTGATGACGCCGGCTGAGGGCAGCGTGTTCCTCGACGGGGAGCAGATCCAGCGCTTCGCCAGTAAAGAGGTGGCCAGGCGCATCGGGCTGCTGGCGCAAAGCGCCACCACGCCGGGAGACATTACGGTGCAGGAGCTGGTCTCACGCGGACGCTACCCGCACCAGCCGCTGTTTACCCGCTGGCGCAAGGAGGACGACGAAGCGGTGAAACGCGCGATGCAGGCGACGGGGATTACCGATCTCGCACAGCAAAGCGTGGACACCCTCTCCGGCGGCCAGCGCCAGCGGGCGTGGATCGCTATGGTGCTGGCGCAGGAAACGTCGATCATGCTGCTGGACGAGCCGACGACCTGGCTCGATATCAGCCATCAGATTGACCTGCTGGAGCTGCTGAGCGAGCTAAACCGCACGCAGGGATATACCCTGGCGGCGGTGCTGCACGACTTAAACCAGGCGTGCCGCTACGCTACGCATCTGATTGCCTTGCGCGACGGCGAGATTGTGGCGCAGGGCGCGCCGAAGGAGATTGTCACGCCGGATCTGATCGCGCGGATCTACGGCATGCGCTGCATGATTATTGACGATCCGGTGGCGGGCACGCCGCTGGTGGTGCCGCTTGGAAAACGTGCGGTTTGATGACCCCTCACCCCAGCCCTCTCCCCTTTGGGGAGAGGGTCAGGGTGAGGGGGATATTTGCACTATCCCAATATCTCCCTCAACACCGGCCCTATCTTCTCAAACGCCTGCGGTGAAATGATATCCACGTGGGCGCAGTCCTGGCTGTAGACCTCAAGCTCACCCACCCACGGCGCCCACGCCACATGCGGATCCATCGTTCGCGTGCGTTCGGCAACGAACAGCGTCGCTTTACCGTCGAACCGCGCGCTGTGCGCGGTGGTGAGCAGCCGCACCGCGTCGGCGTAGTTGCCTTCAATGGTGTTAAACAGCTCGCTGGAGCCCTGCCCCTGCTGCGCGGCAATAAACGCCTGACGCTCGCGCTCGATCTCCGCCAGCACCTCCGGGTCAAGGCCGTTGGCCTCTTTCTCCGACCAGTTCTGGGTTTCCGGCGGCCAGGTATCCAGCAGGCCGAGGAACGCCACCGCTTCACCCTGCTCGCGCAGACGCGCCGCAATGCCCTGCGCCAGCGTGCCGCCGAGGGAATAACCGAACAGGTAATACGGCCCCTGCGGCTGCTGCGCGCGCAGCGTTGCAAGATGATGCTCGATCACCCCATCCAGATCCGCGCACTGCTGCATCGGGCCGTCCGGGCGCGGCGACTGAATGCCGGTAATTGACCAGCGCGGGCTGAGGTAGCGCGCCAGCACGCTGAACTGCCAGGCAAAGCCGGACGCCGGATGGAAGCAGAACAGCGTCGGCCCGCTGCTTTCGCGCAGCGGCAGGAGGGTTTCGTACCCCAGACGCTGCGCCTGCTCGTCGCTCATCTGCGAGTCCAGCAGCGCGCTGAGCTTGCTCACCGTCGAGGCGACCATAACCTGCCCCGGCGTGACCTTACGCGAAAATGTGCGGCTGAGCTGTGCCGCCAGGCGCATCGCCAGCAGCGAGTGTCCGCCGAGGGCAAAGAAGTCGGCTTCGATATCGTTCACCTCGCAGCCCAGCAGCGCGGAAAACGCCTGCGCGACGGCGGCTTCGGTTTCCGTCTCCGGCGCGCGGCCGGATGTTTTGCTGGTCAGCTCCGGCAGCGGCAGCGCCTTGCGGTCGAGCTTGCCGTTCGCGCTGAGCGGCAGCGCGCTGATTTGCAACAGCACCACCGGCACCATGTGCGGCGGCAGCTGGGCTTTTAGCGATTCCAGCAGCGCGTCGCGGTCCAGCGGTAAGCCGGACTCGGAGACGACGTACCCCACCAGCTGGCGGGCATCCCCGCCCGTTGCCGCCGCCTGGTTGAACACACAGGCGTGCGCCACGGCCTGAGCCACGCCCGGCAGCGCGAGCATCGCCCGGTCAATCTCGCCCAGCTCGATGCGCTGGCCGCGGATTTTGAGCTGATCGTCGCTGCGGCCCAGATATTCCACCGCGCCGTTGTCCAGCCAGCGTGCGACGTCACCCGTGCGGTACATCCGCTCGCCGGGGGCGAACGGGTCGGCAATGAAGCGGCTGGCGGTGAGGTCAGGACGGCCCAGATACCCCTGCGCCAGCTGGATGCCGGTGAGGTAAAGATCCCCCGCCACGCCGAACGGCACCGGGCGCATCATCGCGTCCAGAATGCGCAGCCCCGTGTTCCACACCGGGAAACCGATCGGCACGCTGTTGCCCTCCACCGCCGCCAGCTCCGGGCCAAATGCCGGATACCAGCTGACGTCCACCGCCGCTTCGGTTGGGCCATACAGGTTGTGCAGCGGCGCACGGGTGAGCTGCTCCCACTCGCGGCACAAGTCGGCCGGCAGCGCTTCGCCGCTGCAGAACACCTGCTTAAGGGTTTGGCAGCTCGCCACGTTTTCCGGCGTCAGCGAGGCGACAAACGCCGCCAGCATCGACGGCACGAAGTGGGTCGTCGTCACGCCGTAGCGTGCGAAAAAGCTCTGCATCGCCTGCGGATCGCGGTGCGCGTCCGGCTCGGCCATCACCAGCTTCGCCCCGGCGATAAACGGCCACCAGAACTCCCACACCGACACGTCAAAGCTGCACGGCGTTTTCTGCGCCACCACGTCATTCGCCGTAAGAGGGTAATGATCCTGCATCCACTTCAGGCGGTTAACGATGGCGGTATGCCCGACCATGACCCCTTTCGGACGCCCCGTTGAACCGGAGGTGAAGATGATGTACGCGGTCTGCTCCGGCTTCGCCAGCCGCAGGGGTTCAGCATCGGCAGCGGGTAAAAGCATGTTGTAACTAAAAGCAGAAATGGGCAGATCGCTAAAGCGAGGGAGCTGCTCGTCGGTGGTAATGAGCAGGGACGGCTTCGCGTCCTCCAGCATCATCCGCAGGCGATCGTCCGGGTAGCCGGTATCAAGCGGCAGCCACGCGGCGCCTGCTTCAACAATCCCGTGCAGCGCCAGGGTCAGGAACACCGAGCGCGGGAGCGCCACCGCCACGCTGTCGCCCGGCTTCACGCCGCGCGCGCGCAGCAGGTTTGCCAGCGCGACCACCTGCTCGCGCATCTGCAGGTAGTTCAGCTCAACGTTTGCATCCGCCAGCGCGGGGGCTTCCGGCGTTTTGCTCGCCTGCTCCGCCACCAGATCCGCCAGCGTGGTGGACGGCAGGGCCAGCCCGGTATCGTTGATGCGCGCCAGCTGCTGGTATTCCTGTGCTGAAACGGTTTCCACGTCGCCACAGCGCAGGTCCGGGTTGGCGGCAAACTGCGTCAGCATCGCGTTCAGACGCGCGACGTGACGGGTGAGCGTCGCCTCATCGTAACGCTGCCTGTTGGCGAGGATCTCAATACTCAAGCCACCTTGCTCGTCCGGGAACAGCGCCAGCTCGAGATCGTTCACCGGGCCGGTCGCCAGCGTGTGGGTGATGGCCTCCACGCCGTCGATATCAAGCTGATAATCAAACACCTTAACGTTAAGCACCGGGCCAAACAGGGCTTCGTCGCCCGCGGCACGCCCGCTGTCGCGCACGATCTGCTCGGCGTCGTAGCGCTGATGGCGGCGCATTTTTTTCAGCTGGTTAGCCAGGCGCAGCGCCAGCTCCGGCAGGCTCTCCTGCGGGTTGATATTCACCGCCAGCGGCAGGACGTTGAGCACCGGGCCCGTCGCGGTCAGCGCCGCGGACCCCATGCGGCGCATAAAGATAAACCCGGCGGCGTAGTCCAGCCGTCCGGTGAGGCGGCCCAGCCACAGCGCCACCAGCGCAAGCGCCAGATCGGTGCGCTGCGCCTGCCCTGCCGCCTGCGCAAGCTGGCTAAAGGCGCGAGCGTCGGCGGCAATTTTCAGGCGCAGGATGTCGGTGGTGGCGGCCCGTCCCGGCAGCGGCGCGGAAGAGAGCGAGACCGGAGAAGGAAGCCGCTTGCGCTGCTCTGCCCAGAAGGCGCCGTCGCGCTGATACGCCTCGCTGCCGCGATAGCGCTGATACTCGTCAACGACCTCAGCGAACGGCGTAAACGGTGAGGCAGGCGTGGGTTCACCTTTTTTCCAGGCGGCGTAAATTGCGGCGATCTGGCGGGTAATGGCCGGGAAGCTGAAGCCATCCACCACCAGGTGGTGATAGCGCTGATACCAGTACCAGTGGCCTTCGCCCACCTGAATGAGCTGGTGAAACGCCAGCGGCTGGCCGCTGTCGACGCGCAGGTTCTGGTTGAGATCGGCCTCCATCAGCGCTACGGCGGCGTCGTGAGAATCAACGCGAACGATGGGCGGCTCCGGCAGAATGACGGTGTCATCCACCCACTGCCACACCTCGCCGTTCTCTTCGGCAAAGCGCATGCGCAGGGTATCGGCCTGCATCATGCCCTCGGCGATGGCTTTAGCCAGCAGCGGCGCGTCGATATCGCCCTTAAGCTCGGTGTAGTGCGCCACGCTCCAGGCGTTGGGCAATGCGGACAGCTGCTCCGCCATCCAGATGCCCGGCTGGGCGGCGACGAGAGGAAGACGGTTCATGCGTTCTCTCCCGCAAAATAAGACGGCTCAAGCGTTTGCCAGTGCCCGGCCAGCCACTGCTGGCACGCCTCCTGAGACTGCGCTTCACGCACCACGCGCCAGCCTGCGGGCAGTTCGCACTGCTGCGGCCACAGGCTGTACTGCCCCCGGTCGTTTTGCAAAATGGCGAACTGTCCCTGCGGATTATCGAAAGGATTGCTGAATTCCATACAGACTCCGTTATTGAATTAGCGGCTGCCAGAGGGTCATCAGCCCCTGCGTCAGCCCACCGCGCCAGCAAAGCGCGTCGTGTCCGCCGTCAACCTGACGCCAGTCAACCTGCTGCGCGCGCAGTTCGGCGTAAATCGCCTGGTTCGCGCGGAAGATAAGCGGCTCGTTGCGCCCGGCCTCAAGGACGATGCGCAGCCCGCGTGCATTTTTTTCACCCGCTCTAAGCTGCCCGATAAGCAGCCCGTCCTGCAGCCCGCCGCGGTGCGGCCACCAGTAGGATCCGGACTGGCTGAGGATGCAGCCAAAGCGCTGCGGCCAGTTGAGGCCCGCATAGAGTGAGGAAAGCCCGCCAAAGCTCTGGCCCGCGACCACGGTACGGTCGGCGCGGTCGCTGAAGGGTGCGAGGGTGTTTACGTGAGGGAGAAGTTCTTCCTGCACCGCCAGCCAGAAATCGGGGTTGCAGGGCAATTCGCGGCTGCGATGTTCCATGTCTATTACATCGATTAACACATAGACGGCAGGCGGCAGTTTGCGCGCTTCGGTGAGCGACGCCAGCGCAGGCCAGACCGGCATGCTTTCGGCCCAGAACTGACCGTCGAGCAGCACCGCCAGCGGGCGATCGGAGCCTTCATCGCCGGTGGTAAAAATCCACACGCGGCGGGAGTTTTTCAGGCGCGCGCTGTTCCACTCAATGCAGACGGGCGGTTGAAACGGCGTATCGGGACGATCCCAGCCCGGCTGAACGGGGGCTTCCGGCATCTCCAGCGCCGAGACGGCATGCCCGCGTCCGCCGCGCCAGCTCTGCGGATTCAGCGGGTCGGACACCGCGTGCGGCAGCAGCCTGCCCCAGCCTTCGCGCAGCGCCATGCGGTCCGGCAGCTGGCCATCAAATACGGTATCGGCAAAATCGTTTTCATTTACGGAGGGGATAAAACAGTAGCTGCCGCGCCATTCGGGGCTGAACTCGCCCTGCCACTGCCAGACGTCGGTATCCGGGATGCGTTCCAGGGACTGCGGACGGGCATTCTGATGGTGGTCGGTCACGCCGGTAACGTAGAGCCAGACGCGTTTAACCGTTGACGTTTTCTGCGTGCCTGCCGGGTCCCGCCACCAGAAGGTGACGCGATAGCTCTCCTTCTGACGTTCCCATTCCGGCCCGTTTTTCGACCGCCACCACGCTTCACTTCCGGTTGCTAACGCCGTCACCCTTATAACCCCATGCTTAACAGACTTTTTTGTTTCAGAGCAAATTTTATTGATAATATTATTGATAACTATTTGCATTTGCAATAGCGTAATGCCCGCGCTGTGGGAAGCGCGCTCATTAAATAACCATAAAAGCGGGACGTACAATGAATAAGAAGATTCACTCTCTGGCCTTGCTGGTCAATTTAGGGATTTATGGCGCCGCGCTGCCCGCCATGGCAGACGACAACACCGCCTCTGCGCAGCACGAAGACACCATGGTGATTACCGCCGCCGAGCAGAATTTGCAGGCGCCGGGCGTGTCGACCATCACCGCCGACGAGATCCGCAAAAACCCGCCCGCGCGCGACGTGGCGGAAATCATCCGCACCATGCCGGGCGTTAACCTCACCGGGAACTCCACCAGCGGCCAGCGCGGGAACAACCGTCAGATTGATATCCGCGGCATGGGCCCGGAAAACACCCTGATCCTGATCGACGGCAAGCCGGTGACCAGCCGCAACTCCATCCGACTGGGCTGGCGCGGCGAGCGCGACACCCGCGGCGATACCGGCTGGGTGCCGCCGGAGATGATCGAGCGCATCGAGGTCATTCGCGGCCCGGCCGCCGCACGCTACGGTAACGGCGCGGCGGGCGGCGTGGTGAACATCATCACCAAAAAGTTCGACGACCAGTGGCACGGCTCCTGGAACACCTACCTGAACGCGCCTGAACACAAGGATGAAGGCTCTACCAAGCGCACCAACTTCAGCCTGAGCGGCCCGCTGGGCGGCGACTTCAGCTTCCGCATGTTTGGTAACCTGGATAAGACCCAGGCCGACGCGTGGGACATCAACCAGGGCCACCAGTCCGAGCGTACCGGGGCCTACGCCAACACCCTGCCCGCGGGCCGTGAGGGCGTTGAGAACAAAGATATCAACGGCGTGGTGCGCTGGGACTTCGCGCCAATGCAGTCCCTGGAGTTTGAGGCGGGCTACAGCCGCCAGAACAACCTCTACGCGGGCGACACGCAGAACACCAACAACGACAACGCGCTGGTGAAGAAGAACTACGGCAAAGAGACTAACCGTATTTATCGCCAGAACTTCGCGGTGACCTGGAACGGCGGCTGGGACAACGGCATTACCACCAGCAGCTGGGCGCAGTACGAACACACCCGCAACTCCCGCCTGGGCGAAGGGCTGGCGGGCGGTACGGAAGGCCTGTTCAACAGCGATAAATTCACCGACACCGACCTGGCCGACGTGATGCTGCACAGCGAAATCAACCTGCCGATTGATTTCCTCGTCAACCAGAACCTGACGCTGGGCACCGAGTGGAACCAGCAGCGCATGAAGGACTCAACCTCCTTCTCGCAAACCCTGCAGGGCGGCACCATTCCGGGCATGAGCGACGACCGCAGCCCGTACACCTCGGCGGAAATCTTCTCCCTGTTCGCCGAAAACAACATGGAGCTGACCGACAGCACCATGCTGACCCCTGCCCTGCGCTTCGATCACCACACTATCGTCGGCAACAACTGGAGCCCGTCGCTTAACCTGTCGCAGGGTCTGGGGGATGACTTCACGCTGAAGATGGGGATTGCGCGCGCCTACAAAGCGCCGAGCCTGTACCAGACCAACCCGAACTACCTGCTCTACAGCAAAGGCCAGGGCTGCTACGCAAGCTCCGACGGCGTGGGCTGCTACATGATGGGCAACGACGACCTGAAAGCCGAAACCAGCATCAACAAAGAGATTGGCCTGGAGTGGAAACGCGACGGCTGGCTGGCGGGCGTGACCTGGTTCCGCAACGACTACCGCGACAAGATTGAAGCGGGCTACGCGCCTGTCGGCCACACCTCGTCCGGTAAAGTGCAGACGGACATCTACCAGTGGGAAAACGTGCCGAAGGCGGTGGTGGAAGGGCTGGAAGGCTCCCTGAACGTGCCGGTCAGCGACACGATCAACTGGACCAACAACATCACCTACATGCTGCAGAGCAAGAACAAGGAGACCGGCGACCGTCTGTCGATCATCCCGGAATACACGCTGAACTCGACCCTGAGCTGGCAGGTGCACCAGGATGTGTCATTGCAGTCCACCTTCACCTGGTACGGCAAGCAGCAGCCGAAGAAGTACAACTACAAAGGCCAGCCGGTGACCGGGTCTGAGAAAGACGAAGTCAGCCCGTACAGCATCGTTGGCCTGAGCGCGACCTGGGACATGACCAAAAACGTCAGCCTGACCGGCGGCGTGGACAACGTCTTCGACAAGCGCCAGTGGCGCGCGGGTAATGCCCAGACGACCGGAAATGCCACCACCGGTGCGTATATGTACGGTGCGGGTGCCTACACGTATAATGAACCGGGTCGCACCTGGTACATGAGCGTGAATACGCGTTTTTAAGGCACTGAAGTCAATCCTTCCCTCTCCCCTCCGGGGAGAGGGTCAGGGTGAGGGGAAAATCCATGCACACCACCCACAGCACATTTTCTCTCGCCGGCCTCACCCTCCACCGCGTCACCTTCTACCCCACCACCTTCACCGACGCCGATCTCCTCTGGCTCCCGCATCACGCGCAGCTCGCTGACGCCGGACGCAAACGTAAGGCCGACCACCTGGCAGGCCGCATCGCCGCCATGCATGCGCTAAACGAGCGCACCATTCCCGCCATCGGCCCCAGCGGGGAACCGCTCTGGCCGGAGGGCGTTTCCGGCAGCATCACCCACAGCGGCACGCAGGCCATGGCGGTGGCAGTTCGCGACAGACACGCGCTTATCGGCATCGACTGCGAAACCATCCTGCCCGAAAATGAAGCCAGAGAAATCAAGGACGGCATTATTGATGCCCAGGAAGAGGGCGTGCTTTCCCGCTCGGGATACCCGTTTGCCCTCGCCCTGACGCTGGCGTTCAGCGCCAAAGAGAGCCTGTTCAAGGCCCTCTTTCCTCAGGTGCAGGCATATATGGGTTTTGACAGCGCCCGCGTCACCCTGCTCGACGATAAGACGCTTACGCTGGCGTTGACCCGCCAGCTGGCAGGCTTTAACGAAGGCGCCACCTTCATCCTGCACTGGCAGCAGCGCGGCGAGCAGGCAATCACCCTGCTGTCACACGCTCCTGCCGACGGGCCTTCACGCTGGTGACCGCAAACGTCACGATAAACACCATCGCGAACAGCACCACGATGGTCGGCGCTGGCGCGCTGTCGAGATAAAACGAGGCATAGACGCCGCTAACCGACACAAGTGCTGAAACGGCGACCGCCACCAGCAGCGCCATGTGGAAGCGCCGGGTGATGAGCACCGCCACCGCGCCGGGGGCAATGAGCAGCGAAATCGACAGAATAATCCCCACCGCCTTCAGCGTCGCCACGATGGTCAGCGAGACCATGCACAGTAAGCCGTAGTGCAGCCAGCGGGTGCGCAGGCCGCTCGCCTGCGCCTGCTGATAGTCAAAGCAGAACAGCAGAAAATCGCGCCACTTCAGGCCAATCACCAGCGCGATCAGCCCCGCCACGATGCCGCTTTGCAGAATGTCCATGCCGTTTATGCCCAGCATATCGCCGAACAGGATGTGGTCGAGATGCACCTCGGGCTTAACGGCGATGTAAAGGATCAGGCCCGCGCCGAACATGCCGGAAAAGACAATCCCCATCACCGTATCCTGCTTGATCCGGCTGTTGTCCTTCAGGTAGCCGGTGGCGACCGCGCAGAACAGACCGGCCACGAACGCGCCCATCGCCAGCGGCAGACCCATCATCCACGCCAGCACGACGCCGGGAAATACCGCATGGCTCATGGCGTCGCCCATCAGCGCCCAGCCTTTGAGCACCAGAAAAACCGACAGCAGCGCGCAGGGCACGGCCACCAGGAGTGAAATCAGCAGCGCGTTGTTCATAAACGCAAACTGGAAGGGTTCAAGGAGCAGCGCCATCATGGGTGGGCCTCCCGCGCGCGACGGCGGCTGGCGAGCAGACCGTGCTTCGGCGCAAAGACGAACGCCAGCAGGAACAGCAGCGTCTGGGCGACCACGATAATGCCGCCGGTGGCGCCGTCCAGATAATAGCTGGCCCACGCGCCGAGGAAGCTGGTGATGCTGCCAATGGCGACGGCAATCATCAGCAGGCGAGGGAAGCGGTCGGTCAGCAGCCACGCGGTTGCGCCGGGCGTGACCACAAGGCAGATCACCAGAAACGCGCCGACGGTTTGCAGCGCCGCCACGGTGGAGACCGCCAGCAGCGTGAAGAATAGAATTTTCAGGCGTTCCGGACGCAGGCCGATGGCGCGGGCGTGGTTCTCATCAAAAAAGGTCACCATCAGATCTTTCCACTTGAACAGCAGAATAACCATCGATACCACGCCGATAATCGCCAGCTGGACGATATCTTCCGGCGCAATGGCGAGAATATTGCCGAGCACGATGGTCTGAATGTTCACCGAGGTCGGGTTAAGCGAGACCATAAACAGCCCGAGCCCGAAAAAGGAGGAGAAGATCAGCCCGATGATGGCGTCCTCCTTCAGGCGGCTGCGCTGGTTGAGAAACAGCATGCTGCCTGCCGCCAGCCCGCCCGAGAGGAACGCCCCCAGCGAGAACGGCAGCCCGAGCATGTAGGCCCCCGCCACGCCGGGCACGATGGAGTGCGACAGCGCATCGCCGATCAGCGACCAGCCTTTGAGCATCAGATAGCACGAAAGAAACGCGCACAGCCCGCCCACCATCGCCGAAACCCACATCGCATTGAGCATGTACTCGTAGCCAAACGGTTCCAGAAGCGCGTTCATTTGGCCTCCTGACGGTGCGTCACGAACGGGCGTTCATCGTCGGTAATAATACGGTCTTCCGAGCCGCTGAGCACCACGTGGCGCAGCACGCCGCTGAAGGCGCGCTCAAGGTTCTCGGCGGTAAAGGTGGTTTCCGTCGGACCGCTCGCCAGCACGGTGCCTTTGACCATCACCGTATAATCGCAAAACTCCGAGACCGAGCCTAAATTGTGGGTCGAGACCAGCATGGTTTTGCCCTCGTCACGCAGCTCCCGCAGCAGGCTGATGATCCTGGCTTCGGTTTTGACGTCCACGCCGGTAAACGGCTCGTCGAGCAGGATCGCCTCGCCCTGCTGGGCAATCGCCCGCGCCAGGAACACGCGTTTCTTCTGCCCGCCGGAAAGCTCACCGATCTGCCGGTGGCGCAGCTCGAGCATGTCCACGCGCTTCAGGGCGTCGGTCACGATCTGCCTGTCGCACGCTTTTGGCCGACGCAGGAAACCCATATGCCCGTAGCGCCCCATCATCACCACGTCTTCCACCAGCACCGGAAACGACCAGTCGACCTCTTCCGACTGCGGCACGTAGGCGACCAGGTTCTGACGCAGCGCCCGGTGAGGCGGCAGCCCCTGAATGGTGATGGTGCCGCTCGCCGCCCGCACGAAGCCCATTATCGCCTTAAACAGCGTGGACTTGCCGGAGCCGTTCACCCCCACCAGCGCGGCAATCGATCCGCCCGGCACGCTGAACGACGCGTCGCGCAGCGCCGTGTGGCCGTTGCGGTAGGTCACGGTTACGTCCGTGACGACAATCCCCTTCTGCATGGTCACTCCTTCATCCCGTCGCGGATGCCCTGCACCAGCGTGCGGGTGGTGACGTTCAGCAGATCGATATAGGTCGGCACCGGGCCGTTTTCCGCGCTCAGGGAGTCAACCTACAGCACGCCGCCGTAATGGGCGCCGGTTTCACGCGCCACCTGACGGGCGGGCTTATCCGAGACCGTGCTTTCGCTGAACACCGCCGGTATGCGATGTTTTTTCACCAGATCGATAACCTTGCGCACCTGCTGCGGCGTGCCCTGTCGATCGGCGTTAATCGGCCACAGGTAAAGTTCCTTCATGCCCAGATCCCGCGCCAGATAGGAGAACGCCCCTTCGCTGGTCACCATCCAGCGCTTGTCTTCCGGGATCTCCGCGACCTGCTTACGCAGCGGTGCGAGGGTGGCGACGATCTTCTGCTTGTAGGCTTCCGCGTTGCGTTGATACGTCTGCGCGTTGGCCGGATCGTACTTCACCAGCGCGTCGCGAATGTTGTCGACGTAGATCAGGGCGTTGTCCGGCGACATCCACGCGTGCGGGTTCGGCTTGCCGTCGTACGGCCCCTCGCTGATGCCCATCGGCGTAATGCCTTTGGTGACAATCACCTCCGGTACGCCGTTCAGGTGCTGATAAAAACGCTGGAACCACAGTTCCAGATTCATGCCGTTCGCCAGGATCAGCTGCGCCTTCTGCGCGCGTTTAATATCCCCCGGCGTGGGCTGATACTCGTGGATTTCCGCACCCGGCTTAGTAATGGAGGTCACGTCTGCGGCGTCACCCGCCACGTTTTTCGCCATATCGGCGATAACGGTAAAGGTGGTGATGACCTGAAACTTTTCAGCCGCCTGCGTGCCGGTAGTGGTCGCAGTCATAAGCAGCGCGCCGAGCAACAGACGCTTCAATCCTTGCAGTGGGTGCATCGCAGAAGTCTCCAGAGGTGATTAAATTCAAAGCAAAATTAGCCCGTGCTATAAGGTATAGCACAGGCTATATTTAAATGAAAATAGTTATCATTAAAGTTGTGTCAATGAAGGGCGTGCCTGATGGCGCTTCGCTTATCAGGCCTACGGAAAAGCAGTTTTGAAGGCCGGGTAAGCGCAGCGCCACCCGGCATAAGGGCGACTCACTGTCCGGCAAGTGCCTTATAAAATGCAGGGTTCTCCCGAATCACATTAAGTACCTTTGCCGCCAGCCCGGTTGGATTGCGGCGTTTGGACTCCCAGCTTTTTATCGTATCGACGCTCGTGCCAAGCGCCTTCGCCATTTCGCTTTGCGTGATATTGAGCTGCTCTCTGATGGCGCGCACATCTGCAACTTCATAGCGGGTGACTCGGGAAGCGGCTTTTCTGCCGCTATGGATCTCAACAGCTTCTTCAAGCGAAGTTTTAAGTTCATCGAAGATGCTCATTTTATACCTCGGAACAACATAAAGGCGTACATAGTACACTTCTAGTTAAAGATATAATAAGCACTATTCGAAAAGTACAGGGCCAGATTCATAACAATCTGGCCCCTCAACTTTCATGAACTTTATTCAGATCAAACTTTAAACATCCGGGAACATCACGCTATTTCCCGGCGCTTCCCTGTGCAGATGGATAAAGTTCAGGTGCCGTTCATACTGGTCCAGAATGTCCGTTATCACCTGCTCCTTGCTGTAATCCATCAGATCATTCCCCTGGCTGCCTTCGAGCAGGAAGGTTTCCAGCCGGTAGTAGGTCGATTTACCGCTGCGCGCCCGGTAGGTAAACCCGGGCACGGAATACTGCTGCGGCCAGATCTGATAAACAAAGTTCTGCTCGTCGCCCATGTGCACCAGCAGATCCAGGTGCCCCAGGGTTTCGCCCTCCTCTGGCGGCAGTTTTTTCAGCTCCACGTACGCACCGCGCAGCTTCAGCTCCTGCGCTACCTCTTCCATCGCCGGGAAGCAGACCGTCTCCATCATCTGGCTGGTGTAGCGCGTGCCCGGGTAGTTCATCAGGCGAGACAGGCGTTTCTTCCAGCTCAGCCTGTCCTGCGCGCCCATCGGCCGCGGGGCGGTGTCGCGGCTGGCGCTGACGCGGCGGTAGTCTTCCACCTTGAGCGATTTATACAGCCCGGCCATCACGAAGAAGATGACGAAGCTGAACGGCAGGCCCATGATCACCGTGGTGTTCTGCAGCGCCGAGATGCCGTTGGTCATCAGCATCCCAAGCGTCAGCAGGCCGATGGCGACGGACCAGAAGATGCGCAGCCAGTTCGGCGCGTCGCTGTTGATGTCTTTGAGCTTCGAGGTGAAGTTCCCCAGCACCAGCGCGCCGGAGTCCGCCGAGGTGACGTAGAACAGCAGGCCGGTGATGGTCGCCACGGAGGCGCTAAAGGTGAACGCCGGATACTGCGCCAGCAGGCTGTAGAAGCCGCGCTCCGGGTGCGCCATCGCCTCCTGCGCAAACGCCGCGTCGCCGTGAATGATCTCGTACAGCGCGCTGTTGCCGAAAATCGACAGCCACAGCAGGGTAAAGGTGAACGGGATAATCAGCGTGCCCATCACGAACTGGCGGATGGTGCGCCCGCGCGAAATGCGCGCCAGGAACAGGCCGACAAACGGCGACCACGCCACCCACCACGCCCAGAAGAACAGCGTCCAGTTGTTCATCCACTCTACCGGGCGGTCGAAGGCGAAGCTGTTCAGCGTCATGCCCATAAAGCGGTTGACGTAGTCGCCCACGTTCAGCACTAAGGCATTGAGCAGGAACGAGGTGTCACCCATAAACAGCACAAACAGGATCAGGCCCAGCGCCAGCGCCACGTTCAGCTCGGAGAGCACGCGGATGCCCTTATCCACGCCGGAGGTCACCGAAATGGTGGCGATAATCACCGACAGCGCAATAAGCGCCGCTTTGGCCGCCATCGAATCCGGGATGTCAAACAGCACGCTCAGCCCGTAGTTGAGCTGCACCACGCCAATCCCGAGCGTTGTTGCAATACCGAAGATGGTGCCGATCACCGCCGCGATATCGACGCTGTGACCAATCGGGCCGTTAATCTTTTTACCGAAAATCGGATAAAGCGCGGAGCGGATGGTGAGGGGCAAATTATAACGATAGCTAAAGTATCCGAGCGCCATGCCCATCAGGGCGTACATCGACCAGCCCGTCAGGCCGTAGTGGAACAGCGTCCAGACCATCGCCTGGCGCGCGGCCTCCATCGTCTGCCCTGCCCCTTCCGGCGGCTGCATATACTGCGTGACCGGTTCGGCCACGGAGAAGAACATCAGGTCGATGCCGATGCCCGCGGCAAAGAGCATCGCGGCCCAGCTCAGCAGGCTGAACTCGGGCTTGGACTGCTCTGGCCCGAGCTTCACCGAGCCGAAGCGCGAGCAGGCAATGCACACCACGAAGACTATATAGAGCGTCGCGGCCAGCAGGTAGTACCAGCCGAAGGTCTTCGACACCCAGTTCAGGGTGCGCCCAATCCACTCGGCAGAAAAATCACGAAAGAAGATCGTCGTCAGGGAAAACAACAAAATCAGCCCGGCGGAAGTATAAAAAACGACCGGGTTGATTTTGTCTTTTTCTCTGTCCTGTGAAAGGTCTGTCATCCAGTATCCTCACTGTTTTTGTAACTATTAAAATCCAAATCCGCAACAATTAAGACACATTTTATATTGAACGTCCAATCAAAAACCGCTTTAATATATAACCAACGCTGATGAATGGAGTGGCAAAAATGCCCAAAGTGGGGATGCAGCCGATCCGGCGCAGGCAGCTTATCGACGCCACGCTGGAAGCAATAAATGAAGTGGGCATGCATGACGCGACCATCGCGCAAATCGCCCGTCGGGCGGGCGTGTCCACGGGGATCATCAGTCACTACTTCAAAGATAAAAACGGCCTGCTGGAAGCGACCATGCGCGACATCACCGGCCAGCTGCGCGACGCGGTATTAATCCGCCTACGCGCCCTGCCGGGCGGCAGCGCAGAGCAGCGATTGCAGGCGATTGTCGCCGGCAACTTCGATGAAACCCAGGTAAGCGGCGCGGCGATGAAGGCCTGGCTGGCCTTCTGGGCAAGCAGCATGCACCAGCCGATGCTCTACCGCCTGCAGCAGGCGAGCAGCCGACGCCTGCTCTCAAACCTGGTGTACGAGTTCCGCCGCGAGCTGCCGCGTGAACAGGCTGAAGAGGCGGGCTACGGGCTGGCGGCGCTGATCGACGGGCTGTGGCTGCGCGCCGCGCTGAGCGGCAAGCCGCTGGATAAGACCCTGGCGCAGTCGCTCACCAGCCACTTTATCAGCCAGCATTTACCGACCGAATAACCGAGGAGAATTTATGTCCCGAATGGCAGAACAGCAGCTTTATATCAATGGTGGTTATACATCCGCCACCAGCGGTCGCACCTTCGAGACCATTAACCCGGCCAACGGTGAAGTTCTGGCGAGCGTACAGGCCGCCGGGCGTGAAGACGTCGACCGCGCCGTGGAAAGCGCACAGCGCGGGCAAAAAATCTGGGCAGCGATGACCGCCATGGAGCGCTCGCGCATCCTGCGTCGCGCCGTCGATATCCTGCGCGAGCGCAACGACGAGCTGGCAACGCTTGAGACCCTCGACACCGGTAAAGCGTATTCCGAAACCTCAACCGTCGATATCGTCACCGGCGCGGACGTGCTGGAGTACTACGCGGGGCTGATCCCGGCGCTGGAAGGCAGCCAGATCCCGCTGCGTGAGACCTCGTTCGTCTACACCCGCCGCGAGCCGCTGGGCGTGGTGGCGGGCATCGGCGCGTGGAACTACCCGATCCAAATCGCCCTGTGGAAATCCGCCCCGGCTCTGGCGGCGGGCAACGCGATGATCTTCAAGCCGAGCGAGGTCACCCCGCTCACCGCGCTGAAGCTTGCCGAGATCTACACCGAAGCGGGCCTGCCGGACGGCGTGTTTAACGTCCTGCCGGGCGTGGGCGCGGAGACCGGCCAGTACCTGACCGAGCATCCGGGTATTGCGAAAGTCTCCTTCACCGGCGGCGTCGCCAGCGGCAAAAAGGTGATGGCCAACTCGGCGGCCTCGTCCCTGAAGGAGGTGACGATGGAGCTGGGCGGCAAATCTCCGCTGATTGTTTTTGACGATGCGGATCTCGATCTCGCGGCAGACATCGCCATGATGGCGAACTTCTTCAGCTCCGGCCAGGTATGCACCAACGGCACCCGCGTGTTCGTGCCCGCGAAGTTCAAGGCCGCGTTTGAGCAGAAAATCGCTGAGCGCGTGGGCCGCATCCGCGCGGGCGATCTGTTCGATGAAAAGACCAACTTCGGCCCGATGGTCAGCTTCCCGCACCGCGACAGCGTGCTGCGCTACATCGCCAAAGGCAAAGAGGAAGGCGCGCGCGTGCTGTGCGGCGGCGACGTGCTGAAGGGCGAAGGCTTTGACAACGGCGCGTGGGTTGCCCCGACCGTGTTTACCGACTGCACCGACGAGATGACCATCGTGCGCGAAGAGATCTTCGGCCCGGTGATGTCCATCCTCACCTATGAAAGCGATGAAGAAGCCATTCGCCGCGCCAACGACACCGACTACGGTCTGGCGGCGGGCATCGTCACCGCCGACCTGAACCGCGCGCACGGCGCGATTCATCAGCTCGAAGCGGGCATCTGCTGGATCAACACTTGGGGTGAATCCGCCGCGGAGATGCCGGTCGGGGGCTACAAGCACTCCGGCATTGGCCGCGAGAACGGCGTGATGACGCTGCAGAGCTATACCCAGGTGAAGTCCATCCAGGTTGAGATGGGTAAATTCCAGTCCATATTTTAACCGGGAGGTTTATTTGCAATTTGACTACATCATTATCGGGGCCGGCTCTGCCGGCAACGTCCTGGCTACACGACTGACTGAAGATCCGAACACCACCGTCCTGCTGCTTGAGGCGGGCGGGCCGGACTACCGCTTTGATTTCCGCACCCAGATGCCCGCCGCGCTGGCGTTCCCGCTGCAGGGCAAGCGCTACAACTGGGCGTACGAAACCGAGCCTGAACCATTCATGAACAACCGCCGCATGGAGTGCGGGCGCGGCAAAGGGCTGGGCGGTTCGTCGCTCATCAACGGCATGTGCTACGTGCGCGGTAACGCGATGGATCTGGATAACTGGGCCAAAGAGCCGGGTCTGGAGCACTGGAGCTACCTCAACTGCCTGCCCTACTACCGCAAGGCGGAGACGCGCGACGTGGGGCCGAACGACTACCACGGCGGCGACGGTCCGGTGAGCGTTACCACCTCGAAGCCGGGCGTGAACCCGCTGTTTGAGGCGATGGTGGAAGCGGGCGTGCAGGCGGGCTATCCGCGCACCGACGATCTCAACGGCTACCAGCAGGAAGGTTTCGGCCCGATGGACCGCACGGTCACGCCGCAGGGCCGACGCGCCAGCACCGCGCGCGGCTATCTGGACCAGGCGAAGCAGCGTCCGAACCTGACCATCCGCACCCACGCCACGACCGATCGCATTATTTTTGACGGCAAGCGCGCCGTGGGCGTCGAGTGGCTGGAGGGCGAAAGCACCATCCCGTCCAACGCGACGGCGAACAAAGAGGTCCTGCTGTGCGCCGGGGCCATTGCCTCCCCGCAGATCCTCCAGCGCTCCGGCGTGGGCAGCGCGGAACTGCTGAAGAAGTTCGATATCCCGCTGGTGCACGACCTGCCCGGCGTGGGTGAAAACCTGCAGGATCACCTGGAGATGTACCTCCAGTACGCGTGTAAAGAGCCGGTCTCCCTCTACCCTGCCCTGCAGTGGTGGAACCAGCCGAAGATCGGCGCCGAGTGGCTGTTTGGCGGCACCGGCGTGGGCGCGAGCAACCACTTCGAAGCGGGCGGATTTATCCGCAGCCGGGAAGAGTTCGAGTGGCCGAACATTCAGTACCACTTCCTGCCGGTGGCGATTAACTACAACGGTTCGAACGCGGTAAAAGAGCACGGCTTCCAGTGCCACGTTGGCTCCATGCGCTCACCGAGCCGCGGGCACGTGCGCATTAAATCTCGCGATCCGCACCAGCATCCGGCGATCCTGTTTAACTATATGTCCCACGAGCAGGACTGGCAGGAGTTCCGCGACGCGATCCGCATCACCCGCGAGATCATGCACCAGCCCGCGCTGGACAAATATCGCGGCCGGGAAATCAGCCCTGGGATTGAGTGCCAGACGGACGAACAGCTGGACGAGTTCGTGCGTAACCACGCGGAAACCGCGTTCCACCCGTGCGGCACCTGCAAGATGGGCTACGACGAAATGGCGGTGGTCGACGGTGAAGGCCGCGTTCACGGGCTGGAAGGGTTGCGCGTGGTGGATGCGTCGATCATGCCGCAGATTATTACCGGCAACCTGAACGCCACCACGATTATGATCGGTGAAAAAATTGCTGACGCCATTCGCGGGCGCGAGCCGCTGGCGAAGAGCACGGCAGCGTATTATGTGGCGAACGGAGCGCCGGTTCGTCAGGCATTACAGAACGTTTAATATTCTGCCCTCTCCGTAAAAGGAGAGGGTTTTCAATACATCCCTTCATTACGATAATATTTTTCGATACCTATAAGAAATAAATATTACCCGGCAATTATTTTGTTCATTTAAAAGTCTGTTGACACTGTTCCCGCAATTCAACTATGTTTAATCGAATGTCTTTCCATTCGAAATATACAATATATTTAAACCTGAAATTAAAGAAAACGTCATTATTCTTTAATTCCCCCCTGCCTTTATTTTTGCATCACTCAACGGCGAGATAAGATCATGAATAATAGTGCAAACAAAGTTGTTGTTATCACCGGCGCCAGCAGCGGTATAGGTCAGGCTATTGCCCTGTATTTAGCGAATAAGCCCTTTTCGCTGGTGCTGGTGGCGCGTCGCCTGGACAGAGTTAACGCCCTGGTGGATCGCATCATCCAGCAGGGCGGCCAGGCGATCGCCGTTAAGGCGGACGTGACCCGTCAGGAGGAGGTCCAGCACGCGATTGACGCTGCGGTTGCCACATACCAACGCGTCGACGTGCTGATCAACAACGCGGGCTTTATGGCTATCGCCCCCATCAGCGAGCGCAAGACCGACGAGTGGGACCAGATGATCGATACCAATCTCAAAGGCGTTTTATATGGCATAGCGGCGGCGTTACCGGTGTTCCAGCGTCAGGGCGGCGGACATTTTATTAACGTTGCCTCAGTGGCCGGAATTAAGGTGCTTGCCCCCGGCGGCGTGGTCTACAGCGCCACGAAATTCGCCGTCCGCGCGCTGAGCGAAGGCTTACGCCAGGAGGTTGGTAAAACGGTCCGCACAACGCTTATTTCCCCCGGTGCGGTCGAAAGCGAACTGCAATTCGGCAGTTCTGACGAAGAGAGTAAAAAATTTCTCCATGAATTTTATAAGCAGGCTATTCCGGCAGACGCCATTGCACGGGCCGTATTATTTGCTATTGAACAGCCTGATGATGTTGATGTAAATGAAATTATCGTCCGACCCACGCAGGAAGAATTTTAGCATGCCTTAAATAACGCTGAATGAGGTGTCATTATGATTAAGTCATTAACGTCCTTATCAGATTTAAATATGCGAACAGGTGCCGACATTCTCCTTGAAGTGCTGGAGAGTGAAGGCGTGGAATATATTTTTGGCAACCCCGGCACCACCGAACTTCCGCTGATTGATGCCCTGCTCCGGCATGAAAACATTCACTATATTCTGGCGCTCCAGGAGAGCAGCGTGGTCGCCATAGCCGACGGCTACGCAAAAGCCTCTGGCAAAACGGGCTTTATCAATTTGCATACCGCCAGCGGTCTCGGGCACGGCATGGGGAATCTCATTAACTCGCGGATCATGAAAACCCCGCTGGTGGTCACCGTCGGGCAACAGGATACGCGCCACTACGTGCGTGACCCGCTCCTGTATGATGACATTGTTTCCATCGGTTCCCCGGTCATGAAATGGGCGCAGGAGGTCACCAGCGCCGACCAGCTTCCGGTGCTGGTGCGTCGAGCGTTCCACGCTGCCAGCTATCCTCCCGCCGGTCCCGTATTGCTCTCACTGCCGATGAACGTGATGGAAGAGCTCAGCGATGCCGGGATACAAACGGCATCCAAAGTGAACTATCACACCGTCGCGGGCTCGCTGGACGAGCTGGCGGAGGAGCTGAGCCAGGTTACGCCCGGCAGGATCATGATTGTGGCGGGGGATGAGGTTCACTCCAGCGGCTCGACGCAGGAGATTGTCGAGCTGGCGGAAAACCTGGGCGCTCACGTCTACGGCTCCTCCTGGCCGTTGAACCTTCCCTTTCCCACCCAACACGCGCTCTGGCGCGGCAACATGCCCACCACCGCCTGCGAAATCGCCAGCATCGTTAACGCCTACGACGCCGTCTTTATCATCGGCGGCAGAAGCCTGATCACCATCTTATACAGCGAAGGGGACGCGATTCCGGGAACGTGCGCGGTTTACCAGCTTTCGGCCGACATGAACGAGCTGGGCCGCACCTACGCCACCCGCCTCTCGGTGATGGGGGATATCAAACTCTCCCTGAAGGCGCTGTTACCGAAGCTTGAGCAACGCCGCATGGCAGGCAAACTGGTTCATCAGCAGCTGCTTAAAACCGCGCTCGGCGAACGAGAAAAAGAGTGGCAGCAGCAGGAAGAACGCCTGTCGGCAGAGCGGCTGCGCCCGGCCATTTCGCCGATGGTGGCGGCCTATGAAGTCATCAAAGCCGTTCCGCCGGGCACCACCATTGTTGATGAAGCGATTGCCACCGCGAGACATGTCCGGCGTTTTATTTCCGACCAGCAGCACCAGCGCTACTATTTCATGCGCGGCGGCGGTCTGGGCTGGGGTATGCCTGCGGCGGTGGGTCACTCGCTGGGGCTGGGCCGCGAGCCGGTAGTCTGCCTGATGGGCGACGGCGCCTCACTGTATTCACCGCAGGCGCTCTGGACGGCGGCACACGAAAATCTGCCGGTTACCTTCATTGTGATGAATAACCTGGAGTACAACGTTCTTAAAAACTTTATGAAGGGCCAGCCGGGCTACAGCTCGACGCAGCTGGGGCGCTTTATCGGAATGGATCTGATTAATCCGCACATTGACTTCCAGTCCCTGGGCACCGCCATGGGCATTCACTGCTGTCGGATAACCGATGCCGCAGACATCGCCGAAGCGGTAGCCCGCGGGCTGCTGTCAGGAAAAACCAATCTGATTGAAATCGTGATTTCCGCGGATTAACCGCGCGTTTACGCTGTACCCTACATATAAAGCTTATAAACGAAACGCCTCCAGCCGCGTAATCTGCTGCCCCTGGGCGTCAAAATTCTCCGCCGCCAGCCAGGCGCGCAGCTCCGCATCCCTTTGCGGCCATTCGCCGTCAATAATCGAAAGCATATCGCTGTCGCGGTTGCGCCCTTTACGCACCAGCTTCTGGCGCAGGCATCCTTCCCAGACAAACCCCAGCCGCTCCGCCGCGCTGCGTGAGGCGGTATTCATCGAATCGCACTTCCACTCCACCCGACGGTACTTGTGCGCAAAGGCATTTTTCAACAGCAGCCACACCGCTTCGGTGCCGATGCGGGTGCCTTTCATCCTGCGCGACCAGGTAACGTGGCCAATTTCCACCGAGCCCTGAAACCGCTCAATCGCCATGTAGCTCACCAGCCCTACCGCTTTTTCAGTGCGTAAATCGATTACCGCAAACGGGACCAGATCGTCATCCATCACCTTGCCGAGCACCCAGTGCGCGGTGGCTTCCACGCTTTCAGGCTGGGTGCTGGCAAGCCACGTCCAGTCGCTGTCATCACCCAGCGCGTAGGCCTCGTATAAATCAGCCGAGTGACGATCGGCGTCCAGCGGCTCCAGACGGCAATACTGACCGGTGAGCGGGGTGCGGGTTAAGACCCGGGCGCATTTCCAGTCCGGGACGATATCGTTAACGGTTTGACCATGTTGATTGATTTCGGGCACGGCGATGACTCCCTGAAAGGTAAGGAGTTTGTTATAGCAGGTTAAAAAGCGGGCGAAAAGGGAGGATTTGCAGGCCGGGTCAGGCGGAACCGCCGCCCGGCATAAGATTACTTCAGCAGCTTAACCGTAGCGTCGATATCGATTTCATCTTCGGTAAAGATCATCGTCGTGTTCTGGAAGGTGGTGATCGCCAGCTTCTTCACCGTACGCATTTCGCCCGGCTTTTTGTCGGATTTTGGTTTGATGCTGTTCATCAGCAGCCCCACCGACAGCACCGCGTTCTCTTTGTCGATTTTGGTATCAACGGGCTCTTCTTCGCTGAACACCACGAAGGATTTGATCGAGGTGAGCTTCACGCGCTCGCCCGCAATATAGAGGTGCTTACTTTCAGGGATCACCTTCACCGCGAAGGCGGAGAGGCCTTTGTTGTTGGTGGTCGGCTCGAAGGTCACCGCAGCGTCTTTTTTAATCAGATCGGGGTTCGCGACCTTAATCACATGAAAATAGCGGTTGTCGCCGTTTTCATCTTTGATAAATCCGAAGCCTTTATCTTTAAACCACGTTGTGATTGTACCGTTCATCGCTGTTACCGCCTGTCAGATCGTAATGACTAAAGTTTTGCAGCGCGCAGTGTAATGCACAATGGCGGAGGAGACAAAAAAAAGCCCCTGCACGGAGGCAGGGGAAAACTCATGTCAGAGCTTATTAGAATTTAATTAAACACCATTCCACCATCAATTAAGAGCGACTGACCGGTCATGTAGTCGGAATCCGGGCCAGCCAGGTATGAGACACAGGCGGCCACATCTTCCGGCTCGGACAGACGGCCAAGCGTAATGCGTTTGGCAAAAGTTTCGGTCCCGTAGCCGAGCGGTTTACCCGCCGCCTCGGAGACCTGACGGTCGATTTCCGCCCACATCGGCGTTTTGACGATGCCCGGGCAGTAGGCGTTCACGGTGATCCCCAGCGGCGCGAGGTCTCGCGCGGCGGTCTGGGTCAGGCCGCGAACCGCAAACTTGCTGGAGCTGTATACCGCCAGCTCCGGGTTGCCGGTGTGGCCCGCCTGGGAGCAGGCGTTGATGATTTTCCCGCCGTGCCCCTCTTTGCGAAACGCGTCGATGGCAGCCTGAATGCCCCAGATCACCCCTTTCACGTTGATGTTGTAGACCTTGTCGACAATCTCCGGCGTGATGGTTTCGATGGGCGTAGACGGCGCTACCCCGGCGTTGTTAACGATAACGTTGAAGCCACCCAGCGCGGTGCGCGCTTTCTCCACCGCCGCAAATACCTGTTCGCGGTCAGAAACGTCGACCTTCACGGCGACGGCGTTGCCGCCGTTACGGATGATTTCATCGGCAACGGCTCTTGCCGTCTCAACGTTATAGTCGGCGATGGCGACGGCAAAGCCGTCTTTCACCAGGCGAAGCGCAATCGCTTTACCAATCCCCTGGCCTGAGCCTGTTACGAGAGCCACTTTTTGCATTTCTCTGTCCTTATATTGATTCACAAAATCTGGCTGAGATGGAGCTGGCCCATCAGCAGCGGGTTATCGCTGTAGTCGACGGGAATAGCCACCACGGCCGGGCCGTCGACATCCATTGCCGCGCGAAGCGTCGGCTCCAGCGCCTCGGCGCTCTCCACGGCGAAGCCCTTGGCGCCGAACGCGTCGGCATAGGCTTTGAAGTCGACCGGGCCGAACTCCACGCCGGAAAGACGCTGGTATTTTTTCTCTTCCTGAATGGCCACCATGTTGTAGGCGTTATCCACCCAGATGATGTGCAGCACGTTGGCATTGAGGCGCACCGCGGTTTCCAGCTCCATGCTGGACTGTAAAAAACCGCCGTCACCGGAGACTGACACCACCTTGCGGCCCGGGTTGACCAGCCACGCGCCAATCGCCCACGGCAGCGCGACGCCCATGGTCTGCTGACCGTTGGAGATCATCACCTGACGCGCGCGGAAGCTGTAGAGGTAGCGGGCGATCCAGATATGGAAGCTGCCCATATCGACGGTGAGCGTCACGTCGCTGTTCACGATGTCCTGCATGGCGCGCACGATGCGCAGCGGGTGCAGGGCGAACTGGTTGAGCGAGGCGCCGCGGCGGTCGAGCAGATCGCGCTGATGCTGGCGATCGACCAGGATCTCTGACGCACGCTGGCTCAGCTCCAGCTTACGTTCGATCCGGTTAGCGAGCAGGTTCAGCGTTTCGGCGATGTCCCCCACCAGCTCCAGATCCGGCACGTAGTTACGCTCTTCATAGGCGGGCAGCACATCAATGTGCACCAGCGTCGCGTCGCCGCTGTTCCACATAGAAGGCTCGTACTCCACCGGGCTGTAGCCGATGCAGATAATCAGGTCCGCCAGATGCAGCAGCCGGTCGCCCGCCTGGTTGTTGAACAGGCCGACGCGTCCGGCAAAGCGGGTAAAGTGCTCCTGGTTCACCGCCCCGGCGGCCTGATAGGTGCTGGTGACCGGGATGCGGCTTTTCTCCAGCAGCTTGCGCAGCGCGGCGCTGTTCGCGGGCTGGCTGGCCATCAGGCCGAGCAAGATGACCGGATTTTTGGCGTTTTCGATAAGCTTCGCCACGTCGTTAATCGCGGACTCCGGCGCCGGGCCCATCAGCGCCGGGCCGCTGGCGGGCAAAATCGCGCCCGTCGCGGGCTGGTCGACAATATCCTGCGGCAGGCTGACGAACGCGCCCCCCGGCCTGCCGTGCTCGGCGGCGCGAAACGCGTTCGATACCACCTCGGCAATCGCGTCCGGCGAACTGACCTCCACGGCGTATTTGGTGACCGGACTGAACATGGCGACGGTGTCCATGCTCTGGTGCACCAGCTTGGCTTTATCCGCCCGCTTCACCGCCCCGCCCAGCGCCACCACCGGGTCACCCTCGCTGTTGGCGGTGGCGATGCCGGTGATCAGGTTCGAACAGCCCGGCCCGGAGGTGACCAGCGCCACCCCGGCCTTGCCGGTCAGCCGCCCCACCGCCGCCGCCATAAACGCCGCGTTGGCCTCGTGGCGCACCGGAATAATCTCGATGGAGGAGTCCAGCAGGGAATCAAACACCTTGTCGATTTTCGCCCCCGGTATGCCGAACACCTGCTTCACGCCCTGCGCTTCCAGCTGGCCGACAACCATATCGGCGCCGTGCGCCCACTGACGTGACTGTTTCTCACTGTTCACGGTAGTACTCCTGTTAGTTTTCGACGGCGCGGATAGCCGCATCAAGGTTGCTGGGGTGCAGGTTGGCCTGTAAAAACGCGCTGTCGGCGGGCAGGTCAATCATCAGCTTGTGAATTTCACCGAAGGTGAGCACGCCGCTCTCCAGCTGGTAGTCGAGCAGATGTCCCCCGCCCTGGCGGTCGTCGGTGATAAAATGCTCGTGATACCCGGCCACGTTAATGCCCTGCATGTGCTGCGGCGTGCGGAACCCGACCAGCACCCCTTCGCGCTGGTTAAAGCGGAACACCGGCTGGTCGTCCAGCACGTCGGTCATCGCCCGGTACGGCGGCTTCTGTCGCGGCACCGTGCGGGTGTGGGCGTGGCGGAAATTGCCGTCAATGCGCAGCGCGCAGAACAGGTTGTCGGAGGGGATCTGCTGGTCGATGACGTCGTGGATCTGCTGGCGGCTGACCGGCGCATCGAAGGTTTTGCGGTACTGCGGCTGGAACCAGGTCATCACCGCGAACGGCGTTTTCTGCTCCGGCTTCGCGGCCCGGGCGCTGCCGTCGGCGCGCAGCTGGTACACCTGGCTGCTGAAGGCAATCATTTCGCCATCCAGCTCGTTAAAGGTGCCGAGACCAAAATCACCGTGTGCCAGCAGGTCGGCGATCGTCGTCTCCCCTTCGTACACGCCGCTTAGCAGGGCGCTCATTAGCGATGTCTGGTAGATCACGCTGTCAGGATGCTGGGCGGAGAACCCGCGCAGGGTCTCGCACAAACTCGCCTCACAGTCGCAGGCAGATGAATGCATCATCGTGCTCGTCCTCTTCAACTTTATTTAGAAAGGTTAAATAAATGTTGACCCGATTCAGCAGAGAGTTCCAATATAGAAACCATGCTGGTTTGAGACGTTTTAGATATGGAACTTCGTTATCTGCGGTATTTTGTCGCGGTTGCACGCGAGCGACACTTCACCCGGGCGGCCGAAGCGCTGGGTATTTCACAGCCTCCTCTGAGTCAGCAGATCAAACGGCTCGAAGAGGAAGTGGGCACGCCGCTGTTCAGGCGCCTGACGCGTGGCGTGGAGCTGACCGAAGCGGGAGAGGCATTCTACGAGGACGCCTGTAAAATCCTGGCGCTGAGCGATGCCGCGCTGGAGAAAGCCCGCGGCATCGCGCGCGGGCTGAACGGCAACCTGTCGATTGGCATCACCAGCTCCGACGCTTTCCACCCCAAAATTTTCGCGCTGATTCGCCAGTTTCAGGTGCAGAACATGGCGGTGCAGGTTCACCAGGTGGAAGCCAATATGTCGTCGCTGACGACGATGCTGGCGGAAGGTGAGCTGGATATCGCTTTCGTGCGCCTGCCCTGCGAGAGCAGCAAGATGTTCGAAATAAAAATCCTCGACCGGGAGCCGATGGTGGTGGCGCTGCATCGCGATCATCCGCTGGCGGCGTGCGGTTCGCTGGCGTTAGATCAGCTTCGGGATACGCCGGTGGTGCTGTTCCCGCAGGAGGTCGCGCCGGGCCTGTACGACCGGGTGCACGGCTGCTGCGAGCGGGCCGGGATTGACGTGCAGCACGCGCTGCAGTCGTCGCAGCTCTCCTCCTCCCTGAGCATGGTTTCCGCGGGCGGCGGGTTTGCCCTGGTGCCGAAATCCATGGCGGCCATTTCACCGCCGAATGTCACCTATCATGCGCTGAACTCGCCGGAGCTCTACACCGATATCGCGCTCTGCTGGCGGCGGTTTGAACGCTCGCGGACGGTGAAGCGGTTTTTGGGGATGATGAGCGAGGGGTGACGGCCGGTTTGGTTGGTGGTTTTTGTAGGCCGGGTAAGGCGTAGCCGCCACCCGGCAAGTCAGCTTCCGGCGTCAAATCCAGACATCGTTCTCTGCGGTGCGATCCCCGCCTTCGTGTCCGGTATTCAGGACCCCGCAAGGTTCTATCATCATCATTTTCACAATACCCTCAGCAGAGGTTTTGTGCTCAACGCCTTTTGGCACAACGTACAGCTCTCCCGGATTAACGAGCACGTGTCCGTCACGAAAATCAATACGTAGCACGCCCTCGACCACGATAAATGCTTCATCGGTTTCAGGATGCGCGTGCCATATAAAATCTCCCTCTATTTTGACAATCTTAAACTGGTAGTCATTCATCTGAGCGATGACCTTCGGCTGCCAGCGCGCGTCGAAGAGGGAAAATTTATTTTCCAGATTAACGGGTTGATACATGGTGACACTCCCTATGGTTGAGAAGTGTCCAGAATAGAGTTAAGCCATTGCGCCAGTCTTGAACGATCGTGCAGCTCAGGCGCGGCTGTTTTGGATGATTTTCTGCCAGCGTCCCGGCGAGATCCCAAGCGTTTTGATAAACTGGCGAGTCATATGGCTTTGGTCGGAAAACCCGGCCTCAACGGCCGCTTCAGCAAGAGACAGGCCTTTTTCAATCAAACGTCGGCAATATTCAAGACGCCGCATCGTCACATAGCGATACGGGCTTGTTCCGTAAAGTGCACGAAAATCCCGACTCAGGCTCCAGCGATCCCTGCCGCTGACCTCGGATAGCGTGTCGAGCGTAATGTCCTGGCTGAATTCTGTTTGAATATACTCGCGTGCACGCTCTGCGCGACGATAATCGAATGCGCATCGACGAAAGCGTTGTCCTCCCACCATGGCCAGCGTGTTGGCCAGATCGTAAAGCGCATCCTCTTCTTCCAGCGTATCGACAGGTTCTTCTGGTGCTTTTAGCAAGGATTCGGTCGCCGCAAAAAGCCGGGGATCGGATGAGATCCCGCCGGGAATAAACGGCAGCGGTTTTCCGCCCAGGATTTTCTGAATTAACGCGGGATCGATATACAGCATCCGATACTGAAAACCTTCAATCGTCCCCGCTTCTCCGTCATGCATTTCATCGGGGTGCAGAACCATCGTCCCGCCAGGAAGGCTGTGTTGTTGACTGCCCCGATAGTGAAAGCTCTGCACCCCGGACAAGGTTCTGCCTATCGCGTAGGTGTCATGCCGATGTGGCTCATAGCCATGTCCGCTAAAGTACGCCTCAATGCGCTCTATTTTCCCTGGCGTTTGCGCAAATTTGACCCAGTCTTTGCTCTCGCTGGCGCTCGGCATATGTGCAACCTGATAACGGTAGAGGGGGAAGTAACACCATAAACGCATGGAGTGGCATTTGGAAAGATATTGATGTCAGGGCTTTTTGGAAGACTCCTCGCAAACCTGCAAGTAACCTTATGTAATTCAGGGGCATCCCTTTTCATCCCTTCTTCGCGGTCGTAAAGTGCCTGCGTTGCGGCACATCCGTAACCGGGCGTAGGAACCCGTTAGCATAACATGACATTTTTTGAACAAAGAGGATGCTAAATGGCGACTACCCCTGGATTTACATACGCGCTTTCTGAGGAAAGTGCTGTTCATCATCTTGTTAACACTTCAATTCCCGATTCCGCAGATCTTTTTGAACTGGCCGACGCCTGCACCGCCTATGTGAGTGTACTACTGGAAACTGACGACGTGGTGACGTTTGCCACCCTCTGTAAGCGATTGCTGGCTGCGCTGAAGCGGCTGCGGGAATGCTGCGATGCTGAACTCCCGCCGTATCTGGTTGAACAGCTGATTGCGGGGGAAAAGACCGCTTCCTGTGTGCCGGACTGCTGGCAAGAGACGGCGTTGCAGGTGGATTATGCCGTGGCGTTAACGCTGGCAGTAATGGGCGGGACGTTGCCTGCGAGCGTGGCGAAAGAACTCACCGGGCTGCTGCATGATATGGTCTGGCTGCTGGCGGAGTTTGTGAAGGAGCCTTATATCCAGGCGCACTGAGGCGAGTGATGGGAGGCCGGGGTTCTGCTGGGTAAGAAGCGGGATTTCGGCCTTACGCTAACGTTGAATGTCTGCAAAGATCGATAAGCAGACATGAAGCATCCAAAGAAAAAATACTTTAAACTTATGATTAAGTTGAGAGCATCAGTTCAATCCTGATAATGTATTTTTACACACAAAAAAAACATTCGATTTAATAAGCTTTTAATCATTCACCCACAAGACTTAAGATATTTGCCTTACCATATAATCATACTTGTCTTGCAAGTGAGACTCTTTAAAAGTTCCTTTTATCGCCTGTCTTAAAAATACTTCTAAATCTTTAGTATTTAAGATTAGAATCAAACCACTTTTATTTCTATTGGCAATATTAGAAATATGTCTGAAATATTGTGATTTTAGCTCATCACCTCTGTAAACAATAATACCAAAATGTCCGAATGTATCATTCAAGTAATATCCCAGCTGATGAAAATCATCCGCGCTCAAATCTGTGTAATTTTTACACTCCCAGACAATCTGAGTTGCTCCATATTTGGCCCTAATTACTTCCCAAAAGCCATCCGATGCTCTATTTGAAGCTACCCAGTCTCTAACGGAGGTGTTATCGTGAGAACGAGCCTGAGGTTGAACATTGGTCAATGTTCTGAAGAAACACAAACGAATAACATTGCCTACAATATCTTCAAAATCTTTGGCCGACTCCTTTCCTGTTGGCAAGGCCTTCAGCTTATCCAATGTATCTTCTAAGGCCATTTTATACTCATCAAGTTTAAAACTATCTGGTAAATCTTCTAATACACCTTCGTTTCTTAATGTTGTTTGTTCTTTCAAATCATTTAACAAAACAGCCCTTAAATTTAAAGCCTGATGATAAGTTGGATGGATGTAAAAGGTAGATGAGTGTTCAAAGGAAGGTTTTGAATTAGAGTCTTTACCCGAATCTTTATATTCAATTGTATTTTTACGCCTAATACCTAAAAAACCAATACCATAAAGTAATTCTATGAACCTAAATGGGGTCGAAAAGTCGTAGAACCATGATTTACAATATTTAGAAATAGCATCATTAACTAAAAGTTTCTGAATAAAATCCTCTATGGCGACCAATGTAAACTCATTGCCAAGACCAAAGAAATACTCTATTACCAAACTAATATTTGGATAATTCTCAGCATATTCATCGCCTAAATCCTTAAGTCGGCTGGTACTATATCTTTTCGCAGCATAGACCAAATCATCTTCAGTGATTGTTTTATTATTACGGCTTATTGCTGAATCAATTGAATAACTTGTAAGCATTAATACATCTCTAGGACGATGCTGACAGATCTGCATAACCCGCTCTATACTTTTGTCTTTATCACCATCAAAAAAATGTCCCCACGCTTCCCCTCCTAATTTAGGTTTGGCTGTGAAAGGTCTCACAAGTCTTCTCTCAACAAGTTCTGTAAGCTTTTCAGTTGTCCACTCAAGAAAAACAACTGATGTTTCTAATCTTGAAAATTCGTTATCACGTGCACGAATGCGATCGTAAATATTCTCTCTAATGAACACATATGGCTTAACATAAGGCGTAGATGCTATTAACCTAACTGTGGCATGCATCAAAGCCATTAGACATATTATAGCTGAGTCCGAACCATCCCATGATTCATCAAGTCTATCAATCAAAAGAATAAAATTATGATTAGCATTGAGTTCTAAACTATTAACTTCTTGGATTAATTTTTTACTCCTATTTATTTGTCGCAACCATAGTTTTTCATTTTCTTTAGTGTAGGCCTCAAAAATTTCCTCAACTAAATTTAGTACTCGCTGGTCAAAGTCACAATCCTCAATAAGACTTCTTTCTTTTCGTATAGACTCAGGGGCCTTAGAGAAATCGAATCCTAATTTTTCATTCCATGCTTTTATTACTTCATCAATTAATGCTCTTTCCATTGAATGCATCAATGATTTGAACGGCCGTTGGCGAGTATCAAGGAACTCTTCATGTTGTAAAGGCAGTCTTAGCAAATCAAAAATTTGAGGAACTATGGTAATAGATTTAGATATCCGCCTCTCAACTTCAATTGTAATTGCCGTTTTACCTGCACCACGTCTTCCAATGAAAAAACAACTAGTATTATCTACGTTTAATGCAGCTAGTGTCGCGGGAGTTGATACAAAAAGCTCCGTTGATTTCCTAATAATGTCATACTCGGCAAAGGACTGGCCAAGCTGTACCCTCTGTAAAGCATCTTTAGGTAATTGAACATTTCCCACAAGCCACCCTCCGTAACATTATTATGCTCTGAAATAGTTCGTTTCAATCATAGACGGCAAAGTTTCTTATAGCATTTCTCACTGATTCTTATGAAACTATTTTTAGATTCTCTAATCTTATATTTAACAAACCACACCTAACCAACTGATATTGTTGACTAATTTAACTACATTACTTAAAGATACATCTCCGTTAAACTCATCTCAACATTGAACTTTAATCTGTTATGAGCCAATAGGATCATGACGTGCTCTCTTTCGAACTTTTTTATCAATGTCTGCTCCTGGCACAAAACAGACATTCATACTCACATCTATCCCCCCACCGCCTCG